>JAXGNE010000001.1:0-12379 GCA_040768105.1 Anaerolineaceae bacterium
ATCAGGGGCTTCCCCACTCAAGGTGCCATACATCGGATCTGTCAACACGATAAAGGTGATTGGATCTCCATCAGGGTCGGAACCAGTCAATGTCACTCCCAAGGCAGTATCTTCAGTGGTGCTGAGGTTTTGATCATAAGCAATCGGAGGTTCATTGCTGCTGACAACACCAATCACATCCAAATCTATCAAATTGACAGTGCCTGTATTACCCCCCACGTTGTCGCAAACAAACACAGTCCACTCACCAAATGTGGCCTTCCCGTTGAAGCTATCCAGGGCTCCATTAACACTTGGTCCAACAGTCCGATCAAAATAAGGCGCAGATACGCTGTCATTATTCCCATCATTTACCGGATTACTTGAGCTGTCATCCACCCACAAATCATAATTATCGTAAGTATCACCACTTGTATTTATGATAGTTGTTGCTGTCGCATCTGTCGGGGATTTCAGTGTTACTCTCACCTGTCCGCGTGACGCATGTGAAAGATTGACCCCCAAGTTCACATCGGTGACCAGCAGATCTTCCGAAACCAGGAAGGTTCGCGAGACACCATTCCCACTGCTACAGCCGTTATCCGGGATGCTTGAAACGACATTGTAAGTAAAACTATCCAAGTCAGAATTTCCTGCGTAATCCCAAACACGCACTGCAATAGTGTGTTCTCCGGGCTCACTCGTAAAGGTTCTTTGTCCCTCTGTTGTGAAACCCAGGTCGATATAAAATTCTCGGGAGCTGTAATTACCTTGCGTGTAGTACGGTACAAAAAAGTCGTTCACATAAAGGTGATCATCAAAACCACCCGGAAAGTCATGGAATTCCCACACCGTAACCCAGTCACCGCCGTCAATCGAGAATTCGGTCTTGTAGGGCGGCAGGTAATATACCGTGCTCTTGTATAGATCCCTGGCACGTACATACATGCCATAATTCCCTGATGCAGTGTTGCCACTGACGATTGTGTTTCCATTCAGTAATCCAATTGCCTGGATCTCTGGCGCCTGAGTATCTTCTATTGGTGTATGGAATTCCATTGGGTTCAGGTAAATATCTCCATCTGCAAGGATGTTCAGATGAATGTGATTAAATCGATATCCCAATGAAATAACCGGCCAATAGATAATGTTTCCAATATGGGTGTTGGGCGGAATAAAACCCCCATTAACAGGGTCTGCCTGCCATTCAACAAATTTTTGGTAAATGAGATCGGGAATAGTAGGTTCATCAATATGATGATACTGCCATACGTAGCCCTCCGCATCCAGGATCGCAACTTCCCAATAGATTGCCTGTCCTGGCCGATAATTCTCGATGTTGACCACTTGTCCACCCGATCGTGTGAACACCTGGGTCCCGTTCGGGGCAATCATGTCAATTCCATGATGAAAATATGCCGAGCTCGTACCACTGCTATAATTCTGGTACGACTGGATTGCATGCCCCATTTGCACAAAGGGGAAGGGCCAGTCATAGACTGAATGGAGTCCATCTGGATCCCCCCATGCAATCCCAAAAGATTCCTCTTGTATGACCGCAGAACCTTCTGCTCCAACCGAAGTGATCGTCTCTCCCCGATATTCTTCAGGTGGTTCTTCCGTTTTTGCCTGCGTTATCTGCATGGTGTGTCCAGATAGCATAGAAAACACTATCAGGATTGTGACGATTCGATATAATATTCGGCTCTTTCCAGTACTTTTAAATTTCATTTTGCTATCTCCTTAATTTCAACTAAAGTGCGATATTTTTAACGCACATAAAAACACCAATTGAAGTGGTTATGTATAAATTACAACTTTTTTTATATAACTCTTTTATTTCTGTTATTGTTATATTAATTATTTATTATATTTATCAATTTATCAAACAATACAGCAAATAATGAGTTTCAAAATTTTGGTAAATTCTATCATACCGCTTGATCTTGGGGCACAATTTGCATCAATTTGATCAATTTGGCACAATTTCATATAACGAAACACCCGATCTCCTTTTTAGATACTTAACACCGAAAACTGATGCATATCACACATTAACAACTGCAAGAATCATTCCTGATCGAATAATTAAAATTTGAAGCGGGATTATCAAGTTTTGTCAAAGACAATCTTTGAAAACAAATGGACAAAACTAAGACAAATACTGTTTGAACAAAGGAATTTGTTTTAAGACCTTAAAAAGCATTAGATATGGCTTGGAATTTTTAGGATTTATTCGCAAATAAAGACTGATAAGCCTCCCCAAGCTTCTATAAACAAGGCCTTTTGTGGAAATTTGAAGCCCACCTCGTTGCACTGCAACCATCGAGCCTAAAATTTTGGACGTTGGGATATATCCATCAGAATGGATACTGTGATCTCCCTGAATAAGACATTCTTCATCTCTTCTGCTTCTTCGAATTTCTACCACCCTGTGCAAAAGAACCCTTCCATCGCCAATGGTAAACAACACAACATCTCCCTTGCGGATTTGTTCATCTTTAAGAGGAATAATCAAAACAATATCACCATCCCTGATTAAAGGATGCATGCTGGTTCCTTTTGCGGTAAAACGGATAGTATTTCCAGCCCTTAATAATTCGGAACTAATTATCCCAAATTCCTTCGAATCACAGGTCAATTTCTTTTCAGATATCACAATATTCAAGTGTACCCCCACAGTAAAGATTCAACAAATAACCAATACTTCACCATGAAACAGTCGCGTATACTTTTTTCAGATTAATTTAAAATGAGGTTGCCAGTCTTTTATCTGACAACCTCAATCCAACCTTTGCAATGCGTTATTTATTGATCAGTGGTAAGTAATATAGTGAATTTATGAGAATCGAAATTGTTGCAGGATCGCTATTGACCAATCCATCATTCACTATGAAAGTAAAGCTGTCCGTGCCGCCAAACCCCGCATCAGGTGTGTAAGATAAATTTGGCGCCGTACCGGTTAAAATGCCGTGGATGGGTTGAGTCAAGACAGAATAGGTCAACACACTGCTTTCAACATCAAAACCTGTCAACTCGATTGATAAAGTGGTGTTTTCATTTATAACAAACAATTGTGGAAATGCTACCGGCTTATCATTGATCGAATAAACCGTGATTGTCACCTCTGCTGTGCCGATCAGGGTTGTATCGTCGTACAGATCGTATGTAAAACTATCAACGCCATGCCAATCCTGATTCGGCGTGTAATTAAACGATCCGTTATCCAAAATTTCGAGTACGCCGTTGGATACATCGGTGGCTAGACTGGCTGTCAAAACATTACCACGTGCAAGTCCAAAGTCATTTTTCAGAACTCCCTCCTCCACATCAACATTAAGTTGAAAATCCTCAGCAGTGCCATAAAAATCATATACAGCTGCTGGAGGACGGTTAACAATCAAAGCAGGGTCACCAAAAAGCTCATAGGATTCAAGCAGGTAAAGACTGCTTCCACTGAACCAGAGCCGGGTCAAACCACTTGTGATTGCTTCCCCCAAAACTTGGGCACCATCTTCAAACATAGCTTCAAAAAAGCCGCGATTCATGTAATCATGCCCGCCAGAAACTCCCTCTCCGGTAGGTGACCAACTGGCAATGGCACCTTTATTCTCTGCGCGCGTGATAACTTCCCCAAATGCTTCGACAGCCGGGTCAATAAAATAGCCTTCATTGCAGGTCATTGCCAAAAATATCGGGTATTTATTTTGGTTGGTTAAGGTACCCACATCTGTGGTCTGCATGAAGATCTGCGGAGGATTCTTTTGGGCAGACCAACCTTTGGCAAAACCGTGTCCAATAAAGTTCACGATCAGTTTCCCCTGATTGATCCCGCTTTTCAAGGCAGCTACAGCTTCCCCTATGTCGGTATGCGTGATACCAAAGTGGATTTTTTCAGCCTGGTAGGGAAGCGGGAGAGTATCAGCAATCAGACTGTCAGAAAAGGCAGCAAAATCACCTGCGTCATCGGCTGCGCCTGCCACTGCAAGAATCTGGCTCGTCCAATCACCTTCCTCGGGAGTCTGTTCGTAGGATGTGATCTTCGCTATCATAGCGCTTGTTTCAGCAGCGCTATTGACCGACAAGCGTCCCAAAATCATATCCGGTAAAGACTCTGGACCTGCAAAGGTTACATAGCGGTTATCACTCGCCGTCTCCCCCTTCCATGGATCTACCATCGCCAGAAATGGTGGAATGAAGCTGGTTTTATTCTTTCCAAGATAGTTCTTGGGATCATAATTGCCATCGCCAACCAGCACAACAAATGAAGGTGCAGGTGCCTGCCAGCTTACAGCGGTATAGGCAAGAAATTCACGGATAGCTGCCACGCTCGTGATGCCAAAACCAAACTCATCATAGACATCCTGCACATCCACCAAGATGGTGCTCAACCCTTGGGATGCGCGATAGTCGGATAAAGCTTCTGCCTCATCAATGAAGGCCTGGTGAGAGATGAGGATATAGTCTGCTTGTTTGTCTGTTGATTGCAAATTAGAGGGAGTATCCTCCACAATATCGCTTGCCAGCACGGTCCGTATTGATGAGTCAGTTGCAACCCAATAAGTTTTCTCAGTGACAACCTCATCTTCAAAGGCGACCCGATATTCAGATCCCAGATTTTCAATACTCAAGCTATCGCTGTCGAATACAGCAACTTCCCAGGGATTGCTGACTTCATAGACGACAAGTGCGTCCGAATTAAAGCCTTCCACCTGGAACTTCCACGTTCCGCTAATGTCATAAGAAAAGGCAAGCGCGTCTTCGCCTGTGTGTACCGAAAATGTATTCAGGAAATTGATCTTTGCCCAATCTACAAAGACAAAATCGACGCTATAACCGGTATCATTCGGGAGAAAAACTGTCAGCGAATTCAGACCTGGTACCAATACACCCTCTGGAATTGCAGCCTCAACGAATCCATCTCCAGCCCAGGTCCAACCATCCCATTCCACGTCCGCAACCTGGGTTCCGTTGATACGGATGATCGCATGGTGATCAGGGTTGACTGCGGGTATGTGCAGGCTGCCAAAAAGGGCAATCTGAAGCGTGCCTGCACCAGCATAAGGTTCCTCTAAGAAAAAATCACGCGACCAGGTCGGATCAATGAGGGTATAAATCATATCTCCCAAAAAGCGCTCAAGTTCATCCTCACCGGGCAGAATACTCCTATAGTAAATATTATCTTCGAGTTCCAAGCTTGCCTGATAGTGAGAGGGCACGTTTTCCACCAGCGGTGTGCCGTCAAGGATTTCCATCCTGAGTCCAAGGTTCTCCCCATAAGTCAGCCAGTAAACATTTTGCAAGGTATATTTACTGTCAATCCCTTGTCCATAGAAGAAAATGGCATCACCCTCATCAAATGACAGATCATCCTCCCCTATCACCTGGATGGCGATTTCCTCTCCCATATAAAACATTTGGAAGGTCTGGGGATTGATCTCATCCACCAGCAAACCAGCCAGCTGCAATTCCGTATAAGTCAGTTCAAATAGTCCATCTTCTTCGATCAAAACCCGCCAGCCGGGTTCTGGAGGCTGCCAGGGCAGTGCCGCAGGATTTGAGAAAACTTGCAAACTGTCAGCCGTACTCTCAAGATTCTCAATTTTCTCAGTCAGACTGCGCCAATTTCGCGCTTCTTCATAGTTCATCAGGGTTGATTGGAAGATAGTTTCAAAAAAATCTGATTCGACGCTTGCCGCATTTTGAGTGATTGCAGGCATTCCTTTAAAGGTAACTTCCACCTGTAAGCTTTCATAAATGGTCAGCGTATTCGACTGGGGATTGTACTGCACCGGATAAACCCCAATGCCGGCCACGCGCTGCTGGCGCAGCACACCATCATTGCTAATTTCTGCCAACACTCCTGGATAGGTGTCGTCACTATCGTAAATTTCGGGGCTTGGTTTGATGGCAATTGAATAAGAATTTTTTTCAAACTCCACCCCATCAGGATTGATTACCAGCTCCTGTGTGGGAGAAGGCAAAACCGGAGCAGACAATTTTATCGTATGCGCCTTTCCAGGAACAACCCTCACAGAAAGTTTGGCACCAAAAGGTACGCCAATTGCTTGCATCATAAATGGAAGCGCGGGTTCACCTTCCCGGCTTATGTTCAACCACTCCGGGAGAGATATGCGTGTATAGGATTGGTCATCTTCTTTTAATATCTCCTGGCCAAGAGACTCCCAGGGCACATTAACCTCAAATTTCACCCCTGTTCCGGATGATAAAAGCAAGACAAACTCATCCTGAAGTGCCGTCTCTGCTTTGACGGATGGACCTGAGAAGTTGATGAACATCACAGCTATAATCAGGACCATCAATATTTTTTTGAACATTCGTTTCATTGCAATACTCCTCGGGTGACTTATCATCAAGGTTCTTAACATGATAATCTTTCCAACGGTTCTGGTGTGAGTTTGTAGATAGAATTTTAATCTAGAATTAAAGAGAGGATGTCAGATCCTAATTTGTAATTAAGCCCAAAGAAGGAAATTACTCCCGTAAGCACTGATAAACGCCCCATAATCAAGTGGACTTTCTCTGGCAAGTAATAAGGCACGAATGCGGTTTGCAGGATGCGTGTCAGACCTTCAGAGGGAGAAACCTGCTTGATCTCCTCATCCATTTCCCGATCCAGGAAAAAGATTTTCCTCAATGGCACGCCAATCGGCGAGCACATTTCCACATGCTCATGCCAGGGGGTACCGAAAATCCAAAATTGCCCGTCCAAATACCGCAATATGACCTGGTCTTCTCCCAATACCGTAACACCCTCATTCTTGGCAAGCGCGGACGCTAAGGTGGATTTGCCTTTGCCAGCTTCACCAATAAAACAATAGCCCTGACCATCCACACTCACACCAGCAGCGTGCAGGATCAGATCCCCAAAAGCAGCTAACCAGTTGACCATAATCCGGATGTCAATACTGCTTAATGGATAGATTGCCAGATCTTTTACCAATGAGAAATTACCGACAATCTCACCAGTTCGAAAATTCGGATCAATGATGACTCTTTTTGGGGGAAATTGTCTTGGGGAGGTAAAAACATGATCCCCATTCTCATCAATCCACAATTCCCAAATTTCGGTTCGGCAAACCGGCACCCCCCGATTTTCAATAGTAAATTGTTGATCGTTGTGAATTGTAAGTAAAAGAGTCTGCTGATCTGTTTCAGCCGCAGCTCCAAAATTAAGATTCTCTATTAAGAATTTCTCATAAATGAAAGGGACAGCCAAATCCAGACTGCTGTCCCTCGCATCGAGTTTCAGATCAAACCCTGCAATCTGCAGAGCTAAATATTTCTTTGTTTCCATCCAAGAATCAATAGATTCATTATCCTATAAACTCGTTAAATAATTCATTCCAAAAAAGTGGTTGTAATGACATGCTTAAGCGCAAACGAAACCCGTGATCACCCAGCAGGATTGTAACAACCTGTTTCCACACTGCACGCAACAGGTCCAAGTCTTGGATCCATAATGGTTGGGCTTTGATTACAAACTGCAAGAATTGCGCTTTTTATGGTCAATTCAACTCTTGTTACAATCGGTTTTGCGTAAGTTTTTTTATTCATAATTAATTATCTCCGATAATTCGATTTCCTTAGCATGAAACGCGTTCATACTCCTCAATTTCCCATGATCGCATACTAATTCTACCACCGTTTCCATGTCACCATGAATAACTTGTGACCATCCCGGGCACTGACTGCATAATATATTCAGATCGCATGACAAACACGGACTCGACATGGTTCTTGTTAGCTTGCGTAATTCGCCAATTTGATTCCATGCCTGCATTAAAGGCACCTCAAGCAAACTATAGGAAGGTTCCCTTAACATGATGCAGATACTCATCCGTCCTTCACTGTCCAGGTGGAAGTTTCTCAGACCAGCTCCACAGCTGAAGACACGCTCATCACGGCTTTTAAGATTCCCCAAACGCTCAAGTTCCTTTTCAACAGATTCTTGTCGTTCCTGATCATCAGAATCAAAGGCTACCAGCGTTTCCAATGGTAATTGAACCTCCTGGGGAAATTTGCCGGTTCTATCCAAACGCGGCCACAATAATCCATCGTAACGGAAATTAACCCCCAAATCATCCGCAAGCGCTTTCATTTCCGTGAGCTCGTGGAAGTTGAGGGTCATCAATTCAGTCTTCAGTGTCAGCGGTATGCCGCGCTCGTGGATCAGCTTGATCCCCCGTATGCATTTGGCATAGGAACCAGGAATACGCGTGACAACTTCATAGGTCTCGGGGGTAGCACCGTACACAGAAATTTCAACATTAAAAGGTCGAATGTCCTTGAGCAAATCCGCGATTTCTTCAGTAATCATGGTGCCGTTGGTGAACAGTATCACCAGCAAACCTTTTTTGCGGGCGTAGGTGTAAATCTCCACAAAATCCGGACGCAAGAGCGGTTCACCACCCGTCAACGTCAGGAACAGTACGCCTGCATCCACCATCTGGTCAATTAAAGTCTTAACCTGATCAGTGGACAATTCCCGCTGTCTGGTCATCTCATCTTTCGCCGGTTTATTGATATAACAATGAACACAATTCATGTTGCATCTCACCGTCGGCTCAAAGCTGACGCTCAGGGGGTAGCGCCCACCCTCCAGTGGGGCTGAGAGTATCCTGCCCCACTCTTCCAGATCGATGCTTTGGAAGCTGTCACAAATCATGTTTGCGCCTCATTGATGGCACCAATCTCAGCCATTTCATGCAAAAATACCTCAAGGTCCTCTTTCACAGTTTGGATATGCACGTCATATTCGGCTAAAATCGCTTCCTCAAGCTGCGCTCTTGTACACGGTTCGCCAAGCTTTTCCCAGATGAATGCACCCAGATCATTCAGGGTGAAGATGGCATTCAAATCCGCTACATCCTGCTTAACGGGAATCAACACCATTTCATCAATGATCTTGCGAAAGATAAAGTTCGGATTTCGTATCATATTATTTTCGGTTTTCAAATAGCCTCCTTACCGATTTCATGCTAACAACCAGAGCCGCTATCATTCATAATAACAGATACGAATGAATTGCGGGTGATTCTGAAGGCCTAGTATACCTCGCCTGTATCAAACCCGCAATTCTTATCGCAGTCTACTTCTCTTCCTTTTTAATTTGCACCACTATTCAGCGGTGATAGGACCGTAAAGCGTTTTGCTTAAGGCAAAGTCCACCGCTTCGAGCCAATAGTAGTACGTCTTTCCGCTCTCCATACCCTCATCGAGGTACTCATAGAAGGCGCCAGAAGTGCCTCCCATGGCTTTGCTGAGGATCATGGAGGGATTAACCCTGAACTGCTCTGCATAAGGAGCTTCCGCTCTGTAGATATTAAAGCCCAGGCTATCAACTTCGCTGGCCGTCTCCCAGCTGAGCAAGACACCTTCTGGTGTTTGTTCAGCTTCGAAGGAAATCAGGGATACTCCAGTGGGATTACACTCGGCGGTATCAGTATTATTTGCCAGGTTGGGATCTGCCGTGATAGAAGAAACTGTGACCGTATTCACAATTTCAGTGCCAGTTGAGTAATTTACATTAATCCTAACTACCCACTTTGCCAGGGGATCCGTTGTATAGTCAAGCAACGGAGTGCCCAGACTGCAACTTACAGTTTGTCCGCTGGCAGAGCAAGTTCCCTGATTGATTGTGCCGGATGATGTTATTAACTGCGAAGTATAGGATTTGAAACTAACATCATTAGGAAGCGTGTCAACAAGGGTAACACTTCTCGCAAAACCTGGTCCCAGATTTGAGGTCGTGATGGTGTAATAAGGATTTTGAGTATCAAACTGCTGACAGGTTTTTCCCACGCTGATATCCGCCAGCGGCTGCTCAATGCGCGCCCACAGGCAGGCTTCGTTATCTTGATCTTCCTGGGTGATAAACGCAGCAGAAACTGCATCTTCATCATAAGACTCCCAGCAAGCATCTGTTCCCAAACCATCTGTCGTAAAGCCCAGGATGTTAACCGTGTAAGTGCCATCAGGGCAAACAAAGGTAGGATTTGTGTCACCGACAAAATCGATCGAGACCTTGTCAGGGCAGGGAACGTCGCCTTCTTCGCCATAGATACAAGTGCCGGCACTATTTGTAGTTTCGTCAAGTGTAAAACGGGGTGTCAGCGTAAAACTAGCTGGGTCGGGCGTTGAACCATCATTACATAGGACAGGCACCGTAATGGTCAGGTCCACGTAATTTAAGGGATTCGCATTCTTATAAGCATCATCTGTGCTAAAAACTTGGTTGTTGTAATGGAAAAACTCACCCAGGAAGAAGGGGGTCAAAGCTGCCGGGGTTATTGCGGTATCTCTGCCGTCAAAACCAAAACCGCTTTGCTGGGCAAAATCGGTTACTTCAGCACTATAGGATTGCCAAGTAGTCGAACCAGTTGGTAAATATGCATCTCTTCCATAGCGCACCTGGTTCTCATCGGTGGTCGAGAGATTCTGTACGTTGGGATCCCAATCGCTGTATACACTCGGCGAATATGGCGTATCTCCAGGACCAGTCGCCCAGCGGTCGTTGCGCGCGCCTTCGACATGCGTTCCTCCCGGGTTATACACAAGCACAATCGGTCGGTAATCATTGTTGTTTGCTATTGTTAGATTTTTAAACGCGGTGACCGAACTCTGAGCGCGATAGTTAACAATCACATAAACGGCATTGTTAGCAAGAGTACCAGAAAGAGCGATTGTGGATTTCTCTCTATCCCCTGTAAACATGAGCAGATCGTAATCAGCAAGATTGACACTTGAGCCGGTACGGTTGACAATTTCAATCGCCAGGAGATCACAATCTGTGTCAGTTGTTGAGGTTGAACTACAGAAACCACCCCCCGAAGCTCGTTGATAAACAAATTCGGAGAACATTAGACCCGGCGCGTTGGTGCAGCTGCTGGTGTGTGAACCGAAACCAGTCCAAGTAACGCCAACATCAGTCCACCTGTCCAGATTTGGCCATGGGGGTTGAATGTTCTGGATTGGACTACAAACGGTGTTTATCAATCGGTAGCCTTGATCTGCTCGTAAGGGTGCCCTGACCGCTTCACGCGCGTAACCAAGACCGTCCACTGGATAGTAATTGGAGGTTGTCGTCACCCCGTCAATGTACCCCCAGACGCCGTCCACACTGTTGACCGTGAAGGCTGAAACCGCAGACCCACCAACAAACGAAAGAATAACTAAAGTGCTTAATATGATTAAAGTTTTCCGTTTCATGACCTTTACTCCTCTTATTATTCGGTCCTAGCGCAAAACACCTTCTTTGCCTCCCTTAGCGCCCTGTCTTGAAGGCATGCCGACATCAAGACTAATCCAAAATCTCTTTCAAATAATAACATATTCAGACGAGATTGTCAAAAGCAAGAACTCATTTTTCAATCCCTTTTTTCCAAGAAAACTGTGAGCTGATAACTGACTTTTAGATCTCTTAGGTCTGCTTATTTTGCCTCCATACCTCCTCAAACCGGAATTTAATATCAAAACTTTAGCTCCTTTTATGAAGCAAATCCAACCTCTCCCCAAAATTATTCAGGATCAAAGTAACCGCACGGGTCAGGTTGGGGTAAGCCCGCTCTCGCGCCGCAAAAAGCCCGCTGATTATCAAGGTTCCCAGCGAAAGTGCCTGCTTCTCTTATGATCCATTTAAAGAACCCATTCCCTGAGAAACCAGCATAACTACCACTCACCTGATCCCCTTCCCACTGGAAGTTGCCTTCCAGGCTCATTAGCGACCCCTGAACCTCGTATTCGCCGGACACATCATCGCCTGACAGGGTCAGGGTGAGGATTCCTACCAAAATGCTGCCATCTGCCTGTACCACGTAAGCAGTCCACTCCCCATCCCAGCCGGTTTGCAGGGTGGGTGAAGGAGTAAGCGCAGCGGTGGCTGTGGGTGTAGGGGTTCTCGTGGGCGTGGATGTGCGGGTTTGGGTGGGTGCCATGGTAGAAGTGGCAGCCTGAGGAGTGCTGGATTTTGATGTGACGGTAGGGGTCAGAATCACGACCGGAGAACTTGGTGTTTGACCTGGCGGCAAAGTAACAGAGGGAGCCTGGGTGGGCAGAGGTTCAATCGAATTGGACGTTGGTTCGCTAACCGAAGTTGGGGGTAAAACCGGAGCTGTTTCCTGTCCAATATCTTGAGTGGATTCGCCAGGAGTGGGCGTAAAACTTAGCCCAGGAACTCCGGAATTTTCCAGGTTTTGGGTCAAATGAGTCGCCTTGGGTTTGCAGGATGAAACAACCAGCATTGCCAGGAGAAGCACAGGAATTAATAGTCTGGTAACCTTGATTCTATTTGTCTCTTTCATCTCAATTATCCATCAGAGCCATGCAACGACGCATGGAAAACAGTCCTCCCACTCTCGTTTTTCAGTATAACATATTC
>JAXGNE010000002.1:0-6683 GCA_040768105.1 Anaerolineaceae bacterium
CAGGAGTTTTACTCAACGAGTAACATTCATCAATTACTGGCTTAATTTTTCCAGATTCGAGCAGTTCTTTAATAAAGATCAAGTCCTCCTGGTTTTGTTTCAGCGATAAAACATATATTTTTTGGCCTCCGCTCTTGGAAACTTTTTTCGCATTGTGCGCTGCCTGGAAAAGTGTAACCAGCGAACCGCCTGAGATGACTACGATAGCTTCAGGTTTTAACGATTGCAGATAATCTGAAATCGGATGATAACCGTTCACAGCCAGGATCAGGTCGTACTGCTGCCCGTTTTGGGTGAAATCTTCTCTCTTGTAATCAATGACATGATCTGCTCCAAGCGAACGAGCCAATTCAAGATGTTTTGTGCTGCACACCGCTGTGACTTCAGCCCCGAAGGCTTTGGCGATCTGAACGGCAAATGTTCCGACACCACCAGAAGCGCCATTAATCAATACCTTTTGCCCTGGTTTTATGTTGCCTTTGTCACGCAACCCTTGCAAGGCAGTCATCGCCGCCAGGGGGACTGCTGCCGCCTGTTCGAAGGTAAGATTGTCGGGTTTCAGTGTCAACAGGTTTTCGCTTGCACACACAAACTCAGAAAAGGTGCCCTTGCCGGTTGAACTTGGCAAGAATCCAAAGACTTCATCACCCGGTTTAAAATGCTTGATATTACGGCCAATTGCCTCAACCTGCCCGGCAAGGTCAGCTCCGAGGATCTTGTTTTTGGGACGGAAAAGACCTCCAGGCATCAGGCGCATGAAAATCGGTTTCGCCCGCAGCATGCGCAAGTCACGTGAATTGAGAGATGCTGCATGAATCTGGATCAACACCTCGTCTTCTCGCGGCACTGGTTTTGCCACCTCCTGGTGCTGAAGAACATCCGGGGAACCGTATCTGGGGCAGATTATTGCTTTCATATTTGGACCTTTCTGTTTTGCTTATCAAACACAAATCCAATCGTCCATCCAAGGGAGATAAACCTTGGCATGTTCATTCCTGTGTCGAGCAACAGGTAGATGGAGGCATGAGCCGGGTTTGCAAGCGCCGAAAGGACTTCGATAATTGCCATTGCACTAAAACTAAGGATCAAGGCCTTGTGGATGGATTTTTTGCCGGGAATTCTGTCAAAGAAATAAAGCATTACAAAACTAACGCTGAATGCGATCACCAGACTGCCAGCCAGTGCTTCAACCAGGGTTACCGGCAGCGAAGAGATCGAGAACGCGGCCTTATAGGCTGCAGCAATAGGGGAAACTGCCATTAAGAAGTCTGTGACCCAGAATGCCGAACCTCCCGCGACTGCTAACTTAAGTAGTTTCGTTAAGAAATCGCGGGAAGACTCCTGCTTGCTTGGACATGTTGCCCTGGTCTGCATGATTGTTTCCTTATTTCAGCCCGGCAGGGCTGGCTACAACTACAGTTGATTTGACTTCCCTGAGCTGTCTCTTATACACATAGCCAATTGCGACGCCCAGGGCGGTGACACGGATCACGTTAAATACTGTGCCGATGACAAAGTACCGCAAGACATTACTTGTCGCATAAAAACTTGAGGGACCCCCAAGCACGATTGTGACAATGACCAGCACAAGAGAGCTCAGGAGGACTGATTTTATTATCGGTTTTTTACCCGGGATCCTGTTATAGAATCTCAGCAGAGGAAAACTAACCCACAACCCGATGATCAAACCGCCGATCAGAGATTCCAGCAACATTGGATAATAAGAAATCGACATGGCAGCCCTGTAATCCGCGGCGATAGCTGTTCTCGAGATCGCGAAGTTAGCCAGCCAGAAAGCCAAACCTCCTGCCAGGGTCAGTACGAATGCCATTTTCCAGATTCCTTTTGAGTTTTTCATCATTACTCTTTTCATTATTCCGGATTCACTGATAACCGGGGTTTTACCGACTTGATGGAAAGCCACAAAGCCAGGGAGAATTCAGCAATAAAACTGATCACCAGGCAGGGATAAGCGATGACCGCGAAGTCAGGGAAGATCAAGCGCTGGCAGACATAAACGAATTGACAAACCCCATCAGCAAGTAATAAGATTCCCAAAAATTTTGGCAGGAAGCCTGATCTAAGGACCAGGTAACCGAGAGGAAAGAGCCAGACCCCATATGGCACCTGGGCAATAAAAACCCCGGTTTTATATAAACCGAAGAAGAACACCGCCAAAGCCTGCAGTTGATTCGGCTGGAAGGCTTTGATCGCTTCAGTTCCATTCAAGATCACCAGGCTAAACAGGCAGAGCGAGCTAATTAACCAGACCGCAAAACCGGCAACATTGAATAACAGGAACAAGAGGGCTAAATCTTTATTTCCAGGCTTCAACAGCACGTACAAAGCCCAGGCTGCCAAAAGGAATAGAACGACCGAAAACAGGTTGATGACAACGCCGATGCGAAACTGAGTTGCATGGGTCAGGATGTGATCAATAGTCACCGGGGCTTCTACGAACACGAATTTCCCGAATAGATTGGCGACGACTGAAGTGACCATGTAAAACAGGTAAAGCAGGCCGGCGGTTCTGGCGATCTTAGTGAATGAATTCATTTTTTCTCCTTTTTACAACTTGACGATCCTATAAATTTTGGTTGACCAGGGCAAATCGAGACTAGTGGTATCCCCAGATCCCGGATCTTTTTAAGCAACCCATGTAGCGATGCCTGGTCAACCACAAGGCCACTCAACAGGGTTGTGCCGTCCTCTTCCAGCGTGATGGTCAGACCTTCAAACCAATCTGTCCACTGGCTGTCCAGGTAACCCTTAAGGCGGATTTCGTAATACAGTTGCTGATTTTGTTTTTCGCTGGATCTTGGTTTGTCACTCATTCCAAATCTCGTTTTCTCCTTTCTTCGTTTATTTGCCTAAAGGATACGACTTGATCATGTGAGGTGTCATCACAAGATGATGTGATTGAGGTTGTGATTTTTAAATGAATATTAAAAAACCCCACCAGATGTTTTTAGGACACCTGCCGGGGCGGGGATTGGTTATTTAGGGCTAGTTAAATGATGTTATGCTCTTCGGCGCGCCGGATGGCTGCCCGGCGGTCGTTGACCCCCAGTTTGATAAAAATATTTTTAGTGTGGGTTCGGAAAGTGTTAATAGACACGCTCAGGTGTTGGGCGATTTCTGGTCCACTTAAATCGCTTCGCAGCAGCTTGAGCACTTCCAGCTCGCGTTGGCTCAATGATTCGATAAGGGGCTCACCATTCCTGTGTCCTTCCGGGAGGGCATGGGATAAATTAGGTTTATCTTCGCTTTTCTGTTTCTCTGCCTCAAATGCAAGCAGCAACTTACCGATATAGTTTGGCATAACCCCAAGAGAAGCTTCTTCGAGTAATAGTTGAGCCATTCCCTCACCTTCGTCAATAAAGACCCGGATGGATCCGCCTGGCTCAGCCAGCTTAAGCGCCTCACCTAGCAGCTGCACCGCCTTGTCCTTTTCCCCATGCGCATTAAGGACAACCGACTGTAGAACCATGACCATGAGCAGTTCATCCTGCCAACCCCTTGCCTCCATCTGTTGGCGCAATGGCTCCAATAGTGTCAGCGCCTCTGATGTCTTGCCTTGTGCAAAAAATACACGCGCCTGGCTGAGTGGGAGTGCGTATTTCCCAGCCAGATTAGCAGCTGCTTCCAGCTTCCCCTGTCTAAGCAGCACCAGTACCTGCGCGGCTGCAACTTCAGGTTTGCGAACCTCAAAATTATTCTGACGAACGGCCTGTTCGGCCTCCACTAACTTGACAGCCGCGCCGGCCACATCTCCCTGGGCTAGTTTGATGCGGGCAAGGAATACCTCACAGAGAATGTATCTGTCAATTACTCGTTCATATTGTCGCGCCAATTGGAGGGCTTGCAGCCCGTGCCGCTCAGCAGCATCCAGGTCGTTCCATGCGTAATATATTTGGGACAGGCCGAGGTGTGATTCGCAGGCTATGGGTAACGGCTGGGCACCGAACAGTTGCAGGGCTTGCTGGTGGGTCTGAACAGCCGCGTAGAGTTTGTTGTCCATGATTTGCATATTGCCAAGCGCCATTGAGGCCATGGAAGTCACAAACGTATGACCTGTTGTTTGGCTGATTAATATGGCATCCTTAAAGACCCGGGTTGCCGCTGTGCGGTCCCCTTTTTGCATATAGCCTACCCCCAATGTGAAGGTGGTGAGTGTGCGGGTTGGAAGGTTATCCGGACTCAAATACTCCAATGCGCGCTGTGCTTGAATTATGGCTGTTTCTGGATCGTATCTTGTATAAGCCATAGTAGCCCGGTTGCTGGCAATACTTCCTAATATGTCCCTGGTCTCGAGGCTCGCCTCCGCACCTTGCAAAGCTTTTTCAGCAGCCTGAAGTTTTTCTTCGACACCGCTCGTCTGGCCAGAAGACGTTAATACTCTGGCATACATCAGCCATAACTTAGGTCTCTTATCAAGCTCTAACTTTGGTAGCGACTCCAGCCAGTTTAAAAGAGGAACCAATGCACCACGATGGTAAAGGGGGATTTCTTTTCCTTCGATCAGACGCACGGCGCGGTCAATTTCGCCTGCAGCGGCGGCGTGTTGGAAAGCTTCAATATCCAAACCATGATCTTCAAACCACAGGCTAGCCCGACCATGCAGTTCGGCTACACCCATCCCTTCCACTTTTTTGGACGAAGCAACGCTCTTTTGCAATCGCTGCTGAAGTAAATCCGCAAAGAGATGGTGGTAGCGGTACCAGCGCCGCTCATCGTCCAGTGGGATGATGAACAGGTTGGCGCGTTCGAGATATTCCAGGATTTCCTGACCTGAGCCAGCCGGGGTGCATAAAACCGCCTCACAGAGCGGCCCACACATTCGCTCAAGGATCGAAGTCCGCAGCAGGAAAGACTGGACGATTTCGGTTTGCTGGCGCAGGACTTCTTCCACCAAATAATCCAACACGAAGCGATTGGTGCCGGTGAAAGTTTGGATAAAACGAGCGGCATCTGACCGTCCCTGAATAGAGACCGCAGCCAACTGAAGGCCAGCAATCCAGCCTTCGGTGCGGGCTTCCAGCGCAGTGATATCTTCAGCCAAAAGGTTTAAATCCATTACCCGGTTGAGAAATTCAGCGGTTTCCGCCTTGGTAAACTGCAAATCGGCAGCGCGCAACTCGGTCAATTGACCCCGGGCGCGTAACCGTGCCAGGGGGAGATCTGGGTCTTCCCGAGTGGCAATAACAAGGTGCATCTGCGGTGGCAGATGCTCAACCAGAAAAGTGATAGCCTTGTCGACCGATTTGGAATCAATGGAGTGATAGTCATCTAGGACGAAGACAAACTGATCGGGGACGGTGGTGATCTCATCGATCAAGATTGACAAAATCGCTTCCGTGGATGGCGGTTGAGGGGATTGGAGTGTACCCAGCACTCCTGCACCGATCGCTGGTTTAATTGTCTGCAGCGCGGCGATGAAGTACACCAGAAAGCGTGTGAGGTCATTATCCCCTTCATCCAGTGACAACCAGGCGACCGGTCTTTTACCCTTTGTGACCCAATCACTGATAAGTGTGGTTTTACCAAAGCCAGCGGGAGCAGAGATGAGCGTGAGTTTGCGGCTTGCCAGAAGACCCTCGTTTAGACACTCGTTCAGGCGCGGACGAGGGACAACCTTGGGCCGAGGTGAGGGGTGATAAAGCTTGGTGGTTAATATAGGTGCTGACATTCTGAAATTGATTATACATCGCACCTATTTACGGGGGAGTAAAACAAAGAGCTGGAAGAGTACTTGACGAACCCACGGAAAACAGCTGCTATAAGAATATCGATTAGCTATTTCATCCCTTTGTGGGACCGTAACGTGCTGGGCATGCAATGCCCAGCGTTCGTCTGGTAAGGTAAGTTGCAGGACCTGCCACTCAAACCCCTGCCCTTTGGGCGCCACGTTCCAGTGGCACAGATCCAGGATTTTTAGTCACACCCTGACGGGCACCATGTAACCCGGAAGTTGGTCCTTTACCCTGCTTCGCGAGCACAAGCGACTACCCCTAAAGGGTACTTTGTCGGCTCCCCGCTACTAAAACGACCAGAAATGGTCGTTTTCGATTCTTATCAATACCTAAAGGTCAACGAGTAATGACCTTCAAATTGCGCAGTTTACCGTGTGATCAGGTGGATAGAGTAAAATACAAAAGGTTAAAAAACCCCAAAAATTTTTCGAACAAAAAGAATGCCCACTTGTTAGCCCACCTTCGCGTTTTTTACTAAAAAATTCTTTAAGGATTATTTTCAATGACGAAGTCTTATAACATTCTGATAACCGTTTTTTTGACCATAACCCTTACAGCCTGCAGCATGCCAGCAGTGACAACGACCCCTTCAAACCCGGTTGCGGAGGTTACGGCGACCTCGTCTCCTGTTGAGACATCCGCGCCTGTCGTTGTAACGTTTGCTGATCCGGTGCTGGAAGCGATGGTACGCGGCGCAATGGGCAAAACAGAAGGCGGCATTAGCCTGGCTGAGGCGCAGGCAGTGACGAGAATGAACCTCAGCAGTGAATTACTAAGCTACATTTCAGAAGAGACACCGATCAAGAATCTCAGCGGCCTGGAGAACTTCACCAGCCTTGTAACCCTCGACCTGTCCAATCATGCTGTCACAGATATTTCGCCGCTGGCTGGGCTGACCAGCCTCACCGCCTTGTCGCTGGCTGGTAACCC
>JAXGNE010000003.1:0-5276 GCA_040768105.1 Anaerolineaceae bacterium
CATAAAATTCTTCTGCCTTAAAGATCGGGTGGTCAAAACGAAACTAATGAAGCTCTTGTTCTATGCAGATTTTAAACACTTCAAAGATAACGGCATTTCGATTTCCGGAGCCCGTTATGCACATGCCTTTCACGGACCCGTTCCTGATCAATTTGAAACCTGGTTGGTTGCAGTTTCTGAATGGGAGAAACAAATCACCAGCGAAGAACAGACTTTTGGTGATTATGTCGGTGAAGTCTATACGAGTGGTGAGCCGGATTGGTCCGTTTTTTCTACTTCGGAGCTGGCGGCTCTCGCGTTTGTCAAGGATAAGTTCCAAAAATATAGTGCTAGACAAATCCGAGATTTCTCCCACCAAGAAAATGGGTATCGAAATACTAAAGATGGAGAGATCATTTCCTATCAGTATGCTCAGGAGCTCCAAATATAGTTTTATTTAAAGTTTTTTGTGCCCACCTTGGATAACGCCATTCCATCACTATAATTAGATACAGACAATCATAATATAAATCGTTGGCCGGACATTTACCTGCTGGATATGCAGAGTATGTCCGGCATTTTTTATTACTTTTGTCCTATGGAGCTCAATCTGATCGCCAGCATCGCCGTTTTAGCCCTGTTTTTTACCTGTATGGTCTACGATCTCCGCAACCACCAGGTCCCCACGCCATTAACCTTTGGCGGGATGGTTGGTGCAGGTGTGTATGCCCTTTTCAATGGCTTATGGGCTCCAGTATTGTTGATGATTGCACTGACACACGTATCAGATTTCAACCCCCGAGAAAAACGTCTAGCATTTGCTCTTACGTTGTCCGCATTTGCTGCAATTTTTCAACCTGCAGCGACGTTGATTTGTCTTCTCATCCTTGTCGTGTGGGTGCTTTGGGAATTTGGTGTTTTGGGAGGTGCGGATGTCAAGCTGATAATTGCTGCTGCCCTGGTTCTTGGAAATCCAATTTTTCTGATCCCGATATCAATTGTCGGTGGAGTGCAGGGCGTAATCGCGAGCCTTCAGAAAAAGAGGGAAATTCCTTTTGTCGTATCAATTTTTTGTGGAACTTTGTTGTTCGTTCTCTATCCATATTTCTCCTGCTTCTTGGAGAAAGTTTGATGCATCCTTGTCAGTGAACACTTATTTCATATTTTGTGTAACGAATCTGCACGCAGGACTTCGTAAAGAGGAAGGAGGTGATTGGCATTGCGTTTCCTAAAGGATAACCGGGGAATCGAGTCGACTGAGGTCGCATTGATCATTGCAGTAGTTGTTCTGGTGGCTTATGGTGCATACCGGTTGCTGGGCCAAAATATCGCTGCCATCGTGACAGATATTGCTGGAAAAATCTAGTCAAATCAATGGTCTGCCAGCAATGTCCCCTTCGGGGATGGCCCAAAAACTGGCAGATCAATTATTCCTCAAGGAGGATTATGAGGTTTATTAAAGACACTCGTGGGATGGAATTGCTAGAGGCTGCAATTACAACTCCAATTGCGATTATGGTCATGTTGGCGATTGTTAACCTGGGGATGTTAGTCTATGCCCAACAGGCAGTGCAAGCCGCAGCCAGGCATGGTGCGCGTATGGGAAGTGTGGCGCAGCAATGCCCAGCCTGTTATGCCATGAGTGGAGCAAGAGACGCAATCGCCCAGGCTGGGATTCTGGAAAATACTTCGGTCAGTGTCTTGGCTCCTGGAGGAAGTGCCGGCAGCATTTTAAAGATCCAAGTCAGCGGCAGTGTACCCAACTTTATGGCTCCTCTGACCAGCCTGTTCCCTGGATTGCCAGGGCAGACGTTTACTGTCCGTGCCGATTCTACATTTCGGCAAGAAGGCTGGTAATATGCTGTGGCGAGATCGGCGTGGCTATTCAATGACTTTCTGGGCGGTATTCATTGGGTTGGTGATGATTCCTGCCCTGGCATTGGCTATTGAACTCGGACGGTATTTTTATGCCATTTCAGAAGTGGCAAAGGCAGCAGACGCTGCAGCAGTTGCCGCTTCCGCTGAGATCAATCAGCAAGTTTTTCAAGATACCGGAAGTCTTGTTCCCACTTCAAGAACCTGGGGGAACGCTCAGGCTTATGTGACTTCAAATACAGCCAGCTTATCCGCTAAAGGGGTGCATGCCTTTGTTACAAACATTCAAGTCAGTGGGGGAGACAACACTGTGCGGGTTTCAGTATCTGCAGATTTATCTATCCTGTTTCCATCAGTAGTTCCCAAGGTGCTTGTCACTCAAACCGGGGTGGCCAAATTGAGAGCTTTAACTCATTAACTTGCGCTACGGCAAGCGTTAGCGGCGGGCGGGGGAATTGGCAGGAAAATGCCAAAGATAGAAAACGCTTTTCGGGGCTGAATCCCTTCGGGCGGAGGCGAAAGCCCCCGCCCGTCCGCTGCACGCAATGTTAGGCGCTGGTTGCATTGAAGACTCATTTGCCTTGCTTGCGGATTTCTTCTGCAATTACTTTAGAATCTTTGTCACCACGTTTTTCAAGTTCACTGGCAATATTCGTACGTTCTTCTTCGGTTTTTCCTTGACTTAATTTGTAGCCGCCATCTACACGAGTAACTTCCATAGCAAAACCAAAAACGCCTTTTATTTCTTTTTGTACCATATCTTGTGGAAGTGCTTCGAGGCGATAAGATGTATTCGATTCGTGATTTCCTACAAGACGGCTGAGAATTGAATACAATTCATCACCTTGAATTTCTCGTACTTTTCCGTAAACATGCACAATCATATAATCCCAAGTTGGCACATCCACTTCGGTATACCATCGCGCAGAGATATAAGTATGCGCTCCCTGAAAAATGAGCAATGCTTCATTCTCGCCAAAAGTCTTTTTCTGGGCGTTTGCGCGTGAAATATGCCCGTAGATTGTCCATCCATTTTCAGTCTCGACAATTTCTACAGGGGTATGAGTGGCGATTGGTTTTTCGCCATCGAAAGTAACAAGAGCGGCAAAGTTATTTTGTTTCAAAAATGCTAAAAGTTTTTGACGGTCTTCTTCACGATAATATTTTGGAATGAACATCATTACACCTTATATGAGACTGACTTCACGATTATTTTTGTCTAAAAATGCTGTTGAAACTGTGCCACCGCAATACTGCTTAACCAAATCGGCTAATTCACGAATAGCGGTTTCGACTGTATCACGGGGAACGGGCGGTAAAGATTCAATGACCAAAAAAGCGTTCTTTGTCTCTTGGGTCAATTTCGTTCTATCTGCTTCTTTCCAATTCCAACGTCTACAAATTGCGCCAACTTCATCTTTGTAAATGATTTCGCCTTCACGCGGGGCGCGTGCTTCTTTTTCACCTAAAAGAAAGATAGCGGGTTCGTCATTACCAGCCCGTGTTAATAAAATGTCGCCAGAGATTTTGTCTAAATCTTCACCCCCAACGGGCAAAATATGGCGCAATGAAATTGTGTTGTATAAGGATACAAGATTATTGATATGTCCAATCGTTGCGCCGTTCAATACCCTTCTTGTTAAATTTTCAACGGATGAAGGATAATCTTTTGGTTTTGCTCCAAACTTTCGATAGGCTTCCCGCCAAGTTGCGATATAGGGATGCTCAATAACTGGAGTGCTTCCAAATTTACCTGAAAGTGCTGCTTCGGCTTGGCGCAACATTTCTGTAATTTCAGCCTTATTTTGTGAATTATCAATATTGTGCAAAATGACAATTCCCAAAACCAATTCAGGAAAATCATCGAAAATCGTATCTTTGATAATCAACTTCATTATTATTCACCTTTGATTGAATTATGAATGACAAGCGCCTAACTATTAATTATACGGACTCTTGATACGCTGCATTTTTACCGTATAGCCAACTGAAAGAAATATGCTATACTGCAATTATGCCTGGTAAAAACAAACAGCAACAAAAAAATAATCTTACAATATTATACACTCAGTTCTGCAAGATCAAACATCTATGACCGATACATCCCCTCCAAAACCAAAAAAACTTCTCGATCAGCTCCGAGACACGATTCGCTTGAAGCATTATTCCTACAGTACAGAGAAAACCTATGTTCACTGGGCTAGGCGCTATATTCTTTATCACAACAAACGCCATCCGGCTGAAATGGGAGCTGCTGAGATCGAAGCTTTCCTTACCCACCTAGCAAAAGAAGGATATGTATCCTCATCTACCCAGAACCAGGCGCTTAATGCCTTGCTATTTCTATACAGAAATGTCCTGCAGATCGATCTTCCAGTTCCGCTCCACGCACTACGCGCCAAACGCTCAGAACATCTGCCGACGGTCTTATCGAAAGACGAAGTTGCAAGTGTATTGGCTGGAATGCAGGGACTGCATCAATTGATGGCGAAGTTGCTCTACGGATGCGGATTACGCCTAATGGAATGCTTGCGTCTGCGAGTGAAAGATATCGATTTTGAGCAATCTCAGATCATCGTCCGGGAAGGAAAGGGTGAAAAAGACCGTGCGACCATGCTGCCTGCCAGCCTTATTCAGCCACTTAAGAATCAAATTACATTTGTCAACAACCAACATGAGCGAGATTTGGCGCAAGGTTATGGTTCGGTTGAGCTGCCTTTTGCACTTGCCCGCAAATATCCTGCCGCAGATAAAGAATTTGGCTGGCAATACATCTTCCCGTCTGATCGCCTTTCAACCGATCCTCGCAGCGGGATCATCCGCCGTCATCATCTGGATCCCAGCGGGCTTCAACGGGCAGTTAGGGCGGCGGTGAAGCTCGCAAAGATTAATAAGCCTGTCAGTCCGCACACTTTTCGGCACTGTTTTGCGACTCATTTGTTGGAAGCAGGTTATGACATTCGCACGGTGCAGGAATTGCTCGGACACAAGGATGTCAAGACCACGATGATTTATACCCATGTCCTCAACCGCGGACCAAAGGCGGTGCACAGCCCGCTGGATGAGAAGTAAAAAATCCCCCTAGGATAACTACCTTTCCATTGTTATACTCTTGTTACAACTGAATATTCATTTTTTTTCTATCGTTGGCCGGACACAACCCACTGGGATCTGTCCGGCATTTTCTTTTTAACCCTGGACGACAAGGGTTTCATAAACAAGGAGGTCAGATGATGGTAGTGTCAAGTATTTTTCGCACATTTAGGAATCACTTGGTAGTAGTTCCTCCAGATGTTGCATGTTCAAGTACGTTTTCTGTCCCCAGAGTGATTCTTGCATGTACCTCAGCCTGGCACACACTAACATCAAGGCAGACTGTCCATCTGGGAACGCGCCGACCGTCCTGGTTCTGCGCCTGATCT
>JAXGNE010000004.1:0-1036 GCA_040768105.1 Anaerolineaceae bacterium
AGGAAAATCGTAAAACCTCCTCTGTATTCTGCCGAAATAACATTCAGTATCATGGTGCTCACTCCAAGGGTTGTATTTTGTTAAACTCACCAGTTGTCCTTAATAATTCCCAATCCACAAGCAATTCCTCTTTATGGATTTCGAACCATTCCATCACAAGGCTAAGGGCTCTCTTCGGAAATTTCCCTTCTATTATTCCGGAGGAAATTTCAACAGTCATCTCATAATCGCCATATTTTGCGTGAAAGTGTGGCGGATTATGCTCATTAAAGTTCATGAAAATCACTATCCCCAAAAATCTGCAAAGTTCAGGCATATGATTTTAAAATATGTGGAACTGGCGGGAGTCGAACCCGCGTCCAAACGGGGAAGCCATATGGTTTCTACATGCTTATCCCCGACTTGGTTTTCGAGTGCAGGCCGGATCAGGGCCACCTACCTGCACCTTATCTCCTTATTTTCGCCCGCGGCCCGGAGCTTTCCGCGAACTATCCTTCAATTGCTGCGCCACCGGGTCCGGACGGCTGAAGTCGTGACCTCCGGGGTGACGTCCCGTTCCGGCACCTTGTGCCGGAATTAAGATAACCTACTTGGTTCGGTTATGCAGCGAGAGCGTAATTGTTTTCGCCAGTTGTTGTTTGAACGCCGTTGTTGACGGGCTGTGCGATCAAAGCCCGGCATGCTTCCATACCTCTCCTGCCCGCTGTCAAAACCGGTCAGTCCCGAGATATCGTAATTTCCTAATAATCAAAAGAACTCGATGCTTTTTTCGAAATGGAGCAACAAAAAATGATTTTTACATCTATGTATTGCTTCCTTTGCTACAAAGATAATGCCTTTTTTTAATTATAGTTCCATTAACTGTAAGCATTACTGTACCATCAGCAAAAAAGCTGCCCTGAGTCTGTCATCTCCCTGGTAAGGTACCGTAGGAAAATCAATATTAGCTCTAACTGGTCTTCTCCCAAAAATCCGGAGCATTCAAAAATAGAGTTTCTAACGACCTGTACCCTGTTAATGAACATTTGCTTGGTCC
>JAXGNE010000005.1:0-5065 GCA_040768105.1 Anaerolineaceae bacterium
GTGATGTAAAGCCCTGAAAGGGCGGAAGAACGGCGAGCGGCACGCGGCACGCGGCGCAGGGCACAGTTCTTGCAAGTCTTGCAAGTCTCTTATAATGAGGCTTTAGCTAAGGTTGCATCGGATGGATCCCCTCCTCCGGAGAGCCTGCCCCGCTAAAGCGGGGAGCGAAAGAACGGCATGCCGGTTACAGTCAGGCACCGGCTGCCAACTCGTTTTATAACAACGATATAGAAAAATTTAAAAGATGTTCTGAGTTTTTGTCTTGTGTATTATCAGATACAGGACAGTATAAATTTAACTATATGACAAACAAATAACTGAGTTAACATTGTGTTATTTTACCGTATATTTGCAAAACAAATGCATTATCATAAACAATAAGGTACTACGATAATGCTTAAAATTGGTGGAGGAAGTCTCAATTGAGAAAAACAAAAAGTTGCTCTCAGACAGATTTAGCCAAAGCCATCAAGACAAGAGTGGCTTATGATTCTTAAAAATGATTGATTCGACCTTTAAATCAAAATTATATTATGATGAAAGCTGCAGATTTGAATATAAACTTACCGCTCAATTTTAACCAGCTTGTTGACCTTGTAAAGCAGTTGTGTTTATTCCTGACTAATTGACCCCTCATTCCTGATTATTGACCCCCCTGCCGGAGGCAACAACCCCGAAGGGCAATCGTAGTTAAAAATGCAATGAACGATTAATGTTTTAAAATTATACTTTTTTTCTTTTTCCTCATAGACTCGCCAGATAATTCAATTCGGTGTGATGTATGAACCAATCGGTCAAGTATCGCGTCAGCCACGGTACTCTCACCAATTACATCATGCCATTTCTCCACTGGGAGTTGTGATGCAATGATGGTTGAACTTTTCTGATGACGGTCCTCGATGATTTCCAGAAGCATCATACGTGACATTTCATCCAGCGGTTGCATGCCAAAGTCATCAATGATCAGAAGATCCTGCTTTTCAAGTTTTCTAATCTGCCTGATGTATGATTCGTCAGCTTTAGACATTCTGAGCATTGCAAAGAGTTTTTGAGCAATAAAGTAATTAACCTTATAACCGAGTTGACAGGCAAGATGGCCCAGGGCAGAAGCGATATAACTTTTGCCCACACCCGTCGGACCTGTAATAAGTATGCTCTCGGCATGTTTTAAGAAGCTTCCGTCAGTAAACCGCAGAAGCCTCGTTTTGTCAAGTCCGCGTGGAGAAAAGAAGTCTACCTCTTCCATCGAGGCACGCATCCTGAACCTTGCATTCTGTAAACGCCGGTTGGCTTTCGCGTTCTCTCTTTCATCCCATTCTGCCTGTAACAGGAGGTTCAATAGCTCATCGTTGCCGATAGAGTGAAGGTTCTTTGCAGATATTATTCCTTCGTACGCGGCTCTCATCCCGGGGAGTCGCAGGTTCTGCATCAGTTGTTGGATTTCATGTGTCATAAGCATCATTTTTAAAATCGGTTATTTGTAATAGTCTGCTCCTCGTATGTTTTCATGCAAGGGCATAGTTATTTGTTTTTCTCGTGTTTCAAGTCGGTCAAGACGGTTATCAATAATCTGACTAATAACTTTATAATTATATACCCCGAAGTCAGAAGCTCGCTTGCATGCAGCTATCAACCGCTCTTTACCTGCTTTTTTCTCAAAGGATAATATTCCAACGCAGCTCCGGTATGTTTGCTCCGGGTATAGTTTGCTGTCAAGTACTTTTCTTATATAAGATTCCACATCAGGGTGAATGCGTCCGGCCCACTCGATAAACTTACCAGGGTTCCATTCACTTACAAACTGGTGACTCGATGGAAGGTGCTCTTTTACAGTTGTGTACTTGTAAGGAGTACGATCACGTAAATGATATGCAACGCGTTCTCCTGCAAGATATACCGCGACATATGTATCAGTATAAACCAGTTTTATTTTTTGCCCGATATAATGATGCGGTACACTATAGTAATGCCTGTCCCTGTGAAGCTGCACATGAGAGTTCTTCATCACTTTAACATGAAGGTATTCTTTCAGTTCCCAGCAATCATGAGGAAGAGGGCGAAGATGTTGTTTTTCCCCTGTCTCAAAAAGTACATTACGGCTCTCCGATCTGCCCTGGAGAGGAACCTGGTTATGATATTCAAGATACTCACAGATGGCGTCGTTAAGATTATCAAGATTAGTAAAAACCTGGTTGCGAAGAGGAGCATAAACACGTGTATAAACAATTTGGATCATTCGCTCAACCCATGCCTTATCACGAGGCTTAACGCTCCTTGTGGGAAGGATGGCCATGTCATAATGGTTACCAAGGTCAAGCAAGTCCCTGTTTATTTCTGCCTCATAACGATTAGCCTTATCAACTCCACTCTTTAGGTTATCAGGTATCAGAACTTTTGGAACACCTCCAAAATAGTTTAATGCCCTCGCGATGCATGATAAAAAATCTTCTTTACGCTGGCTCTCACAAGCTCTTACATAGGTCTTCCCGCTATAACCCAGAACTGCAACAAACACTTCGACTTGCTTTATCTCACCCGTGTATGGATCTGCTATCGTCATCTTTGAACCCGCGAAATCAACATACATCCTGTCCCCGGGTTGTTGTTCAATGTGAAGCGATACATCCTTTCTATCAAGCCATTGACTTAGATACTCGCAAAACCGACTGTAACTGTAACCATCCGGATGCCTGCCCCGATACTCAGCCCAAAGAATCTGCCTGGTTACACCTTTGCGAGACAGTTCACCGCGGCAATAGGGAAAGAAAGAATGCAATTCTTCTTTACGCGAGTCATTGTGCCAATCAGCACCTTTCGCATCTGAGGCTTCAAGTGATGCTTCAAGATAATTCTTTACTGTATTCTTTGATACACCTAATTCCCGTGCAATTGTTTTCTTACCATAACCAAGACTGTTTAAAATCTCAATCTGTTTCTTAATTTCCATTTCTATTATCCTTCTTGCCATCGCATATTTTTTCCTGCAAAGGAATAAACACAACGACTACCAGGGGGGTCAATATGCCGGAATGTCAGTCATAATAGTTCCCCAAAGAGGGGTCAATATGCCGGAATGTCAGCTAAAATTCCCTATTCCAGGGGGGTCAATTGTCAGGAATAGGGGGTCAATTATTTCGGAATGGGGGGTCAATTAATTTCGGAATATACAGCAGTTGCCTTACAAAGAAAAACTAATGTTGACAGAGGTTTTAAAAAAAGAGACAAGACAAATGCCGGAAAACGATAAAGTTATGACCCATTTTGCCAGTGAAAAAGTGTTGATCAAAGACTGGCTGTTACCTGAAGAAGACGAGGCATGGAAAGATTTGTAAAAGGCGACATTGTTGTTTTGCCGTTTCCGTTTTCTGATTTGACTTCAAAAAACCCTAAACCCTAAACGCTTCACCTTCAACTTTTTACTATCAACTCCTGTTTTCCGCACTTTTCCGGGACACCCATGTAAATCATTGTAAATCAATATATGTTTATTATTTTTGGGTGTCCCGAAATAATTAGACATGTTCGTCCGTACCAAATTGAACAGCTCCGGAAGTATTAGTGTTCAGATAATTAGCAAGGCCAGGGGGCGTTATAAAGTGGTCAAAAGCTTTGGTTCCGCCACCACACAGCAGGAAATAGATTGTTTAGTCCAAAAGGCCCAGCAGGAGATAGATTACCTTTCCAAACCGCAGGATCTCTTCCCCTCTGAGACTGATAAAATGGTCAAAAGCGTTTTATCGTCCCTTAGCAATTCAAACATCCAGACAGTTGGTCCTGAAATAATCTTTGGGAAGATCTATGATCATATCGGTTTTAATAAAATAGGAGAAGATCTCTTTCGTCATCTTGTTATCTCACGCATTGCCTTCCCACTGAGTAAGCTGAAGACAATCGATTACCTCTCCCGTTATCAGGGAGTATCTCTTGAGATTGATACTGTTTATCGTTTTCTGGATAAGCTCAACAGCCGGTTGAAAGATCAGGTAGAGCAGATAGCTTTTGCTCATACACTAAGAGTTCTTGAGGGTAAGATCAGTGTGGTGTTTTACGATATGACCACTCTCTATTTTGAAGCTTCCGATGAGGATGATCTTCGTAAGACAGGCTTCTCTAAGGATGGCAAGCATCAACATCCCCAGATCTTCATTGGGCTGCTGGTTGGCATGGGAGGATATGCAATCGGGTATGATATTTATGAGGGTAATACTTATGAAGGTCATACACTTATTCCTTTCCTGGAAAAGATAAGCCGTAAGTTTGGTCTGGATAAGCCTGTTGTGGTTGCCGATGCGGGCTTGCTTTCAAATGAGAACATCAAGGCATTGAAGGAAAATGGGTATGAATACATTCTTGGCGCCCGGTTGAAGAATGAGCCGGAGAGGATCAAAAACAAGATACTTCAAACAACCTTCACCGATGGCTCTACGATAAGCATATCAAAATCAGACGATACAAGACTCATAGTCAATTACTCATCGGTCAGGGCGACCAAGGATGAGTACAACAGACGACGTGGTCTGATGCGCCTTGAGAAGCAAATAAAGGCAGGCAGACTTACGAAATCACACATCAACAAAAGGGGTTACAATAAATACTTGCGGCTAACAGGAGAGATAACCATTGAAATTGATTACGAAAAGTACAATTATGATCAGGTCTGGGACGGACTGAAAGGCTATATCACCAACAGCAGGATAAGCAACCAGGAGGTCATGCAGAATTATAAGAACTTATGGTTTGTTGAAAAGGCCTTCCGCATATCAAAGACTGATTTACGGATAAGGCCAATTTACCATAGACTGCGAGAGAGAATAGAGGCTCATATCTGCATTGCCTTCACAGCCTATTGTATTTACAAGGATCTGGAACGTGCTTTGTATCAGGCTAAATCAACATTGTCACTGAAAAAGGCAGCAGAAGTCACTCATAACATGTACCAGATAACTTATACGCTCCCAACTTCCAAACACACAGAAAGCCATCTGCTTAAGATGGATAAAGAGCAGCAGGAACTATACGATATTATCCAGAATAATTTTTAGGGTGTCCCAATGCGGAAAACAGG
>JAXGNE010000006.1:0-6803 GCA_040768105.1 Anaerolineaceae bacterium
GTGAGCTTTGCAGGGTAAAAGCAATCTGCACACCTAAGAAGCCAAAGTTGATCATCCAAATGGTACTGGCGGGAAGTTTGGGCAAACCAGACTTCTTGGTTGCAGCTGCGCTACTTTGTTCATCCATTTCATATTCCTCCAATTCAAAATATCGTATTAATAATAGCGTTTACATTTTGTATTATGGCACTTTTGGCAGAAAGTGCAAACGGTTGCATGAAATTAATTGAGCATTTTGACAATTCAAGTACTATATTTATTAGGAATCTTTAATAGAGATTCTTTTTTATTTAACTCCCATGTGAGTGTCTTTACGCATAGTTAATAACTGAAAAAAGAGTTTTTTCTGCTAAAATATTTTCACTAACAGAACTTATGTTTTATTCGTGGTTTTTAAGCAAAATTGTAAAAAATATATTTCTTCAAAGAAATAAAAAGGGTTCTACAATATCTGTTGTTGGTAATAGATTTTTATCTATTACTGATGACAGATTTTTTGTTTATCATTAGAATAAAAAAGCGGACATCTCCCGTCCGTTACTTGCTCCCACCACAGAATTAAGTCAAGAAAGGAAATGCCCTATGTCAAATGATACTACGAAAATGTTGTTAGGAATAGATGATGAACACTCAATAATTGAGGAAGGACAAGTGGGTGATGATGGAGTGATTCGATTGGTGGGGTCCCTAAACTACACCCCCAAGGCCTGCCGCAATTGTGGGATTATCAATGATCATCAAATTATTGGCTATGGTTGGCGGAAGACCACCATTAGATTCGCAAAAACATTGGGCAGCACTGTTATCCTGTGTCTCAATCGGCGAAACTTTCACTGTAAGGCTTGTCATACCAATTTCCTGGCGCAGACGAATGCGGTGCCGAAACACTGCACGATTTCAAATACGACCCGCAAACAATGCTTAGAAAAACTGACCGAACCGGTTTCGCTCAAACACATTGCCGATGAGTTATCCACTTCGGATTCATTCGTTGGTCGACAGCTCTTGCGCGCTGAACGGGACTTTGAAACCAACTGGCACTATTTACCCAAAGTTCTTCTCATGGACGAAGTTAAAAGCACTAAGAGCGCCACCGACGCGATGAGCTTTGAATTTATGGACGCGGAAACCCACGAATTGATCGACCTGTTACCCTTTAGGACCATCTATCAGCTTCAAAAGTATTTCCAGCATTACGACCAGGCTGCGCGAGAAAATGTGAAAATTATTGTCACCGATATGAACTATACCTATCCCAAATTGGTGGGGCAGATCTTTCCGAACGCCATCGTTGTCATCGATCCGTTCCACTTGGTTAACGCTTTAAATCGAGCTTTTAATAAGACGCGGGTGCGCCTCATGAAAACCCTGGCGACCTCATCACGCGAGTATCACGCCTTGAAACGCTATTGGAAGCTATTATTAACGCCGGAAAATCACCTCAACTACGAAGCTTTCCGTAAGTGGACAAACTTCCCTTATCCAGCGACTGCCACTGATGTGGTTGATGCTTTATTGGACATTGATCCCGAGCTCAAGCAAACTTACGACGTGATGAATCGGTTACGTGAAACCATCAAAAACCGTGATTGGCCCAACTATAATCAAGTGTTCCATCACTTAGAGGGCTGCTCGGAAGAGATGTTGGCAACCCTCCAGACCCTAGCGACTCATCATGATGAAATTGGCAATACCTTTACTCACCATTACACCAACGGGCCCTTAGAAGGCTCAAACAACAAGATTAAAGTCATTAAACGCACTGGATTTGGTTACCGAAACTTCTTCAGATTCCGGCTAAGAGTGCTGTTCGCTTTTCGAGTTCATACAAAAAGAGCTCTAATCACCAAGTGATTAGAACTCCAATATTTTGTTCACCAACAACAGTTGACGAAGAACCATAAAAAGGGATTAGTAATATCATAATATTACTAATCCTAATATCACTATTTGTTTTGATCTATCAAGAAGAAATAGCCTTCATTTGTTAATTGGCTTTGGCTAATAGGTGCTTAAAATTTTTCTCTCTAACGCTTCTAGGAAGGAAACTTCGAATCTCGTCTTCGTTAAATCCGACTTGTAAAGTATTTCTATCAAAAATAATAGGACGTTTGATCATTTCAGGATGCTTAGTAAGCAACTGAATAAACTGTGATAAAGTCAGGCTCTCGATATCAACATTGAGTTTTTTAAATACTTTGCAACGTGTAGATACTAGATCCCAACAACCATTTTCTGTTAAGCTTAATAATAATTTGATTTCGGACGCATTCAGTGGTCGCCGAGACATATCTCTCTCTTGGAATGACACATGATGTTCTAATAACCAATGTTTAGCTTTACGACTTGAAGTACTACTTGGTGTTACTAGTAAATTTATCATTTTAAATTCCCTCCTTATACCATTAAAAAGTGGGCGTAAATATGATTGGGAACAACTGATTAATTAATACTAGGTTATTACATTTATAACAAAAGTAAAATGCTTAAAAATTTACATAAGCAAATCTCTAAATATTTCTGAATACGATTTCTTATTTTATATCACATTTATACAATGCTTTCAATAGAATTTTGTTATTGAAGGCATATTTATTTTACTCCTTTTTACCCTGTGCCAAATAAATATTATTCGATAATGATACAAATTAAAATTGATAAAATTTTTCAATTGGCAAAATAATAATGGTTGCTCCCCCAACTCTAGCCATAGTGGGGAAAGATTGTCCTGATGGATCTCCACGAAAATTAATTGGTGGATTAACATACTGATCTCTCGCAGAACTGTTTTCTCTAATTAATTTTAATGTTAATTCAAATTGGTTATCTTTCACTGCTAAAAAATAAGTTGCATTTCCAGATCTCAGAAAGCCACCATTGCTTGAAAAACGTGTGGCCGGAATTTTATTGTCAACAAAGGCCGAGCGTAATTTATTAGAAGCTGTCCAAGATCTATGATTTTTGATATACTTCTATGTAAAAAGCGAGTTTAAGCTATGAAAAATTATCCCAGCAATATTACTCGGCAACAATTTGAATTAATTCGACCAGCTTTAGAAAATTTTCGTAAGCGAACTAAGCCTCGAAAATATGACCTCTACGAGGTCTTCTGTGCGGTCCTATATGTCTTGAAAACCGGTTGCCAATGGCGTCAAGTCCCCGGTGATTTCCCAGAATGGCGGTCAGTTTACAACTATTACAAAATTTGGTCAACTAAAGCTGAGCCTACGGCTGATTCTTTATTGGAACAAGTTTTAAAAAAATTGTCATTGCTCGGCGAACTTACCAAGGACGTTCAGCTTTAACTTCCTTTATTATCGTTGACGCTCAGAGCGTCAAAAACACCGCTACTGCTGAAAACAAAGGTTACGACGCTGGTAAGAAAATCTCGGGGATTAAGCGCCATCTGGCAGTTGATATCAATGGCTTTCCGCAGGCCATTCACATGACGCGAGCGAACGTCTCTGATCGAGACGGGGCCAGTGCAATGATCGCTTTACATGCCATGCATTTACGCCAGGTTCAAAATGTCTTAGTTGATGGTGGTTATTCAGGCGTTAATTTTCAGCTCGATGTAGCCAGTAATTTAAACGCAACCGTGCAGGTTGCGAAGCGCAATGAGTTGCATCGATTCGAAGTCATGCCCCAACGTTGGGTAGTCGAACGATCTTTTAGTTGGCTAGAGAATTGTCGGCGACTTTGGAAAAATTGTGAGCGTCAATTAACCACCAGTCTGCAAATGGTCGTTTTAGCGTTTTTAGCACTATTACTTAAGAGATTTTAGACAGCTTCTTAGATGCCACTCCTTCCTAAAAATAAGTGAGCAGATCCAGGCGATTAGTAACCGGAGCGTAAGTCGCCGCAAGGAGGAATTCCCGATTTTGGAATTTTTGCTTGTGGTGCTTACGTGCAGGTTGCTGCCTGGAGGAGCTGTCCTAGACACTCTGCCTAGCAATAATTTTAAATGGGGTAAAAGCTGATTTGGCGGCCTTTGTTGGTTGACTAATAATCTGCTGCATCCCCCGAACACCCATCTCGAAGAATTCCTGAGTGACACTGGTTAATTGCGGCCGCACGATGCTGCAAAGTTTCGTCCCATCAACACTCATCACAGCTAAATCAGCTGGGATTTTCAATCCATAATCCTGTGCCTGATTCATCACGCCGATTGCGGCCAAATCACTGGATGCGATCACCGCTGTCACCTCCGGCTCACGGCCATATTGTTTCATCGCATTAACGCCGTCTTCATAAGCAAAGTCACCGCCGCAAACCCAGGCCGAATTCAATTGCAACCCATTATCAGCCATGGCCTGATGATACCCATCCAATCGTAACTGACCAGTCACAGAGTCTAAATCCGCTGCCGCAAATCCAATTTTGGAATGACCCTTATCAATCAAATACTTGGTAGCTTGATAGCCGATCTGAAAATCATCCGAGGTAATGAACGGTAATTTTCGATTTTTAAGGGTGATTGATAGGAACTGGTATGGAATATTGGCATTGACTAACAGGTTCTCATTAACCGAATTAAGGTTAACGGCGACCAACAAAATACCCATTACCGACCGTTCAATCACGGTTTCCAAAGCTTTTCGTTCCATCTGGGGATCTTTTTCGCCGGCATATAAAATAATCACATTCAAATCATGCTCACCGGCCTCTTGCTGAATCCCATCAATGATCTGGTCGGAAAAGTTCGTCTTGGTTGAGCTCACAATGACCGCAATCACCTTGCTACGGCGGGTAACCAATTCAACGGCAGCCGTATTTTTTTGATAGCCAAGTTTTTTGGCTGTTTTTTTTACCTTTTTTGCTGTCTTCTCTGAGTAAAATGCTACCTGACCAGACAGCACTCTTGAAACAGTGGCAGGAGAGACCCCTGCTTGTTTAGCAATATCTTTAATTGTGACCGCCATGATTGCGCCACCTCTCTTTTATGTATATTGATAAGTTTCACTAGAATCATTAATGTTAAGCGCTTTACGATGTTCATCTCATTTTAACACAGTAAACGACGCCTAAATTTTTAGTAAAACACAAACGTTTGTGATGTTGATGTGAAACGCTTGCAAACGTTTTCTTTCAGTGATATTATAATCGCTGTAAACGTTTCCTTGCAATATATTTATTGGCCAAGCTGCTGGGGCGTTCACGTAGGACGGCTGTGTAAAGCGAAATATCTATCTAAGCATCTTTTTCAAAAATTCCTGAAGTAGGAGCTTTCGAAAAAAGAGATTTAGATTCTGGTTTCTAAGTGCTTTACTCCGCTCACTTTTATTAAAACAGCTCCGTAAAGCAGAAGGAGACTTAGGCTCCAGCTTCTAACCGCTTTACTCCGCTCACTTATTTTTTAGGAGGAATCATTATGGACGCAAAAGCAAAAACTGGTAGTGGTGACGTTGAGACTGAACCTAAAAGTTTTGCCTCCCATTTGCCAAGTTTGAAAGTAAGCACGATTTTTGCAATGACGTTTGGCTTTTTCGGGGTTAACATGGCGTTCTCACTTCAACAATCACAAATGGGGCGAATTTTTCAAACCATTGGCGCCAACCCGAATAACTTAGGCTTTTTCTTCATCTTGCCACCGCTGGCCGGAATGGTTATTCAGCCATTAATTGGTAAGTACTCTGACCGCACTTGGACCCGTTTTGGAAGACGCATGCCGTATTTATTTATTGGCGCACCCGTCGCAGCAATTGTTTTGGTATTACTTCCTAACGCCGGTTCATTTGGATTTGGTTATGGTTCGGCGGCTGCACTGTGGTTTGCCGCTATCGCCACCTTATTCATGGACCTTTCATCCAATGTTTGTATGCAGCCATTCAAGATGGTCATCGGCGACATGGTCAATGAAGATCAAAAAGATATGGCCTGGTCTTGGCAGCAGTCCTTCTCCAACCTTGGCGGAGTTCTTGCCAGCTTGGTTCCATTCTTCCTTGCATTCATCGGCCTTTCAAACGTCGCTCAAAAAGGTGAAGTGCCAATCACCGTTAAATTAGCTTACTACCTGGCCGCAGCCGTTCTGTTGCTGACCTCGTTCTACACGATTGCCAAGGTTCACGAATACAATCCAGAAGAATATGCTTTATATCATAACATTGACTTAACCAAGCAAAAGAAGCAGCCTAGTCTTTGGAAATTAACCAAGAAAGCACCCCGGGTCTTCTGGGAAATCTCAGTTGTTCAATTCTTTACCTGGTTTGCCATTCTCTACTCTTGGACCTACGCTGCCGGTGCCATTTCTTTGAACGTTTGGCACACTTCCAACCCATCATCAGCCGGTTATCAAGCCGCTGGTAATTGGTACGGCGTGCTTACCTGCATCCAAGCCGTTGCTTCCGTTATCTTTGGATTGTTAGTGCAAGCCCGAACTAAGCCAGAACACCGAAAAGCATGGTACGTCTTTGGTTTGCTTGCTGGTGCCCTTGGCTTCATCCTGATCTTCTTCATCCACAGCAAATGGTTGCTCGTTTTGCCATTCTGCCTGATCGGGATCACTTATATCACCATGAACACCCAACCATTCTCACTCTTAACAGAGGCTTTGAACGGTGAAAATGAAGGGGCTTACCTGGGACTCTTCAACTGTGCAATCTGCTTGCCCCAAATTGCCGCATCCCTTTGCAGCTTCTTCATCTTCCCAATGGTTGGCCACTCAATGCCAGCAATGTTTTTGGTTGGTGGTGTTTCATTAGTAATCGCTGCATTTTCAGTTCGCTTTATTCACTCAAAATTGAGTGAACCAGTTAAACTATAATAAATAGGACAGCAACGTCAGGCAGAAGCTTCCCTATAAG
>JAXGNE010000007.1:0-1165 GCA_040768105.1 Anaerolineaceae bacterium
CCTCTAATGGGTTTGAGTTTTGTAATATGGAAAAGTCAAGAGTTCCTGCAAGCTCCAGACATGATCGATTAAGCCAGCTTGCTTCGCGGGACTATTGAACTTCGTTATGCCCATCTCATTTCTATATTTTAGAGCACGATGCTTTCGGCAGTAGTTGAAGTGCGCGAAATATAGGGTCATTTGGTTATTCAATTCTGCAGTCTCCTTAGAGAAACCTATGGTTTTCCTTGATATGCGGTTATTATCTTGTCTGCATGTCAGGTTTTGCCGTTCGATGTAGCTGGTAGATATCATTTTGTGGTCTATATCTTTGCCAAATATGATTCTCTTGACCACTTTTTTTAGTCTACCGTTGACCCTCATTTTAATGACTTGAGCATATTGTAATAGTTCATCTACGATTAATTTAGGACTTCGAGGTCGCCCTCGCTTGCCTGTTGGTGCGAACGGCTGTAGTTTTCCATATTGCTTTCGAAGAGCTGCTGCATATAGTCTTAATCCATCTGTCACAAAGAGCGGCATTGATCTGAGTCTTTTGGCAGTATTTGAAACGAGCTGATCTGCATTTTCCTGAGATCGCTCACCGATAACATGTGAAAGCACCAACCTGCAATTTGCAGCCATGCTTATCCAGATCCAAGTTCCTTTATCTTCGTATTCACCTTCTCTGGGTAGTGTTTTTTCCCCACAAAAGTCCATGCCTCGTCCATCTCTACCTTTGGGGTCTCTACATCCTTCAAGACAACTTCATTGACTTTTTCACTATGCTTTGCTGCTTTCGAGATCCAAGTGCTTACAGTAGATGGTTTTGACTCAAGGATCTCAGCTATTCCCAAGACGCTCATTCCACGCATGGCCATTTTTAGAGCCAGCTTGATCTTTTCTTCGTTTGTTCTTGTGTCATAGAATGCAGTGTTAGTTCTATCGCAGAATCTGGTACCACATGTGTGGCAAACATATTTCCTGACCTTGCCGGAGCTTATCTTGTAAGTTCCGTACACAGTGACGTTTCCTTTCCCAGCAATTCCAAATAGATTGCACTGCTCATTCGGGCATGCTACATCCAAGAATCGAGGCTTTGGACCTCTTTTGCCCATTTTGCTACACCCCATGTAGCATATAGGAATAGGTTATATAAATAACAGCCGATTGTAGATTCACGACC
>JAXGNE010000008.1:0-744166 GCA_040768105.1 Anaerolineaceae bacterium
AAAGATGTGCCCACAAAATCTCATCCAGCTGGCTAGCATCCATTCAAAGCAAACCCTTCATTAATGCTTCGTAAGCAAGTGCCACCCGCCCTGTCGAAAATGCCTCCACATATGCTGGTGTTGGCTGCTTATCCCTAAATTTTTTCAAAACGTCTATAATGGCCTCTGCCAACGCGCTTGCATCCCCTACCGGGCAGATGCGTCCTAAACCAGTCTGCAAGACGGGCTGGCGCACACCGGGCAGGTCGCTAGCGACGATGGGGGTACCAAAATGCAGCGCTTCCACCTGCACCATGCCCAATGATTCGGTTTTGTTGGTGCTTGGCAAAACCAACACCTGGCAGCTTTTGAAGAAGACGCTTTTTTCTGCTTCGCTCAAAAGACCGCAAAAAGTCCAATGCTCACCAAGCTGCTCAATCAGCGGCATCATCCTCTGCCGGTATGCTTCTTCGCCAATCACATGCTGGTATTCGCCGACAAAAAGGATCCTCGCCCTTGGGAAAGCCTGCAGCACCTGCGGCATCGCCCTGACAAGGAACTCTACGCCCTTCTCAGCCGCCAGCCGCGCTGCCATCCCGATGATTACCTGGCCATCTTCTACCTGGAACTTCCTGCGAAAAGCCTCGACCTCAACAGCTGTTGGTTCCACAACTTCGATAGGCGGGGGGATGATCTGCACTTTATCCAGGTATTGGGCTAAGAATGGCGAATGATAGGCGAAGTCCTGGGTATTGTGAACGATGACCTTCGCGCGCTTAGCAGCGATATGGTTAGCCTGATTGACTGCCCCGCCTGCCAGGCGGTTAAACCAGCCTTTGGGCATATCCAGGTCACAGTGATAGGTGGCTACAATCGGTTTTTTCAAGCGCTGGGCAAGCATCGCCAGCAGGGCTGCATCAAACTGGGGCAAGTGCAGGTTGACCACCTCTGCCCAATCGATCCAGCGTTTACCTTGTTTCAGGATGCCTGGCATGATCACACCCTTTGAAAGGCGCATCAAAACCGGCAAGCGCACAATTTTGACCCCATCGTGCATATCCTCTAAGGGAAGATCCGAGTCATACTGCGAGGTCAACACCACCACCTCGTGTCCTCGCGCTACCAATCCCCTTGCCAATCTTTCAGCGTAAACCGTCAGGCCAGATTTGTAGGGAGTGAAGTAAGTTAGGCCGAGCAAAACTCTCATTCGGAAATCTCTTGTTTTGCCCGTTTAGTCAGCCTGGCTTTGCGGTAAAGGTCACCGATGGATTGGCCTTCTTTGATTAACCCCACCAGCCCAAACAAGCTCAGGAAGGTAAATTGAATAGCATGCACGATCAGGGCATAGGCCAGGGCAGTGGATTGATCCACACCCAGTAAGATGAAAGCGCCCACAATAGCCGCTTCAAATACGCCCAAGCCAGCCGGTGCAGAGGGCAGCGCCCCAGCAAAAGCGCCAGTCGAAAGCACAAAAATCACCCACCACCATTCGCTGCCAGGCATTAACTCCAGGCGCAGGAAGGTGTGCTGCACCATAGAAAAAACCCAGCTGATCAGCAGGAACAGGAAGCTGAGCACGAATAAGCGCGGGTTGGTCAGCACTGAAAAGCCCTTTAACAAGCCATCCGCCTTAGGCGCCAGCCATGCCAAGGGCTTGCCAAGCTTGCCCTGTCGGGAGCCCAACCACCCAATCACAATCTCACGTTTACGGGTGATCACGATCAGCATCAAAAAGGCAAACACCGCCAAGCCTAACATGCCAAAAGCAATCCAACTGGCGTTGCCTTCCACTAAAACCAGCGGAAGGGTGCTGAGAAAGAATACCGCTGCCAAGAACACATCAAAGATACGCTCAACCACAATGCTGGAAAGCACAGCCAATATGCCCGGTTTACCTGGTTCGTGGCTGCCAAGCAGGATCGCCCGCCCAAATTCGCCCAGGCGGAAAGGAAAGACGTTATTGAGCAAGTAGCCGGCATTCATCACGTAAAACACCCGCGCAAAGGGGAACTGCTCGCCCAGCATCAAATGCCAAGCCCACACGCGGAAAAGCAGCCCAATGATAAACAGAGCTACGGCAATCAGCAGGGTGCCAACGGTGATGCTGCGAAAAGCGAGCATCAAGGTATCCAAATCAATGCTGCGCAAAAGCAAGGCAACAGCCAAGGCGCTGATCCCCAGCGGCAGCAGCCAGCGTAAGACAGCATTCAAGCGCGGTCTGGCAACTTGCTTTGCCACTAATCCTCCAAACGCAAGATGGCCATGAAGGCTTCCTGGGGAATTTCCACACTGCCAACCATCTTCATGCGTTTTTTGCCTTTCTTCTGCTTTTCAAGCAATTTTTTCTTGCGGGTGATATCCCCGCCATAGCATTTTGCCAACACGTCTTTGCGCAGTGCCTTGACATTCGCACGTGAAATGACCCGCCCCTGCGCGTAAGCCTGGATGGGAATGACGAATAACTGCCTGGGTATGATTTCTTTCAACTTGCTGACCAAGGCCTGCCCTTTGTGGTAGGCATCATTTTTATGCACGATAGCGGTCAGGGCATCTACAGTCTCGTTATTTAGCAAAATCTCCAGCTTGACCAGGCTGCCGGCACGGTAACCCAAGAAGTGGTAGTCCATCGAGGCATAACCGCGTGTGCCTGATTTTAATAAGTCAAAAAAGTCAACGATGATTTCTGAAAGGGGAATTTCAAAGCTGAGCTGCACCCGGTTGGCAGAGGGGTAATCCTGGTCCATGAACACGCCGCGTTTGCGCTTGATCAGTTCCATCACCACGCCGTAATATTCGGTTGGGGTGAAGATCTCCAGTTGCATCCAGGGTTCCAAAATTTCCGCAATCTGGCTTTCGTCTGGCAAATCTGCAGGTGAGTCAATCAGCAGCGATTCGCCCGTTACCAGCTGCACCTCGTACTCAACCGAAGGGGCGGTGAAAACCACGTCCAGGTCATACTCCCGCTCCAGCCGCTCTTGGATGATCTCCATGTGGAACAAGCCCAAGAAACCGCAGCGGAAGCCAAAATTTAGGGCTTCGGAGGTTTCGGGTTCATAAACCAAAGAGGCATCGTTGAGCTGCAGTTTCTCGAGCGCATCTTTCAGGTTGGCATAGTCCTCGCCGTCTGTCGGGTAAACGCCCGCATAGACCATCGGCTTGGCTTGGCGGTAACCGGGCAGCGCTTTTGCTGCCGGTGTGGCCGCCAGGGTAATTGTATCGCCCACACGGCACTCAGAAATCGTCTTTAGACCTGTGGCAACGTAGCCCACATCACCAGCCTCCAGGGCTGCGATAGGGATCATATTCGGCGAAAACACGCCAATTTCAACTGGCTGCACTTTGACACCATTTGCCATCATCATCAGCTTATCCTCGCGCGCCGCGCACCCATCGAAAACGCGCACATAAGCAATCACACCCTTATAAGAGTCGTAATGCGAGTCAAATATCAAGGCACGCAGCGGTTTATCGATCTCCCGCGTCGGCGGTGGCACGCGCGCTGCCACTGCCTCTAAAACCTGTGCCACGTTCGTGCCGGCTTTGGCGCTGATGGCAATGATCTCATCCTCAGGCGTGCCCAGCAATTGGGCAATATCGTTTTTGACCGTATCCACCATGGCAGAAGGCAGGTCTATCTTATTAATCACCGGGATGATCACCAGGTTAGCATCCAGCGCCAGGTAGAGGTTAGCCAGCGTCTGCGCCTCGATGCCCTGGGTGGCATCCACTACCAAGACTGCTCCTTCGCAGGCATACAATGCCCGGCTGACCTCGTAATTAAAGTCCACGTGCCCAGGGGTATCGATCAGGTTAAATTCGTAGCGTTTGCCATTCTGTGCGGCATATTCCATCCTGACCGCAGAAGCCTTGATCGTCACGCCCTTTTCACGCTCCAGGTCCATGGTATCCAAGACCTGTTCGGTCATTTCACGGTCAGAGATTGTGCCGGTCAGCTGCAGCATGCGGTCTGCCAGGGTAGATTTGCCATGATCAACATGGGCGATGATACAAAAATTACGTATGTTTTCCATTAATGTCACTCAGTATAATCGAAAGTCTCAATCTGGAACACCTGCCAGCGCTTGCTCAATCAATGCCGTTAGGTCTTGCTGCCCTGTCCCATCCCCGCTTGCCAATTCCACCAAAAACTCTATATTGCCTTTGGGACCCTTGATGGGTGAGGCAATCAAACCCCGCACACTAAAACCTAAAGCCTGGGCTTGGTTCAAAACGCGTTCCAAAACCTCGGCATGCACCGCCTGGTCTTTGATTACCCCGGCATGCACCCTGGCCTGCTCGCGCCCAGCCTCAAACTGCGGTTTGATCAGCGCAATCACCCTGCCCGGCTGCTCGGCAAACCACTTGTGGATTTGCGGCAGCAGGTACGCCAGGGAAATAAACGACGCATCTACCGTAACCAACGCAACCGGCTCCGGCAGGCTTTCTAAGTAACGCGCGTTAGTACGCTCCATGACCACCACGCGCGGGTCCTGCCTTAGTTTCCAATGTAAAATCCCGTAACCCACGTCAATGGCATACACCCGCACTGCGCCCTGCTGTAGCAGGCAGTCCGTAAAGCCACCCGTAGAAGCGCCTACATCAGCGCAGACCAGTCCTGTAACGGTCGTGTCAAAGGCTTCTAACGCGGCCATAAGCTTGATCCCGCCGCGCGAAACGAATGCTTCGCCCTCGTCAATGATGATGCTGGCCTGCTCAGTGATCATGACGGACGGCTTCAACACCAGCTCGCCATCCACCCGCACCTGCCCTGCCATCACTAACGCCTGCGCTTTCGCCCGGCTTTCCGCCAAACCTAAGCGCACCATCACCAGGTCAATTCTTGTTTTTTGCACGCTGTAATTTTAACATTGAAATTAGGAAATTCCCCAGCCTGCTTTGCAGGTCTACCCAGTCATACAGTTTTTTTAGCCTGTGCTTAGAATGTGATAACATTTTAAATATGCTGAAGTTAATCCTCGAAACCATGCGTCCGCGCCAATGGACCAAGAATTTTGTCATCCTGGCTGGTTTAGTTTTCGACCGCCAGCTTGGGAATTTCGAGTCGCTCCTGCGCGTCCTGGCTGCGGTGCTTCTTTTTTGCCTGGTATCCGGCCTCACTTACCTGGTCAACGACCTGCTGGATCTGAATGCAGACCGAGCCCACCCACAAAAGAAAACCCGCCCCCTGGCTTCCGGACGCCTGCCTGTAAAAGTTGCTGTGAGTGCAGCCATCATCTTAGCGTTGCTCGTTTTTCCAACTGCTTTCCTGCTTTCATTCGCCTTTGGGCTGATTTGCGTGGTTTACTTCCTCTTGATGCTGGCTTATTCAAAATGGCTCAAGCATATGCCCATCATTGATGTCATGGTTATTGCCTTAGGCTTTGTGCTGCGCGTTTCAGCGGGCTTGTTCGTCATCACGGTCAATTATTTCTCGCCCTGGTTATTTGTCCTGACTACCCTGCTGGCATTGTTCTTGGGCTTTGGCAAGCGCCGTGCTGAGCTGGTCGCCTTGGAAGCACAAGCTGGGGCGCACCGCAAAGCCTTGCAGGGCTATTCTATTCCCCTCTTAGATCAATACATCGTCATTGTCCTTTCCGCCACCCTGATCACTTACTGCCTCTACACCTTCACCGCGCAAATGACCCTGGAACACCATGCCATGATGTTTACCATTCCCTTTGTGCTGTATGGCTTGCTGCGCTACCTGTTTTTGCTGCACCACAACCAGCTTGGCGCAGCGCCTGAAGAAGTATTGCTCAGGGATAGGCCTATACAGGCTGCCATCCTGCTGTGGGGTTTGTCTGTTATCATCGTTTTATACTTGCTCTAATAGCGAGGTTAGCATGCCATCTTCATTCGCATCCGCACCCGGTAAAATCATTCTCTTTGGGGAACACGCTGTCGTTTACGGCCACCCCGCCATCGCAATCCCCCTTACCGGTCTGCGCGCCAAGGTGACCGTTTCAGCCTTAATTTCAGAAAAACCGGGCACCCTGCGCATCCAGGCACCCGACATTGAATTGGATGCGCTATTTACAGATCTCCCACCCGATAACCCGCATGCCAAAGCGCTCCAGTTGGTGCTGGACTACCTTGAAATCAAACGCGTGCCCACCTGCCTGGTGCGTATCACTTCCCAGATCCCTGCTAGTGCTGGGCTCGGCTCTGGTGCCGCAGTTGCCGTAGCCACGATTCGCGCCTTTGGCAATTACCTGGGGCATTGGCTGGAAGACCAAGATGTAAGCCGCTTGGCCTTCGAGGTTGAAAAAATCCACCACGGCACGCCTTCAGGCATTGATAACGCGGTGGTCACTTACGAAAAACCCATATTTTTCCTCAAAGACCGCACCCCAAAAATCCTTCAGCCGCAAAAAGAAATGCACCTCCTCGTAGCAGATTCCGGCATCAGCCGCTCGACCGCTGAGACCGTCCAGCAGGTACGCCTGGCGAAGGAAGCCCACCCAGAGCAGTATCAAGCGCTTTTTAGCGAAATTTCGCGTCTCACCTATGAAGCCAAAGAGATCATTGAGGCGGGCAATCTTCCCTGCCTCGGCCGGCTCATGGACCAAAACCAGGCCCTGTTAGAGTCAATGGATTTGAGCTGCCCTGAGCTGGACCATTTGATCCAGGCTGCCCGCTCGGCTGGGGCTTTTGGTGCCAAGCTCTCTGGCGGTGGTAAGGGCGGGCACATGCTGGCGCTGGTCGCAGATTACAACCTCGAAGCGGTTCGCGAGGCGCTCCTGCAAGCTGGCGCCGCCCACGTGGTCCAGAGCCAGTTGCTTCAAACCCCTTCGGAAAGATAAGCAGCATGGTCGACCCTGATCTCATTTTCATTAAGCTGGGCGGCTCGCTCATTACCGATAAAGACACCCCCAATACCGCCCGGACAGGGCAAATCCTGCAGCTTTTGCAGGCTATTCAAGTATCGCGTACACAGTCTCCTGCCCTGAAGATCATCTTGGGGCATGGCTCGGGCTCTTTTGGCCACACCGCTGGTGATCACTTCAACACCCGCGCAGGCGTAACCAGCGCAGCCGATTGGCAGGGTTTTCAACTAGTCTGGCAGGCTGCCCATGCCCTTAACCAGGTTGTTATCGAACAGTGCCAGGCTGCGGGGCTGCCGGTTATTGTCTTCCCGCCTTCAGCTAGCGTCCTAACCGACAACCACCAGGTCGTGCGCTGGGAACTTGAACCGCTGACTACTGCCTTAGAACGCGGCTTGCTGCCCTTGGTATTTGGTGATGTGGTATTTGATAAAACCATCGGCGGTACTATTCTTTCGACTGAAGAACTTTTTGCGCACCTTGCCCCCATCCTCAAGCCCGCCCGCATCCTCCTGGCAGGCATCGAGGCCGGCGTCTGGGCAGATTACCCAGCCTGCACCCAGCTTCTGCCGCTCCTTTCAGGCGATAACTATCATGAAGATACCCTGCAGGGTTCTGCCAGCGTAGACGTGACCGGGGGCATGCGCAGCAAAGTCAACCTGATGATGGCACTCTGCCGCCAGGTGCCAGGTCTGCAGGCCCAGATCTTCTCCGCCCTCGAGCCAAACGCATTGGCTGAGATCATCTTAGGCGCGGACAGTGGCACGCGCATCAGCGCCTGAGCCATTACTCATTTCAACTTATCCCCAAACTTAACTTTGCCTGTGCCAGATTAATCGAAATCTTTGGAATGTTATGTGCCCTGGCTTGTCACTTCAGTTGTGCTTTGCGTAAGGGCTTGTTCGGCCTGCAAGGCCCGCTTATCGGCTATCCTGAAGAAGGGGTAATACCCCGCGAAACTGATCAGGATGATCAGTACTTCCGAAATGGCTACGCGCAGACCGCCCTGCAGAAAGCCATTGAACACGATCGGTGTGCCAATCGGCAGAAACGCCCCCATCAACCTGGGCAGGACCGCCAGCTCAATCAAAAAATAAGGCAGCAACAGACCCACCACCGGCAGCAGGATAAACGGCACGGCCATCACAGGGTTCAGCACTACTGGGAAGCCAAATATAATCGGCTCGTTGATGTTGAACAAACCCGGCAGCAGCGCCAGCTTGCCAAGCTGCTTGTAGCGGTTGGATTTAGCGAGGAATGGCATCATCAAAACCAAGCCAATCGTCATCCCTGAGCCGCCCAGCAGCACATAGCGCCACAGCGCCAGGGTCAAAACGTGCGGCAGCGGCTCCCCTACCGCAAAGGCATTCATATTCTCAATCGAATTGGGCATAAACAAGGCCAGGAAAAAAGGCAGCAAAATGCCAAAGCCGTGGATGCCCATCGCAAACATGATATTGGTCAGCAGAACAAGCGCTAACATCGACCAGATGCTGGTCTGTAAGCTCTTCAGTGGACCGGTGATGATGCCGGCGATGAATTCGTGCATGCTGCCCAACCCCAGCCAGCCCATCAACGCCCGAACCAGCAGGAAAACCACCGCGATCAGGAAAGCAGGGATGAGCACAGAGAAGGACCGCCCGATGATTTCTGGCACGCTCTCCGGCATGCGGATCACCCAGCCGCGCTTTTGGATAAAATCATTGATTTTGGCTGTCAGGAATGCCGTCAGCATGGCAGTGATCACACCTGACCCACCGATCCATGTAAAAGGGATGGCCAGGTTGCCGTCCCCATCGCTGCCCAGTGGCGTCAGGATCAGAAATGCCATAATGGCAAGCGTACCGGTCATGGCAGCGTCCTGCGGGTAACCTATTTTTTTGGTCAGGCTGTAAGTAATCCCAAAAGCAATGTAAACCGATAAGAGGTCTGAGGTAAAACGCGGCACAAGCACCAGCGCATCTTTAAGCCCCACCCGCCTGATCCAATCCTGGTAAGCGCCGATATCAACCCCGCTCAGCAGCGAAAACAGCGCCCCCACCAAAATAATCGGTAAGATCAGCATAAAGCCATCGCTAATCGCGCTCAGGTAAATATTGGCGCTGATCTTCTCCGATAGCGGGGTCAAAGTGGTTTCTAAGCGGTTGAGCAGGTTTGATTTTTCCATAAATCCTCGCCTAAGTTAAGAAAAGTAATTAAAATACATTCATGATTATACTCATCGTTGTCAATTTCCCCAGTTACTACTCATTCCCCTGCTGGATTTCTCATTAACCTGCGATTCCAGTATAATAAACCCCGAACGAGGAGAATGATAGATGATCTACACCCGCCAACAACTTGAAGAATTGGAAGACCAGGCCTTAGCGCCTTATGCTATTCACAGCAAGGATTCAAAAGGCCGCAAGCATCCTGAAGAGGAGCCCGACTTTCGCACGCTCTTCCAGCGCGACCGTGAACGCATCCTGCATACCACCGCTTTTCGACGCTTGGAATATAAAACCCAGGTCTTCATCATCCATGAGGGCGATTACTACCGCACCCGCCTGACGCACTCTCTCGAAGTCGCCCAACTCGGCCGCTCGGTAGCGCGCTCGCTGGGCGCTAATCAAGACTTGGTGGAAACCATCTGCTTAGCGCACGACCTCGGCCACCCGCCTTTTGGGCACTCTGGAGAAACCATCCTAGCTGACCTGATGAAAGATCATGGCGGCTTTAACCACAACCGCCACTCTGTGCGCATCGTCACCCTCCTCGAAAATCGCTACCCAGATTTCCCCGGCCTGAACCTGACTTGGGAAGTCATAGAGGGCATGGTCAAGCACGAAACGGATTATGATATCTCAGATGCCAGTGATTACGATCCACAGCTGCGTGGACACCTAGAAGCGCAGATTGCCAACGCTGCCGACGAGATGGCTTACACCTCGCACGACCTCGATGACGGCTTACGCTCGGGTATGATTACCCCTGCCCAGCTGGAAGGCATTGCCATCTGGGAAATCGTCAACGAGAGCATCGGCCGCCGCAAGACCGATACCATCGATGACTTGGCACGCCACCAAATCATCCGCCGCCTGATTGGCTTTGAAGTGACTGACCTGATCCAATCGGTGGACCGCTACCTGCGCAAGAGCAATGTCAAATCATCCCTGGCGCTGCAGCAGCTGCCCTTCAACGTGGTTGGCTTCAGCGAAGACATGCACCGCCGCAACCGCGAGTTAAAAGACTTCTTGTTTGCCAACCTCTACCGCCACTACCGCGTGGTGCGCATGGCCAATAAGGCTGAGAAAATCGTGGCAGACCTCTTCAAAGCTTATATCGACACCCCTACCATGCTGCCCGAACCTGCCCAGGCTTTAATTGAAGAGCGCGGGCTGGAAAGAACAGTCTGCGATTACATCGCCGGCATGACTGACCGCTTTGCCATCGACGAGCATAAGCGCTTGTTTGACCCAGACGTCCTGCCCTAGATCCAACACTACCATCCAATCGGAGTTTGTTATGAATGATGTATTTTATTTAACCAAAGAAGGTAAAGTGATGTTAGAAGCCGAACTGGCTGAACTGAAAGGCCCGGAGCGGACCAAGTTAGCCCTAAGGCTGAAACATGCCATAGAAATGGGCGATCTCTCGGAAAATGCCGATTACAAAGCCGCAAAGGAAGACCAGGGCTTTTTAGAAGGACGCATCCAGGAGATTGAGATGATCCTCAAAAATTCACAAGTCGTCGAAAAAGATGACCACATCCCCGGACAGGTCAATATTGGCTCTAAGGTAACAGTGCAGGAAGACGATTACCCGGAGGAAGTTTTTCACCTGGTTGGCGGCAAAGAGGCCGACCCACGCCAGGGAAAAATCTCCTACGAATCCCCCATCGGCAGCGCCCTGCTGAACCACAAGGTTGGCGAGACCGTCGATGTGATAACGCCTAATGGCATCCTGCACCTTAAAATCCTCAAGATCGAATAAGCAAACATACTTAAAATAACAAGCCTGGGCATTTTGACCCAGGCTTGTTTTTTGATTACATATGAATAGAACAGCATGATCCCCAGGCAATGACAGGTTCTCTAACTGTTAATTGAAATTTCGCTTGCAAAGGCACAACGAAACCCGCTTGCCCTGCGGAGGTTGTTAAATCCTCGAATCCGCCTATAAGAATAGGTCCTATCATAGAATTGACTGCTGGATGAATCAAAAAACCCCTAAACTATCTTTTTTGAATGTTATAATAATAGGTGCTCAAATATGAAAGTTCACCTTTTTAGTCAGAATCAAACAACCCATATCATAAGGAGATAAAAATGTCTAAGAAAGTCAGTATTTTACTAGTCGTTATGCTCCTGGGTGTTGCATTGTTGAGCGCATGCAAAACCGAGGAAGTCATCACCGACACCGAACTCAATGTTTTATGCACTCCCCAGGAACAATGGTGCTAGGGCATGAAGCAGGAGTTTGAAGCCTTGTACGGTATCACCGTCAACTATGTCCGTATGTCCTCTGGTGAGGCGCTGGCACGCATCGAAGCTGAGAAAGATGCCCCAACCTTTGATATCTGGTGGGGCGGCCCGATCGATAGCTTTGTTTCTGCCAAGGGCAAAGGCCTCCTGGAAGCCTATGACTCCCCCAATTACAAAAACATCCGTGAACCTGAAAAGATGAAGGATGTAGATAACTACTGGGTGGGCGTTTATGTCGGCAGCCTGGGCTTCGCCACCAACGCCAACTGGCTGGCAGATAATCCTGGTGTGGAAGCACCTACCTCCTGGGATGACCTGCTGAAGCCCGAGTTCAAGGGACAGATCATGGTTGCCCATCCCTCCACCTCAGGCACCTCCTATACCGCACTGGCCACCATCCTGCAGCTGCGCGGTGAGGAAGCTGGTTGGGAATATATCCAAAAGTACGCCGGACAGGTATCTCAATTCACCAAAAGCGGCGCAGCCCCTGCCAAGTTCGTTGGCCTCGGTGAAGCTGCTGTTGCCATTGTCTTCTCACATGACACGGTCAATGAGATTGAGAATAACCAGATGCCGTTGGTGCTGAGCTTCCCCGAAGAGGGCACTGGCTATGAAATCGGCGGCCAGGCTATCTTGAAAGGCGCAAAGCACATGCAGGCCGCCAAGCTTTGGTTTGATTGGGCTATTTCACCAGAAGGCCAGGCTTTAGGCCCCAAGTATGCAGCCTACCAGGCACCAACTGTCAAGGGCGTGGAACTCTCACACCCAGAGCTGCTGGAAGTTAACCTGATTGATTATGACTTCATCTGGGCGGGTGAGCACAAGACTGAGTACGTTGACAAATTCACCAACGAAATTCAGAGCGCAGACAATCTGAAGCAGTAAACAATTGCAATTCAAAATCTGGGCGGTTATAAGACCGCCCAGATTTCATAATAGGAGGAGCATGCAGACCATCCCTTCAAGTCCGGTACCTCCATCCCGAAAAACCTCTGGGATAACCAGGCGCCTGCGTGAGTTCACTTTTCTCGGCAGGGACCCTGTTCTTTCAATCAGTCTATTAATTTCCGGTATTTTTATCTTTGTTTTTATCATTTTTCCCCTCTTCAGATCCATTGTGGGCGGTTTTATATCAAAAGAGGGAGCATTCGACCTGACCTACTTTGCACGATATTTTGACAGTTATTATGGCCCAGCCCTGCGCAAGGCGTTTCTCGATACGATGCTGATGGGTTTGCTAACAGCCACATCAGGCACGCTGGTAGGTTTTATATTTGCTTATGCCATTGTTCGCTGCAATATCCCTGGCAAGCGCATTGTGCACTGGCTAGCGCTGGTGCCCACAGTTTCGCCGCCTTTTGCCCTAGCCCTAAGCATGATTCTCTTATTTGGGCGCAGCGGGTTGATTAGCAACAGGCTGCTTGGCATTCAATTTGTGCAGGGCATGAACGATGTCTATGGGCTGGATGGACTGGTGATCGTTCAAACCATCACCTTCTTTTCTGTTGCGTACTTGATTATCAAGGCCATGCTCGAAAGGTTGAATCCAGCCATGGAAGAAGCTGCTGCCAGTCTGGGTGCCGGGCGTTTTCACCTGTTTCGCACCATCACGCTACCCCTGCTGGTGCCTGGGATCGCAGGATCCTTCCTACTGCTGTTTGTTGAATCGCTGGCTGATCTTGGGAACCCCTTGTTCATCGCCGGCAACCGCACGGTCCTCTCAGCCCAGATTTTCCTGGCGGTGATCGGTGAATACAACTACCAAAAAGCTTCTGCCCTGGCGCTGGTGCTGATCATCCCCACCCTGGTGATCTTCCTGGTACAGAGATATTATGTCAACCGCAAGGTGTATATCTCTGTGACAGGCAAACCGGCCGGTGCCCAAATCCTGGAAAAAGACCCACTGATCCGCTGGATCATAAATACCATCACCTATATCATCATTGCTTTTATTATTCTGCTTTATGCCACCATCGTCTACGGATCCTTTGCCAGTTCTTGGGGAGTAGACTTCACACCCACACTTAGGCACTGGGAAATGACTGTGACGCGTGGTATCGAAGCCATTTTGGATACCACCTTCCTGAGTGCACTGGCGACGCCCTTCGCAGCTATCCTAGGCATGGTCATCGCTTGGCTAGTCGTCCGTAAAAAGTTCACCGGCAAGGATGTGCTTGATTTTTCCTCCAACCTGGGCGGCGCGGTACCTGGCACGATCTTGGGTATTGGCTTCGTGCTGGCCTTCAATAAGCCGCCCCTGGCACTCTCAATTATCATTTACGCCATCCTGGCGCTGTTTTACGCCCAGCTCATCGGCAAGCATGGGTTGGAACGCATCCTGATCCTCGTTATAGGCACAGCATTCGGGGTGGCACTGACCTTAATCAATGAGCGCATCATGTTCTACATTCTTGGTGGGCTGTATGTCATTATCGCCGCTATAAAGTTCATAACCACGAAAAAAATGAGTAGTTCCCTGCTGGCAGCCCTGATTGGGGTCTATGTCATGTCAACCAACTGGGCTACAGCCATTGGCAGGCCAATCGCCAACTTGAGCCGTTCTGTGCCTCTCGGTTTCTGGAGCAATGCTATTTTCCAGTTTTCGGACCACATCAAGGTTTTGATTCAACCTACGCCGGCCCTTTTAGCCATCGCATTGATCATTGCCAGCATCCTGCTTATTCAAAACACCAAGGGTAAAGGGCTGCGCATTGTTTTAGGAATCCTGGGGCTAACGGCACCATGTGCGCTGATCTTCTTGGGCGTGCCCTTTGCCATGGTTGGCAGCGCTTACATCATCATGGCTGCCTTCATCGTGCGCAGTGTACCGGCTTCAGTTCGATCAGGTGTGGCTGCCCTGCAGCAAATCGACCCTTCCATTGAAGAAGCCTCAAATATCCTAGGCGCAGACGCCCAGCAGACCTTTCGCAAAGTTACCCTGCCGCTGATCTTACCGGCCCTTTTTGCAGGCCTGATCTTCAGTTTCACCAGGCATATGACCAGTGTTTCTGCCATTATTTTCCTGATCGGTGCCAAATGGCGCATCGTCACAGCGTCAATATTAAGCGAATGGGAGCAAGGCGGTGTCAGCATTGCTGCAGCCTATTCCACCGTGATCATCGCCTTTGTGTTAGTAGCCATCTTTGTATTGAACCTGCTGGTTAACAAGCTCTTTAAAGGCAGGGGCTCAGTCGATATGACACAGGGTTTTTAACGAGATTATCAATGAGGTTATAACAATGTATCTTAGTTTAAAAAATATCACCAAAGTATTTCCTCCGCGCGGAGGAACAGCTGAAGTCACCGCGGTTCATGATATCAGCCTTGAAATCGAAAAAGGGGAACTGGTCACCCTGCTGGGGCCTAGCGGTTGCGGTAAGACAACCACCCTGCGTATGATCGCAGGCTTTGAATTTCCAACTACAGGAAAAATCATCCTGGATGGTCAGGAGATCAACGCCCTGCCTCCCCACAAACGTGATATGTCGATGGTTTTTCAGAGTTACGCCATTTTCCCGCACCTATCGGTTTTTGGCAATATTGCTTACGGGCTCAATGTCCAGAATTTGTCCAAACCCGAAATCCAGAAGCGTGTAGATAACGTGCTAGAACTGGTTCACCTTGAAGGCTTTGGCGATCGGGCGCCTACCCAGCTCTCCGGCGGGCAGCAGCAGCGTGTAGCCCTGGCGCGCGCGCTGGTGATGGAGCCCAAGGTGCTGTTGATGGATGAGCCGCTTTCGAACCTTGATGCCAAATTGCGGGAAGAAATGCGCACTGAAATTCGGCGCATCCAGAAGGAACTGAACATCACCAGCGTTTACGTCACCCACGATCAAATTGAGGCAATGACCCTTTCAGACAGGATTGTAATCATGAACCAGGGCATTATTGAACAGATCGGGTCACCGGTAGAGGTTTACCGCTTCCCGAACAGCCGTTTTGTCTCCAACTTCATCGGAAGGGCGAATTTTGTGGAAGGAACGGTGATCGAACAGAACGGTGAGAGCCTAATAGTGGACGCCCTGGGAAAGGTGATCCACCTAAAAAATGTGATGCGCAGTTTTTCTGCCCAAGATAGGGTCACCCTGATCGTTCGTCCAGAAATGATCCGTGTAAAAAAGCAAGGCGAATTATTTGAGGGTGTTGTCCAGCGGGCTGCTTACCTGGGTGATGTGATCGAATATGACCTCGATGTACAGGGACAGCTGATGATTGGGGTTGAGACCGACCCATACATCATGGAACCATTCCCCGTGGGAGAGACTGTGACGGTAGGCATGGCCGAAGGATGTATCCAAGTGCTGCCTTTGGAGAATTAGCAGGCCTGGTTTGATTAAAGTATGCTAACCCTAAGAATTAACAGGATCGAATAAGCAAACATACTTAAAATAACATGCCTGGGCATTTTGACCCAGGCTTATTTTGTTTTCCTAATTTTTCAAAATTACTTCTGGTAGACCGCCAGCTCAATGCTCAGGCGCTGGAAGTAACTCTGCTCTGGCAGGGGGATCTCGCCATATTGCATATCCATGATACGGGCTTGCAGCTGCAGGGTTGCTGTTTCCAGCAGGATCTGTTTGCCAGGTGCGGCCATAATTGGCTCGCCTTTCGATTCCAGGCGCTGCCGCAGTGCAGGCTCATCAAAGACATGCGCGCTCATCAACACCTTGGTGACCGTCTGTACGTCGTTCTTGTCAAACAGCCAAATCTCGAATGCGGATATCTTTTTCGGTTCGCCAACACCAATCGTGTCAGAGATGCTCACGCCGCACTCACCCAGGAAATCACCATTAGGGGCATCAAAAGTGAAGGAGTCATCAAACAAGTCGTCACCAAACATGTAGGTCGTTATATTCTGTGCAACAGGTCTTTCCTGCCCGGGTATGGCCATGCTGGGTGATTTACCCGCCTGGGTTGGTGCTAGGATTACTGGATCAACCGCTGGTAATGGTGCTTCAGGCAGGGGTTCCTTGCGCACACGCACGCGGTCTTTGAAGAAAATCAAGTAGACCAAAACCGCCGCAGCCACTAAAAGCAGGATAAAGGCAAAGCCTAACCAGCGCAGGAACTTAGAAAACCCGGAGCGCTCTTCCTCAATTTCTTCTTCAACTTCTTCTTCACCTTCCGGCTGTTCTTCCACGGGGGCTTCCGCTTCGGGTTGTTCATCCGCAGGAGTTTCCGCTTCAGGCTGTGCTTCAACTGTCTCGAGGATGACCTGCTCGGCCGAAACCGCCTGGCTGAATTTTAACACCTGCTCCATGCTCAAGTATTCGGGTGCCTCGTTGATGGCTTTGAGGGTTGTTTCAGCATGCTCGCCCAGTTCCTGGTAAAGCTGTTGGGCTTTAGCCTGGTCGCCAGTAACAGCAAAAGAATTAATTGCCATGCGCAAATAATCCTGCTGCAAATCCGCGCGCAAATGCTCCGCAGAGGCATCAGTCCATTTGACTGGGAAAAGTCCCCAGAAAAGGATCATGCCAAGGATTAACCCAAGGATAATGCCTGCGATTAAGATGTATTTCGGTTTATTTAAGAGTTCTTTGTACTTTGTCAGATCCATGATTTTCTCCTGCGCCTTTCAATAGTCATTTTTTGCGGCTCATCTTAGTTTAATTTTAGAACAAGCTTGCCTAAACTGCAACTAACTCGCACAAGATATTGTTGCATGAATCATACCACCTTGTTTTTATTCCTGGTCGATTCCCAGCTCTTCGCGTAAGTAAACCTTTTCACAAGCCAGGCACTGCACTTCGCGTTTGTTTGAGAGCGCCAAAGTCCCCCCGCAACTTGGGCAGGGCTTTGAAACTGGCCGCTTCCAGGAAGAAAAATCACATTCGGGGTAGCGCGTGCAGCCGTAAAATACCCGGCCGCGCTTGGTTTTGCGTTCAACCACCTCGCCCTCATGGCAACTTGGGCAGCTCACGCCAATTTTTTCCAGCCAGGGCTCTGTGTAGCGGCAGGTGGGGAAGTCGCTGCAGCTGATAAACTTGCCAAAACGGCCGTAGCGAATAATCAAGTCATGCCCACACTCTGGGCACTGCCGGTCTAGCTTTTCCAATTCTGCTTTCTTCTCAGGCATGTGCTTTTCGGCCACGTCTACGCTCGCTTTGAAGGGTCCATAAAATTCGCGGATCACCTGCACCCAATCGCGTTTACCCTCGGCGATGTCATCTAAGTGGGCCTCCATTTCGGAGGTAAAACCGATATCGACCACATCCGGGAAGTATTCCACCGTTAGGTCGTTGACCAAAAAACCAATTTCGGTTGGGTAGAGCCGTTTGCTTTCACTTCGCACGTAACCGCGTGCCTGGATGGTCGTCAGGGTTGGCGCGTAAGTAGAAGGCCGCCCGATGCCGTTTTCTTCCATGACCTGGATCAGCGAGGCTTCGCTGTACCTTGGCGGGGGTTGGGTAAAATGTTGCTCTGGAATTAATTTCTGCAGCAGTTGGGTCTGACCTTCCTTGATATCTTCAATCGGGATGTCCACGTTATCCGCGTCTTCATCCGGTTTATCTTCATCCTTCGCTTCCACATATACCACCAAGAAACCTTTGAAGCGCAGTTTAGAGCCTGATGCGCGCAGTAAGTAGTCATGCGCCTTGCCTTTGCCGTCCACTTCAACCTGGATAGTGTCATAGACCGCTGCTTCCATCTGTGAAGCCACAAAACGCTGCCAAATCAGGCGGTAAAGCTGGTATTGATCGCGCGTCAGCTTGTCCTTGACCTGGTCAGGATGGTGCAAGACTGAGGTCGGACGGATGGCTTCGTGCGCTTCCTGGGCAGCCACGTTGCGGGTTTTATATTTTGGCGCATGCGCTGGCAGGAATTCCTGCCCATACTGAGCGCGGATATACCCACGCACCTCGTGCAGGGCTTGCTCAGAAATGTGGGTGGAGTCGGTGCGCATGTAGGTAATCAAACCGGTTGCGCCGCCGTTGCCTATGTCAATGCCTTCATAAAGCTGCTGTGCCAAGGCCATCGTGCGCCGGGTGGTGTAACCCAACTTGCGCGAGGCTTCCTGCTGCATGGTACTGGTGATGAACGGTGCTGAGGGGCTGCGTTTGCGGGTGCCGATCTTTATCGAAGAGATCGCATAACGGGCTTTCTGCATGTCATCCACAAGCGCTTGTGCCTCAGCAGCGTTTCCAAGCTGTGGATCTTGCTTGTCAACCTTGCTCAGCTTCGCCACGTAACTGGTTCGCCCGCCTTCTGGCAGCAGCTCAGCGGCAATGCTCCAGTATTCCACCGGGATGAAAGCATCAATCTCGCGTTCGCGCTCTACGATCAAGCGCAGCGCCACGGATTGCACCCTGCCAGCTGAAAGGCGGCTGCGCACCTTTGCCCATAAAATGGGGCTGATGCTGTAGCCGACCAGTCGGTCTAACACTCGCCGGGCTTGCTGCGCATCCACCAGGTCCATATCGATCTGGCGCGGGTGCGCAAAAGCATTCGCCACCGCTTCTTTGGTGATCTCATGAAATACAACCCGCTCCACGGTTGAGGGCTCTATGTCCGCTGACTCCATTAAGTGCCAAGCAATTGCCTCGCCTTCTCGGTCAGGATCAGTAGCCAGGTACACTTGCTCGGCTTTGGCAGCCAGGCCTTTGAGTTCCTTGACCACCGCTTTCTTTTCGTTAGGCACGCGGTACTTTGGGGCAAAGTCATTATCCACGTCAACCGATAGTTGCGACCTGAGCAGGTCGCGTACATGTCCTACCGATGCTTTGACGGTATAACCTTTACCCAAGAATCGCCCGACAGTTTTAGCTTTGGCTGGGGATTCGACGATCACCAGCTTGCCATTGCGTGCCACCTTTTTAACTTCGCGCACAGGCTTTTCAAGGCCTGCGTGAGCTTCGGTATTGCCCATGCGGTAAAGCTGGGTGCCGCACACGCCGCAAGTACCGCGCGTCACTGGCGAGCCAGCTTTGTTAAATTCTGCTTTAGGGGCTTGTATTTCCCGTTTTTCACGACATTTTAAACAATATGCTTCCAAAATAATTTACTCCATCCCACTGCGCTCAAAATAAACAACAGCGATAATTGCCAAATCAATCATAATTTCAATGGCTTACTTGAAAATAAAACGTGCCTATCATACCATAACAAAAGCAAGCTACAATTTTGCTTTTTATTTTTCAAGTGGGTTGTACAAGTTTTTTTGAGATTCTCAGTGAAAATTTAAGCTTGGTAGCCCTGTCTGGCCTCACGGATAGCCAGGTACTGCATACCGCCCGATTGGGTAACCAAACCCTTTAATTCCATCAAGGTCAGGGTAGCGCTCAGCTTTTCCACCGGCAACCCCAGCTTTTGACAGAGCTCGTCCACATGGATCGTCTCGTACCCCATCGCGTTCAAGATCGCCTGTTCTTCGGGTTCGGCTGCCAGCGTTGCCCGCGCAGATTGTTTCTCTGCCACCTGGGTATAATTCAGTGCCACCAACACATCCTTAGGGTTGGTCAGTGGTGTTGCGCCTTCGGCAATCAAATTATTCGTGCCGCGGCTCATCGGCGAGAGGATCGAACCCGGCACGGCAAACACATCCCGCCCTTGCTCAGCTGAAAACTTGGCGGTAATCAATGCCCCGCTCTTCTCGCCTGCCTCAATCACGATCGTTGCGCGCGACAAGCCGGAGATAATGCGGTTCCTGGGTGGGAAGTTCACCCCATCCGGCGGTGTACCGGGTGCGTAATCGCTCAGCAGTGCCCCGTTGGCAATAATTGCCTCGGCCAGTTTGCGGTGTTCGGGTGGGTAGATCACATCCACCCCACAGCCTAAAACCGCAATGGTGCGGCCGCCCACGTCCAGCGCAGCTTGGTGCGCCAGGGCATCCACCCCGCGCGCCATCCCGCTGACGATGGTGATGCCGTTGCCAGCCAGGTATTCCGCGCTGTCAAGCGTAATTTGCTTGCCGTAAGTAGTCACCCGCCTGGTGCCCACAATCGCCACAGCCCAATCATCCTCAGGCTTTAAGCTGCCGCGCACATATATCACCGGCGGTGGCTGCTCAATTTCCATCAGCCGTCTTGGGTAATTTTCATCCTGCCAGGTGATGATTTGAATGTGTTTATCTAAGATTTTGCTGATATATAGGTCCAGGTCAACCTGGTTGCGAATTAATCGAAAATGATCAATAATCTTTTCTGTCAGCCCGGCCGCCAGGAGCGCATCTTTCGGGGCATCCCAGGCCACCGAGAGCTTCCCAAAAAAGTCTAACAGGTGTTTGAGACGGATTGCACCAACACCCTTGACCATGTTGAACCCTACCCAGTACTTTTTCTCGTCCTGCATCGCGCCTGTCCTAACCCCGCAAGCCTTCCGGCACGCTCACCAGCATCGATTGTGCTGCCAGGTTCACCTCTAGGATGACGCTGGGGATCGCAGGCAGCAGAAGCTCACCGCCTTCAGCTAGCCTTACCACGTAAACATCATTCGCACCGGTCACCAAGATCTCGCTTAGTTCGCCCAGTTTTTGCGCACCTTCAAAAACGTTCAACCCAATCAACTCGTGGTGATAATAGCTGCCTTCGGGCAGGGATGGCACCTGCCAGGTGTGCACAAACACATCCAGGTTCGTCAGCATAGACGCCTGCTCACAATTCTCAATCCCCTCGAAGCGAATTAACATCAAAGCTTGTTTCCAGCGTTTACTGGCAATTTTGTAGGCCTTGTGCGCCTCGCCCAGGTAAACGGTTTTGCCTTTGCGCAGCCGTTCCGGAAAATCAGTCACCACCCGCATGGCAATCTCGCCATCGACGCCATGTGAGCGCTGCAGGTGTCCGACCTGGAGAAATTCAGGCTCGCCTGTATTGAGCGAGCCTGTCTTTTCTTGCTTGATATCCATCATTAGGGAAACTGCAACAGCCTACAAGGGATCAATTACATCCAATGAGGCTTGTTTACCCTGGCGGGCAGCTGCCACGTTCAAAAGCTGCCGGATGGAGTTTGCCACACGGCCCCTTTTGCCAATCACGCGTCCCATATCTTCTTTTGCAACGCGCAACTCATAGCGCACCTTATGCTCGCCGGCACTAACGCGCCGGATAGAGACCTGGTCAGGGTTGTCAACCAGGGATTTAACGACAAATTCAATTAACCCCTGCAGACTATCGTCATTCATGCGGTTTAATTCCTTTACTTTTCGACTGGATGGGTCGTCTTTGGGCTTTCAACCCTGGTCTTGTAGATCGAGGCAGCTTCCCCAAGCAGGGCTGCCTGGTCTTCACCAGCCTTAAAGCGTTCATAACGTTCATCCAGCTTGACAATCTTGAAAAGCTTAACTACTGATTCTGAGGGTTGTGCACCAACGCTCAACCAATAATAGATGCGATCTTCTTCAAAGACGATCGTACCCGGCTTGGTGCGCGGGTTGTAATGACCTATAACTTCAATAAAGCGCCCATCACGTGGACTTTCCTTATCAGCCACCACCACACGGTAATGAGGTTGGTGGGTTGAACCGACACGGCGTAATCGAATACGTACCATTTAATTTCAACTCCTTAATTTCTAGTTGTTATTATTGTTTTTTTCCCTGCTTACATCCAAAGGTTGAGAGTACGCTGAAGGGGGCGTATCCTTCTTACTGCTTGCACGGTTTAACCAAACAGACGTCCAATATTACCACGACCGCCCGTTTTTTGTAACTGTTTAATTATTCTTTGTGTATCCCTAAACTGCTTCATGACGCGGTTTACTTCCTGCACGTCCTTACCGCTTCCGGCGGCAATGCGCCTGCGGCGGCTGGCATTCAGCAGCTTAGGGTCTCGGCGTTCTTCCCTTGTCATGGAATTGATGATCGCCTCTACTGATTTTAACTGATTTTCTGCATCCCGTGGGTCCACTTTTCGGGCAACTGTACCCATTTGGCCGGGCAGCATCTCTAATATCTGGCTGAGCGGACCCATCTTGCGCATCTGGCGCAGCTGCTTGGCAAAATCTTCCAGGCTAAAATCACCCGCCAGCATCTTTTCTGCTGCTTTTGTGTCTTGGGCTTCCTGGTAGGTGCTTTCGGCTTTTTCAATCAAGCCTAAGATATCACCCATGCCCAAAATGCGCGAAGCAATTCGCACTGGGTCAAACACCTCGATAGCGTCCACCCCTTCGCCTGTGCCCAAAAATTTGATCGGCACGCCGGTGACTTCGCGGATGGAAATCGCCGCCCCGCCGCGGGCATCGCCGTCAATCTTGGTCATCATCAGGCCGCTGATATTGACAGCACTGCGGAACCCCTGGGCAATGTTGAGCGCTTCCTGACCGGTCATAGCGTCTACAACCAGCAGCACCTCTTTGGGGTTGACAAAGCCAGAGATCGCCCGCAGTTCATCCATCAAGGCGTTATCCAGCTGTGAGCGCCCAGCAGTGTCGATGATCATGATCGAGTAACCGCCTTTTTGGGCTGTCTGCAGGGCGTTTTTGGCTAATTGGGGCGGCTTGATCCCCTCCTGCGTAAACACAGGCACGTCAATGCGCTCGCCCAAGGTCTGCAGCTGCTTAATCGCAGCCGGCCGGTATGGGTCTGCTGCCACCAGCAATACCCGCTCGCCTTTCTGTCGCAGCTGTTTTGCCAGCTTGGCGCTGGCGGTGGTCTTGCCGGAGCCCTGCAAGCCAACCATCATCAGCACATGCGGCTTTTCACCCTTCAAATTAAGCGCTTCTGGCTGGCCTAGGGTGGCAATCAACTCTTCATTGACGATCTTAACCACCTGCTGGGCAGGGTTGAGCGCCTTGGAAACCTCGAAACCAACCGCGCGCTCTTTGATGCGCTGGGTCAGTGATTTGACAACGCCGTACTGCACGTCTGCTTCAAGCAGCGCCATGCGCACCTCGCGCATCACCTCGGTCACGTCCTCTTCAGAGAGCTTGCCGCGCCGGCGCAGGTTTTGAAAGATAGTATTCAGTCGTTCAGTTAAATTCTCAAACACAATGTCAACCTAATTCAATAAAATGCCAAACAATAATTCTACCTTATCAACCCCAAAAATCAAGAGAAAGCCCAGCCCCAAGGCTAAATTAAGCCTAAACTGCCTGCCTGCGCAACCTTTTATGCAAGCCTGTGTTTATTACTACTAGTGTAAAATTTAATCTTTCATTAATTTATTAAAGGAATTTATTATGTCAAAGATTGCCATCGTTACCGATAGCACCGCCAACCTGCCAGCTGAGCTGGTAGCCAAGTATGACATCACCGTCGCACCCCTGCAGTTAATTTGGGGCGACAAAGTCTTCCTGGATGGGATCGATATCCAGCCAGAGCAGTTTTATGAAAAACTGGTTCAGAGTGACATCACCCCCACCACCTCCCAGGCAACCATTGCCACTTTCAGCGAAATTTTCCAGCGGCTCACCAGCCAGGGCTACGACATCCTCACCATCGTGCTTTCATCCAAACTTTCAGGCACCTTCGATTCAGCCATCCAGGCAAAGAAGGAATTTCCAAACGCCACTATCGAGCTGGTCGACTCGCTTTCTACCTCAATCCCTTTGTCTATGCTGGTATTGATGGCAGCCCGTGCGCTTGAAAAAGGCGCCAGCATGGCTGAAGTCAAAGATTTACTGGCACGTGCCATCCCGCGCATCAAGGTCTTTTTTGCCGTGGATACCCTCGAATACCTGCATAAAGGTGGCCGCATCGGCAGTGCTGCCCGCTTTTTAGGCACCGCGCTGGGCCTGAAACCCATCCTCGCCCTGCAGGATGGCAAAATTGAAGCGGTCGAAAAAATCCGCACCACCAAGAAGGCCCATGCACGCCTGATCGAACTGGTCGAAACTAACCTGAATGGCAACAGACACATGAACTTCATGTGCATCATTGCCGCCGACGCACCCGAAGCGGCCGAGTACCTCTATAACGAGAGCATGGCGCGCTTCAACCCCGATGAGATCGTCAGCGGGATTCTCAGCCCAGTCTTGGGCACCCATGCCGGGCCTGGCACGGTTGGGGTGGCTTTTCTGACCGGAATGTAAAATCTTAAGATAAAATATGGGTATCCAAAACTCATCTAAAGGATACTCATTATGACAATCAAAGATCAAATCGGTGTAGAAATCCCAGAAATCCTCCTGCCGGTCAAAGGCATCGACCTGGCCAAGTGGGCGGTTATCGCCTGTGACCAGTTCACCTCACAGCCGGAATACTGGCAGCAAGTCGCAGACCTGGTCGGCGAGTCTCCTTCCACCTTGCACATGATCTTACCCGAGGTCTGGCTGGAAGATGAAGGCTTAGACGAACGCATCCAGCACACGCAAGATGCCATGCGCGCTTACCTAGCTGAAGGTGTTTTCAAAGCGTTCAAAGGCTTGGTATTGGTCGAGCGAACCATTGGCAATCGCACCCGCCAGGGGCTGATGATAGCCTTGGACCTGGAAGCTTACGATTACAACAAAGGCTCCCAAACCCTGATCCGCGCCACGGAAGGCACCATCTTAGAGCGCATACCTCCGCGCATCCGCATCCGCAAAGACGCCCCCCTTGAGCTGCCCCATATCCTGGTGTTATATGACGACCCGCAGTATACCGTCATGAGCAACCTGCTGGCACAAAAAGAAAACTTGCCCATTTGCTACGATTTCGAGCTGATGATGGGCAGCGGGCACCTGATCGGGCGCCTCGTGGAAGACCCCGCCATGATTGAGCAAGTGCTCTCTGCTCTGGCAGGCCTGGCAGATCCGCAAGCTTTTGAAGATAAATACCACCTGCCCGCAAACCAGCGCCCCCTGCTGTTTGCCATGGGCGATGGCAACCACTCCCTAGCAACCGCCAAAGCCATTTGGGAAGAAATCAAACCCCAGGTCGGCATGCAGCACCCGGCCAGGTACGCCCTGGTTGAGATAGAAAACCTGCACGACCCTGCCTTAGAATTTGAGCCAATTCACCGCTTGCTCTTCAACCTGCCCGGGAATATTAAAGAAGCCCTGCACGCCTGGTTTGGTAAGCGCATCATCTTCAACAAAATCGATGATTTGGACGAACTGCTGCATGAAATTGACAGCATGGCAAGCCTGCATCATCACTTTGCGCTGATTACTACGGACGGCTTTGAGCATATTGAAATCAAACAACCCGACTGCAACTTACCCGTTGGCAGCCTGCAGGCTTTCTTGGATGCCTACCTGAAAGAAAATCGCCAGGTCAAAATTGACTACGTGCACGGCTCGGATGTGCTCAAACGCCTGGCCACCCAACCCGGCAACGCTGGCTTCTACCTGCCCGCCATGGATAAGAAAGAGTTATTTAAGACAGTCATCTTAGACGGCGCCCTGCCGCGCAAGACTTTTTCCATGGGCGAAGCGCACGAAAAACGCTTCTACATGGAATGCCGCAAGATCCGCTAAAGAGTTAAATTGGCGCGAATCTTGACATACTGAACATTTGTGCTAAAATTAGCTAAATAAGAATATAAAAATACAGCAACCAACTGGAGTAACACATGGCACAGAAAAAAACTGTCACTACCCACACCTTCCGCGATAAGGACGGCACAGACGTGAGCGAAGCCAAAAAGGCTGTGCTCGACCGCGCATTGGGAGAAATTGTCAAACGCTACGGCGAAGGCAGCATCATGCGCCTGGGCGAAGCCCGCCACATGGAAGTGGAAATCATTCCCACCGGTGCGCTTTCTTTAGATGTCGCCCTGGGCGTTGGCGGCATCCCCAAGGCACGCATCACCGAGATCTACGGCCCGGAATCTTCCGGTAAGACCACCCTCTGCCAGCATATTGTGGCGGAATGCCAGAAAATGGGCGGCACGGCTGCCTTTATCGACATGGAACACGCCCTAGACCCCGTCTACGCAGCCCGCTGCGGGGTAAAAATTGATGAGCTGCTCATTTCCCAGCCCGACACGGGTGAGCAAGCCCTTGAGATCGCTGAAACCTTGGTGCGTTCTGGCGCGATTGACCTGGTGGTGATCGACTCGGTCGCTGCGCTGGTGCCGCGTTCTGAAATAGAAGGCGATATGGGCGACCCCACCATGGGCGTGCAAGCCCGGTTGATGTCGCAGGCGTTGCGCAAGCTCTCTGGTGCCATCAACCAGACCCGCACAGCGGTCATCTTCACCAACCAGCTGCGTCAGAAGATCGGCGTTATGTTTGGCAGCCCCGAAACCACCACCGGCGGTATGGCGCTCAAGTTTTATGCCTCCGTGCGCCTGGACGTGCGCCGCATTCAATCCATCAAGGTCGGCGCAGAGATCACCGGCAACCGCGTGCGCGTGCGCGTGGTCAAAAACAAGGTGGCAGCCCCCTTCCGCGCGGCTGAGTTTGACATCATGTACAACGAAGGCATCTCCCGTGCCGGCGACCTGCTTGACCTGGCCACCGAGCTGGATGTGGTCGAGAAACGCGGCTCGTTCTACTCTTATGGGGATGTACGGCTTGGGCAAGGTCGCGAAAATTCCAAATCCTTCCTGCGCGAAAACCCAGAATTGATGGCTGAGATTGACAATGCCGTCCGCCAGCAAGCCCTCAGCGGCACCTTCACGCACGCCTATGGCGATAGTGAGGACGAGGTGCTCGACGACGAAGAGATTTAAACCAGCTTAACGTTTACGGACTACCATACAGAGGTTGCAACATGTTTGCAGCCTCTTTTTTTTTGTTTCAGCCAAATCTGACCGCGTAATATTGAAATTGGTTGCCAAATTTCGCCAACTGCCCTCATTTTTGGATCAAATTTGATCTTTTTCATTGTAAATTCACTATATTGCCTCTTGACAATACTGTGTGTTATACAGTACAATGATCCTATGATTGAAATAGAGATAATTAATGAGCATGTTGAAAAATTAAGCAGCGAACTTAGGCGCGGCTTGATCGTCTTGGTGGTGATGAGTCAGCTTGAAAGCCAGCAGTACGGATACTCCCTACTCCGCGAACTCGAAGAGAAAGGCTTCGAAGTTTCACAGGACACCCTTTACCCGCTTTTACGGCGGTTGGAAAGCCAGGGGTACTTACAGAGTGACTGGCAGGTTGACGAATCCCGCCCAAGGCGCTACTACCAGTTGAACGAACTTGGCACAGCTGTTATGAAAGCGCTGCGCCAGGCCTGGTCAAAAGAATTAGAAATTATTGAGGAGATTATCAAATGAAACTTTCAGAAAAAAGTGAAACCTTATTGGAACGCTACCTGTTGGCAGTCGAACGCCGCCTGCCCTGGACAGGGCGTAAGGAGTTGATCGCAGAAATCCGCGCCAACCTGCTGGACACACTCGAAGACCACTATGCCCCAGACGAAGTGCTGAGCGAGGAAATGCTGGAAACCGAACTGCGCAAGTTTGGCGCACCAGCCACGGTTGCTGCGAGTTATTTTGAAACCGATGCCCTGATTGGACCACAGCACAACATCATCTTCCGCCTGGTGGTGCAATACCTTGTGCCGATCGTGGTAGGGGCTGTATTTTTTGCCGGCGTACTTTCCTTTGCGCTTAGCGGCGGTAAAAGCCCCTTCTGGAGCATCTGGGAACTTTTTGGCAATGCCTGGAATGTGGGCGTGAGCATCATCGGCACGGCTGCCGTTGTACTGATGATCCTGACCCGCTTCTTCCCGCAGGTCAATAACGAAGCCTTTGCCCAAGAACTTTTGGATGATAAGCGCAAAGAATGGAAAGTGAGCGACTTGCCCGAAATTGTGCGCGAGACCGATAAGGTGCACGTTTGGGAACCGGTATTTGGGATCGTACTTGGCTTTATTGGGCTCATTTTCTGGCTGTTCCTCTTCAAAGACTGGGGCGGGATGTGGTGGCGTGCGGATGAGCAGTGGCACATGGTGCCGATTTTCACCCAGGCTTTCACCCAGTTCATCCCTTGGATAGCCATCAACACCGGTCTGGATATCGTTTTGAACATGATCCTGGCTATCCAGGGCAAACGCAGCATTATCGCCCGCATTGTTGAGATCATTATCAAGGTCTCGGAAATCAGCCTGATTGGATTCATGCTGCGAGCGGGCAAGCTGCTGGCGTTGGACGCCCAGCAGGCAGTCGCGAGCGGCTTCCCTGCCGAGGCAGTCAGTAGTATCCAGATGCTGTTGGATAATAACTTCGTGCGCTGGTTCCTAATCTTCTTGCTGGTCGTGCTCAGCCTCGACCTGCTTAAGAAGCTGGTGGAGCTGGTCAAGCGCCTCCTGCAGGGATAATATCTCAAATCTAAATCACATCGGACGAGCCCCTATTTGGCTCGTCCATTTTGTTTAATCTGACCTGATCATTGCTTTCTTTAATAATAAGATTCTTGTCATTGCGACCTATCTGGTCTTACAGGTCTTTATTATCCCCGTAGCTCTCAGATCGCACTGGACTCCTGTCCAGTGCGACAGCCTGACCGCAGGTCTCCAATTCCACGCATTTGAGCAAGACAAAGGTTTGTAGGTCAGGTTTGCAACCTGACATGTCAGGTAGGTTGCACAGCAACCATACCTGACCTACTTTCTCTTTGGTATCCCCGCAGCAGTAGGGGCAGACCTCCGTGTCTGCCCCTACATCTTTGATCGTGTTTGTCTTAATTTTCCCCGACGCGCAGCGTAGCGGGACCGAACCAGTGCGACGGGCTGACCGCAGGTATCTAAATCACACAAAACATCTGGTAATTATTACCCCTGACATCCGGATGCATAGCACCCAGCCAGCGTAGGGGAAGGTTTGCTGAGTGAAATTACCTAGAAAACATCAGCGCATAAACCTTCCCCTACCAAGATCCAACAATTGCGCTGGCTAACACAACGATATCTTATCCATCTAATTTGTAGGTGAGGTTTTTAACCTGACATGTCAGGTAGGTTGCACAGCAACCATACCTGACCTACATAAAAAACTGTAAACCCTCACCCTGCCCTGGTCACCACCACGATGTCTCCCTTATCAACAAGCTCTGGTAAAGTCAATTGAGTCGTAAAGGGAGAGGGTTTTTTGTGTCTGTAAATCTTTTTTGCTACAAAGTCCCTGAACGAAGTGAATGGGATCAGTTTTTATCTTTCACCTTTCAGCTTTGAGCTTTCACCTTATTTTGCTTTCACCTATCACCTATCACCTATCAGCTATCGTCTATGCGCAAAAAATTGCCGAATCGGCAAAAACTCGTTGCAAAACTTCCGCTTTTGACATTGACAAACACACCCATTTGTGTGAATAATTAGAACAAATATTCTAACAGAAAGGAGGCTTTCGGGATAAACAAAAAGAGAGCGCCAGTGGATTCGCAGACCGCAGCGCTCTCTCAAGGGCAGAGAAACCTATCAGCTCATTTGAGCAGGGTCCCTCTATCCCCAGTATAGCACATCACTCATGTCAGACGCAGACCAGGTCAAGCTCTTCCCAGAGCTGCTCTTCCAGGCGATCCACGCGCACCAACCTGTCACAGCCTACAAGCTGTGGTTCCTGGCTAAACGCTTTGACCAGCCCGGCTGCGGCTTCATCCCGGCTAAAACTTTCAGGCAGCATCTCAAAGGTCTGGGTATCCCCCGCCAGACCATTGCCCGTTGGTTAGCCCAGGCTGAGGCTTTAGGTCTCATTGGTTTAGAAGGCAAGGTCTACCGCTTATGTTCCTGGCAAAGCGGGGCCATGAGGGCTGGCTGTGAACGCTTAGCCAGACCGGTATATGTGCCAATCTCGGTTTTCCTAAAACGGGGCTGGCTGGCACACTGCTGGGCAGGTTACCTGCTGCGATTCAAAGGCTTGGTCTCCAGGGAAACACTGTATAAGCTCTCTAGCGTTCCCCCGCGCACGCAGCAAGCCTATGAGAATCAAGCGCGTGTTATCAACCAATTCAACTATGCCAGTTACGGGTCCGTGGAGGATAACCCTGACTTGGCTATCAAACTCTATGGGCAAGACGGGCACTACACTAAGCAGGGTCAACTGCGCAGGCAGTTACCCAACAGCCGTATTATCTCAGGGGTAAGTTTAGCTAACAAAGGCCGTTTGAAGCAGGTGAACGGGGCGTTGTGTGTAAAAGAGGACAGCAGCCCCAATTTCGCCCACACCCAGCGGTGCTACAGCCATACCCCCCAGCAGACCAAGCGTGCGGTTCGTCGTGACAGGAAAAAGGACATTCATCCGCGTGAACGCATCGGCTTCATCTATGAATTCACCCATCAATTACACAATTATGGGATCTTCATGGCCATTGCACTCTAGGACTGCCCATTTAATGCGCCCATTAAAGAGGTTTTGGGTGTCTTTGCCTCAATTCTGGCATGCCCAAATCTTTTGAGACGACGACCGTACTGCGTGTACTGGTGAGGATTAGGAGTTATACAGAATCTTTATCTTTAGGAACAGTGATTAGATCTTTCTGGAATCGCAAATTAAGCTCATCTTTGAGGTTATGATGCACATTTACCATGAATTGATCAAGAATTTAAAAAGCTTTTAACTAGTATTGCTATTTAGAATTAGCTTGATTGAATTAAAAAAAGATGCACTGAAAATCAGCGCACCTTTTAGTATGCTTTATCCTACCGGGCGGTTTAGGTCCCTTCCTCCCAGGAGTTCAAGTACTTGATCTGCTCATCGGTGAGCTTGTCGATCAGCACGCCCATGCTTTCCAGCTTGAGGCGCGCAATTTCGCGGTCGATCTCTTCAGGCACGCCATAAACCTTGTTTTCCAGGGTCTTGGCATGCTTAAGGATAAACTCGGCCCCTAAAGCCTGGTTGGCAAAGGACATATCCATCACGGAAGCGGGGTGCCCTTCAGCCGCGGCCAGGTTGATCAGCCGCCCTTCGCCTAAGATGTGAATGGCACGCCCATCGGGCATTACATACTGCTCTACAAAAGGCCGCACCAAGCGCTTGGAGTTGGCCATTTTTTCCAGGGCAGGGATGTTGATTTCGACGTTGAAGTGGCCGGAGTTGCCCACGATGGCGCCGTCTTTCATCACTTCAAAGTGATGTTTGTCAATCACGTTCAGGTCGCCGGTCAGGGTGATGAAGATATCGCCAAGCGGGGCCGCATCTGCCATGGGCATAACGCGGAAGCCATCCATAACCGCTTCCAGGGCGACCAGCGGGTCGACCTCGGTCACGATCACATTGGCACCCATGCCGCGTGCACGCATGGCCAGGCCGCGCCCACACCAGCCGTAGCCGGCCACGACGAAGACCTTGCCAGCCAGGAGCATGTTGGTGGCACGGATGATGCCATCGATGGTCGACTGGCCAGTGCCGTAGCGGTTGTCAAAGAAATGCTTGGTCATGGCGTCGTTGACAGCCACAACCGGGAAGTGCAGCGCCCCATCGGCTGCCATCGCGCGCAGGCGGATGACGCCGGTGGTGGTTTCCTCGGTACCGCCGAGAACGCCTGGCAGCAGGTCGCGGTGGTCTTTATGCAAGGTGCTGACCAGGTCTGCGCCGTCATCCATGGTGATGTTGGGTTTGTGGTCTAATGCAGCGCGCAGGTGTTTGTAATAGGTGACGTTGTTTTCGCCCTTGATGGCAAAGACGGGGATCTCATACTGAGAGATCAGCGCCGCGGCCACGTCATCCTGGGTGGAAAGCGGGTTTGAAGCGGTCAGCACGATATCCGCGCCGCCCGCTTGCAGGGTGCGCATCAGGTTGGCTGTTTCGGTGGTCACGTGCAGACAAGCCGACATGCGGATGCCCTCAAAGGGGCGTTCCTTGCGGAAGCGTTCCTCGATAGACTGCAGCACGGGCATTTCACGCGCTGCCCAATCCATGCGCCTGCGGCCGCCTTCGGCCAGGTTGAGGTCTAAAATATCATAATTATCCATTCATTTTCTCCTGATTTGACTAAAATTTATTTCGCAAGGGCAGAAAAGGCTCCTGGCCTCAGCGTTGAATTCGACTAAAGTATGGCATCTAATTGGCCGTGGTCGTCAAAGTGCTGGCGGAACTGCTGTACGAACTCGGCCGGGGTAAAGCTGTGTTTCTGCGGACCATTATACCCGATGGAGATGGCGGCAGCCATGGCGCCCATCTGGCCGCAAAGTTCCCAGCCAAAGCCTTCCATGTATCCGCGCAAGAAACCCGCCCTAAAGGCATCGCCCACGCCGGTCGGCTCAGCCACAGTTAAGCCTTCCACGATCGGGATGTGTGTCCGCTGCCCGTCCGCGTAGATGGCAGCGCCTTTGCTGCCCAGGGTGACAACCGTGAAGCGTGGACCCGTCATAAGCGCTTCTTTATCCAGGCAGGAGTGCTTCTGTAGCAGCTCAAACTCGTACTCGTTCACGAACAGGGCGTGCGCGCCGAGAGCGCCTTTGCAGAGGGTGTCCTTATCCAGGCGCACGATCTGCTGACCCGGGTCAAACAAATAGGGCACGCCCATCTGCTGGCATTCGTCGATGTAACGTGCCATGGCACGCGGGTCGGTGGGAGAAATCACTACCAGGTCTTGCGCGGTCAAGCCCAGGTCTAAAAGCGAGACATCGGCCGAGTCTGCCATCGCGCCGGTATAGAACGAGGCAATTTGGGCATTGGATTTGTCGGTGTTGACGAAGAAGGAAGCTGTGAACTTTTCCTCGATGATGCGCACGCCGCTGGTATTGACGCCCACCTTTTCCAGCTTGTGCTGGTACTCAGGGAAGTCTTGCCCGGCAGTGGAAACCAGCCTGGGGTGCGCGCCTAAGAGCGCGAGGGTATAGGCGATATTGGCGCCCACGCCGCCGTGCTGGCGCACCATGTCATCCACCAGGAATGACAGGCTGATAGACTCGAGGTGTTCGGGCAGGATGTGATCCTTGAAATAGCCGGGGAACTTCATCAGGTAATCGTAAGCGATTGAACCGGTCAGGATTATTTCCATCTTTTACTCCTTAGGATGCTTTTAAGTTTGGCAGGGTTCGGAAGAAAGGCGGGTAAACCACCCCTTTTTCGGTGATGATGCCGGCAAGCAGGCGGTGCGGCGTGACGTCAAAGGCCGGGTTGCGCGCGCTTGCGCCAGCTGGGGCGACTTGCTGCTCGTGGATTTTGATATCCAGCACTTCGCTTGGGTCGCGTTCTTCAATTTCGATCTGCTCACCGCTGTGGATGGAAAGGTCGATGGTAGAGGTGGGCACCACGGCGTAAGCAGGGATGCCATTATCGTAGGCAGCCAGGGCCAGCATGTAGGTGCCAATTTTATTGGCCACATCGCCGTTAGCCGCCATGCGGTCTGCCCCAAATAGCACCTTATCCACCTCGCCCGAGCGCATCAGGTAACCCGAGGCGCCGTCGGCGATGATGTCGTAGGAGATGCCGTACTGGCTGAGTTCCCAGGCCGTCAGGCGGGCACCCTGCAGGCGCGGGCGGGTCTCATCCACAAAGACGTGGATCTTTTTGCCCTGCTCATGTGCCATGCGGATCACGCCCAGGGCGGTGCCGTAGTCGACGGTCGCCAGGGCGCCAGTGTTGCAGTGGTGCACGATGCGATCGCCGTCATGGATCAGCTCAGCGCCGTAGGTGGCCATGGCTTTGTTGATAGCCACGTCTTCATCCGCCAAGCGCTTGGCCATGGCTAGGAGTTGTTCTTGCAGGTAAGCCAGGCTGCCTTGTGCGGCTTCAGCCTTTGATAGCAGCTGGTCCACAGCCCAAGCCAGGTTGACCGCGGTTGGGCGGGCGGCTTTGAGCGTCTGGGCGGCTTGCTGCAGCTCGGCTATGAGGGCTGAGACTGTGCTGGCTTGCGTGTTGCGGGCGGCTAAGGCCATGCCAAAAGCTGCCGCCACACCGATGGCCGGCGCACCGCGCACGACCATGCGCTGGATGGCATCGGCCACCTGCTGGTGATCGCTGAGGGTAATGGTTTCATAACGGGCAGGCAGCAGGGTCTGGTCAATCAGGCGCAGCTGCTGTAGTTGGTCATCCCAAAATATTGATCTCATTAAAACTCCATAAAAAGACGCCCAGGTGGGCGTCGTGATCGCTAAGCAAACAAAGTTTATCATGCCTATACCGCTTTGTCAAAAAACTGGGACAAGTCGAAGCTTTGCCGCCCGCACAGGTTGACATCTGCCCCTAAATCCATTATAAGAACTGCATGTTAATTCAAAGAAAGATCCTTTTGGGCCTGATGGCGGTGCTGCTACTGATGACGAGCCTGAGCGGCTGCCTGCTAGCCCCGCAGGCCACGCCCACGCCTGAGCCAAGCCCAACCCCCACGCCTTCCCCTACCCCAGCGCCAACCGTTGAGAGCATACCCCTGCCAGAACTGGAACAAGTTTACAGCATCAGCGAAGGCGATGCAGCCCTGGCTTTTGGGGATTATGACCAGGCGCTGCAGATCTTCAACGAAGCGCTTAAAACTGCCACGGATGATGAAACCCGCCAAGCGGCTCTATATGGGCTGGGGCTAACCTACCAGAAGCGTTTGGAATTGGACCTTGCCCGGCGCACGCTGGTGGAACTGGTCAACACTTACCCAGACTCGATCCCGGGCATACGCGCGCTGGTTCTGCTGGGGCAGATTTACCCGCGCCTGGAACGCAGCGACGAAGCCCTGCTGTCTTATGAGACCTTCCTCACCAAGCGGCCGGGGGTGATCGATGCCTACGTCTACGAGCAGCTGGGGGACTTATACATGGCGCTTGAGGACTACCCAAAAGCCATCGACGCCTATTCCAAAGCCTACCTTGAAAGCAATGCGGACAGCGCCCTAGCGCAAAAGGTGGCCGCTGCCTATGAAGCGAACGGCCAGCCAGAACTGGCCTTGAGCCTTTACCAGGATATCTACTACAACAGCAGCAGCCCCTACACCAAGGCGCAGATGAACTTGCTGATGGCCAGGATCTACACTGCCCGGGGTGAGAGCGAGCTGGCCTTTGAGCGTTACCAAGACTCGGTCAATAATTACCCGGATCCTTACGATTCTTACATCGCCCTGGCCACGCTGGTAAACGAGGGCCAAACGGTCAACGAACTGCAGCGCGGCATCATTAACTATAATATCGGCCAATACGACCTAGCTATCGAAGCCTTTGACCGCTACCTGCAGACGCCTGAAGCCGACCTGGCAGCTGGACTTTACAACAAAGCCCTAGCCGTGCGTGCCTATGGCTTAAAAAAAGCAGGCTTCAATTCGGATGAACGCGCAGCCGCTAACCAGGCCGATGGGCTGCCGGAAGACCTGCAAGCGATTGCCATCTGGCGCGAGATCACCCTCAATCACTCCAAGAGCATTTACTACGTGGATGCCTGGGAGGATATCGCCTACACCCAGTATGCCTACATGGATGACGTGGAAGCCGCCGCACAGACTGCCCTGTATTTTGCCGCGGAAGAGCCTGAATCCATCCAGGCTGCCAGCCTGCTCTTTACAGCCGGGCGTTATTTTGAGATTGCAGGCAAGATCAAAGAAGCGGCCGATACCTGGGCCAGGCTGGGTACGGAGTACCCTTCCGCCCCGGAGACTTTCCAAGCCTTGTTCTTTGGCGGGATGCTGTATTACCGCCTGGAAGAATATGAAAACGCCCTGATGGGCTTCAACCGTGCCTTGGTGTTAGGCTTGGACCCGCTGGAGACCTCTGGGGCATACCTATGGCTGGGCAAGACGCACGCTGCCATGGGCAACCAGGAGAAAGCCATTGATTCCTGGCGCGCAGCCGAGCTTGCCGCTCCAAACGGGTATTACGGCATGCGCGCGGCACAACTACGCGCTGGCGAGGATGACTTTCGTAAACCCGCCCAGGCGAATTACGAGGTCGATTGGCAGGCCGAACGCGAGGATGCCAAAATCTGGATGCGCAGCACCTTCCTGATCCCCTCGGGCACAGACCTGGACGACCTGCGCAGCCTGGCGCTGGACCCGCGCTACAAGGCTGGCCTAGAATATTGGGCTTTGGGCATGTTTGAACAAGGGCGCAACCAGTTTGAGAGCCTGAGGAACGACCTGCGCACAGACCCAAGCCAGACTTTCCGCCTAGTGCAGACCTTCCTCGACTTAGGCCTGTACCGCTCGGTCATTGCTGCCAGCCAATCCATCCTGGCATTGGCGGGGGTGGACGGCAGCCAGCCCACCCCGGCTTACTTTGAGCACCTGCAGTATGGGCCTTACTACCTGGACTGGGTGCAGGATGCGGCCAATTTTTACGGGCTGCCGGTGATGCTGCTGCTTTCCGTTATCCACCAGGAGAGCCGCTTTGAAGGCTTTGCCGTCTCGTCAGCTGGGGCTCGTGGCTTGATGCAGATCATGCCAGAGACGGGCGGGCAGATTGCGCGCGACCTGGCCTGGCCGCCAAATTTCACAGTTGAAGACCTGGATATCCCTTATATCAACCTGCAGCTGGGTGCCAATTACCTTGGGCGGCAGTTGTACCTGTTTGAGGGGGATATTTATGCCGCGCTGGCTGCCTACAACGGCGGACCCGGCAACGCCCAAACCTGGAAGGATAACGCAGGCGATGACCAGGATTTGTTCTTAGGCTCAGTACGCTTTTTAGAGACGCGCAATTACATCCGCACCATCAGCGAAGTCTACGCTAAGTATCTCAGTTTGTACGGCGTGACGGAATAAATAATATTTTTTTGTGAATTGAAAACGGGGAAACGCTAAGGCTGGTCTGCGCTTTCGCGCTGGTCTAAAGGCACATACTGCTCACAAATGACGCTGTCATCTCGGTCAACCGTCAGGCAGGTAAGCGTGAAACCATCCTGGAAGTGTACCAGCACGATGCCTTTTTCAGATTCGGGGATGCCTTCCGGGGGCTGGCCGGCATAGAGGCTGATATCGCGTGAAGGCTCAAGGGAGTAGGGTTGGTCTGAATAGCTAAAGTAGCCGGGAATATCACGCAGGGCTTGGGGAAGATTGGCCGCAGTGAGGGCACGCGCGCCTTCCTGAAGGTAGGCATCCACCAGGCGCAGGTCGTGGCGGTAGTCCGCCCGGTAGAGCGAAAAGCCGCCAAACAAGGCCGCCACACCCAAGGCAACCAGGAGAGGGTAGAAGCGCGGCCAAGTGAGCCGGTTAGCGCTAAAGTAACCTTCTGCCAGGCGGCTGACCACCCAGCGCAGGAGCAACCCGAGCAGGCTGAACAGCAAAAAGGACGGGATAAAGGCGGTCAGGAAGGTGTTGATGACCGGGATAAAGCCTGACAGCGCATCTGCCACCAGGAAAGCCCGCAGGGTCTGCAGCACAGCTGCCGCTGCCCCGCCGACCAGGGCACCATAGATCATATTAGGGTGGATACCAGTGAGCACTCCCAGCAGGGCGGCTGCCAGGATGATGAGCAGGACCGTCAACCAAGGCCTAGGCGAGGTGCTGTAGAGGTTGATCGGCCGCAACACCAATGGGTTCATAAGCTGGCTGAACAGGCTATAAAGCAGCCCCATGCCTGCCCCTATAAGTGCCCCAATTTCAATGCGAATTAATCTCTGCATGCCAATCCTCTTAAATAAAAAAGGCTCTGAGTGATTATAGTGTCACTCAGAAGCCTTTGTCAATTCAATTGCGGCGGTTTAGCGGTGGCGAAGGGCAGCCTGGGCTGCGGCTAAGCGGGCTAAGGGCACGCGGAAAGGTGAACAGCTGACGTAGTTATTGCCAACCAGGTGGCAGAACTCAATTGAGCTGGGGTCACCACCGTGCTCACCGCAGATGCCGACCTCGAGGCTGGGGCGCACGCGGCGGCCGTCTTCAACAGCCATCTGCATCAGCTTGCCGACGCCATCGCGGTCCAAGACCTGGAAGGGGTTTTGCGGGAGAATGCCATGCTCTACGTAGGTCACTAGGAAGTTACGCTCGGCATCGTCACGGCTGTAACCAAAGGTCATTTGGGTCAGGTCGTTGGTACCGAAGGAGAAGAACTCGGCTACTTCAGCAATCTCACCAGCGGTGACAGCGGCACGTGGGATCTCGATCATGGTACCAAATTTGTACTCAAACTCGACGCCTTTCTCAGCCATCACTTGCTTGGCAATTTGCACCAGGGTAGGCTGAACCAGCTTGAGTTCGTTGACATGCCCAGTTAGGGGGATCATGATCTCAGGTTTGGCAACAATACCCTTTAGGGTGGCGTCGCTAGCGGCTTCAAAGATGGCACGCACCTGCATCTTCATGATATCGGGGTAAACAATACCCAGGCGGATACCGCGCAGACCCATCATGGGGTTGCTTTCGTGCAGGCTCATAATCACATCCAGCAGGGCTTCTTTCTCTGCTAAGCCTTCGGTCTGACCCAGAGCGCGCATGGTAGCCACCTCGGTGAGCATATCTTCCATGGAGGGCAGGAACTCGTGCAGGGGCGGGTCGATCAGGCGGATGATGACCGGGTAGCCGTCCATTGCTTCAAACAAGCCGTAGAAATCAGAGCGCTGCTGGGGTAATAAGTAGTCCAATGCGCCAAAATAGGCTTTGGCACCCTTAGATTCAGCAATTTGTTTCTTCTCTGCGGCAATTTCTGCTTCTAAAGCTTTGCGATCGGCTTCAGTTAATGCGCGGCCTTCGCGCCGGCCAGCCTTTAGGGCGGCTTCTAATGCGCCGAGGTTATTGAGCATCTTCTGGGTCTTCTCAGAATTCATGATCATTTCCTGCACGTAAGGCAGGCGTTCTTCTTCAAAGAACATGTGCTCTGTGCGGCAGAGGCCAATCCCTTTGGCGCCATAGGAGCGTGCGCGGCGGGCATCTTTGGGATAATCTGCGTTTGCCCAAACCTGCAGGCGGGAAATATCATCTGCCCAGGAGAGCAGCGCCATCAGTTCGGTTTGTTTTTCCACGTCGGGGGTGGTCAAATCCAGTTTGCCAATGAAGGCTTCGCCAGAAGCACCGTCTAGTGAAATCCAATCCCCTTCTTTGACCAATTTACCATTGGAAGTGAGCTGGCGTTTGTTCATGTCAATGCTGACCATGGAGGCGCCGACGATACAGGGCACACCAAACTGGCGCGCGACCACGGCTGCATGCGAGGTGGCGCCGCCTTCACTGGTGAGGATACCCTTGGCTGCTAACATACCGTGCACATCATCAGGCTTGGTGAAGGGGCGGACCATAATCACATCCTGTCCCTCATCGCGGTGCATTTGCTCAGCTTTATCTGCATCAAAGTAGACTTGGCCTACGGCTGCGCCGGGAGAGGCATTCACGCCGGTTGCCAGCAAGCGGCCTTCTTTCTTGGCAGCATCCTTGGCAGCAACCGAGAACTGCGGGTGCAGCATCAGGTCCACTTGCTCTGGGGTGACGCGTTTGATGGCTTCTTCTTTGCTGATGAAGCCTTCCATGACCATATCGTAGGCAATCTTGATGGCAGCCTGGGCAGAGCGCTTGCCGTTACGGGTCTGCAGCATCCACAGCTTCTTGCGTTCGATGGTAAACTCCACATCCTGCATTTCATGGTAGTGGTTTTCAAGTTTCTCGGCAATCTCTAAGAAGGTTTCATAAGCTTCCGGCAGGTCTTTGCCAAGCCCTGCGATGGGCGAGGTGTTGCGGATGCCGGCTACCACGTCTTCGCCTTGGGCGTTGATCAGGTAATCACCAAACATCTTCTTTTCGCCGGTCTGTGGGTCGCGCGTGAAAGCCACACCGGTGCCTGAGTCGTCACCCATGTTGCCAAACACCATGGTCTGGATATTGACAGCAGTGCCGAGGTCATCAGGGATGTTCTCACGGCGGCGGTAGTCAATGGCGCGCTTGGAATTCCAAGAATCAAAGACAGCTTTGGCAGCCAGTTCTAATTGTTTGAGGGGTTCCTGTGGGAAGTCAAAGCCTTTGACTTTCTTGACGACCTGCTTGAACTTAGCGGTCAGTTCCTGGAGATCAGCCGTGGTGAGCTCGGTATCCATCTTGACGCCTTTTTCTTTCTTTACTTCGTCCAAGACTTCTTCAAATGCTTCGTCATCGATACCCAAGACCACACTGCCGAACATCTGGATAAGGCGGCGATAGGAGTCGTACACAAAGCGGTCGTTACCGGTCAGGGCGACCATGCCTTTGGCGGTTTCATCGTTCATGCCAATATTGAGCACGGTATCCATCATGCCGGGCATGGAGAACTTTGCACCAGAGCGGCAGGAGACCAACAAAGGATTTTGGGCATCGCCAAATTTCTTGCCAGCCCTTTCCTCAACAACTTTGAGGGCAGTTAGAGCCTGGTCCCACATACCTTCTGGAAAATCGTGAATATCCTGGTAGGCATTACAGGCTTCGGTTGTGATGGTAAAGCCGGGGGGTACCGGCACGCCGATGCGTGACATCTCAGCCAGGTTAGCACCTTTGCCGCCCAGTAAACCGCGGACGCCATCCCAACTGCCCGCATATTTCTCTGCTTGTTCAACTTCGCTGAACAAATACACCCATTTTTTTTCTGTCATATTTCCTCCGAAAATTATTAAACTTTACGCGATAATGCGTGGAATTTCTTACTAAACGCCTAATTTTACCATTAAGTAATTTCTAATAAAATATTTAACCGGCAGTTAACCTTCTACGACCTGGTGCCCAATTGGTTTGCAAGTTTGGAATTATTATGAAAAATGATTATGATTAGAGAGGAAACCTGAGCAATGAAAACCATGCCCAAAATAACCCTGTTAGTGTTCGTCAGCATGACGCTGATGCTGAGCAGCTGCTTGGCAGAGCCAACCCAACCCGTACAGGTTGAGCCTACACTGGAAAGACTTGCAGAGACCCCGACTGGCGAAGTGACGCCCACCCCTAATGTTGAAGATGGTCAAGGGGAAGATTACGCCTTATTGGTGAAATTAGAAGACATCTTTCCCACGACGATCCTGAAGCTGGACATGAACACTGGCAACAGCTCACATGTTAACTTGCCTGCTGGTACGGTCTTGGACAGCCTTTCCCAGTCGCTGGCAGCCGACCAAAAGACGGCTGTGACCCGCCAACCCCTGAGCAGCAGTACCAGGGACATGATTTTGGTGGACCTGCCCAGCGGGGAAATCAAGCAGATTTTGAAGCTGTATCTTGAGCAGGAACCCGATTTTCCAGCGATTTACGAAGGACTGCCAGAAGAGACCCGCGCCGCCATGAGCAGGCAAGGCCTGGGGTCTACCTCACTGAGCCTGAGCTATTACGACAGCCTGGGCAAGTATTGGTGGTCTGGGCATGAAGCAAGGTTGTTTTACGTCGCTGCCAACGCGGACGGTTTTACGCACCTTTTTAGCTATGATGTGCAAAGCCAAGCTATTCAGCAGTTGGAAAACGCACCTTTGTACGTGCGCGATGCCCTGCCCTCGCCAGAAGGCCAGCAGGTCTTGCTAAGCAAGTCGGCAGATATCAGCCTGGGCAATACGAGCATCAGTGACTATTACCTGCTGGCTGACGATGGATCACTGACCAGCCTAGAGTTGCCAGGCATGGGTGAGGATATAACATGGGCGTTCCAGTGGCAGGATGAAAGCAGCTTTTTGGCTGAAGCGAAAACAGGCGAGGGACTGGGTTCTATTGGCTTATACCGCTACATAGTCCCGACAGGACAGTGGGAGACGCTCAGCGCAGCGCCTTTTAGGGCTTTCTACCAGGTTGCAAACCGCTATTTCTTCTTAGACGGCAGCCAAACAGCTGGCACAACCCTAACGGTTATCGGCCCTGAGGGCAGGCAGCAAGCCTGGGTTGACGACGACTGCTTTGGGTTCAAAGCCTCAATGATAGAAGGCTCGGTAATACTCCTGCGCTGTGCAAGTGGCGAGCGCGCCGTGCAGCTTCCTCCAACGATAAGCGACCCAATGTCTGAAGGACCGCGGATAATATTCTCACATGATAGGTCATCAGTTTTAACCTTACCGCCCCAAGATGACTTTGCCGAAAGTGATTTGATCCGCTTATATGACGAGCAAAGGCAGCTCGTTTTAGAACTAGTGACTGACCCGGTCAGGCAGGCTTTCTGGCAGCCAGATGCACAGGCCTTTTATTACCTGACGCGGCTTGGCTTATACCGGGTACGCCTGGGTACGGACAGCCCAGTTTTGTTTTTAGAACTGACCAGCGATGATTACCGGCAGCTGGATTATGCCTGGGTAGAGTGGTAGACAAAGGACAAGGAGACCAAGATGATACAAGTACCCGCTTGTTTTATCGCGTCACTGCTTTCTCACGAAGAAGCCAGCATCCGCTACCAAACGCGCTTGCTGCTGCTGGACGAGCCTGAAGGCTCAGCGGAAATGCAGGCACTGCGCGAGGGAATCCGCCGCTCTCCGGCTGCAAAAGCCCTCTTGGCCGGTGAATTTGACAGCCATCCTTATAAAAAATGGCTAGGGGCACACTGGGTGTTGGTGAGCCTGGCCGAGATCTATTACCCCAAGGGCGATGCGCAATTGCTGCCATTGAGAGACCAGGTGTACCAGTGGCTTGATTCACCAGATCACAAAAAACATATCCGCCAAATAGAAGGACGCACTCGGCGCTGCGCCAGCCAGGAAGGCAATGCTTTATACGCTTCGCTGGTGCTTGGCTTGGAGAACGATTACACCACAGAACTGGCAGAGAACTTGCTTGCCTGGCAGTGGCCGGATGGGGGGTGGAATTGTGACCGCAAGCCAGCGGCGCAGCATTCCTCGTTTTGGGAGAGCTGCGTGCCCCTACGGGCTTTGACCTGGTATAACAAGCTACACCCCAGCCAGGCAGTTTCGGATGCGATTCAGCGGGCGGCAGAAATATTCCTGAAACGCCATTTATTCCGCAGGCAGGCTGACGGCAGCGTCATGCAGACCGAATTTACCCAACTGCATTACCCAGTCTTCTGGTATTACGATATCTTAACTGGCCTGGAACGGGTGGGAGAGGCTGGCTTACTGGGCGACCCGCGCTGCGCGGAAGCCTTAGACCTCTTAGAAACCAAGCAGCTGCCAGATGGCGGGTTCCCTGCTGAGGGGCGCTTTTACCGGCTGACCAAACCAGAGATCTCAGGTTTTTCCAAGTATGATTGGGGCGGGGTGAGCAAGCGCAAAGCTAACCCCTGGGTGAGCGTGCATGCGCTGTCGGTGTTGAAGCAGGCAGGAAGGCTAAAGCGTTAGAACCCTAAGACTTAATCCGAAATTGGATCAGCCACGTCTTCAGAGCTGGGCTCAGCCTTTTTATAGCCATTCCAGCTGACCTTGGCAGGGTCGTACTGGGTGCGGGCTGGTTTTTCTTCAGCTGGGTAACCAATGTAAATGACATTAAGCGGGGTAACCTCTGCTGGCAGGCTAAGGACCTGGCTGATTCGGTGCTCAAAGGTGTGGATGGGATGCACGCCGCACCAAACGCTGCCTAAACCCAGCGCGCTGGCAGCCAAGAGGATATTTTGCGTGGCAGCGCTGCAGTCTTGCACCCAAAATTTTCCGGTCAGCCGTTTATTAAAAACACCCATGTTGCCGCAGACCACAATAGCCAGGGGGGCATTCATCTTACCAAACACCAGGGTATTCCTGATCTTCTTAAGCAGTTCTTCTTCCGTGACCACCACAAATTGCCAAGGTTGGGTGTTCATGGCGGTGGGGGCTGCCATAGCAGCTTTGAGCAGCTCGGTGATCTTTTCCGTCTCAACGGGTTGATCGGTAAACTTGCGGATGGAGCGGCGGCGGTAAATGAAGGCTAATTTTTCGTCCATGTTTATCCTTCCGCCGCGCGTAGGCTAGTTTCGAGGAGCGCTGTGCCTAGGCCCAGGGGTGCTTCCAACATCGGCATATGCCCTACACCAGGAAGTAATAACAAGCGCGCGTGGGGGTTGGCTTTGGCCATTTCCTGGGAGGCAGGCAGGGGTGTGATCATGTCTTCCTCCCCAGCCACCACCAGGATCGGGCAGGTCAGCGCTTTGAGCGTTTCCATGCGGTCGGGGCGCTCTGCCATACCCAGGCTTGCGCCAATGATGCCTTGGGGGTGCGTCTGGGAGATCATCAACTGCAAAGCCTCGACCAAAGCTTGGTCTTTTGAAAGGCGCGGACCCAAGCTGCCTGCCAGGGCAGAAGCCCCCTGTAATTGTACGGCCTGGGCGGTATCGTAGCGCCCCTGGCGCTTGTCTGGTGCATCCGCGCGGGCATTGGTGGTGATGAGCGCTAACCCGGACAGGCGCCCGGGGTTGGCCGCAGCAAAGGCTAAAGCCACATAGCCGCCTAAAGAGTGGCCGCCAACCATGGCGCGCTCAATACCTAAGGCATCCATAAAAGCAGCCAGGTCAGCTGCTAGGCTGTCCATGCTGTAGGTGCCTTCTCTCACCTCGCTCTGGCCATGTCCACGCAGGTCGGGGGTGATGAAGCGCGCTTTTTCATGGAAAGCCGCCACGATAGGATCCCAAATATGGTAATTTAAACCAAAACCGTGCAGGAGGATGATTGGCTCTGCCTGGCCTTGCTGGCGGTAGGCAATTTCTAGGTCGGGTGTTTTTATTAGCATCGTACTACTCCATTCTCAACCTTTGCCCGCGTCATGGGGGTTAGGGTTATCTTTTAAGTATTGGCGGACAAATTCGATTGCACCAGCTTTATCGCTGACCTGCCCATCCGCCTGGGTTTCTTTAAGCGCTTCCAGGATCTTGGCGAGCTGCGGACCTGGCTGAAGGTTAAAAATCGCCTGCAGGTCATGCCCATCCAGCAGTTTGGGCGGCGAGACAACTTCTTCTTTGCATGCCCACCAGGCTTGGAAGAGAGACAGCACCACGCTGAGCTCTGCCTGCCATTGGGCAGGGGTGAGGGTGTCTTCGTAGGTTGCCAGCAGGTCTGCCAGGCTGAGGAAACCGATATCCAGACCGCAGCCCCCGGTATCACGGAAATAGCGGTAGATGGCGCGTTTTGATGGGGGGAGGGCTTTGGATGCCAGGTGGTGGATGCGCATGTGGTGTTGGGTGAGGCAAGCCAGGTATTTGACCTCGTTGTTGCTAAGAGCTAGCTGGCAGGCACGATAGATAACCGCTTCCTGGCTGCCATCGGCATGACCGTGAAAGTGTAGGCGCCGGTCTAAACCCAGCTTCATGGCTTCGGGTTTGCCTGCATCGTGGTAGAGGGCAGCAAAAAGCAGCAGGCTCAGGCGGCTACGCTCTTCCTGGATGGCTTTCTGCAGGTGGGATACCAGTTCAGGTCGGTAAGGTGCAATGGCCGTGAGAAAATCTTGGAAGTAAGCGGTCAAGTGCGCGGGGCTGTTTGGGTTGAGCAGGGCATCCAGGAGCTGGTCGAGGTAGCTGACCACCTGCAGGGTGTGCTGCCAAAGCGGGTGCACATGCGGCGCAGAGACGGGCACCCGTTTGAGCGCGCATAGTTCCGGCAGCAAGGCTGGCAGGGCGTCCAGGTCGTGCAGGCGGCTGATGGCGCGCTGGGGTTGGGGCAGGCTGAGCAGTTTGAATAGCTCATCGCGCTGGCGCTCAGCGGAAACCTTTGCCAGGTCTGCGCCGGATGCCTTCATGAGGGTTTCGGTGTACGGGTCAAGCTGCAGGTCATAATCTAAGGCCATGCGCACCCCACGCATCACCCGCAGCGGGTCTAGGCGCATGGACTCTTCTGAAGCAACGCGCAAAAAACCTTTCTGCAGGTCTTGTTGCCCACCCAGGGGGTCTATCAGCTGATCGGGCTGGTTGACATCTAGCGCCATGGCATTGATGGTGAAATCCCGTGCGCGCAGGTCTTCCCCCAGGGTCTCCCCTGTAAAGCGCACAAAATCAAGCAGGATGGTCTGCCTGTTAGGCAGAGTGTGGATGACACGGGCAGTCTGGCGCTCGTCATCCAAGATAAAGGCCCGTGCATTTAGCAGGCGCTTGACAGCCCAGGAAATCTGCTGGGTATTGCCGGCAGTGACAAAGTCTAGATCTTTGATCTCACGCTGGCAGAGCAGGTCGCGCACAGCCCCACCGACCAGGTAAAGCGGTTCACCGGCGGCATTAGCACGGCGAACGACCTGCAGAAGCGCCTGGATAGCGTTGTTAAAGCTGGGAATCATAACGGTTCAAATCGACTGTGCCGATGAAGGGCAGGTTACGGTAATACTCATCCATGTCCAGGCCATAGCCAAAGACAAATTTATCTTCAATTTTGAAGCCACAGTAACGAATGGGCACGGGCACTTCGCGGCGCGAATATTTGTCCAGCAGGGTACAGACGGTCAGCGAGGCCGGGTTGCGGGTGCTGAGCAGCTCGATCACTGATGAGAGCGTACGCCCGCTGTCGATGATATCTTCAACGATGATCACATCGCGGCCGGTAATGCTGGTGTTTAAATCAAGCGTGATGCGCACCTCCCCGGAGGATTTGCGCGCACCGCTGCCGTAGGAGGCAACCGCCATGAATTCAATAGCAACAGGCACATTGACCTGGCGGATCAGGTCGGTCAGGAACATGACCCCGCCGCGCAGGATGCAGATCATTAGGAGCTGCTTGCCAGCGTAATCACGGCTGATTTCAGCGCCTAACTCGGCGATGCGTGCTTGCAGGGTTTCGGAAGAGATCAGGACTTCATCGAGGTAGTCAGAGTAATGCTGCATCGATCACCTCTCAATCACGCGGTACTTCATGGCAGTGACGGCAGCGCGCTTCGTACATTTCTGAAGCGCCTACAATCACAATAGGGTCGTCATAATGAGCAGGTTTGCCATTGACCAGGCGCTGGGTGCGGCAGGCCAATTCCCCACAGACCATGCAAATGGCATTGAGTTTATCCACGTGCTCTGCTTTGGCAATAATAGTGGGCATGCAACCGAAAGGTTCGCCGCGAAAGTTCATATCCAGGCCGGTCACAATCACACGCAACCCACCATTGGCAAGCTGGTCGATGACTTCAATGATGCCATCGTCAAAAAACTGGGCTTCATCGATGCCAACCACGGTGGTGTCTTTTTCAAGGAGTTCAATTATTTGGGCAGAGTTGGAAACCGGGATAGCTTGGAATTCATTCCCAGAATGCGAGGTCACTTTGCCCATGGCATAGCGATTGTCGATGATCGGTTTGAATACCTGCACCTTTTGCTTCGCGATGGTTGCCCTGCGGAGACGGCGAATAAGCTCTTCGGTTTTACCGCAGAACATAGAACCTGTAATCACTTCCAAGGACCCAAATTGTTGCTTCATATAACACCTCCAAAAAAGAACAGGCAGATGCTGCCATCTGCCTGTAAGTTTACTAAATTTATTGAAATTTTGAAATATTAGACGTCAATTTCGTCTGCCGCTGCAGGGATGGTGTAGCCAAATTTCCTGAGACTTTTCTTCATATCAATCAGGGATTTGCGGCCAAAGCCTTCAATATCCAGGACGGCTTTTGAGCCTTCTTCAAGCTTTGCCAGCAGCTGGCCCACATTGCGAATTTCGGCTTTTTCAAGCGCTGAAACAGCACGGGCACCAATGTTAAGATCACTGACAGGGCGATCCATGGAGGTTTGGGCTTCTTCTTTGGCTTTCAAGTCTGAAACGTAATCCTGGCGGACCTGGAGACGCTTGTAGAAGCGATCTACCTGGCCTTCGCGGTCTAAGATTCGCTGCTGTTGACCAGTATAGAAGGGGTGGCAGTTTGAGCAAACTTCGGTACGGATTTCTGGAATAGTTGAACCAGTCGTCCAAGTTGCGCCACAAGAGGCACAGGTTACCTTTGCTTCTGGATAGTATTTAGGATGAATCTTTTCTTTCATGTCTGCTTTCCTTTACGCCTTTACCTGGTCTACAGGCTCTTGGGTTTCAAATACATGAACCTTTTTGCGTCCACCGGGCATTGTTTCATATTTAACAAAGCCTTCAATGGTGGCAAATAAGGTGTAATCGCGACCCATGCCAACATTCCAGCCGGGGTGTACCTTGGTGCCGTGCTGGCGAACCAAAATATTGCCGCTGAGCACGTGCTCGCCACCGAATTTTTTAATGCCTAGTCGTTGTGACTGGCTATCTCGTCCGTTGCGGGATGACCCGCCGCCTTTTTTATGTGCCATTTTACCTACTCCAAGCTAATTGATTCAACCTGCAGGCGAGTATATTGCTGCCGGTGACCAGTTTTTTTACGATAATGAATCTTCGGTTTGTATTTAAAAACCAGGATTTTGCGGCCTTTGAAATGCTCTAAGACGGTAGCCTTCACTGAGGCACCCGCTACGGTTGGGGAACCAACATTTACATGGCCGTCATTTGAGGTGAGCAGAACTGTATCTAGGACTACTTCCTCGCCAACTGCCTGCGGCAGCAGATCAACAGTGATCACACCGCCTTCGACGGCACGGTACTGTTTGCCGCCGGATTCAATAATTGCATATTTCATTTTTATCTCCAATCTTCACTTAACCACAATGTTTGCGTTGCACCGCCAACTTGCGGGAAAGTTGGGTTACATAATTTACCCCAGCGATCTTCTGCCGGGGCAAGGACAACATATTATACAGTGATGTGGGCTGGCTGTCAACCCGAATTGCCAGTTGCTTTGGCTAAAAACCTTGATTTAGCCAGTTAATTTCTAACATTTCGCGGCTTTTAGGCCTCCTCCTGCGCAATGCCCAGGTAGGCTTCGATAACAGACGGGTTCTGCAGTACTTCCTGCGCTTCTCCCTCCAGGACGATCTTGCCAGTCTCGAGGACGTATGCGCGGTGGGCAATGCTGAGCGCCATTTGGGCATTCTGCTCCACCAAGATGACATTAACGCCATTCTGATTGATATCCTGGATGGTATCAAAGATCTGTTCCACAAAAATGGGCGAGAGTCCCATGGAAGGTTCGTCCAGCAGGATCAGTTTGGGGTTCGCCATCAAGCCGCGCGCTATGGCTAACATTTGCTGCTCGCCGCCGGAAAGCGTGCCGCCTAATTGCTTGTAGCGTTTCTCAAGAATGGGGAATTTCTTGAACATCAACGCGATATTCTCGTTTATCAGGGCACGATCGGTTACGGTGAAAGCGCCCATTTCCAGGTTTTCCATGACGGTCATGGCGGGGAAGATTTTTCGCCCTTCCGGCACTTGGACAATGCCCATTTTTACGATTTTCGGGGCAGGGATATTGGTGATATCTTCATCTAGGTAGGTTACCTGGCCTTGGGTGGCAGGCAAGATACCCGAAATGGTATTGAGCAGGGTCGATTTCCCGGCACCGTTCGCGCCGATCAGCGTGACAATTTCGCCTTCCTGGAGGTTAAAGCTAACCCCTTTCAAGGCATGGATGGCGCCATAATGGACGTGTAGATCAGTAACTTTAAGCATGGCTCCGCCTTTGTGACTTGTATTTTTCAGACAACGCTGCCCCACCAGGGCCGAGGTAAGCCTCGATTACGCGCGGGTTGGATTGGATTTCCGAAACCACCCCTTCGGCAATCTTGGTGCCATAGTCGAGCACGCTGATGCGATCAGAAATGCCCATGACAACCTTCATGTCGTGCTCAATCAGGATGATGGTAATGCCCAGTTCATCCCTGAGCTGCTTGATAAATTTGGTAGCAGCTTCGGTTTCGTTGATATTCATCCCGGCTGTGGGTTCGTCTAAGAGTAGCAGCTTGGGGTTATTTGCCAATGCCCGGCCAATTTCCAGGCGACGCTGTAAACCGTAAGGGAGGTTGCGGGCTAAGAAATCGCCGTGATTTTTGAGACCGACATACTCCAGCAGGTGCAGGGCATCTTTGAGGGTCTGGCGCTCTTCACGGTAATAGCGGGGCGAATGAGCGATGGCATCTACCCAGCTGGTCTTCAAGTTGGGGTGAAAACCGATCATGATGTTTTCCAGGGCAGTCAGGTTGCCAAATAGGCGGATGTTTTGATAGGTGCGGGAAATGCCCAGCCAAGCGATGACATCGGTGGATAGGCCTTGGATGGGATCGCCAAAATAGGTAATCTCGCCCTTTTCCGGCACGTAAAACCCTGAGATGCAGTTAAACAAGGTGGTTTTGCCTGCCCCGTTTGGTCCAATGATGCTATAGATTGAGCGGGTAGGGATCTTGATGTCGACCTGGTTGACAGCCGTCAGGCCGCCAAAGATTTTGCTAACTTCTTTGACTTCAATGATGTAATCAGTCATGCGGGCCTCCAGTTTCTGGTGCATCTTCTTCCGGCACCTTTTGACTCGCTTGTGCTTCAAGGTTTGGACGGGTTGCCGGCCAGAGCCCCTCTGGGCGGACAATCATCATAAATACCAGCAGGCCGCCAAACACCAGCAAGCGGTAGTTTTCAATTTCACGCAAGATTTCAGGCAAGCCTTTCAGCGTGAAGGCACCCAGGATGATGCCTGGTACGCTATTCATGCCGCCCACGATCAAGATGCTGAGGATGTTCATGGATACCATCAATTGATGGTCATTAGGGCCGGTAAACAAGTTGCGCGCGGCAAAGATACCGCCCGCCAAACCGGCAAAGGCTGCACCAATGCACAGGGCTAATAACTTGCTCTTTTTGATGTTCACGCCGGTTGCCTCAGCCACCTTGGTGTCTTCTTTGACTGCCAGCCAAGCCCGGCCTGTGCGTGAACGCTCCAGGCGGGTATAAATGAAGATGGACAAGGCAACAAAGACAAGAATGATGTAAGTAAAGGCTATATCGTTGGAGAAAGGCCTGCCAAAGAGGGTCGGCCCCTGGATGTTTTGGATGCCGCGTGGACCGCCTGTATAAGCCGTCAGCAGGTCGCTCTTGAGCAGGATGCGGATGATCTCGCCAAAGCCAAGGGTGACAATGGCAAGATAGTCGCCCCTGAGGCCCATGACAGGCAAGCCCAGCAAGACCGCTGCCAACACTGCCATCACGACCCCCACCAAAAGGGAGGGCCAGAAACCGAGCAAGATATTGTGTGGGAAGGGGGCATTCAGCAGGGCAACACTGTAGGCGCCCATGGCAAAGAAGGCCGCAAAGCCGAGCATAAGCTGCCCGGAAAGACCGACGATGACATTTAGGCCGATGCCTAAGATGACATATAAGCCCACCAAGCCTAAGACGTAGTTATTATAAGAACCCCAAGACCTGGGGATGAAGAAGGCAGCTAAACCGATTAGAACGTAGATAACATATATGCCGTACTTCGTCAGCCAGGGCGGCATAGATTGGTTAACCTTTTGGCGAGTCTGTTGGATCCAGGTTTTAATATTCTTAAAGAAGCGCTTGACGGGTTCCGAGTTGAATAAGATTTTGAGCAAGCCACCCAAGAAACCAGCAGCACCGAATAAGAGGAGATGATAAACCGGACCCGCTTCAAGCTGGTCGAGCAGGAAGACGCGCATGCTATTTGGACCCAAGGCGGATAAATATCGCCGTACGTCTATGCCACTGCGCAGCAGGTAGGTTAGGATCAGGTCAAAGAAAGCGATGACCAAACCTAAGGTTAAGCCAGCGACCAAACCGCTAAGCAGCCTATCCCTAAGTTTGCCGTCTTTTGGTGAAGCAGTGGATCCGATCCACATACCGTAGAGGACCAGGAATATGATCATATACTGCACCTCGGGGATGCCGCCACTGACCACGTTAGTGCCCAGGGCTTTGCTAATCATCGTGGCTGCCATGACCTGAAAATCGATCAGAACCAGGAAGATCAGCACAACTGCAAAGATAAGGCCTTTTTTGGCGCTTGTACGTAATGGATAGTTGTTCATACTTTTTCCTCCGAAAGCACCTCACCCAAAATACCAGATGGCCTGAATATCAAAATGACGATAAGGATTGCAAAAGCAAGCACATCTTTTAATTGGTAGCTGATGCCCAAGGCTGTCGGCCCAAGCGATTCAATCAAACCAAGCAGCATACCGCCCAACATAGCACCTGGGATGTTGCCGATACCCCCTAAAACGGCCGATGTGAAGGCTTTGATGCCGGGTAGGAAACCGACAAAATAATAGACCAGGCCGTTATGCAGGCCCCACATGACACCAGCTGCACCGGCCAGGATGCCGCTGATAATGAAGGTGCGCGAGATAATGCCATCGACGTCGATACCCATCAGGGCAGCGGTGTTTTTATCTGCAGCAACCGCGCGCATGGCTTTGCCGAGTTTGGTTTTTCGTACCACCAGGTAAAGCGCGATCATGAACGAGATGGATAAGACAAAGGTCAGCACGCCAGTATAGGGAATGATGACCGAGGTCTGGTTGACCATGATCTTCCACCCCACGCCGCGTGCGATGGCAGGCGGGTTGGTATAGTCGCGGGTTTGTGGGCTAAATAAAAGCTGGGCAGCGTTTTGTAGGAAGATCGACGCACCGATGGCACTAATGAGCGGGATTAGGCGTGGGGCTTTGCGCAGTGGCCGATAAGCGATCTTTTCAAGGAAGAAGCCGGCACTGGCTGAGACTAGCATGCCGGTGACAAAAGCTAAAACAACTGACAGGAAGGGATGGGCTTCTGAAATGGTCAGCCCAGATTCGCCAGCTACCTTGATGGTCTTGGTTGCTTCGAAGACCAGGTAACCGCCAAACGTGCCCAACATCATTACCTCACCGTGAGCAAAGTTGATCATGCGCAAAATGCCATATACGAGGGTATAACCGATCGCAATGAGCGAATAGACACCGCCGATAATTAGGCCGGAAAAGAGCAAGCGCAGCCAAATATCCGGTGTATATTCCCTTTGAACAAAAAGCACCAAGTAAAGCCGCCAAATAATTAATGCAAGTACGATAATACCTAAAATCAAACGAATTATCTTGGGTAGGTTACTGCGTTTAAATCGGCGCTGAGGCCGCAGGGTTGTTTCCATAATTAGCTCCCTGTAGATGAGAGAATTTTAAATTCAAATCACAGGGAAAGGAATTTCCTTTCCCTGTGTTTCTTTATGCAATTACGAACTTAGTTAACAGCAACAAACGCACCGTTTTCCACGCGGTGGAATTGCGGGCCTTGAATGTTGCAGTCACCATCTGGGAAGCAGGTGTAGGTACCGCTGATGCCAACCCAGTTGGTCAGATTCCGAATGCCGTCCACCAGGGCAGCTCGGGGGATATAGAGATTGCCGTCTTCGCCCAAGATAGCCACTTGCTTGACCATCTGGATCAGGGCGGTGGTGCAGTCATAGCTGTTCCAGGTGAAGGGAGACAGCTCACCGGGGCCAACGCCATAAGCATCTTTTATATTTCTGGTCAAATGATGTTTTTTCGGGTGTCTCTGGTGGGGTACGTGGGGTGGCGTGGTAGGAGCCTTCGCCATTTGCACCCGCACGATTGAGGAAGTCCGTGCCGAAGGTGCCGTCGCAGCCAAAGAACACGGCATTTTCCAGGCCGGTGGTCTTCATCTGGTTTGCGAGCACGCCAGCATCCTGGGTATAACCGCCAAAGTACAGCAGTTCAGGTTGCTTTGAGGCAATAGTGGTCAGGATGGGGGTGTAATCCGCTTCCTTTGAAGTGATTCCCATGAATTCCACAACCTCGCCGCCTAGGGCTTCAAATTCAGTCTTCACAATTTCGGCCAGGCCTTTACCGTAGTCTTCGCCGTCATGCAGCACGGCAATCTTGCGGAAGCCGAGTTCGTTGAAGATATACTCAGCCGCAGCCTTACCCTGCGCCGCATCGGTGAATGGCACGCGGTTGAAAACCTTTGAGCCTTGTTTGGTCAGATCTGGATTGGTGGCTGAAGGTGACAGCATTGGGATTCCGACCTCTTCATAGATTGGCATAGCCGCAAATGTGGCACCAGAGAAAAGGTGGCCAGCGACGCCAACCACAGTTGGATCCGCTACTAATTTGTTGGCGACTGCTGCACCGCCTTCGGCTGTGCCCGTGTCATCCTGGGCGACCAGTTCAAAGGCAAAGCCATGGATGGGTTCAGCATCTGCCACGGCAATCTTGCCGGATTGTTCTGCATCGATACCAAAAGAGGCATCGCCACCAGTCATGGGTGAGCCCATACCGATTTTGATCGTCTGCCCTGGTTCAATCTTGGCACAACCATAACGATCTTGTTCACACACTTCCAAACCGGTTGCTGAGGTTTCGCCTTCAGGTTCAACTTCAGGTGCTGTGGTCTCTCCAGCAGGCTGACGAGACTGTTGAAAAACAAGTGATTAATTGACGAAAAAAGGCATCTATGATTCAATTAGGGCAATAAAAAGGAAGGAGATGCCATGGTGGAAAAGAGACGCTATAAAGAGACTGGTGAACAATCATTTTTTGGAGATTACATCTATGAACGTGTTGTACCCGAAGATCATTTTCTTCGGAAGTTGAAAGAGCTCATCGATTGGGAACGTTTCACTCAAAAATTGATTGATTTATACAAGGGGGAAGGAGTTGTAGGGAGGCCACCCTTCGATCCAGCCCAATTATTGCGTATTATGCTGATAGCGTACTTATATAACCTTTCAGAACGAGAGGTAGAGGTATTTGTGAATGAGAACTTGCCTGCAAAATATTTTGTAGGTTTGGGAGTTGATCAACGATGTGCAGATCACTCCACTTTGAGTGTGTTCAAAAAGCGTTTGTTGAAACGCGGAAAACTGCAAATATTTGAAGAAATGCTCAGTGAGATTATCCAGATGGCAACCAGACAAGGTGTACACTTTGGGACCGTACAAGTAATAGACAGTGTTCACACGACCGCCAATGTGAACACTCAAAAGAACAGGAAACGTCACAAAGGAGGCAAAGGTCCTCGTGACCCAGATGCCCAATGGGGTGTCAAGCACCAGCGCCAAGTAAAGAATGAAAAAGGGGAGGACGTCAAACAAACGGAATATTTCTTGGGGTATAAGATGCACACCAGCATGAATGCCGAGAATGGATTGATCACTAGCTTAGAAGTCACCCCTGGTAATGCTTATGATGGACATCATTTCTGTTCCTTGGTTGACCACGATTTGGATCAAAACCTGGCTGTGGAAACATACACCGCTGATAGAGGCTATGATGATGGCAATAATCATTATTACCTGGAAGTTCGCCACCTGAATTCTGCTATCCGCTTGAGAGATATTCGTACCAAGAAGAAAGACAAAAACAAACAGCCCTGGGAAGAGCTATCTGCTATGCCCGAGTATCAAGAAGGTTTGAAGCAGCGTTATAAGATAGAGCGTAAATTCGGTGAGGCTAAACAAAACCATGGGTTAGGCCGCTGCCGTTACCTGGGATTGTTGGGATATATTGTTCAAGCTTATTTCACTGCCATGGTCCTAGATCTAAAACGCATTGTAAAGATCTTGACGGGTATCGGATTCAAGACAAACAGTACTGTGACTATGTAACCAAGGGACTACTGTCGCTACTATTGGAAAAGAGGCAAAATAAGTCAATTTTGAAGGTTCTGATTTAGAAGAATATTGCACCATTCAACTGAAATTCAATTGATCCATCTCAGTTCTAGCATTTATCAATATTCTTGATTTATTTCAACACCCTCGGCTGACAAGCAGCCAGGATCATCACAGCTACTAAAACGACTGTCAAGAATTTAATTCTTTTCATATTTTTTCTTCTCCACTGAATAACTAAATTGTTTGATTGAGATTGAGATTTGGCTTTCCTGTTTATCACTTTTTGGTGATCACCTCCTTGCTTCTTTGCTTAAACGGAAGTTACGGTTGTTAAGAAAACTAGGAAACTTGGACTAACTGTGTGTGTATGGTTAAACTATACTGTAATCGAGGTGCGCTGTCAAGCGAAATTTGTGCGGTGTCCAGGAGATACTATACACTCTGGATATCAAGAATACATCAGGTTAATATTGTTGTTAAGCAAACGACAAATAACAGATGAGGAGATAAAACGAAGTGAATCCTGGACACCATATAGATTATAAACAACTTAGAAGAATAAACCCAGTAGCAGCGCGAAGAGCAGTGCTAGATTATCTAGAAAGCACAAGCGGTAACATCTCACAGACAGCCAAAGTGTTTGGGATCAACCGTAGTGTTGTGTATGATATTCTGAAAAAGCAAGCATGTGGAGATTTATCAGATCGATTACGGATACCCAATAGACAACCAAACAAGACATCTTCAGAGATTGAAGACAAGGTGATTGAGGCTAAAAACAAAACACATTTGGGTTCTATACGTCTCTCGCTTTACCTAGCAAAATATGAGCAGGTACAAGTACCACCAGGGACTATCCGTCATATCGTTCGACGAAATCGTCAGCGGATAACTTATAACCTACCCTCTTCCAAGCATAGAAAGGTCAAACGTGAATTTGTGGATTGGTACAGCGCCAAGCCTTTTGAGATCGTTCAGATCGATTTAAAGCATATTAGAGATCAAAAAGCGCTCACTAGAGACCAAATAGCACATTTAGACCGTCACAATATCCCAAATTACCAGTGGAGTGCCATTGATGTCAACACTCGTTTCAAAATGATTGCTTACTCCCGCGAGAAATCCTGGACCAATGGTTTGTGCTTTTATTTATGGGTTATCTCCTGGTTGCGCTCGCATGGCGTCAAGTCTGAAATTGTTTTTACAGTGGATAACGGCGAGGAGTTCGGTGGCAAATCATGGATGAAGGTTAAAGACTTACGAAAATTAATTTCAGGATTTGGCTGCAGCTTGATCCAGAACCACAAAGGCCATTGTGAAGAAAACGCTCACGTGGAACGCTCCCATCGTACTGACGATGATGAGTTTTATATCCCACGTGCTTATTATTTCATCAATGAGCATTCTTTGTTGGATGAATCATTGGGGTATAACTATTACTACAACAATGTCCGCGAACATTCCTCCCTCAATTACCAAACCCCTTTTCAAACCCTTAAACAGCGCTTGCCTGTTATCAATGATAACATCCGCTATACTATCCCCATTATGCTCGATACTGCTTCTGTCAAAATCGGCCCTTGGAGTGGATACAATGTCCTGGCTCAGAACCAATTAGGCGAATTAATGAAAATTTTAACAAATGAAAAAGGAAATTAAACAATTAAATAGAGAATTCATTAACTAACCTAATAGAATCCAGACACTTAGGGGAGAGATTTTATTTTGCATCTATTTTTAACACCTTTAAAGCACCATGATCTTTGTAATTATGGTCAAAGTGGGTTGACTTGCTTGCAATTTCATTTAATATGGCATATAATGTGGGAAATAATGTCAATAAGTGTCAGTTTGTGGGACACTAAATGAAGCGTCGGAATTCCCGGCGTTTCATCAATTAAAGCAGAGGTAGAACAAATGTTCTTTGGTCAGTACGAACACAGCATCGATGCAAAAGGCCGCTTGACCATCCCTTCTGGTTTTAGGGAACTGATTCCAGATGGGTTGTACGTGATGCTTGGGTTTGACCATAACCTAACCGCTTACCCCAAAGCAGTGTACGAACAGATTTCTAACCATGCCAACAAGATGACCATCACAGACAAAGACGCCCGCGATTTCAGGCGCTTCTTGTTTGGTAATACAGCAGAATTATACTTCGATTCTATGGGCCGTATCCTTATCCCTGCTTTTTTGCGCGAATTTGCAAAAATTGACAGCAGCGTGGTGATTGTTGGGGCTGGGGATAGTTTTGAAATCTGGGCGCCGGAACTTTGGGCAGTGCAGAATGAACAGATCAAAGATCCAAGCCTGCACGCGACCCATTGGGAGGCAATGAACGTCTCCACGCGAGGCGATTAATGTCAGGCGGTATGGGGGTGCAGCCCCCACACCAATCGGTACTTTACAATGAAATTTTGATTGCCCTGAAACCAGTTAGCCCAAACTGCTACCTGGACGGGACGCTCGGCGCTGGCGGGCATGCTTACGGCATACTTGAGCTTTGCCGTCCCTCGGGTCGGCTGCTGGGGCTGGATGTGGACCCGCAAGCGCTGGATATTGCACGCGCACGCCTGGCACCCTTTGGCGAGCGAGCCATCCTCAAGAAAGGCTCTTATCACCAGGCGGCCGCTTTCCTGGCTGAGTTGGGTTGGGAGGGCCTGGATGGGATCGTTTTAGACCTAGGTGTCTCGTCAATGCAAATTGACCAGCCAGAGCGAGGCTTTTCTTTTCAGAAAGCAGGTCGGCTGGATATGCGCTTTGATCAATCCACCGGCAAGTCCGCGGCAGATTTGGTCAACACGAGCGACGAGAAGGTATTGGCAGATATCATCTACCGCTATGGCGAAGAGCGCTACGCCCGCCGCATCGCGGCTGCAATCGTTAAAGCGCGCCCGATCTACCAGACCGAGGAACTGGCTGAAGTGATAAGGAAGGCTATTGGCTGGTCTGAGCAGAAAATTGACCCAGCCACACGTACCTTCCAGGCACTGCGAATTGCCGTCAACGAGGAGTTAACCAGGTTGGAAGGGGCATTGCCGGACTTAATTGCACTTTTAAACCCGGGCGGAACCTTGGCAGTGATCGCCTTTCACTCGCTGGAAGATAAGATCGTCAAATCGATCTTCAGGCGAGAAAGCCGGGACTGCATCTGCCCGCCTGAGCAACCGCTCTGCACCTGCCAGCACAGGGCAGTGTTGAAAGTCTTGACAAACAAACCTATCCGCCCTGGCGAGGCAGAGGTTGAAGCTAACCCACGCGCACGCAGTGCGCGACTGCGTTTGGCGCAAAAATTGCAACTGGCATAGAATTTGCATCGGATTAGTTATGAAGAAGAAAAAAAACCTATTACAAGCATATCAACAAGCCCCCTGGCGGGTTCAACTGCAATGGATTGGCGTCTTCCTTTTAATCCTGGTGCTGATTGCCGCTGTGGCAGGCGTTTACCTGAACATCAGTGCCCGCTCTGCTGCGGCTGGCCGGCGCATCCAGGTTTTGGAAATCCGCATCAGTGAATTGAAGCGGGAGATCAACGATCTTTCCACCCGCCTAGCAGCTATTTCCTCGGCAGGAGAGATGTACACGCGCATCGAAGATGAGGATTACGTGGCACTCAACCCCTTGCAGGTGACTTACCTGGAAGTGCCTGGTTACCAGCCCAAAACAGATACCCGGCTGGCGCCTCCCCCTAACGTGGAAGCCATCAGCAGCCCGATTTTGAAACCACAATTTACAATTTCACTGTGGGATTGGCTGAGGGAGAACGTCTGGTCCAGGTCAGAAACCCCTGTGATTATTGAAGAAGAGGTGATTCCATGACGCAGAAGTATTGGTTTCGCTATATTATCGTGGGGGCGGTCTGCCTGGCCGTCGCCATTGGCGTTATCATCCAGATGGTACGCATCCAAAATATTCCCGGCGCCAGTGACATTATGGCGATGAGCGAATATTACATGGGCTATACCACCACCGTGTACCCAGACCGGGGAGAGATTTACGACCGCTGGGGCAGGCTTTTAGCTGGCAACGAGACGACATACGAAGTCGGGCTGGACCTGGTAAACATATATGACCCGGAAACCATTGCCAGTGTGGCTTCGAGCGTGCTGCAGCTGGATTATATGGAAACCCTGGCATATGCCCAGATAAAAGCGGGCACCGAAGGGCGCTACTACATCGTGTTGGATGACTTCGTCAGCAAAGACCAGATTGAGCAATTAGAAATTATCAATGAAGATTATCAGAACAGGGAAATCAAGCGCAACCAGGAACGTCCCAGCCTTTCAGGACTGGTATGGAGCGCGCACACGAAACGCAGTTACCCAGAGGGCGACCTGGCCTCAAACCTGATTGGTTTTTACAGCTTCTTAGACCGCACCGAAGGCCGCGGTTTTTTTGGCATAGAAGAAGCCTACAACGAACAGCTGGCAGGCAAGCCCATCGAAGTTTATACCACCTATGATCCACAAAAGGTGCAGGATCAAATAGAAGTGCCGCCCGGTGCTAGCCTGGTGCTGACCATTGACCGCGAAATCCAGGCCATGACTGAGAACGTGCTGGATGAAGCCGTGGATTGGTCTGGCGCGGAAGCGGGCACAATCGTAATTTACGACCCCCGCGATGGCAGCATCTTATCCATGGCAACCACCCCGCGCCTAGACCCGAATGAATACTGGAATTATGACCGGGTTTTCCCCCGCCCCACACCTTTTAACCGCGCGGTGAGCAACTCCTATGAGCCCGGCTCGGTGTTTAAGGTCTTCACCATGGCGGCAGCTTTGGACGGCGGCGCAGTAACCCCGGATACCATCTTCAGTGACACAGGCTACATCCTGGTGGGTGGCAGCCCCATTTACAACTGGAACTCTGGCGCCTGGGGCGACCAGGACATGACCGGTTGTATGCAGCATTCACTGAACGTCTGCCTGGCCTGGGTTGCAACCGAGCTGGGGGCAGAGGATTTTTACACATACATCAAAAGTTTCGGCTTTGACCGTAACACCGGCGTTGATATGGCCGGCGAGATTCACTGGCCGCTGCGCCTGCCGGGCGATGAGCAATGGTTTGAAGTGGACCTGGCGACCAACTCCTTCGGGCAGGGCATCGCTGTCACGCCTGTGCAAATGGTGATGGCAGCTGGTGCGCTGGCGAACGAAGGCCGCATGATGGCGCCGCACATCGTCAAATCGATGGTGATTGACGGCCATCAATACGAGGTGAACCCGGTTGTGGTGGGCAACCCCATCAAGGCAGAGACTGCCGAGACGCTCACGCGCATGTTAGTGACATCGCTGGAACAGGAATCATCCGTTGCCCTGGTGGAAGGTTATGCCATGGCCGGCAAGACCGGCACTGCTGAAATCCCCACCCAGTTTGGCTACACCAGCGCGACCACGCACACCTCTTTTGTAGGCTGGGGACCTGCAGATGACCCGCAATTCTTAGTATACGTATGGCTGGAAAAACCAACCATATCCATCTGGGGCTCGGAAGTAGCTGCCCCGGTCTTTTCAGAAATTGTCAGCAAACTGGTGGTCTTGTTAGATATTCCGCCAGATACTGTCAGGATGCAAATCGCAGCACAATAGACGAGGCTTCGGCATGTTGAACTTAAGGCACATCATCAAATCCTTAACCGGCGAACTCCTCTTAAATGGCAAACAGCCCATTTCAGAGGTCGTGATTGATTCGCGCATGGTGACAGATAACAGCCTGTTCGTCGCCATCCCAGGCGAACGCGTGGACGGGCATGATTTCGTTGAGACAGCCTTCGACAGCGGCGCCAGCTACGCTTTAATTGAACATGAGATTAACACCCAACACCCGGTTTTCGACCTGCGCAGCGGGACGATTGACCCAGCGACAAAAATTGAGTCCCCTGCCTGCATATTAGTTGAAAACACAGTCAACACCCTGCAAACAATGGCAAGTTACTGGCGCGAGCAATTCAACCCGCGTGTGATTGGCATCACCGGCAGCGTGGGTAAGTCTTCTACTAAAGAACTGGCTGCCTCGGTGCTTTCTAGGCGCTTCATCACGCTGAAGAGCGCGGGCAATATGAACAACGAGATCGGTTTGCCGCTCTCTTTAATGAAGCTGCGTGCCGAACATGAAGTAGCCGTGCTGGAAATGGGTTTTTACGTGCCGGGTGAAATCAAATTGCTGTGCGATATTGCCAAGCCGCAGGTAGGCTTGGTGACCAATATCGGCGAAGTACATGCCGAACGGGCTGGCTCAATTGAAACAATTGCCAAGGGCAAGGCTGAATTGATTGAAGCTTTACCGCCTGCCCCGGAAGGATTGGCCATCCTAAACCACGATGACCCCCTGGTCAAAGCCATGGCAAAGCTGACCAAGGCACGCGTATTTTATTACGGCCTGACGCACGAGTCCCACCTTTGGGCAGACGAAATTGAAGGCCTGGGTTTGGAAGGCATCCGCTGCCGCTTGCACTACCAAGGTGAAACCGTCTACGTGAAAGCCCCACTGATGGGCCGTCACTCGGTGTATACCTTGCTGCGGGCTGCTGCGATTGCACTCCTGGAAGGGATGAGTTGGGAGTGGATCGTTTACGCGCTGCAATCCAGCAAAGTCCAGCTGCGCCTCTCCACGGTCAGATCGACCAATGGGGCACTGCTGATTGACGATACTTACAACGCTTCGCCGGCATCAACGCTAGCAGCGCTAAACCTATTGCATGACCTGGAAGGCCGCAAAGTGGCCGTCTTGGGCGACATGCTTGAGCTTGGTCAATATGAGCAGCAGGGACATGAAAAAGTTGGCATCCGCGCTGCTGAAGTGGCGGATGAGATCGTGCTGATCGGCGAACGCAGCAAGGTTACGCAAAGCGCTATCTTATCCACCGGCTTTAAGGCAAGCAAAGTGCACTGGTTCTCAGATGCACAGGCTGCCGCAGCATACCTGGAAACTGTGCTGAAAGAAGGCGATACCACCCTGATCAAGGGCTCGCACAGCATGCACATGGACCAGATCATTGCTGCGCTGGAGGTACGAAGTTGATAGATAACAACGCCATGGCCATTGCGATATCCGGTCTCAGCTTCCTGCTGACCATCATCTGGGGCGATCCGCTGATCCGCTTGCTGCATTCGCTGCGCATTGGCAAAATTATCCGCGCGGATGGGCCGCAGACCCACCAGCAGAAAATGGGCACCCCCACCATGGGCGGGTTCATGATTTTCCTGCCCGTGACGCTGCTGACCGTCATTCTAAACGCTGTGACATTGCTGGGTTACGATGTTATGGGCACCTCCATCCTTTTGCCGCTGTTGACCCTGTGGGCGTTTGCACTTCTGGGCGCCATTGATGATTGGGAAGGCATCCGCGGACCCAGGCGGGGTTTAGGGATGCGCGCCAGCACCAAGTTCATCATCCAGATATTGATGGCCGGCGGCATTGCCTACGTGCTGGCATTTATTTTGGACGTACCGCAATTAATCTGGCCAACTGCCACAGAGCCGCTTTACCTGGGCTGGATTTACATCCCGATTGTGATCATCGGCATCGTCGGCATGGCCAACGCAGTGAACTTTACCGATGGGCTGGACGGGCTGGCTGGGTTAATTGCTGCCACCGCCTTCAGCGCCTACGGCATTATTGCAATTATGCAGGGGCAGACCTACCTGGCGCGCTTCTGCTTTTCGCTGGTTGGCGCACTGTTTGGCTTCTTATGGTTCAACGTGCAGCCAGCCAAACTTTACATGGGTGATACCGGCTCACAGGCGCTGGGCGCCTCGCTGGCCGTAGTGGCGTTCATGACCGGCCAGTGGATTTTGATCCCGCTTATGGCGGTCATCCCCGTCAGCGAATTGCTGAGCGTGGTGATCCAGGTTGGTTATTTTAAGCTCACCAAGGGCAAACGCTTGTTCAAAATGTCCCCTTTGCACCATCATTTTGAACTGAGCGGTTGGAGTGAGACACAGGTCGTCCAGCGTTTTTGGCTGATCGCCTTGATTTTTTCATTGCTGGGCTTTGCCCTGGTGACGGTGGACTAAATATGAAACAAAATTGGCAGGGAAAGAAAGTAGTCGTTGTGGGTGCAGCCCGCCAGGGCTTAGCGCTGACGCGCTACCTATTGGCTGAAGGTGCCGAGGTAACCCTGACCGACTGCCGCCCAGAGCAGGACCTCATTTGCGTGATGGATTCGCTTTCAGATCAGCCCATTCGTTGGGCGCTGGGCGGGCATCCTTTTGAGATTTTAGATGGGCAAGACCTGGTGTGCGTTTCTGGCGGGGTACCTTTAGAGCTGCCCTTCATCTTGGAAGCGCGCAGCCGGCAAATCCCGCTTTCAAACGACTCACAGATCCTGCTGGACGCCTGCCCCTGCGAGGTTGTTGGCATCACCGGTTCGGCTGGTAAGACCACCACCACTGCCCTGGTAGGGCTGATGGCAGAGACTTACATGCAGATGAAAGCACGCGGGCACAAAGCCTGGGTAGGCGGTAATATCGGCAACCCCCTGATTGAACAGGTGCGGCAGATGCACGAGGATGACCTGGTGATTTTGGAACTTTCCAGCTTCCAGCTGGAACTGATGACCACCTCTCCCCAAGTGGCCGCAGTATTGAACATCACCCCAAACCACCTGGATAGGCACCACAGCATGGAGGCTTATGCAGGGGCAAAAGCCAATATCCTCAGGTTCCAGCACGGCGGCGATGTGGCCATCTTAAACCGCGATGACCCCGGCTCTTGGAAGTTAGCCACCCAACTGCGCTCTGACTTGATAAGCTTTGGCATGGACATGCCCGGCGGCGATATGAGCGGCATTTACGTGAAGCGAGAGCATATCTACTTGAAAATTGGCAGGGACCAGATCAAAATGATGCCGGTAGAGTGGATCCGCCTGCGCGGGCAGCATAACCTCTACAACGTTTTAGCGGCCTGTGCCATTGCGGCAGGTGCATCGTTAGCCCTGCCTGCCATCCAATCGGCGGTGGAAAGTTTTGAAGGCGTGCCGCACCGTTTGGAGTTCGTGCGTAATTTTAAAGGCGCAGATTGGTACAACGACTCGATCGCTACCGCACCGGAACGGGCTATGGCAGCTATCCGTGCTTTTGATAACCCGCTGGTTTTGCTCTTGGGCGGCAAAGACAAAGACCTGCCCTGGGAAGACCTGATGGCGCTGGTTAGGGAGCGCGTGGATCACCTGGTGGTGTTTGGTGCGGCATCAGAAAAAATCATGAATACCTTGGGCGCCCCCAAATTGGGCGGCAAGCCGCTGAGCGTTGCACAGTGCACTGGCTTGAAGGAGGCCATCCAAGTCGCAGCTGAGGTCGTGAGCGAGGGCGATGTGGTTTTACTCTCACCAGGCGGCACCAGCTTTGATGAATTTAAAGATTTTGCAGAACGTGGAGAATTTTACAGGAAATGGGTGAACGAACTTTTGTAAACGGGTATGCTAAACGCAGCGCAGGCAAGAAAGGCAAGCTGGTTCGCCTGCCTTTTGACGTGCCGCTGCTGTTAATTGTGGCGATCCTGCTGGTGTTTGGCCTGTTGATGGTTTACTCTGCTAGCTGGGATGCCTCGCTTTTGATTGGCCAACCGCCAACCTACATCTTCGGGCGCCAGGTTTTATGGGCAATGCTGGGCATAGGCGTGGCGGGTGTATTGAGTTTTATTGATTATCACTTCTATGAGCGCTACCTGGTTTACATGATGGCCGTGGTGGTGATCCTCTTGGTGGCTGTTTTGGCCGTGAACGACGTGCGCTTCAACTCATCTCGTTCGTTACTGAGCGGGTCCGTCCAGCCGGCTGAGATTTCGAAGTTAGCTATTATTATTTATTTATCCTTCTGGCTGTATAAGCGCCGCGAAAACCTGGCAAATGTCAGCATCGGCCTGGCACCGCTCAGTATCATTTTAGGCTTTATTGGCGGTCTGATCTTTATCCAACCCGACATCAGCGCGGCTGCGACCATCGTCATTTTAGGCGTGATGTTATTCTTCCTGGCCGGTGGCGATTGGAAACAAATCATTTTGGTGACCGTGATCGGCCTGATCATGGGCAGCATCGTGGTGGCAGCCACTACAACCGGTAAGGTGCGCCTTGAGCAGTACTTATCCGGGCTACAGAACCCGGTGATGGGGTCCTACCACATCCGCCGCACCTTCGAAGCCATTATTAAGGGCGGCTTTTTTGGCGTTGGCATTGGCCAGGCAGATACCAAGTTTACCGGCCTGCCCCTGCCCCACACCGATAGTATCTTTGCTGTGATCGCCGAGGAAACCGGGCTGCTGGGCTCCAGCTTGCTGGTGATTTTATTCGGGCTGTTGATGTGGCGCGGGTTGGTGATTGCCAAGCGCGCACCCGATCAACTCGGCTCGCTGCTGGCTTTTGGCTTGGTGGGTTGGATTGTGATTGAAGCTTTGATGAATATTGCCGTTATCGTGGGATTATTCCCATTTACAGGAAACGCGCTGCCGTTTATGAGCGCGGGTGGTTCGAGTTTACTGTCCACCATGGCAGCCATTGGCATTGTCATGAATGTGGCCAGGAGTTCGGTCAAAAAAGAAGTTTCAGAAAGGAGCCAGCCAGGTGCGGTTGTTGATTTGCGCGGGCGGAACGGGCGGCGGGGTATACCCGGCGATGACCGTTATGGAAGCGCTTAAGCTCGAAAACAAAGATCTGCTGTGGGTTGGCGGTATCGGCGGCATGGAAGCGGGCTTGGTTGAACGCAAACAGGTGCCATTTCGTGCTATTCCAGCCGCAGGCGTGCACGGCGTGGGCTTAAAGAAGCTGCCCGGCAACCTCTGGAAACTCGCCAAGGGTTATTTTGCCTCCCGGCAAATTTTGAAGGACTTCAAGCCGGACGCACTGCTGTTTACAGGCGGCTACGTGGCCATCCCCATGGCACTGGCAGCCAGGCGCAAACCAATGGCGCTTTACGTACCAGATATCGAGCCAGGTTTAGCTCTAAAAGTATTAGCTTATTTTGCAAGGCGCATCGCCTTAACAACGGAAAGTTCAAAAATGTATTACAAAAACCAGGAGAAAATCAGCGTGACAGGTTATCCTATCCGACAAGACATCAAAAAATGGTCCAAGCCAGAAGGCCGGGCTTATTTTAGCGTAGAACCTGGCTTACCTGTGCTGCTTTTCATGGGCGGCAGCAGCGGTGCCAGGTCGATTAACCAGGCACTGCTGGCGATCCTGCCAGAATTGATGCGCGACTACCAGGTCATCCACCTGACCGGGCATTTAGACTGGGAGATGGTACAGAAGCAAACCGCGGGGATGGGTCCGCGCTACCAGGCATTCCCCTACCTGCACGAGATTGGGGCAGCCCTGGCGGCAGCAGACCTGGTCATTTCGCGCTCAGGCGCATCCACTTTGGGCGAGTACCCGCATTTTTCGCTGCCAGCGATATTGGTACCTTATCCTTATGCCTGGCGCTATCAAAAAACTAACGCCGAATACCTGGTGGACCGCAAGGCGGCTATCTTACTGGAAGACGAACGCATGAAAACAGACCTGCTGCCCACCATTCAACAGGTGATGCGCAGCCCAGGCAAATTGGAAAGCATGCGCCAAGCCATGGCATCCCTGACCCGCCCCCAGGCGGCAGAAGAGATTGCTGCCCTATTGTATGACATGGCCGAGGTAGGATGAGCGAAGTGAGGTTGGCATGATTAGTCTTTCTGCATTATTTTATATCTTGGTGATCCTGTTCATCATGATCGGCGCCATGCGCGGATGGGCAAAAGAAATGCTGGTGTCATTTTCCATTATTTTGGCCATCTTTATCATCGTGGTGATCATGCCTATGGTAGTGAAAGACACTACACCGGAAAGATTGTTCTTCCTGCGCGTGGCTGTGATTATCGGTTGTGCTTTCTTTGGCTACCAGACGCCCAACTTCAGGCGCATTGCTGAGTCGGGGCGCTTCATCCGCAACGCCGCCAGGGATGTGATTATGGGCAGTTTTGTGGGCGCCATCAATGGTTACTTGATTGTTGGCAGCCTTTGGTTTTACCTAGCCACAGCGGGCTATCCCTTCCCGCAAATTAGCGCGCCAGACGGCGCTACAGAAGCAGGCATCGCTGCCATGCGCATCCTTGATGCAGCCCTGCCCGCACACCTGGCAGCGCCAAATATTTATTATGCAATTGCGATCTCGTTTGTGATCGTTTTGGTGATGTTTATCTGATGAAACACGTGCATTTAATCGGAATTGGTGGAACAGGCATGTCAGCCATTGCCCGCGTCCTGCTGGAAATGGGGTACCAGGTCAGCGGGTCAGATCGGCATGCTTCCAGCTATTTCGATGCCTTGCAGCTGGCTGGTGCAAGTACTTTTCTTGGACACTCGGCTGAGAACGTTTGGGGCGCTGATTTGGTGATCCGCTCCTCAGCTGTGCGCGATGATAACCCCGAGGTGGTAGCGGCACTGGCAGCTGGCATCCCGGTTTTGAAGCGTGCAGACGTCTTGGAGCTGCTGATGCTCAACCAATTACCGCTAGCAGTGGCAGGTACACATGGCAAAACCACTACCACGGCCATGCTAATCTGCATGTTGGAGCACATGGGGCAGGACCCCTCGTACATCATCGGGGCGCTGATTAAGCAGCTGAACGCCAACGCGAAAGCCGGCAAAGGCGCTTACTTTGTGATTGAAGCCGATGAGTATGACTACATGTTCCTGGGGCTGAACCCCTGGATCAGCGTGGTCACCAACATCGAGCACGACCACCCCGACTGCTTCCCGACTTTTGAAATTTACAGGCAAGCCTTTAAGGACTTTTTGGACCGCACGCGCAAGAACGGCAGCGCCCTGCTGTGCCTGGACGACCCAGGACTTAAAGCGCTCCTGCCTGAATTGAGCACGCGCGATTACCAGGTTTTGACCTACGGGCTAGACAAGGCCGCAGATTACCAAGCCCACAACCTGCACGTAAATAAGCAAAACTGCCCGACCTTTGACCTGGTTTTCAAGACAAAAGAAGGCTTACTGCTCGAACTGGGCTGCTGCAGCCTGCAGATCCCTGGCGATCATAACGTGCTGAACGCTTTGGCCGCCCTGGCCGTTATTCACCGCCTGGGTTTGCCAATGGATAAAGCCTTAGCAGGATTAGCCGCTTTCCAGGGCACTGAGCGCAGGTTTGACGTGGCCGCTGAGATTGACGGGGTTGTGATTATCAATGATTATGCCCACCACCCCACCCAGATCCGCACCACCCTGCAGGCAGCGCGCCAGCGTTATCCAAACAGCCAGCTGTGGGTGGTTTGGGAGCCGCATACCTACAGCCGCCCGGCAGCCCTGGCCCCGGATTTTATCGAGGTCTTGAACCAGGCAGACCAGGTGATCATCACCCAGGTTTACGCGGCGCGTGAGGTAGACAACGGCTACACCCCCAAGCCCATCGCCGAAGCGCTGAGCAGCGGTAAAGGCCAGTACATCCCGGACTTCACGGACGTAGTGGCACACTTAATGGATCGGCTCGGACAGCAAGACGTGGTATTGGTGCTCTCGGCAGGTAATGCACCGCAGATCAGTGCCCTACTGCAGAAAGCATTAGAAAAAGAACGAAAAGCAGCCAACCAGGCTGATGGAAACGACCTTAATGAAGACTAAGTTAGATAAACTACGCGAAATATTCGGCAGCAAACTGCAGGAAAATGTGCGCATGGCACATTACACCACCGCGCGTGTTGGCGGGGTTGTGGATGGGCTGCTGCCTGTTTATACGGTAGATGAACTGGCAAAAGCTGCCCAGGCCTTGTGGGAACTGGAACTGTCCTTCCGGATTTTAGGCAGCGGCGCGAATATCTTGGTTAGTGATGAGGGCTTTCACGGTGTGATGGTCTTAAACCGCGCACACAACCTCAAAATCCGCTCTAATGCAGTACCGCCCAGCGTTTTGGCCGAATCTGGCGCTATATTTGGCACGGTTGCCCGCCAGACAGCATTGCGCGGGCTGAGTGGCCTGGAATGGGCAACCAGCGTGCCCGGCACAGTTGGCGGTGCGGTCTATGGCAATGCCGGCGCACACGGCTCGGACGTTGCGCATGACCTAGAAATGGCAACAATCTTGCACCCTAATAAAGGTATAGAAGCATTGAGTGCCGATGAAATGGGATACCAGTATCGCAGCAGCGTATTTAAACGCGAAGGGATACCCGCGGTGATCCTCTCAGCTGTGTTTAAGTTACAACCCAGCACGCGGGAAGAAGCCTGGCAAAAAATCACCGCCTTCTCCGAGAAGCGCCTTGCCAGCCAACCACCCGGGGCATCGACGGGTTCGACTTTCAAAAACCCGGAAGGCGATTATGCCGGGCGCTTGATTGAAGCAGCTGGTTTGAAAGGCAGCCAGGCTGGGCAGGCACAGATCAGCCCTGTGCACGCTAACTTTATCGTCAACGAAGGCGGCGCCACGGCGCAGGACTACTATAAATTGATCAGGCTGGCACAAGCCAGGGTAAAAGAAAAGTTTGGCGTTCAATTGGAATTAGAAATTGAACTCCTAGGTGAGTTTAAAGATGAGCAATAAGATCAGGCTGGCAGTGATATTTGGGGGCCGTTCAGGGGAACATGAGGTTTCCTTGATGTCCGCGGCATCCATTTTATCGGTGCTGGACCCACAAAAATTCGAAGTACTGCAAATTGGCATCACCACCAAGGGCCAATGGCTGACCGGCGAGCAGGTGCTAACGGCTTTCCAAGCGCATCACTACGAAGGCTTGAAGCCCGCAGTGTTATTGCCCCAACCCGGTAGCAACACGCTGTATGCACTGGAAACGGGCAAGTTACTGCCCATCAGCCCGGTTGACGTGGTTTTCCCGGTCTTACACGGCACCTTTGGTGAAGACGGCACGCTGCAGGGCTTCCTTGAACTAGCCGATGTGGCTTATGTAGGCGCAGGCGTGTTGGGATCAGCAGCTGGCATGGACAAGGGCTTATTCAAACATGTCATGCATGCAAACAACATCCCGGTGTTAGAATATGCCATTTTTAACCGCAGTGATATTCAAAAAGACATGGCGGGTGTGATCAGGCAGTGCGAAAGTTTGGCTGATTACCCCTTATTTGTGAAACCGGCCAACCTTGGCTCTTCAGTCGGCATCAGCAAGGCTAATAACCGCACGGCGCTGGTGAACAGCTTTGAAATGGCAGCCGCTTATGACCGGCGTGTGATCGTTGAGCGCGGCATTTCTGCGCGCGAGATTGAGATCAGCGTGTTGGGCAACGAAGAGCCGATCGCCTCGGTGCCTGGCGAAGTGATCCCCAAGGACATCTTCTACAGCTATGAAGATAAGTATCTAAATGGCGTAGCCGAGTTGGTCATTCCAGCGCAATTGAGCGAGGAACGCAGCGAGTTGATGCGGGCTTTGGCTGTCCGGGCTTACAAAGCCATCGACTGTGCCGGCATGGCAAGGGTTGATTTCTTTATCGACAAAAACACAGATGAGATTTACCTGGGTGAGTTGAATACCATCCCCGGGTTTACACAGATCAGCATGTATCCAAAGCTTTGGCAGGCCAGCGGTCTGCCTTATGCAGACCTGGTTGAAAAGCTGATCACCTTAGCTTTTGAACGAAAAGCTGAGCGAGACAAAACTGAAAGGGAATTTAAGGCTTAATATGGCGCGCAAAGAGTCCAGTAACCTAACCAGAGCAGAACAAGTTCGCGCACGGCGGAAGATCGAAAACACGCTTAATAAGCCGCCGCAACGGCAGACTGGTAAGACCACACGCAAGGCACCCCCGCCCCAGCGCGTGACCAGCCGCCAGGTGGGTAACAGCAACGCCCGCAAAGCGCCTTCTGGTTATGCATACAACCGCCACAAGGTCTACATGCAATTAGACACGCCTGGTGCGGAGATTCGCCTGCCCAGCATTCCCAATATCCAGTTTGGGTGGCGCTTGGCTTCGCTGATTTTAGCGGCAGCAATGCTGTTTGTGGTTTACGCCATGCGGGAAATGCCCACCTTCAGCGTGACAGAACTCAAGCTGCAGGGCGCAACCCGCTTCAGCGCGGATGAAATTGCCAGCCGACTCGATATTATCGATTCATCCATTGTTGAAGTGATCCCGGCTGACCTAGAGCAGGTAATATTAGCCGAATTTTCGGATATCAAAAGCGCCGAAGTAGACATCAGCCTGCCTGCCATGGTGAATGTAATAATTGAAGAGCGCATCCCGGCGGTTTTATGGATAGAAGAAGACGGCCAGCAAAGCTGGATTGACGAGGACGGGTACATGTTCCCAGTGAAGGGTGAGGCAACCCTGCCCGTACCTGTGCAAGCCTTCAACGACCCACCCGCCCCACCTGCCGAGGTGGTTACTGGTGATGACACGCAGGAGGCTTTAGAACGAACAGTGATGACCCCCCAGGTAGACCCGGGCTTTGTCAATGCGATTCTGAGCCTCAGGGATGCTGTGCCAGAAGGCACTGTTTTACGCTACGACGCCGAGTACGGCTTAGGCTGGCAGGATCCGCAGGGCTGGCTGGTTTATTTTGGGTCGAGCACGGATCAATTTGATGTGAGATTAGCACAATACAACGTGATTATCCAGGAATTGCAGGCAAAGAACATTCAACCTGCCTTGATCAGCTTGGAATTTCTTCACGCACCTTTCTATCGTTTGGAGCATTAATTATGGATGAACCTATTGTCGTTGGAATAGATGTTGGCACAACAAAAGTTTGCACGCTGGTCGCCCGCGTAGAGAACGGCTCAAATTTGCGCATTTTAGGCGTAGGGATCGAGCCTTCGCACGGGATCCGCAAGGGCACCGTGATCGACGTGAACGCAGCTTCGCAAGCCATCTCGCGTGCCATTGAAAAAGCTGAGCGCACCTCGGGCTTTGAAATCAACAGTGCCCTGGTGAGCCTGGCTGGCTCGCATGTCTCATCGGTGAACAGCCGCGGCGTGGTGGGTATTTCGGGTAGGGTGATCGATAATGATGACATCAACCGTGCCCTGGATTCCGCCCAGGCGGTGGCTATCCCCCATAACCGCGAGATTATCCACGTCATCCAGCGCGGATTCATCATCGACGGGCAGGACGGCATCCGCCAGCCTGTGGGCATGCATGGGTTCCGGCTGGAAGTGGAAGCGCACATTATCACCGCATCCGCTTCGACGGTCGAAAACCTGCGCCAGTGCGTCTCAGCGACCGGCATCGAGGTCTCACAATTTGTGCTGAACCCACTGGCTGCGGGTGAGATTGTGCTCTCGGAGACTGAACGTGAAATGGGTGTTGCCGTGGTGGACCTGGGCGGGGGCACGACCGACCTGGCGATCTACATCGGCGGGGATGTTTGGCACACCAATGTCTTGACCGTGGGCGGCAACCATGTCACTACCGATATTGCGCACGGTTTACGCCTGCCAATTGACGTGGCTGAAGAAGTGAAAGTGCAACATGGGCATTCATATATGAAGGACATTGCCGATGATGAGACCTTCAATGTAGTCAGTTTTGGCTCAGAACAGAGCCAGAAGGTCAGCCGCAAAGAGCTTGCCAACATCATCGAAGCCCGGGAAGAAGAAATTTTAATGTTGGTGCTACAGGAGATCAGGCGCTCAGGCTATGACGGCATGCTACCAGCCGGCATCGTGCTGACGGGCGGGGGTTCCCTGATGCCTGGAATACGGAAATTGGCAATAGATGTAACAGGACTGCCGGTGCGGATCGGCAAACCGGAAAGAATGGTCGGGTTAACCGACCAGATCAGCACCCCAGCTTTTGCAACCAGCGTGGGGCTGCTGCAGTGGGCAATCTTGATGAGCGAAACCAACCAGGAAAGCAGTGAGCGCTCTCGCAAGCGCAATCAGCCCACCAATATCAATATGGAAGCACTGCGAGCCTGGCTGCGCAAATTATTACCGTAAGTAGGACATCATTTATCAAATAGGCATTAGTTAAGAGGAGAACAATTATGGACAATAAACAATCAGAATCATTTGCAAGAATCAAGGTCATTGGCGTAGGCGGCGGCGGATGTAATGCAGTAAACCGCATGATTGCCGAAGGCATTTCAGGGATTGAATTCATTTCAATCAATACCGATGCCCAGGCGCTGCTCAAGTCTAACGCACCAAAGCGTGTGCGTATTGGTGACAAATCCACGCGCGGTTTAGGCGCTGGCGGTGACCCCCGTATCGGCCAGGCAGCAGCTGAGGAATCTGCCGAAGAGCTATACGAGGTGCTCAAGGGCAGTGACATGGTCTTCGTGACCGCAGGCTTAGGCGGCGGCACAGGTACCGGCGCAGCCCCCGTAGTAGCGCAGATTGCCAAGGAAATTGGCGCACTGACCATTGGCGTGGTGACGCGTCCATTTTCTTTTGAAGGCGGGCATCGTGCCAAGGCAGCTGAGGAAGGTGCCAGCAGGCTCAAAGAGCATGCAGACACGCTCATTGTCATTCCAAATGACCGCCTGCTGCAGATTGTCAACAAGAATGTGGGTTTACAGGAAGCTTTTTCAATTGCTGATGACGTTTTACGCCAGGGCATTCAAGGCATCTCTGAACTGATCACCATCCCCGGACTGATTAACCTGGACTTTGCAGACGTGCGCACGATTATGTCTGAGGGCGGCGCAGCCTTAATGGCCGTCGGCAGCGCTTCTGGTGAAGACCGTGCGCGCATCGCAGCCGAACAGGCGATTTCGAGCCAGCTGCTGGACGTCACCATCAATGGTGCGCACGGCATCCTGTTCAACGTCACCGGTGGCAACAGCCTGTCCTTGCACGAGGTCAACCAGGCAGCGGCCATCATCAAAGAGACCGCTCACCCAGACGTGAACCTAATCTTTGGTGCAGTTATTGACGAGAACATGGGTGAAAACGTACGCATTACCGTCATCGCCACCGGCTTTGACCAGGGTAACCCACGCGGCATTCACGAGGTAGAACGTCCAAAAGGGAAAAGTATCCCATCGGTGAAGACAAGCGCTTACGAGGTGGCAGCTGAGGAAAACAACAATGTCGTTGAATTCCCAGCCTACATTAACACAGATGATATCGATGTGCCTGCCTTCATCCGCAAGCGCCGCGATAACCTGGTAAGCAATTAATAGCTGCTGATTGCATCGGTCTCCTCAACCTGAATGCATATGAAAAACGTGCTCCAATAAGCGTTTTTATTGGAGCACGTGTACCTCAACTTATGAGCAGCTGAAGCTTGTCAGCTCAAAAACTGACAGCTAAAGCCAGGGCGGAAATTCGTTAGACTGAAATACCAAGTTCTAAGTAGCTTTTTCGCACAATCTCTTTGACTTCTTCTGGGGTGACAGCCAGGAGGGCTTTTTGTGCTATCACTTTGCAGGTTTGCATGTCTAGCTTGCGAATGATTTGCTTGATCACCGGTACCCTGGCCGGGGACATGCTAAATTCATCCAACCCCAAACCTAATAGAATCGGCACAGCCAATGGCTCACCGGCAAATTCACCACAAAGACCTACCCATCGGCCTTTTTCATGAGCACATTTAATTGTTCGATCGATCAGGTATAAGACAGCCGGGTTGAAAGCGCTGGCAAGATGGGCCACCTGGCTATTGGTTCGATCCACTGCCAGGGTGTATTGAGTCAGGTCGTTTGTACCAATGCTGAAGAAATCAACACCATTTGCTAAGCGATCAGCCATAATAGCTGCTGAAGGCACTTCTACCATGATACCAAATTGCACTTTTTCTGCATATGGTAACCCATCATTTATCAATTTATCTCTTTCTTCATTTAGAATCTTACGGACAGCGTGCACTTCTTCATCGACAGCGATCATCGGCACCATGATGCGCAAATCCACGCCCACACCTGCTCGCAGCAGTGAGCGGATCTGTTCTCTAAAGATATCTTCTCTTCCGTCCAACATACGCACGCCTCGCCAGCCAAGAAAGGGGTTTAATTCCTTGGGAAAATTCATGTATGGGATTTCCTTATCACCGCCAATATCCAAGGTACGTACGACGACAGGCTGGCCTTTGAAATGGCTGAAGATTTGGGTATAAGCTTTCACCTGTTCTTCTTCGGTTGGCAGGGAGTTGCGGTCAAGGTATAAAAATTCGGTGCGGAACAGTCCAACGCCTTCAGCGCCATTCTCATGGGCAAAAATGGCATCATCATTACCGCCAATATTGGCAACCACTTCCACAGCCATGCCATCTTTTGTAAGGGCTGGCTCAAATGCCACTGCTAGAGCCGCATGCAAGGCTTCATTTGCAGCTCTTTGACGATCTGAAAAAACCGCAATTTCATCATCAGAGGGGTTAACCACCACAACACCGCTGTTTCCATCAACCAACATGTAAGCATCTTCTTCAACGGTCATCAATGCCTCGCCTAAACCAACCACAGCTGGCAAGCCAAATGCCTTTGCCAGGATGGCTGTATGAGAGGTAGGACCACCTTCTGCCGTTACAAAAGCCAAAACCATACGCTTATCCAAGCTGACCGTGTCTGAGGGGGTCAGGTCACGCCCAGTCACAATAACTGGCCTGGTCAGCTTGGTAACTTCCTGGTTTAAGCCCATCATATGACGCACAACGCGCTGCCCAACATCACGGACGTCCATTGCCCGGCTGGCAAACATGGGATCTGGGATCGCTTCAAGCTGCTTGGCAAAGAAATCTACCGCTTTCATCCAGGCTGATTCAGCATTCTTACCAGCCACGATTTCCTGCTCTGCCAGTGATATAAGCGAATCATCATCCAGGAACATCATATGGGCTTCGAAGATTTCTGCCTCATTGCTATCTGTCTCACTTTTTACCTTCTCTTTAAAAGCGGAAATATCATCTTTTGCCGCAGCCCTGGCTGAAACAAAGCGAAAAATCTCACTTTCAGTATCCTCTATTGGATAATCTGGAATAGTAATATTTTGATTTGAAATTGTGACAATTGAACCTTTGGCTAACCCAGGTGCTGCAGGAATACCAGTAAGTTGCTTTCGAATGCGCATATCGTGCTTCTCCTTTTATCAATGGGCAGTGTGATTTTGAAATTATACCTGTTTAGTATTAATTTACAAAACTTGAATTGTTAATTTTCTTAAATGCTAACATATTTTAAGAAAAATATACGAAATACTACCTTGTCTTAATTGTATGGCTGTGCTATTATAGGTGTCTACCGTACAGATGGGGGTTGTTTACCAATTCCCCCTATATATTGGGGTAGTAATTAAAATTTGGGAGCCTTTACACCATGCAATGTCCTTATTGCCAGTACAATGATTCAAAAGTCCTTGATACCAATAAAGAAGCCCAGGGTGGCATTCGCAGACGCAGGGAGTGCCTCTCTTGTCATCAACGCTTCAGTACGATTGAACGCGCGATCTTGGCAACGCCATTGATCGTAAAGCAGGACGGCACCCGTGAAGTCTTTGACCGGGAAAAGCTTTTGAAAGGTCTGCAGACCGCCTGCACCAAGCGCCCCGTTCCCGCAGCGGACCTGGACCGCTTAGTAGGCGAGATTGAAGCAGCCCTGCAAAAGAAAGGCAAGGCTGAGGTGCCCTCCCGATTGGTAGGCGATATGGCCATTGAAGGATTAAAAGAGCTTGATCACATTGCCTATATTCGTTATGCAACAGTGTACCTACACATGAGTGATTTGCAGAGCATCCGAAGTGAAATTGACCAATTACTTTCTGATGAAAATAAAACTCACCTTGAAGGAAGAACTAAATGAACAACGCAGCCCTAAAACCATCTGGATTATTACCCACCCCACCGCCACCAGTCGACTTGCCAGCTATTGATCTCAGCCAAAACTCCAGGCAAATCTTAGAGAAACGCTACCTGCGGCGCGGACCAGACGGGAGCCCAGCCGAAACCATTGAAGGCATGTTTTGGCGCATCGCTTACCATGTGGCTAAGGTGGAAGCTGACTACGGCCAGGACGTGCTCACCCGCGCGGTTGAGTTTTACACGCTCTTAACCTCGAAAAAGTTCTTCCCCAACTCGCCCACCTTCACAGGCGCCGGCACGCCTTTAGGCCAGCTGGCTGCCTGCTTTGTGCTGCCCATTTCCGATGACATGGGTAAAGAGCCCGATGGCATCTTTGCCACGCTTAATAATGCCGCCCTAATCCAACAGACCGGCGGCGGCAACGGCTTCAATTTCTCCAGGCTGCGTCCGCAGGGATCCTTAGTAAATACCTCTGCTGGCGAGGCGACCGGCCCGGTTGGCTTCCTGAAAGTTTATGACCATGCCTTTGGAGAGATTGCGCAGGGTGGCACGCGTAGGGGCGCTAATATGGGCGTACTGCGGGTGGACCACCCGGATATTGACGACTTTATCCACTGCAAGACCAATGAGAACGCCATCACCAATTTTAATATCTCGGTAGCCATCACGGATGCCTTCATGGAAGCTGTAGAAGGCAACCAAGATTGGACCCTGAAATTCCCAGACGTCAACCACCCCAATTATAAGAATTTTAAGGGCACGGTGGACAAAGCCGAAGCGGCTGGCATCCCAATTATTGATCATAAAACAGTTAAAGCACGTGAGCTCTTTTATACCCTGGTGCGGCAAGCGCATCATAACGGCGAACCGGGCGTTCTTTTCATCGATGCTGCCAACCGCAGCAACCCGCTGCAGCATTTATATGACCTGGAAGCCACTAACCCCTGCGGCGAGCAGTGGCTTGGACCTTATGAAAATTGCTGCCTGGGGTCGATTAACTTAGCCCAACACTTAGGAGACGGTGGCAAGGTTGATTGGGATGGCTTACAACAGAGCGTGGAGACCGCCACCAAATTCCTGGATGACGTTGTAGACGGCAATGCGTACGTGCCCAGCGTGCCGGAGCTGCGCGAGTCAGCGTTGAAAGCCCGGCGCATCGGGCTTGGCATCATGGGCCTGGCAGACCTAATGTACCATGTCGGCGTGCGGTACGGCTCGGACCAGTCTTTGGCGTTTGCTTCGCAGGTGATGGAGTTCGTGCGCTACCATGCCATGCGCACCAGCGTGGCCTTGGCAAAGGAAAAAGGTGCCTTCCCGGTTATCAAAGGCAGCATTTACGATCCCAAAGCCCTGACCTGGCAGCCGCCAACACCATTGGTTGAACATAGCTTGGATTGGGGCCGGCCAATTGTTGATTGGGATGAAATTGTTTCTGGCATCCGGCAGCACGGCATCCGCAACGCTGCCCAGACCACCGTCGCCCCCACCGGCACGATTGGCACCGTGGCAGGCTGCGAGGGTTACGGCTGCGAGCCGGTGTTTGCGCTGGCTTACGTGCGCCATGTAAACGACAACGGCAACGACCTGACGCTGGATTACGTCAGCCCACTCTTCCAGGCTGCGCTCGACAACCTAGGGCTTGACCAGCTGGTGCGCGACAGCATCATCCAGCAAGTGCTTGAAAAGGGTTCTTGCCAGGATATCGAGTTGGTGCCAGAGTCCATACGGAACGTGTTCGTGGTCTCAGCGGACATCACTGCCGAAGAGCATATCCGCTTACAAGCAGCGCTGCAAGCCTTTGTGGATAACAGCCTCAGCAAAACCATCAATTTCCCAGCCGGCACCACGGTGGAAGAGGTAGCAGAAGCCTTCAAACTGGCCTGGAAACTGGGTTGCAAGGGCATCACGGTTTACATCACCGGTTCAAGGGATAAAGTGGTCTTGGAAACCAAAGCTACCGTGAAGGCTAAAGAAGGAGATAATGGCGGCGGGGCAACATCCCCGGTGCTTTACGGGGATAACCTTACTGAGCTGCAGCCGACTTTCTGGAGAGATACCAAGAAACCCAGGCCGCGCATCCTCAAGGGCTACACCTACTCCATTGATACCCCCTTGGGCAAAGCTTTTATCACCATTAATGAAAATGGCGGAGACCAACCCTTCGAGGTGTTTGTCAACACGGCCAAAGCAGGCTCAGAAACGGCAGCACACTCCGAGGCTCTGGGCAGGCTGATGTCTTACATCCTGCGCATTAGTTCCCCCATACCCCCGCGCGAGCGTTTAAAAGTGGTTATGGAACAGCTGGCGGGTATTGGCGGCGGTCGTTCGCTTGGCTTTGGCCCCAACCGCATTCGCTCCTTGCCCGATGGCATTGCCAAAGCCTTAGACGAATACCTCTTCCAACAGCATTGGGAAAAGGAAGATATCAAGGCAAAAGAAGAGGAAATGCCCCTGCCCCTGCCGGGGATACAAAGCGGGGCTTTAAAATTTGGTGAACTCTGCCCGGAGTGCGGACACTCAACCTTTATCAACGAGGAAGGCTGTAAGAAGTGTTATACCTGCGGGTATAGCGAATGCTAATGCTGCTTTAGGTAAACAGAAATAGAGAGACCGGTCTTAATCAGCTTGAATAAGAGCGGTCTTTTTATTTATAATGGTGATAGAACAAATACCAATAATAAGGAAGGCAAAACATGGACACAAATTGGACAACAGGTATCCTTAAGTGCAGAGACGCTGAACTCTTTTACACCAGGACGGGCGGGAACAAACCCGCGATTGTATGTGCCCACGGTTATACAGACGATGGGACGTGCTGGACCGATTTAGCCCTGGCGTTAGAGAAGGACTACGACCTCATCATGTACGACGCCAGGGGGCACGGGCAATCATCGCGCATCACGGTGGATATGGATATCGACATGGTGGCAGACATGCACTGCATTATTAGCGAATTGGCCTTGGATAAGCCAGCCATTATCGGGCATTCAATGGGCGCTGCGGTTGCCGCAGGTTATGCAGCCTTACATCCAGAGCAGGTAAGCGCCATTATCCTGGAGGATGTCCCTTGGTTTAACCAACCGCCATTGCCCAAGAAAGACATGAAAGAAGGCAAACCACGCAATATCATCGCCGAGGTTCAAAAAGGCAGCCTAAGAGAAGCTATTGCTTTAAGCAAGCAGTACAATCCTGGCTTTAGAGATAGTGTGCATGCTTGCTGGGCATCCTCCAAAATGAAATTTGACATGACCTACCAACAAAGAAAATGGCCGGAAACCCCGCGCTGGCAGGAAATTGCGGCAAAAATAAGCTGCCCGACGCTGCTGCTAACGGGCGAAGTGGAAAAAGGCGCATTGGTGACACCAGCGCTGGCCATAGAGGCTTTGAAGCTAATTCCTAAGGCGGAGTGGTCTTGGATTGCAGGTGCTCCGCACTGCATCCGCTATGAAAAATTTGATGCAACCATGCGGGCAGTCAAGACTTTCCTCAAGATGAACTACCCTGCCACGGCAAAGAAGTAAAGGACAAGAACATGGCAAAACACCTGATCTTGATGGCTGGCAACATTGGCAGCGGTAAAACCTCACTCACCGAACGCATCGGTAAACGCTTAGGCTGGCAGACAGCTTATGAATCGGTGGCGAACAATCCTTACCTGCCCGATTTTTACCGCGATATGCGCAGCTGGTCATTTCACCTGCAGGTGTTCTTCTTGGGGCACCGCGCCGAACAGCACAAAGCCCTGTTTAAGTCACCAGATTCAGCGATTATTGACCGCAGCATTTACGAAGATGCGCACATCTTTGCACGGGCTTTAAACCACCTGGGGAACCTAACGGACACAGATTACCAAACCTATTTGAAAGTATATGATCTGGTAACCAGCAACCTGCCTAAACCGGACCTGCTGATTTACCTCAAAACACCGGTGCCTGTGCTAATGGAACGCATCCAAAAAAGAGCCAGGGAGATTGAGACAGGCATCTCGGCAGATTACCTGGCCTTGCTGGACCGTTTTTACCAGGAATGGATGGCAAGTTTTGAGCAGTGCCCAGTGCTAACCATCCTAAGCGCTGATCTTGACTTCGTCCACGAAGAAAAACACTTGGATATCGTAGTGGAGCGCATCCAGGAAAAATTAGCCGGCAAGGAAGAGATCAGCTTTTCGGCATAAATAAACCTAGGTTAAGAAACCCTAGTAATTTGGAGAGAAGATGAGAAAGAAAACTTGCATAATCATACCGATTTTATTCCTACTGGCAGCAACCTTAGCGTGCCGTTTTTATCCCGGCTTACCCCGCATGGAGGTTGGTGAAGTACAGGAAGAAAACGCGATCTTACCTGTTATCGATGCCACTCAGCCTAGCAGTGTTCATATTCGCATGGGGGCAGGACCATTGAATTTAACGCCTGGGGCGATAGGATTGTTGGATGTGAGCATCCGTTACAATGTTGAAAAATGGAAGCCAGTATTTGAACAGCAGCAAAACGGGTATTTTATACGCCAAGAAGATGCCTTTAATTTTACCGGCGTACCAACCGAAACTGTCAGGAATACATGGGATGTAAAGTGCAATTCTGAAATCCCCTTTGATTTAAAAGTAGAGGCTGGTGCATACAAAGGTAGGTACGATATCAGCGGTCTACGCTTACAAAACCTTGAGATCACCGAAGGAGCTAGCGATAGTCAAATCATCTTTAATGCTCTCAACCCTGAAAGCATGGATAAATTAGTCTTTCGGACTGGGGCTAGTAATGTCGAATTCTACGGCTTGGCAAATGCCAACTTTAGCGAAATGAGCTTTTTGGGCGGGGCAGGCAATTACACATTTGATTTCAGCGGTGAGCTACAGAAGAGTGTGGTTGTGTCGATTAAGAGCGCTGTGAGCGCCATCAAGATTGTGATCCCAGAAGGCGTGACTGCCCAAATTGAAAACCATGGTCAATTGAAGAATATCCGCTCTGAAGGGGTTTGGTCTGTGGTGGATGACACGTGGACCAGCAGTGGCAGCGGACCAGTGCTGTTAATCGATCTGTATCTCAGCCTGGGCAGTGTCACTTTGATCCAGGGAAATGCAATTGATTAACACATATTTACTAAGTTGCTAAAAACCCTTGACAAGTTAGTAACAGTGTGATTAAATTGAAAAGTTCATTGGCTGGGTGCCCCCCTCACCCAGTCAATGAACATTTTAAGGGCAAATTTTCGGATTAACTAATCCTGCCACTCCAATTCATAATCCCCAATAAAAACAGAGTCGCCTTCCTGAACGCCTGCCTCACGCAGGGCTTTTTCCAAGCCGATGACATTCATCATGCGCTGGAAACGGCGCAGCGATCCGGGGTGTTCCCAAAAGGTCATAGCCGCTGCGCGCTCAATTGATTTGCCAACCACGCGCCAGCCAAACTCCTCTTCTTCTATGCGGAACGCACGCGGGTCTTCTTCCATACGGTAAACCGGCAGTTCGGCCACCTCGGCTGGTTCGGGTGCGTTTTCAAGCATCTCGTAAACCTGCCGCATCAGGTCGCGCACGTTGGTTTGGGCAACCGCTGAAATTGGAAACAGCTTAACGCCTAATTTTTTAAAGCTTGCTTGGAGGTCTTTCAGCTTTTCTGCAACCATAGGCAGATCGATTTTATTCAAGGTGACAATTTGCGGTTTTTCTGCCAGTTTTTCATCAAACAAGGCCATTTCGCTGTTGATCTGCGAATAATCGGAGAGCGGGTCTTCAGATAAACCATCCAGAAGGTGCACGATGACGCGCGTGCGCTGGATATGGCGCAGGAACTCGAATCCAAGCCCGACTCCCATGTGCGCACCTTCAATCAGGCCGGGGATATCTGCCAATACCATGGTCTTATCGTGGGCTAATTCCACCACGCCCAGGTTAGGTTCGAGGGTAGTGAAGGGGTAGTTGGCAATTTTGGGCGTAGCATTAGTGACCGAGGCCAATAGCGAAGACTTGCCAGCATTAGGAACGCCCACCAAACCAACATCGGCGATTAACTTCAATTCCAGGCGCAGGTTGAACGCTTCACCCGGCTCACCTTTTTCGGCGGTCAGCGGGGCCTGGTTGCGCGAGGAGGCAAAGTGCTGGTTGCCGCGCCCACCGCGGCCACCTTTAGCGACCAGTAATTGCTGGCCTGCTTCAACCAGGTCACCCAAGACTTCTTCTGTATCAGCGTTGATTACAATCGTACCCGGGGGTACCTGGATGACCAGGTTAGGGGCAGATTTGCCAGAACGGTTATTTGGTCCGCCAGGTTTGCCTTCTTCGGCAATGAAGCGCTGGTTGTAATGAAACTTGGTCAGGGTGTTTAAGGTCGGTACGACCTCAATAATGACACTACCACCCCGGCCGCCGTCGCCGCCATCAGGGCCACCACGCGGTTTATACTTTTCACGGTGCATGTGCACCATACCGTTGCCGCCCTTACCGGATTGGACATAAATATTGGTGGTGTCTAAAAACATAATTGCTCATTTCTCCTGGTGTGGGGTTAACAGCACGCCATGCCTTTGATTATAAAATATTTCAGGGATCAGCTTACGCCTGATCCCTGAATTGTCAAATTTACTTATTTTGCCAGCAAAACTTATTTTCCAAATTTCTTGCGCAGGATGTCTTCCAGGGTGGGTTTGCCAATTTCTTGCAGTTCATAGCGCACACGCTGGGTTGGCTTCTTGATAGTGATGATGCGGTTGAGGTCAATAGGCGTGCCAATCACAACCAGGTCTACATCTGCGTTAGCAATGGTCTTTTCCAGGTCGTGCGTCATGCTCTCGCCGTAGCCCATAGCCGGCAGAATGTTGCCCGTTTCAGGGTATTTGCGGTAGGTATCGATGATGGAACCCACTGCAAAGGGACGAGGATCAACAATTTCAGCTGCGCCAAAGCGACGGGCAACCATGTAACCCGCGCCGTATTTCATGCCGCCGTGGGTCAGGGTTGGGCCGTCTTCAACGACGAGAACTCGCTTGCCGCGGATGGCCTCGGGGTCATCTACAAAGATGGGTGAAGCACCTTCGATCACGATCGCTTCAGGGTTGAGACTGTGCAAGTTTTCACGGACGGTGATGATGTCATCTAAATTGGCTGTATCAACCTTATTGATAACAAATACATCTGCCATACGCACGTTGGTTTCACCGGGATAGTAATGCAGTTCATGACCTGCGCGGTGGGGATCTGCCACGACAATTAGGAGGTCTGTTTTGTAAAACGAGAAGTCATTATTCCCGCCATCCCACAAAACAATGTCCACTTCTTTTTCAGCTTCGCGCAAAATGGCTTCGTAATCCACGCCAGCATAGACAATTACACCATTATCGAGATGTGGTTCGTATTCCTCGCGTTCTTCAATCGTGCATTCATGTTTATCCAGATCGCTATAATCGGCGAAACGCTGTACTTTTTGTTTGACGAGGTCACCGTATGGCATGGGGTGACGAATTGCGGCAACCTTAAAACCCATCTTGACCAGGATTTGGGATACGCGGCGGGTGGTTTGGCTTTTGCCAGAACCAGTGCGCACTGCGCAAACGGCTACAACTGGTTTGGTGGATTTGATCTGGGTGGCTGTGCTGCCCATAATCCGGAAATCTGCGCCTAAGGCGTTGACCTGGGAGGCTTTGTGCATCACATAGGTATGTGGCACATCGCTATAGGCAAAAACAACCTCGGCGACATCGAATTTCTTGACCAATTCCGGCAGTTCAGATTCGGGGTAGATGCCAATACCATCAGGGTAAAGCTTGCCCGCCAGTTCTGCCGGGTACTTGCGTCCTTCGATATTGGGGATCTGGGTGGCAGTGAAAGCAACAACTTCATATAATTCATTATCGCGATAAAAGGTATTGAAATTATGAAAATCCCTTCCCGCTGCTCCCATAATGATCGTGCGAATTTTTGACATTGAAAAAACCTCCTAAACTTATTTTGTTATCATATTATTTTACATCACATCGGGCGCTTTGATGCCCAGCATGTGTAAGCTGTTCTTTAGACAGTGGCGGCTAGCCCGCACGAGCGCCAATCGGTAGGCTTTGACGGGTCCTGGCGCATTTAAGACCGGGCACTGGTTGTAGAAATCGTTGAATGCCTTAGCCAGGTCGTAGGCATAGGTGGCCAGGTAAGAGGGTTTCAACTCTCTGGCTGCGCGAAGTACCTCGGCAGGCAGCTTGCTGAGCAGCTCAACCAGGTTGATTTCGGCAGGTTCCAGGTCAGCACTAAAGCGCACGTCAAAGCTCGCTTCTATGCCTGCTTTGCGGAGGATGCTACCAGCGCGTACATGGGCATACTGGATGTACGGGGCAGATTGCCCATTGAAATCTAAAGCGGTCTGCCAATCAAAGGTCACCACCTTGGTGTTTTCGCGTGCCAACATGGGGTACTTGATCGCACCGATCGCGACATCCCGGGCAATTTCCAGTTTGAGTTCTTCCTGCAGGTCAGGATTCTTTTGGTGGACAATCTCGAGTGCGCGCTGGGTGGATTCGCGGATCAGGTCATCGAGTAATACAATCGTGCCATCGCGTGAAGACATGGTTACGTTGCCGGGCAGGTTGACAATTTCATAAGCCAGGTGATAGAGGTTACCAGACCAGCGGTAGTTCATCAGCTCCAGCACCTTGAAGATCTGCTTCATGTGCAGGGATTGGCGCACGTCCACCACGTAAATGGAACGATTGATGTCATACTCCTCGAATTTCATCACCGCCAGGGGCAATTCCTTGGTGGCGTAAAGCGAGGTGCCGTCTGAGCGCAGCACGACCGCCACACGATACTCTTCTTTTTTACCTAAAAGTTCGTCCAAATTGACGTATACTGGCCCTTCAGGGCGTTCATCGATGGCCAAGCCAGCCTGGATCAGCGAGTCGACAAAAACCTTACCCGATTCTTCGACCTCAGATTCAAAATAAACCCGGTCAAAGCGCTCGCCTAGAACCTCATAAATTTGGTAAAAGCCTTCAAGGGACCATTGGCGCGTTTGCTCCCACAGCGCTACCACATCTGGATCCTGGCGGTCCCAGCGGGCAAAGTACTTGCGTACGGCTGTTTCAAAGCCAGGGTCATCATGAAAACGTCGGTCCGCCTCGGTGTAGAGGTCACCCATCCAGCGGGTTTTATCCTCGCCGGGCTGTTCGCCGAGATGGTACAGCTCATAATTGCACAGCCACTTGATAACGTGCAGGCCGATATCGCCGATGTAATTGGCACGGATGACTTGATCGCCCGCACTTTCGAGGATGTTTGCCACCGCGCCACCCAGGATGACATTGCGCAAATGCCCAACGTGCATGGATTTGTGGGTGTTGGGCTGCGAATATTCCACCATAGTTTTATTACCGCTCGGGTCAGCACTGCCAAAATCATCGGCGTGCTCAAGCACTTCGGTCACCACGCGCTGGGCATACTCAGAGGTAGAGAAGTACAAGTTTACATAACCGCGCACCGCTTCGATGCGGCTGAAGCCCTTTAGACCCTGCAGGGTTTGGGCAACATCCTGAGCTAAGGCTTGCGCGCGCTGGGGGATGGGCAATTTGGGATCAAAGCTCTGTGCCTTAGCGGCCAGGGCAAAAAGCGGGATGGCCATACCCCACTCACCACTGAAGGGAATAGCGCGCCACTCCAAGGGCAAATTTGGCAATTGCTGCTGCTGGCAGTATGCGCTAATTTTTCCTTCAACAAGAGCTTTTTCTTCTTCAAACATGTCTTTTCACCATCTGCATACCTGAGATTATAACATTTCCAATGAACATTGCTTTTTCATGTAAGTTTTGCCATAAAGGCAATTTAAGGCAAACAAAACGGGAGTCTGAAGACTCCCGCTTATGTCAAATTATAAGCAGATCTAACAATATTATGCTTCGATGCTGTTTAGCTTTTTCATCAAACGTGATTTTCTGCGCGCCGCATTATTCTTATGAATAACGCCTTTCTGCGCAGCGGCATCAAGCGCCTTGATTGCTTTCAAGGTAAGCTCTTTTGCTTCTTTTTCATCACCAGTTTTGATCGCCACATTCGCTTTCTTGATGGAAGTGCGCGCGGCACCCCGGAAAACACGATTGCGAACACGGGCTTTCTTGTTCTGCTTATTACGTTTGATTTGTGATTTTATATTAGCCAAAATACTGCCTCCAACACTTTTATCAATAAGTACAGCCTGTTATTTTACCTGATGCATTTCAATTTGTCCAGCGGTTTTCATGCGATTTTGCAAATTGATCGACGAAGAATTTTATCACAGCGCATGATCTGCATTAAATTTTGACCATAAACCTAGGTTTACGAGAATGACTCAATATAAGCTTTGATTGTTGGCAGTGCAACTAGCTTTTCATAAAAGAAGTTATTGACCAGTTGGATCACTTCTGCGCGGGCAGCTTCCGCTTCAAGCGTCAGTTCGTCCGCGCTGACCTGTTTTGAAATAGCATCTCTAAACCTGAGCAAGCGCTTAACAAATTCCGACTCACGGTCATCTTCCATAATCTCAACAACGTCATGCAAGAGCTGGTCTGTTTGTGCAACCAGTTTATCTATTTCAAACGACGCCCCAACCCGCACCGCGTCATCTAGGGTGCGGATGAGCGACCAGACCTGGTAGAGCAGTGTGGCTGGTTCATCAAATAGTTCGCGCAAGTAGGCGGCTTCGGGGTAGCGCCCGGTCAGGCGGAAGATATTGTACATGCGCTTGGCAGCTTTGCCGTAATTAAGGTTTTTGGTCAGGTATTTTTTGACTTCTCCTTCCAAAGCCCTGACATAATCATCCAGGGCATCGGCGCTGACGTGTTGTGCCAGCTTGCCAAACAGCGGGATGGACTCAGCTTGCAGGTACACTTCCTGATAATAAGGGTCGAGATAGCCATCCAGGGGGGTAATGCTGCCATCTGGGGCTTCCCAGGTGACATCCAGCATATTGCTGGCGTTCGCCAGGGTATGTTTGATAGGGTCAGCTACAATCCAGTCCAGTTTGCACCAGCCGGGGTCTTGGGCTGCTTCCTCCCAAGTGACATCGATCGGCTGGCTGTCTAAAGTGGTGCCGCTGATTTTGCCATTGACAATACCCGTCAGGTCCCAAGAAATGGGGGAACCTTTGGGGTGGAGCTTGCCGCTTACCAGGATATCCTGGGGATAAGACCCTAATTTAACTTCAATGAGCTGGTAGGTAATGCCCGCGGCTGTTTCAAGCGCTTTTTTACGCATCGTCTCGCCCAAGATTTGACAGGCTTCCGCGCGGGTAGGCGCTATGATATTGATTCTTTCAAAATAATCAGCATCCCCAGGAAAACTTTGAATCTTGGATTGCGCAGAAGAACCTGAGAGGGCTAAGGCTGTTTCAACCTGGCCGGGTACATCATAGAATTCAACCAAGGCGCCAATCTTTTTAAAATAAGCTAGGCGTTCGGGACTGAAATCCAACATGGCGATGTTTTGCCCAAAAACGCCACTGCGTACGTCAAATACAACGTCATCATCCTTTTCTTTGGCAAGATCCATGGCTGATAACCAGTTACGGGCTTCTTTTTCATCCAATTCCACGCCTAAGCGGTGGGCAGATGCGATAATTTCGGTAAGTTTTTCATCTTGGGTTTGCTGCATTATAGACCTCCAGGGTGCTTGATTGATAAGGAAAAAATATTAATGAACATCAATAATAATTTTAACTATAAATTAATGAATATCAAGTGCAACATGTGACAAGACAAGAAAATGGGCCAAGTATGGGTAAATTGCTGCTTTAGGACACGGCACTAGTAGAAATATACAGCTCGGGATCAAAATTATTTGACTCCTGCCGGATATTTCGTTATGATGAACTTGCCCAGGTTGGTTGAGTGTGCGCGCCGTGAAACTGCACGGTGAGGAAAGTCCGTACACCACAGAGCAGGATGCCAGGTAACACCTGGAGAGATGTGAATTTCTGGACAGGGCCACAGAGACATACCGCTTAGTCCCTGGAAAGGGATGTGAGTAAGGGTGAAAAGGTGGTGTAAGAGACCACCGGCGCTGTTAGTAATAATGGCGGCCAGGCAACCCCCATCCGGTGCAAGGTCAAGCAGGAAAAAAGCGCTCCGAGGAGCGCGGGAGGCTGCTCGTCTCCGTTGATTTCCGGGTAGACTGCTGGAGCTGGGTGGTGACACCCAGTCGAGATAGATGCATACTCTTGACAGAATACGGCTTATAGACCAACCTGGGCTAAGCCCCTCTATAAATTCTTTTCCCTGTTTTACACAAGCGGAGTATACTTAAGCTGGTAGTTATGATTCATTTTCATGCAGTATCGAGGGTTCTCGCATGACAAAGCAAAAGCGACAACCAATTCTTCTCATAGCATTCTCGTTATTATTTATTCTTAGCTCTTGTAATAAAGCTGCCAAAAATCCAAACATAGAATTCAGCTTCCCGACGACTGGGATGATTGTGCCGCTCTTTCAAGATGCGCGCGCAGTAAGCATTGTCACCGCCCCAAGAGGAATCGAGCACGTTGAACTATATGTCAACGGCATCCTGGTGCGCTCGGACTCACCACCAAGCGGCAACCCCACCAGTTTGATCATGGAGCAGGCCTGGGTGCCCACTGTTGAGGGGCCAACGCTGCTCAGCCTGGTTGCTTACGATGTAAAGGGCAAAAAATCGGCATTTGCTGAAGTGTCCGTGTTGGTCAGCAGCGAACCGGGGCAGCCTTTTGATACGCCCACCCCAACGCCTGGCAGCCAAGCAACCCAAACACCCACACCGACCCCAATCGGGGGCTGCACTATCCAAGCCAGTTTTGTGGAAGACGTCACCATCCCGCCTAACGCCACCATGGTACCCGGTTCTACCTTCATCAAGACCTGGCGGGTGAAAAATGAGGGCAGCTGTGATTGGGTTGGATTCCAGTTAGTCTTTATTAGCGGGGATTTGCTGGGCGGCACCACACCCTTGGCACTGCCTATTACAAATGGCGAGAGCACTACAGATATCTCGCTGAGCCTAATTGCCCCAAGGTACCCGGGCACCTACTCAGGGTCCTGGCGCCTTCTAACGGATGACGGTATCCTGTTTGGTCCAGAACTTACTTACACCATCAAAATCCCTCAACCGAATACGGCCACGCCAACCAGCACAGCTACCTATACGAATACCCCAACCAGGACCAACACCCCCACCGCAACGCCTACCAAAACACGGACACCCACGCCCACTGCCACCAGGACGAACACACCAACAGCGACAGCCACTAACACCGCTACCGCAACCCAAACCTACACCTATACCCCGACCGAGACAAGCACCATCACCCCTACGCTAACCGAAACTGAAACATCCCTGACAACAGAGATCAGGTCTGCACAGGTTGCCATCCCAGGCGGGCAAATTGCCTCAGCAGCAGCTGCCTGCCCGGCTGGCAGCCTGGTGACTGGGGGTGGCTTCTTTCTGGACCCTGATTTGCTGGCGCTTGCCAGCAGCCCTGATGGCAATCGTTGGATTGTTGAAGCTATCAATATCTCAAGTGCCAGCAAAGTGCTGACCGCTTATGCTAATTGCCTGCTGAATGCGCCTGGTGAGAGTAGCACCTCTGTTCGGCAGGTAGAGGTGCCAGCATACAGCAGTGATAGCGTGCAAGCTAACTGCCCCAGGCGATCTTTGGTGAGCGGGGGCGGCTTTTACATGGATGTCAACATGACAGTGATAAACTCGACCATAAAAAACAACGGCTGGCAAGCAACGGTTTATAACAACAGCGGGGAAAACAAACTTTTCACGGTGATCGCTAATTGCCTTTCTGGCTTGGTGGGAGAAACAAACGCTTATAGCGCTTCCACAACCGTGAAAGGGAACAGCACAGCAGCATGTTCTGCTTACTGCCCCAACGCAGCGATCCTCACCGGTGGCGGGTTTGATTTTCCACAGGGATTGGTGCTGCTGGGGTCCAGTCCCTTAGCTGATGGATGGCAAAACTGGTTAGTGAACCCACTGGCGAGCGACCAGGTGGTAGAAACCTACGCTATTTGCTACACCCCCTAAAAAATATTTACTTTAAGAAACGATCAGGTCTTGCAAACTGCGTTTAGGCACGTGGTGCACTTGCTGGGCATCGCGGTAATAGCGAATGCTGCCATCTGTGGGCAGGTCTTCGAGTACCACCGTTTCTACTGGCTTGCCTAAGGCAATTACCAAAACAATCTCAAGTTCATCTGGCAGGTTTAGCGCCTGGTGCAATTCCTGGCGGCGGACGGAAGCAATCATACAGCCCCCTAAGCCTTTTTCTACCGCACCTAAAAGCATGGTTTGCGCAACGATGCCCGGGTCAATGCCAAAGTCAGCTTTGATGCTTTTATCGCCCAAGATGATGATGTAGGCAGATGGCTGCTCGTCCTGCTGGGGACCAGCCCAATCCTTGAGGTAACCCGCCCAGGCCAGCGTTGAGAAGATGATATCGTTTAGGTCTGCAGAATTGGAAAGGTAATATTTTATGGGCTGCAGGTTGGCTGCGCTTGGGCAAATACGCGCTAATTCAACCAGGTCATAGAGGGTCTGTGTGTTCACAAGCACATTTGCGTCAAAGCGGCGGTAGCTGCGATTTTTTAATACAAGCTCTTTTATCATTTCGGCCTCTTTTAACTAAGGATCCGGAAGGACTGCGCCTTCGGTCGACTTTATGCTTTGGTGACTGGGCAGCCTAACAAGCAGCAAGGCTGCCAGCAGCAGGACCAAACCCGCTGCATCAAAAATGACAAAGCGGGTGATGCTAACCCGCAGGCTGGGATAATCTGGGCTGATGCGTGAAAGCAGCAGGCTTTCACCTAGCAAGCCAATGGCCTGCATTATTAAGGCCTGGATCAGTGAGAGCTTGAAGCGCAAAGGATGGGCAAGCGCAAACAAGTAGGGCACCTGCCACATCAAGAATAAGATGGCAACGCCAATGACCGCAGTTTCTCCTGGCTGATCAGCCAACGCAAATGCTTTTGCCGATTGGGCAGGGTTGGCGAGCAAGAATATGGCTGCTTGTAAATTCCAGCCTAAAACAGCCGCGATGAGAAGGCGGGCAACCCATAACTTCAGGCACCCTATCGAGTGACAGTTCTTTATTTCCATAACATCATTATAAATTGAAAATAGGTGTCCATAATTCAGTTTAATCCGCTTGACTTTTTAAATTTGATGTTAAAATTAATTAAAGAAATAGTCACCCCACAATAGAAAAAAAGCGCTTCATTGATACAACGAAAAGGAGGTTAAGATGAAGAAACTGCTAAAACCCTGGCTGAGCGCAGTCGCAATCATTGTGATTGTCTTCACGCTGCAGGGCTGTAACGTGCCTACCCCTGAGCAGACTGGTGACCCCATTCCAGAGCTGCAAACCGCGGTTGCGATGGAATTTTACCTGGGCTTGACGCAAACTGCTATCGCAGAGGTTGTGGAAGCACCAGTCGTTGAGCAGCCAAGCGAGGCAGAAGCAACCGTAGAGCAGGCATCCGAAGAGCCTACCCCTGAGCTGCCTACAGCCACAATGGAAATACCAACCGCAACGGCGATTGTGCATGCAATGAATGCCGGTGAGCCGGGCTGGGTTCACCGCTGGTTTTATGATACCGACTCCAGCGGTATGGCACAACAAAAAAAGGCACCAGGAGGGGACGATTATTATAAAAACCTGTATGAGCGCCCCTTCACCGAAAACGATATGCTCTATCACCCGGATATCGACATTCAAAAATCCGAAATCTCTTCAGACCCCAATTTCTTTTATTTCAGCATTTACCTGGAAGGGACAAACTTGGAGGGTAATAACCTGCCAGGCACCTACGGGGCAGAAATCGACTCAGATCTGGATGGACGGGGAGATTATCTTTTCTTGTGTTCCGAACCGGACCAGGCCGGCTGGGCTGTAGAAAAGGCAAGCGCTTATAAGGACAGCAACAACGACGTGGGCGGTTATGCCCCTTCCAGCGCAGAGTCTTCCAGCAGCGGGAATGGTTACGACCAGGTCATCTTCAGCCTGGAAAACCTGAGCGACCCGGACGGGTTGTGGTGCCGGCAACGTACAGGTGGTGACATCATTGTTGACATTGCCGTGAAACGCAGCCTAGCTGGCTCACCTGGGCGTTTCCTTTGGGGCACCTGGGCTTTTGGCAGCATGCCAGATGTTGGTCTTTTTGAACATAATGATCACCTGTCTGAAGCAGAGGCAGGCTCCCCTTACCCAGCCAGCAGCAAGTACCCGCTCAAGACCCTCAACCTGACCGACAGTACCTGCCGCGAGACTTTCATGTTTGATCCAACGACAGATATCCCTGGTATGTGCACAAGGCCGAAACCGACTGCAACCACGCCACCCCAACCGACAACGCCACCAAACATAACACCAGGTACCATTTCTGGCAGAATTTTTTGGGATTATAACAACAATGGTGTGCGCGATCCTGTTGACATTGACTATGATGCACCAAGGGTCTTCACGCTCTGGAACGGCCCCTGCGGTATAGGCAGTACAGCCTTTGGGTCAGTTACAGGCAGTTCTTTCAGCTTCACAGTTCCACCGGGGACATACTGCCTGGGGATCAACTCAACTGAATATATTTCTACCCCGATGCCGATTCAATTCAATGTATCGCCTGGACAAAATATTTTCCAGAATATCGGCTTTTACTACTATTTAGGTTAGCACCTTAAGGCGATCACAGGCTGCCTCAAGTATTACGAGGCAGCCTGTTATTTCCTGTTGAAGGTAACAAGGCATGTAGTAAAACCAGGCTCATTTAGCAGATTGTCACAGACCTCGTAGCCTGGATATTCAAACAGATGATTTAGAAGGCAAGCAGAACAAAACACTTGCCAAAAATTTTGCTAAAATTTTTTACTGCTTTATTTGGGGAAGGACGCGGCCACCCTCAACCAGCCAAGTGTCATGCTTGGCAACGAAAGCGTCTTCAAACATATCAAGGTCTGTGGAGGTGATCAGCCCCTGCTCTACCTGGTCTAAAGCTGTGAGCAGGTCATCACGGCGCTGGGGGTCTAACTCAGACATGATCTCATCCAGCAGCAAGACCGGCCACTCGCCTGTTTTCTGGTGCATCCACTGCACCTCTGCCAGCTTCATCGCCAGCAAGACAGTGCGCGACTGCCCGCGCGAGCCAAAATCCCCCAGGTCGATCTGGTTACTGAGAAAGCGCAGGTCATCGCGGTGAGGGCCCAAGGTGGTCAGCCCACGCGAGATATCTTCGCGGTAAGCGGCATGCAGCGCCTTCTTGAGGCCAGTTTGAATTTCATCCGCTTTAAGCTTACCCCGGTCGAGCGCAGCATCCACTGGCAGCAGCAGCTGCCCTTTAGGCTGCGGCAGGGGTTCATAGGCGGGTTGGTAGGATAAGCGCAAAATTTCTGCGCCGTGGGTGAGTTGCTGGTGGACCCGGCGGGCAACCAGCTCCAATTCGTCCAGGGCTTGAATGCGGGCATGCATGATGGCTGCGCCGTGTTTGGCTAACATGTCATCCCAAACTTCTAACTGGCGTGCATCCCCGCCCTGCTCTGAGAGCATCTTCAGCAAAGCATTACGCTGTGAAAGCACCTTGGTATAGTCAGAGAGATGTTTCCCGTAATGCGGGACAATTTGAGCCAGTAATTCATCTACATAGCGGCGTCGGTCTGAGGGGCTGCCTTCGATGATGCGGGCCATTTGCGGCAGGAAGATCACCGCGTTGAAATGGCCAAGCACATCCCCTACGCGGCGTTTGACCCCATCCAAAAGGATTTCTTTTCTAAAACGCGGCGAGGCGGCCGTGCCATTGCGCTCTAAGATCAGGCGTACTTCCAAGGTGTGCTTTTTTGATGCGCGCTGGTATTCGGCTAAAACCCTGCCCACCATTTGGGTCGCCTCGGGCATATTGAAATTTAACAACTGCCGTTCATTGCTAGCATGAAAAGAGGAAAAGGTGGCTAAAAAAGAAACCGCTTCAAGGATGCTGGTTTTGCCCTGCGCATTGGCGCCAAATAACAAAATGATCCGCCTTGGAAAGTCTAAATCCAGGCGGGAAAAGGCTCGGAAATTGGTCAGGGAAAGCCTGGTCAGGTACATCAGTCGCGGATATTTTCCATTTGCTCGGGGGTGGGCTGATAAAGATTAATGGCGCGGTCGATATAAAGGACACCGTTAAGGTGGTCAATCTCGTGCTGGAAAATGCGTGCCAACCAGCCTTTGGCAATAATTTTATAGGGTTGCCCATGTCGATTTTGGGCTTTGACGACCAGGCTTTCATGGCGTTCCACTTCACCTGCCAAACCGGGTACGGATAAACAGGCTTCTACGTCAGTAATCGTCTCTTCAGATGGCTTGGTAATTTCAGGGTTTGCGATTACATACAGCTTTTTGAGAACGCTATCGTCCGCTTCATCACCAAATTCAACGACTGCTAGCTGCAGCGACTCGCCAACTTGGGTCGCAGCTAAACCAACACCCGGGGCATCGCGCATGGTTTCAACCATGTTATCGACCAGGGCTTGGAATTCCTTATCAAAATTTTTAACTTGTTTTCCTTTGACGCGTAAAACCGGGTCAGGAAATGTTTTTATTTCAAGAATACTCATTTTTTACTCCAGCCAAATTTTACCATTTTTTGTCCACATTTTCATTGGGCTGGGTCTTTTGAATTGGCTTTGTAGAAGCATCACCTAGGTCAGGTTCGGAGTGGGTTGTTTGGTGGTAGGCTTTAAACCACTCAGAGACACGTTCGCGTTCTTCGTTGAGGTTGTAGAGACGTTTTTCTTCCAAGTGCGCACCGATGCGGGCAAAAATGTCCTGCTGCACCTCGGATGGGTTATAAACATAGTCAAAAGTCAACTGCGTGGCACCAACCGTGATGTAGACCGTGCCAAAATTGAACAGCAGGGCAAAGATGCCGCGGCGCTCATACTCGATGCTGAGGATGTTTTCCAGCGGGGCTGCGCGGCGTAACTCCTTGCCTAAAGGTTTGCGGTCTATGTCGATGACCTGGTCTAAGGTGAGCTGGAAGGTATCATTGCGCCAGTCGATGTATTGATAAAGCAGCCACAAGAAGGACGCCAGGAACGCAAACCCGTAAATTGCCAGGCTTGCCGACCGGGAGAATAGGATTAAGTTATAGGTAACCGCCGCCCCAAGCAGCGCTAAAGCGGTTAGGAAGATGAGCAAGGGCAGCCAGGTTTGCCTGATAAGAATGAACCAGTGCTTGCGGTAAATGATCGTACCGCCCACTTCGTAGCGGACTTTGAGAAAGTCAGCAAACAACCACTCAAAGAAAGTAGCTTCACGGGCAGGCGGGATTAAGTTGACCTGGCTTCGTGCAGTCTGCTCACGCTCACCCAGCGGGGTGGTATCTTCGTTCGCTGATGCTAACTTCCTTTTTAGAGCTGTCAGCATAGCCTGGTTTTCGTCTTGTAGACTTGTGGCTTTGACGTTCTGCCAGTGCGCTTCAATAAGCCTGCCAATTTCCGCGGCATGCTTGATGCGGGAGAAGCGAATCTCACCCACAAAGGTGCGCACCATCAAATCGGCGTAGCCGACCAGGTTGCCCAGGCGAGTTTTGCGCGTGCCAACCGAGAGCAAGGTGCTGAGCGGGGCTTCCTGGCGGCTATCATATAGACCTGAGACGCGTTCCACCCATACCATGCGCTTGTTAGTGATGATGTAGAAATCATTTGCCCAGTTGTTGATGTTCCAAGCCAGCCACAGCCCGCTCAGGACGAAACCGCCAAGCAAGAGTATAAGACTCTGAAAAGGGGTTAGAAATTTAGACAAAAATAATACCAACAGGAAAAAGAGTGCAAATGCCAGGATGGGCAAGAACGAACTCATTAATAAAAAGAAGGGGTGCTTGCGGGTCATGATGTGGATGTATTCATCCTTAATTAACCAGGGCATGGGTAATTTCAAACTCATCTTGCGGCTTTGGGCTAGAATGCGCAAATTTTTCTGCACCTCGGGGTGAGCTGTGACTAATTCTTGAACATTTTCATTGGAAATTGCCAATAGTTGGCTGGGTTCTTTTATGACCAGCCCGTAAGCGCGTTTGGGCTGGAGGAAAGCTGCTTCCTCTCCGGCAAAGTCAGCCCTTTCAAGCAGAAGACGGTCGCCTGGTTTTTTGGGGTCTACCAGGGCTGCCTGTCCGCTTTCGAGGATCAACAAACCCTGGGTGAGGTCACCAGGCTCAAACAACCGCTTCCCCCTTTCACAGCTGATAAGCTGGCATTGTGATGCAAGCATCTGCAACGATTGATCGTCTAAGGCACTGAAAAGGGTGGTCTCTTTAAGCAGGGCAAGAATCGATTGAAGATGATTATCCATACGCCAAGTATAAATCATGTTTCACGCAGTTAATCGTTTTGTTTACAGCAAGCGAGTGAAAAATGCAAAAGCTTATGCATTTTGTATATGGGTGGTGAGATTAAACCTTCATTAATGATAGAATTTTATTATAACCAGGGAGAGAGTTCACTTCCTGGAAAACAAAAATGTCAATTATTACTGCCACACCAAAAAACTGCCCAATGCTAGCCGCTGCAAGGCTAGTGGTGCTGCCTTGGGAGAGCTTTCCGACCAGATTTTTTAAAATGAGAGCTTAGGCAAATTTATGATTAATAATCAAGAATCTGATGCGGTCTTTCATTTTATTAAAATGAAGCGCAGGATCATTCTCCTGAACCTCGTTTTTGGAAAAGGAAGCTATGGGGATTCAGCAGGAAATTTTCCAGCGAGCCGCAAAGGGAAATTCCTGGAGATTATTCAAGCTTATGGCGGGAGCATTTTCCTGGATGAGGAGCAGGGGTTAATTGCCCTGTTTGGCCTTCCCAAAACTTACGAAGACCTCGCGCAGCGCGTCTTAAGAGCCGCCCATGAACTATTAGTACCAGGCGCAAGCGTGAAAAAACCTGGTGAGATGCCTCCCTTCAGTATTTTGCTGGATTCAAAATTGGTCACGGTTTCTGAGCTCAATCAAGGCCAGACTTACCAATTTTTGGAGCAGGCGCAGGTCATTGAACAATTAACTGAAATTACTAGCAAGGTACCAGCAGGCAAATGGCTAATAAGTAAAGATACCCTGCCTATGCTGCGGCACAGCTCACCCGCATTAGCACTTGAGCCCTCAACCGCCTTAGAAGGGTGGTGGGAAATTAGGCACTTTGATCCAACCCATACAACCAGGCATGAAGGCTTAGTAAACCTCAACTTAGAGAAGAATTTGACCCGTTTAAACACACTGGGGGAACTGCTCTTGGCTGGCATTGGCCGCACGGCAGTCTTGATCGGTGAAAGCGGGGTGGGTAAAAGCAGCCTGTTGCAGGCCTGGCAAGCACACTTTAATAAGCAACCCGGCGCCGATGCGGTGCGCTGGGTAGAGCTCAGTGCCTGCCCGTATCGAAAAAACCTGCCTCACCGCTTGACCCTCGAACTGCTGGCCTCACTGGTGGGGTTGGACTTTTCCGAGCAAGACGATGGACTGCCTGGGCAATTGTTGGAAGGTTTAACCAGGCTTAAAGCCTGCCCTGCAGATCTTGACCTACAAAACCTGAAAGATTTCCTGACAGTCACCTATATAGGTGAACAAGCAGCAGCTACACTCCCTGAAGAGCATATCGAAATCAAATTAAATGAAATGCTGCGGCGCATCTTGGAGCGATTAGCCAACGAAAATCCCTTGGTGATCGTGATTGATAACTTGCATCATGCTGACGCCCACTCAGCGCATATCCTGGCTGAGCTTTGCGCAGAAACAAGCCTAGCGCCGATCTTGGCCTGCCTTATCACTCGGCCAGAATACCAGAGCGAAGGGTGGCAGTTGATTAACCGCTTAGAATCAAGCCTCGGCAACCAGGTTGTCAGGATTGCGCTTGATCGGCTTTCGGTCGACGAGACTGAAACCTTGATCGCTGATATCCTACAGACAGAATTGGATACTGCCCCAGTAGCCAATTTTATTTATTACCTGGCTGAAGGCAACCCGCTCTTCACTGCAACACTGACGAAGAAATTGTTATCCAACGGCAAGATTACGCAATCGGGCCAAGGTTGGATCATTCAAGGTGAACTTGGCATAGAAGATATGCCTGAGGTGGTCTGTACAATGATGTCAGCTGAGTTTGACCGCTTACCGCCTGAGGTTCAGCAGATTTACAAAGTAGCCTGTATTTTTGGGAAGACTTTCGCAGAATTAACCCTGAGGGATGCATTGAGCGGTCAACGTGACCCAGCCAGCATCCGCAAAGACCTGGGCATCTTGGAGAAAAATGGCTTGATCCGATTGATCAAAGCTAGTCCATACCCTGTGTACCAATTCCAACCGGCCTTGCTTCAGGAAGTTGTCTACCAGGCACTCTCGCCTGAAGACAGGAGTAAATGGCACCTCAAAATTGGTGAAACGCTTGAGAAAGAAAACCAGGATAATTTCGAATCAGTTGCTGAACAGCTAGCATATCACTTTTTACATGCACAAAAACCTGCATTGGCTGCCCGCTACTACCAGCAGGCTGGCCAAAAAGCCCTCCAGCAGCATGCCAACCACGAGGCATCCATGCTCTTGCGCAAAGCCTTAGCCTTGGCTGATGACGAAATCCAGACATCACAGTTGTTAGCTGACCTGGGCTTAGCACTGGATGCGCAATCTAAACACGAAGAGGCGATTGCGACCTGGAAGGAAGCTGCCCAGATTTACGAGCGCCTTGGCAATTTTGACCGAGTGGCACGCTTGTACGCCTGGATGGCACGAGCAGCCTGGTGGAGCGATACCCTGGACCAAAACCTGATTTGCTGCCTGGAAGGCATGAAAAAAGTGCAGGATAAAGGCGAAAGTGCCGACATTGCCTACCTGATCCATGAATGCGGGCGTTCGTATTACTTTAACGGACAGATGGAGCAAGCCCAAAAGGCTTGCGAAACAGCCCTAAGGATGGCTCAAAAGTTGAAAGCTGTGGACGTGCAGGCTGAGATTTTAGCAACTCTGGGGATCTTACCCACCCTTGCCCCACAAGCAGCCATTACAGTCTTAGAGAAGTCTATTGCACTCGCTCAAAAGCATCAGCTCAACAGTACGGCAGCGAGGGCATATATGAATTTAGCTGCGGTGGTTGAAAACTTAGGCCAAATACGCCGTTCCCATGAATACCGGCACAATGCTTTGGATTTCGGCGTCCGCAGTAACGGCTCGATTGATGAACTTTTCGCTAAAACGACCCTGATCCACAGTGAAATCCTGCTGGGCAATTTCGATGAAGCTATCCTGCAAATAACTGAAATTAAGGCATTAGCCCAAAGGGAAACAGAACAACCTGAGTACCTATCGACATTACCGCTCATGGAAGCAGAAATTGAACGACAAAAAGGCAATTTTCAAACGGCCATCGCCCTACTATTGGATTACATAAAAACAAAACGCCAGTTAGGCCTGGATGAGGAAGTGCTGATTGGCAATTACCGCCTTTCTGATGTGTTGATGGCGCAGGTTCTAATTGGAGACCCAAGCGCTTCGCAGAATAATATTGACATGGCCGTGGCTATGATGGACGATGCGCTGGCTAACCCCAATATGACCGCAGCAGAGGCCGAGATATTAGACTTACTCAGCCTTGGTCTTGCCTATAAAAAAGACTACCCTAAGGCAGAAGACCTGTGGCAAAAGGCGCAACAAGTCGCTGGGCAATTACCCGGGCTGTTTCAAAAGACACAAGTCATGCTGACTAGCGCAAGGCTGGCAAAAGCCAAGGGGGACTTTGAGGCAGCCATCCTAGGATTCGAGCACTGTGCAGAGCGGTTTTCGGACATGGAAACACGCTGGTGGCTGGCGCACACGCGTTTGGAGCTCGCCCAGGCACTTATCCAAAAGGGCGAAGCCGAAAGCTTAGACCAAGCTCAGACACAGTTGCGTGAAGCTTTACAAGACTTTCACGCGATGGACTGTGTGTACTACGAAAACCAAGTCGAGGCAAATTTACGCTGGGCAAATACACTTGCGAGAGAACAAGCCGTCCGCAGCCGCTTGAATACCAGGGAACTGAACGAAGCCGGTAAAGTGCAGTCTAGTTTCATCCCGGCCTCGGTACCTAAACTGGAAGGCTGGGAAATTGCTGCTGTTTTAGACCCAGCCAGGGAGACCTCGGGTGATTTTTATGACTTCATCACCCTGCCAATCGGGAAAATAGGTATTGCCATTGCAGATGTGGGCGACAAAGGCGCCGGGGCAGCGTTGTACATGACCATGAGCCGCACAATCATCCGCACCTATGCCATTCAAGAATCCAGCCCGGCCAGGGTGCTCAACCTGGTCAATCAACGCATCCTAAGCGATACCCAGCAGGGTATTTTCTTGACCCTGGTATACGGTGTGTTGGACCCACAGCAAAACAGGTTCACCTATGTCAACGCTGGGCATAACCCACCAATATTTATCCAGGCTAACAATCAACCTCAATCGGTGCACCAGCTAACCCGCACAGGCACTTTGGTGGGCCTGTTTGAAAATGAAACTTGGCAGGAAGCTGAGCTTGCCTTTGAGAAAGGTGATACGCTGGTCATTTACACGGATGGGATTACAGAGGCAGAGAGTAAGGACGGAGCCTTCTTTGGCATGCAGCGACTGCTCCAGGTGATCAATGCCAACCCTGGTCAAAGCGCCAAACAGCTGCTGCAAATTATCCTGGCCGAGATTAATGCATTTACCGGAGGGTCTGAGCTATTGGACGATATTTCAGTGGTTATCATCAAACGCAAGCCCTAAATCATAAGTAAAGAATTCGATTACAACGGTTTAAAAACAAAAGGGACTGGCATGCAGTCCCTTATTTTTTTTGTTTGTAATGGCTTATTCTTTCTTATGGAATTCGATTTCTTCGTCCTTTAGATCGACGACAACAATATCTCCTTCTTTGAAGACCCCTTCCAAGAGTTTGGTTGAGAGGGGTGATTCGATATGCTTCTGCAGAGCACGCTTGAGCGGACGAGCGCCAAATAAGGGATCATAACCCACATCAGCAAGCCAGTGTTGGGCTGCTTCGGTTAACTCAATCTCGATGTTATGTTCATCCAGACGCTCACGGATTTCCCGCATTTGCAGGCTGACGATTTTCACCATTTGATCTTTGCTGAGGGGAGAGAAGATGATCACCTCGTCGATGCGGTTGAGGAATTCCGGCCGGAAGGTGCTCTTGAGCGCTTTTTCGATCTTGGCATGGCTTTCTTTTTGGTCGTCATCGACAGAACTGCCCAAGAAACCGAGCGTGCCGCCCTGGCTGACAAATTCCGTGCCAAGGTTGCTGGTCATAATCAGTACCGTGTTGCGGAAGTCCACTACACGTCCTTGGCCATCGGTCAGCCTGCCGTCATCCAAAATTTGCAGCAAGGCATTCCATACTTCGGGGTGTGCTTTTTCAACCTCATCAAAGAGAATGACGCGGTAAGGCCGGCGGCGCACTGCTTCAGTCAATTGGCCGCCTTCTTCATAGCCCACGTAACCAGGGGGCGCACCAAACAAGCGCGAAACAGTATGCTGTTCACGGTATTCGCTCATGTCAATGCGCAAGAGGGCGTCCTCATCATCAAAGAGGAACTCTGCCAGCACTTTTGCTAGCTCGGTCTTACCCACACCTGAAGGCCCTATGAAAATGAAGGAGCCATTTGGACGGCGCGGGTCTTTCATGCCCGACCTGGCGCGGCGAATGGCATCGGAGATAGCCGCAATAGCATCATCCTGGCCGATAATCCTTTCGTGCAGACGCTCTTCCATCTTTAGCAAACGGTCTGCTTCGCTTTCCATCATCTGCGAGACAGGGATGCCCGTCCACTGGTGAATTACCTGGGCGATATCATCCACATCTACAATCTCATCCAGCTTGTGTTCTGCTTCCCACTTGTCACGCTGCTCGTTAAAGGTTTGTTCAAGGCGTAAACGCTCAGATTTCATCTTGACCGCGCGTTCATAGTTGCGTTCCAGCCCTGCTTGCTCTTCTTCCGCAGCCAGGCGGTCCATTTCACGCTTCATTTCTTTCAACTCTTCAGGAAGGGAGTATAAGGCGACGCGCAATTTCGCAGCAGCTTCATCCATCAGGTCAATGGCTTTATCTGGTAATTTTCGGTCACTCACGTAACGCGAGGAGAGCTTGACCGCTGCCACTAGGGCGTCATCTGAGAAATTAACCTTGTGGTGTGCCTCGTAGCGGTCGCGTAAGCCTAAAAGCATCTGGATGGTGTCCTCAACGTTTGGCTCTTCAACATAAATCGGTGCAAAACGCCGCTCGAGGGCAGAGTCCTTTTCGATGTGCTTGTGATATTCGTCCAGGGTGGTGGCACCGACACACTGCAGCTCGCCGCGTGCCAAGGCTGGCTTAAGCATATTCGAAGCGTCCATAGCCCCTTGGGCAGCGCCTGCCCCTACCACGGTATGCAATTCGTCGATAAAGAGAATAATTTCGCCATCTGAGCGCTGAATTTCTTCAATACAAGCTTTGAGGCGTTCTTCAAACTCACCGCGGAAACGTGACCCAGCAATCAGTGAACCAAGATCCAAGGAGACTACTTTTTTACCCATCAAGATTTCAGGGACGTCGTTGGTGGCAATTTTCTGGGAGAGCCCTTCCACGATGGCAGTCTTGCCCACGCCTGCCTCACCAATCAGGACCGGGTTGTTCTTGGTGCGCCGGCAGAGGATCTGGATGAGGCGCAAGATTTCAGTGTCACGCCCAATGACAGGGTCTAATTTGCCTTCGCGGGCCATACTGGTAAGATCACGAGAATATTTTTCCAAGGTGCGGTAACGGGTTTCGGCTTTGGGGTCAGTTACTTTTTGCCCACCACGCAACTCAGAAATGGCATCCAAAACCCGCTGACGGGTGATGCCCAATTCTTCCATTAAGCGTGCTAACTGGGTATTCTTTTCGCCCAAGATGGCTAAGAAAAGATGTTCAGTTGAAATGTACTCATCGCTAAGGCGGTTGGCTTCCTGGTTGGCGTGATCGACGATCATCTTGACCCGTGGCGTAATGAAGATTTGGCCTGAGCCGCCTCCAAAGATGCTGGCTTTAGGCGTGGTGCGAAGGATCAGATCGAGCCGATCCGCTACAACCGAAGGGTCTATCTTCAAGATGTCTAAAAGCTGGCTGACAACGCCTTGCGGCTGTTCAATCATGGCCAGCAGGATATGTTCGGCATCAATTTGGTTGTGCCCATAGCGTTGAATTATTTCGGCAGCCCGTGTAGCGGCTTCCTGGGCACGTTCGGTAAATCGGTCAAAACGCATCATACTTGTTTATCCTTCGACTTTTTTTGCAAAAAAGATCTTGTGCTATTACCTGATGGCATTATATCATCAAGGCTATTTGGTTATATCAACTTATTATTAGATTTCTATAATATATTATGGCTTGGTTTATTGGATAAACATAGCATCGCCAAAGGAAAAGAAGCGGTAGCCTTCAGTTTTTGCTACCTCGTATGCCCCCAGGATGGTTTCCCGGCCGGCAAAGGCACTGACCAGCATCAGCAAGGTCGACTTGGGGAGGTGAAAATTGGTGATCATGGCATCCACTACCTTAAATTTGTAACCAGGCAGGATAAATAGGCTTGTTTCCCCTGAAAATGGCATTACTACGCCTTCCTGCAATGGGCTAGCTGCGCTTTCAAGCGTGCGTACGCTGGTGGTGCCGACGGCGATCACCCGCCCGCCCCCGCGCTTGGTTTGGTTTACCAGGTCAGCCGTGGTTTGGTTAAGTTCGCACCACTCTGTGTGAATGATGTGCTCTTCTGGGTTTTCTTCACGGACGGGCGCAAAGGTATCCAAACCGACATGCAGGGTAACCTCGGCTAAGCGGATGCCAGATAACTTTAGCGAATCGATCAGCTGAGGGGTAAAGTGCAACCCAGCAGTAGGCGCAGCAGCTGAGCCGGGGAGCTTGCTATAGACGGTCTGGTAGCGCTCTGGGTCCGCTAGCTTTTCGTGGATGTAAGGCGGCAGGGGGACATGCCCGGCTGTGTTGAAATAGTGTTCAATTGGTTCCTCAAAATGCACTAATCGTTGGGCACCCTGTAAAATTTCGAAAATTTCTGCCTTAGGACCGTTTTCGACCTGCAATGCCTGCCCGGGTTGCAGCCCTTTTCCGCCCACTAGGCAGACCCAATCGCAATCAGCTTGCTTGTGGAGGAGTAGCAGCTCAACTTTGCCGCCGCCAGGAAGCTTTTGGGCAAACAAGCGCGCCGGGATAACCCTGGTTTGGTTGATCACCAACAGGTCAGAGGGTTTGAGGACTTGCCCCAGTTCAAAAAAGCGTTTGTGGTGGATGGTGTTTGTGGTTCGGTCAAGCACCAGCAGGCGTGAGTCGTGGCGCGGTTCAATAGGCGTTTGCGCAATGTAAGATAGCGGCAGGTCGTAGTTAAAATCGTCGGTTTTCATGGTTTTTTAAATGCCAGGGTGTAATAGCAAACCCTGTTAAGGTAAGACTAGCAGGTTGATGTATCCCCTCATTCTTCAAAAAGCGCTGGCTGGGAATTACTGAGTGTGTATTTGAAGCCTAAATGTTCATAAGCCAACTGGGTTGCCAGGCGCCCTTGGGAAGTACGCTCTAAGAAACCTAACTGCAGCAGGTAAGGTTCAACCACATCCATGATGGTATCTGACTCTTCGCTGACGGAGGCCGCAATGGTATTGAGCCCAACCGGTCCGCCGTTGTATTTTTCGATGATGGTCAGCAAGACGCGCCGGTCCATCTCATCCAAGCCCATCTCGTCCACGTTCAACATCTCCAGGCTGGCATTGGCAACCTCGGTAGAAATGGCACCAGAGGCGCGCACCTGGGCGTAATCGCGCACGCGGCGTAGCATGCGCAGGGCAATGCGGGGGGTGCCCCTGGCCCTGCGGGCAATTTCAGACACGCCTGCCTCGTCAAAAGGCACATTCAACAAACCCGCCCCGCGGCGGATGATCTCACATAAGGATTGCTCATCGTAATATTCCAGGCGGTAAACGGCCCCAAAGCGTGCCCGCAGTGGTGAGGTGAGCAGTGCCAGGCGTGTGGTAGCGCCAACCACCGAAAAGCGCGGCAGCTTGAGGCGGATAGACTTGGCAGCGGGGCCTTTGCCAATCACGATATCTAGGGCGTAGTCTTCCATGGCGGGGTACAAAATCTCTTCGACCGCGCGGCCAAGACGGTGAATCTCATCAATGAAGAGGATATCCCCGCCGCGCAAGTTGGTCAGGATGGCAGCTAGGTCCCCGGCACGTTCGATGGCTGGCCCAGACGTAATTTTGATGTTGACGCCCATTTCCGCAGCCAAGATGTGTGCCAGGGTAGTCTTTCCTAGGCCAGGCGGACCGTAAAACAAGATGTGATCTAAGGGCTCACCGCGCAGCTTGGCGGCCTGGATTTGGATGAGCAGGTTTTCTTTGACTTGCAGCTGCCCAGTCATTTCCGAAAGCGAATTAGGCCGCATGGCCAGGTCGAGGTGATCTTCGGGTCTGGCATCCCCGTTAAGGATGCTGGTGTGTTTTTGATCTGACATAACAAAGATTATACCGCAGCGACATCTTAATGGGAATCCAGGAATCTTTGTAGATGCTTTTTTAATAGCATTAGGAGCTTTTGAGGGCTTGTTATAATATAATTTTAGACGAATTGTCTGCACTCTTTTGCAGGTAAAAATTGAAACCAAGGAGTAATGATGAACTTAAAGCAAATTGACCCCTCTGCCCTTTCCATCCAACCCCACGATCTATTTGATAATAAAACCCTTTTATTGACAAGCGGCGATTTCAGCCAGGGAGATTTTAATATGATGACCATTGGCTGGGGGAGCATGGGGACAATGTGGAATAAACCTTACGTGGTGGTAGCGGTTCGCCCAACCCGCCACACCTATTTATTCATGGAAAAGTATCCCGATTTTACGGTAACTGCCTTCCCGATTGCCCATAAAAAAGCACTCAACATCCTAGGCACCCGCTCTGGACGGGATGTGGACAAGAAGGCTGCCACCGAGCTGACTGCTGCTGCTGCAACGAAAGTCGCTTCACCAACTTTTGAACAAGCTGAATTGAGCATTGAATGTGTCAAGATTTACTGGCAAGATTTAGACCCCAGCCATTTCTTGGATCCGGTCATCGAAAATTCATACCCTAAGAAAGATTATCACCGCATTTATTACGGTGAAATTGTGGCCGTGCAAGGCACAGACGATTACATAAAGAGTTATTTCAAGGTTTAAAATTAGAGACCAGCGCGCTTAAGCGGTATAATCAACTAAAGACTCAAAAACCGAGGGAGACTTATGCCTGATAAGAAAATTCGTGTATTAATTGCCAAGCCTGGTTTGGATGGGCATGACCGCGGGGCAAAAGTAATTGCCCGGGTGCTGCGCGATGCCGGTATGGAGGTGATTTACACCGGTCTGCGCCAGACGCCGGAAATGATTGCCGAAGCAGCCCTGCAGGAAGATGTTGATGTGGTCGGCCTATCTATCCTTTCTGGGGCGCATAATGCCCTGATCCCTCAAATTATCGAAAAACTGCGCCAAAATGGGCAGGAAGACGTGATGGTTTTTGCGGGGGGAATTATCCCTGATAGTGATATTCCTAGCTTATTAAGCGCAGGCGTCAAAGCTGTCTATGGCCCAGGCACGAGCACACAGAAAGTTTGTGAGGATATCCAGGCGGCGTTTGCCAGATAATTCATGAGCGATATTCAATACTATCTAGAAAAGCTAAGGGCGGGTGATAAACTTGCCCTTTCTCGTGTGTTAACCCACGTCGAGAACAACACACCCGAGGGCATCTTTGCCCTCGAAACCTTATTCCCTCAAACTGGCAGAGCCCATATGATTGGCATCACCGGCTCACCAGGTACCGGCAAGAGCACGCTGGTGAATAGTATTGCGATGAATTTGAGAAAGAAACCGGAAGCGCCCAGGGTTGCCATCATCGCGGTGGACCCAAGCAGCCCTTACAGCGGGGGCGCCCTGCTGGGCGACAGGGTGCGCATGCGCGATTTGCACGGTGACCAAGGCATTTTCATCCGCTCAATGGCGTCACGCGGGGCTTTGGGCGGGCTTTCACACCGCACGGCCGCCCTGGCACAGGTATTGGATGCAGCTGGGTTTGAAATAATACTCATCGAAACCGTTGGTGCTGGTCAATCCGAGGTGGAGATTGCTAGCCTGGCGCACACCGTTATTGTCGTGGAAGCCCCAGGTATGGGCGATGAAATCCAGGCCATTAAAGCAGGCATTTTAGAAATTGCCAATGTTTTAGTGGTCAACAAGGCTGACCGTCCTGGTGCGGAAAACAGCACGCGTGCCTTAAAAGCCATGCTGCAAATGGCACATCCGGGTGACTATATGCCCATGGCACGCAAGCACCTTTTTAATGCGTTGGAAAGCCCCACCACAGCACCCGAGCAGAGCCAGGAAATTGAAATTTGGACGCCGCCAGTCGTGCAAACCATTGCCACTGAGGGCAACGGGTTGGATGAGTTGATGCAAGCTATTGAAGACCATTTAGCCTACCTCAAACGCGGGCAGGGCTGGGCAATGCGTGACAAGGAAAATCTTGCCCTGGAGATGGAAGGCTTGATCCGTGAGCACCTTACCCAAAGATGGCTGGCACAAATGCCAGAAGCTAGACTGGAGGAAGTTATGCTAGCCCTTCAGCAAAGAAAAATTTCACCTCACCAAGCGCTTGAAAAATTATTGACTTATAATTAAGTATTATCCTAATTTTTATTGGAGTGCACGAATGGAACGCACATTAATTAAAGATTTACCCGCAAAGATTGGCGAAAGTGTCAAAATTCAAGGTTGGCTGCACACATTGAGAGATCAAAAAAGCATGCAATTCCTGATCCTGCGCGATAAAACTGGCCAGGCCCAGGTGGCACATTGGAAGAAAGGCAACCTTGAGCTGGCAGAACTGGTCTCCACGATTGGCACCGAATCGGCTTTGACGGTTTATGGTAAGGTGGTTGAAAACCCCATCGTTAAACTGGGCGGTTTAGAAGTGCAGCTGGAAAATTTGGCTATCGAGAACAATGCAGAATTGCCGCTGCCTTTTGAACCTTTTTCAGATAACCTGCCTGAGCAAGACTTTCGCATGGACTGGCGCTATTTGGATTTGAGACGCGAGCGCAACCGCTTAATTTTCGAGATCCAGACAACCGCAGAACAAGCCATGCGGGATTATTGGATTGAGCATGGTTTCATCGAGATGCATTCTCCCAAGATCATGGGTGCCCCCAGCGAAAGCGGTGCTGAGCTCTTTAGCCTAGGCTATTTTGAAACCACTGCCTACCTAGCACAGTCCCCGCAATTTTATAAACAGATGGCCATGGCAGCGGGTTTTGAAGGCGTTTTTGAAATAGGGCCTGTCTTTCGCGCTGACCCCTCCTTTACTTCACGCCATATGACCGAATTTACCGGGGTGGACATGGAAATGTCTTGGGTAGAAAGTCACGAAGATGTGATGGCTTTCCTTGAGAACTGGCTGGCATATACCTACACCAAAGTCAAAGAAGTGCACGATGCACAAATTAAAGCCACCTTTGATGTTGATTTGGTTGTGCCCAAGGTGCCCTTCCCGCGTATGAAAATGGCAGAAGCCTACGAGATTTTGAAAAGCATCGGTTACAAGCTGCCGCCTGAAAGAAAAGGCGACCTTGACCCCGGTGCTGAACGGGCATTAGGCGCATACGTCAAAGAAAAATTTGACAATGATTATGTCTTTGTTACCGACTGGCCTTTTACCGTGCGGCCTTTTTACCATATGGTGCATGAAGATAACAGACTACTGACCAAGAGCTTTGACCTGCTCGGCAAGGGCTTGGAAATCACCACCGGTGCGCAGCGGGAGCACCGCTACGAGGTGCTGAAGGACCAGGCGCTTGAAAAAGGGCTGACGCTAGAGCCGATTCAAAATTACCTGAATTATTTCCGCTATGGCTGCCCGCCACACGGCGGCTTTGGTTTTGGCTTGAGCCGATTCTTGATGGTCATGCTGGATTTGCCCAATATTCGCGAAGCGGTGTACCTCTTCAGGGGCCCAAACCGCTTGCAGCCATAAATTTTAAAGGAGCAGAATGCCTTATTTATATGGAGAGAGAGTACGTCTGAGAGCGGCTGAGAAAAGCGATATTTCGCTTTTCCATAAATGGATTAACGACCCTGACGTGACAGAGAACCTCATCCAACATTACCCGATTTCCATTACAGAAGAGGAAGCATGGTATGAACGCATGCTTGCCACACCCATTGAAAACCACGTGCACGTGATTGAAATCAGGCAAAATGATGAGCAGGACCTGCCTTATTGGCTGCCAATTGGTAATATACAGTTTCTGGACATACACTGGCGGCCGCGCCATTCCGAAGTGGGCATCATGATCGGGGAAAAAGACTACTGGGACCAGGGCTATGGCAGCGAAGCAATGAAAGTGCTGCTCAAACACGGCTTTGAGACGCTAAACCTCAACCGCATCTGGTTGGTTGTTTACGAGAAGAACTTACGCGGCATCAGCGCTTATAAGAAATGTGGATTTAAAGAAGAAGGCCGCTTACGAGAGGCTCATTATCAACATGGCCATTATTATGACATCATCGTGATGAGTGTATTACGAAAAGAATGGGATACTGATAAAGAAAATATTTAAAAGGCAGGTATAAATGGCTTCACCGCACATGAGACATGATTTGTTATATGGGAACATCCGCTTATTTGCAGGCACTGCATCGCCCGATTTATCACAAGAAATTTCAGATTACTTAGGGTTGCAGCTTTGCGGCAGGGATATCATCCAGTTCACCAACGACAACCTGTTTGTCAAGCTGCATGCCAGCGTGCGCGGCCAGGATTGCTATATCATCCAGACCACCTCCATCCCTGTGCACCGAAACTTGATGGAACTTCTGATCTTGACCCAGACGCTCAAACTTGACTCAGCCGGGCGCATCACCGTCGTTGTACCCTATATGTGCTACGGCCGCTCAGACCGCAAAGACCAGCCCCGCGTGCCCATTACCGCCAGGTTGGTAGCGGACATGATCCAGATTGCTGGTGCAGACCGCTACGTGACCATGGACCTGCATGCCGGCCAAATCCAGGGTTTTTTCTCGATTCCCGGCGATGTACTTTCCGCTTATCACATCATCAAGCCTTTTCTAGTAAAAAAAATGGACAGCCTCACCCGGCCAGTGATGATGACTGCTGATCTCGGTTTTGCAAAGAATGGTCGCCGCTACGCCCAAGCCCTCAACATCCCGCTGGCATTCATAGAAAAAAGGCGCACGGACAATAAAGAAAAACCCGAAGCGATGGCTGTGATTGGCGATATCAAGGACCGCGATGTGATCTTGATTGATGATGAGGTTGATACCGGCGGATCAATGTGCGAAGCTGTGCACATTATCAAAGAAGCCGGCGCAAGAGACATCTACATGGTTTTCATCCACCCGGTGCTCTCTGCAAATTCAATTGAACGCCTGACCAAGCTGCCTGTTAAAGAATTTGTTACTACCAATACCATCCCGATTGAAAAAGAACGCCTGGCAAAATTTGGCAACCGCATTACGGTGCTTTCAATTGGGCCGCTGGTAGCCGAAGTGATCCGGCGCGCAAACCAAGGCCGCAGCGTCGGGGCCATGTTCAACGAATAACCACTTACTTACCAAACCTTAATTACCCCACCCGCAAGGATGGGGTAAAATTTTAAATCAATGATTTTGAGTTGAATTCAAGGAAAAAATGCCCGAACTGCCCGAAGTAGAGACGATCATGCGCAACTTGGTGCGTGCCGATGCAGATAAGCCGAGTATTATCGGCCAGGTGATTGAGTCTGTGCAGGTTTACTGGGCGAAGACTATCCAGGAACCGGATGTAAAAAGCTTTACAGAAACACTGCCAGGCATGGCCATCAAAGGCATGCAGCGCCGGGGCAAATTTTTACAGTTTGACCTTAATGAAGGTCATTTGCTGGTCCACCTGCGCATGAGTGGAGACTTGTACCTCGTTCAGGAAGATTTACAAGCGCTGCCTGATCCGCATGACAGGCTGCATATCCGCTTTAAAAGCGGTTGGCGCTTGGTGTTTAACGACACTCGCAAATTTGGCAGGGTTTGGTTTGTAATGGATGTTCAACAGGTTTATGCAAAATTAGGTCCAGAGCCACTAGACCCAGAGCTGACAGTGGAACAGTTTTTTGCCATGCTGCAAGCTACCCATCGGCAGGTCAAACCTCTCTTGCTGGATCAGCATTTTCTGGCTGGTTTAGGCAATATCTACACGGATGAGGTTCTATTTCTTGCCAAAATACATCCGAATGAAAATTCGGGTAACTTAACCCAAACCCAGGCAAGTACGCTTTTAGGTGCTATTCGCAGCGTTTTGGAGGAAGGCATCCGCCGTAACGGCGCCAGCATTGACTGGGTGTATCGTGGGGGAGATTTTCAATATTATTTCAATGTCTACCAGCGCGCTGGTGAGCCATGCAAAGTCTGCGGGACAGTAATTGAAAAGAAGCTGGTAGGCCAGCGCGGCACGCATTACTGCCCAAACTGCCAGGCATTGATTGAGGAGCAAGGAGCATAAAATGTACGAGAAATTTGCTGATGAATATGACCATTTTGTCAACTGGCATAGCCGGCTGGCTTTCGAAATGCCTTTTATTACCACGCAGCTAAAGTCCATAGAAGCACAGAAAGGGCAGCCACTGGCCATCCTTGATGCGGCTTGTGGCTCAGGCATGCATGCCATCGCCCTGGCCGAGTTGGGATACAAAGTCAGCGGCGCGGATCTATACCCCGAGATGATTGGGAAAGCACAGTCAAATGCCACCCAGGCCCGGCAGGATGTACACTTCCAGTCGGCAGGGTTTGGACAGCTGAGTCATGCTTTTGGCAGTGGTAAATTTAACGCCTTACTATGCCTGGGAAACTCCCTGCCGCATGCCACCAGTGAACTAGCACTTTCAGAAACCCTGGCTGATTTTCATAACTGCTTGAAAGAAGGCAGCTTATTGCTCATCCAAAACCGCAATTTTGACCAGGTCTTAGCCAAAAAAGAGCGCTGGATGGAACCACAAGCCAAAAGTGAGAACGGTTCCGAGTGGGTTTTTATGCGCTTTTATGATTTTGAAGCGGATGGATTAATTCGTTTCAACATCCTAACACTCAAGCGGGAACAAGGCGCAATGTGGCAGACAAACCTTACTTCTACATTCCTAAAACCGTTAACGAAAGACTACCTAGACACACAATTAACCCAAGCAGGCTTCAAAGATATCGTGGCTTATGGGAATATGGACGGCTCGGAATTTAACCTCGAAACCAGCCCAAACCTTATCTTGACTGCCAGGAAATAATCTGGCTAAACCTTTGAAGAGCGTTTTTTGCCGACCGCATAGCGCACCGAGGAGGCTGTTTTGCTTTTGTTTTCCATCCACCACTGCACTGTATCCCGTACCGATTCATAGAGATTGCGGTGCTGATAGCCTAACTCACGCTGCGCTTTAGCAGAGCTGATCTTTGAATTGCTCTGCAGGGTCTCAATTGAGTAAGAGGTGAAGCGCGGGCGGGTTTTGGTCACCCGGTAGTAAATTTCTGCCAGCGGGGCAACGAAGTAGGCAATGGGAGCTGAGAATTTTATTTCAGGGGTCTTGATCCCCACCACACTTTGCACCCATTCACGTACAGAGCTGACCTCAGCCTGCTCGCCAGCCAAGAGGTAAGTATGCCCAGGCTGACCTTTTTGCTCTGCCAGGATATGCCCGTTGGCCACATCGCGCACGTCCACAAAGTCAAAGCGTCCATCCACAGAAATGGAGGGCTGCTTTTTCATCCAGGTGAGAATCATCTCACCAATTTCAGAGCGGCGGAAATCGTAAGGGCCAATCACACCTGTCGGGCAGACGATGGTGGCATTTAGGCCTTGCTTAACTGCCTCCAATACGGCTACCGAAGCTTCAGCCTTAGTGCGGTCGTATGGACCAGCGGGATTTCTAACGTCAAATGCCAGGCTTTCATCGATGACTACCCCATCCGGTGCCCGTTCAAGAGCGTGAATTGAACTGGTGTACATCATCTTGCGCACACCGACGTGCTGCACAGCATCGATCACATTGAGCGTGCCGTCAACATTGACATGCCGCATCAGGCTTTCTTGGTCCGCGGTAATGGCAACAAGGGCGGCCAAGTGGTAAACCACATCAATGCCGTCACAAGCGCGATAAAGTGACTCCTTATTGAGGATATTGCCTTCGACAATTTCGACATCCAAGCCCTCAAGCGAACGCAAGTCTTCGCCGGGTAACACCAAAGCCCGAACCTGCCGGCCTTGCTTTAATAATTCTCTAACCAGCACGTTGCCAAGATGGCCGGCTGCTCCTGTTACTAAATCCATTCCTACCTCCTCAAACCTGATAGAAGCTGCTGCATCGCTGCCTGCATGGCGTCCGTCCATGAGACTGCTTGTGGGTCAAATGATGCCTGTAAAATAAAACCCATTGCAAAAGATAATAAAAGCCGTGCAGCAATATCGGGTTCGATGGTATTAGATAGAGAACCTTCCTCAATTCCCTGCGCAATTAAGGATTTAAAGTAATCTAAGAAATTACGGTAAGGTTCAACCGCCTTTGCCCATAATTCCGGCTCTAGGCTAGCTTTACGCCAAAATTCAATCATGATCAGGAAACCACTTTGGGCAACCTCGAATATTTGGCCAGTTTTACCGGCCATGTCCACCAGTGACTCAGCCACATTGGCAGATGAAGAGATGGAAAATTCAAAGCCATCTTTAAGCATACGCAGCCACTCATCGATCATAACCATGAATAATTCTTGCTTGGATGTGAAATGATAATAAAAAGTGCCCTTGCTGATCTTGGCGGTTGTGCAGATATCGGCAATACTGGTGGCATCATAGCCGTGTTTTGAAATTAATTCAGAGGCGACGCGCAAAATTTCAGTGCGGGTGTCATTGCTTTTTTGTTTAATTGGAATACCTCATTTTCATATTTAAACCGACCGGTCGGTCGAATAATAGCATTAAATAGGTGAAGAGTCAAGATTTAAATGGGTGAGGCTGGTACAAGAATTGCAACGCTATTAATACTAAGAACTTAGAACCTTAAATGGGTTAAAATAGCAATGTGCTTCAAAAATTTGCATAACCCAAATAAAAAAGTGAGGCAATTATGACAGAAAACAACCAGGCAAAGGTCAGCGTGTGGAAGAAAATGCGCACACAATTACACCTGATATTATGTGCCCTTACCTTACTGCACATCATTTTCTATGCAGTTTATTGGCTGGCGAACCGAAACCTGATCAGTGGGGTCAATTCATTCCTTGCGAATATCATAAAGCTCCAGCTTCCTTACCTAAACATCGTATTGTGGTTAAGCGGGTTGTTGGCATTGTGGTCATTTGGCAGGCTCTTTACGCTCAGCCATTGGAAGAAGCGCGGCAGCTGGAAGAAATCTAGTATGAACTTGGTATATGCCATTTTTGCCCTGCTGTTCCTGTTGCTTTTTTACGCTAGCTTCTTTTTAATTACCATGGTAGACCACAGCCAATTGGGCATTTTAGTGCGCTTTTTGGACTTGGCGCGGGTTGTGACAGATGGCTTGATTTTGCTGGCGGTCGCTTACTTCTTTTTTACCTTGTTAAGGCGATTGAGCAAACGTGAAAAGTATACAGGTAAAAAGGGACTGGCAGCTGCTATCCCACTTTCAATTATTTTTGTTGCGCTGTGCTTGTTACCGATCTTATTCAAACCAAGCTGGGTTTACCAGGATGAACTACCCGCTAAACCTGGTTTGTTTGCACACCGCGGCGCATCCATGCTAGCACCAGAAAACACCCTGGCAGCCATAAGCTTAGCAGATCAGCACGGTGCTATGGGCTTTGAATCGGACCTGCGCATCAGCCGGGATGGTGTGCCTTTCCTGATGCATGATGAAACCCTGCTGCGCACGACGGATGTCAGCGAAGTCTTCCCCGGAAGGCAGGATGAACGGGCTGAAAACTTCACCATGACCGAATTGAAGACTTTAAATGCCGGCACCTGGTTTTTACTGCAGGATCCTTACAAAACGGTTCACATCGGCAACCTGACCCAATCGCAACTGCGGGTTAACATGAACCAAGCCATCCCGACCTTAGAAGAAGCCCTGAACCTACTCAAACAGACTGAGCTCAACTTTATGTACGACCTGCGCTTGCCGCCCAGCAATCATCCTTATTACGACCAGGCCTTTGATATTGTTTTGGAGGCTTTAGCAGCCGCTGAGTTGGACGAACGAATCTGGATGTTGCTGGACGAGCAGCAACTCGAAATTGTTAAAGTCGAACAGCCAGAGTTTACCAGGGTGGCAGGCTTGGATAGCAAAAACCTACCCGCAGCCACCGAACTGCTTACCAGCGGCTACCAGGTGGTTAATGTAGACACCGGCATAAGCAAAAAAGAGATCCGCGCTTTCCAGGCAGCGGACCTGCTGGTGAATGTCTACGTGGTTGACCAAGATTGGCTGTTCTCCCAGTTGTGGCTAGACGGGGTCAATTCGATCACAAGCAATAACATCCACATGCTGGGTGAACTGGCAAGGCCTATACTGGCTGTGCCATTCTGGACATATACCGTGATTTTGGCAGTCACCGGCTTGGTGCTCTTATTCTGGATCATCAGCCCGCTGCTGTTCGCCAAGAAACCTGCCCCACCTGTTGCGCCAGAAATTTTATTTGACAGCGTGACCGAAGTAGACCTGCCCGCTGAAGCAGCGCTCCCGGCCGAACCTGAACTACTGCAACCCGTGCAAGCCGAAATCCCGCCATTCAGTGAGATCCCACCCAGCGATGAAGTCCCCGTGGCAATGCCGCTGGATGAAATTCCGCCCCAAATAGCTGATTACCCACCGGACATTTCTGAAATCCCACCAGAATTTCGCGAAAACCTGCCGGGACAAGTGCCAAACGAAAACGACCCTAATCTTTAAGAAAGGATTTTGAAAGAAAATGAAAATAGCAATCGCATGTGATCATGCTGCAGTAGATTTAAAAGAAGCCATCAAGGCGTACCTTGACAGCCGGCTGATTGAGTATATTGATTTTGGTACCAACGGCAGCGAGAGCGTAGATTACCCACACTTCGCTGAAAAGGTTGCCAAGGCGGTTTTATCCGGTGACTGTGAACGCGGTATATTGATCTGCGGCACTGGCATTGGCATGTCGATCGCAGCAAACAAGTTTGCCGGGATCCGCGCAGTTGCCTGCAGCGAACCCTACTCTGCTATCCTATCCAGGCGACATAACAACAGCAATGTGCTGTGCTTTGGCGCCAGGGTGGTCGGGGCAGGCTTGGCTACCTTGATTACAGAAGGCTGGATCAACGCTGCCTACGAAGGCGGCCGGCACCAGCGCAGGCTGGATATCATCACCCGCATCGAAACCCAGCAACTGCCGCATGAATAATAACGAACTCTACACAACACTCGCCGCAGAGCTATTCGCTTCAGGGTATAACTGCGCACAAGCCAGTTTTGGTGCCATGGCTGCCAAGGTAGACTTGGAGCAAACCCTAGCACTCAAAATTGCCACCCCGTTTGGGGGCGGCATCAGCCATAGCGGCTTAGTATGCGGCGCCGTGAGCGGGGCATTGATGGGGCTGGGCTATTATTACGGCAATGCATACGTCAACCGTGAAGCCAAATACCGGACTTATGAAATTGGCGAGCTGTTCATGACGCGTTTCAGGGAACGCTTTGGCGATGTGTTATGCCCAAAACTGCTGGATTTGGACATCCGCATCCCTGAAGAGCTAGCCAAAGCACGCGAATTAGATCTCTTTCACACCCGCTGCAAAGAATTCGTTTCCGGCGCAGTTGAGATTGCCTGCCAGATCATTGACGAAGAAGCCCCGCCAGCAGATGTGTGCGAGTTGAAGCTAAAGCGAAAAATGTAAAAATCATCGCATAAACAAACATAGTTACAGGCTGAAGCAAATAAAAAAGCCCTCTGGTTTGAAATCCAATGGGCTTTTATCATTTAAACTAATCATTCAGTTTTTAGAAAATATCCTTGACCATGTAGAGCTGACCCAACTCAAAGCCGCGCGCAGCATAATAAGCACGCGTGCCGATGGCAGCAATCACAGCCAGTCGTTTAAATCCCTTTTCACGGCTGATGTGTTCTGCCTCAAGTATGAGCGCGCTGCCCAAACCCAGGTGCTGCGCCGCGCCGGCTTGTTCGGTGCCCACTTCCAGGGACTGGCCAAAGACGTGCACTTCACGGATGATGGCCGCGCCTCGTAGGTCATCTAACGCCAAAAGATTATCCCGCTTTGGCAGGGATAGCCTCAAATAACCAGCTAATTTGTCATCGCTGGTGTTGTATGAAATAAAATGCTCTTCGGCATAAGCAGGGTGATAGACCAGGTCATTGAGGACTAAGTCAGCTGACCTAACCTTTTGCCCCCGAACCTCCCGGCAGCGAATACACTGGCAAGCTGTACCGCGCCTGCTCATCTCAACGCTAACATCCTGGCGCAGGCTGGTGTTGCGGTTGCCTTCGACCACATTGGGTGAAGGGATATCGCGAATGACACGGTTGATGCGGCAGTAACGCGGCACCGTTTCTTTCAGGTCAGCGATAAGATCAATTAGCTCTTGTTCTGTGTAGGGATGGTACTCCCCAGCTTGCCAATAGCGGTAGAGCTCAGCAGAGCGCAGCAGCTGGCAGGGATAGATTTTTAATTCATCCGGGTTTAAGCCCCCCTCCACCCACAATCGGGCAAAATCTGCCCGGTCGCTCTCCAGCGTAGCACCTAAGAGATTGGGCATCCAGTGTAAGACCACCTTGAAACCACCGGCGCGTAAAAGCGCCATAGCCTGCAGGGTTTGCTCAACCGTATGCCCGCGCTTGTTGAGCGCCAGGATGCGGTTATCCAGGCTTTGGGCGCCAATCTGCACCTTGGTGACACCTAACTGGCGGTACCAGGCTAGTTCTTGGGGGGTGACCAGGTCTGGTCGGGTCTCAACCACCAGGCCGACATTGCGGTGCTGCCCGTGCACATTCAGGACATGCGCTTCCTCAAGGGTCATATTTTGGGATTGATCGTCGGGGTTGGTTTCGTTCAGGGCGTCAAAACAACGCCGCACAAACCATTCCTGGTATTCGCGCGAATAGGCAGACCAACTGCCCCCTAAAATCAGCAGTTCAATCTTATCGGTTGGGTGACCTACCTCGTGCAGTGAGCGCAGGCGTGAGCTAACCTGGCGGTAGGGGTCAAATTGGTTTTCAACCCCGCGCATTGCCCCCGGCTCATCCGGCAGGTAGCTTTTGGGCATGTCTGCTTCGGTGGGGCAAAAGATGCATTCACCCGGGCAAGGATTGGGCTTGGTGAGCACCGTGATGGTGGTTACGCCCGAAAGCGTGCGCGTGGGCTTCATGCGGATCTTTGCCAACAAGGCAGGATCTTCCTGCCATTCCCCGCTTTCAACCAACTGGCGGTAAGCAGCCACAAGGGTGTGTTTTGCTAAAAAGCCTGCCCCATCGGGCAAGGGGTGCGCCCGCAGGGCAGCGCGCAGTTCCTGCCCCTGGCGGATATCCTCCAATGCTACACGAGCTAAACCCAGCTGTGAGGCATTGTAGGTGCGTTTTTTCTTCCAGGCTTCTTGTCGAGTCATGCTTCTATTGTACCTAATTATCCAAGTGTGTTTAATGGCGTACAAGCCTGATAAAATCAGGGTATGGAAGAAAAGATCCGTGAGGCATTAATTCAGCTAAACCGCCAGTTTTACGATGAGTTTGCCAGCTCATTTTCTGTTACGCGTTGTCAGCCCCAGGCAGGCGTGCGCAGGGTAGCAGACATGCTAGGTACTGATATCAAAATCCTCGATTTGGGCTGTGGCAATGGGCAATTCATGAAATACCTGCAGAGCCAAGGTTTTTCTGGTAGCTACACAGGCATTGACGCCAGTGCAAGCTTATTGAGGGACGCTGCCAGCCTGTTCCAGCCAGGACAGGGGATGTGTGCCAGCTTCCTGCAGGCAGATCTCAGCCAGCTAGGTTGGCTTGATGCGTTAGGTGATCAGCGTTTCCAAGTAGTGACTGCCTTTGCTGCTTTACATCACATCCCTGGTGCGGAAGAACGGAAAATCTTAATTACTGAGATCAAGAATTTATTGGTAAATGACGGCTTATTTATCTTTTCAACCTGGCAATTTCAGAACAGCCCCAAATTAATGGGGCGGGTTTTACCCTGGGAGTCACTTGGTTTGCATGGAACTGATTTGGAGGTTGGCGACACGCTGCTGGACTGGCGTGCACAGAGCCCTGCAGGGCAGGTTGGTTTGCGCTATGTACACCTTTTCAGCGAAAGAGAATTGGAAGCGCTGCGGCTCGACTGCGGCTTCAGCCTGGTGGAGTCATATTATTCAGACGGGAAGCAGAGCAACTTAGCCCTTTACCAGGTTTGGCAAAAGAATAAGTAATTCACTAAAAAAATTTTAAAAAACTAACTACCCTAAAGCGACATCTAAGAGCATCATAACAGCAAAACCAATCATGACACCGATAGTTGGGATATCTGAATGGGCATGTGATTCACGCTTGGATTCAGGGATTAACTCCTCAGCCACGACATAAATCATTGCCCCTGCGGCAAAGGCCAATGCGTAAGGCAATAAAGGCCGCATCAGGAATACCGCAGCAGCGCCTAATACGCCTGCAATTGGCTCAACCATGCCTGATAACTGACCTATGAAGAAGGCCTTGCTGCGCTTCATGTTTTCTCGGCGTAAAGGTACCGAAACTGCCAGTCCTTCAGGAAAGTTTTGAATGCCTATGCCTACTGCTAACGCAACGGCAGAAGCAATTGAGGAATGTTCGAGACCGGCAGCTGCCGCGCCAAATGCCACGCCGACCGCTAGACCTTCAGGGAAATTGTGTAAGGTGATTGCCAGGACCAATAATACACTGCGCTGCCAAGAACTTTTTAAACCTTCAGCCTCTCCCATCTCCATGCCAATATGCAAATGAGGCAGCAGTTTATCGATGCCAAAGAGAAAACCTCCGCCCAGCAAAAAGCCAAACACTGCCGGCAGCCACAAAGGAACAGCCATATCCTCTGATAGTTCAATAGCTGGTTTTAGGAGCGAAAAATAGCTTGCAGCGATCATCACCCCAGAGGCAAAGCCAAGCAAGCCATCCAGGGTACGCCGGCTGATTTCTTTGCTGAGAAACACACCGGCTGCACCAGCTGCGGTGAGTGCCCAAGTAAATAACGTCCCAAACAAGGCCTGGAGAACGGGGTGAAATCCTTCTAAAAATGTGATCATGTGCAAACGCTCCTTCAAATGATATGATAACTATAGAATTATAAACTAACTGATAGAGAATTTTCACAATGGCTGGACCCCTTTTTACCCAACAACTAACCCAACTTGCGCATTGTTTAGAAAAGCGTGAACCACTGCTGGATGCTGAACACCAGGCTGCCTTACGTCTCTTGAATGGCTATTACGAGGGTTTCCCAGACATCCAGGTTGATCTATTTGGCAAAACGTTGGTCATTTACAATAATGCGAGAAGACCAGATGACTTTTCAGACCTAAGCTATTCTCTCCAAGCTTTTTACCTCAATAAGCTGACCTGGATCACCGCTGTACTGGTCAAATCCAGGTATGCTGCGGATGAAATAGATCGCCAAGGTCAGCTCACCTTTGGGACTGAGTTGGATGATGAAATTACGGAACACGGCCTGCGTTACGCCTTAGACCTGCGCATTAACCAAGACGCCAGTTTTTACCTTGACACGCGCAACCTTCGCAAATGGCTGTTGGAAAATGCTGCTGACAAGACGGTCTTGAATACCTTTGCCTACACTGGCAGCCTAGGACTGGCAGCTAAAATGGGCGCTGCCAAACGCGTTGTCCAAACTGATGTAAATCAGCGTTTTCTTTGGTTGGCAAAGCAGAGCTTCAGGCTTAACCAACTTGCCGTATCTCCTGCGGGTTTTTTAAGCGGGGATTTCTTCAAAATTGTGCAGCGCTTTAGGAATGCCAATACCCTTTTTGATTTTGTTATCTTAGACCCACCTTTCTTCTCCCAAACAGGCGCTGGCAGGGTAGACCTGGTACACGAATTTACCCGCCTTGTTAACAAAGTGCGCCCGATAATTGGGCACGAAGGCCGGTTAATTGCAATCAACAACGCCCTTTTTGCCAGTGGTAAGGAAGTTCTGCAGCAAGTTAATAAGCTATGCGAAACAGGATATGTCCAATTAGAGCAGCTCATCCCTGTGCCAGCAGATGTGACCGGGTACCCAGAGACCATCATCGATCATCCCCCAGTTGACCCAGCCCCCTTCAACCACCCCACCAAGATTATGATTTTGAAAATCCTGCGCAAAGATCAGCGCACTGCTTAATAGATAAAAGCAAAAACACGAGCTATTAGCCCGTGTTTTTTTGTCTTCTAAATGGTGTTTTTACAGCAAAAGGAACTTATCGCCCCGAACGCCGCAAACCGGGCATTTTTCTGGGGGGGCGCCCATCTCGATGTAACCGCAGGTTGGGCAGAGGTAAAACTCGCTAACTTCCAAATCTTTGCCTTCACGGACCGCGTCCAGCGCCATTTTGTACAGGCGGGCATGCACTTCTTCGGCTGCCACAGCGTACTTGAACATCACACGCGCACGGTGGCCTTCTTCTTCTGCCGTCTCGAGCATGGGCGGGTACATTTCAGTGAATTCATAAGTTTCGCCGTCAATAGCAACCTGTAAGTTGGCGAGCGTATCGCCGATGCCTTCTAAGGCCTTCAGGTGGCCTTCCGCGTGCGTGCGCTCAGCTTCAGCGGTCGTTTCAAATAGCTTGGCAATGTTAGTATACCCATCAGCAGCCGCTTTCTTGGCGAAGGCTTTGTATTTTTGAAATGCCTGGCTCTCACCGGCAAAGGCTGTTTTTAAATCATCTTTTATCTTAGACATGTTATCTCCTTTATTTGAAAGTAATTGGTTTGAATTATAACAATTTTTTAACATAATAAGTGTATTAATTATGGTGTTCATTGCATGCCTCGCGCTAAAGAACAGTTGTAGTAGAATTAGCGCGTTAAATAGGAATTTAGTTAACAAAATTAATAGGATATACCAAAAATAAACGGTTCTTAAAGAGTCTTTTGTATCATTCAATTTTGTTATGATAAAAAAGCATGAACCGACAATCGACATTACAGCAGGAGATAAGCTTATGATCAATGCAGTTGGATTAACCAAGTATTATGGTCAGAATTGCGCAGTCAAAAACCTGACCTTTAACGCCAAGAAGGGCGAAATCTTAGGATTCTTAGGCCCAAATGGCGCAGGCAAGACGACCACCATGCGCATTTTGACCGGCTTTATGCCGCCCAGTTCTGGCACTGTGACTATTGGCGGCTTTGACGTGATTGACCAATCATTGGAAGTGCGCAGGATGGTGGGCTATTTGCCAGAATCAGTGCCCCTTTACCAGGATATGCGCGTCTATGATTACCTCAAGTTCATGGGTCAACTGAGGAAGCTCAATGACCTCGATGCACACGTGGAGAAGGTTCTTGAAGAAGTAGACATGCTGGAACGGGCAGACAGCTATATTTCAAAACTTTCAAAGGGCATGCGCCAGCGTGTTGGGTTAGCCCAAGCGCTCATCCACGAACCAGAAGTACTTATTTTGGACGAGCCAACCATCGGCCTGGACCCGGTGCAGATTATTGAGGTGCGTAAACTGATCAGGCAAATCGGTAAAGAAAAGACCATCATGCTCTCGACGCATATCCTCTCTGAAGCTCAACAGATTTGTGACCGGGTTTTGATTATTAACCGCGGCGAACTGGTGGCTGAAGACTCGCCTGAAAACTTGCAGCAGAAGGTATTAGGCAAGCGCAAGGTGACCGTGCAGCTGGCAGGAGACCCGCAAACAGCCATACCTCTCCTCCAGCAGATTGAAGGAATTACCTCGGCAGTCGTAAATGAAAAAGGCATGATCGTCTTGGAAAGTATCGGCGATGTTGACATTCGTCCGAAGGTAATTACTACGCTTGCCAATGCCAGGCAGGATATCCTGGAAATTTATTCTGAAACACTTAACCTGGAAGATATCTTCTTTGAACTGACCAAGGAAGAAAACCTGCCACAAAGCCGGGATGAGGCGCCAACAGAACTGGCACCCGCTGAAACTGATGAGAAGGAAGGAGTTGAAAATGAGTAATATTTGGACAATTGCCATTAAGGAATACAAATCATTCTTCCACAGCGCCATCGCTTATGTGATTGGCGTGGTGGTCTTCCTCTCGCTTGGGATTTATTTTTGGGTGCTGTTAAGCTATAGCATTCAAACCCAGGCGTATGTGCCTGAAATGCAAGTGCTGCTGGATTGGATCATATTTCCATTGTTTTTTATCAGCGTGCCTGTTTTGACCATGCGCACCATTTCTGATGAAAACCGCACCGGCACATTGGAACTAATCCTGACGGCCCCCGTGCGCGATTGGGAGCTGGTGGTTGGCAAGTGGCTGGGCACTTATATGTTTTTCTTAAGCATTATTGCCCTGACCTGGATTTACCCCTTGATGCTGAACTTTATCGTTGACCCTGGCATCGATCAGAGCATGCTCATTGCGCTCTACACAGGCATTTGCCTGCTGACGGCAGCCATTACAGCGGTGGGGGTATTTGTTTCTTCCCTTTTCAAGAACCCAGTGCCTGCGATGTTAGCATCACTGGGGATGATGATTTTGCTGTGGATCATTGGTGCACCGGGTAACTACACCAGCGGGTTTGTATCTGAGCTATTCAAATATCTGAGTATCACAGGCCATTACTACGGTTCATTTTATAACGGCGTGATTGATCTGAAAGATGTAATCTACTTTATCAGCCTGACCATACTAGCGTTATTCCTTGGGTCACGTGTCATTGAAGCGCGGAGGTGGAAATAATGAAAACAGAACTACGCAAATACGCAAAATACGCCCTAATTTTCGCTGGCGTTGCAGCCCTGACCAGCCTCGTTTTGGGGTTGATTTACCAGGAATTTTCACTACCGGTACAAATCGGCTTAGGCCTGACTGCCCTTGGGCTGGCAGGCGCGATAATCCTTGACCCTGGTGCGCTCAAACAGCTTATGAGCGGTCGCCAGGCAAAATATGGCTCCAATACGCTGGTCCTAACAGTGGCTGTTTTAGGCATATTAGTCATTGTCAATTTGGTTGGCTACCACAACACGGTGCGCTGGGATTTGACCGAAGATAAGACCAACAGCCTGGCCACAGAAACCCAAGACGTGCTGGATTCGTTGGATATCAATGTAAAAGCCGAGGCATACTTTTCAATGCTGATGTCAAGAGAAACTGCTGATATCCTTTTACAGAATTACAAAGCCAATTCAGACGGCAAATTTGATTACGAGTTTATTGACCCCAATGAAAACCCCCTAGCCGCTGATGAAGCCGGCATTACGCGTGACGGCAGCATCGTGCTGCGCGCTGGCTCAGCCAAAGAAGTGGTTACATTTGTTAATGAAGAGGAGATCACAAGCGCTATTTTGCGCCTAAAAAGCCCTGAAACCAAGCGAATTTACGTGCTGACAGGGCATGGTGAACCTGAATTCACTGGCAACGAAGCGCTTAATTACGCCACAGCTGCGCGGGAATTAGAGGCTAAGAATTACTCAATCAATACCCTAAACTTATTAGCAAGCAACAGCATCCCCGATGATGCACAGGTGCTGCTGATTACAGGCCCTCAAAAGCCACTTTCACAAAACGAGGTGGATTTGATAGAAACCTTCGTTGCACAGGGCGGGTCACTCTTGGTCATGTACGAGCCAAGCATCTTGACCGAGTTTGGTGAGCAGGAAGATCCACTGGCAACTTACCTAAGCGAGACTTGGAACATTGGATTTGGTGATGATATGGTGATTGACATTACCGCAAACCCAGTTACGACCGCGGTGGCAGCAAACTTTGGCTCACACCCGGTAACTGAAAAGCTAAATTCAATGGTTTCGGTCTTGCCTACTTCACGCAGCTTGGTGATTGGCACAAGCAGCGGCTTTGCCCCTAGCATGCTGGTTGCCACAACAGACCAATCATGGGCTGAGACCAATTTTGAAGCCTTACAGAACAACGAGGTTGGCTACGATGAGGGCTCAGACCAGCTTGGTCCGATCAACTTGGCATTGGCTGCCGAGAATGCCACAACAGGCAGCCGGGTAATCGCCTTTGGCGACGCGGAATTTCCAAATAATGCCCAGTACCAGTACTACGGTAACTCCGACCTGTTTTTAAACGCCATCGATTGGCTGAGCGGGCAAGATGAGATGATCAGCCTGACCGCACGCACGCAAACGACACGCATATTGGTGCCGCCGAACCGCTACGTGCAGAATGCGATTCTGTTGGGATCGGTTGTCCTGATCCCAGCCCTGATCATCATGGCAGCCATTATCGTGTTCGTCAAGCGGCATCGCGAGGTGTAGCTTATGATTAAGAAAAGTACACTCATCGTGCTGGTGATTATGCTTGCTATGCTGGCTGGGTTTATCCTGCTGCAGCAAAAAGACCAGCTGGATTTCCTGACCAAGCCAGGCGAACCGACCCAAACCCCTATGCCCGACTTCATCAGCCTGGAGTCGACCCAGCTGCAAACTCTGCGCTTCAACCGGCAGGGTGAGGCAGAGGAAGTGGTCATCTCTCGGCAAGGCGACACAGATTGGCAGATAAACGTGCCCGGTGGGGCGATCAGCGCAGGCGAGTTGGAAAAAATCGTCAGCGATTTCAATGCCATCAATACCATGGTAGTTTTAGATATTGACCTGGAAGGCAAAGCAAGCGGCTTAGATAACCCTCAATATGTATTTAAGCTTGAGCTGTCCGATGGTGAGAGCAAGACCGTCAAGATTGGCAATACCAACCCACTTGGCAGCGGGTACTACGCCCAGGTTGACATGAACCCAGTGGTGATCGTTTCGACTGGCAGCGTCAATAACATCGTGAATACCATAGAAACCGCCATGACGCCCCCGACCCCAACGCCAGAACCGACGGAAGGTGAGGGATAGAGAGCTAAGTTAATATAGAAGTGGCACGGGACAAATTTGGGTTGACTTTTGTTTTTACCTGTGCTAAAATCTGTGCCACTACAGAAAAAGCGGGTGTAGTTCAATTGGTAGAACGTCTCCTTGCCAAGGAGAAGGTCGTGGGTTCGAGTCCCATCGCCCGCTCAAAGCGCAGCTGATACCAGGTGATAAGCACTTCGATATCAGCTTTTTATTCAGGCGACGTGGCCAAGTGGCAAGGCAAGGGTCTGCAAAACCCTCATCATGGGTTCAAATCCCATCGTCGCCTCAATTATTTTAAGACCAATCCCCTCATCATGGGATCTCTTACAGAGTGCGTTGCACAAATCCCATCGTCGCCTCAATTATTTTAAGACCAATCCCCTCATCATGGGATCTCTTACAGAGTGCGTTGCACAAATCCCATCGTCGCCTCAATTATTTTAAGACCAATCCCCTCATCATGGGATCTCTTACAGAGTGCGTTGCACAAATCCCATCGTCGCCTCAATTATTTTAAGACCAATCCCCTCATCATGGGATCTCTTACAGGGTCATGATCCTTACAGGACGCTTCGCAGCCCTTACAGGGTGCGTTGCACAAATCCCATCGAAAATTCCTTATTTTGTCTGATTCTAAATAATAGATATAACTACTGCAATTGCTGAGCCAGCTCGGCCAGGTCTTGGAAGATATAGTCTGGTTTAAATGGCGAAGTTTCAAGGTCTTCCAATTTGCTTTCACCACTCAGAAGCAGGATAGTCGTGACACCGGATGTGCTGCCCAGGGCAATATCGGTGTACAGCCTGTCACCCACCATAGCCAGGTGTGTCATTGGCACCTCCAGCTCTGCAGCGATGAGCTCCACCATGATGCGGTTGGGCTTACCGATGATGAGGTCTGCTTTCCTGCCAGTGGAGGTTTCAACCAATGCCATCATGGATCCTATATCCGGCACAAAACCATGTGGTGCAGGGCAGTTGATATCCGGATGTGTGGCGATATAAGGCAGGCCGGTCTTAACCATGTCACAAAGGTCGCAACATTTTTGATAGGTCAGGGTGGTGTCATAACCAAGCACGACCAGGTCAGGATTAACAGGGTCCAGTTCAACACCGCTCTCGATGAAAGCATTTTCCAGGCCTGGCGTGCCAACTAAGAAGACTTTTTTATTTGGGAAGTGGTCTTTGATATAGCGGATGGTTGCATCCCCGGAGGTGTAAACCCTGGCATCTTTTGGTTTTACCCCCAGCCTGGTCAATTTTTTCACATACTCCTCCCTGTTTTTGGAGGAATTATTCGTCAAAAATGTATAGGCAAGCCCTTTTTGGTTCAAGAGGTCCAAAAATGCTAAAGCACCCGGCAGCAAATGATCACCCAGGTAGAAGGTGCCGTCCATATCGAGCATAAACCCTTTAACGCGATGAAGATCCATAAGTGACTCCTAGTACAATAATTTGACGATTTTTATAATAAGTATTAAAATAATTTTTAGGTAACAATAACTTTATAATAGTTTACTCGAAAAAGATTAGGAAAGGATTACATGATGGAAGAAATACTTTTCAACATTCCGAATATCAGCTGCCAACACTGTGTCATGCGCATCAAGCAGCAGTTAAGTCAAATTGAAGGCGTAGACGAGATTGAAGCTTCAGTTGAAACCCAGGAAGTAAGGGTATGGTTTGAAGCACCAGCCACCGAAAGCCAATTATTGGAAGCCCTGGAAGAAATTAATTACCCAGCTGTAAAGTAAGGGAATATGCCTGAACCCCGCCAAATCTCCCTGCCCGTCTTGGGTATGACCTGCGCCAATTGTGTGGCTGCGGTTGAACGCAGCTTGAGCAAGACTGAGGGTGTTGAATATGCTAATGTGAACCTGTCAGCGGAACGCGCAGCTGTGCGCTTTGACCCGCATAAAACCAACCTGCAGACCATGATTGGCAGCGTGCGCAAAGCAGGCTACGAGGTTGCGCTGGGTGAGGGCAATATCTTGGTGCAAGGGATTGCTGATTCAAGCGATGCCTTGCAAGTTGAGAAAGCGATCAATGCACTGGAAGGGGTGCTCTCGGCACAGGTAAACCTAGCTACTGAGCGAGTTTCCGTGCAATATGTGCCCACCATTATTAACCAGAACGACATCCGCCAGGAAATCCGCAAAACCGGGTTTAAGGTGGTAGATGAGGGCAAAGACCTGGAAGATGCCGAGATGCTTGCCAGGCAGAAGGAAATTGCCAACCAAAGACGTTACTTGATCATTGGGCTGATCTTTACCCTGCCCGTCTTTGTGCTCTCCATGGCACGCGATTTTGGTTTGCTGCCCATGGCACTGGCGCATGCCAAGTGGCTTGATTGGACCTTTTTAGTATTTGCTACCATCGTACAGTTTTACGTCGGCTGGCATTACTACGTCAATGGGGTGAAGTCCCTGCGCAATGGAAGCGCCAACATGGATGTGTTGGTGGCCTTAGGCACTTCAGCAGCTTATTTTTACTCGGTGGCGGTTGTGTTGGGCATTGTGCCAGGTCATGGCTACTTTGAAACCTCGGCCGTGATCATCACCCTGGTGCGTTTAGGCAAGTATCTGGAAGCTAAAGCCAAAGGCGGCGCAGGCGATGCCATCCGTAAATTGATCAACTTGCGCCCCAAAAAGGCTTACATCATTCGCGATGGGATTGAAGTAGAAATCCCAGTCGATGAGGTGCAGATTGGCGACATCGTTATCGTACGGCCTGGCGAGAAAATGCCTGTGGATGGGGTGGTGGTGGAAGGGCATTCGAGCGTGGACGAATCAATGCTGACAGGTGAATCCCTGCCAGTAGAGAAGAAAGCAGGTGATCCTGTTTATGGGGCAACCATGAACAAGCTGGGCATGCTCAAATTTGAAGCAACCAAGATCGGCAAAGATACTGCCCTCTCGCAGATCATCAAATTGGTGGAAAACGCCCAAGCCAGCAAAGCACCTATTCAAAACCTGGCGGACAAAATTTCGGCGGTATTCGTGCCAGTGGTGATCGGGATTGCCCTGATCACCTTCCTGGTTTGGTATTTCCTGGTGCCCTTACCTGCTAAGTCTGAAGTCTCGTTATTAGCGCGTGCTTTGATCAACATGGTGGCGGTGTTGGTGATTGCCTGCCCCTGCGCAATGGGGTTGGCAACCCCCACGGCCGTGATGGTTGGGACAGGCAAAGGCGCAGAATTGGGCATCCTGGTCAAGAATAGTGAAAGCCTGGAGAGGGCTGGCGATATCAATATAGTTGTATTGGATAAAACCGGCACGCTCACGCGCGGACAGCCAAACGTCAGTGACATCCTGGTGCATGACTTTGCTGGCGGTGAGGAGCGGTTACTGCAGCTGGCTGCCTCAGTGGAAGCCGGCAGTGAACACCTCTTAGGCGAAGCCATCACCGCCGCAGCAAAACTAAAAGGCATAGCTCTATTGGAAATGAGCGCCTTTAAGTCCCGCACAGGCAAAGGTGTGGCTGCCGAGGTAGACGACAACGCCATCCTGATTGGCAACCAAGCTTACATGGACGAGCAGCACATTGCCTACGATGCCTTTACAAGCGAGGTTGAATCCCTCCAAGCAGAAGCTAAGACGGTGATATTGATCGCTGTTAATGGCAAACTGGCCGGCGTGATGGGCATTATGGATACCCTCAAAGAAGGCTCTCAAGAAGCCGTACAGAAGCTGCATGAGATGGGGCTGAAGGTGGCCATGCTGACCGGCGATAACCAGCGCACCGCTGAAGCGATTGCCAAGCAGGCCGGCATTGACGAAGTGTTAGCAAACGTGCTACCTAAGGACAAGGTCAGGCAAGTCAAAACTTTGCAAGAGGCTGGCAAAGTGGTGGCGATGGTGGGCGATGGTATCAATGATGCCCCAGCCCTGACGCAAGCGGACGTAGGCATTGCAATAGGCACCGGCACAGATGTGGCCATCGCCAGTGCGCCTTTTGTGCTCATCAGCGGGGATTTACGAAGCGTGCCCAAGGCCATTGCACTGTCACGTAAAACGCTCAAAACCATCAAACAGAACTTGTTTTGGGCATTCTTTTATAACACTATCCTGATCCCTGCGGCAGCGCTGGGTTTGCTGAACCCGATGCTGGCTGCAGCAGCGATGTCATTCAGCAGCATTTTTGTAATCAGCAACAGCCTGAGGCTGAAAAGATTTAAGTAAAGTATTTATCGGGGGATTGCCTTGCGGGCGAGGCGGTCAGCCTCTTCGTTAAGGAGATGGCCGGCATGCCCGCGCACCCAGTGCCAGCTGACCGTGTGCCTTTGCAACGCCTGGTCCAAAGCCTGCCACAGGTCAATATTGGCCAATGCCCCACCCTTGCGCTTCCAGTTGCGTGCTTTCCAGCCAGGCAGCCACTCGGTAATGCCTTTTTTAAGGTATTCCGAGTCGGTATACAGCGCGATTTGACTGGGTTTATCAATGATTTGCAGGGCAGAGAGCGCAGCGGTCAATTCCATGCGGTTGTTGGTGGTGTAGGCTTCTCCGCCGCTAATGCGCTTCTTCTTGCCGTCGCGCAGAAGCACAGCACCCCAGCCACCCGGGCCGGGGTTGCCGGTGCAGGCGCCGTCAGTGTAGACCTGTATGGTGCTTGGCTCAGTCATGAAAACTCATCTGGCTCAGCTCAAGCAGGGTCTCATCCATCATTTCTAGGACAGTTAGCAGCATTTCTGCATCTAAGAGCAAGCTGCGCGAGAAGGCATCTTCCAAGACCATGCGAGCAATATTCCAATGGGCTGCGTTTGGCACGGCGTAAACCGCTGGTTCTGCCTCGAATAGGTCATCCCACTGTGGGTGTGCCTGGCGGTAGGCAGCGAGTTCGGGCAGCGCAGCCAGGTTCGCTGGCCAATAACCAGTCAATTCGACAAGCTGTGCTTGAACTACCGGTGAAAGCAGCCACTTGGTAAATAACCAGGCAGCCAATTGCGTTTCTGGCTCATCCACGGTGATGATAGCTGAAATGCCATCCAAGACGAGGGTCCCGCTGCCATCTGCGGATGGATAAGGCAACATAAGCCATTCATCTGTCGACTCCGCACGCTGCTGTGCCTCTTCCTGCAGTACAAGGTCCTGCAGATTACCCCCGTAAGCCAAGGTTAGGCGCGTGGCAAAATACTCGTAGGGGGTAGGCTGCCGTCCTGTCCAGGCGCAGTTAGAATCGTAAAGGGTTTTAATGTACTCAAAGCTGGCTTGCCCGGCGTCATTGTTAAATTCAAACAAGTTAGTTTGATCTGAATGACTGCCGCCAAATGCATGGTACCAACTCAGGGCAGCTTGGGCACGGTTATCTAACCATAAACCCCCGGTACCATTTGTCTCGGGTGTGCCATCCTGCAAGTTGTATGCTGCAGCGGCACAGAGCTGCTCAGAAAAAGCTGTGAAGGTGGTTGGTGCGCTGGTAAAGCCGAGTTCTTCTGCCCAGGTGTGGTTATAAAACAGCATAAAGGGGCTGGCCAATATGCTAATGCCAACCAGGTTATCTCCTGACTGGTTCAATTTCAAAATATCTTCTGGAATATCAACTGTCTCATCTAGTGTCAGCCCCCATAGTTCATCATTTACATAGGCAGCCAGGTCTAGCCATAAGTAATCTCCATCCAGGCGCTCAGCCATGTAAGGCGGCATTAGCATTACCTCTGCCAGCTCATGCTCCACCAACTGGGTTTGGGCAATGTCCAACATAGCGTCCATGCCGCCCGTGTAAGCCACCTCGACTTGGATACCCCAAGGATTAGATTGGTTAAACTGCTGCACAAGCGTTTGCATTTGCTCAGCTTCTGCCACCCATGGATGTAATAGACTGATTTGGATGCCTTTTAAACTGGCTGGGTCAATATCCATGTAAAGCGGGCGGGTAGGGGTTGGGGTGGGCAGTACTGGTGTGGGGGTTGGGGTTGCTGTTGTAGTTGCAGATGGTTTGGGCGGTTCTGTCAACCTTTGGGTGGGTGCGTTGGTTGGGAGTAATGGCATGCAGGCACCCAAAAGCAGACTTAACCCAAGTGTTAAGAGAAGCAGTTGTTTCATGTAGTTCCGCATAAACATCCTCTAACCACCAACTATCACAAAAGGAACTGGCATAAAAATGAGCAGGAAGATGACCAGGGTCAGCGCAGCTAAGGCTTTGCGGCGCGTATCCAGAGGCGTGATCTGATCTAAAGGCTCCGCGTACCTGCTGCCAAACAGGAAGATCATGCCAACCCACAACCACCAACCACTCCAAATAAAGCCCAGGGCCACCAGGGCTAGCATGATGAAAGGTAAGATTTTGCGGGCTTTCTTTACCCCAAATAGAACATAAAGCACGTGCCCACCGTCCAACTGACCGGCTGGGATTAGGTTGAGCATGGTCACCAACAGACCAGCCCAGCCCGCCCAGGCCACGGGGTGAATGATGACGTCCAAACCACCCAGGGGTGCGGGCTGACCAGTGAAGAAATAGCGCAGCCAATATAAGAGAGCAGGGGTTTCCATATAACTAACTGGCTCTGGCAAGAGCTTGCCAAAGGCCAGGTACTTAGCAAAGAGGTAGAAAAGGGAATTACCTTCAATTTGAAAGGTCATGCCTTCAGGAATGGTCGAAGGAATTGGCTCCACGCTGGAGAGGCTTAGGCCAATAAACAGCACCACAATGGTTACCACCAAGCCAGATAGGGGACCAGCGATGCCGATATCGAGCAGGTGTTTGCGGTTTTTGGGCGGCTCTTTCATATTGATAAAGGCGCCCATCGTGCCGATCATGCTAAGCGGGAACGGGATGAAGAAGGGTAGCGAGACGTTGACTTTATGCAACCTGCCCACAAAATAATGGCCAAATTCGTGTGCGGCCAGGATGGCCAGGAAACTGACCGCAAACGGCCAACCCTGCCATAGGAAGTTGAAGATGCCCTGCAAGGTAAGCCTGCCAAGGAAGGGGTCCACTTCAGCGCTAAACAAAGCCCCGGCAAACAAGACGCTTAAAAAGGTCAGTGCAAACAAGAGCACATTTAACCAGATCTTGGGGTCTTGCTTGGCGGGCAGGGTAGGCACGATAACCAATTCCTGTTTTTCCTCATAAGGTTTTAATATGACCAGCAGCGACTGGGGTTTGAGCTGCTTACTAAGCCAGGTGTGGCTTTTTTCGCTGTCTTTACTGCGCAGCATACCGTGATAACGCGCCAGGTAACCTTGCTGGCGGCCGCCATAGGTCATATCTTCAATCACGAAGACTTGTTCTACCAGCTGTGTGAGCTGAATCGGTTCTACATTCCAGTTAAGTGCCATACTTTACCAAGTTTCAAGCGTGTTTTGCGCTAACAAATAATTTCATCTTATTAAACCACAGTTTGAAGGCTTATTCACCCATTTGTAAAACGCCTGACCTAGTTTGTGCGAGAACACACGTAAAAAGAAAAACAGAGAAGCACCTTATTCTTCTCTGCTTTTCTTGAGCATCACGGGAATGGATGGGAGTCGAACCCACCACAGCTCTCGAAGACCTGTCACCGATTTTGAAGACCGGGAGACCCACCGGGACCTAACCACTCCCACCGTTAAGCATATCGAAAAGCATCAGAAGTGTCAACCCTGATCAGGTATTTTTGAACAAATTAATCTGGAATGTCTATTTACAAAAATTATTTTTAGGACAATCTTTCTACTTTTTTGAAGGTCTCAGACAATATCGTGGTTATTGTTTAATTATTTTAAAACTCAAAAAATAATACAAATTAACAAAAATAGCTTACGAAGCAAGCAATCATTATGATCAATGCAAATTTCTATTCTTAATGTTCAGAAAGCAAATTTAAAAAATCCCCTACATAAAAATTAGGGGGTAAGAATTTTCAAAATTAACTTTTGGATTATTTATTGTTCCTTAATTATAAAATCCAATATCCAGTCGATAATTTCCACCAGCGTCTATATAAATATCCATAGGAAGCTTTGTTGTTACATATAGCATATCGTTCATAGATAAGCAATAAACGCCTGGTTCTAATGGGCCAAAATAAAATTCTCGGCAAACTTCAGTTGATTTTCTATCAACAAAATCTCCCTCGCTTTCACAATAACCTTTTCTCAAATAGAAGATTCGGTAGTTAAATCTATAAAAAGGCTCTTCTAAAATTTGTCTAACTCCGTCGCGATTTTCATCATAAAAGGCCTCACCCCTAAGCGAACCAGGTTTTGGGGTAGGTGTTTCACTAGGTTCTAGTGTTGATGTGGCGGTAGCGGGCTCAGAGGTATTGGTTGGTTGTTCTACTTGAACTTCTACCTCGGTTTCTTCTGTGACTTCTACAGGGAGCTGGATTAGTTCTTCAGTTACTTTCTGCTCTGTTGCAATAACAACTTCAGTAGGTGTATCGGTTTTTTTGGTAATTGGCAGAGAACAAGCTTGAATGATCAGAACTATTGCTATCAGGCTGATGATTATTACGAATGAATTGTCTTTTTTATTCATGGAGTACCTCCGTGTTCTTGATAAATGCATGATGCTGGAGAACAAAAAATTAACTCCGCTATTTTAGCACAGATATCTCTTTTGAATCAAGAATTCAACTAAACTATTTAATTGTGTTTCTAATAGTTTATTGAACTGGCATTTTAAACAATATCTGGGCAATACCATCAGGGAAAAAGTACTTCGACCTGGACAAACTGGAAAACCGTTCACCACTTGGTTATTACTCAAGGAAGTTCACATTTTTTTATCTGCAAGTATTTGTAATTTGATTCAATGCTAAGCTCTCTAAGCTAGATGACAATCACATTGACAGGTTAATTATATTTTCTTGAAAGATACTATTTGTCATTTTTTTATTTCCTCCATACACTTCAATACATTACTGAACAAAGTAAAAATTATGAAATACTTTGTTTCTGTGTTGTTATCGATGGCACTATTGTCCTGATTGAATTTTTTTGCCATTGTCTTATTAAAAATTAACATCTATAACCATGTGTTATGGCAATTGCTATCAGAAATGGGACGAGTATTGTATAATTTCCAGGCTAAAAATTTAACACAAGAAAGGTGCTGTATGACCGAATTGAACCGCACACCCGAATGGGTCAAGCAAGCCATTTTTTACCAGATTTTTCCAGACCGTTTTGCCTATAGCCCTGAGGTAAGCAAGCCAAATAATTTAGAAGCCTGGGATAGCCCACCCACTGTGCACGGCTATAAAGGCGGTGACTTATTGGGCGTCTGTGAAAAACTGGATTACCTGGAAGACCTAGGCATAACAGCCATTTACTTTAACCCTATCTTCCAATCCGCCAGCAATCACCGCTATCACACGCACGATTACTACCAGGTGGACCCACTCTTAGGCGGCAACAAAGCCTTTAAAACACTCTTAAAAGAAGCACACCGGCGCAAAATCCGCATTGTGCTGGATGGCGTCTTTAACCATGCCAGTCGGGGTTTCTTCCAATTTAACCACGTCCTTGAATCAGGCGAAAAGTCACCTTACCTGAATTGGTTTGATATCCGCGGTTTCCCGCTGCACGCCTATGAAGGTAAGCCAAACTACCGCTGCTGGTGGAACCTGCCTGCCCTGCCGGAATTCAATACCGACAACCCCCAGGTGCGGCAGTATATATTTGACGTTGCCCGCCACTGGATTGATGAGGGTGTAGATGGCTGGCGCCTGGACGTGCCCTTTGAAATAGACGATGATGATTTCTGGCGCAATTTTCGCCAGGTGGTCAAAACTGCCAACCCGGAGGCTTACATCGTCGGCGAAATCCCATCCGAAGCCCAGCGCTGGCTGAAAGGCGACATGTTTGATGCAGTCATGAATTACCAGTTCACCCAGGCTTGCCTGTCCTTCTTTGGGGGAGAAGATATAGATTTCCGCCTGGCAGAGGGTATGATGGGACTTCAGCGCACCCACCCTATGAATGCAGCTGATTTTTCACGACGCAGCGTTGAGTTATTGACTATCTACCCCAAAGAGTTCGCCCTGGCACAAATGAATCTACTTGACTCACATGACATGCCGCGCTTCCTAAGCCTGGTGAAGGAAGATAAGAAGCGCTTTTTGCTGGCAACCATTTTCCAGATGACTTACCCTGGCGCGCCCAGCATTTACTACGGCGATGAAATTGGCCTAACTGGTGGGAAAGACCCAGACTGCCGCAAAGCTTTTCCTTGGGATGAGAATCGCTGGGACCAGGCATTACGCGAACAGGTCAGGGAACTGGCGATTTTGCGCAGCGCTATACCTGCCCTCAGAACGGGTGAGTATATCCCCCTATTGGCGCAAGACCGCTTGCTCGTATACCTGCGCAGAGACCAATATGACACGGTAGTGGTTCTGATCAACGCTGGACCGCATGAACTAAAAGTGGATCTGCCAGTGCAAGATTACCTTGCCGACGGTACCAGCCTGCAAGACCAGATTGGTGACCTGGAAACTGTGGTAAGTGAAGGCTTTTTACGCAATATAACCGTGCCAGCACTAACGGGCATAATCCTGGCATAGATAAAACAATTGTTAAAAATATTGAGATGCGTTCCAAATGGTGCGCATCTTTTAATTTAAAACAAAAATGGGAAGAGGGATACCATCAACGGGTAAAGCAGCAGTGCCAGCGCCCCCATAATTAGGCCAATCAGCCAGCCGATCACTACGTCTGAAACATAATGCACGCCCAAGGCGATGCGCGAAAGCCCAACCAAGGGTGCCCAGAAACATAAGAGCACCGCAAACCAGGTCGGTCCAATGCCGATTGCCATGACAGCCAGTGCTGCTGCGCGGGCAGCGTGGCCTGAGGGGAAGGAGTGTGGGTCTGTCTGACGGTAAATGCGCCCCCACTGTCCATCCGGGCGGGGGCGGCGGATGGTGAACTTCAACAAGAGCACCAAGACGGCCAGCAGCGTCAAGCCGATTGCCATAAAAGCCGCGCGGGCGCGCCATTCTGGGGTGCCCAAAAGCCAGACTAAGATCAAGCCAACTAGCCAAAACCAGGAATCGCAGGAATGGGCAAAGAAAATGAGCAGCGCTCGCCATAGACTGCCTTGGCGCTTTACTAGGAGCGCTGATGTCCAGCGCGCATCTAGAGCCAGAATTTTTTCAAGCATCAGGCAGATCTATTCTCCAAAAATGACTGCATCAGCGCTAATTGATGCGGTTTATCGACGTCCATCCCCATCTCTGCATAAGGCACAGGCAAAGCTTTCCCACGTATTTTGAGTTTTTTGCAGATTCGGTCAACTGCTTTTTGCAGGGAGATTGCTTTAAATAGGATCAAAAGCATGGTACCAATGCCAACCATGGCAGCTTGCTTAAGATAATTTTTCCTGGCTTCGGTCAGGCTTTCCCAAAGGGGGGTTGAGGACTCGAACAAACGCGTATTGAAGACGTTGATATCACCCCCACACACGTCTATATCGCGAAAGTGAATGTAGGAGCGGTTTGAGTTTGGAAAGGTCTTTTCCATGACGTCGCTTGGGATGACTGAGTAATACAGGTCAAAGAGGTCGCTGTCTACCTGGGCAATCAACCACCGCACCATCTCGGCTGTCAGGGCAGGGATATCCCCGGAGGCAAGGATGATGGTTTCATCCTGGTTAGATGCCTGGATGATCTGCTTGGCGCCGTATTGGATATTGGCAAACAAAGCACCTTGGTCTGGCAGGTAAACGATTGGCTTTGAAGACTGCAAGATGCTTTCGTCATCCATCCCAATGACATAAATTTCATCAATCACTTCCACGCCAGAGAGCGCGTCCAGCACCCACTGCACCATGGGTTTGCCAAGGAAGGGAATCATCCCTTTTGTTTTATAGGCCTGGAATTCAACCAGGGGGTCTTTTTCGTCGATCAGGCCACCAGATAAGAGAATCGCTTTCATCAGTTGAGCATCCGCAAGGTCGGCTGCAAGCCAACTTGCTTTACCAGGTCAGCCATTAAGGCAAAATAGGCTTCGGCATTGTTGTAATCGATGGTTTTTTTGTAGCCAATGGCTGCCAAAAGCGCAGCTTCCATCATGTTCGTTCCAAAGGAACGCCCCTCTAACACCGGGGTGGTGGTCACCAGGTATTTTACGCCAGCCTGGGTGAATAAGGCCACATCATCAGGTGTGGTTGTGTTGGTCACGATGACCTTACCGCTTAAGTCGTCTGGCATGTAACGGGTGATATAGTGGCAGTCGCCCGCAATCACCGAGGCCGCCTGGAAATGTTGGGTGAATTTGGGCGTACGTTGGTGCTGTGATTCACCGGTGGGATATACCCACTCAAAGGGTAAATGGGTAACGATGGGGATCAAGACCGCTGCCATCAGTTTGACCTGCTTGATTGAGCGCATTGGCACTGCAACACCTAAGGCAAACATCAGGTCGCCAAAGGTGCAGTCATAGCCAGCGTCCACGAACGAACGCGCCGAGCCAAAGCGATCTACCGCGGCAGTTATCAACACCCGCCGGCCGACCTGGTCGAGATAATCGCCGATTTCCTGTTCCAGAAATTGCGCGCAATTGGATTCGAGGGTCGTTTTCAAGCCACAGCCATCTGCCACCGGGGTGATGTGCACCTCTTTAACCAGCTTGGCAACTGAATGCAGGCGATACCATTTATTATCGACATAAAGCCCAAGGTCAGTACCCCCAACGCCAAAGGCATCCACTTTGCCATCCAGGTCTTTAAACATTTGCGCTGCTTTTTCGATATCACCGTTAGTGCCTACACGGCTGATTTCAACCTGTTCACCCAGCAGGTTTACGATCACATGCTTGTCGCGAACGCTTGATCCAATACTGATACTGATTGCTTTTTTCATGAATGATTCCTATAAATAAAAATTCGCAAAATTAAACTTCGGATTGATTATAAGCTTAAGTTGAGCTTTCTAGCAACCAAAAAAATGCATGCTGGCGTTTACATTTGAATTGGCGTTTATAATAGGGGTTTGTAACATCAAAAACTTGAGGTAAACGCTTTGAAACTATCACAATTAAGTGTGCTGTGGGACATGGATGGTACCATCATTGATACCTCCAACTGGCATTTCCAGACCTGGCACATGACCCTGCAGACAATCAACGTCAATCTTGAACAAGCAGTTTTTAACAAATACTTCGGCCGCAACAATCGCATCAGCATCCCACACTACCTGGGTTATGAACCTGATGAAAAATTAGTCAACTACCTAATCAACACCAAAGAAGAATTATTCCAGGAACGCGCACCTGAAAAAACATACCCTTTTCCCGGGGTTGTAGATTGGCTCGAATATTTTCGGAAAGAGGGCATCAAGCAAGCCATTGCCTCCTCTGCCCCGATGGGGAATATCGAGGTATTACTGGATGCTTTTAATTTAAAAGACTATTTTGATGCGCTCGTTTCAGGCGAATTTATCAAGTCCAAACCAGCCCCAGATATCTTTTTACAAGCAGCCCAAGACATTGGTGCAGAGCCTCAACACTGCATTGTCATTGAGGACTCGGTTTCCGGCTTGCTGGCAGGTAAGAATGCCGGCATGGTTACCATCGGCGTGGCTACGACCAACCCAATCGATTTTATGAAAGCCGATGTGCTTATCCCTAATTTTTCGGTTGACCCTGCCCCCATCTTGAAGGATATCCTGCTAATAATCAACCAAGAGGCATAAAACTCACCTTATACATACTGGTTTACTGCCCATTTTATTGGTGTTGTATAATCAAAATAGGGCAAAATTAATTTTGCTTTAATAAGAGCTTATCGCAAAGCTGTTGTTCGTGCAGACTTGGTCGTTATTATTGCTATTCGGTTTCTTCAGTTTGATTAAAGAGGTGAAAGATGGTCAACCCCAAAAAACATTTCCCATCGTTTTTTAAGACAGTCCTCATCGTCACTATCCAAATTTCACTCCTACTGGCAGCCTGCAGCATGCCCAAGGAGGAAACGCCACCCTCATCTGCTTCCCCAGAAGCTAAACTTGAGGACATTGCGCTGCCTGAGCAGGAATATCCCCCAGCTTTGGTTGAAACCAAACCCATCAATGGCAGCCTGATCGGACTTGAAGAATCACTGGTCTTTTATTTTAACCAGGCCATGGATAAGCACTCGGTGGAGGCATCTTTCCAGGCTGAACCAGCTATCAGCGGTCAATTCCGCTGGCAGGACGAGGCTTCTCTGACCTTTATCCCAGATCAACCCCTGCCCCCAGACAGCCTGATCAACCTGACCCTCACAGAAAACACCAAAGCTGCCAACGGTAAAGCGCTGCTCAAGCCTATTCAGCTGTATTACCAGGTCACCAGCCATCTGCTGCTGACTTCCAGCCTGCCTTATGACCAGGCAGATGAGGTTGACCCCAGTTCTGCTATCGTGGCTGCTTTTAACCAACCGGTTGTTGCGCTAGGCATCGAAGACCCCCCCATGCCTTTCAGCATTCAACCCACCACAGAAGGCAAGGGCGAGTGGATTAACACCAGCACGTATGTTTTCAATGCCAGCCAGGGCTTGCAGGGCGGTACAGATTACCAGGTGACGCTCAACCCGGGTTTGAAAAGCATTGCTAATGCGCCATTGGACGCAGAGCAAGCCACAAGCTGGCGCTTCACCACGACCCTGCCCGAGGTACTTTACGTAAGCCCAGAAAAAGGTCCCTTGGGATTAGAGGCGGAAATTACTGTGAAATTCAACATCCGCATGGACCGGGCATCTACCGAACAAGCCTTCCAACTGCGCAACGCGGGAAATAAGCTTGTTGATGGCATTTTTGCCTGGGATGAAAGCCAAACAGAGCTCAGCTTCACTGCCAGCGAGCCCCTGCAGCGGAACAGCAACTACAGCCTGATCTTAGACCAAAGCGCTTCGTCCCTGGGCGGCATTCCGCTTAGGGTAGATTTCAGACAAGACTTTACTACATACCCAGAATTTGGTTTAGCACAAGCATTTACCCCCAAGTTTGAGGATTTCGGTTTCAATTTTGGCGAATATGAGCTGCAATTCAGCAGCCCAGTAGATAAAAAGTCCTATCTTAAAGCGGTCAATGTAACACCCAAACCACCCTCCTTAAGCACCTACCTGTATGATGACGATTTAAGCCTGGTGGTGAATGCTTATTTTGAACCAGCCACAGATTACACCGTCACGATTGACAAGCGCTTGCAGGATATTTGGGGCGGCCAGTTAGGAGAGGACCTGGTTTTGCGATTCAGAACCCCAAATGCGGATGCGTCTTTCAGTATTAATGTCGGTTTGTATGGCAATGGGGCCGGGTTGGCATTCCTTCCCAGCGGCGAAAGTGAAATTTTCGGGCAAGCGACCAACATCAGCTATCTTAATATCAGCCTTGCACCAATCAGCCTGGATACCTTCAAATGGTATTATCACCCGGATAATTACAACGAAATCCAAGAATTTTACCCGGACAATTTGTATAGCTATACACATTATCTTAACTTGCCGGCAAATAAGAGCACAGTTGTACCGCTGCCGATGAAGTACAACGAGCAACCTTTAACGCCAGGCATTTATTTTGTCAGGATCGATGTCCCTCAATCCCAAGTAACATACCGCAACACACACGCTTTTGTTTTGATTGTCAGCCAATTCAATACGGTTATGAAAACCAGCCAGGAGCAAATCTTTATATGGGTCAGCCGTCTTGCTGATCAATCTGCCCTGGTGGATGCGCCAATTACGGTATTCACCAGCAGAGGCAAAACCGTCATAGAAGGTAAAACGGACCAGGATGGTTTCTTCCTGGGTAATTATGGCCGTGAAAATGACCCTTCCTATCCGTACTTTGCCTTGGTCGGTGACCCGACTAACCCGGATACTTTCAGTATGGCATCAACCATTGGTAATTCAGGGCAAATTTATTGGGACAGCGGTTTCAATGTAGATTATTCCCCAAGCAATTTGAAGGTTTATACCTACACAGATCGACCGATTTATCAACCCGGGCAAACTATTTTCTTCAAATCCATCCTGCGTGAACTCAGCAACGGCCAATACAACCTGCCAGCTAAGAAAGCGTACCAGGTGGAAGTATATGGCGAGTCGGGTTATGGTGTTAGCCAGGAGATCTTCTCTGAGAAAATGACTCCAAACGAGTTTGGCAGTCTTTCCGCCGAGATCCAATTAGCTGAAGGTGCTTTTCCAGGTTCTTACCGCATTCAAATTAAAGATGGCGATGTATACCTGGACAACTTTTACTTTGAAGTGGCAAATTACCGCAAACCGGAACTTGAGCTGGAGGTTAATTTAAACCAGGCTGACCTGCTGTTTGGTGACAACCTGGCGGCAGAAGTGCGGGCAGATTATTATTTCGGGATGCCAGGGGCTAACCTGGAAGTCAACTGGGTTCTGCTCGCCAGAAGGGCCTACTTCCCCATGCCTGGTTTCCAGAACGGGTCATTAGATACAAGCTGGATGCATCCAAAGTACTACCCCTGGGATCGTGATGCGCTAGGGCAAACAGTCCTAATGGGCACCGGCAAGACCGACCAGGAGGGCAGGTTGAATTTAGCGCTCGCGGGCGAAGATATCATGGCCGCTGACCTGAAAGAGCAAACGATTTTAACTTTAGAGGTGACCCTCAAGGATGCCAACGGGCTGCCAATCAGCCAGCGCGCTACTGCCACATTGCACCCGGAATCCTTCTATATCAACATCCAGACCAAACAAATCGTTGGACGGGCTGGAGAGGAAACTGAGTTCTTGATTAAGACGGTAGACTGGCAGCAAGGGGCTTTTGGCCAGGTGCTGCTTGAGGCTGCCTTTTCACAGGTCAACTGGGAATTGTCAGATGTAGGTGATGCACTGATGGGACCGCAGTACGAAGCCGTTGAAACTGTCATAAGCACTGCTAGCCCGGTTACCAATAGCAACGGCGAAGTGCGGCTGGCATTTACACCACCAGAAGCAGGCACTTATCAACTTACGCTTAAATCTGGCAATGCTGTCAGCCAGGTGTTGCTGTGGGTGAGCGGTGAATCCGCTGCTATGTGGCCTGAGTTGGCAGATAACAAAATTGAATTAATTGCAGATGCAACCGAGTATCAACCAGGCCAAATTGCTAATGTATTTATTCCCAATCCGTTTGAAGGCCAGGTTTACGGACTGGTCACCCTTGAACGAGAATCTGTCTTGAGATCTGAAGTCATCAAGCTATCAGGGGCAGGTACCAATTATGCCATCGCCATTGATGAAGATTTGCTGCCTAATGTTTACCTCTCTGTATTGATTATCGGGAAAGATCAAACTGGGAAGTTTGCTTACCGCCAAGGCATGTTGAATTTGCCTGTCAACCCACTCAAGCAACTGCTTAAACTGAGTGTGTCAATTGACCCGCAAGTGGCACTGCCAGGGCAGGACATTTCAGCTTTGTTAACCGCCACAGATTACCTGGGCGAACCAGTCCAGGGTGAGTTTTCAATTGCAGCAGTCGATAAGGCTATCTTTGCCTTAATGTCACCCACCGAACAGCCCATCAAAGATGCTTTTTATGGCAACAGGCCCATCTCAATCTTGAGTGGCTTATCCATTGCTGGTTACACAAGCATGATGGCGCAGGAGGCTTATGGTATAGGTGGTGGGGGCGGTGATGGGCTGATCGGCACCCAGCTGCGCAAAAACTTCCAGGATACTGCTTATTGGGAAGCTTTTGTCGTGACTGGTGCTGATGGAAAAGGACAATTTAAATTTAAACTGCCCGATAACCTGACAACCTGGCAAGTGCTTGCACGCGGAATTAATAGGTCAGACCAGGTGGGTGAGGTGAGCGTGGAAATCCTGACCCAGAAAAGCTTGATGATCATTCCCAAAACCCCGCGCTTTTTAGTGAGCGGAGACCGGGTAAAAATTGGCGCCGAGGTTTTTAATAACACTGAGGCGGCCTTGAGTACTGAAGTTAACCTGGCAGCTAAGGGATTGCGCCTGGAGCAGGAAACCAACCAAGTCCAGGCTGTCCAAATTCCCGCAAAAGGCAGCATAAGCGTCCATTGGTGGGGCATGGTTGAAGATGCGGAAGAGGTGGACCTGATCTTCTCTGCCAGCGCTGGCGCTTACAAAGATGCAACCACACCAGAGGCAGGATTAATACCGGTGTTGAAATACCTGGCGCCGCTGCGCTTTACTTCAGCAGGCGTCTTGGATAAGACTGGTACCACCCTTGAAGTAGTCAGCCTGCCAAGGTCATTTGAAGCCCAGGGTGGAGCTTTAACCCTCTCGCTTACCACCTCACTCAGCGAAGTGATCTTGCAGGGACTGCAGGCTATTAAAATCGAAGAACAAGAAGACACCTATTCCCTGACGGCTGCAATTTTGTCTAACCTGGTTGCTTACAGCAACTTTGAAAGCATGGGTGAGTTAACCCCTGAACTTAAGCGTGAACTTGAATCGCAAATTACACTAGCAGTCAACCGCTTGCAAGCCAACCAGAGCTACGATGGGGGTTGGCAGTGGTTTACCCCTGCAGATCGCTCAGAAGAGTCCTCATTGATCGCAACTGGTTATGCCCTCTTAAGCCTGACGCGTGCCGAGGAGGCTGGATTCGAGGTCAATGAATACATAATGACAGCTGGTCAAGATTTTTTGCAGGCTAATCAAAAAACCCCGGACAACCAATCGGACAGCCAAGCCTGGCAATTGCAAGCCTTTTTGACTTACATTAACCGCAAAAACAAGCCAGTGACCGAAGATCTGCTGAAGGATCTGTTCCAAGTGCGCAGCCAGTTGACTCCTTGGGCAAAAGCCTTCCTAGCACTAAGCCTTAATGAGAAAGACCCTAGGGATAAACGGGTGAGAACGCTTATTTCTGACCTGGAAAGCAGTGCCATACGCTCTGCTACCGGTGCATTTTGGGAGTCCGAAGCAATTTGGTGGTCCATGCCCGGCACACCTGCGTTTACCACTGCGGTGGTTATGTGTGCCTTGGCAGACATCAAACCAGCTTCACCCCTGTTGATTGATGGGTTAAGATACCTGGTGAGCCTGCCACAAGCAGGACAACGCTGGGGGTCAGCTTTTGATCATGCCTGGATCTTAATCGCAATCGATGAAACTATCCAAGGAACTGGGGATTTGCGGGCTAATTTCAATTTCTCTAGCACACTCAACAACAAGCCTATTGCACAGGGTTCTACCAGCACACAAACGACTAACAAGCCAATCCAGACCAGCATACCTATCAGTGACCTCGAAACTACCGGTACGAACCTATTAGCCATTACCCGCGATGAAGGCCCAGGACGTTTGTATTACCGCGGTGACCTAGTTGTATACCAGCCAGCTGAGCAAGCCCAGGCAATCAATAAAGGACTTACGATTGAGCGGCAATATGAATTGACCTCTGGCTGCCAGGAAAACTGCAAAGGCATCCATGCGGTTACCCTGACAGGGCAGCAGGTGCCGCCGCTGGTGCGGGCTACGCTCACTTTGACCATCCCGCATGACGTTTACAACCTACAGGTATTGGATTACATTCCTGCCGGCGCTGAAATCCTTAATCCAAAATTGATGACCAGCCAGAGAGGAACGCCCGTTGAATCAACAACCTACGATGATTGGCATTGGTGGTTTTTTGACCCAGCGCAAATATATGACGAGCGTATTGAATGGCATGCCGATTTCCTACCTGCGGGTACTTACACGCTTAATTACCTGTTTTACCCTATCCAGGCTGGGCAGTTCCAGGTTTTACCTGCCCAGGCACGGCTGTTGTTTTTCCCAGAGGTTGAAGGCAGCAGCCCAGGTGCGCTATTTGAAATTATTGAGGATTAAGGGTTTTGAAAAAGCTTAAGCAAAAAACGGGATTGCGGCCATCACGATAAAGCCTGCCAGCACCACCAGGAAGGCAAAAATCACCTCGTTTTTTTTGCGGGAGTCGTTAATTGAAACAAAAGGCGGAATGCCTTCAACAACCCACTTTGGCCCACCCAAAGAGGCGAACATAAAACCTGCTAATAAACCGCCTAAGTGACCAAAGTTATCAATATTCGTACCTGGTGAAAAGCCAATCAGGAGGTTGATGAACAGGATGACCAGCACATTGCTGAGCATAGCCTGCGAGCGCTGACCAAAAAGCCGCCGATTCTGGAAGATAAACACACCTTCAGCTGCCAACAAGCCAAATATAGCCGTTGATGAGCCAAGGGACGGGTAAGAAGAGAGCACAAAAGAAAGCACATTACCGCCGAAACCGGAGAGCAGGTAAAGCATTAAAAAGCGCCAGTGACCGTGGATGCTCTCTAATCGCCGGCCGAGAATGAACAGGGCATACATATTAAAGGCAATATGTAAAATGGATGAGTGCAGTAAGGCCGGTGTTATTAGGCGCCAAAACTCACCTTCCAATATTGCCTGGTTAATCTTTCCGCCGTAGATGAAGAGCAGGTCATAACCAGTAACTAATTTGAGCGCAGACTGTAAAATGAACACAAAAACCGTCAGTCCTAAAAGCACGTAAGTGACGATTGGCTTGACGGTAGGGGTCGCGACATTTACAACCTGCCCGGTTGGTTTGGGCTGGGGCGGTGTGGATTGATCAAAACTCATAAGGTTACCTTACGCGGCACAACGCGATGATGCTCAGCCGCAATGATGGACTGGATGGCCTGAACAGTTTGGTCTAATTGATCATCCCCGTTAATAACGATGTAATCAAAATCCGCGAGGCAAGCAAACTCCCGCTCAGCCGTTTGGATGCGCAGTGCCAGGTCTTCAGGTGATTCACTGCGGCGTGCTTTTAAACGGCTTAACCATTCTTCGCGATTATTAGCAGTTAGAAAGATCAGAACCGCACCAGGGCAAAGTTTGCGCACAGTGGAAGCACCCTGCACATCCAGGCGCATGATGACATCTTTGCCGGAAGCCAAAGCCTTCCTGACCTGCTCTTTTGGGATACCCTTGTAATCCGAATAGACCAGGGCGTGTTCCAGTAACTCTCCCGCCTCAACTAGGGATTCAAATTCACATTTACTAACAAAAAAATAATCAACCCCATCCACCTCATCTTTGCGCGGCAAGCGTGAGGTCATGGTAACCACAAAGTGGGTAGCATCGACATTTTCCTTTAAAGCCTGCACCACGGCATCTTTGCCTATGCCTGATGGGCCAGATATGACAATAAGCAGTGGTTCGTATTCGGGTGTGATGAATAGGTTTTCAGAAATTTCCATAGCTCAGATTCTTATAAATGTTTTATTTTCATTGATTATAATTTATGAAACCACATCTTGGGATCGAGATTATGCCAATTTATGATTTTCGATGCAATACTTGTAGGAAGCGCTTTGAAGTCTTCATTTCGTATCAAGATTACGGCCAGGTGCCTGTGCATTGTCCGCACTGCAAAAGTGACCAGGTTTCGCGCCTTATCAACCGCGTGCGCATTGCCCGCTCAGATGACAGCATTCTTGAAAACTTTGATGACCCATCGCAACTGGACGGTCTGGAAGAAGATCCGCGCGCATTAGGCAGGATGATGCGCAAAATGAGCCGAGAAGTTGGTGAGGACGTTAGCCCAGAATTTGATGAGGTGGTTGATAGGCTGGAGAAGGGACAGTCGCCTGAGGAAATTGAACAAAGTATGCCAGATTTAGGGTCTGAGCTTGGTGGTGATGACGATTATTAGAAACCCTGGCAAATAGGGGTCAATCCATTAAGTTAAATTCAATAACGGGAAGAACTTGGCGGAAAGAACTTAGTCCGTTAACAAACCTTGCACACCTTCAAAGGATGTGACCCAGCTGATTTCCCACAGGAAGGATTTTAAGTCAGATTTTTGCGCCCTCAAAGCAGTTACAGCTGGCCCGATCGGGTCAGTGCCGGCAGCGCCACCACCAGGTTCATCGTTGTAAGCGCCATAAAAAGCAAAATAGGCTTGGTTAAGTTTACGGATCAAGTAGCCATTCTCCCAGAAGAACTGCCGGCGTGCTTCCATATAGGCTTCTGCTTGTTCAACTTCTGCGTTTGCCAGCATCTCATCGACTGTAATTCGCGTCTCGCGCATTTCTGCCCTGAAGTCAAAAGCAAGTTGTTCATCCCCAGGAACAGGTACACTGGGAGCCGGGGTTTCCTGCTCTGGTTCGGGCAGCAGGGTTGGGTAAAAACGCTCCAGCCACATCCGGCTCAATTCCTTGCCGACCAGGGAAGCCGTCGTCTCATTAATCGTGCGCAAGTCTGGGGAAGTGTTGTAGTTCATGCCTAAAGGCCGCAGGGTCAGGTAATTATGCGTCCACTCATGCGCAATTACTTCCGTCAGCCAAACCAGGTCTGCTGTCTGCATGACCATGGTTGGGTAAGCGCCGATCCCGCCTACCGGCACCACCAAGGCTGAAAAATCAAGCTCATCAAAAACCTGCTGCTCCAGCGTTTCCTTTTCAGGTGTATTCAATCCTGCTTCCAGCGAAATATCAGCCAACCTTTTAATTTCTGTGCGCGGTGAAACAACAAGGGAAAGCGGCAGTTGGGTCACCTGGTATAAGACAGGTGGGATAACCTGTCCGCCCATTCCAAAACCCAGCTCCGTTAAAATTTGGCTCAACTGGGCTTGCAGGATCTCTTCTGCAATCGGTGCAAGGGTAGCCAAATGAGCTTGCTCTTGCATCAATTCTGCTTTGAGAGGTTCCCCCGCACTTTGTGGATCTTTGGTATTTGGGTCGGCATAAATGACCTCAAGGGCTGCATCCAGCTGCTGCACTTTTTGAACTTGTGCGATATAGGCATTGACAATCTCAAGCGTTTTTTGCTGGCCGAGCAGTTTTTCTGGCTGCAAGGCGGCATAGGCCAGCTTCGAACCAAGAGCTTCTAAGGTCCAGGAAACATAATCAAATTCCTGGCTGCGGGTGTAGGCACGCACACTCTCAACCACATCAGCACCTGATACAGCAGAGCCAGCAATCAGGACAGAGCAAAGCAGGAGAAAAACCAGCATGCGCATGCCTTTAATTAGTTTGTGTGAGTGCCTTTGAATGCGTGACATTTCCAGATTTTATCATAGGCGCTTGCGTGTGAGGGCTTAGCACCCTGCTCGTACAAGCCTGTAAATTGGATAACATCATACATTATAATAAGCAGGACAACAAAGTAATAAGAGCATAATTGTCCAATTTTAAAAAGTTATTAAAGGGAACCAACACCATGCAATCCAAAGCACCTGCCGCCGGCATTTTCATCACGATCATCATCCTGGTTTTGATCAGCTTGATCTGCCTCTGCCTGGTCTTAATAACCGGCAGTGTAGCCATCCTAAATCAATTCAACAAGAATGACTCCAATACCGATACCATTAGCGCGTGGACATATAACCCTACCTCTACGCCGCCATCTATGCCAACGCCTGTGCCTACCAGGACACCCAGCCTAAATACAAACATGCCCGAAACCCTCAACAGTGCGGCTGAGTCTTTAGAGACCCTGCTGAGCGAGGTAGTACCGATCAATGACCCTATCGACCTGGCAGAGCGATTGGGCGGCAAGCCAGATGTACCTTCGACGTTACCCGATCAGAATGCACCTTACCAAGTTGGTGATAAAAAGCAATTTTGGATTTCAAATACAGATAATAATCAGAATTTCCAGGTCACAGCTGTCTTGAGATATCTTGGCGAGCACGTCTATTTTTGGATCGAAGAGGGTATCACCTACGATAACTCGGACTTAAACAAACTTGCTAGTACCTTTGACGAAGAGATTGTGCCCACTAACCGGACTTTCTTTGGCATGGAGTGGTCGCCAGGAGTCGATGAAGACCCAAGAATTTATGTACTTTATGCGCGCGGGTTAGGCACTTCGGTGGCGGGTTATTATTCCTCAGCCGACCAATTGCACCCTGATGCGCACATGTATTCAAATGCGCATGAAATGTTCCTGATGAACGCTGATAGTGTAGACCTGGGTGATGATTACATTTACGGCACCATGGCACACGAATTTCAGCACATGATCCACTGGTACAAAGACCGCAACGAGGAGTCTTGGGTGAACGAGGGCTTTTCGATGCTAGCGGAGTTAATTAACGAGTATGACGCGGGGGGATTTGATTACCTCTACATCATGAACCCCGATTTACAGTTAAACGATTGGGGGGCAGAGACTGGCGAAAACGGACCGCATTACGGTGCCTCATTCTTGTTCATGACCTACTTCCTGGACCGCTTTGGCGAGGAGGCCACCAAGGCTTTGGTTGCCCACCCCGAAAATGGCATGGCCAGTATTGACCTGGTGATGCAGGAATTGGGGTTAATCAATCAAGATACCAAGCAACCCTATACAGCAGAAGAAATTTTCACTGATTGGGCGCTTGCTAATTACTTACTAGACTCTAGCTTAGGGGAAGGACAGTACGACTATCAAAGTTACACACCCAGCCGGGTCAACATCACCGATTACATAGAAGCTTGCCCAGAAGAGCGTACCAGGGACGTGTTTCAATTTGGCGTGAACTACATAGAATTCAGCTGCCCAGGCACCCACACCCTTACATTCACTGGCGCGCAGCAGGTCAAGCTGCTAGATTTAGGCACTGAGCATTCCGGCGATTATTTCTTCTGGTCCAATATGGGTGATGAATCTAACTCACGCCTAAGTCAGGATTTTGACTTCAGTGCAATAAGTGGCCCGATAGAGATGACCTTCAAGACTTCTTATGACCTTGAAACAGATTATGACTATGTTTTCTTGTCTGCTTCGGGAGATAGTAATGTGTGGCAAATTTTAAATACCAGCTCTTGCACCACTGATAACCCTTCAGGGAACAGCTATGGCTGTGGATATAACGGCCAGAGCGATGGTTGGATCCAAGAACGGGTGGATTTATCAGAATTTGCAGGTAAAAAAGTGACCCTGCGCTTTGATTACGTGACAGATGCGGCCGTTAATGGCACCGGTTTTGCGATTGATGACATCGAAATACCTGCTTTGGGGTATGTAAGCGATTTTGAAACGGATGATGGCGGTTGGGATGGCGAAGGCTTTGTGCGCTTGCAGAATATATTGCCCCAGACCTTCAGCGTCAGTTTCATTGAAGTTGGCCAAGAAATGCGCATCCGAAAGCTGGAACTCTCTGCTGAAAACCAGGGTGAATTTAAATTTAGCATCAACGAAGAGACGGATAAGGTCATCTTAGTTGTCTCCGGCACCACACCAATTACCCGCCAGCGTGCTGTTTACCAGTATGAAATCAAGTGAGTGGTGGCGAATTTGATACTTAAACAAAGCAAAACCTGATGAGGTGATCAAGTTTTGCAGAAATGGGAATTAATTAAGAATAAGGAGCAGACGAGCTGCTCCTTTTTAGTAGTTGAATTTAGAAATTACCTACCGCTGCGGTTATATCATCGAATACTTTGAAAAATGGTGTGATGCCGACCAGGTCCATCGATTCATGGATGCGGTCATCCAGTTTAACCAAGACTAAGTCACCCCGGTTCATTTTGTGGACTTCTTTTTGAACCCTAATCAGTGCCCACCATCCAGCACTGGAGACAAAATTGACATCTGACATGTCAAGAACAATGTTAAACTGATCTTTTTCAACGATTTTGGTTAAGGCTTGTTCAAATTCGGGAGCGGTGTAGCTATCAATGCGACCGTTGGGATGTAATATAGTACAACGTTTATATTCGGTTACTTCAAAGTCCATCATTTACTCCATTTCGTTATAGGTCGTGAAGTTTTTTGCAATAAAATTATATCATTAATACAATCTAAAAGAAACAAGCACCCTTTGCATAATTATTTTACATTATAATAGGCGCCTATGAAATACCATATCTGGACAGAAGGGTGCCAGATGAATGTGGCAGATTCACGCCGCCTTTCATCTGCCCTCCAAAAATTAGGTCTTAAACCCTCACCCACGGCAGAAGCAGCAGATGTGATCGTTTTAAACACCTGCGTGGTACGCCAAAGCGCTGAGGATAAAGCTATAGGCCGCCTCAGCTCGCTACGTCCTTTGAAAGAGAAAAATCCTGACCTAATTATCAACTTAATGGGCTGCCTGGTTGGGGTGCAGGGAAACCCAGCAATGCAGCAGCGTTTTCCATGGGTGGATGTTTTCTCTGCACCATCCGACCCAAACCCGCTGCTTGCCTACTTAAATACGCGGCTTGAAAAAGTTAATTCGCAGGAATGGCGCCAGAAAATGGACGCGATCCTGGACGAAGAGTTTACCCTGCCGCCTGTGGAGCATTCTGCCAATGTATCTGAAAACCTGCCGATTGTGCTTGGCTGTTCGCATGCCTGCAGTTACTGCGTCATCCCGCATAAACGCGGCCGTGAACGCAGCCGTGCTTTTGACCAGATCCTATTAGAAGCACAGGGTTTGGCTGATCGTGGCGCTAGGGAAATTGTCTTGTTGGGGCAAATTGTCGACCGCTATGGGCTAGACATCCCAGGCAGTCCCCTCCTACATGATTTATTAAGGTCACTCAGCCAATATGAGCCCATCAAACGTATCCGCTTCCTCACCTCACACCCTAACTGGATGAGCGACGCCTTGATTAGAAGCGTGGCAGAACACCCTAAGGTGATGCCGCACATCGAAGTGCCGATCCAGGCTGGTGACGACGAAATATTGACAGCTATGCGGCGCGGATACAGTGCGGAGAGCTACAGAAAATTGGTCGAAAAACTACGCAAGACGATTCCTGGCGTATCGATCGCTACGGATATCATTGTGGGTTTCCCGGGCGAATCTGACACAGCTTTTATGAATACTTATCAATTATTGGAAGACTTGCGATTGGACGTGGCACACTTGGCGCGTTATTCCCCCCGTTCGAACACTTATTCAGCAAAGTTCTTACAGGACGATGTGCCAGCCGAGGAGAAAAAGCGCCGTTTTAGACTATTAGAAGACCTGCAGACCAACATCGTGACAGAAATCAACCAAGCTTATTTGAACCAATCGGTTCCTGTTCTGTTTGAGGCAAAAGCTAAGAATCGCTGGCGCGGCAGAACGCCAACCAATCGGCTGGTGTTTGTTGAGTCAGATGAGGCCCTGCTCGGACAGGAAAGAGACGTGCACATTACCTGGACCGGTCCTTGGTCGCTAATTGGGGAATTAAGTTAAGCCTTTTTAATAAGCGGGAACATTAAGCTGACGTTTTTGGATCATAGAGGCATAACTGGCTAACGGGGCATTTGAAGCAAAGCGGTTTACGTGCCTGGCAAACTTCCCTGCCGAGCTTAATCAAATTCAGATGCAGGGCGTAGTAAGTCTCAGGGGGTGCTAGATTTTCCAGGTAGGTATGGGTTTTTGCAACGTCGAGTGCTTGAGGCCTTAAACCGATGCGCCCGCTAACCCGGTAAATGTGGGTATCGACAGGAAAGGCGGGAATATCCATCGCAAACAGTAACACGATTGCAGCAGTCTTGGGACCCACGCCTTTAAGATGAGTCAACCATTGGCGAGCTTCTTCAACTGGCAGGTCTCTCAGGAACTCCAAACTTATCTCACCCCTTTCCTGCGTAACGGCTTGTAATGCGCTTTGAATATTGGGACCCTTTTGATTGGCCAAGCCAGCGATGCGAATGACCTCCATTAACTCTTGCGGGTCAGCATCGCGCACGGATTCCCAATCCGGGAAGTGATTGATCAGCGCGGTAAAGGCTTTATCACGGTTGACATCATTTGTGTTTTGGGAAAGGATCGTGCAGACCAGTTCATCAACGGGCGCTAAAGGATCGCGCCATTCGCCTTTGCCATACACCTGCAGCAAGACCTGGTGTACCTGTTGCAGTAATTGTTTTTGTTCTTCCAAACTCATACTGTTTGGGGATTACCAGGAAAATTTAGGGAGTTCAAATGTGACATTCATTTCACCAATCTCAATACCCCGCCAATTTTGGAGTGGTTTGCGCCCAAATTGCCGTAAAGCCTGGTATTGATCGGTTGAGAACAAGCCCAGCGCATTTAATATTTCGATCGCTACGCAAGTGACAGCCCGGCGCGTGAGGTCGCCATCTGATATTTTAATCGCCAAACCCAAGGCAGGCGAGCCTTTTCCAAAAGCGCCTGGCAGGATGCCAACAGCCTGGTAACCCTCTGCCCCACCTTTGCAGATTAATTTACCTTGCATGGTCTGCATTAGAACCGTATCAAAAGCGTTGGGTCCCGCTACCATGATGGGAAAACTATACATGGCTTTGGCAATGTGTTTGCAAGCCCTGGCACGACTAGGGGCTAAGTCTTGCGGCTGGCATAAGCGGGCTATGCCTAAAGCAAAATTCCGCAGCGGGATGCCAAACACGGGTGCACTGCAGCCATCCACGCCTATTGGCATGGTATCCGTAGCCATGTCACACATTTCACCAACAGCCCGGTAAATTTCTTTTTGGATGGGGTGCCCGTTTTCTAAGTAATCATCCAATGATAATTGCTGCATTTTGGCGAAAGCTAACATACCTGTATGCTTACCGGAGCAGTTATGCCGATAGGAATTAGGCTCTTCTGCGCGGGTGCGCATGGCATCTGCCGTGGCTTTATCGGTTGGCCAGTGTACACCGCATTTAAGGTGGGATAGGTCAATGCCGATTTTTTGATGCATGCTCTTTAATACAGCCACATGAGCATCTGTGCCGTGGTGTGAAGCACACATGATGGCTGTTTCTTCAAGGGTTAGTTTGAATTTTTTATGTCCCTTGTTTTCAATAAAAGGGATAACCTGCAACGGTTTCATGGAACTGCGCGGGTATGTTAAGGTCTCTGGGTTCCCCTGAGAGGCAACCAGGTTGCCTTGCCTGTCGACTAATGTAAAAGCGCCGTAGTGAATAGATTCGATAATATCAGCGCGGGTTAAGGTGACCAATGCTGTGCAGTCGTCATGTTCCATGGTTTATAAGTAATCCAATCTTCGTTATTCTTTGTGCATTTCGCAATACGAGGTAAGTCCCCAGCGTAGACGGTTTAAGAAAATGTCCTGGTTTTGAGGTTGATCCTCGTAAAATTTCATTAGTTTACCGGCGATGGTAAGCAGTGTTTCGGTATCAGCGCCTTTTTCATGAACTTGGCTGATGTACCGTTGAATTGAGCGCAGTTGCTTGGCCATCTCGCGTACATCCTCCATTGAGATGATACCATCTCGGCCAGAAACGATTTGGTAATTTTTATATTTCGCAGAAGTTAGCAGTTTTAAGTCTTCCAGCCAATCCGCTAGGTCTGCAAAGGCTAAAAATGGCGGTTGCGCAACCAAGACCGAATCACCCACAAAGATGACCTTTTGATCTGGGATGATGACCCAAATGCCCGCTGCATTGGACCCGGCATGGTGCTCCAGTACTACATGATGTGAGCCCCACTCAAGCATTAGGTTCTGCTGAAAGTTGATTTCGGGGGGAAGCCAGCGGATATTGCTGAAACCGTCGTAACTCTCAAACATATTCAGCGCTTCCATTTCTTGCGTTTTGGCCGCGTTTGGGCGGCTTTTGATCATTGAGACCGCTTTTTGGTGCGTAATCACCATGCTATCCATGTGTTTCGCACCTAGCGTGCGATCAAGGTGGGTGTCAAGATTAACCAGAACTCTTTCAGGGCCACCACCAATGTCATCCAAGGCTGTTTTCCATGCTTTAATATCTTCTAATCGAAAAGGTGCATCAATCATGATCAAGCCATGCGCAGTGCGGACAACACCTAAAACGACCCCGGCATAACTATTTTCGATAAAAACATCCCTTGCGATTTCTTTCATGAGACTACCTTGCTGTAAACATTATTTTTGATGCGCTTTTCTTAGCGTTTATCACATTATATACGATTATGAAAATTGAGAATCAAATGGTAAAGCATTATTTGTGCCAGGGCTCAGTTTTCCTGGCAGGCTGGCACCTGGTCTGGGTTTGCTTTTGCATTCAAGGCTAAGTTAAAATAGGGACTTGGGTCCAAAGTATTGTTTATTTCCAGTTCATTTAAGAAACGTCCCTTGCCATCATCCATGACAATTGAAAAATGCAAGTGTACACCAACCGGGCTGCCACTGGTGCCCGAATAATTACCCTGCGTCCCCAGTAGGTCACCAGCGGTTACAGGCACTTCTAGGCTGCCCGGTGGAAATTTTTCGGCAATGAGTGAGTTGCCATCCGCATCTGCCAGGTGTGTGTAATAGAGCCAAATTTGCCGTCCCGGTTGTATTGGGTCCTCTGGCACGCGTATGATGAGCGAAGATTTCCAGTCTGGTAAGCGGGTCAGGTAGCCATCGTAAGCCGCAAATACTTCTGTTTCGCCTGGCGTGGTACTGCCAAAGATATCAATGCCTTGGTGTTTATGGCCTGGGCGAAATGAATCTCCCCAAATAAACCCAATCAGCCCGTCGGTTGGCATGAGAAATACTGCATCTTGGCAACGTTCCCCTGCGCTGACCGTTGGTCCTACAAAATTTTCGTGGTCCCGGATCCAGGAAATGACTGCCCGTGTGCGATTTGAGTAATAAGACTGGCGCAGAAACAGGGCAATAGCCCCACCTGCAAGCGCTAAGCCAATCCCTATTAACCAAAATATCTTGTGTTTCTTCATCAGGAGGATAATTGTAGTCAAAATTTGAATTCGAAGCAATGCCAGGCGTATACATGAAGGATTCTTATAAAATTTCTACTTTTTGTATGCAATTCTCTTACAAAAGCTTTGTATGCTTAGGACAGTAGGAAAAACAAGACTAATTATTCAAATTACTGGAGGTAGATAAAATGACAATTTACTTTAACCCTTATCTGCGTGGTTTTCGCCGTCGTGCAACAAGCGATATGCTCAATGAGATGGATTCAGATTATGAAGCCCAAATTTCTTTCCCGATTGATATCAAGTCTGGTGCTGAGAGCTATGAATTAAAAGCCCTGTTGCCCGCTGTTGATGCTGATGATTTAGAAATCCAAATCGTTAATGAAGTAGTGACCATTTCTGGTTTGATGAAAGTCGAACGCGATCCACAGGCTGATTACCTTTTGGCAGAGATTCCCAGCGGACGCTTTCATCGCGTTGTAAGCTTACCAACGCCTTTGGACTCGAGCAAAGTAGAAGCTACGCTTGAAAACGGCATTCTGACCCTTAATATCCCCAAAGCAGAAGAAGCACGCCCAAAAACTATTAAAATTCAGAAGAAATAAGGATAATAAAGACTACATTAGAATAATAAACCTTAAAAATACACCCTTTGCATAGGGTGTATTTTGATTCTTTTTGAGGACGTGCTATAATAAGACTCCAATTACCAAGAATCAACACTTTTAACAAGCGAATTCTCCTTAATTTTGGAACAAAAGGCGCTTATTTGGCGTCTTTGTTGGGCAAAAAATTATAAATTGACTTAAACATAAAAGGAATTTTAGATTTTAGGATAATCATAAAGGAGAAAAATGAAAAAGCAAAAGTTCCTCATATTGTTGTCGACCCTGATGTTGCTATTTTCTTTAGCAGTCAGCCCTAAAGTTGCACAAGGTTCAACTTACCCCACATTCAGCATCACGTCTGTTGAAAAGGGCGTTAACGTCACCATTTATACCTACAACATGCCTGCCGGAAAGCAGTTCAAGGTATTAATGGGAGAATTTGGCACACTTGGAATCGGTGGCATTCAAGTCGCTACAATTGACACCGGCGCTGGTGGTTCGTTTTATGGCACCTTCCTCATCCCAGATGCGCTTAAGGATCGGCTACGGGTTGCTATCCGACTGGAAGGTATTGACACAGTCTACTATGCCTACAACTGGTTTTGGAATAATACCAGCGGCGGAACAGAACCAGTAACCCCTCCAGGCTACACCGGCATCCCAACCTTTAGCATTCTTTCAGTTGAGAAAGATACCTCGGTTACCATTAAAGCTTATAACTTCCCAGCTTCGACTGACTTCAAGGTCTTGATGGGAAAAATGTGGACACAAGGTATCGGCGGCATAGAAGTTACCACCTTCAACTCCGGTGCTGGGGGCGGCTTTGAAGCAACCTACAGCATCCCCGCAGCCCTGGCTGGAGAACAGCGCATTGCCATTCGTCTGGAATCCTCAACCGGTTACTATTACGCCTATAACTGGTTCTGGAATAACCCATCCGGCACAACGCCAACCATTCCCGGCTATACAGGCATCCCGACCTTCAGCATCAAGTCTGTGGTCACAGACACCAGCGTTACTATTTTGACGAATAACTTTCCGAAAGATCTGGATTTCAAAGTCTTGATGGGAAAAATGTGGACGCAGGGCGTCGGCGGTATTGAAGTCACAACTATCAACTCTGGTACAGGCGGTAGTTTTGAAGCGATCTTTAATATTCCTGCAGCCCTTGCTGGCGAACAGCGGATTGCCATTCGTCTTGAAGCAGCCAACGGCTACTATGCCTACAACTGGTTCTGGAATAACACGACCTCTGGCACAGTGACACCGCCCTCAGGCTACACCGGCATACCAACCTTCAGCATCCAGGCAGTGGTAAAGGACAGCTCTGTAACCATCAAAGCCTACAACTTTCCTCCAGGATATGATTTCAAAGTGCTCATGGGCATGATGTGGACGCAGGGCATCGGCGGCATAGAAGTAACCAGTTTCAATTCAGGGGCAGGCGGCAATTTTGAAGCCACCTACGCCATCCCAGCGGCCTTAGCCGGTCAGCAGAGAATTGCCGTAAGGTTAGAATCTACCGGCGGTTACTATGCCTACAACTGGTTCTGGAATAACACCTATCCCTAAATCCTGAACCAGCCAAGTAAGATCATCTGGATACACACTGGTTTGACCAGTGTGTATCTTCTTAAATAGTTAAATATTTGTAAATTTTAAGTTTTCTGGATAGTATTCAATTAGCAAGTGTGGTATTATCTCGAGCAAGAACATTATGGACGACAAAATTACAATCATCGAGGGGCCAACCCCAACTTTTGAGGCAATCCATGAGCATCCGCTAACCGGAATGCAAGCGTGGACTGGCGGGATATTAGAGACGCCTTTTCTATACGATTTGGCCAAAACAACCCTGCGTACATTTAACGGGCAGGCACTGCTTGAGCGCTGTCACCGCACCTGGCAAGAAAAATCAATAATGTACCTGGAATACCGCGACCGTATCGGTCTGACTAAGCAAACCCCCATTTTAGCTGCCCAATCCGTCCAAGTGGACGAAGGTGATATGCTGATCCTTTGGGTTAGGCAAGACGCCCAAGAAGAAGAGGTAGAAACGGATGGGGATGAGGACTTTGACGAAGATCAATTCGATCTCTAATTTTTTCACGGTTAAATAATAAAACGCCTGGCAAGTTCCAGGCGTTTTTGATTCATTTTTTATGCTCCAGGAGGGACTCGAACCCCCAGCCTAGGCGTTAGGAGTGCCTTGCTCTATCCACTTGAGCCACTGGAGCGGATGCTTATTGTAACATATCAGGGTAGCACCTGCCACGGGTTAATAAAACCGCCCATGTAGCGAATTTCAAAATGCAGGTGAGGCCCGGTTGAGTTACCAGTGCTGCCCGCCCGGCCAATTACCGTGCCTTGGTAGACACTTGAGCCACAGGCTGTATTAATCGAATTTAGGTGGGCATATAGGGTTTGATACCCGTTACCATGATCGATCATGACCATGTTACCGTAGCCGCCCGTTACCCAACCAGCGTAAACGACCAAACCACTATCTGCTGCATAAATGGCAGCACCAGTCCCCGCGGCAATATCGATCGCAAGGTGACCAGACCAATAATCGTTACCGGACAAGTAGTGGTTATCAGCCGGCCAAACAAAGTAACCTGTGCCCAAGGCACCATATTCGCTGGTATCGCAGGAACCTGGACCAAGGATGCTGGTTGATACACCAGCCGCACCGCGCGGGATTGTCGGTACTACCCACTGTTGGAATTCTCTTTGCCCGCCAGGGATCATTACGTGCGTACCCGGGTCAATTTTAGGGTCAGATAAATCCAGGGCATTGCCAAACCACATCAGGATGTCATTTACATCCGCTTTATATTTTGCTGCCACCCTTTCAAGGCTATCACCAGCTTGCCACTCATACCAAATACCGTTGGTGGGCGGGATGCGTAAGACCATGCCAATTTCCAAAAGATGTGGATTATCACTAAGCACATCATAATTTGACCAGAGCAAGGTCTCTGGGGTGATATTGTATTTCTTAGCGATGCTGAAGATGGCATCGCCTTCTTCAACGGTATAGTTGATTACATCAGATCGCAAAACTGCCTGGATATCTGTATGCGTTTCAGGCTTACGTGAAAGTAAAAGATCTGTATCGGCAACCTGAAACTCTGGCATGCTCTCTAGTGCTTCACGTGAGACATCTATTACTTCTTGCGGGTTGGCACTGTTAGTCTGGTTATACTGCTCCGCCATTGATTGAGCAATCCGGGGCTGCCAAAAAAGAATTGAAACAATTAAACCAACCAATATAATAGTCACTCCCCATGCTATCCAGTTAGTTAATTTCGTCTCCTTTTTTGGTTCAGGCGCTTGTGTAACTTGTTCTTCCAATTATTACTCCTTTAGTCTAATTTACTTATTATAAATTATCTGTCAAGGATTCGAGAAAGTCAATATTGTTTTTGGATTTTTCCATTTTTTGTAGAATGGCTTCTGTGGCTACCGCGGTATCCATCCCAGCCCCTTGGGGCGGGGTGCCTACCATTTGCAGGTACATGCGCCGCATCAGCCAAATCCTCTGCAGCATATCAGGTTTGATCAACAGTTCTTCACGCCTAGTGGATGAGCGTTCAATGTCGATAGCAGGGAAAATGCGCCTTTCCTGCAGCCTGCGCGAAAGATGCAGTTCCATGTTACCCGTGCCCTTAAACTCTTCATAAACAACGTCATCCAGGCGAGAACCTGTATCTACCATGGCTGTAGCAATGATGGTCAGGCTACCGCCGTCTTCCAGGTTTCGGGCGGCGCCAAAAAAGCGTTTAGGCGGATAGAGCGCAGAGGGATCCATACCACCAGATAGCGTGCGGCCGGATGGGTTGACAACCATGTTATAAGCACGTGCTAAGCGGGTCAGCGAATCCATCATGATCACAACATCATGCCCATTTTCAACTAGGCGTTTGGCACGGTCAAGGGCAACTTCAGCCATGCGCACATGGGCATTGACTGGCTCATCAAAGGTGCTGGCAACCACCTCAGCTTCTACTGAACGGTCCATATCTGTCACTTCCTCGGGTCTTTCGCCAATGAGGGACATGATAACACGCACCTTAGGATGGTTATTCGTGATTGCATTTGTTACATCCTTTAAAATGGTCGTCTTGCCGGCCTTTGGTGGAGAAACAATCATGGCACGCTGACCATTACCAATTGGCGCAATCATGTCAATTAGACGTGTCGAGAGGGTTTTGGCATCTGTTTCCAAAGTAAAGCGTGAATCCGGAAAAATGGGGGTGAGATTTTCGAATTTTGGACGTTCGCGTGCTTCATCAGGGGTGAGCCCATTAACGGATTCAACTTTCAATAGCCCGTAATGTCGTTCAGATTCACGCGGCGGTCGAGCATGACCAATAACCAGGTCCCCAGAGCGCAGGTCGTAGCGGCGCAATTGGGCTTGGGAGACATATACATCATCCGGGCCAATGCGATAATTACTGCGCAAGAAGCCAATGCCTTCGTTCATGATCTCCAAAACACCGCCGCGTATTTCCAACCCTTCTTCTTCGCCTAATGCCTGGGCAATTTTAACAATTAACCCCTCGCGTTTTATTCGGACGGGTTTGGGGAAGTTGAGCTCTTCTGCAATCTTCCTTAATTCTTTAAAAGATTTATGTTCTAATTCAAATATATCCATGCGTTTTCTCTTCTTTTTTAATTATTTTTGATTTTTCTGCATTACGACTCAATTTTGATCAATTGGTCTAACAAAGTTAAACAATAAATAACACCCTCAAATTTCTATTTAATTTTCTTTCCAATACTCTCTGTCATTTCGGGATGATATTGCCATGGGTTGATCCTCTACGCCATGAACAATTCTTTTCATGCAAGTTTACCTGTTAAATTTATCGGGTAACGTGAGGATTATAACAGATAGGTCATTAACCTGCAAGCAAAATTAATTTGATTTATATATGAAATATCCTTTTGAATGACTATAATACGCGCTGTGACTTACTTTTTTACTAACATTGGATAGTGAAAATCTAAATTTATTATCACATTAAACAGCTCAAAAAGCAAATTTTCTACTTCAGTCACAGAGTCTCTCTATGCTATAATGCGATTGTAAAATTTTTGGGTATTTGGAGGAGCAATGGCAAGGCCAGCCAGCCGTAAGACAACCAGTCAAAAGAAGACAACTACTAGGAAAAGCAGCAAACCAACGCCGCGTAAGACAACCCGTGCTGCAAGCACCCGCTCCGCTCCTAAAAAGACAAGCCAAGCTAAGCCGCACATCCAAATTTCTCCTGAAAGAAAACTTGATATTTTTGGCATCGGTCTGATGCTTTTTGGCATCTTGACGCTGCTCAGCTTTTTCACCGCGCGCACAGGAATGCTGACAGGTTGGTGGACGGCGACACTGACTAAAGCGATAGGACTGGGTGGATATGCCCTACCAGTGCTCTTGATTGTCTTTGGCTTGTGGCTGTTAATGCGTAATATTGAAAAATTACCCATGGTCTCATTTGAAAGGGTCTTGGGACTGATCCTTGGTTTTGTGAATTTGCTACTATGGTTTGAGCTATTTCCCCGCTCAAGGTTTGTGAGCGGAACGGTAAGCCTGGGGGGCGGCACCCTCGGCCGCTGGATCCTGGATTTGTTGATCCATTGGCTGGGTAAACCCGGTGCAATTATCGCCATATCAGCCTGGCTGCTGACCAGCCTAATCCTACTTTTGGACCTGTCTATGTCTGATCTATCCGTTTGGACTGGCAAGAAACTTAAGACACTTCAGCATAAATTTGTGGACCTTGCCAAATCCCTGCAAAAGCGCTTCCAGGCAGGACACAAGCAGGAACAAATCCGCAAAACTGCCCAGCCTGATAGGATGGTTTTAGAAAATAATGTAACCCAACCTAAACAGCCTGAGCCTGTAGCAAACTTGGCAAAACCTGCTGTGACACAAATTGAAAATAAACCCAGGAAAACCTGGATACTACCCCATCCCGAAGAAATACTAGCGCCCATTGTCAAGGTAAGCGTGGATGAAGAAAACGATCAGCACCGCGCACGTGTGATTGAAGAAACCCTACGATCCTTCAGCACACCTGCCCATGTGGTAGAAATCAAACGCGGGCCTTCGATCACACTCTTTGGCGTTGAACCAGATTTCATCGAATCCCGCAACGGCCGCACACGCGTGCGGGTCAGCAATATTGTTCGCTTAGCAGATGACATTGCCATGGCCTTGAAGGCATCGCGTATCCGCATCCAGGCCCCTGTACCGGGCAAGGGGTATGTGGGAATCGAAGTGCCTAATCAACAGATTGCCATGGTCTCGCTGCTGGAAATCATCCAGAGCACAACTTTTAGCACCATGGAAGCCCCTCTGCGGTTTGCACTAGGGAAGGATGTGTCCGGGAACCCAGCCGCTGCTGACCTGGCTTCCATGCCGCATTTGTTAATCGCCGGCACAACTAACTCAGGTAAGTCGGTCTGCATTAATGCCATCTTAGCCTGCTACCTGATGAACCTGACCCCTGATCAACTGCGGGTGCTCATGGTTGACCCAAAACGGGTGGAATTAACCGGTTACAACGGCATTCCTCACTTACTAGCACCTGTTATTGTGGACGCTGAAAAGGTGGTTGGCGCCTTACAGTGGATGATGCGTGAAATGGACCTGAGATACCACATGTTCTCAGAAACTGGAACGCGTAATATCGTGGAATACAACACCAAGCAGAGCGCTAAGCGTGAAAAAATACTGCCTTATTTGCTGGTGGTGATCGATGAGTTGGCTGACCTGATGATGTTGGCCCCGGACGAGACCGAAAGATCCCTAACCCGATTAGCACAACTTGCCCGCGCTACAGGAATACACCTCATCCTAGCCACCCAGCGCCCTTCCACGGATATCCTGACCGGATTGATCAAAGCAAACTTCCCTGCCCGGATTGCCTTTGCAGTTGCCTCAGGCGTGGACAGCCGGGTGATCCTGGACCAGCCAGGCGCAGAACGGCTTTTAGGGCGCGGCGATATGCTCTTCCAAGCACCTGACGCAGCTGCGCCAGTGCGCCTGCAGGGTACTTTTGTTTCAGATGCTGAACTTAATCGCCTGACGTCGTTTTGGCGATTACAGAGCGTCGAAGAAACTGCCCCGGAAAGGCCAGACCAGGCTGTGTTTACAGCCCAACCACACCTGCCACTAAAACAAGAAACCATCTGGCAGGAAATGCAGAAAGACCCGGATGAAGACCCGGTCACCAAAGAAGCCCTGGCGATCATCCGCCAGGAAGGGCGTGCCTCAATCTCCATGCTGCAGCGCAAACTGCGCATTGGCTACACCCGCGCAGCCCGCTTAATCGAGTCCTTAGAAACACAGGGGATTATCGGTCCGCCCGACCCACAAACCCAGGTACGCGAGGTTTTAGATTACGGAAAAGGCAGCCCTCCCGCTCAAGATTAGCCCCTATTGGGAACAAACAGTTCCTTTCTTACGTCATTAATTTATTAGGAAAGGAGTTGAAGGATGAAAAAGTTAATTTTATTCATTTTGTCTGCGCTGGTAATCTTAGGCGGGTGTGTCCAATTACCTGACAATGCTCAACCAGACGACCCAATTTTGCCAGATATGAGCCTTACTTTGCGCGAGCTAATCGCAAGTCAGCGCAATTTAGATCTCAATGAAATTAAAATTTTATCCATCGAGGAAACTGTTTGGCAAAATTCATGCTTAGGCATCGAAAAACCAGAGCAAACCTGTTTGCAGGCATTAACCCCTGGCTATATCATAAAGATTGAAATCCAAGGCACAGAATATACCTATCACAGTGACGAAGCATTTAAGCAAATTTTGCTTTATGAGAAACCAACAGAACCCGTTGAGGATATTGGTGAAAGCCTGCATCCTGCGGCCGCAGCTGCCCAAACCTATTTAGCTAAGCATTTGGGGATAGACATTAGTGCCATAAAATTGGTTTCCTTTGAATACCGGGATTGGCCAAATGGCTGCCTCGGCATCTCTGAGCCTGATGTTATGTGCATCGAGGTAATTACGCCCGGTTATCGTGTCATCTTTGATGTAGAAGGTAAAACATACATACTTAGGACCAACACTTCAGGCAGCTTGGTAAAGCTGGAAACACAAGGTTTGGAAATAAAGAAATAAGCAAATCAAATCCATAATTCAGCCAAAATAATAAAATAATGTGGGGGATTATTTTATTTTTGCTTTAAGCAAAGGCTATCGGCAGGTTTCTGACTTATCTGCAAAATTGCCCTACAATGTCTGCATGCTATAATTAATGCCATGGCCACGATTCTCATTGTCGAAGATGACCCTGTTTTGAGGGAAGGTCTCGTCTACAACCTCACCCGTCAAGATTACGAAGTCGAAAGTGTTGGAGACGGCAATAGTGCCGTTGAAAAAGCAAAACAATTGAAACCCGATTTGATTATCCTGGATATCATGCTGCCAGGCATGGATGGCTTCCAGGTGTGCCGCGCCCTGCGCCAAGAGATGACCTGCCCAATCTTGATGCTGACTGCACGCAGCGAAGAGATTGACCGGGTGTTAGGTTTGGAGATTGGTGCGGATGATTACATAACCAAACCTTTTAGCATGCGGGAATTGCTGGCAAGGGTTAAAGCCCATTTACGCCATGAACGGTTTTTACTTTCGGAACAAACCCCAGAAGCAGCCATATCGCCAGCTGATGAAATTTTATCATCAGGGAACTTGAGCGTTGATTTAGGCCGCATGGAAGCAAGGCTTAGTGACAACCTCCTTATCCTTAAACCTAAAGAATTCGAGCTGTTGGTCTACTTGATGAAACACCAGGGTAAAGTCCTTTCGCGGGCTGCCTTACTCGAAAAGGTGTGGGAGTGGAAATATTACTCAGACGCTCACACCATTGATGTACATATCCATTGGCTGAGGGAGCTTATTGAGGAAGATCCCAAAAATCCAAAACGGATTATTACTGTGCGCGGTGCTGGCTATCGTTTCGAAGGTTAAGCAGTGAAAAGATCTATCCGTTGGCGCATCATTATTCCATTTGGAATTTTAATCCTGGCTGTGTTTAGCTTTCTTGGATTTTACAGCGCCAATTTCGTCCGCCAAACCTACATTAACAATCTACAAGATAAATTAATATCCAACGACCAGTTAATTTGTGATGCGCTTAAAGCCGACCTTAAGAATAAAAACCCACAAGATTTAATTGCAGAGAAAGTGCAATATTGGGCAAATCTGTTAAGCGCACGCACCACAATAATTGCTCCAGATGGGCTTGTTTTAGCTGATTCTCACCAAGACCCCAAAAGCATGGTCAACCATCTTGACCGTCCAGAAGTTCAGGCTGCATTAACAAAAGGCCAGGGACATAGCATCCGGTTCAGTCACACCCTAGGATACGAAATGCTATACACAGCTATCCCTTGCAATGAAAATAATGAACTTTTAGGATTTGTGCGCTTATCCATTCCTCTGAACGAGGTGGATCAACGTATTGATCAATTACAGCGCGTTTGGACGATAGTTCTAACATTAGTTTCAATAACATCTATTGGGCTTGCAGGGATCATTGCTTTCAAAATTGCCAAGCCCTTAAGGCAGCTTACTAAAGCATCTCAAGATTTGGTTAGAACGAGTAATCAAAATGCCATACCAGTTGATCAAACCACAGATGAAATTTCTCAGCTTACACGAACATTTAACCACATGGCGCTCTCAATCAACGAGAAATTAGCTGAGATTGAGTCTGAACGCGCAAAGCTATCAACAATTTTGCAGGAGATGAGTGATGGCGTGATTATCACGGATAGGCAAGGCACTATTCAGCTGATTAACAAGGCGGCAATAAATCTATTTGAGGTCAGCCAAGCGGAGCCAATCGGTCTAACCCTGATTGAAGTGACAAGACAACACCAAATCGTTGAACTGCTTGAAAGTTGTGCGAAAAACAACAAAACCCAGAAGGTTTCATTCGAGATTTTAAAAACAAAGCAATTCGTGCAAGCCATAGCTTCACCTGGGAGTGATGCTATGCCAAGTTTGTTCCTATTTATTTTTCATGATATTACCCAAGAGCGCAAATCAGAATTAACGCGACGCGATTTTATAAGCAATGTATCCCACGAACTACGTCAACCCTTAGCGGCTATTAAACTTTTAAGTGAGACTTTGCTGGATGGTGCGTTTGATGATTTACCATCTGCAAAGCATTTCTTACAGCAAATTGATAATGAAGTTGATTCCTTGAATAATTTAGTGAATGAATTGCTTGAGCTTTCAAGGGCTGAAGCCGGCCATATTAACCTTGATTTAAGAGCCGTGAATCCACTGGACCTGCTTAAAAAAATTCAAGAACGCTTGCATCTTCTGGCTGAACAAGATCATATTGATTTGGTAATTGACTGTCCGCCTGGCTTACCTTTAATCAAGGCAGATAAACTTCGCCTTGAACAGGTTTTGATGAACTTAGTTCATAATGCGATCAAATTCAGCCATCCAGGTGGTGAGATCCTGATGAAAGCTGAAGTTGGAGAAGCTGAGTTGATTTTTAGTGTCCATGATGATGGAATTGGCATCTCAGAAGAAGATTTACTCCTTGTTTTTGAGCGGTTTTTTAAAGCAGATCGGTCTCGAAGCGGGGTCGGCACAGGGCTAGGTTTATCTGTAGCGCGCTACATGGTAGAAGCACACGGGGGCAAGATTTGGGCTGAAAGCCGCCATGGAATCGGCAGTACCTTTTTCTTCACCATTCCTCTTCTTAACACCGCCTTAACACTTCCTTGAGACAATCAAAACTAAAACAATAAAGCTCATTAACCAACCTTTGATATCCTTGCAACAGGAAAAAATATTTATTTAATAATGGAGAAAAAGATGAGAAAGAATTTTTATCGTGTTGTAATTGCCCTGATTATTGGTATGCTCGCAATAAGTGCCTGCAGCAGCACAGCCACTGTCCCTGAAGTAGAACAAGAAGTTCAAGCTGAAGAGCAAATGCCAGAACAAGAAGTTCAAGCTGAAGAGCAAAGTCCAGAAGCAGAAGCAGAACCAGAGCAACCAGGTTTAGAAGCACTGAGCGGAAACATTACCTTAGCAGGTAGCTCAACAGTATATCCCTTAGCTGAAGCTATGACGGATCGATTTTCTGCAGAAGGTTTTTCAGGTGAGGTCACCATTTCATCGGTTGGATCAGGTGCGGGATTTGAACGTTTTTGTGTAGCGGGAGAAACTGACATTGCCAATGCATCACGGGCAATCAAAGACTCAGAAGTAGAATCATGCCAAGCCATTGGCAGAACGCCGATTGAGTTCCGCGTTGGCACAGATGCCATCGCCATTGTTGTGAGTACTGAAAACACCTTCCTAACAGATGTAACCTTAGAAGAATTAGGCATGATTTTTTCAGCCAGAGCGACAAAATGGTCTGATGTACGCGCTGAGTGGCCAAATGAAAACATCTTACGTTTTTCACCTGGCACAGACTCAGGAACCTTTGACTACTTCGTGGAAGGTGTTATGGCCCCATTAAACCCCAATGCGGAAGGTAAAGCCGATATGGATGCTGGCAAACTTGACATCTTAAATGCAGAGAATACGCAATTTTCTGAAGATGATAATGTATTAGTCTTGGGCGTAAAAGGATCGCAATATGCCATTGGTTACTTTGGATTTGCATATTATCTTGAGAACCAGGATAGCTTAAAAGCACTTTCAATCGATGGAATTTCACCGACTGCTGAAAGTGCTGAAGATGGCAGCTATGCCCTAGCCCGACCTTTGTTCATCTACTCAGACGCGAAGATACTGAAGGACAAGCCCCAGGTGGCTGCTTTTGTTGACTTCTTCTTGACTTATGTGAATGATGAGATAGAAACCGTAGGTTACTTCCCGGCCTCTGATGAAGCGTTAAATGCTGCACGGCAAGCATTTTCAGATGCTGTAAAATAGGAAATTTCTAACAACAAGGGACTTGTCTAAGCTGCAAGTCCCTTAATGTATTTAATTATTGAGCGTATGAACTTAAAAAAAACGGCCGCGTCCCTTTGAAACCCTGGTTCGGAGTTTCTTGTTTTTGTGTGCAGCATTTTCAATCCTGATCACATTTGGGATCATCTACGAGATTGGCAAAGAAGCGCTGTTATTTTTCGGCAGCCCAGAAGTGAATATCAGGGAGTTTTTATTTGGCACGCGCTGGCAGCCGCAAGCTGCTGATTTTGGGATTTTGCCATTGCTTAATGCCACCCTGACTACCACCCTGTTTGCCATGATTGTTGCCCTACCGCTTGGCTTGGGTGTGGCAATCTATTTAAGTGAATATGCCACTAAGCGAATACGCAACCTGCTTAAACCCGTGCTTGAGATTTTAGCAGGTATACCTACCGTGGTTTATGGTTTCTTTGCCCTTACTTTTATGACACCCCTGCTGCGCAGTATATTTGGAACAGATGTCGTTAACATCTACAATACCGCCTCAGCCGGCCTAGTCATGGGCATTCTTATCTTGCCGCTGGTTGCTTCTATGTGTGAAGATGCGCTTTCAGCGGTACCCTACAATCTAAGAGAGGCATCTTATGGATTAGGCGCTACCAAGATTGAGACTGCCTTAAAAATTGTTGTACCTGCTGCCATTTCAGGTTTGGCATCTGCCGTGATCTTGGCTTTATCCCGTGCGGTGGGTGAAACAATGATCGTTGCGATGGCTGCTGGCGCTGGTGCCAAGCTGACATTCAACCCCTTTGAATCCGCCGAAACCATGACCGGGCATATTGTCCGAATTTCTGGCGGCGATCTCTCATATGACTCAATTGACTACAACAGCTTATTTGCCATTGCCATCACATTATTCTTCCTGACACTTTTATTGAATATTGCCAGCCAAAAAATAGTCAAAAAATTTAGGCGGCGCTACGAATGAAAGCACCCCAATTTTCTCCTTACTTTGAAAACAACCTCAAAGGTAGACAACGCCTGGGTGGGGTGTGGATGAATATCATCCGTGCCATGACCCTAATGAGCGTTCTTTTCCTGGCAGTGTTACTACTAACCGTCATAAACCAAACCTTTGGGTACGTGATTATTGAAACCGAGTTAAGCCCTGAGGAAATTATTGGCGAAAATCGCACCTTTAGCGATTTCAATAAATTAGAACTGATTGCAATACTGCAGGAGAATATCAGCAAAGGTCGATTTTCAACCCTAGAGCGGGAAAAATCCATGCGAGAACGGAGTCGGGATGAAGTTTCTGACCTTATTTACTTGGAAGTACTACAACCAAAGATCGTTGAAACCTGGAAGCTGTGGGATTCTATTACCCATGCGGATGAAATCAGACAGGAACATGCCACAAATTACCCTAAGGCAATGCTTATCTTTAAGTCTTGGCTCTCCTCTGACTTTATTAGAAGCGCCCAATCCTCTAAGCCGACCGAAGCTGGTGTACGCACCGCTCTCTTAGGTTCAATTTGGTCTATACTTGTCACAATAGTCGTTGCATTTCCATTAGGTGTAGGGGCAGCCACTTACCTTGAGGAATATGCAATAGATAATCGTCTGAATCGAATCATCCAAACCAATATAAATAACCTGGCAGGGGTACCTTCGATCATCTATGGCATGTTAGGTTTAGCTATCTTTGTTCGAGCATTGTCCGCTTTAACCAGTGGACAAATATTCGGTGATTCATTAACTACATCTGACAACGGGCGAACACTCCTTTCTGCTGGCCTAACCTTGGCCTTGCTGGTCTTACCCATTATTATAATTAATACCCAGGAAGCTATCCGTGCAGTACCGGATTCTTTAAGACAAGCTAGTTACGGCCTGGGGGCAACTAAGTTGCAAACCATATGGCACCACGTGTTGCCCAATGCGCTTCCAGGCATCTTGACAGGCACAATATTGGCCATATCCAGGGCTATTGGCGAGACGGCACCACTTGTTGTGGTTGGCGCAGCCACTTACATTACCTTTGACCCAAAAGGTTTGTTTTCAAAGTTCACAACCCTGCCTATCCAGATCTACCAGTGGAGCAGCCGGCCTCAGGTTGAATTCCAACACCTTGCTGGAGCTGCTATACTTGTTTTATTGACTCTTTTATTAACTCTTAACAGGATTGCTATTCTATTAAGGAATCGTTTTAAAAATTAACTTATGACATCTATACATGACAGCGACCATGCCATCTTTGCTGACCACTTATCCGTTTACTACGACAAATTTCGAGCAATCAAGGATATTAGCATTGAAATTTTCGAGAAGAAAGTAACCGCAATAATCGGACCTTCTGGCTGCGGTAAATCCACCATGCTGCGCGCATTTAACCGGATGAATGAACTCCTTCCTGCGACACACACTGAAGGAAGCGTGCGCTTTATGGGGCAGGATATCTATGCAGCAGATGTAGACCCGGTGGAGGTGCGAAAACATATTGGAATGGTCTTCCAAAAACCAAACCCATTCCCTAAGAGTATCTATGAGAATGTTGCTTGGGGAGCACGTATTAACGGATTCAAAACTGGTTTAGAGCGGCTTAGTATGGATGAGTGGGTGGAGCTTTGCCTCACTAAAGCGGCATTGTGGGATGAGGTTAAAGACAAATTACACAAGAGCGGCCTATCGCTTTCAGGCGGACAGCAGCAACGCCTTTGTATTGCCCGGGCGATTGCCATTCAACCGCAAATCATACTTATGGATGAGCCTGCTTCTGCGCTTGACCCAATTGCCACTTTAAAGATTGAAGAATTGATGCGCGATCTTGTCCAAGAATACACAATTATTGTGGTGACCCATAATATGCAACAGGCAGCGCGCGTCTCAGACTTTACTGCCTTTATGAATATGGACGAAGATCGGGCGGGTGTTTTAGTAGAATATGATAAAACAGAAACAATTTTTACAAACCCACATGACCCAAGAACTGAAGCGTATATAACTGGTCGATTTGGTTAATAATGGGTAAAAGCCGGAAAATGGTTATGTTTTGTAATGGGTTAAAATTAATTAAATTACGAATAGCGCTTGCAAAAGCAAAGATAGTACACTATAATCACAACCAAATTTCAAGTTGGAGCAGTATTTAAATGACAGATCATGACGCCGAAAGTAAAAATGGGGAACAAGTAGAGAAGAAAGAAGAACAGGTCGAAAATAAGATGGAAGCCTTGCTTGAACAGGAAGGCGTAAATATTGATTTTCCGAAGCAAGGTGAGATTCGCGATGGTATTATTGCCAGCATCTCTGAAGGCCAGATTTTGGTTAGCATTGGCACCAAGTCTGAAGGCTTGATTACCGGTAAGGAATATGAAGCCATTCCACATGATGTCTTGGAGACATTTGAAGTTGGAAAAGTTATTCCCGTCTTTGTGGTTACCCCGGAAGATTCAAGCGGAAACCTGATCCTTTCATTTGTTAAAGCAGTAGAAGAGCAGAGCTGGTTTGACGCTGAAGAATTGATGCGCACAAACCAAAGTTTTGAATCCAAAATTATTGGCTATAACAAAGGTGGTCTACTGGTGCCATTAGGTACAATCCGTGGTTTTATCCCCGCATCGCAAGTCAGCCTCAGCCGTCGCTTAGCAATCACAGGCGATACACCTGAAGCACGTTATAAAGAAATGATTGGTGAGGAAGTAGAAGTCTGCGTTATCGAAGTTGACCGCGAACGGCGTCGCTTGATCCTTTCTGAGCGCGCAGCAAGCTCCGAAACCCGCGAAATGATCAAGGATAAAGTCATAGATGACTTAAACGAAGGCGATATCAAAACCGGGCGTGTTACCAGCCTGGCAGAGTTTGGCGCTTTTGTGAGCATTGGCGGCGCTGATGGCTTAGTGCACCTTTCTGAAATTTCGTGGGATCACATCGCCCACCCCAACGAAGCCTTAAAAGTCGGCCAGGATGTCAAGGTTAAAATTATTAGCATTGATAAAGACCGCAGGCGCATTGGTTTATCTATCCGGCAATTATTGAAGGACCCCTGGTCTGACCAGGTTGCGCACCTCAAAGTAGGTCAGCTTGTTGAAGCTGAGATCACCCGCCTGACCAATTTTGGCGCTTTTGCCAAAATTAGGGGTGAAGGAGACATTGAAGGTTTGATCCACATCTCAGAGATTAGCGAACGCCGTATTGAGCACCCGAAAGAGATGATCCACACCAATGACATCCTAACCCTGCGCATTATCAAGATTGATGAAGAAAACCATCGCATTGGCTTAAGCATGCGCAGAGTTGATTCACCAGCGTATGCAGACCTCGATTGGAAGACCCTTGCAGCGGAAATTGACCTCAGCACCCCAGAAGAAGGCGAAAACCTGGGTGCATTTATGCCCGAAAAGGCAGAACTGGATGTGCCTGAGGTTGAGGATGAAATAGTAGAAGCACCAGAACCAAAATCTTTACCTGAAGAGCCTGAAGCTTCTGAAGAACTGCCTGATACTAACGCTGACGAGGCAAGCGCGTAATTTACTAAACCAAATTAGACTGCACCGGAATCAAATCCGGTGCACTTTTTTTAAGGCGAAAAATGGTCTTGATCATAGACTCACACGAAGATATCGCTTACAACATCGCCACCTTTGGCCGCCATTATGAACGCTCAGCTTATGAAACCCGACAGCTTGAACAAGGCAGCCTAGCACCTACAGTCAACGGGGAGACAATGTTGGGCTGGCCTGAATACCAGGCTGGCAGTGTTGCGATTGTATTTGGCACTTTGTTCGCTTCACCAGCACGGGCTAGTAAAGCTGAATGGAATACTGAACGATACAACAACCCAGACGAAGCCTTCAGCCTATATGCCAAACAGGCAGATATTTACGCCAGGTTGACTGATGAACAGCCCGAGAAATTCCGCTTGATCCGTAATGCACCGGAGCTTTCTGCCCATATGCAAGCCTGGCAAACAAGGAGCGATGAAAACCCGGTACCGGTTGGTATCGTGCAGTTGATGGAAGGCGCTGAAGCGGTCCGCAAGATAGACGATCTCTGGTTTTGGTGGGAGGCTGGTGTGAGAATTATCGGCTTGGCCTGGCGCTCGAACCGCTACTGCGGCGGCACCACTGAGCCTGGACCCTTGACCGAGGATGGGAGAAAACTGCTGCGCGGCATGGCCGATTTTGGATACATCCTGGATATCTCACATATGGATGAGCAGTCTGTACTACCGGCGCTAGACCTATACCCGCACCGGATCATAGCCAGCCATGCCAATGCCAGCGCGCTCATCAATGGCTACCAGGGTAACCGTCACCTAAGCGATGAGGTCATAAAGAAACTTGTCCAGCGAGAGGGTATTATTGGCATTATCCCTTTTAACCATTTTCTAGATCGAGAATGGATGGACAACGGCGGTCGACAAGCCCTATCCCTCAACAAAGTTGTAGATCATATTGACCATATCTGCCAATTGGCAGGTGACGCAGCGCATGTCGGTATCGGCACAGACTTCGATGGCGGCTTTGGGCTTTCCTCCACGCCTTTTGAATTGGACAGCATTGCTGATTTGCAGAAACTGGTACCCCTGCTTGAAGCGCGGGGGTATGGAGGCGCGGATATTGAAGGGATCTTAGGTCTCAATTGGCTGCATATGTTAGAATATGAGCTAAGATAAATTATATGAGATATCAAAGTATAAATGACAGATAACCAGTTAGAAGGAACAAACGGGCAAGAAGCGCTGGCTTTGAATTATTCAGACACCTCAAACGGACTATTGGGCCGTCTGCGCATTCGTTTCAGCCTAGTATTTACCATCTTTGGTTACCTGGTCTTCCTCTTAGGTGCTCGCCCGGGTATTTTTGGCTTAGACCGCAGCCGGGTGATTGGATTTGTGCAAATCGCCGTTTTCTTGATTGGTCTTGCCATCATGTCCATAGGCAGCTACCTGACCTTGAAAGCCTTCTGGCCAGCTGGGTCCACCTCTTTATTAGCTGATTTTGGCAGCCGTTTCATCAGTACTGGGTACGTGATCTGTATTTTTACTGCCCTTGCCGATGTTTTTGGCTTAGGCAGCCACCCCCTGCCAAACGTCTTTTTTGGACCTTACCAGGCCAGGGGCGTGGAAGCCGGCATGATCATCATTGGAATCGGCCTGCTGATGTCGATCCGCTATCAGCGCAAATAGTCTCCCAAAATTCCTATTTAAACTAAATGTGGATGTTATTAATACAAGCCTGTTAATTCTTGTTGGTAAGCATCTGATATAATCCTCAAACATTATTTCAGATTTGAGGATGCGTTAAGCGCCGAGATTAATGAACGACCAGTTAATTACATATGAATTAGAAAATGGACTGCGAGTCTACCTAAAAGAGATCCACACCGCACCTATAATAAGCCACTGGATTTGGTACCACGTAGGGTCACGCAATGAACAACCAGGTAATACCGGCATCTCCCACTGGGTTGAACATTTGCAGTTTAAGGGCACCGAAAAATTCCCATCCAACAAATTAGATCGCCTAATATCACGCCTGGGCGGGCATTGGAATGCCTTTACGCATATGGACTGGACAACTTATTTTGAGACCCTACCTGCGAAAGACCTGGATATTGCGCTTGAACTAGAAGCAGACCGCATGGTAAACAGCCAGTACGACCCTGATGAAGTTGAGCTTGAGCGTACCGTGGTTATTTCCGAGAGAGAAGGCGCAGAAAACAGCCCCATGTTTATGCTTGGTGAAGCAGTTCATTTAGCTGCACTGCCAAGCCATCCTTACCGTTATGAAGTAGGCGGGTTAAAAGAAGATCTATACCGGATCAGCAGGGATGAGCTTTTTGATCACTACCGACATTATTACCAGCCAGCCAACGCCAACATCTGCATCAGTGGTGATTTCAATGCAGAAGAAGTGTTGAAGAAAATTCAAGCATACTACGAGCACATCCCCTCCAAACCCAACATGCCCCTGATACTACCAAATGAGCCTGAACTGGAAAATGAGCAGCAAGTGGTTGTGCGCGGCCCAGGTGAGACAACTTACCTTGAGGTAGCTTACCGAGCCCCTGAAGCCTGTTCAAAAGACTTCTTTGGCTTTACCATATTAAACAGCTTAATGAGCGGCCCAGCCAGTTTGAATATGTTTGGCAGCGGTGGTGTTAGCAATAAAACCAGCCGGCTTTACCAAGCCTTAGTGGAAGAAGAACTGGCAGTCGCGGTGAGAGGGCACCTCTCTGCAACAATCGATCCTTATCTTTACACCATCAACTTCATCATCCACCCCATGCACAAACCAGAAGAGGTGATCAGGGCTTATGACGATCAAATCCAAGCTTTGCAAGATCACCTGGTGCCAGCCGATGAAATTGCCAGGGCTGTCAAACAAGCTAAGGCTCTGTTTGCTTACGGCAGCGAGAACATCACCAACCAAGCTTTTTGGATGGGTTATGCCAATGCCTTTGCCAATTATGACTGGTATACCCATTATGTCGATTCGCTTTCGGAAGTTACCCCTACAGAAGTGCAGCGCATTGCCCAAAAATACCTAAATCCAAATTTTCGAGTTGTCGGCACTTACCTGCCAGGTTCTTCCCAGGAGGCGCTGAATTGACGCCTCAGAATCTAAGCTACCAAAGCTTGCCTGGACCTGCTGACATCAGCAGGACAGCATTCTCAAATGGCATCACCCTGCTAACACGCTCAAATTTTAACAGCCAGAGTGTAACTATAAAGGGTTACCTCCAGGCTGGCAGCATCTCAGACCCAGCTGATAAGCTTGGCCTGGCAGCTCTCAGCGCTGATGCGCTGACGACAGGCACCCGTCAGCATGATTTCAAAGCACTACATAACAGAATCGAATCCTTGGGCGCGTCCCTCTCCTTCAGCAGTGGTGTCCTCTCAACTGGCTTCAGCGGCTTGAGCCTGGCAGAAGATTTAGCAACCCTGCTAGACTTAATGCTTGAAGTACTAGTTGAGCCAAGCTTCCCGGAAAAACAATTTAAGCGCTTGAAAGCCCAATTCCTGGCGATGCTTTCCATCCGCGCAGAAGACCCTGCCGATATGGCCGCACTGACCTTTGACAGGCTGCTTTACCAGGGACACCCGTATGAAAACCCCGAAGATGGCTATACCCACACGGTCCAATCCATAAGCCGCCAAGATATAGCAGCCTTTCATCAACAATATTATGGTCCTCGGGGAATGGTGGTTGCAATTGTAGGGGCTGTTGAGCCAGACCAAGCCATTGATTTAGTCGCAAATTCGCTTGGACAATGGCAAAACCCACACCAGCTAGTGCAGTTGCAGGTGCCGGACCATACTATGCCGCAAGGCATCTTGCGGGAGCATGTACCAATCGAGGGCAAGAGCCAGACCGATCTGATTGTCGGCACTTTAGGACCAAACCGCCTATCGCCAGATTATTTTGCCTGCATGGTTGGTAACAACATCCTGGGTCAATTTGGAATGATGGGACGGATCGGAGAATCCCTGCGGGAGAAAGCAGGCCTGGCTTACTATGCACAGAGTGAATATGGCGCTGGACTGGGCCCGAGTTCTTGGGAAATCACAGCGGGCGTAAACCCGGATAATCTAGAACGGGCTATTGATCTGATCTCTAAAGAGATAAGTGATTTTTTACGGGAGCCTGTCAGCGCTGATGAATTGGCTGATACGAAATCTTACCTTGTTGGCCATTTACCCTTGACGCTTGAATCTAACTTAGGGGTAGCAATTACTTTATTGAACCTGGAAAGATTCCAGCTCGGTTTGGATTACCTACAGCATTTTCCAAGGCTGGTTGAAGCCATTTCTGCCTCTGATATCTTAGCTGCTGCTCAAAAATATTGGCACTTGGATCAGCTGGTGGTTGCCAGCGCAGGGAGTAGCCTCACATGATTGCCTGCGGCATCGATATCATTGAAATCCAACGCCTTAAGGATATTAACCCTGCTATAAGGGAACGTTTCTTGAAAAGGGTTTATACAGCGAACGAACTGAAGCAAGCCCGTGACAGTTTCGAAACCCTGAGCGGATTATTCGCTGTCAAAGAAGCCGTCTCAAAAGCGCTAGGAACAGGTATTGGGTACGTGGCCTGGCAGGATATTGAGATTATTCACCAGCCCTCAGGTGAACCGCGCCTGCAGCTGCACGGCAACGCCAAACTTGTGGCAGATCAAAAAGGGCTGAGGCAATGGTCTGTCAGCATCAGCCACGACCGCGACAAAGCGGTTGGCATGGCAGTCGCAACTGGAGACGGGTAAAGCCTCATGCGTTTGCTGACCCTCAGTGATATCGAATCCCCGTTTATCTACAATAACCGTATCCGCCAACGTTTTGCAGACACGTCTGTATGCATCAGCTGCGGTGACCTAAAAGTTTATTACCTTGAGTATGTTATTAGCATGCTCAATATTCCGCTATATTATGTTTTGGGCAACCATGCCAGCGAAGAGGAAATTGGCGCCAGTGAACCGCGCTTAAATCCATGGGGAGCAATTAACTTGCATAAAAAGTCCATCTATAACAAGAAACATAAACTTTTGCTTTCCGGCATTGAAGGCTCACTGCGTTATAACGAAGGGCGGCATCAATACAGCCAGCTCGAAATGTGGGCGATGGCACTGGGACTAGTTCCCAAGTTTATTTTGAATAAAGCGCGGTATGGACGCTACTTGGATATTTTTGTTACGCATGCCAGCCCATGGAAAATTCATGATGACACAGACCGTGCGCACCAGGGTATCAAAGCCTTCTTATGGTTAGATAAAATTTTCCAACCCCAACTTCACCTGCATGGGCACATTCATTTATATAACCGCTATCAACCCAACCAGACTCAACTCGGTAAAACAAGGATTATCAATACCTACGGCTTTCAAGAATTGGATTTTCCTTTCGAATAAGACCCTGGAACAAGTGAAACTCCAATAGCACAATTCTCTCAGCGAGCTAAGTAGGCTTTGTTGTCTCAGTTTCATCTACGCCCAGCCAAAAATGATAGGGCAAGATCGAAAGGCGCCCTTCCAGCCTGATTTTCTCCATCTTTGGAGATTGTGCTTTCAACATGCTGGGATGCACAAAGCAGCAGTTTGGGTCATGCTTATATTTCTTCCGGTAATATGCTGCAGCACGTTGTACCTTGGTTACCAAGTCTGCAGCCGGATCATTATCAAACCACAGCATACCTGAGTCCATCGCATCACCTCAATACTCAATCTCCCAGCATGGGCAGTCGATAAGAGCGCCATTCGCCCTGTAATTGCGTCATGAATTCACCCGGCTCTAAGCCAGTAATTTGCTTCGCCACAGCCTGGCAATCAATGGGTAAATTCGACAAAGCATCAAAACCGCTGCCCCAGATGAATGAACTGAATGGCTCTACCCAAAACGGGATCTTTGAGACCTTAGTCGAATCAAGCGTGGCTATTGGGTAGATATGTGACTGCGGTCCATATTCCAAAAGCCAACGCAAGTTGATCTGGTTCTCCCAGTCTAGTTGATCAAGTGCGGACAAGTCGTCCAGCATCAGGTAAATTGCAGGTCCCGCGTGCTGCCCGCCTCTGCGCTGCTCAGCCAGGCTGGTTAAGTCTCCAATCATCTCTTGTGCAGCAGGTTCATACCAGCTTAAAATATTTTTCTGGTTATTTTGTTCGGTTATGGATAGATTAAACGAAGCCCATTCCTGTGTATTGGTGCTGACGGCAATGATCTTGGCTTGGTTTAGGTTTTGTGAGCGCAAGAGCGACTCAGCCATGACCTGCAGTTGATGCGTTTTGCCGCAGCCAGCCCCACAAGTGACCAAAACCCCGCCCATTTTGCAGCTATTCATCTGCAGGAAAACGGGCTGTGACCGAGCATCAGCCCCAAGTAACAGGGAATATTTGGACTCATTGGCGGCCTTTTGCATTAACATCCCAACGGTAAAAGGCTTATGCAACAGGACCTGTTGGTTGTTTTTTCTTGCTCTTGGAAGAAGCGTTTTTGCCCTTGCATAGGAAGGGAACGTATAAACTGATGATGATAAGTAATTTAAATTGTCCATGAGCCACCTTTTTTATTAAATAGAATTTTTGTTCTATATATTATTATATAGAAATTTTGTTCTTTGTCAAGGGTAAATCAAAAGAAAGTTTAGGATTTATTTAATTGTGGCTGTCTTGATTTTTAGAGCGGCAATGCATAAAATGGGATCAGCATCTCGGAGGGATGCAGACCGCCATGCCGGCCCAACATGACATTAGGCTTGGGCGACCACCACAAGTATGCATCACCCAGACCAATAGCCACCAAGTCACCCACCCGGTCGGATGCTGCACTTATCTTTGGACCTATGCCAAATAAGCCGCTTTCAATTGCGTCAATCCCAGTTATGATGGTGAATTTACCTGGCCATTTTTGAGCAAAATAAGCCCGCACATCAGGATCCATGCCAGGCTTGGTGTAGAGAAACGCCAAACGGTGTTCACAAGTGGGCTGGATGCGCAACATGTTCATCAGGTCTGGATGATTACGCAGATCAAAATCGTCATAACGCGGCGTATAAACAGAGCCATGGTCGGCAGTCAGGATTAACAAGGTGTCTTCCTTACGATTATTAGCAAGCTTTCCCACGAATACTTCTTCAATCATCCTGCTGAAATCTGAAAAAGCAACCGCAATGCGCTCGTCATTCAAGCCAAAGCGGTGTGTGAGTGTATCGACCATGCTCCAATAGGCATAAACAAAATGGCGGCCTTTGGGGTTATTATTGAGCAGGTTGCGAATGCTCACCCACATATCTGATTCGTTGACGTAACCATGCAGGGCGATTTTGTCGAGGTGCATCGAGGAGAGACCTGATGAGCCGATGGCGTAGTGCATAAAAGCTGAGGCGGAGATGCCGTGCTGAATCAGGTGTTGGCCTAAAGTCGGGCGATTTAAAAACTGCATAGGGTCAAAGCCGGCATGTTTGAGCGTTCCGACTTCACCAAAAAAGCTCATCGGAGCATGCAGGATGTTATTGATAACCATACCCAGTTCCTTATGCCACATTTCATAACCAATAATGCCGTGGGTGATCGGGCTTACCCCTGTCCAAATGGTGGTCAGCGCTGAAGCGGTGGTGCTTGGAGAAATGCTGGTCAGAGGGAAATAGACGCTTTCAGCTTCCCGGTTTTGCCAGAACGACGCATAACCTGAAGCCATCAACTTTTCCAGCAATTGAAATCCTAGGGCATCTACCAACAAAAGCACAATGTTCTTATAGGAACCCGTCAGTTTTGAGAGAAGGGAATCTGCTAAGGGCTGCTCACCAAACCCTGGAATGTTAAATAAGCGGCAGATCGTTGAGGTGATATTCGTGAGGGCGTAGCCGTCATAGCGTGGCAGTAGGATATCTTCGTTTGAGGCAAGGCAATCTGAGCTTGTCTTAGAGAGCATTTCGGCTATAGTCGTTTTGAAATCTTCCATTATTTCTCCTTAGTTTTCCTCTTAACGCTTTTCTTGTTTTCCTATTAAAGCTGCAAACAAGCTTCAGCAGCCAACCAAAACAAGTTTTCGCGAATTTCCTTGCGTGAATGCCACTCACGTCCATCCCAAGCATCTTCCAAAACAGCATCGCCGCCGTAAAGGTACTGGCCGAAACGCACGTTTCGAAATTGTGCCAGCGCTAAGAACGCAGCCGTTTCCATCTCCACGGATAGGCATCCTTCTGATAGCCGGGCAGCCGCTTTTTGGCGTGTCTCGCGGTAAATGGCATCGGTCGTCCAGGTTTTTACCCGGTAGAAGGGTAAGTGGTGCGCCTGCAAGACGGATTCTAATACCGTCAAAACTTCGGGGGGCATCTTGATTTCACGCGCTGGGGCTGCGTAGTGGTAGGAAGTGCCCTCATCACGAACAGCTGCAGCAGGCACTAAAATGTGCCCAACGCCAACAGCTTTATCCAGCACGCCGCAACCGCCGCAGGCGACAAATTTATTAATACCCAAGGCAATCGCTTCTTCCATAAGTCCAACAGCTAAAGCAGCACCAACGCCAGGGTGGAAAAAGGCCAAGCGTTTTCCTTCATAATTAATTTCGTAAACAGGATGTTTGCCCATCTCAGAAATAGAGGTAAAAATCACCTGTGCCTGGTGTTCCTGCACTATTTTCTGGATCACTTCAGCGAAAAAACAAATGACCGCGTGTTCTGGTACGTCGCCCCGAAGAATGTGTTCACTTGGCTCAATAATCGCCTTCGGGGTTGGGTCAAACTCAAGAATAGGGTATGTTTCTCGTCTCATGACTTTCTCACAGATTCAACTGCTCAAGATTATGCCATTGGATGGAAGCCTTGTTTGCAAAGCGTTTGCGCATCACCTCGATGGCCTGGGGGTTATTATCGATTAAAACAAAGCGCCTCTCTAAAGCCATACAAACCTCGCCCACGCTGCCGCTGCCGGCAAAAAAATCCATCACCAAGTCTCCGGGGTTTGACGAGGCGCTAATGATTCGCTTTAGGATGCCGACCGGTTTTTGGGTCGGATAGCCGGTTTTTTCCTTGCTATTGGTGCCCACGATGGTGTGCCACCAGGTATCTGTTGGCAGTTTGCCGCGGGCAGCTTTCTCCTTGCCAACTAAGCCTGGCGCCATATAGGGAATGCGCTCAATGGCATCACGGTTAAAGATATAACAATCCGGATCCTTGACATAAAAAAGGATGTTATCGTGCTTGGCAGGCCAGCGGTCTTTGGGGCGACCACCAAAATCATAAGCCCAGATAATTTCGTTAATAAAGCACTCCCTGCTAAAAATCTGGTCCAGCAAGATCTTGCAGTAATGCACTTCACGGTAATCGATATGGAAGTATAGGCTGCCGTGTGCTGATAAGAGGCGGTAAGCTTCTTGGAGCCGAGGTTTGAGAAAGGCTAAATAATCATCAAAACGATCCGTGTAAGCTCTTTCAGAAATCTTGGTGGTTTCATAGCGCTGATCGCCAAAACCGACCCGATCCCCCGCGCTTGAACGTTCGGTTTTAATTTGCATCCTGGCTTGTTTCCGGCCGGTATTGAAGGGTGGGTCAATATAAACCAGGTCCACGCTTGCATCAGGCATTTGAGCCAGGATTTCTAAGTTATCACCAAAATAAATATAGTTTTGCATGGCGCAATTTTAACATGACTAAACATTAAATAAATTAACCGTGCGCCTGGCACGGTTAACATTCTCAAATTGGGTTCTATTCTTCGAGCTTCGAGGTGCAGTTCGGGCAGCGGGTGGCTTTCAAAGGAATGCTTGTATAACAATAGGGGCATTCTTTTTCAGTAGGCTCTGCAGGGGTTTCTTCTGCTTTCTTCAAGGCAAGCTCTTCTGCATGCGCACGGATCTTGTTGATCATGCGAACAACTAGGAAGATCGCCAGGGCAATAATTATGAAATTAATGATCACAGAGATGAAATTTCCATAATTCCAGGTCACTGCGCCTAGCTCTTTGGCTGCTTCGAGGGTTGTGCCATCAGGAATGTTTACCTTGCCCTTGTTCAATTGGACAAACAAGTCAGAAAAATTAACATTGCCCAAGAGTAAGCCAATGGGCGGCATAATGATGTCATTGACCAGGGAGTTTACAATGCCCCCAAAGGCACCGCCAACAACCACACCTACAGCGAGGTCAAGCATATTCCCTTTCATTATAAAATCTTTAAATTCATCAATTATTTTCTTCATTTTTTTCCTCTCTAATTTTGATTTTGTTAACTCAATGTTTACATTATAAATCTAATTTCGCTAATTTGTGAGAAATAATACCAGTGTAGCCTAAATTCACGAAATTTCACAAGCTTTCAGACCAATTTACTTAATCATGTATAATGAAAACCAGTTCTAACCACGAACGAAAGGATATTATGAGCGATAACCTTGAGCCAAAAGATGACTTCATGAATGCCTCGGCAGAAGAATGGAGCAAAGAAGAAGTACCGCAACCCCCACAGCCAACCGAAGCCCCTGAGACGGATCGCTGGGGCGCACATATCCCCTCAGCCAGTGACGATGACCCAAGCCGCTGGGGCGCTGAACCCTTAGAACAGGCTGAAACGCCAAAACTTTCAGATGTTTTTCCAAAAAGTGACACCCTGGAGAAAAAGAGCAAATTCCCTTGGTGGATCTTAATTGTTGTTTTAGTCGTGATGTGTCTGTGCGTTGTAGGCATCATTGCCGCTATTGCTTCGGGAATCATTGCCTTCGCCTCTGGAATTTAGATCGAAATTTTCAATAATTTATAAGCAGGATGGCATGTTAAAACACCTAACTGGGTTAGGTTGTTTTGGCTTATCCTGGTTTGAAATCACACAGCTTTTCACGTAAGTCCCCCCTCGCAATTCCCCGAATGTGCTAAACTTAAAGGTTGGTAGATCACCAAAAACTAAGGATTTAATATTACGATGTACTTATTATCAAAACCTGAAGAAAATGCTTTCCTCATCATTGGACTGGGCAATCCTGGTGCAGAATACCGCCAAAACCGGCACAATATCGGGTTCATGGTGATTGACCAGTTGGCGCAGGTATTATCCATTCCACTGCAGCGGGTCAAGTTCAAAGCGATCACCGGCACAGGTAAGTTTAAAGGGCGAAGGGTCATTTTAGCCAAACCGCAAACTTACATGAACGCCTCGGGTGAATCTGTTGGCGCCCTCTCGCGCTACTTCAAGGTTCCGCTCAATCAGCTGATGGTGGTTCACGATGACTTGGACATCCCCTTTGGCAGCCTGCGCATCAGACCTATGGGCGGTACCTCTGGGCAAAAAGGCATGAAATCGATCGTGGAAAAATTAGGCAGCCAAGATTTCCCGCGCATGCGCATCGGCATCGGGCGTCCGCCCGGCCGTATGGACCCTGCGGATTACGTCCTGCAAAATTTTAAAAACGACGAACTTGCGACAAGAGATGAAGTATTAGATTCCGCGACAGCAGCCATAAAATTATTCATCCTGGAAGGCCTGGATAGGGCTATGAACACTTTCAATGGAGAAATCAGAAATTAATCAATCTCTGTTGGCTCATCTCAGGGCTTTACCTGGGTATGAGCAGCTTATCTCCGACTTAGAAACCGGCCAGTTTGCTCAGGTAAGTCGTTTTGGCTTGGGATTACCGCGCTCTGCCAGGTTAGCGCTGTTGGCTGCGATCCACGAGGATCTAAACCTGCCGATTATGTTACTAACCAACCGCGCAGACCGGGCACTCAGCCTATTCGATGAAATTGGTTTCTGGCTGCCAGACTCAAAACTTTTCTATTATCCAGAGCCTAACCCCCTCTTTTATGAACCCTTGAGCTGGTCTGTTTCGACCAGGCGTGAGCACATCCAGGCGCTGAGTGAGTTAGCACGTTTTCACCTGCCCGGCGTGCAAACGAAGCAAACAGCACCTGTGCTAATTGCACCTATTCGCGCCATCATGACCAAAACACTCCCCCGGCGAGATTTTTTAAGGCAAACTAAAAAGATTACAAAAGGGCAGACCATTGCGTTTGAGGGACTGCTGCGCCAGTGGATTGGGATTGGTTACGAGCACAGCAATATCGTTGTGCAGACCGGGCAGATCTCAAGACGCGGGGGCATTTTGGATATCTGGTCACCTGGCAGTGACTTGCCGGTGCGGATTGAGTTTTTTGGCGATGAAATCGAGACTTTACGCAGCTTCAATCCGGCCACCCAGCTAACCGTTCAGCCGCTGGAGCAAGTTGTGATTTACCCGGCACGGGAAATTTTAGCCCTGGATGCAGAAAAGAAGGGTTTTTTAGCTGAAGGTTTAGAAGAGCACCAGTTAGCCGAGATTTATTCTTTCCCGGCATCCCTGATTGATTACCTGCCTGAGCAATCACTCATCATGCTGGACGGCGAAGAATTTATTGCCGCCGCGGTCAATGACATCGAAGAAGAATCTATTGCACGCAGGACTGAATTAATCCAGGAGGGTAACCTCAACCCGGATGCTGCTGTGCCTTACATTACCTGGTCTGAAATTGAAGACGGCTTTCACGGCCGGCAGGTTTTAGAGTTGGGGTATACCAATGCACCTGATAACCCAGGCCTAGCCTCTGCGATTGACCCAGCTCCACGATTTGCAGGGCGTTTAAAAGATTTCACCGCCCATCTCCATGCCATTCATAGACAGGGCGTGTCCTGGTCTGTCGTTTCGAGGCAGGCGTCTAGGCTGCGCGAGTTATGGAAAGAAAGCCACCCGCTTGAGGATTTTGACTTTTTGGACCAGGTTTTTATCGAGGGCTCACTTTCTGGCGGATGGATTTTAAACAAACCAGGTCAAACACAGCATCAGTTGCTGACGGACAGTGAAGTCTTTGGTTGGGGACGCCCACAACCGCGGCGAAAATTTCAGCGCGTTGCCGAATCACCAGAAGCCTTTTATGGCGACCTGGAGCCAGGCAACTGGGTTGTACATGTTGACCATGGAATCGGCAAGTTCGTTGGTTTAATCAAACCCGTTTTAGATAATATTGAGCGCGAATACTTGTGTATTGAATACAAGGATAACGACCTGCTCTACGTACCTATACACCAGGCAGACCGCATCACCAAGTACATTGGCGGGGAGGGTGGGGCACCAAGCTTCAGCCGGCTGGGCGGCAGCGAGTGGCAGCTGACGAAGCAAAAAGTCAGGCATGCTGTCCAGGAAGTGGCTACTGACCTGCTTGAGCTGTATGCCAAACGGCAGCTTGCAGATGGCTACGCCTTTAGCCCAGATACTGCCTGGCAGAAAGAGCTGGAAGCCAGTTTCCCTTATATCGAGACACAGGATCAATTGACCGCTATTCAACACGTGAAAGCTGATATGGAATCCAAGCGCCCGATGGACCGCCTGCTCTGCGGGGATGTCGGCTATGGCAAGACTGAGGTTGCCCTGCGGGCTGCATTCAAGGCCGTTATGGACGGTAAACAAGTGGCTGTTTTGGTGCCTACAACCGTTTTAGCCCAGCAGCACTACGATACCTTCCAAGAACGACTGGCTGCTTACCCCGTGCAGGTTGAAATGCTTTCGCGTTTCCGCAAACCCAAAGAACAATCAGATATTATTAAGAAACTTTCCAAAAATCAGGTGGATATCGTCATCGGCACCCACCGCCTGATTTCGTCTGACGTGGCATTTAAGGACTTGGGGCTGGTCATTATAGATGAGGAACAGCGCTTTGGTGTGACCCACAAAGAACACCTGAAGAAGATGCGCGCATCTGTAGACGTACTAACCCTGACGGCAACGCCCATCCCGCGCACGCTTTACATGGCTCTGACTGGGGCAAGGGATATCTCGAACATCAACACCCCACCCGAAGAAAGGCTGCCGATTGTCACCCACATTGGCCCCTACGAGCCCAAGCTGGTGCGCGAAGCAATCATCCGCGAGTTAGACCGCGGCGGACAGATCTTTTTCGTGCACAACCGCGTCCAGACCATCCCGGCCATCTATCATCACCTAAGCAACCTGGTACCAGAAGCCAAGATTGGCATTGGCCACGGGCAGATGCCAGAAGATCAACTGGCCGAGGTGATGCATGAATTCTCTAGGGGTGAGGTTGACGTTTTACTGTGCACCTCGATTATTGAATCAGGTTTGGATATCCCCAACGCGAACACCTTAATTATCGACCGGGCTGATACGTTTGGCCTGGCGCAGCTTTACCAGCTACGCGGACGGGTTGGCAGGGGTGCACAGCGTGCTTATGCTTATCTCTTCAGGGACAGCCGCAGACCCAGCACGATTGACGGGCAGGAGCGGCTGGAGGTGTTGGCTGAGCATACCCAGCTTGGATCGGGTTATGCGATTGCCATGCGTGACCTAGAAATGCGCGGGGCAGGCGAACTGCTGGGGACTCGCCAATCTGGTTACATTGCCTCGGTAGGGTTTAACCTCTATACCAAGCTGCTTGCCCAGGCAATTAAAGAACTGCGCAAAGCCTCTGGCATGGCGGTCGAGCCAGTCTCGAGCATCCCAGCCGCGGAAATCCCCAGCCTGCCGGTAAACGTAGAACTGCCCATTTCTTCCGGCCTGCCCACAGATTACATCCCTGACCAAGCCCTGCGCCTAAACCTATACCGCAGGATTGCTAATATTCGGGATGAGGCAGAGCTAACTGCCACAGCCATCGAGTTTACAGACCGATTTGGTGAGCTGCCCGAACAGGTAGAAAATTTGCTATACCAAATGCGCGTGAAGATCAGGGCAAATAAGATTGGTCTGGCCTCCATTTCAATTGAAAATGAGCAAATGGTATTACGCTACCCGCCCCTGCCAAACGGTATCAAACAGAGAAATTTACCCGAGGTTGATGCCCGTGCACGACCAGGCAGAAATGCTTACTGGGTAAGCTTGAGCGGTTTAGAAGCCGGCGCCTGGAAACAAACCCTGTTAACTGTGCTGACAAAAATTGATCAAGCCACCTTTATCTGACTCCTTGCAGTAAAAAGCATATGATATACTGCAATTTGAAGGTTTAATTTAATAACATAATCAATCGAATGAAAATCATCAAGAAATACTGGGTTTGGTTTAGCATTTTCGTTGCAGCAGCACTGCTTTTGGGTGTTGTATTAATATTGCTCAGCCTCTATCAACCTGTGACCCTGAGGGTTAATGACCAGGTGCTCACTGTCCGGTCTTTGGCCTTAACGCCTGCCGGTGTGATCAGGGCAGCTGGGTACAACATCCAACCTGAAGATGAAATTAACCCTAACCCTAATAGCCTCCTGCTAAGTAAAAAACCTATCTATTACCAGAGAGCGATTACTTACACAGTAGAGATAGATGGCCAGGTTGAACAGCTGCGCACGACTGAGCGCCTGCCAGCAAACATCCTGCAAGCCCTTGGGGTAAGCGTGCAACCAAAAGACCAGCTCATTCACAACGGCCTGCCCATCGACCCCAGCGAGCCGCTCAAAAGCGAGGGAGAAATCCTGCTTCAATTCATCTCTGCGAAAAAGATTCTCGTAAACATTGATGAGCAGGAAATTGCGCTCTATTCCAGCCAACCTACCCTGGGCATGGCGCTCGATGAAGCAGGCATTGCAGTCAGTTCCGCTGATATCCTGTCTAAAGATCTTGGTACGTCATTGTATGAGGGTTTAACGCTGACCATTCAACGTGCGAAATCCATAAGGGTCGAGGTGGATAACCAGCAGATTGACGGCATCTCTGCCAGGCGAACTGTAGGGGAAGTGTTGGCTGAGCTTGGCCTTGGCCTGCAAGACTTGGACTTCAGCATCCCAGCTGAAAATGAAGCCCTCCCAGCGGACGGCAAAATCACTGTTGTCAGGGTGAATGAAGCCATCGTTTTGGAAAAAGAAGAATTCCCTTTCGAAAACACTTACGAACCTGATCCAAACACGGAATTAGACGCCGTGTCGGTGCTGGTGCCTGGGCAGGTTGGCATGAACGTCCGCCGAGAGCGCATCCGCTACCATGATGATGAAGAAGTTGCTCGGTTCATCGACGAGCGTTGGAAAGCCAGCGACCCTGAAGACGGCGTGCTTGGTTATGGCACCAACGTTGTGGTCAGAACCGAAACCGTGTATGGTGAAACGATCGAATACTGGCGCAAGGTCAGCGTTTACGCCACCTCTTATGCGCCTAAATACCAGGGCGGCGCTTATACAGGGTCCACCTCCACCGCCTCAGGCATGAAGCTGACCAAAGGCGTCATTGCCGTCACACGGGCTTGGTATAACGCGATGCTCAACCAGAGGGTGTTCGTTCCCGGCTATGGCTACGGCATCATTGCAGACATGGGCGGCGGCATTCCCGGTACACCCTGGATTGACCTCGGCTTTGACGACGATAATTATGAATCCTGGCACTCCTGGACAACAATGTACTTTCTCACCCCTGTGCCTGGTTACGTGCCGGCATTGCTGCCATGACAGGCTCCCCCTTGAATGTTCCCCGCCTGCTGAAAGAACACGGGCTGACGCCGAATAAAGCCCTGGGACAAAATTTTTTAGTTGACCCCTATGCGCTTGAAAAGGTGATCAAAGCCGGTAATGTAACGCAGTCAGATACCGTTCTGGAAATCGGTGCTGGCCTGGGCAGCTTGACGCGCCTTTTGGCAACGCATGCCAGGCAGGTGGTTGCAGTTGAGATTGATAGGCAGCTTTTCCCAGTGCTCGAACAGGTTTTAGAAAGTTATCAAAACGTGAGGCTGATCCAAGCCGACATGCTCAGCTTGGACCCCGCCGAGTTGATTAAGCAGCAGGACTACCTGGTGATTGCTAATATCCCTTACTACATCACTTCTTATTTAATCAGGCACTTGCTTTCAAGCAGTCTTAGGCCAAGGAGGTTGGTGTTAACCATCCAAAAAGAAGTGGCGGAAAGGATTTGCGCACGGGATGGCAAAATGAGCCTGCTTTCACTATCGGTACAGCTCTTTGGCGAGCCAAAAATTGCTGCGTCTATCCCAGCTGGCTGCTTTTACCCAACCCCCAAGGTTGACTCAAGCGTCTTAGCGGTTGATATCTACCCTGAGCCGATCATTCCTTACCCGCTGATCGAGTCATTTTTTACCCTTGCCCATGCCGGGTTTGGCATGAAGCGCAAGACTCTGCGCAATGCCCTTTCAAATAGGTTAGGTTTGAGCACGGAACAGGTATCTGCAACGCTGGTGGCAGCTGGTATTGACCCGCAACGGCGTGCTGAGACACTTTCACTGCAAGAGTGGAAAGAGCTTACGCTTAAATTCAACAGCTAACAGGAAAAACCCAGGTAAAGCGCGGTTTAGGCGAGGTGTTTGTATTGCTTTCGCAACAGCCAAACTTTATAGGCTGCTTCAACCTGGATTTTAAAAGACATCTTCGAAGCGCCATATTCCCTCTCTTTGAAATGAATGGGCACTTCTTTGAAGCGGCAGCCTTTACGGGTTGCCATGTAGGCTAATTCGACGTTAAACACATAGCCGTTTGAGAGCATATTTTCAAAGGGGATTGATTCTAGCGCGCTGCGGCGCCAGAGCTTATAAGCACCGGTGGTGTCCATGATGGGCAGGTTAAGGATCGTGCGCGCATACAGGTTTCCAAAACCAGACAGCAATTTGCGCATGAGCGGCCAATCTCTATCCAGGCTGCCGCCAGTGACGTAACGGGAACCAATCACGATATCCGCATCTTCCAAAGCTGCAAGCATTTCGGGGAGTTTCTCGGGCGGGTGTGAGAGATCCGCATCCATCATGCCAATCACGTCCGCACCTTGCGCCAAAGCCCACTTGAAACCTTCAATGTAAGCCCTGCCCAAGCCATTTTTCTCTTTACGATGCAGGACTTGGATGAAATCACTGTGCTGTGTGTGCAGCTGATCAGCTAGCTCACCGCAACCATCCGGGCTGTTGTCATCGACGATCAGCAGTTGTAAGCCTAGCAGGTTCAAACCCTTCAGCGCCTCAAACAAAATTGGCAGGTTTTCAGATTCGTTGTAGGTAGGAATGACGAGGATTATTTTCATGTGGCGATGTTTTAACTCAATTAAATAACTTATGATAATTTCTTATTTTGCTTACCAACTTGTTCAAATTTTATCATGCAAGCGTTCAGTTATGACAAAGTTGACCCCAATTAATTCATTACCTGTTAAAATAAACCATCTCATTATAAATGGAGTTTCTATGCAGCCCAATCCCATATTAAATAAATTAGGATTTTCTAAAGATGATCGTGTGGTTATCATCCACACTGATGATATTGGCATGTGCCAAGCAAGCGTAGAGGCATTTGCAGATATGGTCGACTTCGGCCTGATCAGCTCTGGTGCGGTCATGATGCCCTGCCCGTGGGCATTAGCAGCCGCAAAGTATGCCCGCCTCAACCCGCAAGCTGACCTGGGAATTCACTTGACGCTGACCAGCGAGTGGGAGTTGTACCGCTGGGGGCCGCTCTCGACACGCAGCCAAGCTACTGGGCTTCTGGATCCTGAAGGATTCTTCCCACGCTTGTCTCACCAAGTCCAGGCCAGCGCAGAGCCTGAGGCGGTTGAGGTAGAACTCAGTACGCAAATTTCTAAAGCAATTGCTGCTGGGATAGTCCCAACCCACATTGACACCCATATGGGCTCTGTGGCACAACCCAAATTTATCCAAATTTATATTCAATTAGCCATTCAATATGGCCTACCGCTGATGCTGCCCAGGTACAGCGAGGCAGAATGGCAGGCTTATGGCGGCATTGACCCCGAGACAGCAGCCATGGCTGAAAAATTGATTTTTGGCCTGGATGCAATGGGTATTCCCTTGCCAGACGGGTTAACTGGACTGACATCAGTGAGCCCCAATAACCGCTTTGACCAGGCCAAGGCAGCCTTGCTAGCCCTGAAGCCGGGCATCACCCATTTCATCATTCACCCATCCAAAGATACCCCTGAACTGAGGAACATCACCGATTCTTGGGCTTGCCGGGTAGCGGATTACGAGACCTTTACTGACGAAAAAACCAGGCAATTTATAAAAGATCAAGGCATTCATATCATTGGATATCGGGCTTTAAAACAGCTGATGCCACAACCATAATTTTTTTAGCTTACATTTTAGGAGAAAAAATGGCAGAGAACAGCATTGCAGGTCAACCAAAGAAGTTAAGTTTTAAATTTAAGTTGATATGGGGTGTGGCAGCTTTAGGCACTTCGCTAATTTCAGGCATATACGGCGCCTTACTGCCCATTTTTTACCAGGACTATTTAGGGCTAACCGCCAAGTGGATTGGGATTGCCTCCCTGATCTATGCCATCTGGAACGCCATCAATGACCCGCTGTTTGGGTACATCACCGACAACACCCGCTCAAAACACGGCCGGCGCATCCCATACATGCGCTACACCGCCCCGTTTTTGGCACTGACCTTTATCCTGGTCTGGTTTGCACCAGTGCAAGCCGGCCAGCAAGCCTTGTTTTGGTGGATGTTGGTTACCATGCTGCTTTACGACACCGCCTACACCATCATTGGCCTGGTTTATTCAGCCCTACTGCCCGAGATCAGTGAATCAGATGCCGAGCGCAACGGCTTGCAGATTTCCAGCTCGCTGTTTGCCATGCTGGGTACCATCCTGGGCTTCCTGATCCCTGATTTCTTCCGCCCTAAAACTGGCGCAGAGCTTTCCTTTTGGCCTTTAAGGATTGCCATGATTGTTGTAGCGGTCGTGGCCATGCTGCTGATCATTGCAACAACGCTCAAGGTCAAAGAACGCAAAGAGTTTACCCAGGTGGATAAACCCATCCCGCTCATGGAAGCAATCAAATATACCTTTACCAGCAAATCTTTCCTTATCCTGGTTTCTGAAAACTTCTTGGCAATTTTGATGAGCTCACTCATCTTAGGATCGATGTTTTACTTAGCTGATTACGTCATGCAAATGCCGGTTATCAACTTGCTCATCTTTGTATTTATCCCGCTGATCATCGGGATCCCCATCACCACCCTGATCCGCAAAAAGGTTGGGGTGGTGCAAGCGCAGCAGCTCTTGCTAGTTATTGCTGGAGTGGGCTTGGTGGCGGTATTATTCGTACCTAAAGCTATCATCCCAGTCTGCCTGGCACTGGCAGGCTTTGGGCTTTCTGGACCGCAAACGCTCTCAAACGTTTTATTTGCCCAGGTAGCGGATGAAGATGAATTGCGTTCTGGCGTCAGGCGTGAAGGCGCTTTCTTTGGGGTCAATGCCCTGCTTACCAAACCTGCCCAATCTATTGCGCTGTGGATTGTGCCGCTGATCCTGGAGGCCAGCAACTTCGTCACCAGGGCATCGAATGAAGGAGAGGCTTTCGTCAATCAACCGCCGGAGGCAATCTTTGGGATTAAGACCTTCACCGGCCTGATTCCTGGCTTGGCCTGCCTGTTTGGTGCCCTGATCCTGCAGTTCTACCCCTTACGCGGTAAGTACCTAAAAGAAGTGCAGGAAAAAGTCTTCAATTTACACAGGGAAAAAGAAGCTAAATTAGCGAGCCAGCAGTAGATTTTATTTGATTAATAAAAACACATTGGGAAAAATTTCTAACCCAATGTGTTTTTATATTTAAGAGCTAAAGGAGTTTCAACCTTTTTTCTTAAGTTTCCCGATGAGATTTCGTTTCGAACCCTTTGATTTTCTTTTGCGGATCATAAATATCGCGCCAATAAAACTCATCATCCCAAACAAGATAACCAGGGGCCTTTGCAGGAACCACAACAGGTATTGCAAGCTGCGCCGCAGCGAACTGATGCCTGTTGACTTTGGTGGTACTACTGGCTGCTGCCAGTCAAAGGTGTTTAAACGCTCAAGGAAACCTTGTGCCACACAACCCTCAAGGCAGAAAATGTGGATAGGCTTCTCCCTAAGGTAAGCCAGGCGCAGGTCACGTGCAAATTCCTCCCAGGTCATGGGCGCCTTATCGGTTAGGCCTTCTAAGTCTACCCCGCCGCCAGTGTTGCCAATAGCTATTGAGTCAGCTTCTTTTCCGTAGTCCCACAACACGGTGTGTCCGTGCGGCCTTAGGAAGCTGGAATAAAGCATCAACACTTCGCGATCAGTCTCTAAATCTACCAGGCCGCCCACCCGCTGAAGGACAGTAGACTTTGCTTTACGCTCATCCACAATCAACGGCAGGTGATAGGCTTCAACCAGGTAGCCATCTGCACGAATTTGTTCCACCAGGGCTTTGTAGGCTGCCTGTGCTTTTTTTACACGCTGCCCATTCACCAGGCGTTTAAAGACCTCGGGCAGCAGTTGCAGTGGTTTTGCCTTCAGGTCCTGCACCTGGTTGATATCTGGTTCAATATCTAAGCCGATCCCAGCCCAGGCCAAGCTTTTTTCTGCCGTCCAAACCTTGAAGGCTTCGTACCTGGCAGTAGCTTGTTCGTAATTATCCAGGTTGAACCAGTAGCCCTCTTCTTTGGGGAGTAACAACCACGCCACGACAGGCACCCCGACTTTATTTAACCGCTGCACAACCTGCGCGCGTTCAACTGAGAAATCAAGAATGCCCAGGCTGAGCCTGGCGTTGAGGACTTTGAGATCATCAATGACAAAGCGATCTTCAAATAATGTCTTAAGTGCTTGTGAGTCAAGCTCACAGTAAAATGTTAGTTCAGGCTTATGCATCATTGTTTAGAATTATTCACAACTCATATGACTATTAGCAAGCTAAATCTAATAACACCTCTAACCAAGTTTGGTTACTTTTGAGCAATTCCTCATTACAAACAATATATTCTCAGACGCCAATACCACGCTGTGCAAGGTAGATCATACCTAGTATAAATGTAATCATTAGGATAAAAGCATCAATTTCCAGGAACTTAAAACGCCGGGGCAAACGCGCCACATTTCCCATCAAGGCAATCAACACCATTAACAAGCCCAAGAAGCCAACTTCGACAAGATCATCTGAAAGCTGCGCAAAGAAGCTGCCTTGAAAATCAAAAATATCTACCACGCCCAGGGCAAACATGTTAAACATGTTGCTGCCAAACAAGTTACCAATCGCCATATCAACATAACCCATGCGGGCTGCTGCAATTACCGCAACCATCTCGGGCAGGGAAGACATCAACGCCACCAGGGCTACGCCAATAAACCCATCTCCCAAACCGGAGATTGTAGCAATGTCATGCGCAACATCGACCAGGTAGGGCATAACAAAGACCAAGACCAAGATACAAGCCCCAAAAATGAGTAGGGCTAAGCCCAGCGAGGGAACCTTATCATCAATCTCTTCTTCTATGGATTCATGCTGTTGATTGTTACTTCTAAGCAATAAGAGTGCCCCGATATAAACTGCAATCATCACTAGGGAATCCAGCCCTACCCAACCAATCATGATATTTAGTTTTGATACGGTGAAAAATGAAGCTAAAGCGATTAACAAGGCTGCGCTCACTCCGGTTAGGGCGTGTTTATTGAAGGATGCCCGCAAAACATGCTTACGCCCGCCAACCAGGCTGACCACGGCAATCAAGAGCATATTGTACATATTACTGCCAAAAATATCGCCACCAGCCAGATCGGGCACACCTAATTTTATCGAATTAATCGCCGTTAAGAATTCGGGCAGGGAAGTAGCTGAAGCCATTAGAATCGCACCAATCAACAATCCGCCCAGTCTCGTGCGAATGGCGATGTAATCACCATATTTTGCCAAAACCGACGAAGTCGCTACGACAATCGCTGCAAGGAAGATGAATCTCAACCAGATCATTCAACTATTCCTTTATGAATTCCTTTGATATAAGTGATCGGCCAGACTGCAAAGATGCCAGAATTGGGCTCTTCCAAGTTGCCAGTCACCGCTTCGGTGGATTCCAAGCACTTTTGAATCATGCTTTCTTCCTCAACGATGATGAACAGCGTCAGGTTTCCATGTTCCGCACCAACAGAGACCGGCGTAAATAGATAGTGCAAATGTAATTCTGCGCGTTTCTTTAATTGGCGTTGAATGCCCGTGCTATCCACAATAGTGGCACCATTGATGCCAACATCGTTCCAGGACTCTAAGAGTTTATCCAAAAGACGAGGGTCATCTAAAACAAACATGATCATGTACATGGCTACTCCTTTTACGGGGTCCGCATTTAATCTGAAATACAAAACCCTTATTTATTATTTTTGACAGTTACCCCTTAAAAAATATTTTTCAACTAAGCGGCTGCTTGGCTGGTACACCTATCTTGCGCGGGTAATGATCTGATGTGACAGCCACTTTATCAATAACCACCAGGAAGCGTTCTTCCACCACACCAGGTAGCAAAACCGGGATCACCTTACGCAAGCGACCGCCCAAGATTTCAATAGCTTTTTGAGCTGTTTGAACCTCGGCATGCGCTGATTCACCTTTTTGCATGATCACAGTACCGCCCAAGCGAACCAAGGGCAAGAGGTACTCCACCAGTGTGGGCATGGAAGCAACTGCCCGGGCAACCGCAATATCATAAGCCTGCTTGTGTACTGCATCTTGCCCAACCTCCTTATCACCGATTCAACAGAACGCCCTCTTTCGGTAATGTCCCGCTCAAGGCGGCGGATAAAGCGGATATCAGGGTCTGCATCCACAAAGAGTTTAACGTCAAAGTACTGCCTAAGCACTTTTTCGTACAAGATCAAGATGCCTTCTACTAAAATGATAGAGCGGGGTTGAATTATCTTTGTCTCTTTAGACCTTGAGTGCAGCTTGAAGTCGTAAATCGGCATTTGTATCGCCTGCCCAGCAATCAATGCCTTAAGGTGCTTGATCAACAGTTCGGTTTCCAGCGAATCTGGGTGATCGTAGTTAACCTTCACTCTTTCCTCAAAAGTTAAATGATCTTGATTGCGGTAGTAAGCATCATGGGGGAGGAAAGCAATCTTTTCAGGCCCAATTTCATCCAAAATCGCTTGGGCAAGCGTCGTTTTGCCCGAACCTGATCCACCAGCAATGCCAATAACGAGGGGGCGTTTATTTTTAGACATACAAGAATTATAACGCTTGATTGGGTTATAATCGAAGAATGCATTAAGAAAATTGGAGGAGAAATGCCAGCAAAAATCATTGACGGAAAATTGATCGCGGAGCGAATCCGCGAAGATGTGAGACTGGCTGTGGGGAAAAGAGCGGCGAAGGGCTTGATGATTCCTGGTCTTGCTACGGTTTTAGTGGGTGAAAACCCAGCTTCAAAGCTTTATGTCAGTTCAAAACATAAATCCTGTGATGAAGTTGGCATACGCTCCTTCAGCCACACCCTGCCAACAGATACACCTGAAAACGAAGTCATCTCCCTCATCCGAGGCTTAAACCAGGATCCTGCTGTGCATGGCATCCTAGTGCAGTTGCCTTTACCTGCCGGGTTTGACGAAGAAAAAATCTTAAGTGCCATTAGCCTCGAAAAAGATGTGGACGGAATCCATCCTATCAACATTGGCCGCTTAGCGCAAAAAGGCAGGGAGCCTTTGTTTATCCCCTGCACCCCGGCCGGCATTATGGTGATGTTAAAAGAAGCTGGGGCAAAACTGAGTGGGTCTAATGCGGTGATATTAGGCCGTTCGAACATCGTAGGCATGCCTATATCACTTTTACTGGTAAAAGCCAATGCAACGGTGACCATCTGCCACTCGCGCACCGCTGACCTGCCTGGCGAGATTCGCCGGGCGGATATTATTATCGCCGCCATCGGGCAGGCAGAAATGGTCAAAGCCAGCTGGGTTAAACCAGGCGCAATAGTTATTGACGTTGGTATCAACCGGGTGCCAGATGCCAGCAAAAAACGCGGCTACCGGATTGTAGGAGACGTTGCTTATGATGAGGTAGAGATGGTAGCCGGGGCAATTTCTCCTGTACCAGGCGGCGTTGGACCAATGACCATTGCCATGCTGTTAAGCAACACCCTGCATGCCGCTGAGATTGCCGAACAAAAAGTCAAATAATATTGAAAGGTAAAAATATGGCCACCTTATTAGTAAAAAACGCCTCATCAATCGTCACAATGGACGGTCAAGACCGCGAGCTTTCCCAGGCTGGCATCTTTTGCCAAGACGGATTTATAGAGCAAATTGGACCCATGAGTGAACTACCTGCATCCGCCGACACTGTGCTGGACTTGCAGGATCACATTGTTTTACCCGGGTTGGTCAACACGCATCATCACTTCTACCAGACCCTGACTAGGGCAGTCCCTACAGCACAAAATGCCAACCTCTTTCATTGGTTGAAAACCCTCTACCCAATTTGGGCACGCCTAACCCCAGGAGACATCTATATTTCAACCAAAACTGCCCTGGCTGAATTAGCACTTTCAGGATGTACAACGGCATCTGATCACTTATACCTCTTTCCCAACGGCTCAAAACTGGATGATGAAATTGAAGCTGCCAGTCAAATAGGTTTGCGCTTGCATGCTTCCCGCGGTTCGATGAGCCTGGGTGAATCCCAGGGTGGGCTGCCACCTGACAGCGTTGTAGACGATGAAGAGACCATCTTAAAAGACAGCCAACGGTTAATCGAACAATACCACGACCCCAAACCTGGCTCCAAAGTGCAGATCGTGCTGGCGCCCTGCTCACCCTTCAGCGTCACCACCGACCTGATGCGCCAGTCTGCCCACTTGGCACGCGAATACCACGTACACCTGCACACCCATTTGGCTGAGACAGAGGACGAGGAAGCTTTCTGCCTAGAGATGTTTGGCCATAAACCCGTTGCTTACATGCAGGAAGTGGATTGGATTGGCCCAGACGTTTGGTTCGCTCACAGCGTGCATGTAAATCAAGAAGAAATTAATCTATACGCAAAGCATGGTTGTGGCGTTGCGCACTGCCCCGGTTCAAATATGCGCCTGGCATCCGGCATCGCCCCAATTTTGGAGATGTTGGCAGCCGGGGTGAAGGTTGGCTTGGGCGTGGATGGCTCTGCCAGCAATGACAGCTCGCACCTGTTGGCTGAAGCACGCCTGGCTATGTTGCTTTCACGTGTTGGCAGCGGGATGCGAGGCGCATCACTTTCAGGAACCGCCGCCCCGCCGCTTATGACTGCCCGCCAAGCGCTATCAATTGCTACCCGCGGTGGCGCGGCCGTTTTAGGCAGGACAGATATCGGCTCACTAGAAGTAGGAAAATGCGCAGATTTCATCGCTATCAAATTAGATAAACTAGATTATGCTGGCGCCTTGCACGATCCCGTAGCAGCAACCTTATTCTGCAATTCGGTTCGAGTGGATCTTAACGTCGTAGGCGGTGAGATTATTGTAAAGGACGGTGAACTGCAGAGCCTGGATTTGGCTGAACATGTCTTTAATCACAATCAGGCTGCACGACGATTGGTCAGAGGTGCTTGATATTATTTGATAGAATAGTGCTTCTTGAAATATTTTCAGATAACTTGTTGAAGGAGAGAAACTCGGCATGGAAAGAAAAGGGTTAGCAGTTGTTGCAGTCGGCGGAAACGCTTTAATCAAAGATAAAGCACACCAAACAGTACAAGATCAATATGAGGCCGCCGTTGAAACCATGGGGCATATTGTAGGTATGATTGAAATGGGCTGGGACGTCGTTGTGACGCACGGCAATGGCCCGCAGGTTGGCTTTATCCTGCGCCGCTCAGAATTAGCAAGCCACGAATTACACGAAGTACCCCTGGACTATTGCGGCGCAGACACGCAAGGCGCAATTGGCTACATGTTCCAACAGATCTTGCATAATCAATTCCTGGCAAAATCTATGGATAAGAATGCAGTGACTGTAGTGACTCAGACCATTGTAGACCGGGAAGACCCTGCTTTTAAGAACCCAACCAAACCAATTGGCTCATTTATGGAAGAAGCCCAAGCTAGGGAAAAAATAAAAACCGAAGGCTGGACCATGGTTGAAGATGCCGGACGCGGGTGGCGACGGGTGGTGCCCTCTCCCATTCCCCAGAGAATTGTTGAGGTAGATGCGATCCAGAGCCTGATTCGAGCTGGCTTTGTGGTTGTGGCTGTTGGCGGCGGTGGCATTCCCGTAATTGAAACCCCTGATGGAAATCTAGTAGGGGTTGAAGCCGTGATTGATAAAGATTTCGGCTCCTCCATCCTAGCCAGCATGATCGATGCCGACTTATTCCTGATCAGCACTGCTGTCGAAAAAGTGGCTATCAATTTCAATAAGCCAGATCAAAAATGGCTGGATAAACTCACAACCAGCGAAGCAAAGCAGTATATTGAGGAAGGTCATTTTGCCAAAGGCAGCATGCTTCCAAAAATCCAAGCCATCCTCAAATTCATGGAACTGGGCGGCCGCCAGGCGCTTATCACTGACCCAGAACATATCATGGAAGCGCTGCAGGGTAAAACTGGCACCTGGATCGTGCCCTAAATTTTATTTTTACCCATCATAGAGCATGCTCAGGGTAGTCACCTTAAACATACTGATAGACCTACAGCTATGGGATTGGCGAGGGCCAGCAATCGTTTCTGCCTTCAAAAACACGAGCCCCGACATCATTGCCTTGCAGGAAGTGCACCTATCCCCAAACACAGCACAGTGGATTGCGGAAAGATTGAATGGATACCAGTTTTATCTTGCCCCAGACTCCGGCATGAAGCTTGGCCAAGAAGGTTTGGCAATTCTCACCCGCTTACCGATTAGCCAGCATATCATCTTGGATCTTGGCGCACAAAACCGTAAAGCCCAGGTTATCCATTTTTCACAATCTGGGCAAGAGTATGCCCTCATCAATACTCACTTATTCTGGCAGGCCGGGCATACCCCTGAGAGACAGAAACAAGCCCAAATGCTGCTGGATTATCTTGAGGGGTTACCTGGTCATATCCACCAAATCTTATGCGGTGATTTCAATGATACCCCCTTATCCCCTACGATTAAGCTAATCAAGAAGAAGTTGAGGTCAGCTTATGAAGCAAAACATGGCTTTGAAGCACCTTATACTTTCCCAACGCCCTTGATGCAAGCAGAGGCACACCAAGCCAGCTTAGCTGCTAACCCGGTACTTTCCTCTCCTTTTGAGAAAGAGACCGAAACCATTGATTACATTTTTGTCAGCCAAGGGTTAGTGGTACATGATGCCAGGTTGACCTGCGACCGTCCACACCCCACCAACCCTCAATTTTACCCATCAGACCATTACGGGTTATTGGCGGATATCAGTCCTAGACCACTTTCCACCGAGGTTGGGGTATGATTAATGATATAAACATCGGTCTGTAAACAAAAGAATCACTATGATCATCAAAAATTACACATGCGCTGTCTGCGGTAAAGAATATCCACCCGAACAAACCCTTTACACCTGCCCGGATGACGGCGGTAACCTAAGCGTCATTTTGGATTATGCTGCGTTATCAAAAAAAGTCAGCCCAAAGGATATAAGCGAGTCACGGGAAACCTCAATCTGGCGCTACCAGGCACTCCTGCCAGTTACTGACCCCGGGATGCAATTCACACCGCTGCACAAAGTCGGATACACGCCAATTTATCAATCTGCGCGACTCAGCAGCGCATTGGGGCTTAAACAGCTTTGGTTTAAGGACGAATCAGGTAACCCCAGCGCCTCGTTTAAGGACCGCGCTAGCGCTGTGGCACTTGCCCGGGCGAAGGAAATTGGTGCAGAAGTGATTGTGGCAGCCTCAACAGGCAACGCAGGCGCCGCAACAGCCTGCCTGGCAGCAGCTATGAACATGCCTGCCATCATTCTCGCCCCGCACAACGCCCCACCGGCAAAAATTGCCCAGTTATTGATATTTGGCGCAAGGGTAATCCTGGTGGATGGCAGTTATGACGATGCCTTTGACTTGAGTATTGCTGCCACGCAAGCTTTTGGTTGGTACAATCGCAATACAGGCTACAACCCCTTCACAACCGAAGGGAAAAAAACCGCTGCTTTTGAAATTTGGGAGCAGTTGATCCTTAAACAATTGCCTGAAAACGCCCCATTAAACTTGTTCATCCCTGTTGGCGACGGCAATATCATTTCAGGTATTTACAAAGGCTTTTACGATCTTTACCAGCTGGGCTGGATCAAGAAGATGCCCAGGTTATTTGGCGTTCAGTCCCAGGGCTCTGCAGCTATTGCAAATGCCTTTGCAGCGGGTACAGAAACTATCAGCGCCGTAAAAGCCACTACCTTGGCCGACTCCATTTCAGTAAATTACCCACGTGATGGTTTGCGAGCGTTAAGAGCAGTCAGGGAAAGCGGCGGCGCTTACATAACTGTCCCGGACGAAGCCATCCTGCAGGCGATTCCAAAGCTCGGCAAGGCAGGCATCTTTGCCGAACCAGCTGCCGCAGCGGCTTATGCCGGCTTGGAATCAGCCCTTACCCAACAGCTGATCAATCCCGCAGATCCAATTTTGGTCGTCATTACGGGCAGCGGGTTAAAAGATGTCAATGCCTGTATGCGCTCGATCCCACAGGCGCCAATTATTGAGCCAACACTTCAAGCTTTAGAGAAGGTGATATTTTGAGTAAACCAATTTTTTCAATTATTGCACCCATTTACAACGAGGTGGACAACCTGCCGGTGTTGTATTCACGCGTGAGCGAAGTGATGAACGGCACCGAGGAAGCCTGGGAGCTCATCCTCGTTGATGACGGTAGTAAAGATGGGTCAAACGAAGTGATCCGAAAATTAGCCAGTGCAGATGAACGGGTGAGACCGGTCATATTTGCGCGCAATTTTGGGCACCAGATCGCTGTTACGGCTGGCCTTGATTACAGCCGGGGCGATGCTGTGATCATCATCGATGCAGACCTGCAAGATCCCCCTGAGGTGATCCACGACCTCATTGCAAAATGGCGCGAAGGTTACGAAGTGGTTTATGCCGTACGCAAAGAACGAGAAGGGGAAACTTGGTTTAAAAAGACTACCGCCGCATTATTTTACAGAATCATTTACCGCATCACCGATGTGAAAATTCCGCTTGACACTGGGGACTTCCGCCTGGTTGATCGTAAAGTGGTCAACATTATGAGTAAAATGCGCGAAAGGCATCGCTTTTTACGCGGGATTGGCGCTTGGGTAGGCTTCAAGCAAATCGGGGTTGAGTATAACCGGGCTGCCCGTTTTGCCGGGGAAACCAAGTACCCGCTCAAGAAGATGCTCAAGCTAGCCTTGAACGCGATTACCGGCTTTTCCTATTTTCCTTTACAGGTGGCAACCTACATAGGTTTTATCTCGGCAGGTCTGAGCATTCTTGCTATACCGGTCGTGATCGTTCTGAGATTGATTAGCGCCCCCCAGCTGACTGGCCAGGCGACCACGCTGATTATGGTCTTATTCTTAGGCGGCGTGCAGCTGATCAGCATTGGCATCATCGGTGAATATATCGGTCGAATTTATGATGAGGTCAAAGGCCGCCCGCTTTATATTGTTGCAGAAGGTCCTGAAAAAGATTTCGATCCGACCCGCTTGGATCTACTGGACAAGGAATCATAAATAACCCAGGGCTTAAGTTATTGGATCAAGGAGAAGGCTATGGAACTAGCTGAAACAGCACTCATCCTAGTGGCAATATTGCCAAACAAACGCGATTTTGATATCGCCAGGTTACTGGGCTGGTACCGCATCCCGTTGAAAAGCGCACCGAAAGTTATATCGGTTGATTACCTGGCGTTTTACCAGACAGCAGCCTTTGACGATGATGAGCGGTGGCGTATCTCCTGGCTTGCCCCTGTTCAAGGACACGAACTCACAACCAGGCAAGAACTGCTTCACGAAGAACAGAATCACCCACGCGCACACGAAGAATACTTCAAAGTCCAGTTGGGCACGCTGCAGCAATTACCAAAACCGATTATCAGCCAAAATTGGCACCGCGTCACCTTCTTTTACACCACTGGCAGAAAGATCTTGGAGGCTGAAACGCTGAATGATTTGGTTATCCATGATGAGGAGCGCAACCTGCTCTGGCGGTCACTCCGTGAAAGGGCTTTAAGAAGCCAAGAATACCACGCAGAACAGCTGCCTGAAACGCCTGTCGATCCAGCAATCCTTGCTTTGCTTGGCTTCATGTTGAAGTAGATCACATCTTCATTTACACATAATGACTTGAGATACATTATCCAAGAATAAGCACTCTATCGATCTTTTGGCAATATTCCCTAAATAATCCCCTGCCGAAGAATAAAGTAAAATAAGCTTAGATATGACCCATTTTGGAGCAGATAATTACACATGTTTTTTTAAAGATTCTAGCAATAACGGACTAATTAATAATCAGGACGATATCTTCCTAAATGGCACTTTCTAGATGACAAGAGATTTAAGAAACACAGTTTTAATGCCACTTAATCAATTTTACGCTGATAAGAAGATAGCATCAGCACATAGCCTGGAAATTATTCCATGTTTATTTTAGTGCCACCTCTTTTATTGCTATTAGGCGCTTTGGCAATCGTCATTGCAGATAAAAGCAAGCCAAAGTATGCCCGCTCTTGGCTGATTGCAATAAGCACAACCTTTGCCGCCTGGATAATAATCGGCATCTTCCGGCTTTACTTACCCAGCACGGTTAACCTATTGGATTGGAAACCAGAAGCGTTATTTCTTGCATCTCCAAAACTATCCATAGATTACCTGACCTGGCCTTATGCCATGGCGCTGATAACGATCTGCCTAGCTTCTATACTGACGGATACGGCTCGAAGCCAGCAAGAGTCCAACCCCATCAGTTGGGCTGCCTCGATGTCGATTACGGCCATTGGGTTAATAGCGCTGTTAGCCGGTAACCCCCTAACTATGGTGATGGCCTGGGCTTTTGTGGATATTGTTGAGCTTGTTTACTTCCTAACCTCGCAGCCAAAAGGGAAATTCACCCAGCGCACGATTTCAGCCTTTGCAGTGCGGTTGTTAAGCATCATGGCATTTATTTGGGCAACCATGGTTGGCTGGACGGAAGTTGGCTATTTTGACTTCACTGAAATGCCCTCACGGGCAGGTATTTACTTCTTAATTGCGGCTGGGTTGAGGTTAGGTGTTTTACCCCTCAATTTACCTTTTTTTGAAGAGCCTGACCTTAACCGGGGCTCTGGAACCCTTTTGCGCTTAGCCCCAGTAGCATCCAGCCTGGGTGTTATTGCCTACCTGCCTATAGATGCCCTCATCATCCGCCCATTTTGGGTCTTGCCCATCCGGATTTTAACCACCCTTTCCATTTTGTACGCCTCCATCATGTGGGCAAGCAGGGAAAGCGAAACTGAGGCCCGGCCATTCTGGATTATTGCGCTTGCCGGGTTGGCAATCACATCTGCGATTAACGGGATGGCGGCATACAGTCGGGCTTGGGGTGTGGCTTTATTACTAACTGGCAGCTTGCTTTTTCTATTTCATCCCCGCATCAAGCGTTTACGGTTTTTGTTAATGATCGGTATGTTAGGCATGATTGCCTTACCATACACGCCTGCAGCATCAGGCTGGATGGGTCTTGTTGGGCAAAGTCTTAATTTCTGGGGTGTATTGATGATCTTAGCCCACGCGATTCTCATCTTAGGGTACATCCGCTACATATTAACCGCGCGCTCGGCCACGACTGGATTGGAAACCTGGGCGAAAATCACTTTTCCACTGGGTTTTATCTTGATCATTCAAACTAATATTGCATTAGGTATCGTTGGCTGGCCCGGCGTTTTCACTGGTGAGTTGTGGCTGCCGTCAATAATTAGCATCATAATTGTCAGTGCAACGGTTATAGCTTTCTGGCGCTTAAACATCTCCCCCTATGAAATCCAATTTTCTGAAAACAACAAAACGGTCACACGCATCAGGGCTATTTCGCATCGTATTCAGACGATATTCAGCTTTCAATGGTTCTATCAGGTATTACTGGCCGGCTACCATTCGCTAAGCCGGGTTTTCATTACAATCATTTCAATTTTGGAAGGTGAAGGCGGCATCTTGTGGTCAATCGTGCTGCTAATCTTAATTATCACCATTATTTTCTCCCAGGCAGGCGGCTAGCAATGGAAGATTTAGCTTTTATCCCAAGCGTGCTAATCTTGCTGACCATGAGCGTCAATTTGGTTTTACATCGCTGGCGGATTAATCTAACGCTGCTTGCAATGCAATATCTGGCGGTTTTTATCCTGGCGAGCCTAGAGGCACCGCTTAGTTTAACCTTCATCAAATTTCTTGTCGGAATTGTGGTCTCTGCAACCCTTTACATCAGCTGCTCTGAGAAAAAGCAACTTGCCGATGAACAAGCGCCGTTGATCAAGTACATTTATCGCGGTCTGGTCAGCTTATTCTTGTTGTCATCTTCTATAGCCATTCTAAACGGGCTCCAAGCTATGCTGCCAATCCGAATTCCTGAGCCTGTCTTATTAGGAAGCATTGCATTAATTGCTTTAGGCTTGCTGCAATTGGGGATGACAAATGCCCCACTCCAGGTGCTAATTGGCATACTCAGTTTTCTTTCAGGGTTTGAGCTGCTGTACATTTCCTTAGAGCGGTCTGTTTTGCTTGAAGGTTTGTTAGCGGGAGTCAATTTAGCCTTAGCCCTGACGGGCGCCTACCTGCTCTTAAAAGACGAGGCGGAGGAAGCAGCATGAGCACCCCGCTAATTTTTATATTCCTGCCGCTATTTATTGCACTTATATTAGTTTTTTTAAGACGTAAACCCAAGCTATCTAACATTATCGGGGCAGTTTCCGCCTTCTTATTTGCCCTGGTTGCCCATTTTCTACCGGAAGATTTATCATTTAACCTGGGTTCGCTGAGTATTGAGTTGACCCAAAGCTTCAATTTCCTGGGCAGGTCCTTGGATATCAGTCATGCAAACCTTGTTTTTGTAAGCTTGGCTTTTATCATTTGCGGGCTCTGGATGCTTGGCAGCGCATGGTTAGACATTAGCATTTGGTTTCGCCCGATCGCCTTAGCCATCACAGCACTGTTAATCGCTGCGCTAGCGGTGAACCCTTTCCTGTACGCAGCTTTGCTCATCGAGTTGGTAGTGTTGCTATTTATCCCTCTGCTTTCCCCTAAAGGCGAAGAAACTAATACTGGCGTGATGCGCTTTTTGATCTTCCAAACCATGGCCTTGCCGCCCATCTTGCTAACCGGTTGGATGCTTTCAGGTATTGAAACCGCGCCATCAAATAGCCCATTAATCCTGCGGGCTGCCATCCTGGTATTCCTGGGCTTTGCATTATGGCTGGCATTTATCCCGTTTCATACCTGGCTGCCGATTATCAGCGAAAATAGCCACCCTTGGGTCGTCAGCTTTATCCTGCTGATTATGCCTACGACGATCATGATATTCCTGCTTACCTTTTTTGACCGCTATGCCTGGCTGCGCAACTTGCCCCTGTTTTACGAAATCCTACGTTTTTTAAGCACAATCATGATTTTGGTTGGCGGACTACTTCTAACCATTGAGAAAAATTTAGGACGGGCTTTTGGATACGCTGTTATTGTGGAAACTGGGTTTTCAATCTTGGCGATGAGTTTAAACCCGCAGGGAGGATTAGCATGGTTCAGTATGCTGCTACTCCCGCGCACTTTAGGCTATTGGCTTTGGAGCTTTTCTCTAAGCCTAATCAAACAGAGGTTTAAAGAATTATCCTTTACAAATGTGACTGGGTTGTTTCATGATTTCCCATTTGCCAGCAGTGGTTTAATTGTAGGTCAACTGAGCATCGCCGGCCTGCCATTATTTGCCAGCTTTCCTGTAAAGCGATTGATCTGGTTTAATATTGGCAGCCCTGACCTAGTCAATGCCCTGTTGATATTCATTGGCAGTTCAGGCTTGTTTGTTTTTGTCATCAATTCCCTGATTCATTTTCTCAAACAAGGCAACGAGACAACAAGCACTGAAAAGCCTATCGAGCCAATGAGTCATAAAATAATTATTACGACTTCCATTCTTCTGCTTGTTTTATTTGGAATTTTGCCACAAATCATTCTACCCCACTGGACCAAGCTCTTGCTGGTATTTGAACGCTTCCCCATCTTGCCTTAGTGTAAAAAGAGCAGCGCAGTCAGAAACATCAATCTTGATCATTCAATGGCCACAACAAGCCAAGCGCTTCTTTTTTGTTAGTATAATCATCTAGGAAATTATTTATTAAAAAAGTCTATTAGTAATAATGGTTATTGATCGTTTTAAGTAGGTGAAACATGGATGAAATTACAGGATTTGAACAACTACAAAAACGGGTTGAATGGCTGGACAGCGAAAGGCGCAATGATAAGACCAACATTGCATCCTTACTTAATCGCCTAAGCCTGTTGGAAAGCGAAAACAATACTTTAAGGCAACAGGTCAAAGAGCTTTCCAGTGACTTGGTTGAACTTTCAACCCAAGTAAAAAGCACAGATAAGTATGAGAAGCAAATTGAGAGAGTCACCACCGAACTCAACCAGAAAATTAAAAGCACAGAAGAGAAGTTCGATAATATTTTCTCTGAAGCGCAAAAGAGGACTAAGTTAGAGATCGAAGCAACAAATCGTTCAGTTTCTGGCATCTTGCCCATGTTAGAACCAATTACGCCCATTCAAAATGACCTCAGAAGCCAAAAGGCAGAGGATATTCGTTTGGGAAGGCTGATCGAAGAGCTGAAACAAAGCATCTTAGAGGTGAGCCGCTTTGACGAAGATTATAAACGCTCCCTGCACCTGCTGGAAGAAAGCCGGCGCCAGGACTTGAAACGTGTGACTGACATGCAAGGTGAAATTGTTTCTTTGCGCAAACGCGTCGATGACTCCCGCAGCCGGATTGACTTGTACAGCGACAATTTCCGCCAGATTGAATCACGCATCAATGAGTTTCAAGCCTACGAAAAAGACCGCCGCGAAGCACAATCAGCTTTCATTGATAAGATTAACCTGCAGTTTGTAGAGAATAACCGGGTGCTCAAAGAATGGCGCACCCGCCTGGAAGCTGTAGAAAAGATTGATACCAATCTAGATTCACAGTTAAAAGAGCTAGAAACCACACGCAGGACAGTGACAAAAGCCTTAAGCGGCGTTGAAGAAGTTACGCAAAGGTTTGAACGAAGAATTAATGAAATCAGCGAGATTCAGCGCTTGAATGATGAACGCTTCAGGCAGGAATGGACGGCATTTAAAGCTGATGACCTCAAACGCTGGACAAATTACAGCCTGAGCCAAGAAGAAGCGCAAAGAGAGCACCGAAAACAGGCAGAAAAGAACACCAATGCTATTGAGAGTATCAATGATAACCTCATCGATATTCAAGATAACCTCCAGCAAACCAGCCAGCAAACCATTAAGAGGCTGCAAGCATTGTTAAGGGTATACCAAGAGGCTTTGGAAAATCTTTTAGAGGCTGGAAACGATAAGAGTTAAGAGATGCACGTAATTGGAACAGCAGGGCACGTAGACCACGGCAAATCTGCGCTGATTGCGGCGCTAAGCGGGATGCACCCCGACCGGCTCAAAGAAGAGATTGCACGGGAAATGAGCATCGACCTCGGCTTTGCCTGGATGGACTTGCCCAATGGGGAGGCCGTTGGCATAATTGACGTGCCCGGCCATCGTGATTTCATCGAAAACATGCTGGCAGGGGTTGGTGGGATCGACGCCGCTTTATTTGTGATTGCGGCAGATGAAGGCATTATGCCCCAAACACGCGAGCATTTAGCGATTCTTGATTTACTACAAATACAAACGGGTGTAGTTGCATTAAACAAAATCGACCTCATAGACGACCCGGAATGGTTGGACCTGGTTGAGCTTGATATTCATGAAGCGCTGCAAGGGACGAGTTTAGCAAACGCACCGATCGTACGGGTCTCCGCAAGAACTGGCGAAGGATTGACGGTATTAAAAGAAAGCCTCCAGTCGATTTTGAAAGAAAACCCACCCCGGCCAGACCTCAAGCGCCCCCGCCTGCCAATAGACCGCGTCTTTTCACTACCTGGTTTTGGGACGATCGTCACCGGCACCCTGTTAGACGGCCAGCTTAATTTAGGGGATGAAGTTGAAATAATGCCAATTGGGCTGCGAGGCCGGGTGCGAGGACTTCAGAGCCATAAAAAGAAAGAGGAAACTGCCCAGGCCGGGAGCCGCACTGCTGTTAATATCAGCGGAATCAACAAGAATGAACTAAAACGGGGCATGGTGCTCACTAAACCAGGCGATTACCAGCCAACCACCCTGATTGATTTGCATTTCAAATTACTGGCAGATGTCAAGAATCCACTCAAGCACAACACCCTGGTTAAATTGTTCCTGGGCGCTGCTGAGGTACCAGCCCAATTTCGCCTGTTAGGCAAGCAGGAATTAGAGCCTGGGGATGATGCATTCATCCAGCTAAAATTAACTGAAGGGGTCGTTGCCTCAAGAAAAGATCGATACATCCTGCGCAGGCCATCCCCATCTGAGACTTTGGGCGGAGGCATTGTTTTAGATCCCCATCCGATCAAGCTGCATAATCGGTTCAACAAAGCCACCTTGGAAAACCTGGAACAATTATTAAAAGGTGACCCTAGTGAACTGATCATCCAAACCATTGAACGCCTGCAAATTGGCACCATTGACGAAATTATTGAGAAAACAAACATCCCGCAAAGCATAGGCACTGCTTTAATTGGGAATATGCTCAGCCAATCCTCAATTATTAAAGTGGATGATGGTCAAAATTTTATAACAACGCCAAACATCTGGAACAAGAATAGGGAATACTTGCTAGCGCTAATTAGCCAATACCACCAAGTAAACCCATTAAAACCAGGCATGTCCAAGGAATCACTGCGGATAAAGAGTAACCTTCCCAGCCAGGCTTTTGAACTTTACTTAAAACAATTGGATTCCCAGGGTTTTTTGATAGTAAATGGCAATTTTGTTTCTCTTTCTGGGTTCCAAATCACACTATCGGACCAGCAAGCTAAAGAAGCAGCCAAATTCCTACAGTTGGTAAAAAACAATCCCTACAGCCCCCCAGGTTACAACGAGGGAGTCCAACTATTGGGGGAAGAAGTCATGCAGGCTCTGATCCTTACGGATCAGCTAGTCAGGGTTTCAAATGAAGTCATTTTCTCCCCCAAAGCCTATAAAGACATGATCGAAATGATTATGATTGAGCTTCAGCAGAATGGGTCTATCGTGCTTGCCCAAATGCGCGACCACTTCAACACCAGCCGCAAGTACGCCTTGGCAATGCTTGAACATTTAGACGAAAAAGGGATTACAATTCGACAGGGAGACTTACGTATTCTCAAGAAAAAATAGAACTTTACTATAATATACTCACCAATAAGAATATTAAAAAGGAGATTTGATATGAGTTGGAAAGTTTTAATCACTGATGGTCTAGAAAAAGAAGGGAAAGCGATCATCAGCACCAAAGACATTGCCGAAGATAAAAAAGGCATCACGCACGATGAACTGTTGGCTATAGTTGCTGATTATGATGCACTGATCGTACGGGGGCGCACAAAAGTAACCGAAGCAATCTTTGAAGCAGGGAAAAACTTGAAAGCGGTTGGCCGCATGGGCGTCGGCGTTGACAACATCGATTTACAGGCAGCCAAAGCCCACGGTGTGACGGTAGTCAATGCACCAGTTGCGACAACCCTTGCTGTTGCAGAGCTTACTATGGCGTTAATGCTTAGCCTGGTTCGCGAAATTCCCAGGGGAGATGCGGGCATGAAAGCAGAACAATGGCTCAAGAAAGAATTAATGGGCACCGAATTAAGCCAAAAGACCTTAGGCATTGTCGGTTATGGCAATATTGGCCAGGCGGTCAGTATGCGCGCCCAGGCTTTTGACATGAAAGTATTGGCTTATGATCCTATCCGCCCCAGTGAAGATATTAAGAAATCTGGCGCAGAGCCAGTAGACTTGGACACTGTTTATACTGAATCCGATATCATTACCTTCCATGTGCCACTCATTCCACCAACGAAGCATATGTGTAACGATACCGCCTTTGCTAAGATGAAGGATGGCGTCAAAATCATCTGTGCTGCACGAGGCGGCGTGATTGATGATGCTTGCCTGTTGGCAGCGCTTGAATCGGGCAAAGTTTCTGGGGCCGCATTAGACGTTTTTGAAGTAGAACCGCCCACAGATTGGACGTTAGCCAAACACCCCAAGGTCATCGCTGTGCCGCACATCGGCGCACAAACACAAGAAGCACAAATCCGCGCCGCCATTGACATCTCCAGCGAAATTATTAATGCCTTGGATGGCCTGCCTTTGCGCTGGAAAATTGTCTAATAAAAGGATACTTATTAAAAAGATGGAAGAGAAACTAGATTTACTCAATAAGAAAATTGCAGAAATTGCGAGCCTAAATGGCATCCAAGCCTTATTAGATTGGGACCAGCAGGTCAACATGCCGCCCGGTGGGGTTGAAGACAGATCAAACCAGGCTGCCTTGATTGGCGAATTAATCCACCACCGTTCAACATCGCCTGAACTAGGCCAGTTAATTGAAGACTTGGCAAAGGAAATAGGAGACTTAGATGCTGAGGATGATGCTGCCCGTATTGTTCGGCAGGCGAAGCGGAATTATGATTTGCTGACCAAGATTCCAGTTGAAAAAATGGTAGAGTTTATCAGACTCACCACCCAGGCACACGAGGTGTGGGTAAAAGCCAGGCAAACAAACGATTTTATGCTTTACCAACCTGTGCTGCAACGAATTATTGAACTTAAAAGGGAACAAGCTGAGTTATTTAAACCCTACGACCATATCTATGACCCACTTTTGGATATGTTTGAACCCGGCATGAAAACTGCTGAAGTGCAAGAAATTTTTGCTGTTTTGCGTAAAGAACAGGTTGCATTGCTAAAAGAAATTGCCCAGGCAGCGCAGGTAGACAACAGCTTTATCAAAAAGAATTACAACAAAGACTTGCAGGAAAAGTTCGCGAAACATGTCATTAGCATGTTTGGCTATGATTGGCAGCGCGGGCGTCTTGACTTGGCACCGCATCCCTTTACAACTGAATTTGGCCATGGGGATGTTCGCATTACGACCCGCTACCTGGAAAATGATGGTTTGTCGGCGCTGTTCAGCACCATGCACGAAGCGGGGCATGCCATGTACGAACAAGGGCTGGACCCGAAATACTACAACACCTCTCTGGCAGGCGGGACTTCACTCGCCTTCCACGAGTCCCAGTCACGTATGTGGGAAAACCTGGTAGGCAGGTCAAAAGAATTCTGGAGCTTCTTCTATCCCAGCTTCCAGATGCTTTTCCCTGAACACCTGGAAGAAGTACCCTTTGAGCGCTTCTATAAGGGCATTAACCGCGTAGCGCCATCCCTTATCCGCGTTGAGGCAGATGAGGCGACCTATAACCTGCACATCATGCTCAGGATGGAAATTGAGATCGGGTTGGTCGAAGGCAGCATCCAAAGCAAAGACCTGCCAGAAATCTGGAATGCCAAAATGCAGGAATACCTCGGCATCACACCGCCCAATGACACTTTAGGTGTCCTGCAGGACGTACACTGGTCTGGCGGCTTATATGGCTATTTCTCTACTTACGCCTTAGGGAATCTCATTTCCGTGCAACTTTGGGAGAAAATGCTGAGCGACATGCCAAACATGCCTGATGATATGGCAAAAGGTGAGTTCTCCGGTATCTTGGGCTGGTTAAGAACCAATGTACACCAATTCGGTTCGAAGTATCGGCCGCAGGAACTGATCCAAAAAATAACGGGTAACAAAATTTCACCAGAACCCTATATGCGCTATCTCAACCAAAAATACCGCCAGATTTATAATATTTAGCAGATTTACGCTTCAGAAGGCATCGCGGAAAATTCCTGCGATGCCTTTTTTAATTATTGAGTAAAATTAGGGTAATAAAATGAAGAGCCAGCATTTGTACTCCCTAAAGAAACACCATGGATACTTAATCTTGCTAATCGCTGCGATACCCTTTATCACAGCCTCGTCTTTCCTGGTAGAAACCCCACCTACAACGCCTGCGCCTATATACATATCTACGCCAGGCACAGGCTCCTCCTTGACCTCACCCATCCAATTTGAGGGCTGGGTGTTATGCCAGGAAGACCAGCTAATTCGCATTGAACTGGTAGATATTAAGAACAGGGTGCTTGCCCGAACGCTGGCTTATAAAGAATGCAACGAAGAAGGAAAAAAACCCATTTCTGAAAATATTTATTTTGACGCCTCGGCAGTGCCCTTGCCAGCCAGGATCACTTTCTCGTCACAGGGAGAAAATAATTTCACCGCTGCCCTAACCACTGTGGAGGTGTCTTTAACTCAGTTTTTTGAGCAAATCAATGCGCCACAACCTGATCGCAGTGCAATCATCATAGACAGCGTGCAAAAAATTCCCTTAAAAGAAGGGTTCAATATTTCAATCTCAGGCTGGGTTTCACCTTTCAACACCTCCCCTTTAATTTTTGAAGTGTACACGCCAATTGGCTTGTATATTGGCTCAAAACAACATATTATAAGCAGTGAAATAATTGATGGTTATGCACTCTTCCAGGTCGAAATCCCAACCATAAATGACCCAGGGACTGCCGATGTAGTCCTGATCATTCGCCAGATGGGATCTGACATTCCAGGCAATATCCTCCTACAGAGTTTTCCAATCACACTAGAACCCTGAGGAATTTCTTAAAATTTTAAGTCTATTTAATAAGTCAAGTGTATAATAGCCTAATGTCTCAGCACTAATTTCATAGGCTTGGAGGTTTTCATTGTGAAAGAATATGACATTATCATCATTGGCGGCGGTGTGGTTGGCTGCATGACAGCCAGGTTTTTATCCCAATACCAGCTTTATATCCTTTTGATTGAAAAAGAGGCGGATATTGGCTCTGCTACCAGCTCAGCTAACTCTGCCGTGATGCATGCTGGCTATGACGCCCTGCCCGGCACACTCAAAGCCAAAACCAATGCTATCTCCAGCCCGCTTTGGGACCAAATCAGCCGGGAATTAGGCTTTGATTTTAGCCGCTGTGGCGATTACGTCGTGGCGGTGAATGATGAACAATTAGAAACCTTGCAGAAATTAAAACAACAAGGCATCGATAATGGCATCAAGGAGATATCACTAATTTCGGCCAAGCAAATGCGTGAGCACGAGCCGATGATCTCCGAAAATGTAACCGGGGCACTGTACGTTCCCTCAGGCGGCATTTTAGATACTTTCGCCGTGACGGTTGCCGCAGCGGAAAATGCCGTAATGAATGGCGTTGACCTGCTCTTAGAGACTCCTTTCCTCGACTTTTTAATGGACGGCAGCAAGATTGTCGGCGTGCACACCCCCAAAGGCGATTTTAAAGGCCGCTGGGTCATCAACGCTGCCGGGTTATACGCGGATGAGGTGATGCATAAAGCCAATGTCCACCCTGAATTTTACATTCGCCCTCGGCGCGGCGAATATGTCATCCTGGATAAGGTCGACTACAACCTGAGCCGCCAAACGGTGCTCTTCCCCACCCCAACAGATAAGGGCAAAGGCATCTTAGTTGCCTCAACTTTGCACGGCAACACCCTTATTGGCCCTAACTCCAATTTTGTTGAGACGAAAAACGATAAAACATTTACCAAAGAAGGCTTTGATGAAATTTGGGAGGGCGCGCTTAAACTAATCCCAAACCTAAACCGACGCCACATCATCGCCAGCTTTTCAGGCCTGCGCGCGCACGGCAATGCCCCATGCTTGACCCCGGGCGTAGATTACATCAGCGACTTCATCATCGAAATTGCAGAAGGGGTTGAGGGGTTGATCAACCTGGCCGGCATTGAATCGCCAGGATTAACGTCCTCACCTGGGATTGCCTTGATGGTGATTGATTTACTAAAAGAAGCTGGTGAATCGTTGACCCCAAAAGCCAATTGGAACCCAATCCGACCCGCTCGCCCGGTTTTCCGCCATCTTTCCATGCCGGAAAGAAAAGCCCTGGTTGACAAAGACCCGCATTATGGCAGGGTTATTTGCCGCTGTGAGACGGTTACCGAAGGCGAAATCTTGGCAGAGATCCATGCACCTATACCTGCCATCACTTATGATGCCATCAAGCGCCGCACCTGGACGGGCACTGGCCGCTGTCAGGGTGGCTTTGATATGCCCCGGGTAGTGAAGATCTTATCGGATGAATTAAACCTTCCCCCAGAAAAGATTACTAAGAAGGGCTCTGACTCCCCCTTCCTCTACCGCCGTACCAAAGACCTGGAGGAGGTGGAATCATGAAAAAGAACTTTGACGTCATCATCATCGGCAGTGGCCCAGGCGGTTTAGCCGCAGCGATTAACGCAAAAAAGCATGGCGCAGCGGATGTCTTGATCATCGAGCGTGACCTCGAATTAGGCGGGATCCTGCTGCAGTGTATTCACAACGGTTTTGGCGTGGAGATCTTCAATAAGGACATGCCCGGCCCAAGTTATGCGCAGCACTTTATCGAAGAATCGCTCGGCCTTGGCGTCCAGGTCATGTTAGATACGATGGTACTGGATATCACCGCTGACCTAAAAGTGACGGCCATCAGCAAACGCACCAGCCTGATCGACCTGCAGGCAAAAGCCATCGTCTTGGCGATGGGCTGCCGTGAACGGACCCGCTCCCAAATCCTGCTGCCCGGCACGCGCCCGGCTGGCGTTTACACCGCTGGCACCGCCCAACGCTGGGTCAATATTGAAGGCTACATGCCTGGTAAGCGCTTTGTCATCCTGGGCTCGGGCGATATCGGCATGATCATGGCCCGCCGGCTGACGCTGGAAGGCGCTAAGGTGGAAAGGGTGCTGGAGATCATGCCCTACCTGACCGGCCTCACCCGTAATTACGTGCAGTGCTTGATGGACTATGACATCACCCTGCAGAAAAGCAGGACCGTCAAGAATATTCTGGGCGTCAACCGCGTGGAAGCCATTGAAACCGTGGCTGTGGACGAAAAATGGAACCACATCAAAGGCAGCGAGGAAATCATCCCCTGCGATACGCTCTTGCTCTCGGTTGGCCTCATCCCCGAAAACGAACTTTCCAAAAAGGTCGGCGTAGCGCTGGACCCCATCACTGGTGGACTGATCGTGGATGACCGCTTCATGACCTCCGTACCAGGCATCTTTGCCGCAGGAAATGTAGTGCATGTCTATGACCTGGTAGACTGGGTGACCGAAGCGGGCTTTGTGGCTGGCAGGGGCGCAGCGCTGTATGCCCAGCGCTCAGAAAAGGAGAAGGTAAGCAAAATACCACTAAAAGCTGGCGAAGCCATTCGCTACGTGGTGCCCCAATTTATCAACCCAGACAGCCTGCGGACAGAGATCATTCGCCTGCAAATGCGCGTCTCAGCGCCGATTGAAGAACGCGTGCGCCTGACCGTGGAAGATGATCAAAATAACGTGCTGGCAAAGAAAGCCGAGCCTTATGCACGACCGGGTGAGATCATTACCATGGAGATCAAGCAAGATGCCTTTGATGCTGTGCAAAAAGCAGCTTTTCTAAAGGTGAATGTCTCTAAACGCTAGACAGATCAAAAGGAAAGATTTATGACTGAAGAAAGTGAAATTATTTGTGTAACCTGCCCTAAGGGGTGTACTTTAAAGGTGCTGCATGAAGGTAACGAAGTGGTTGACGTGTTGGGCAGCGGCTGCAAGCGCGGCAAAGAATATGCAATCTGTGAACTGAAAGATCCGCGCCGCATGGTCGCTTCGTCCGTCCGCGTCAAGAATGGCATCCACCCCCTCTTGCCGGTCTATACCGCTGCGGCCTTCCCCAAACCGCTGATTGCGCAATTAGCCAAAGACTTGCGGCAAATCACGCTTGAGGCACCGGTTAAGATCAATGAAGTGGTTTGGGCAGACGCCTTAGGTACAGGTATCGATATTTTAGCCAGCCGGGACTTGCCGGCGAGCTAGAAATATCGTCTTTTGTGGGGAATTTTAATTTCGGTAAAAAACTATATACAAAGCCCTCAAAAGAAGCATGCTAATGTGGGAATTCCTTTTAGTGCGTGTGTGTCTGTTTACCTGCAGGTTGTACCAAGCAACTACGTAGTGCCCTGCCCAAGGCCGTGAGCCCGAAGATTGCTAGTGTCTTTTTGAGTGGGAGAAAATTTTTCATCGGAGTAAACCTGTAATTTAATTATTTTGTTGGATTTTTGAATGGCTTAATCTAACAAAAGTATCTAATTTCCAGGAAAACCATAATCTGATAGGCTAAAGAATTCATTATCTTGTGTTCTATTTTTCAGTTCAATCAAAAATTTTTCCCAACTTCTTTTTTCACAAAGTCTTTGCGTGACAAGGAGAAGAGCAAATAATTCATTATTTCTTTTTTCATCCCATCCAAATTCCCTCGCTATTTTTGGCCTTACTGTATACTCACGGCGGTAAAGATACCCATAATGTGCACAGATATTTCTTAGAACACTTAAGGCATGCAGCCAATTCTCATAAAGTTTTTCATGAAGGTTAAATCCTTCTTTTGCAATCTTTATCTTATCTTTTTCTTGCAAGTTACTGAAATACTTAGAAATGGAATTGAAAGTTAAATACTCTACAATTACCCAGATGGGAAATTTTCCAGAGTATTTTTGAATGTGATGAAGGATTACTGGATCTTTTTTGTTTCTTAATATTTCTAAATTAAAAGCTTTAACAATTTGATCCTGATATGAAGTTACCTTATAGAGGTCTTTTTTATAAAAAGCATTTGAGCCATAACGGGTTCCGAGATAGAAAGCTATTTGTGTTTTCGCCTTTACTTCAATTTCCTCCAATAGGAGTAGAATTTTATTACGAAGCCATCTATCATTCAGATAACATCCCTGTATTTGTTTGAAATTGGTTTGTTCTTTGAAATGGTTATCCACATCCATGAATTGATGAAAATATATGTTCAGCCGATAATATTGATTTGATTGAAGAAAAAACTTTGTTTCTTCTAAATTTTCGATAATCAAACCCCTTGAACGTAATACTTTAATTTGTTCATCAATCGTTAAGGCCGGTTTTAGTTCCATTTCACCACCTACTTAAAAAAATGACCCACCTCGGTGCGCATGCTAAGCAGAGGCGTGGTGGGTTCTGTTGATATTAGTTTACATGGTTCCAGAGCGGTTGTCAAGTTTTTTACCTACATTTAGTTAATTTTACATCTATTTTGCAAATTCTTTGTAAGTTTCCTTCATCGTTTACTTCACATAAATCACAATCGGCTCAAACCTCCGCTCTCCCCCTTGCAAATTATCCCATGCAACTACGTAGTGCCCTGCCGAAGGCCCTGAGCCCAGAGGGCGTAAGGGTAAGGGTCAGCAATCGCCACACTTGTCCCAGGACGCGCGCTGCGTACCCTTTGGTAAAGCCCGTGTGGATCATGTAATCATCCTTACATTGAAACAGCGTTTTATAAGGACTGATGACTTGTTCAACATCGAAGTCAATTAAACCAAATAGCGACTACATTATTAAAAACAACCATCATACGGGTCAATTTTACAAGACTACACAAACCCCCTAATTCTTTTCTACCTTACGGCGCGCCTGGGCCGTAATAGCCTGGGTCGGTGGGGGTGCGGCCGGAGGGGTCGTAAACATACACCCAATCGCCTTCTCTCGCCCATTGGAAGACCCAGTTGGCGTCGCCCGGTGATAAGTTGATGCAGCCGTGCGATTGCGGGTATCCAAAGTAGGTGCGCCAGTAGCTGCCGTGAATTGCGCGCGCCTGGTCAAAGTACAGCGTCCAGGGTACATCCTGCAGGTAGTAATAATCTGAGCGATCCGCTTCAAAAGCCCCCTGCATCGTTTCAAAGGGCAGCGCATTATAAATTTTAAACAAACCGGGCTGGGTATAAAAAGGCTCTAAACCGCTTGACATCAGCGTGGCAAAGAGCAGCCTGCCATTCTCATAAATTAAAAGTGTCTGTTCAAACAGGTTTAGGGAGATCCAGCGCTGGTTATCAACCCCTTCTGGCGGGGTCGGGTCAAACTGTGCCCTGCGCGATTTGAGCGAATTAACCCACTCATCCGGACCGATTAAGTACCAATAAACTGATTCGGCTTCCTGGGTGTCGTAGATTTGTATGCGGTGCTCGCGGTAGTAGGTTTTGCCGGTCTTCGCCGCAGCGAAACTTGGGGCTGTGTAGCTGGGCGTCTCATCTACAATCCAGCCAAAGTCGTTCCTTGGGTTAGCAGAGAACTGCAGACCCTGGAAGCGCGTATAGGCCACGGGTGAGGCGCGCAGCCACTCCCCGCTGGCCAATTGCAGGAAAGCTTTGCCTTCATGGTCTGCGCGGGTGACGTAACTGATGTAGCGCAAGGTGCCCGGTGAGATGGAACGGATCGGGTTGGCTGCCTCAACAGCCTCTTCAAAGCTGGCATAAATGTAGGCTGGCTCCGTATTATCAACATTGATCCTGGCAATTAAGGCAGGAATTACTGACAGGGATGAATCTGGCGCTGCGGCTGGGATCTCGCGCGGGGGATACGCAATACCCATCTCGACCAGGCGGCTGACACTTTGCGATGCGCCTAAAGCAAGACAGTTTTCTGACTGTGCTGCGTAGGCATTAGGCAGGCACAGCGGTTGGGTGAAAAAAGGTGCGACCTGCTGGCCCGCTTTTTGGGGAGCAAATGCCGCGGCAGCACTGCCTGCCAAATTCAGGCTCAACATGGCGCAAACCAGGGTTAGGAGTAGAATTCTCAGCTTTATCATCAAGTTTGGCTGCAATTATAACCAATTAATTTGTCCAGCTGTCACTTGGTATAATTCATTATAGGTATTCCCATGAGCTCACCAGCCATTTATGATCCCCATGCTTTTTATCAAAGTCACAGCCAAATCTCAAATCCTGGTATTTACAGTGACCAATACAAGGACCTGCCAAGCGATATTCCCGGGCTTGTCAAACTTATTCAAGGCTTCCTAATCCATATCTATCATGCGGAAGCGCAAGGTGTCAGCCTGTATCGAAAAAGGACCAACGAGGTTCTAATCCGCACTGTTCCCGAAAAGCTAAAACGCTTATTTGAAATGGATGAACGCTCGCTCACGGTTGCGCGAGAGCCTAAGAACAAACTGGTCGGAAACTGCAGAGATTTAGCGCTGTTCCTATGCAGCCTTATAAGGCACCAGCAGGTCCCTGCACGCATTCGCTGTGGCTTTGCTGACTACCTTATGCCTGGTAAGCTGGAACCGCATTGGATATGCGAATATTGGCAATCCCTTGAAAAGCGTTGGGTCGGGGTGGATGCCCAACTAGACCGCTACCAGGTTGAATTATTCAAAATTGATTTTGACCCCTGTGACCTGCCAGAAAATCGGTATGTAATTCCAGGCAAGATCTGGCTCAGTAAAAATTCTAAAACCGATAAGGCACAAATCCCGAAACCGATGCAGCTCTTAACCTTTGGGCTGACTAAAAATAGCCTGATCCGTGATTTCTTAGCGCTGAACCGGGTAGAGCTATTGCCACAAGATAAATTCCAATTGATGAACAAGAAAATGGCACAATTAAACAGCGCTGATAAAACCTTATTAGCCAAATTGGCTACGATTTCAACTGGGTCCGACCGTGATTTCCTGATGCTGCGGGCGGCTTTTATCACCCATCAGCAGGAATTACTACCAAGATATTTTTTGTAAGAGGAAAACTTTAGGAGAAATACATGAAAAAAGAAATGCCAAGTTGGCTAGAATCTGCTATTTTTTACCAAATCTACCCCCAATCGTATTATGACACCAATGGGGATGGCATCGGTGACATCAAAGGCATCCATGAGAAATTAGATTACATCCAGCAATTGGGGGTTAACGCCATTTGGATCAACCCTTGTTTTGAATCACCCTTTAAAGATGCTGGGTATGACGTTTCGGATTATTACAAAGTCGCACCGCGTTATGGCACCAATGCAGACCTGGAAGAGTTGATGTCTGATTGTAATACCCGGGGAATCAGAGTCATCTTAGACCTGGTACCTGGGCACACGTCTATGGATCATGCCTGGTTTCAAGAGTCGCAAAAAGCTGAGCAAAACCAATACACCGATTGGTACATCTGGAATGACAGCGTCTGGGCTGACCAGGAGCCGGGGCTCAATATCACGCGCGGCTATGCTGAGCGAAATGCCAGCTACATTGCCAACTTCTTCTACTTCCAACCCGCTTTGAATTACGGTTTTGCCCACCCAGACCCAGATAAACCCTGGCAGCAGCCCGTCTCTGCGCCAGGACCACAGGCGGTCATCCAGGAGATCAAGCACATTATAGCTTTCTGGCTGGAGAGAGGCGCCAGCGGCTTTAGGGTCGATATGGCCAGTTCACTGGTCAAGCGCGACCCTGGCAAAATCGAGACTGGTAAGATTTGGCAGGATATCCGGACTTGGATGAGCGAGCGCTATCCCGAAGCGGTCTTGATTGCGGAATGGGGTGTGCCTGCCCAGGCGCTGCAATCTGGCTTCCATGTGGATATGCTGCTGGGAGGCTATCACAACCCAGGTCTGACCTCGCTCTTCAGGAAGCGCGGCATTGGCATGCACCGCGACCCATACGGTTGGTCTTTTTTTGACGAGGCTGGGCATGGGGACATCACCCAGTTTGTAGATGAGTACACACGACAACTTGAGCAGACCCAAGCGTTGGGGTACATGGGCATCATCACCGGCAACCACGACGAACACCCCCGCATGGCTGACGGCAAGTCTGTGAAAATGATGAAGCTGGTGTACTTGTTCCTGCTCACAATGCCGGGTACGCCTTTTATCTATTATGGCGATGAAATTGGCATGAAGTACGTGCATGGATTGGCCTCTAAAGAAGGCGGGTACGAGCGCACGGGCGTGCGCACCCCCATGCAGTGGCAAGACAGCCTAAATGCAGGCTTCTCCACCGGCAGTCCCGAACAGCTTTACCTGCCTGTATCAGAGAGCTATCCTGCTGTCAACGTGGCCAATCAATTAGCTGACCCATCGTCCCTGCTCAATACCGTCCGACACTTGATTTCCATCCGCAAATCTCACCCTGCACTGCAAGCAGAAGCAGCGTTTTCGGTGGTGCATGCCCAGGCTGGCGAATTGCCTTTCGTTTATAAGCGCATTCTAGGTGATGAGACTTACCTGGTTGCCCTGAACCCTTCCCGCAATGAAGTTCATTACACCTTTAAATTGGAGCATAATCCAAAGCAAGTCTCAAGTTTGTTTGCTCAAAATGGAGCGTTCAGGCTGGATGACAATCAGATGATGCTGGATTTAGGGCCGGTCAGCGGGTTGTTAGTAAAGTTAAGTTCTTGACATACTTTATTTAAGCAGGCTTATTAATCTATAATATTAATAAGAATTTAATAATCCTAATAAAGGATGCGCCATGACCAATCAAATGGAATATTTTCGCCCAACCCCTCCACCCAAAAAGAAGTCAAAAATGCCTCTAATTATCCTGGCGGGTTTTCTGCTCCTTTTGTTAATATTTATAATCATTCTACTCATCACACGTGAAATGTGGCTGCCGCTAGTTGACGGGGGAAAATCTAAAACCCAAACCGCCAACACCCAGATGGCATTTTCTACGACCTTAGAGCAGCTTAATCTTCAGCAATATCAAATCTTTACAAAAACTTCTGAGGGTATGGTAAAAGCAACCCAGGCTTATAAGGCAACCCAGTTAATTGACCAAGCCAACACAAAAGTTGCCCAGAAAACACTCGCATCTCAAGAGACAGCCACCCAAGCAGCTATTGTCACAGCCACCCAGCAGTACTTGAGCAACTTAAGTGATCAAATTAACCAAATTGAATCCAATCCACCGCTCTTTGGCCCAAAAACCACAGCATTATTAATGGATAACAGCGGTTTTGTTCAAGACGTTCAAGCAAACGTGAAGCTGAAGAATTTTATCGCGCAGGCTGATTTTTACGTGCCTTATTCACCAGAAGAGGGCAGTTGGGATATCGGCTTCTTCTTCCGCAACTTTGAGAATGGCTCAGATTACCGTCTCATTATCACATCAGATGGCATGTATTACCTGATGACTGTGCTTCAAAATAATCGAGCGGGGATGTTTATCAGCAGTGTAAATAACCTTAATTTAGAAAAAGACCAGGCCAATCAAATATTGCTCTATGTCCAAGATTCTGATGGCTACTTTATCGTCAATGATCAATTGATTGAAAGGTTAGACTTATCACAAATTACGCAAGCCGGTGATATCTACGCTTTTAGCGGCGCATTCAATGAAAACATTATCGTTGGGAAGTCTGTCAAACTTGAGAATTTTACGGTATGGGCAGTGCCGTGAGAATAAGTATTCGTCATTAGAAAATTTGCACATTTCTTTTTACTTTGTTTTAGAATATGTATGAATTAAAACGACACGATTAAACAGGAGCAGACAAATGCAAACACCAATCTTTCAAGTCGATTCCTTTACTACAAAGCCTTTTAAAGGCAACCCTGCCGGGGTGTGTCTATTAGACGCACCCAAGGACGAAGCTTGGATGCAGTCGGTTGCTGCTGAAATGAATCTCTCGGAAACCGCATTTTTATACCCTAAAAAAGATGGCTATCACTTGCGCTGGTTTACGCCCAAAACTGAAGTCCGCTTATGCGGGCATGCTACCCTCGCCAGCGCACATATCCTGTATGAATTTGGTTATTACGAAGAGAGCGAAACAATTGAGTTTTACACGCTGAGCGGCACGTTAACCTCTTCCTTTGATAACGGTACCATTCTTTTGGACTTCCCAAGACTTGAACCAACCGTCATTGAGACACCTCAAGTATTAATTGAAGCGCTAGGGCAAATTCCTTTAAGCACAGTGGTATCAGGAGGCACACACGTCTTAGCCGAATTGGAAAATGAAAGTTTGGTGCGGAATTTTGACCCTGACTTTGAAAAAATCAGCAAGTTACCGCAAGGTGAAGTGATGATTACAGCCAAAGCTGAGCCGGGTAAGTATGACTTTGTCTCGCGCTTCTTCGCACCCCAATTGGGTATTAACGAAGACCCTGTCACTGGCAGCGCACACTGCTTATTGGGTCCTTACTGGGCAGAAAAACTTGGTAAAACAGAGTTTCATGCCTTCCAAGCCTCACCACGTGGGGGAGATGTGTATGTGCGGCTCAAAGGTGACCGGGTTGTTATTGGCGGCAAAGCAGTCACCATATTTAGAGCAGATCTAATTCGTCATTAATGTGTATTTTTAATATATATTTCGCTTGGATTGATTTTCGGAAATCAAAACAGCATTAAGCCAAATGGTTTAATGCTGTTTTTCTCATGTTATACTTGGTTCCAGCGTACTCAAAAAGGTTGATCACCGAATGAAAACTATCATCCAGATACCCTGTTATAACGAAGCAGATTACATCGCTGAGACTGTCAAAGCGCTTCCAAAAAGACTGGATTACATTGACGAAGTTGAGATCCTGGTCATTGATGATGGCAGCACGGATAATACGGCAGAAGTCGCCCGCCAGGCTGGCGTGGACCATATCGTAACCCTACCCAACCACTTTGGCTTGGCACAGGCCTATGCGGCAGGGTTGGATGCCTGTTTAAAACTCGGCGCAGATATCATCATCAATACAGATGCAGACCACCAGTATCAGTCTGATGAGATCCCGCGCTTGATAGAACCCATTTTAGAGCATCGTGCAGAGTTAGTTGTTGGTGATCGAGGTGTTTCCAATTTAGAGCATTTCAGCCCTTCAAAACGATTTTTACAGAAGATGGGCAGCAAGGTGGTTTCTAAAGCAGCAGGAATTGAGATCCCCGATGCTACCAGCGGGTTTCGGGCAATGACCCGTGAATTAGCGCTGCGCACCAACGTCTTGAGTAATTATTCATACACGCTTGAAACGCTTATCCAAGCCGGCAATCAACATGCCCGGGTGGCTTTTGTGCCTGTTAAAACCAACCCGCAGAAACGGCCGTCGCGTTTATTTAAGAAGACTTCCAATTACCTAGCATTATCAGGCGCGACCATCATGCGTGCCTTTACCTTGTATCGACCCTTGCGGGTGTTTTCGACCATCAGTTTGTTCCCAATCATTATTGGCGTTTTGCTGGGTCTGCGATTTGTTGTGCGCTACTTCACGGGGGGTGGCGAGGGTATGATTCAGTCCTTGATCCTGGCGGCCATCCTTCTGATCATCGGATTCTTGACCTTCCTAATTGGCATCCTAGCTGATCTAATTGGTTTTAACCGCAAAATGATGGAAGAAGTGTTGTACCGCTTGAGAAAAGATCAAAGTCAAAAACAATAATACACATCAATGGACCCCAAGTCATGGAACTTTTGAAACAAAGAATTATCAAAGACGGCCGTAATCTCGGCAGCGGTATTCTCAAAGTTGATGGATTTATCAATCACCAGGTAGACCCTGTCCTAATGGATGCCTGTGGACAAGCGTTAGCCAGGTTGTTTGTAAAAGTCGGTGCCACCAAGGTGTTGACGGCAGAAATTTCGGGCATTGCACCAGCAATAATGACTGCTAAGTACCTTAACCTGCCGGTGGTTTATGCCCGAAAGTCCAAACCCATCACCATGCCCAACGAAGTTTACCTGACGGTGGCACCTTCACACACCAAAGGGCGCTTGACGGAACTAATTGTCTCACCCGAATACCTCTCAGGCGGTGAACGCATTCTTATCATTGATGATTTCCTGGCTTCAGGGGCTACCATTGCAGGCTTGGTGCGCTTAGCACAAACAGCTGGTGCGACGCTGGTTGGCATTGGCACCCTCGTGGAAAAAACTTTTGAGCACGGGCGAGAACTGCTCGCTTACTTGAATATTCCAATCCACGCCCTTGTTTCAATTACCAGTATGGACGATGGCAAGATCATTTTTTCTGATTGATACCAGCTTGATTTAGAAAACCAGTCTGTTGATTTTTCGAGCAAGGAATAAATAAAAATTCGTAAATTATTCTTTCAGTTGATGCCACTGCCTACTATTTTGTAAAAGGAAGTTTCAGAACATGGTTGATACCATAATAGTGCTTGACTTTGGTTCCCAATACGCCCAATTAATTGCACGGCGTGTGCGTGAGCTAAAGGTTTATTGTGAGTTACACCCTTGGAATCAAAGCCCTGAAAAAATCCTATCACTAAAACCAAAGGGGTTCATCTTATCTGGCGGGCCGCTTTCGATTTACGAAGAAGGTGCACCGTACTTAGCGGATTTTGTACTAGAAACTGGGATGCCTGTTTTGGGTATTTGCTACGGCATGCAAGCATTAACGGCAAAATTAGGCGGTGAGGTTCAGCCCAGTCGTAAACGTGAGTATGGACAAGCTGTTATATCAAAATTGGTTGACAATCCGCTTATCCTAGAAGATAAACAAGCTGTTTGGATGTCTCATGGGGACCGCATTACTAATCAGCCAAAGGGCTGGACCATTTTAGCTGCCTCCGCAAACAGCCCGATCGCTGTCATGGCTGACCTTGAGCGCAGGCTTTACGGGTTGCAATTTCACCCTGAAGTGCGCCATACACCAAACGGTAATGAAATCTTGCGCCGTTTTGTGATTGATATCTGTGACTGCCAACCAGACTGGACCCCACAATCGATTATTGAAAAGTCCGTGGCAGATATTCAAAAACAGGTGGGGGCAAAAAGAGTCTTATCGGCAGTGAGCGGCGGGGTGGACTCGAGCGTTGCTACTGCCTTAGTGCAAAAGGCAGTGGGAGATCAATTATCTGCAGTCTTTATTGATAATGGTCTGCTTAGGCAGGATGAACGCCAACAAGTTGAGCAGGCATTTCTTCCAATACTCGGAGAAAAACTAATAATTGTTGACGCAGCAGACCATTTCCTGAAAGCCTTAAAGGGTATCGTTGAACCAGAGCAAAAACGCCAAGTCATTGGTGAGACATTTATCAGGGTTTTTGAAGCTATCGCTAAAGAACACGGGAATTTACCTTATTTAGTCCAGGGTACTATTTACCCGGATGTGGTTGAGTCTACCTCACATGACACAAAACAAGCCCATCGGATCAAAACGCATCATAATGTGGGCGGACTGCCGAGCGATATGCTTTTTGAGCTAGTAGAGCCGCTTAGGTATCTCTTCAAGGACGAAGTACGCATCATCGGGGAAGAACTGGGACTGCCCAAAGAATTGGTATGGCGGCAGCCCTTCCCGGGGCCAGGTTTGGCAGTCAGGTGCCTAGGTGAGGTGACTTTTGAGCGCCTGGTAACCTTACGGCAAGCAGATGCCATCTTTAACCAAGAGCTTGAAAGAGCTGGTTTATTAGAATGGACAAAATCAGAACAGCATGAAACGGGTACATCCCAGGCGTTTACTGTGCTGCTGCCTGTTAAGGCGGTTGGGGTAATGGGAGACCAGCGCAGTTACCAAGAAGTGGTAGCGCTGCGGGCGGTGACAACGGATGATTTTATGACCGCTGACTGGGCAAAACTACCTTACGAGCTGCTTGGCCGGGTGGCGAGCAGGATCGTCAACGAGGTACATGGTGTCAACCGGGTAGTGTACGACATCACCAGTAAACCGCCAGCAACAATTGAATGGGAGTAAGATATTAATTTTTGGGTTAAGTCGATATTCCTGGAGGCCAGGTTATAATTAGATTAATATTGATTTAAGGTTGATCTTAAAATCAAGATGAAAGGAAATACATGAATTACGGTGAAATCTTAAAAAAAGCGTGGCAAATCACTTGGAAACACAAGATTCTTTGGCTGTTTGGTATCTTAGCCGGGTTTGGATCTACTTATGGCGGCGGTTCTCCAAGCGGCAGTGGCTCAGGATATCAATTTTCCAGCTCAGATGTAGGGAACAGATTCTTTTTCAGACATACGAACGCGCATTACCTACTGGCACGTTTACAGGAAGTAATCAGTAATACACCAATTTGGGTTTGGATTGCACTAGCCATATCGGTTTTCTTTCTCGCGATTTTTGCTAGTATAGTGTCATTATTTCTAGGCACATTAGGCAGTGCTGGGGTTATAAAGGGTAGTTTGTTAGCAGCTGATGTTGAAGAGAATGTTAAGCCATTAAACCTAAAACAAGTATTCAATGGATTAAAACCATTTTACTGGCGATTAGTGCTTGTAAAATTAGCTGTAATTTTTGGAAGCATTATCCTGGGGTTGGTTTTGGCAGCCATGATTATCGGACCCATCTTAATGACCTTTGGATTAATCATTCCCTGCATTTTCCCCTTCTTTTTGTTATTGATTCCTTTAGCATTTTTTCTGCAAGTATTGGTGATCAATATCGATATCGCTTTGATTGATGAAGACCTTAGTTTAGTCAATGCGTTGACGCGTGCCTGGCAAGTTACCACCCGCAATATTTGGCCAATGTTATTGATGTCTGTGATTCTCAATCTCATCCAATTGATGTTTGCAATTGTGTTAATTGGACCGATGCTTTTGATGGTCATACCAATAATCATTGGGATGTTAATTGGCGAAACAGTGACCATTGCCGTTGGCGCCACCATTTCCGCTTTTATTTTTATGATTTTAATTACTGTAGGCTTGTTCTTTTCAGGAATCTTAAAAGCCTTTGAAATATCAGCCTACACCTTGACTTTCAGGCACTTAAAAGATAAAGCGAAGACTGCCGTGATCGAAATAAAAGCTGAGGAGTAAGATTTGGTAAGCTAATATCTGCCTTCGTCTTACATTATGATCTGGTCAAAGAGAAATAGCACCAAGGGGATAGGCAATGAATTCTGTCGATGGTCAATAAAAGAGCATGTTTATTGCATACTTGTTGCTGTTATTACTTTACTTGCTGTCTTTTTTTCTCCCCATGTAATCCATGCACAATCAAGCATCTCGATAACTGCAACACAATTGGACTCACGCGAATTTCCGCTGATCCGGTCTACTCTGACCGTTAGGGATAACTTGGGTCATCCCATAACAAATATATTGCCAGAACAACTCAAAGTCATCGAAAACGGAAAGTACATTCCGATCAAGGACTTGCAGGCTTTTTATGCTGGGGTGCATTTTATCCTGGCAATCAATGCTGATACTGCTTTAGACAAAAGGGATTATAACAATATTTCAGTTTACGAATATCTTCTTCAAGAGTTTATGGACTTTCCCCAAACTAATGGAGAAAACAATAGAGATACCTACAGCCTGACGCTCAATGATGCCAGGCAATATAACCAATTAAACGATCCAATGCTCTGGCGAAATGCACTACAGTCATACCAGCCAGATATGAGAAAAGCCGTAGGAAAAATTGATAGTTTATTAGAGGCCATCGATATTGCCACTTATGCTGAAGGTGAACAGGACCAGGTTTTACTTTACATCACACCCGAACCAAGATTGGAGGATTTACAAACCCTTGAAAAACTTAGGGAAAGAGCCTCGCAAACAAATTTGGTCATTAATGTGTGGATGGTCGGAAAGGATTATGTACTAAACACAGCCAGGGGACAAGCATTGAAGGCTTTAGTCGACGCCTCAGGGGGAACGCTTTTTATTTACGATACAAAAGACAACATACCAGATCCTACCCAATACATCCAGGCATTTGGGACCAGGTACATGGTCACATATAACTCAAAAATCCGGGAAACTGGTACGCATACCCAGCAATTTAGTATCAATATTGATGGACAAGATTATCAATCAGCTGAGTCATCCTTGCGGATTGAGGTAAGTCCACCTGCGCCTGTATTTCTCACCCCACCCAGCGAATTGACTTACCAAATCCTGACAGATGAACAGGGTAATGTCATAAAAGATGCAGATACGCAAGTAGAATTGGAAATTTTAATTGAATTTCCTGATGGATATCCGCGCGATTTAAAATATGTGCAATTACTAAATAATGGACAAGTCATTCAAGAAAATACCCAATCTCCTTTCAATATTTTCACCTTTGATTATGGTGAACTTTCAGAAAGCTGTTTATGCAATTTGCAGGTCAAATTAGAAGATGTACTTGGCTTTGAAAGCAACTCAACCATATTACCCCTAAAGGTAAATGTGGTCCATGCCGAAGTAGAAGAGGAAAAACCATTAATTCAAAAAGATTGGTTCATATTTGCAGGATTAGGCTTGGCTGTTATCGTGACAGGTGTTTTTGTTTTTGGAATACTACCAAGGATACTTCAAAAGAAATCAAAACCTAGCAATAAATTACCTCAACGGGTGGTTTCAAAATTTGAAGATCAACCCAATCTTTTAGCAAAGTTAGTGAGATTGGATCAGCATAACCGTCCCTTGCAAGAAGATGCTATCTTGATCAGCGCACAAAATAACACACTTGGCACGGACCCTGCATTATGTAATATTGTCATTTCAGATCCTTCGATTGATCCTTTACACGCGCGCATATATATCACAAACCGCAACGAAATCATGATTGCAGACCTGTCCTCAACAGCCGGCACCTGGGTAAACTTTGCCCCAATTAGTCAGAATGCGGTTAAACTTGAAACCGGTGATTTGATTCATATTGGCAAAGCAGCCTTTAGAATAAAAATTAACTAGTAAAAAAGATTAATGATTAAAACCGAAGAAACACCTTACCTGATTTACACTAAAACACATCCCGGTATGAAAGGGAAACAAAATGAGGATCGTTTTGGCGTTTCTGCATTTGAAGTCAGCAAAGATAATCCCGAGCCTGTTCTACTTGCCGTTCTCAGCGACGGCATTGGCGGACACCGGGCTGGAGAAGTTGCGGCTGAGATTGTTGTAGAAAAAATCAGCGCCTGGGTTGCAGAAGCGACGGATTTAAATGAGCCGCTCCTATTGTTACAACAAGCTGTGGTTAATGCCAATCAAAGCGTTTACGAAGAGTCACTAAAAGACTACGGCAGGACGGGCATGGGAGCTACCTGCGCCTGTGTTCTAATCAAGGGTAAACAGCTCTTTATAGCTTCAGTAGGTGACTCAAGAATATACCTGCTTCGAAATAAGCGGTTAATCCAGCTCAGTACCGACCATACCTGGATCCAGGAAGCCTTAGATGCCGGTCTAATTCAGGCACAGGAAGCCAATGGACATCCCAATGCCCATGTTATCCGGCGTTATTTAGGCGCTGCGCAAGCCCCTGACGTAGATCTTCGATTAAAGCTGCGCCCTTATGAGGATGAAATAGCGCAAATTAATAACCAGGGGCAAATCTTGTTTTCCCAAGATGTCATTTTTTTGTGTAGTGATGGTTTGACTGACCTAGTATCGGACCAAGAAATTGGCTCAATCCTCGAACATAAAAACCTCGATGATGCCTTAGAGCAATTAACAGGGCTTGCCAACGCACGCGGGGGTCATGATAACATCACGATGGTTGCCATTAAAATAACCAATAATAAAAAACATAAATCAAAGAAGAGGAAAAGATGGATTGGCTTATTGATATTATTCCTCGTAATTCTAACGATTTTAGCTGGATTAGCCTTTGCTGAATTTGGATGGCCTTATTTAAACAAAGCTCTTAACCCAACATCAGCCCAACAAAACGTCTTACCAACAAGAACAGCGATCATACCTAGCCCAAGTAAGGCTGCAAACACATCCATACCTGGGCAAAATCAACCATTAGTTGTCCCTACCAGCCCTACTTTAGTTTTGACTCCAAAAGCTTCGCCGATACTTTGGCCTACCAATACACAGTCACCATAGGTTGTTCTACTTGTAAGAAAGCATTACACAACTTAGCAAGTTTTATCACCTTGTTCGAGCCTTGGTTTTATGATAGAATTTCCTACCTGACGGAGGGATGGCCGAGTGGTTCAAGGCGCCTGTCTTGAAAACAGGTGTGGGGCAACCCACCGTGGGTTCGAATCCCACTCCTTCCGCTCAATCCTTAACATTTTTTTGGGGAGGTGCCAGAGTGGTTGAATGGGGCCGCCTGCTAAGTGGTTGTTGGGTCATAAGCTCAACCGAGGGTTCGAATCCCTCCCTCCCCGCCTTAACGCAAAAAACCTGCGGATGCAGGTTTTTTGTTATGTTTTTATCAAAGCCGGGCTAATCTTCTAAGCGTTTTTCACCTTCAAGCGCCCTGATTTCAGCCACATCTTGCGTTACCTCAATGGTCCCCCTATAGGTACCATTTTCATCCCTAAGGGCAAAGTAGCGGATGTGGACGAATTTACCACCCATTTGAATCCAAAACTCTGACACATCCCGCTTTCCTGCATGAAAATCATCCAATATTTTTTGCACAATATGCACACTTTGTGGGGGGTGGCATTTTTGCACCTTGCGGCCAATAATGGCAGCAGTACGCGTGAATATGCGTTCCTTTGTTTGTGAAAAGAAGCGCACCTCATCATTTTCATCAACAAAAGTAATGTCGACAGGGAGATTTTTTAGCATGAGGTTGACCTGGTCTAAGGTTAATGAACCGGTATCTAAGGGTAACATTCCAGCCTGGTCTATGCCCTCTTCAACTTCCAGGGGTGTTGTGGTCACTTTGAGATCAGGTTGTGCGTGTGGTCTGGCATCCATCTGGTCTAATTCAGCTCTGATGACATGCCACTCCTGCTGACTAAGGCGGTTTAAAGATTCGGGGATGAGAATTTTTTCTTCTTTGTAGATCATGTCTCGAATGGCACTTTCTAAGTGATCAAATTCACCAGCCATTTCTTTAGCATGTACAGGATTAGTAAGTACAAGCTCAATGAATTTCTTGATCCGGGCTCGGATTTCATTATCAACACCCCACATAACAGATGAAGGACCTTCAAATCCCTTATTTTCTAGGTAGGGAAAGAAAAGATTTTCCTTTTTATCATAATGTTGTTCAACAAGTTTGAAGTTTGCCAGATTATTGCGCAGGTTTTTCAATGCTTCTTGGTTACCTTTTTGAACGTTCCTAACCATATTCTCAAGTGCTTCTAAAAAGCGGCCGATGACTTCATTTTCCATACGAAAATCGTAAACTGGGTGCCCTGGTAAAGATTCCGGGCTAGGTTCATTCTCAAGACCTGAACGAAAGACAGCGACATGCAGATCACACAGCTGCTGAATGTCCTGAACAGGGGTTCCTTCAGCGATCATTTCCCTTTCTGCTTCCGCGATATCAGCCGCTGTCGCATGCTCGATTATTTCAGCGAACTCTTCAGTCAGCGATTCCACGGTTTGACCCTGGTGCAATTTTTTAATAACTTCTTTTAACGCTTCTTTCCGTTTTGATGCATTATTAATATATTCACTCATTTTTTCCTCCGAAATTATTGGGCATTATCCCAAACGATAGTTAATGGGCAGCGGATAGCCGATTCTGGACAGATTTCTTCACATTTGCCGCAGTAGGTGCAATTCTCTGGTGAAACAAAATAAGGCATAGCCTCAGCAAGCCCTAAAGCATTGTGAGGACATACTGAAATGCACTCCCCACATAAAATACACCTTTCAGCAATAATAATTGGTAGTACTGTGTCTGCCATCATATTTTTTTATACATCCATAATAATTAATTATTTGATAGAAAACTACTACTTTAGTCACAAATGATGTCTATTCGGTTATTTTTATCTCTGCAATATTTTCTAAAGCATTGCGTTGGAGCAAAACAATTTTTTGCCGGTCCCTTTTGAGATAACCTAATTCTTCAAATTCCCTTAAATACCTGCCAATCACATCACGAACAGTACCAACCGCCGAAGCAATCTCGTCCTGGGTCAGGCTGAAGCGCTTATTTGGATCATCCGCCTGTCGGATAAGAAACCTGGCGAGACGACTGCGCACGGAGCGAAAGCCTAAGTCTGCTAAAAGCTGTGTCATGGATCTTAATCTTAAAGCCAGCATGTGCAAAACTACCAGGGAGAGCTCGTTATTTTCCTTTAGAAGACCAAGAAATGGTTGCATTGGAATCTTTATTAGTTCCAACTGTGTAATGGCCTTGGCGTTAGCTTCAAATTTTGGCTCATAATCAAGCATAGCTGGAACGAAATTCAAAAGCATCCCATCCTCAAAATACCCTAAGACCTGGTCTCTGCCTTCGTACGAGGATTTGTATAACTTCACAATACCATTTAGTACAATGTAAAGTGAGTCACATATTTCTCCTTCTAAGAAGATGGTATCGCCTTTTTGATAGCACATCCAACTGGCCTTATGGGTCAATTCTTCTAAAATAGCCTTCGGGAGCCTAGAAAATATAGCTTGCTTGGATAATTTTTCGGTGAGATTTTTCATGCGCTAGTTTCTAAATTCGTTTGAATAAGCTTGTAGCTAGAGAGTAATTAGGCTTACTCAACCTGGATATAATGGCCAAATTAGGGGCAGAAGCATTAATATCACAATGCTTAGCAGAAGCGCCAAGGGCAGCCCAACCTTAACATAATCCTTGAAGTGATAACCTCCGGGTCCCATGATTAAGATGCTGACCGGGTGGCCTAAAGGTGTTACAAAGGTCATCGAGGTTGCCAGCGTAATACCCATCACCACCGAGCGAGGTTCCATCCCTAGAATAATTGCAGCCCGAATTGTTATGGGTATCATAATTGAGGCTACCACAGCACCATGCACCACCTGGGAAAGTGCTAAAGTAAGCAAGAAAAGTAAAATAACAACAAGGTATGGGTGAGCAAATGATGATAAGTGTAACAACCCCTGGGCGGCCATATCAGCTAACCCAGTTTTCGTGATGGCAATGCCCATTGGTAACATGCCCGCGATTAAAAACACACTCTTCCATTCTACAGCCCGGTAAGCTTGTTCCATTTTTAAAATACCACTCAAGATCATCAGAAAACCAGCTGTTAGCATGATCAGGGCAATGTAATCTGGTTTTAAGATCGAAAAGATTAATGCGCCTAAAAAACAGGCAATAGCAATGAGTTCCTTTCGGGGCGTTCGGATTGCCTCAACAACCGGGCTTTCCAAAATGATCAAATCTGGTTCATTCCTAAGAACATTAATCCGGTCACGAGGTCCTTGTAAAAGCAGCGCATCACCAAACTGCAGCGCTTCATTTGCCAAGTCTGAGCGAATTGGACGGCCTGATCGCCAAATACCTAAAACAACCATGCCATATTTTTCTCGAAAGTTCGTTGCCTTGAGCGTTTGCCCAATCAATCCGGACCGAGGTGCTAATACCGCTTCAAGAAATGCAATTTTTGGTGAAGCCAAGTCCTGCGAATCCCATCCCTGGGTAGGCAGCACCTCAAAGATATCATGAATACTTTCCCAGGGTACTTCGTTAAAGCGCCCTTCTAACAGTAATACATCGGATTGTAGTAAAACTGAATTTGGTGAAGGTGAGAGAATCATTTCGCCGCGACGTTCAATTGCAACCAAACTTAAGTTATACTTTTCGCGCAGACCGCTCTGTGATAAACGTTTTCCCGCTAAAAGCGAACCTTTGACTAGCTTGACCCTGATCAACCTTTCGCTCAGTCGATAAGTGTCTAGCAAATCGCCATTAGAAGTTGGAAGACTACATAAACCAGAATATGGCAGCGCTTTCCTGCCATATAGCAACAGAAAGATTATGCCAACAATGGTAACTGGTAAACCCATGGAGAAAAAATCCAGCAGGCTGTACCCTTTAATATTTGATTCAATCAATAAACTACTGGATACTATATTGGTACTTGTCAGGATGGTAGCCATACCGCCTAACATCGTGGCTATTGACAAGGGCATTAATAAACGGGAGGGTTTAATATTGGCCTGGTTGGCAGCCCCGATTACGGCCGGTAAGAGGACAGCTGCGACTGCGATGTTGTTCATGAACAAAGATAAAGTTGCCGAAAAAACCATCACAATCAGTAACAGGCGAATTTCGGTTTTGCCGGCAATCCTGAGCAATAAGGTACCAATCCGATCAGTGATGCCGGCTTGTTTTAGCCCTTCTGCCAGGATGAATATCGCGATAATGGTGATCACCGCTGAACGGCTGAAACCTGCAAAGGTTTCCTGCGGGGTTAAAACGCCTGTTATACCCAAACTGATCGCCACCAACATGGCTACTAAATCAGCTGATAATTTTTCACTCAGGAAAAGAACGATGGCAATGATTAGGATGATTAGTGTGATGAGATATGGGCTCATTAGCTATTTATGATTAATTGTTATTCCTTTTAGAAAAATAAACCACCTGCAATTCTAATAACACGCGCTTATAGCTTTTTTTTGAGATTATAACATGACAAATTTTTGAGGCGCATTGTCATTTTAGCCAAATACTGACCTGTAAATTGTCTGCACTTTTGATTGAATAACAACCAAGGGGCACTACATTGATCAACTATGAAAGTAATAATTAAAGGTTTTTTACTTGTTTGACCTTCGCTTACCAACGCGCGTGATGGTCTTCCGCCCAACCGATGGCATCATCAACCTGAAGTATTTCGCCTTTCTCAAGCTTTAATTGGCCACTGAAGCGCCCTATCATTTGATGCACTTCAGATTTGATCAGCAGGGCATCCGTCTTTGCCAAACGCTCATAAAAAGGCGTAAACAGCATATCGACCTGTTCAGTCGCAGTGGTACGCAACCGCCAAGGCAGCATGAAGTTCGTCGTGTCATACTCAAACCTGACATCTTCACTTATTTTTATAAGCTTCCCATCAATGCAAAGCCCGTTTTCATTCATGCCTGTGCCATCGGTCCAACCTGCGCCGAGGTTAACACCAATCGCTCTGCCATCTGCCAGCCTGGTTGAAAAGCTTGACCAATTCCAAAAACAATTGAAAGGCCAGACCCCCCGGCCAAAATCCAGGCAAGCAAAAGCTGAGTCAGGGTTGAAATAATAGGCATCTCCTCCCCACTTGACAGTACCGCTGGTTGGAAGCGTATTTTGCTTTGAGGTAAACTGGAAATTCTTGCTAGACCAGGGGATAACTACGTTGAGCGTTTCATGATTGTTTGGAATTTGAACAAGAAATTCTGCTTGTAAAGGTTTCCCACCAAAATCATCAGCCTGGACTTTAATGACAACCTGTTTGTCTATATTCTCAAAAATAAGCTGCATACCTTTGCCAGCATAGACAGCTTTGTCTTCCACTTTCTCCCCTAGGTGACAGCCCTTGCCAAATGGACTTAGAATTGTCTTTTCTACGAAAGTGTTGCTTTTAAAATCAAGGAAATATATAAACGGTAAGCCCATGTAGTCCACATTAGACAAGGTAACCGAGAATAAATAATCTGGGCTTGTAATGCACCAATAATTCCAGCGCTTTTTCCTCAGGTGATGACCACTCAAATTGCAGGTGTGTAGCGGCTGGCGAGACAAACCCACTGCATCAGGGTTTAGGTTGCCTTTATCATCACAGAGCAAAACTTCATGCTCTAACTCACGCTCAACATATGATGCCATATTATGTCTCCTTTGTTTGAAATTTATAAGGTTGTTTTCATTTTCAATACCTAATCAGAACCAGAATGCTTAACCTTTCCAAGATAATCGAGAATAAAAAAAGCCCTGAAACCAGGGCTTTATATTTTTTATTGATCTAGTCATCATTTTTTGAGCGGATGTGAATGATTGACTTTCCAGCTAACTTCTTCAAATCATAATTACTTTTACGCGCCCTTACCAGTTGACTGAGCTGTTTAACCCCGTATGTACGCGGGTCAAAACCTGGGTCAATACGGCGCAGGGCTGTGCCAACTTCCGAGAGATTTGCCCAGCCATCTTCGTCCGAGCCAGCCATGTCAATTGCCTGGTCAATATGATCGATAAGTTCAAGCTCTTGAGGGCTTATTTCTTCAGCTTTCTCAGGTGGTTTGGGCTTAATGCTCTTTTGAACTTGTTTTGTGACCAGGTTTTCTGTATAAATAAAAACATTACAGGCGCTTACAAAAGCCCTGGGAGTTAGTTTCCTGCCGATACCAACCACCAACTTACCACTTTCACGAATGCGCGTTGCTAGCCTGGTGTAGTCACTATCGCTGGATACCAGGCAAAAGCCATCTACCTGCTCGCTATGCAATATATCCATTGCATCAATGATCATGGCTGAGTCGGTTGAATTTTTACCGATGGTATAACGGAACTGTTGAATAGGTTGTAAAGCGTAAGAATTGAGTATGTCTTTCCAAGACTTCATGTTAGAGGTCGTCCAATCACCATAAACCCGGCGAATGGTGGCATTGCCAAATTTGCCTGCTTCTACTAACATGTTTTCAATTAATGAAGATTGTGCATTATCACCATCGATCAGGATGGCGATCCTTTTTTCAGTATTTATATTGTTTTGATTTTCTTTTGCCATGGCTTCATTATAACCGTTATTAACAAAAAACATGCGCTTCAAAAAACGCATGCCTTTGTATCGTTAAATTCTGTATTTATAGACTAACAATGAAATAAGCCGTGCTTTTCATAATAGCGCTGATGGTATTCCTCGGCCTTATAAAAGGTGGATGCAGGCTTAATTTGAGTGACAACCGCGTGTTTAAATTCTCCAGAAGAATCAACAAAGGCTGTGACAGTTTCTGCGATTTCCTTTTGAGCATCGGTATGATAAAAAATGGCAGAGCGATATTGTGACCCAAAATCTGGCCCCTGTCGATTTGGCGTGGTGGGATTATGAACCTGGTAAAAAGCCTCAACGAGTTGTTGGTAAGTAATCTTTTGAGGGTCAAATTGTATTTGGACTGCTTCTGCGTGACCGGTCGTGTCGGTGCAGACCTGGCGATAATTTGGATCTTCGACATGTCCACCTGTATACCCGACCATTGTATCAATTACACCATCAAGTTTTCTAAATTTCGCTTCTACCCCCCAGAAGCATCCAGCGGCAAATGTGGCAATTTCGTATTCCATTTTTTTCCTTTCCTTATTTTGGCTGCTCTTCGACAAATTTTAGGGATACTGAATTCACGCAGTATCGCTGTCCTGTGGGTGCGGGTCCATCATCAAACACATGACCTAAGTGAGCATCACACCGAGCGCAGACAATTTCTTTCCTAACCATACCAAAGCTGGTATCAAGATGCTCCAATATATGTTCAGCGTTTACAGGCCTGAGAAATGAAGGCCAACCAGTCCCCGAATCAAACTTATCAGTTGCAGAAAATAGAGGCAGATCGCAACAGGCACAATAATAAGTTCCAGGCTTTTTATGGTCATAGAAGGCACCACAAAACGGGGCTTCCGTACCTTTCCTGCGGGTTACTTTATAAACTTCTTCAGTTAATAATTCCCGCCATTCTTTATCGCTTTTAATGATTTTCTCCATAATTACACCTCTCGTATATTCTAAAAACAATATAACACATAAAAGGGGTAGACCATCAAAGTACATTCTACATTGCTTGTACAAAGATGCTATGCTGAAATAAGTATTCTGTTCCATTACTGCTTAGCAAACTGGCCCTAAACCTAAGATTTAAACGTAAAGTAGCATTGTTGGATTACAATTGCCTAGGTATTTATTTAGAAATCAATGAAAAAACATTTGCTTGGTTATGTTTTTGTTTTTATTTCCAGTATTGGATTTGCAATGCCGTCAATTTTTACGCGGCTTATTAGCCTAAATACCACTTTTAGCCCCCTCAATATCGCCATTTTACGTTTTGTATTTGCTACGCCATTAATTTGGCTGCTCTTATTTAGAAACAAGAATGGTTCGTTTTCAAAGTTTCATCGTAAGCGGTTTCTAGGATTAGGATTGGTTTTTACTTTAGCAAGTATTTCTGGAATTTTATCAGTCCAAAGAATCCCAGTAAGTCTCTATATCATTTTGTTATTTACTTTTCCTATTTGGATTGTGTTTTATGCTTTTATTAATAAACAAGCCATCCCAAAACTAACCTGGTTGGGTTTACCTTTTGCTATATTAGGGCTTTTCTTTACTGTTTACAATCCAGTCAAAACAAACATAGATTGGATTGGCGTTGCCCTGGCATTGATAAATGGGCTGGTCGTTGCCATCTATTACCTAATGAGTGCACGTTTCTTTGCGGGCGATGTCTCCAGATCTCAAGGTACCATGTATCTTTTCCTAGGTGCGCTTCTTTCGGGACTACTAACCTTACCTTTCAGCAATTTTCGATTTCCAAACAATGGTTTTGAATGGATGCTATTTTTGGGGCTAACCGTTCTCGGTACACTTGTGCCAATTACCTTTGGCAACCTCGGCATTCAACTGATTGGTTCAACACGCTCAGCAATGATGAACATCTTTCAGCCTTTAGCTGGGATCTTCATGGCTCACTTGATATTCGATGAAGCACTGCGCACCCAGCAATTAATCGGCGCTTTCTTAGTCATTTGCAGTATTATTTTATTACAAACATCAAAAGACACCACCCCAAAAACAATAATTGCAGGGTCTGAGTAATAATATTGACCAAGAAATTGACTTATATGGCCGTATTTAGTAGTGGAGATTAAGCACATGAGCTCAATTCAAATTCCGCGCATTAAATTTACCAAAATGATCGATCACTCCATCTTGAAGCAAACCTTGACCCAGCAGGATACTATTGGAGGGCTTGAAATTGCAATGGAATACAATGTTGCAGCAGCCACAATTAAACCTTGCTACACAAAGTTAGCAGCAAAGTTGCTTAATGGGACAGGCGTATTGGTCAACCCGGTGATTTGCTTTCCAAATGGTTATGACACAAGCATAACAAAAGCCAATGCAACCAAACAAGCACTGGACGAAGGTGCAGATGAGATTGATATAGTGTTAAACCTCGGCGCTTTACTGGGTGGGGAGTTTGATTACGTGAGAGATGACATCAGCACAGTTGTTGAGGCTGCCCAAGGGGCACCTGTTAAGGTCATCCTTGAAACTGGCTTGATTCGGGACATGAATATGATTGTTAGGGCTTGCCAGATTTGTGAATCAGCCGGTGCCCGTTTCGTCAAAACCAGTACTGGTTTTTGCGATTCACCATACAAGAATTAATACGGCGAAACAGTAGGATACACAACCGAAATCCTTAAGTTGATGCGCGCGAGCGTGAGTGATAAAGTCCAGGTAAAAGCAGCCCAGGGTGTACGCCGGCTGGAAGATGCCTTAGAGGTCATAGCCTTAGGGGTAACACGATTTGGTGTTAGCCAGACGGTGAACTTGATGCGCGAGTTTGACGCGTATTTCAACTAATAAAAACTCCCAAAACTGGTAAGCATTGGGAGTATCTTGGTTATTATAATTTATTGAGGCAGGTCAACTTCATTGAGAACTGGCATTAGCCGCCCAGACAGCTGTGCCAATTATCCCAGCAGCATTTCCAAGCGTTCCAATAACCACCTCAATTTTTTCTGAAGGCATTACAAACATACGCTCTTTCAAAGCCCTGCGAATAGGCGCAAGGAGCAACTCCCCCGCTGCCGAAACGCCACCGCTGATAACCACACGCTCAGGTCCTGTTGCAATCGCAGCGTTACAAATGCCAACACCCAGGTGAAAACCTGCCGTATCCCAGATGGTTTGAGCAACCGCATCGCCATCCAAAGCGGCTTCTGCCAGGAGTTTGGTCGTGATTTTGTTGAGGTCATTACCGCAACGCTCGCGGATACTGGTCGTCAGGCCTTGAACAACAGCCTTGATACCCATAGCGGTAATGGCCGGACCGGAGGCATACACCTCAACACAGCCAAAACTACCGCAACCACACTGGGGACCGTTTAAGTCTACACTGATATGGCCGAGTTCCCCCGCTGTACCGCCTTGCGTGAGCAACAACTGGTTATTAAGCACCACACCGCCCCCAACGCCAGTCCCGATGGCAAAACAAATCATATTACTAGTACCTTTGCCAGCCCCAAAAGCCCATTCGCCATAAGTAATCGCCCGAACGTCATTTAACAGGTAGACTGGTTTGTGGAGCGCTGACTCGAGGAGTGCCTTGAGCGGTACATTGCGCCATTGACCTGGCAGGTTTGGCAAGAACACTGTCTCACCTTTTTCCAAATCCAACATGCCTGGTGCGCTCACGCCAATCGCACCGATCTCTGCCCAAGATTGAGCGCTTTCCTCCACCAAGGTGTTGATTGCTTCCGCCATGCGCTTAATGACCAATTCGTAACCTTTATGCGCCGAGGTGGGAATACTATTAGCACAAAGAACTTCACCCTGTATGACATCAACAAGCCCAACTTTTACATTCGTTCCGCCAAGATCACAGCCTATGTAATATCTCATTTCCGTGTTTCCATCCTGAGTTTTTCTTTATTCTCAATTCTACATCAGCTTTTTAGTCAAAATGAGTTTAGATACTCAAAAACTAGGGCGCTACCTTCACCCACCGTGACTCACGCGCACTTTGCAAGATGGCTTCGTCAACCAGGATTGCGCGGTGTCCATCTTCAAAGGTTGGGAAATCTGGTTTTGCATTGTAGTCGCCCGCAGCAATGTAAGCATAAAATAATTTTTGCAGCTGTTTAAAGGTATCCGGGTAACCTTCGGGGTGTCCGCCAGGGTAAGAAGCTGACCAACGGGCATGCTCACTCATCAGGGAGGGATCTTTTATCATTAATTGGTTTGGCTCATTACGATTTCCAATCATCATTTCGTTTGGTTTCTCGGAATCCCATACCAGTGAACGCTTGGAAGCGTTGATTTCGAACGACAAGCGGTTTTTTCGGCCGCTGGATACCTGGGACACAATCATGCTGCCCTTAGCGCCGTTTTCAAACCGCAGCAACACTGCTGCATAATCTTCGGTATGAATAGGCTTTTCTTCGAACTGCAAATCTTGATGCAGCTTGCCATCAAAAGTATCAATCTTTTGAAGTGGTTTTTTGCGGATAGGCAGAAATGTGGCAAAATCGGCAAAGACAGATTCGACCTTGGTATCCAGGACAAAGGTGACCAGGTCCAGCCAGTGCGAACCGATATCTGCAATTGCCCGCAACTCACCGCCGTACTCAGGCTCCAGGCGCCAGTTCCAATCGGTGTCTAACAAGAGCCAATCCTGCAAGTAGCTGCCCTGGACAATGTAGACCTTTTCGCCTAAGCTGCCACTCCTGACCAGTTCACGTGCCTCTTGGATAAGGGGATAAAAACGCAGGTTGTAATTGACCGCGTTCACCAAGCCAAGTTGTTTTGATAAGCGCACCAATTCAGCAGATTCTTGTGTGTTCATGGCCAAAGGCTTTTCACACAACACGTGCTTGCCTGCTTCTAAGACGGCCTTAGCCTGGGAATAATGCAGGAAATTTGGCGAGGTGATATGGATGACGTCCAAGTCTGGATTTGAAAGCATATCCAAGTAATTGCCATAGGCGTTCGGAACAAAAAGCCGGGCAGCAGCTTGATCCGCCAGGGCTTGGGATGATTCTGCTAAAGCAATGACTTCAAAACCCTGCCGGCGCAGGGCTTCTATGTGCGCAGGGCCAATAAAACCAGCGCCAACAATACCTATTTTAAATTTCTTTACCATGAAGAGTCCTTTCTGCTGTAATTTATTGGTGTAATAAGATTATAACAAAAAGAGCTTTGACGATGAGAATAGGATCGATAGCTTGATAATTCAATCAAAAAAGAACCCTATTGATTCATCTAGGGTTACTTTTAGCTAGGAATCTTGTGAAGCAAAAATGTAATAAACGGTTTAGGGGTTTAAAAGACCGTTTAGAAGATCATCAATTACTACATCCTCATTCCCTTTTTTACTTGAAATATCATGAACTGAAAGGTATCCCTTTCGATCCTCAACCCGGCTTTCAATTGAAGTAACAACCAAATGAACTTTTTCTCTTGGCAATTGCTTTAATAAAGTTTTCACTGAAGGAGCAAGACCACCAGCCCAAATTGGACCAACGACTACATATTCCTCAAACCCATCTAAACTGCCATTGATTTGAATATCTACGTGCTTGTTTGTAGAAGAATAAAACCCCGCTTTCAAATAGCCAAAAAAGCCTTTCCAATTAATATTGTCAGTAATTTGGATTAATTGAAGCGGAGAACTCTCGGATAATTTTTTAAAAATCTTCTCTGCGACCCGCTTGCTGTTATTTGTTCTCGTGTAATAAATGACACCATATTGTTTCATTTTTGATCCTTTAATAATTGCTATAAATTTTTTCTAATAATTCTATAAATAACAGAACATTGATGAGCTAACCAAGAATGATATTATCCCGTTCTATCATTAATAAAAACCCTGTTATCAAATTGTAGATTAATTATATCCATGTCTACATCCTTATCACGCCTAATATATAATCTTTGTATATACCATTATGCCTTGTAGACATAATTAACAATTCATCTTACAGATGTTAAATAAATTCCTGTCAGGTTAAAAAGATGAAGCTATTCATCATTTAAGAAAATACTCCAAGTAATTTGGAGCATTAGAACCATCAATATTACGCTAAAAATTTTTCCATGGGCCCGGAAGGATTCGAACCTTCAACCAAGCGGTTATGAGCCGCCTGCTCTGCCACTGAGCTACGGGCCCGAAAGCGAGTTAATATTACCACAAACAACTCGCAACTAAACAAATTTTCAAAAAATTGACAGCATAAATAAACAAAAAAATTGTTTAAACCAATCAATCAAGTATTGTTTGGTAATTCAATTACTTACTTTTGCATTTTTGCCCAGGAATCCACCAGGGAAATGGTACGGTTAAAAACAAGGCTACCCGGCTTAGAATCAACCATATCCAGGCAGAAATAACCATTGCGCATAAACTGGAATGACTGGCCCACCTCCGCAAATGCCAGGTTAGGCTCCAATTTGCAGCCCTTTAAGACTTCCAGTGAATGCTTATTGATATTATCGGTAAAGTCTCCGCCTTCTTCAACCTCATAAGGGTTTGGTTTGGTGAAGAGCATGTCGTAAAGCCGGACTTCCGCATCAACAGCATGCCTGGCAGAAACCCAGTGAATAGTGCCCCTCACCTTGCGTCCATCCGCAGACATCCCACCGCGTGATTCAGGGTCGTAGGTGCAGTGAACCTCAGTCACTTGCCCAGCCTCATCTTTCACCACCTCTGTACAGGTAACATAATAAGCATTCATCAGGCGGACTTCCTTCCCAGGTGCGAGCCGGTAATATTTAGCTGGTGGGTTTTCCATGAAATCCTCTGATTCAATGTAAAGTACATTCGAAAAAGGAACCGAGCGTTTGGTTTGCCTATCTGGATCCTGCGGAAAATCTGGTACTTCAAAGCTTTCTTCTTTGTCTTCCGGGTAGTTATCGATAATGACCTTTAAGGGACGCAAAACAGCCATGCGCCTTGTTGCATGCTGATTGAGGTCATCGCGTAAAACATGTTCGAGCAATTCCATGTCGACTATGCTGTTGTTTTTAGCCACACCAATGATTTCGGCAAAACTTTTAATGGCGGAGGGAGTATAGCCGCGCCGCTGCATGCCAGAAAGTGATGGCATACGGGGGTCATCCCAGCTTGTAACAAAGCCTTCTTTGACTAGCTGCAGCAATTTGCGCTTGCTCATAACCGTGTAGGTGAGATTCAAACGCGCAAATTCAATTTGCTGGGGATGAAAGATCTCTAATTCATCTAAAAACCAATCGTAAAGCGGGCGGTGATCTTCAAATTCGAGGGTGCAGATCGAGTGGGTGATCCCTTCTACGGAATCAGAAACGCAGTGGGCATAATCATACATAGGGTAAATGCACCAATCATCGGCAGTGCGATGGTGTTCGGCATGTAAGATGCGGTACATGACCGGGTCACGCATGTTGAAATTTGGTGAACCCATGTCAATCTTGGCGCGTAAAGTGCAGTAGCCATCTGGAAATTCGCCCTGACGCATGCGCGTTAACAAATCTAAGTTTTCCTCAACTGTGCGATTACGATAAGGGCTTTCACGGCCGGGCTCGGTGAGTGTGCCGCGATAATCACGTAATTCATCCGCGCTGAGATGACAGACAAAGGCTTTACCTTTTTTGATCAATTGCACAGCGCAGTCATAAAGTGTTTCAAAGTAATCCGAGGCGAAATATTCACGGTCATCCCAATCAAACCCCAACCAGCGGATATTCGCTTTGATGGATTCGACATACTCCACATCTTCTTTGGTGGGGTTCGTGTCGTCAAAGCGCAAATTGGTCAGGCCGCCGTAATCTTTGGCAATACCAAAGTTGAGGCAAATGGACTTGGCATGCCCAATATGCAAGTAACCATTGGGTTCTGGTGGAAAGCGCGTATGCACTTTTCCACCAAACCGACCGGTTTGATTGTGCTCGTCGATAATATCGCGGATGAAGTTAGATTTGCTTTTTACTAAATCGCTCATGTTCATGCTCCTCAAAATTACTGCTCATTCAGTTTTCAACTTAGCTTTAGCTGAATTGAAAAATTATAACACCAAGCTTTTTTAGAAAACAATTGAGCAAAGCATAGGAGTGGATTAATCATAAAAAAAGCCCCATCGTTATGACGGGGCTATCGTGATAATTTAGGATCAACTCTTAACTTTCAAGGCAATTTGGGTTGACAACTCGATAATCTTATCAATGTCTTCTGCTTTAGGGCTGCCAATGAATTCGACATGGCCAAGCACATCCCAAGCCATCTGTTGAGCATAGTTGTCAAACTCAGCCTTTGCCCCGCCAGACCAAGCATAGCTGCCAAAGTATCCTGCCACTTTCTGGTGTACATTCTTCAAATTTGCCATCGACAAAATTTCCACCATGGGCGGAAACATTTTACGCTCATAGGTTGGGGCAGCAATAATAACGCCTTGTTTTGTCCATAGCGAAGGCAGGATGAAACTAGCTTCGGTGACACCAACATTGAACACACTAAGCAGAACGCCTTGCTTGGTGATTGCTTCGGCCGCGTAATTCATGGCGTGTTCGGTATTGCGATACATAGATCCGTAGAGCAGGGTTACGCCTGGCTCAGCCGGTTCGCTGCCATAAAGTGCCCACTGTTTGTAAAGATTAATGATACGCATTGGGTCTTTGCGCCATACTAAACCATGGGAAGGTGCAACAATTTCAATAGGCAAGTCCTTCAATTTCTCGATGGCGCTGATAACGCTCTTGCTAAAGGCAGCAACAATATTGGTGTAATAGCGCAAGGCCTCCGTTTCGTAGAAGCGCAAATCAGCGTAAGCGTCATCAAAAATACCACCATCCAACGCACCATAACCGCCAAATGCATCACAGGAGAAAAGAACCTTATTCTCAATATCATAGGTAGCCATGGTTTCAGGCCAGTGCACCATTGGGATATGGAAAAACTGCAGGGTGTGTTCACCTAAAGAAAGCGTCTGGCCGTTTGCAAGCACTTCAACATTTTCTATGATGCCAAAAAAATCTCTGACCATGTCTATGGCTTTACGCATGCCAATGATTTTCGCCTGCGGTGCTAAATTTCGCAGGCGTAATAACGCGCCTGAGTGATCAGGCTCCATGTGGTTGACAATCACATAATCTAACTCTTCAGGTCGGATAATTTGGTCAATTTGATGGATAAAATCATCCGTAAAAGTCTCTTTGGAAAGATCAATTAAGGCATTCTTTTTATCTTTAATGATGTATGCGTTATAAGAGACACCCTGATGAAGGATCGGCCAGAGACCCTCAAAGAGCTCAGTTGAACGGTCATTGATACCCGTCCAAAAAATTCCGGGTTTAATCTCTACAGGATGCATATCAATCCCTTACTGACCTAAATATTTACGAACGTCGGGCAATTGACCAGCGCTGCCCAAATAATCGTTCTTTTGTTCAATGAATTTTGCATATTCTGCCATGAAGACCTTGCCTGGGTCACGCAGGTCAAATTTTTCTGGATAATCGCGGAAGAATTCACGATGAACGCGCGTCCAAACCAGCCTGCCATCGGTGTCGATGTTAACCTTGGTGACGCCTAAAGTGGCTGCTTTGCGGAATTGAGTTGCATCAACGCCTTTTGCGCCTGCAATTTTTCCACCCGCGGCATTAATTCGCTCGACTTCTTCTTGTGGAACTGAGCTTGATCCGTGCATTACCAGCGGAAACCCGGGCAATCTTTGCTGGATTTCTGCCAACACATTGAAATGAAGAGACTGCGAACCACTAAACTTAAAAGCACCATGGCTGGTACCAATGGCAACCGCCAAAGAATCACATCCAGAGCGTTCAACAAACTCGCGGGCTTGGTTGGGATCTGTTAATTTCGCAGCAGATTCTTCAACCTTAACATGCTCTTCAACACCGCCTAATTGACCTAGTTCTGCTTCTACAACGATGCCCTTGGCATGGGCTGCATCAACCACGCGCTTAGTAATGGCAATATTTTCATCAAAAGGTTCGTGGCTGGCATCAATCATCACCGAGCTATAGAAACCCGATTCAATACAGTCGTAACAGGTTTGTTCATCGCCATGGTCGAGATGCACCGCAAAAATGGCCTCTGGGAAAACTTCATCCGCTGCTCGAATTAAGCCTTCAATCATGCGCTTATCTGTAAATGAACGAGCGCCTTTGCTGATTTGGATGATAAATGGCGCCTGGGAATCTAAGTTGCCACGGAAGAGCCCCATGGTCTGTTCGAGGTTGTTGATATTAAAGGCACCGACCGCATATTTACCATACGCAGCTTCAAATAATTTTTTCGTCGTAACTATCATCATTAACTCCTATTCTGAATTGGTAAGGATGGGACAATATTATTCTGTTGCATCAATTATACTTATTTTTTGTGACTTTGTTTGTTATTTATCCTGATTATGACAATAATGCTCTACGATAAATAGCTTCCAATTTCGAAGCATATAATGCAGGAGAATGTTCGTGTTTGATTTTCTCTAATGCTGCCCTGCCCTTTTTCTCAACCATATTCGGGTCAGAGACGATTTGATGCACGATGTTTTCGATACCAGCAATAATCCTGTTACTTATTATCTCTCTTGATTCAATTGTTGTATAAATGGCTTCATTAAGATTGTTTTTAGGAACATCTATAAGCCAGCCTACTTGTTCATTGTTAATTTCTGGAAAAGCCCTAATATTTGTAGTGATTACTGGGCAACCTGAAGCCTGTAATTCAAGCGCAGAAAAACCATAAGTTTCTGCATATGAGGGCAATAAACCAACATGAGCAGATTTCATTTGGGTCAAAGCTTCTTGATTGGAAAGACCTGGATAGTGAATAATCCAATCCTGATTTTCTAAAATTTTTGCTTTAGCCCAAGCCAAATCCTCTTGAGTTTCTTGGGTTGCATAGTTATCAATTTGCAGAGAACTGATAATTATTAATTGGATTGGGTAATTAAATTTTTGTTTCAATTTTTCAAAGGCTAATAGAATTTCTTTTCCTCCTTTTCTAAAGAAAGATGACCCTACTAAAATAAATCGTATTGGCTCATTAGTTTTAATTTCTTTTTCCTTATAGTCGTCAATCAGCAAGTCTTGTGGGGGATGGATGATACTCATCTTTTTGATAATGCCAGACTGATACTCATTTGAGAATTCACTCAACAGGTCAACTTCCATGTTAGCAGAACAAGCAGACCAGGCAATTATTTGCAGGCAAGCTGGGTTCAAAATTGCTTCTAAGGATCTTTTCGTCAAAGAATCCAATTGAACAGTACGAGCTTGACCACCCTGATGGCGTGTAACAAGTTGACGCAACCTGGGGAGGATAGTTTCAAAACAAGAGACCCAAGGTGTTTTACCAAAACTGATCCCGTTTGAAAAATGGATCACGTCCACCTGATTGAGTTGGAAATCTTGATATATGTTGTTTAGATTAAATGTATCAAAAATTTTCTTTGATGCTATGTCATTAATTTTTTTAGCTGGGATGTTGATAAGGCTAAAAAGGTCATAAACCTTCTTATAATCAAATTCAGGTACTTTGTTTACAATTAATCTTTGATTTGTATAATAGTTGTACCGATACGCTACTACGCCAACCTTCATGTTTTTCTTCATATTTTCTAAACCTTACATCAATTATAAGGGACAAATTTTGGCTGATATTGTTAGTTTTAAAATAATCACTTTTAGTTTTCGTAAATTTATACATTAGGGATGTTCACTTTGGAAGATTTCGGTCCCCAAAGAATCATCAGGACAACAGCTAGAATTGACATCAGTGCCCCAAAATAGAAAGGTGCTGATGGACCAAAACCAGTCCATGACCCCACGCCACTCCAAAGTAAGCCAGCAATTAAAGACGCCGGAAAATCGATGATGCCTAGTATGGCATTATAGGTGCCATAGGCCGTTCCACGGTGTTCAACTGGAACAAGATCGGCTACCATCGCCTTAGCCGTACCGTAAGCCATGCCGTAATAAATGCCGTATGCAACATAAAGCAACCAAATATGAGTTGGCGTCTTAGCAAGAGCAAAGCCCAAGTAAATCATTGCATATACAATCCAACCGCCAATGATCAAGCGTCGCCGGCCAATTTTATCGGATAGCGACCCAGCCGGGGTGGATACAAGTGTGTAGACCAGGTTAAATATCACCAACATCAGTAGTATATTCAGAACGCCCATGCCTCTTTCCTGTGCTCTCAGTACCAGAAAGGCATCCGATGAATTACCAAGATCAAATAAGCCTACAATTATAAGAAAGATAAGAAACGGTTTTCCTAACCCTTTGAGGGTAATTTTAGGAATATCATGCGCTTTTTTATTGCCAACATCTTTTGCCCCAATAACTAAAGACAAAACTGCCAATAAGGCTGGAATTAGGCTGATTAAGACAATGATCTTGAAGGTCGATCCTGCTAAATCTAATGAATTCGACTGCGCCAACCAAACCACTAGAGCAGCAATTAAAATCCCCAACATTGCCCCTGCTGTATCTGCTGCACGATGAAACCCAAAAGCTAGTCCGCGCTGCTCTGGCTTTATAGAATCAGCAACCAGGGCATCTCTGGGTGCAGTGCGAACGCCTTTTCCAATGCGATCAGCCCAGCGTATAGAGGCTACTGCGCCCCAACTATTAGCAAAATAAAAGAAGGGTTTAGCTAAAGCAGAAATGCTGTAACCTAGAACAGCAATCCACTTTCTTCCCCCAAGCTTATCAGACAACCAGCCTGAAAAAACCTTTAATATGCTTGCAGTTGCCTCGGCAACGCCTTCAATGATGCCAATAATATTTGTCTTAATTCCTAGGACGTTTGAAAGAAAAAGCGGGATAATATTAATAACCATCTCACTGGAAATATCCATGAAGAAACTGGTCAGGCTGACCGCCCAGACATTCCTTGGAAGCTCTTTGATGCGCGCTTTTTGATCAGACATATGGCTCTCTTTCACTCTAAATTTTTTTGATATAAGCAGAAACCTTTGACAATTTTAGCATTAAGCTCAGAAATTTTTTATACTAGCTAGATGACTTATAATTTAAATTTGAAAGGGATAATATAAAAAATGGAAAAACCAGCTATTGAAGGAAAAGTGATCCTTATAACCGGTGCCACAGACGGAATTGGAAAACAGACTGCGCTCGAGCTAGCCCAGATGGGTGCTCAAATTTTAGTGCACGGCAGAGATTTAGATAAGACTGCCAAAACCTGTGAAGAATTGAAATTACAGACTGATAATGATGCCATTTTTGGTTTTGTTGCAGATTTTGCAGACTTAAACCAAGTCCGAAAATTGGTCCGCGAAGTAACTAATCGATTTGATCATCTGGACGTGCTTGTTAATAATGCAGGCACTTACTTCAAACAGCGTCTGCTGAGCGCCCAAGGTTATGAACTAAATTTTGCTATAGGTCACTTAGCCCCATTCCTGTTGACTAATTTGTTGCTTGACATATTATTAAAGAGTCCCTCGGGTAGAATTGTTACCGTCAGTTCGTCAGCGCATGCCAGCGCTGTAGTTGATTTCGACAACTTACAAGGAGAGAAGCATTTTGACGGTTGGCAGGCTTATTGTTTGTCAAAACTAGGCAATCTCTATATGGCTTTTGAATTGGCAGATCACCTTCGAGATACAAAAGTAAGCTCTAATGCGCTTCATCCAGGTACGATTGACACCAAGTTATACCGATCGACGGGTTTTACTTATAATAGCCGAAGTGTGGTTGACGGTGCTGTCACCAGCGTTTACCTGGCTAGTGATCCTGAGGTCGAGGGGATCAGCGGAAAATATTTCATCAAGAAAAAAGCGGTAAATCCTGCAGCAATAGCAATGGATAATCAGCTCCGATTACGTTTTTGGGAAGAATCTAAAAAGCTATGCGGTTTGAATTAATTTGCTTTCTTCTCTAACTTTGTATTATTGAACATGTCTGTAAAACCACTCAATGAAAAAACCATCCTGGTAACGGGCGCTTCGGATGGCCTTGGAAAACAAACTGCAATTGAATTAGCCAAATCAGGTGCACATCTTTTTCTGCATGGCCGCAACCTTGAAAAAACGCAACTTGTAGCTGATGAACTAGTAGCTCAAACTGGTAACGAAGCCGTTGAAGTCATTATTGCAGACTTCCAGTCCCTCAAGGAAGTGCGCGGGTTAGCCGCCGAGTTAATGAAACGCACCAATAAATTGGACGGCTTAATCAATAATGCTGGCATCTTCATGAAAAGACGACAACTTTCCAAGGATGGTTTTGAACTAACCTTTGCTGTAAATCACCTGGCACCATTTTTGCTGACCAATTTATTACTGGATTTACTCAAACAAAGTGCATCCGCACGGATCGTCACTGTGAGCTCGGTTGGCCACAAGTTTGTATACCTAAACCCGGCTGACATCCAAAGTAAGCACTTCTTCTGGGGCTGGGTTAATTACTGCCGTTCCAAGTTATTAAATATTCTATTCACATTTACGCTTGCACAGCGCCTAGTAGGCAGCCAGGTAGTGGCTAATTGTATTCATCCTGGTGTCATTAGAAATACGAATGTGACAAGAACAGCTCTGATTACCTGGGGCATATCCATTAATGAAGGTGCTAAATCAATTGTAAACCTAGCTACATCCCCCAAATTTGAAACAATTTCTGGTAAGTATTTTGATAAGATGAAGGAGGGTAAAACGTCCTTTATTGCTAAAAATCAGAAGCTTCAAAAGAAGGTTTGGGATTTGAGTGCTGAATGGTGTGGATTAGCCTAACAACCCTGGCTGAGTTCCAATGAGCGATATTTGCGGACAGGATTTGTTACAGCAAATTAATTTAGGGAATATCTTATATAATTGGATGGCGAGATAATTTACGAGAAGAAGGGTAAGTACCAGGAAAAACCAATGCATTTTTATTTTCAAGCAAAGAGAAAACAAATTAGGGCTACCTTGTTCCTTATCCTCTTGATTCTAAGCGGATGCCTTCCAAAAAATAAAGGCTTGCCACTAAATCCGGTATCTGCGCCAACCCAGGCAACACCTGATCGCTGGCAGAAAATGACTGAAATTGCCGCTGGATTCACACCGACCCCCTTACCCTCAGCCACTCCCTGGCCAATCACGACCAGCACCGCCGCGCCTGTTATTGTGCCCACCTTTTCGGAGGGCGTTAACCCATTAACAGGTTTGAGAGTGGATGACCCGCAATTTCTAGAGCGCAGACCAGTGATGATTAAGGTCTCGAATTGGCCGCGCATAGGACGCCCACATGCGGGTCTATCATCTGCAGATATTGTATTTGAATACTTCATTGGTTCCCAAATGAACCGATTTATGGCCATTTATTACGGTAAAGATTCTGATAGGGTTTGGCCTATCCGCTCCGGCAGGTTAGTGGATGCTAAATTGACTAATCTTTACCAAGGCGTTTTAGCCTATGGTAACGCTGATCCCACCGTAGATAATATTTTGATTGAAGTTTTGGGTGAGCGCGCCTTAGGATTTGGTTTCATCCCCTGTCCTGCCCTTTGTGGGGAATCCACGCACAGTGCTACGGGGGTCTATGCAAATTCCGCTGAAATAACCAAGTATGTAAATAAGGTTGGTATTTCAAATGAAAAACCTGACCTGACGGGCATGTACTTCCAGGAAGAAATTGATACATGGGATGACTTAGGTGAGAAATTTAGTTTCATGTATGCAGATTTCAGTGTTATGCAGTGGCATTACAATCCAAACACTAAGCGCTACGACCTCTGGCAGGACTATGAGACTGAGGACGGAAAAATAATCCTGCAGCCCACTACAGATGAAAATACTGATAAGCCACTCAGTTTTGATAATGTCTTGATCTTATTTGCAAATTACATAGAATACACACCCAGCTTACACGATATTGACCTCTTGGTCGGCAATTACAAACAGGCTGCCATCCTTTTCCGGGATGGGAAGTTAATTTATGGGACCTGGAGAGCACCTAGCGATAAAAAACCATTGGTATTTGAAACATTAGATGGTGCCCCCATGCCCTTAAAACCTGGCCAAAGCTGGATCGTTTTAGCTGGCAACCATACGCTAACTGAACGGGTTCAACTGGGCGAGTGGGATTTCCTCTTTGACCTGCCTTAATAATATTCTCAATTGAATGTTTGTGCCTTCTCAAAGCGTAAAGCGCGCATGCCATTGATCGTGACCAAGAGAGAGACACCCATATCAGCCAAAACAGCCATCCATAATGGGGTTAGCCCTAATAATGCAAGAATTGCTGCCAGGAATTTAACCCCCAAGCTGAAAACAATATTTTGCTGAATCAGGCGATTGGTAAACCTTGATAACCGCATAGCAAAAGGTAACTTATAAAGATCATCGCTCATTAACACAACATCCGCTGTTTCAAGAACCTGGGCATTACCACTACCGCCCATCGCAATCCCAATATCTGCAATTGCTAAAGCGGGTGCATCGTTAATGCCATCGCCAACCATTGCCACAAGACCTCCTGTGGCACCTAACGTCTTTATAACTTCTAATTTATCCCCTGGTAATAATGATGCATGTGTTTGTTGCAACCCCAGGTTTTGACCAACTTCCTGGGCTACTTGTGGATTATCACCAGTAAGCATGACTGACTTTATCCCAAGATTTCTAAGGTTCTCGATCACTTCTTTTGCATTATCGCGTATTTCATCTATAACGCTCAAATATCCCCTTACAGAGTTGCCATCACATACTAACATAGCTGATTGGCCGCTTCTTTCTGCTGTGGAAATTCTTTCCTTAAGTTCTTGTGGTGTATTATGTTCAGCCTCAAAGAGCGATATATTCCCAATAGTTGCGGTCTGGCCATTTATACTTCCTGAAATCCCCAATCCTGTTCGCAGTTGCAAATCTCTGGCAGAGGGGTAACGATCAGCCACGCCCCTATCAATGCCAGCCATTAATACCGCATGCCGCAGGGGGTGATTGCTGTGTTTTTCTAATGCACAGGCAATCGCAAGTAAATCATCACAAGCCTCACAATAGGTTTCACCAGAACAATCCACCGATCTGAATTCAGAGACAACGGGTGTGCCTTTCGTTAGTGTTCCGGTTTTGTCAAAAGCAATCATCTTTACCTGGCTCAGTTTTTCAATAAATATGCCGCCCTTGAACAAGATGCCAGCTTTTGCTGCTCTAATCAGGCTGCTGATCATTGTTACAGGTGTACTGATCACCAACGCGCAAGGGCAGCCAATTACCAATAACGATAAGGCGCGATGCAACCAGCCTCTTTCAGCACCATTATTCCAAAAAGGCTCTCCAAAAAACAAGGGTGGCACAACGGCCATAATGACCGTCAAGCCAACCATGATCGGGGTATAGTAAGACGCAAAGGTGTCTATAAATTTTTGTTTTTGCGCTTTGTTTGCTTGGGCTTCTGTAACCAGTTTGATGATGCGTTGGATTGTATTATCCCCAACCTTTCGGGTAGCGCGAACTTTCAAAACGCCTTGCCCATTTATTGCGCCACTCAAAACATCATCACCAACTGATTTCAAAATCAGCTTGCTTTCACCCGTCAGCGGTGCCTGGTTGATTTCGCTTTGACCCGCAACTACCTGCCCATCGACAGGGATTCGTTCACCAGCTTTTACAATAACAATATCCCCTAAACCCAATGACTCTATCGGCATCGTTTTCTCGCCTGATTCGCTCTCAATCAGCGCTGTTTTTGGGGCAAGCTCAACAAATTCACTTAAGATTGCCCTGGCACGATCGTTAGTATAGCTTTCAAGAATTTCGGATACTGAGAAAAGTATAATCAGCACTACCGCTTCAACTTCTTCGCCGATAATTACTGCACCTATAGCCGCTAAGGTCATTAATAAATTGATATTTATGGTGTGGTTAGTGAATAGAGCACGCAACCCGCTTAAGAAAATGGGGTACCCTGCCGTGCCTAAAGCAAGCAACCTTAAGGCCAGGATGGCCCCAGCCGGCATAACAGGCGGCGATAATAAATAAGTCAATGCAAGGACAATGATCCCGAATACGACGAATTTGAAATGCTTATCAGCCCAAAAGAAATTCAATAAAGCCTTCAAACTAAAATTCGAATTCTGCTTTCGAACTTCTTGAACACCTGTACTTACAAAATAACCTGACTTTTGAATAATGTCAATAAGATCTTGCTCCTTATAGTTGCCCTGGGCTGATAATATTCCAGAGAAAAAATCAAGGCGCACGTACTCCATACCTGGCAGGAGACGGATCGTCTCCTCTAAGCCTGAAGCACAAGAAGGGCAGTCTAAACCTTCAATGGTATATGTCTTTTCTGTCATACCTGTTGACTCCAAAATTACTCAAATTTTTCAAATTTATTCAATGTGCTGGCTATGTTCAAGGCTGCGCAGGAATAAATCACCGATATGTTCATCATCTATTTGATAAATAACCAATTGCCCCTCACGCCGAAATGAAACAAAATTCATGTTTCGCAGCACGCGTAATTGGTGGGAAATCGCACTTTGAGACATGCTCAATTGGTCAGCCAGGTCATTTACACAGGCTTCATCCTGCAAGAGCACCGATAGCAAACGCAAGCGGGTGGGATCAGCCAGCGCTTTAAAAGTGCGTGACATTTTTTCTGCGTCTGATGGAGAAAGAATCGCTGTTGGAATAGCATTTGCTCCGTGTTCGATTTTGGTATTTTGAATAATTTTCATTTAGATCCTCAATATATGATTATATGAACAATTATTCATATTATACAGGCAATAAAAATTTATTGCAACCTAATCGAAAAAGCATATCTAGTAGTAATTTTGGGTCTTTACTTTAAGTGAGCCAAGGTAAAGGCCCAGAGGTCAGCAAATTCCTCAATGAGCTTGGCGGTTGGTTTACCGACGCCATGCCCCGCGCGGGTATCAATCCTGATCAAGACTGGCGCACTGCCTGCTTGGGCTGCCTGTAAGCCTGCTGCAAATTTATAACTATGCGCAGGAAACACCCTGTCATCGTGGTCACCCGTGGTGATCATGGTTGGCGGATAACTCGTGCCAGGTTTGATATTGTGATAGGGAGAGTAAGCTAATAGGTACTTGAAATCTTCAGGATCATCTGGAGACCCATAATCAGATACCCACGCCCAACCTATGGTGAATTTGTGAAAGCGCAGCATGTCTAATACGCCGACAGTGGGCATACAAACCCCAAATAAATCAGGACGCTGGGTCATGACAGCACCAATCAGCAAGCCACCATTAGAACGGCCGCCAATTGCAAGTTTCTTGGTATTGGTGTAGCCTTCCTGAATTAACCACTCGGCAGCTGCAATGAAATCGTCAAAGACATTTTGCTTATTTGCTTTCATGCCAGCCTGGTGCCAAGCTTCTCCATATTCCCCACCCCCGCGCAGCTGCACCTGGGCATAAACACCCCCAAGCTCCATCCATAGTAAATTGGGAACTTTAAACATGACGGGGATGGAGATGTTAAAACCGCCATATCCAAATAAATAGGTTGGCGCGTCGCCATTAATTTCCAAATCTTTTTTGTAGCTGAGAAACATGGGCACCTGCGTGCCATCTTTGCTGGTGACAAAAACTTGCTTAGTCGTGTACATGTCTGGGTCAAATTTTAAGGCGGGCTGCTTTAAGAGGGTGACTTCATTGCCCAAAACATCAAATCGATAAACGCAAGGTGGCGTAGTGATATCTGTGTAGTTGAAAAATGTTTCGGTTTGTGATTTTTCACCTTCAAAGCCTACTACTGTCCCCAAACCAGGCAGGTTGACCTCTGCCAAATAATTACCCTGCATGTCAAACAGCTTTACAGCATGTACCGCATCTACAAGGTATGTGCTAATAAACCGATCACCCACCAAAGTGGCTGATTCCAGGGTATGCTCACTTTCTGGGATAACTTCTTTCCAAGCCTCCTCTGCAGGTTTGTTGATGTCAACCGCAACCACCCGGCGCTTCGGGGCAGCTTTGGTGGTCATGAAATAGAAAATGGTGCTCTCATTCCCAATAAATTGATACTCTGAATCAAAGTCCGGCAATAATTCAACCACTTCATTATTAGGATTGAAGAGGTCCTTGTAAAATATGGCAACTTCGTCTTGGGTGCCCACAGAAACAGTGATTACCAGGTAGCGTCCATCCTCCGTTACATGTCCATAAAAGCCCCATTCTTTGTGGTCTGGCCGCTCATAAACCAATAAATCTTCTTCTTGATTTGTGCCTAATCTATGATAATAGAGCTTCTGGTCATAATTGGCTTTACTCAGTCTTTCCTCTTCGCTTGGCTGCGCATAACGGCTGTAATAAAAGCCCTGATCATCCTTATCCCAAGAAGCACCGGAAAACTTGACCCAACGAATGTGGTCGGTGAGATCCTTGCCGCTATCCACTTCACGCACATACCATTCCTGCCAATCGGATCCTGCTTCAGAAAGACCATAAGCCAAGTAGCAACCATTATGGCTGACCGCCTCACCGGAAAGTGCAACGGTGCCATCTTCCGAGAGTTTGTTAGGGTCAAGCAGGCAAAAGGGTTGGCTTTCTAAGCTTTCCTGCCAATAAAGCCTATCTTGGTTTGCTAGGCCGTCATTGTACGAATAGAAGTAGCGAGCAGCATGTTTGCTGGGGACACCAAACTTTTCATAATTCCACAATTCGGTCATGCGGTTTTTTATCTGATCACGATGTGGAAGAGTTGCTAAGTAATCTTGTGTGAGTTGATTTTGCGCTTCAACCCATGAGCGTACCTCAGCCGAATCGATATCTTCCATCCAGCGATAGGGATCTGGAATTTCGACTTCATGTAAAGTTTCAACAAAGTTCGAACGATGAGCGGGGGGATAGGATAATTTCATTGTGTTCCTTTCGAAGCAGGGGTAAGTATTAGCGGTAATTTGCAATAAATGTTAACAATGCTGCAGTTAATTTGGCATCATCTGCAGCATGGTGTGAATTAGGCAGGTCAATCCCACTCATACGGCCAGCAGATTCAAGCTTATGAAAGCGAAAGCCATTGCGGGTGCTGTTCCATTCGCCATAAAAAGCGGCATAGAGCCTCATCACGCAAAACCAGCGCTTGTCTTCAATATTCCAATATAAACCTTGTTTTTGATGACTTTGTTTCATCAATCGCAGATCAAATTCAGCGTTGTAAATACCAACCGGCTTGCCGCGCAGGATTTTTTCAATTTCAGGCCACGCCTCAGACCAAGCAGGTGAGTCCTCAACCATCTCATCGGTGATTTCATTAATAGCACTTGATTCTTGCGGAATGGCAAAGCCTGGGTTAATCAACGAGTCATAAAGGACAGTGCCTTTGGCATCCACAATGCCCATTTCTATCACAACGTCATTCGGACCGGTCCCGGTCGTTTCAGTGTCAAGGAAAATTGGATCAAGGGCTAAGATTTGCTTTGCTTTTTCGATTACCTTACGATTAGCTTGTGGGTATTGCATTTAAGCTCCTCTCTTTAATCAATAGGGTAATTATATGGCAAATTGAGGTACCAGCCAACAAATCGAGGTTTTCTGCAAGTTAGTATTTAACTTTTTATTGTAGATTATGTCTAATTAGTAATTTTTTGATTTGCAATATCCCAGACCTGGTCAAACATCTCTTGGGTGAGTTTTCCTGTTTGGGTATTTTGGCGGCTGGGATGATAGGAACAAAGAATCCACGTCAACCCATCGCCAAGCGCATAGTAAGCTAAATGTGAAAACTTCGGTTTTGTTTCAAGCGTGCTTGCAGGTTTTATAATTCTTAACAAACCTTCAAAAGCAATCCTGCCAAGCGCGATAAAGCCCTGCAGGTTTGGCAAGGACTCAATTTCCCTTTCTAACCATGGCAAGCAGTTACCAATTTCGTTTCGAGTAGGTTTATTGCCAGGTGGCACGCAGCGGCATATTGCACTGATGTACACATCTTTTAGTTCTAGGTTATCCTGATTGGATGTGGCAGTTGCCTGGTTTGCAAAGCCAGCTCGAAATAAGGCCGGGTAGAGAAAATCGCCCGATGCATCGCCAGTGAACATGCGCCCTGTGCGATTGGAGCCGTGCGCTCCTGGGGCTAGACCAACAATCATGAGTTTAGCTTTAGGGTCACCAAAACCTGGCACAGGCTTGCCCCAGTATTCTTGGTCTATGTAAGCACGCCGTTTGACTGTAGCTACCTCTTCTCTCCAAGATACAAGCCGGGGGCATTTTTTACAGTGCACAAGCTCATTTTCAATTTTGGCTAATGTTGCAGGCATACTACCTTTTTATGAATCTAATACCTAAAGATGGAATAAATAAAGGCCACAGTTTAGATACCGTGGCCTTTCGTCTTTAGTATATAATTATCTGGTTTTTAATGCAGACCAGCCAGCGTATTTAGCTGTTTCTTCAAGTTCGGCTTCAATTCTCAACAATTGATTGTATTTTGCTACGCGATCAATACGGGCTGGAGCACCTGTTTTGATTTGACCCATGTTCATAGCAACAGAAAGGTCTGCAATGGTGGAATCGTCAGTTTCGCCTGAACGGTGTGAAGCTACCGTGCGCCATCCATTGGTGTGACACATTGTTACAGCTTCGAGGGTTTCGGTTAAGGTCCCAATCTGGTTAAGTTTGACTAACAAGGCGTTGCATGATTTTTCTTCAATTGCCCGGGCAACACGTTTTGGATTTGTCACCAGGAGGTCATCACCTACGATTTGTACCCTGTCGCCAACTTGGGCGGTAAAATTCTTCCAACCCTCCCAGTCATCCTGGGCAAAACCATCTTCTAATGAAACAATAGGATATTTATTGATCCAGTCAATCCAAAACGCAACCATTTCATCACTGGTTAGCTTGCGGTTCTCTTTACGCAAATTATACAGCTTGGTATCTTCTTCATAAAACTCTGAGGCTGCAGGGTCTAATGCAATGGCAACTTCTTCGCCAGGTTTGTAACCTGCTTTTTCAATAGCTTCGAGGATTACTTCTACTGCCTCTTCGTTGGTTTTTAAGGCTGGTGCAAACCCACCTTCATCACCAACCAGGGTGGTATAGCCTTTTGCCTTCAAGACGCCTTTTAAAGATTGGTATATTTCAGAGCCCCACCTCAACCCTTCAGCAAAGGTCTCAGCGCCTAAAGGCATGACCATGAATTCCTGGGCATCGGTTGACTGCCAGCCAGTGTGCGCACCGCCATTCAGAATGTTCATCATTGGAGTGGGTAAGACATGCGCATAAACACCGCCAATATAGCGATACAGCGGTAAACCGACGGCACTTGCAGCTGCTTTGGCTACTGCGAGGCTGGTACCTAGGATGGCATTAGCCCCTAATTTTGATTTATTGGGTGTGCCATCTAATTCTAAAAGCATCTGGTCAATCGCTTTTTGTTCAGTTGCATCCCAGCCAATCAACTCATCCGCAATTTCATCATTGACATTATCAACTGCCTTCAAAACGCCCTTCCCACCATAGCGTTTTTTATCACCATCGCGCAGCTCTAAGGCCTCATGAATGCCAGTTGAAGCACCTGATGGAACAGCTGCCCTACCATAACTGCCATCGCCCAGGATCACCTCAACCTCTAGGGTTGGGTTTCCGCGAGAGTCTAAAATCTCTAGCCCATTTATATACTCAATTATTGTGTCCATTTTTATTGTCCTTTCGTAATTTTATAATTTCGTAGTTATTTATTTTATCTTGATGATTATCTTCAATTATAGTATAGAGTCAAAAAAAACTTAAAGGCCCACTCTTTCACGTACTGCTTTGATAAAGCCCATAAAAAGGGGATGCGGGCGATTTGGCCTTGAGACAAACTCCGGATGAAACTGACATCCAACCATGTAGGGATGATCTATCACTTCAGTAATTTCAACCAGGTTACCCTCAGGATAAACACCGGCCATCCTTAAGCCGTTAGCTTCAAGAACATCGCGAAATTGATTATTTAACTCATAACGATGACGGTGTCTTTCTGATATTTCCTCTGTTTCATATAGAGCATAAGAGAGAGAACCCGCCGCTAACTTACAGGGATACAAGCCCAAACGCATGGTGCCGCCCAATTTCTCCAAATTATGTTGGTCAGGCATCAGGTCAATCACGGGATAGATGGTCAGTTTATCAAATTCAGAAGAATTCGCTTTCTCATCATGTAAAACTTCCCTGGCAAAGTCAATCACCATCACTTGCATACCAAGGCAAAGCCCTAAATAGGGGACTTTATTTTTTCTTGCATAATGTGCAGCTATGATCTTACCTTCCACGCCGCGAGATCCAAACCCGCCCGGAACAATGATGCCATCTGCCTGCTCAAGTACATCTAGACCTTTACCTTTCTCCAAATCAGTTGAAGCAAGATAATGAACATTGACCTCTACACCTTGGTGTAAAGCAGCATGGTTAAGCGATTCGCGCACACTAATATAGGCATCATGCAGTTCCACGTATTTTCCAACAAGAACAATATTAATTTTTGGTTTCTCCTGCTTGATTTGGTCAACAATCCAAGTCCAACTTGACCAATCCGGTTCATGCTTTGGGGTAAGATTGAGTCGATTCATTAATATATCAGCCACATGAGCTTCTTCAAGAAGTAAGGGAATTTGATACAAAATTTCTGCTGTTACTAGGGGAATGACAGCTTTTTTGTCTACGTCACAAAAAGCAGCTATTTTGTCGCACAATTCTTGTTCAACAGGAAAATCGGAGCGAGCAATGATCATATCAGCTAATATGCCAATTGAGCGCAATTCGCGCACAGAATGCTGGGTAGGTTTTGTCTTAAGTTCGTTGGTGGCTTTGAGGTAAGGCAGCCAGGTCAGGTGCACATAAGCCGTGTTTTCTTTACCAAGGCTGCTGCGCATCTCTCGAATCGCCTCCAAAAATGGCTGACCTTCAATATCGCCAACTGTGCCGCCTACTTCAACAATCACAATTTCTGCTTCGGTTGCTTTGCCGGCTAAGATCACCCTTCTCTTAATCTCATTTGTAATATGAGGTATAACTTGGATTGTACCGCCTAGGTAATCACCTCTTCTTTCTCGAGCAATTACTTCTTCATAAACCTGCCCAGTAGTTACAGTAGCGGCTTTACTTAGCCTAAGATCACAGAAGCGTTCGTAATGGCCTAAATCAAGGTCTGTCTCAGAGCCATCATCTAAAACAAATACTTCTCCATGTTGGTAAGGACTGAGCGTGCCTGGATCGACATTGAGGTAGGGATCTAATTTTTGAACAGTAATGTTGAAACCGCGCGCTTTTAATAAACGCCCAATAGCCGCAGCTGTAACCCCTTTGCCAATGGAACTTAACACACCACCTGTTAGGAAAATGTATTTTGTTGTCATCCAGCCTCCTATGAATTTTCTTCCAGGGTTTGTTAATATAAAAAGGGAGGGCCATTTATCATCCGGCGCCTCCCAGATTTACTCAAGTAATATCGAGTGGAAGAGTTTTTTGATTACAGTGAATCAATCTTGGTCAACTTTCGATTTCAGGGTTCTTTCTATAATTTCGTCTTGCTCGGTGTTAATTTCCTTAATCCGTCTAATCCGGCTCTCTACCTGGGGTGCTTTTTGTTGGGCACGATCCATTGCCTGGCGCAGGGCTATTTCCATGAACGTCGGATCAGGTATCACTTCTTCTTCAATCACTTCTTCTTTTTTAGGTTTCTGTTTTTTACCTGGCTTTCTTGGTTTTTCAACAACAGGCTCTTCAGGAATTTCTTGGGTTGCCTTAACACTCAGCTTTATTTGTTTTTTCCGGCGGTCGACTTCCAAGATTTTTACATCCACCTCATCACCTTCGCGAACAACCTCTGAGGGTGTGCGGATGTAGTTATGAGCTAATTCACTGATATGGACTAAACCAGGTCTTTCTGCGCCAATTTCCACAAACACGCCAAATGTTTCGAGGCGGATTACTTTACCTTTTAAGATCATATCGGGTTTCAAATCACGCCATTCATAAGCCAAGGGTTCGATCATGGTTAATTCAATGCGATCTTTCTTAACCCGTTTCACCCAAACCTGGACGGGATCGCCTTCTTTTAGAACTTCATCAATGCTGTTAACAGGAATCTTTGGGTCATTATCTTTGACAACTTGGGAAATATGGATAAACGCAGGTAGCTTCGTGCCAATATCGACTAAAGCACCCTGCAGGGTGGTTTTAAGTACTTTTCCTTCAAACCTTTGTTTTGCTTCTATTTGATCAGCGGGTGATTCCACTGGGTTAGTTAGACTATCCATTTACACATCTCCCAAACATTAATTTTCACAAACAATAAGTATACCTTAGCATTTAGACTCTGTCAAACACGTTGACCAAAAAAGTTTTCAATAATAATTTTAAAGCAATCTCAATCTCTTTTTTCTTTAGATAAATTTCAAATCAGTCGTCAAATTACTTAACTGACTTCCAAAAATCATCCATGGCAAAAAAGGTCTCTCCGGGACGATCAAAATGCGGCAATCCGCGGGAGGGACGGATGCGAACTGCCTTCCAATTTGGTTTTTCCCGAACTGTTAGGGACAACATTTCAAAATTTGTACCCGGGTCTTGATCAAAAAGGACCAGAACAGGCACTTTTACATGGTCATATACTTGGGCGCGAACATTGGGGTTTTTTAATTTTCCGCTCAAGTAATAAATCGGCGCCAAATGTGCCCCTGGTTGATGAGCACTAGCATAGGCAGTTTCAATAATATTAGATGGGAGAGAATGCATAAAACGCTTTTCATAAAAAGAAGCAATTTTCGGCCGGCTGGCATAAATGTCAAATATCGCCCTACTCCATAATGGGACCGCCATCAATGCGTATGCTAAGTTTTGGAAACTGCTCGCTTCAGCTTTTTCTTGAATTTTACTCTGGTGGGTCAGACCGAAACCATGCGGTGAAATCATGACCAATGAACTAATTAATTCCGGGTGTTTAACAGCAACCTCTGTAGCAAACTCACAGGTTAAGGAATATGCAATCACATCAGCCGCGCCACCAATGACATTTAGAATGAAATCTTGGATGGCTGCCTGGTAAAGCTCTGAGCAGTAAGCCCGCGGACCGCGCTCCGAGTGCCCAAAACCAGGTAAATCCAAGACATATACAGGCCGATTGTTGCGCAAACCGTAGAAAAGCGGGCTGACCTCATGAACCCCTGCCACAGGATGAACACCATGCAGAATCAGTACCGGTTTCCCTTTGCCAAATTTATCCACGTAGTAACTTAAACGACCGGCGCGCGGCGAATCATAATCTTTTCTTTCGGCGTCCAATAAATCGCCAATGGCTACGCTGTGATCAATGTAACGCCTGCTGTATAAAACCCATCCAAAAGCCAAAATGAGCAAGCTGCTTATCAGTGACCCAAGGCTCCAAAACAATGTTGAAAGAGGGCTTTTCTTTTTCTTAGCCATTTATGCACCTCCAATGTTCAAATGCTATGCTACGAAACTTGATTATCTATAAACATTATAATTGATAACTATTAAACTTATCTAGAACATCAAATTTTTTGTCTTACTCAATCTGGTAGAATACTAGGCAAGGAAATTACGCGATCCAGTGTCCGCTAATAAATTTCGATTACTTATAGGATCTTTTGGGCTGATTTTCTTAATTTTAAGCCTGGTCATTTTAGGTGTAGATCTTCGATCATTTAACCAAGCTGCCCGTGTTTATCCAATAGGTGTAAGCATAAATGGTGTACCACTGGGCGGTCTTAACCGTGATCAAGCTTATGAACGGCTTGAAATGGTATTTAGCCAGCCCGTTGAACTGCGATACGAAGGCGCACGTATGCAATTCAACCCGTTTGATTTAGGACTTAAGCTAAATATTGACCAAACTCTCACTTTAGTGGAAAAAGAAATTAACCAAGGCGGGTATTGGGCTCACCTTTGGGGAAATGTTTCCACATCAACTACAGAGTTACTCCTGCCAGCAGAAATTGATGAAGACATGTTAAGAGCCTTCTTAATGGATAATATTCCGCCGAGATACGACCAACCCGCAACTCCCCATGCGCCGATTATCTATACAACCAACTTTGAGGCAGGCACTCCAGGCTTAGAGTTAGATATCGATTCGAGCATTCCATTGATCAAAAACGCCCTGTTATCGCCATCAAGTCGCATCGTCGATCTACCTATCATCGCAGCCCCTGCTAAGCCATTAGATTGGACGAATTTACAAATTTTTTTAAAACAGGCTATTTTGCTAGAGGGATTTAATGGGTTGGTGGAAATTTACTTAAACGACCTAGAAAATGGTCAGAACCTCCACTTTGCTTATTTTAATTACCAGGATGTTTTACCAGATATAGCTTATTCAGCTGCGAGCACGATTAAAATCCCCATTATGCTCTCGGCTTTCAAGCAAATGGACGAACCCACGCCTGAAAACGCACAATTCCTAATGGAGAGGATGATTGTTTATTCCGAAAATCCGCCTACAGACGACTTGATGGCTAATTACTTAGACCCTATACGCGGTCCTTTATTAGTAACACAAGACTTGCAGCAATTGGGCTACCAAAACAGCTTCCTGGCAGGATTCTTTTACGTCGGAGCACCTATCCTAGAATTATTCAAAACCCCAGCGAATACCCGCACCGATGTTTACTTAGATCCAGATGTCTACAACCAGACAGTCCCCTCCGAAATTGGTGACCTGCTCACACAGGTCTATTATTGTGCCAAACCAGACCTTGCAGCCAGTCAAATAAGCCAGGTTTTCCAGGGTAATGTGTCTAGTAACGAATGCCAGAGCATGATTGAGCTGTTGGGCAATAACAAAATTGGTCTCTTGATAGAGAGCGGGTTGCCGCCTCAAGCCAGTGTGGCACATAAACATGGTTGGACGCAAGACTTGGACGGAACGCTGCGCACAATGAGCGACGTTGGTATTGTTACCTCACCAGGCGGCGATTATGTTTTAGTCATCTTTATGCATAAGCCTGACCAATTATTATTTTCTGAGGGGAACTGGCTTTTTGCAAAGCTCTCTCAAACGATTTATAATGCTTTTAACATAGAAAATCAGGCATATTGGTGGATTGAGGAGTGATCCTGATATTTATTGGTTTCCAGTAGGACAGATCACCTCAATGGTATTATGAAACTTATACTTACACACGAACAAGCAGACTTCGATGCCCTCGCCTCCTTATTAGGCGCACACCTTCTAGACCAGGATGCGTATGCCGTCTTGCCAAGGAATATCAATAGGAATGCACAAAAATTCATCCATCGCCACCAAGCAGAATTAGGCATGACTCACTACAATAACTTGCCTCGCGAACTTATTTCGCAAATTACCCTGGTTGACACCCAATCGCTGATCACCTTTAAAGGGCTGCATTCAGAAACGGAAATTTTCGTTATCGATCATCACCCCCGAAAAGAAGGCGTAAACCCTGAATGGCAGATCGATATCAGCTTTACCGGCGCTTGTACTACCTTGATTGTTGAAAAAATCAGGGATAATGGAATAAAACTGACATCCTTACAAGCAACTATGCTTCTGATGGGTATTTACGAGGATACTGGATCTTTGAGTTATTCCACAACGACACCTCGAGATTTGGTTGCAGCAGCTTATTTATTAGAACAGGAAGCTGATTTAAGAACGATATCCGAATATCTCAACCCTCCTCTTTCAAATGCACAACAGCAGCTCTACGATAGATTAATGCAAGGCATAGAATCACAGCGAATTGAAAACCAAACCATCATTACTGCAAAAGCAAACGGCATGGATATCAGCGATGAAATTTCTAGTGTGGCTCACAAGATGCGGGATTTCTTAGAACCAGATGCTTTACTACTGCTTGTCTCAACCAAGCAGGGGGTACGTTTGGTAGCTCGCGCTACTACAGATGCTGTAGATGTCTCAAAAGTAGCGAGTTTGTTTGGTGGAGGCGGCCATGCACGGGCGGCATCTGCCTTAATACGGTCTGAAGGAAAACGAAAACCTGAAGATTATGAAGAACTGCTGGATAAGACATACCAGGAAATGCTTGTAAATCTTCCTAAATTCGTTCGCCCGATTTTAAGTGTGCGGCATATCATGTCTAAGAATCCGCTCATTCTGACGCCTGACACACCTGTTGATGAAGTGGCCCGGTTAATGCAGCGCTACGGCTTTGAAGGTTATCCTGTAGTGGATAATGGCAGCGTGGTTGGTTTATTGAATCGGCGCGTTGTCGATCGGGCAATTAACCACAAAATGTCTCTTTCGGCATCCAGCTTGATGGATGCGGGTAATATCAGCGTCAGCCCAAATGATTCTTTAGATCATCTGCAAAAGCTAATGGCATCCAGTGGCTGGGGACAGATCCCAGTGGTCGATCCGCAAAGCGGTGATATTATTGGCATCGTCACACGGACCGATTTAATAAAAACCAAATCACCACAAAAGCTGCAGCCCAGCCAAAGCAACATGGCTAAGAGGCTCACACAGGCTATCCCACCTGCCCGCCTAGCCTTGCTGCAGGCGATAGCCAAAGAGGCAGAAAGAAAAAACATCCCGATTTACATTGTCGGTGGTTTTGTACGAGACTTGTTGTTAAACAGGCCCAGCCTTGACTTTGACATCGTCACTGAGGGTGATGCGATTTACTTTGTGCGTACCTTGGTTAAAAAATTCGGCGGCAGGTCCATAAGCCATAATCGATTTGGTACTGCAAAGTGGTACCTGGCGAATGAGTTAGAAACTATTGCAACAAAACTAAATGCAGAAAAAAATTTGCACCCAAACGAGCTTCCAAATCACTTAGATTTGATCACAGCTAGAACCGAATTTTATGAAAAACCGTCTGCCCTGCCAACTGTAGAGAGCAGCAGTATCAAAATGGATCTCCACAGACGAGATTTTACGATCAATACTTTAGCTTTAAGATTAGACGGTGACCATTTTGGCAAAATATTTGATTATTGGGGCGGGTTGGCAGATTTAGAAAATAAACAAATCCGTGTGCTGCATGCCTTATCCTTTGTGGATGACCCGACAAGACTACTGCGGGCAGTTCGATTCGAGCAGAGGTTCGGTTTTATGATTGAGGACCGGACCTTAGCATTAATGCAGGAGAGTTTACCTTTAGTAAACCAAATAACTGGATCTCGTTTGCGCCATGAATTTGAATTGATCTTAACAGAGCCAATGGCCGCCAAGATGATGGAGCGGCTGAACTACCTAGGCATTCTTAAGGCTATACACCGCAACCTGCCATGGACAAAAGAAATCGCCCAGGACATCGAAAACGTAAACATGCTTGAAGTGCCAAGCGGTTGGTCTGTACCCGTTCAAGTTGAAAAACTGACCCTAAAACAAGCGCTCAGGATTATTTATTGGCTGTGGGGTTTGGATGAAGGTCAGCTAAGCAAGGTGGCAATCCATCTGCGTATAAATGCAAAATTAGTTAACCTGGTCAAACTTTCAACATCATTAAAGGCTGACGTGGAGGGAGTGTGCAGTATGTCACCCAGCCAGGTCTATCACAGGTTAGAGAACATCCCAGAAATCGCCATTTTTGCTGTTTTCTTTAGTAATATCAGTGATGCAGCAAAAAACTGCCTATCCCAATATGTTAATCATTACTCAAAGGTTCGCCCTCAATCTACCGGTGAGACATTAAGAAAACGCGGGCTTCCACCATCCGAAAAATATGGAGAGATTCTTGGCACGCTAAGAGATGCCTGGCTGGATGGAAAAATCAGCTCTCATGCAGAAGAATTAGCGCTTTTAGACCAATTAATGAGATAGGGTTGATGACAAACCAGGCAGAGATTGCATTGGAGGTTGTATTAAATGGCCAAGGATTTTTGATTAGACCCCTAGTTGAGAGTGATTTGCCCCGCTTAGAATGGGACGGGGAATTCAAACATTTCCGCAAATTATACAGACAGCATTATCAAAACAGCTGCACGGGCAGCACCCTGATTTTTATTGCAGAATCAGAGACAGGGCACCTGGCTGGGCAAGTGTTTGTTTTACTTTACAGCCGTGAAAAAAGCATTGCAGATGGAATCAAACGGGCATATATTTTTTCATTTCGCGTTAAGCCCCAATACAGGAAAATCGGCTTGGGTACCTCGATAATGAAATTCATAGAAGAAAATTTGCAGAAACGGGGATACTCAGAGATACGCTTAAATGTGGCAAAAGACAACCTTACAGCATTAAGACTCTATGAATCTCTCGGCTATCGCATTATTGGCAGCGATCCTGGGATTTGGAATTATCAAGATCATGAAGATATTTGGCAGTCTGTCGAAGAACCTGCTTGGCAGATGCTTAAACGATTAGCTTAATGCAAGTGTCATTAACTTTGAGTATTCAGGAGAATTGGCTCTTCAATAATAAATCGGACAAACCTAACTTTCTGTACTTTGATTTTGATCTAACCAGTCCTGGAGAATTTCCTTGACCTCCAGGTAATCTGCATCTGGAAGATCCTTGGTAATCCCTAAGAGGTTATTGTACTTGGTCGTGGAGATGACCAAACCAAATTTTTTCTCAACAATTGAGTTGATATCCTCGCTGTTGATGCGCAATTCTGGATAACGGGGTTGATTCTGAACTAAAACTTTTTCGCCTATCTCAAGTTTATACTCATCCCAAAATTGTTTGCGTTGTTTAATGGCCCGGTATGATGAGTAGGCAATAAAAAGCAGCATCAGCGGGAGCACAAATAATTGTGTGCCAACAAGCTGCCCACTTCTATTCATTATTATTGTCGCAATAACCAAAAAGATACCTGTAGAACCATAAAGAAGGATTAAATTCTTTTTTTGTTTCGGAAATTTTTTTGGATCCAGATAATAAGCTTTCATTTTTTGGCTCTCCTTCTCAGGTATTCTTTATTATAATCAAACAAATTTCATCTTAATGAAAACATATCAATTTCAAAGGAAATAAATTATATTAAACAAGTGCAATGAATTCATCAAAAAAGCAATCCCATTACAAAGCAATTTTATTTGATATTGACGGTACATTACTCGCAGCTACACATATCGGGCGGCCTTTTATCATTCAGACACTAATAGATATTTGCGCCAAAGCGCCCTCGTTAGAAAATTACGATATGTCAGGTAAAACTGACTGGTCAATCTTTATGGACCTAATGCAATTATGCGGCTTATCTTTTGAAGAAGCCCAAGCTCACCTCAAATTGGCATTTAAGAAATTTGCACAATACTTAACTGAATCTAAACCAACCTTAAATGGTCGAGCTCTTCCAGGCGTGCATGATTTATTAATAACCTTAAGTAATAATAACGTTGTGTTATTAGGTCTACTAACGGGAAACATTCAAGAAATTGTCATACCAAAACTAGAATCAGCTGGGATTGACCCGGCGATGTTCTCATTTGGCGCGTATGGTAACGAACACCCCCAGCGAGACGAATTAGCCAAAAAGGCATATAATAGGGTGGTTGAGCGTCTGGGCGAGGATATTAAAACGGACGATGTTTTGGTGATTGGTGATACCCACAGGGATATCACCTGTGCCCGCAGTGCGGGCATGCATGTTTTAGCTGTTGCGACAGGCTTTATGACCTATGACGAGCTTGGCGTATTCAAACCGGATTATTTATTAAATGATTTAAAAGACACTAAATCTGTCTTGAACATCATATACAAAAGAAACTACATCAGCTAAGCTTTGTGTAATTTCAGCAGCAAAATGAAATATTCTTAAGTAATTGTAGGAATTTGATTTGCATTTGCTGCTTCAGATAGTCCGTAAATCTTAATGATTGAAGGAGAAAAATTAGGCGAAGTATATTTTTAAAACCGTATGTATCAGCTTGTGTCTTCAACATTAAAAACAAAAATTTATAATTAGGATAAATTTCAAATAACAGTTATTGAAAATAGAAAAACAATGGTAAAAAAAATGGACATAAACTTAGATACGCACCGCAATATTAACCTTTCACCGCTTATCCCTAGGAGAATTGATGTCTGGGTCCCTCCTCAATACCAAGCTGAACCAGGGCAATCCTTTCCAGTTTTGTACATGCATGACGGACAAAACTTATTTCACAGGCGCAAATTTATCAAGCGCACCTGGGGTGTTGCAGAACATATTAGTGAACTATCTGGGCAAGGAGTAATCAGGCCAGCAATTGTGGTCGGACTCTGGCACTCGTCAAACCGGATGGGCGATTATTTGCCCTATAAACCCCTCCAATCACCGCAAGCCCAGGCGGAGTTATCAGAAGTTTCACGAGAGTATCATTTTAAAATTGGCGAGCAGTTATCAGACACCTATTTGCGCTGGATTGTCGAACATGTTAAGCCTTTTATTGACCAGAATTACCGCACGCTAACCAGAAGTGTGAACACCTTCATCATGGGCTCAAGCATGGGGGGATTGATATCCATTTATGCCGTAACAGAATACCCAGAAGTATTTGGTGGCGCAGGCTGCCTTTCAACCCATTGGCCAATTACCTCCCATTACATGATGACCTATCTACGGGAGAGTTTACCACCTGCAGGCAGTCATAAAATCTATTTTGATCATGGCACAGAAGGCCTTGACAAAGATTATGGGCCTTTTCAAGCACAAGTTGATGAGATTATGCAGGCTAAAGGCTACCATGACAATATGGATTGGATGACCCGTGTATTCCCTGGGGAGGACCACAACGAGACGGCCTGGGCAAAACGTTTAGATATTCCGCTTAGGTTCCTGCTAGGATTCAAAGACTGATAAGAGTTTCATGCCTAATTATTAGGTTTAAGATAAAGCCCCCAAAGTGATGGCCGGCTGAGAGATGACTGGCCTTCATGTCTTTCTTTAGTTTCATGCAAGGCATGGAGTTCAAAAAGATTGCTGAGCAGGTTAAGATCATCGCGCAGGATGCCATGATCAGCCTGGTCGTCAAAAGAAGTATGTGCATAAAGGAGATAAAAACCACCAGGCTTGAGATAATTATTTACATTCTTGTAATCAATAATTTAGTGCAACGGATGAGGAGATAAAATCATTCGTATGCAAAAAGGAAAATACAAAAGACTAGGAAACGAAGAACGAGAAAGCATAAGTAGAGGATTGGCAGAAAAGAGATCAATTCGAGCAATAGCTATGGAAATCAATCGCACGCCGAGCACGGTAATGCGAGAAATCAAGCGAAACATGGGTAAAAGCGGATACCGAGCCTTCTCAGCCAGTCGATGCGCAAGAACTGCAGCGGCATCAAGACGCAAAGGAAAAAGCAAAGTGGCGAAGGAGGAAGCGCTAAGGCGATATGTTATAGAGAAATTGATAGAAACGTGGTCTCCCAGGGAAATCTCCGAAAGGCTGAAAATAGAGTATGCTTGGGATATGACAATGCAAATCTCACACGAAGCGATCTATCAATACATATATGTGTTGCCAAGAGGAGAGCTAAAGCAGACATTGATCAAGGCGCTTCGGCAAGAACACAAGTATCGACGGACACAAAAAGTGATCAAAACGGAAGAAAACCGTGGAAAAATTGCCAATATGCTGTCCATTGAAGAGCGACCAGCAGAAGTAGCTGATCGAACAGTACCTGGACATTGGGAAGGTGACCTGATCTTGGGAAAGTACAAACAAAGTGCATTGGGAACGCTGGTGGAGCGAACCACCCGCTATACAATACTAGTTCCCTTAGGCAATCAGAAAGATGCCCTCAGCGTGAGGAAGGCCTACGCAGAAGCCTTTAAAACAGTCCCCGCTGAGCTGAAGAAAACATTGACTTACGACCAGGGTAAGGAAATGAGTGACCACGAACAATTCACAATCGATACAAACATACAGGTTTACTTTGCCCATCCTGGTTCGCCATGGGAACGTGGTACAAACGAAAACACCAATGGACTAATAAGACAATATTTCCCTAAGGGAACAGATTTCACGCTAGTACCACTAGATATGATCAAAGAAGTACAACGGAAGTTAAATGGAAGACCCCGTAAAGCCTTGAACTTTTATAAGCCAGACGAGGTCTTCAATAATATTGTTGCACTAAAAGTTTGAAACCACATTGTTAAGATAAAGGCTCCTTTTTTGTGGTGCTTGGCTGTGAAAACAGCCGATATCTAAAACCAAATCGAAATCTTTTGCAATGGGTTGCGTTTTCAACACATCACCCAGGATAAGTTTCCCTTTAAGGTTTTCCTCTTTAAGCTTTCGCCTAGCAGATCTAACAGCTTTGGGCACAAAATCAATCCCAACGACCTCCCAACCATGTCTTGCCAGGGTTACCAGGTTCGTCCCGGTGCCACAACCCATGTCTAAAGCATTGCCTGGTTGATGTTGATCGATAAAAGCCATAAGTTCGGGCGGAGAGACGCCTTTATCCCAGCGAGGGCTTTGATGATACAAGGCCACATAACGAAGCCAATGAATTAATTGAGAAAGGAAATTCATGTTAATCTTATACTTTGAGTTTTCTTATCAGAGTCAATTTTAATCCGTCTTTTTAAAAATTCGAATAGAATTCACTACAATCTAGGCCGAAGTGGCAATGTTTCCTGATATAATAAAAGGCTGTGGTTTTTAAAAATACAAGCACAAACGGAATAATTGTTTTTATACTAAAGAATATTACATTTTTAAGGAAGGGTACGTTTTATGAAAGAATATTTAACTGATTCAATTCGCAATATTGTAATTGCTTCTCATAGCAATTCAGGTAAGACCATGTTGCTAGAAGCTTTCCTATATTTTACCGGCGCAACCACGCGCATGGGAAAAATTGAGGACGGTACAACAACTTCTGACTTTGACGATGAAGAACAAAGGCGCGGCATTTCACTTTTCACCAGTGTAATACCTGTCATTTACAAAGATAAAAAAATAAATTTTCTAGATACACCGGGTTACACTGATTTTGTGGGAGAAGTAATCTCAGCCATGAGTGTTGCAGATGGCGCATTGATATTGGTTGATGCCGTTTCTGGTCTTGAAGTTGGTACAGAATTTGCCCTGCAGTATGCAGCTGAGTTTAAATTACCCCAAATGGTAGTCATCAATAAAATGGACCGGGAAAATGCAAATTTCCAGAAAACCTTAGCCTCCCTCCAGGAATATTCTGATGCACGCCTGATTCCAATGCAGCTACCATGGGGTGAGAAAGCCGACTTTAAAGGCGTTATTGACTTGGTCAGCATGAAGGCATACAAAGGAGAGGGTAAAGTTGCTGAAGATATTCCTGCAGCATTCAAAGATGAAGCTGATAACGCCCGGTTGGCGCTCGTTGAAGTTGCCGCTGAAGGTGAAGATGCGCTTTTAGAAAAGTACTTCGAAAATGGCGACCTAACCCAAGAAGAGATTTTGCTTGGTTTGAAGAAAACTATCCAAAATAGTAATGTGATTCCTGTTTTAGTTGCTGCAGGCGGCCATATGGTCGGCATAGCACCTCTCTTGGACACTTTAGTAAATATCATGCCCGGACCCGGTGAGGTGGGCAGTGTTAAAGCACAGTCTGCAAAAGGTGAACTGATCTTGGAAGCAACTGATAACGGTCCCTTGGCGGCTTATGTATGGAAAACTACTGCTGACCCATTTGTCGGTAAACAAACATTATTCAGAGTTTATTCTGGAAAGATGGTCTCTGATACCCGTGTTTGGAACAGCGCTAAGGGTGAGGAAGAAAGATTGGCTGGCATGCAAGTTCCTTTTGGTAAGGAGAACTTACCTGTAAGTGTGATCCACGCGGGTGATATTGGTAGTGTGGCAAAGCTTACTGTAACAACAACGGGGGATACACTTTGCAGCAAGGAAATGAACATCACCCTGCCCCAACCATCTTACCCTAGCGCACTTTACCGCATTGCCATCAGTCCTAAGACACAATCGGATGCAGCAAAGATGAGCCAGACCTTAACAAGGTTATGTGAAGAAGATATGACCCTCACCTGGCAAAACGAGCCTGTTACGAGGCAAACACTGCTCTTCGGCATGGGTGATCAACACATCGATGTTGCTATTCGCAGGGCTGAGGGAAAATTTCAGCTTGGCTTGAACCAATTAGAACCTAAAGTGCCATACGAAGAACACATCACTAAGGAAGCTTCTTCAATGTACCGTCACAAGAAACAAACCGGTGGTTCGGGCCAATTTGGCGAAGTTTGGTTAAAAGTCTTTCCAATCACCGAGGAGGAATTTACATTCTCCAACGATGTCTTTGGCGGCGCAATCTCAAATAATTACATGCCCTCTATTGAAAAAGGTATCCGGAATGTCATGAAAGAGGGCGTTATTGCTGGCTACAAAGTTAGCAATGTTGGCGTCTCAATTACTGACGGTAAAGAACACCCCGTGGACTCCAAGCCTATCGCTTTTGAAATCGCAGGGCGTGAGGCATTCAAACTGGCTTTTAAAGATGCAAACCCCGTTTTATACGAACCCATCATGAAAGTTCAAGTCATCGTGCCAGAAGCGAACATGGGCGATGTGCTCGGCGACATGAACTCCCGCAGAGCCCGTGTGCAAGGCATGGATACCGAAAAAGGTAAATCAACGGTTACTGCCATGGTGCCACTGGCAGAAATGATGCGCTACACAACGACACTGCGTTCAATGACGGGCGGTAGAGGCTATTTCTTAATGGAATTTGACCATTATGACCTGGTGCCAACCCATCTCACGGCAGAGATCGTCGCTGCCCGGCAGCGAGAGTTAAAAGAAGAAGAATAACAAACAACCTTATATACATAAAACGGCAGCTGTTTGGCTGCCGTTTTGATTTAAGAAAGCTTTAGCTACTTAAAAGCATATTGGTGATAATCACATACTGGTTTAAAACCAATACGCTGGTAAATGGCGTTGCTGGTTGGGTTTGACAAATCGGTAAACAGCACAATTCGCTCATATCCTTGATCAAGGAGCAATTGGCACAGCCTGGCAACACAAGCAGATGCGTAGCCCTTATTGCGCTTAGCAGGCGGGGTATAAACCCCACCGACTGTGATTGTCTTTATGCAAGGGCGGCTTTTCAACGCTATGGACACAATTTCGTTGTCGACCTCCCAAGCAAATATAGACCCTTGTTGTAATTGCTTTTGCACCAAAGACTTGCTGAGCGGTGGCGCGCCCTCTCTAACTGCTTCAGCATGAAAAGCAAGCAGGAAGTCTTGAATTATGTCCTCATCATTTGCTAAAGCCAGGCGAAATTTTCCTTTCGGCAGTGGCGGGGATAGGACCTGTTTGAGTTCGTAGTTTCGCAGTGATATAACAAGCTCTGAATGCACGCCTGTTTTAAGCGTGTATTGGTGAGAAAAAAGATCACTGAATTCATGGGGGCCGTTTACCCCGCTCAAAGGGTAATTGTTTTGTCTGAGATAATCCATCAACAGGTCAATCGCGTTTGGATCAGGTTGCTCTCCCTGGACAATGAGCGGATATGGCATCGTCATCAATGCGACTAAGATAGGCTGATCATTCAGATCAAATACAGCAGCTAAAAAATGTTGTGGATAACGCAGCGGATCTTTTTTGATTTGCAGTGCGATACCCAAAGCCAAGTTACTGCGGGCTTCATTCTTCATCAAATATTCTTGAACCTGGCTAAGATATTCGTCAATGTCGGTGTATTCAATTAGTTTCACGGCTACTCTCCTAGTTAGCTTCTCTGAATTTTCCTAATGTAAATCATGAAGGTACTAATCGCTAGTTGATTAGAAATCCCAGAGATATTTACGAAAATCAATTGAGTCCGTTTGATCGAATTCAATACCTTCTTCTTCCAAGATCATGCGTTGAATGCTGCTACCTACACCATGCATGCTGATGCGACCTTGTGCATTAATGACGCGCTGCCATGGCACATTTGGATCCCTACCGTCTTTCAGGGCTGAGAGGGCATATCCTACCATTCTGGCTGTGCAGCCACCGACCAGTTTAGCTACTTGTCCATAGGTTGCTACCTTGCCGGGCGGAATTTGGCAAACTATATTGTAAATTTGAGTGTAAAGGGGACTTGTTTTTTCCCGGGTATTCATTTTTTATTCCTTAAAATTCGGCTTAAGTGTTGATAGCATGAGTAGAAAATATTTTTCAGTTTAAAAGCAGTTCGTTTACAATAAGAAAAGCAATAACTGATTCAATATTAACACAAATCATTCACAACTTGATCATTAGCTCTAAATAAGTGTCATATACAATTTGGGTGTTTTAGACTGTAAATTTAAAATTACTATTTAAGTGATAGATGGAGTATATAAAATGAAAATTTCTATAAAAGCGATTATTGTGATGATCAGTACAGTGCTAGTTCTTTCAGCTTGCTCAATGCCGAGCAAATTAGCCACTGATGTGAATGAGAACCCAATTGTGAACGAACCCGAAACAACTGAAATTGTTGTTGGTGAAATACAGGATGAGGTCGAGGAAGAAAAAGCTGAGATTGAGGATGTTGATCAAACTACCGCACAAGAGCCAAGTGAATCAAGCGAAATTCTAGCAGTGGGTAATTTAAGTACGCAAGAAGTGGCTGATTTGCTGTATATGCGCGAGGAAGAAAAATTAGCCCGCGATGTTTACCTAACCCTGTATGATCAATGGGGATTGAATATTTTCAATAACATTGCTGGAAGTGAACAAAACCATACCGATTCTGTTAAATCAATGCTCGAAAATTATGGGATAACTGATATTATTCAAAATGATGAAAGAGGCGTTTTCGTTAATGAAGAATTACAAGCTTTATATGATGACCTGGTTGAAAAAGGTGGTGCATCATTAGCTGAAGCGCTAAAGGTTGGCGGGCTTGTTGAAGAAGTAGATATTCTTGACCTAGAAAAAGCCATTGGACAGACAGATAAAGCAGACATCAAATTGATGTATCAGAATCTACTAAAAGCATCTTTAAATCATCTCAGTGCGTTTTCTTCTAATTATCAGAATCAAACCGGCCTGGTTTACGAACCACAACTAATGACCCAAGAAGCTTTTGAGGAAGCCATATCCAATAGTCCTCGAGGCGGACAAGGAAGAGGAAATCGACCCTAAAAATTAATTAGATAATACAAAAGAGCTTGCCTGGCAGCGAGCTCTTTTAATTTAATTTCAATTAATCCGGTATATCAAAAGACCAAACTACTCATTCATAAAATCACGTAGTTCTCTACTGCTGGTGGGGTGGCGCAGCTTGCGCAGGGCTAATGCTTCAATTTGGCGGATTCGTTCGCGGGTCACATTGAAGTAATCACTGACTTCTTCAAGGGTATGGTCAATGCCGTCTAAGAGACCAAAGCGCATGGACAATACTTGACGCTCTTTTTCGGAAAGAATATCTAAAGATTTAAGTACTTTTTCCCGTAATATTTCACGTGTAGCCGCATCCATTGGCTCGGTGGCATCTTCGTCTTCAATGAAATCTCCCAAGGTGCTGTTGTCCTCATCACCAACCGGGCTTTCTAATGATAGGGGTTCCTCTGCCGTTTTCAGTATCAGCTCAACTTTTTGGGATGCGTTTTCCCATCTTTTCAGTAACTCAGGATCGCTTAAAGCACCATCTTTTTCCATGTCCATCAATGCATTGACATCTTCTTGAGAAAGGAAGCCTGAATCAATTGCCATTTCTGCAAAGGTGGGATCGCGCCCTAATTTTTGGACCATACTGCGTTGTAAACGCAGCAATTTTGTAATTGATTCGACCATGTGCACTGGGATTCGAATTGTACGGGCATTTTCAGCTATGTAACGGCTGATTGCCTGGCGTATCCACCAAGTTGCATAGGTACTGAATTTAAAGCCCCTGGTGGGGTCAAATTTATCAACTGCGCGCAATAGGCCAATATTGCCTTCTTGAATTAGATCAAGCAAAGGAATGCCGCGGCCTACATAGCGTTTGGCGACGCTAATGACCAAACGCAAATTGTACTTCACCAAAATTTGTGTTGCTTGGTCAGCGTTTGATTTAACCTTTTCGAATGCCGATAAAATTTCTTCAGAAGAGAGGTTCTGTTTTCGAAGAAAGGACAAGCTTGGAATTTTTGATTTAGTATTTATGACATCTTTCAGATTGACTAAAAGCGATTGTGGAAGTAGATAAAAACCAAGAAATAATTGAAAAACATCCCTTACTAATACTTCCCAATTTCGGTCAACCCCCCATCGATCATCCGCAAAGTAATTACGCACATAAGAGCTGCCCGAACTAAGACAATTCTCCTGGAGGTTTTGAGCTTCTTCAAGAATGGCTAATAGATCAGGCTTATCAATTTGAAACAGGTCTACATCTGAGTGTACTTGTGACCACAAATAAAGAATGTCCTTGTAGATATCGTAAATAATCGAATCAATCTGTTCAATATCTTCCAGTTTAGCAAGATCAACACCGCTGAAAGTACCCAATAAATCTCGCGCCTTTAGACAAGAAGCAAGGTAAAACTCGTTATCAATATTCAGCAAGCCAATCTGGCTAATTTCTCTCAAATAAAGCCGAATAGGGTCATCAATAAATTCGGATCCAACCAAATCATCAATATAGTCTGAATTAAATTCAGAGGTTGGTTTATCCTCCGGATTAGATGGCAACATCGGGTCAGAATCATTCATAAGATTTTGCTCAACTTATTAATTCTATTTTACACGAATGAGATTGATTATTCTCACCAAGTCTTTTTACCCCTACCCGCAGCAGCGGGGGATTGTAAGGCTGTGTCTATTTGCTTCCTGGTTTTAATTAGTGCCATCGCTTCTGCCTGGTAAACCAAGGCAAGTTCATTGTCATCTTCTGAGACTTCACTTTGTAAGAATAGCAAGTCGTTAATATGCTCATTGACCCTGTTCAACCGGAGTCGTAATACCGTTCTGAACAAATCAGCTGATTCTTTCTGCTCTGGGACCTCATTGGTTAGGTCAGGCAGCTTACTTGATTGCGATAATTCATCCAAGATTGTCTCAGATAAATTGCGCTCCACAAATTCATTAGGTGCATACTCATCCTGTTTAAGTGATTTTTCGACGGTTAGCATCACTGTTTTAAAATCACTTTCCAGGAAATCCTCATGACTAAAACTTTCAAGTTCGAAACTTTGCAAAAAGTGGTCCAATTGATAAATCTTTTCCGGATCTTTATACAAAAATTGGATGCTGTATTTTTCAAGAACACGGTTTGAACGGCTTAGCTCAGGTACCTTGCGCGGATCTTGCGTTTGGGATTGTTTTTGAGTGCCCCGCTTATTTCTTAAACGGGTCATTTCTTGGGCTGGTGTAAGCAGTGCGCGTTCATCTACCTTAATCAAACGCGCCAGGCGCTGACGGTAGGCTTCTCTTTCAACGCGGTCAGGCACGTCTTCGATGAGGGGTAAAACCTGTGCGGCTATTTCACTTTTCACCTTGGCATCGTTGATATCCCTGGCGGCTACCAAGGTTTCCATTACATGCTCAACCACTGGCTTGGCAGCACTGATGATTTGCCGCCAAGAGTCTGGGTCAGCTAGCACAATTTCATCCGGATCTTTTCCTCCTGGCAAAGTAGCAATCCGGATATCTGCATTCAGACGCGCCTCAAAATGCAGTAATCCCCTAGCATCAAATCGCAACTCTGCATCCTGGTCCATAATCTGGCGGGCAGTCTCCAGCCCGCGTAGAGTCGCTTTTTCACCGGCTGCGTCCGGGTCTAAAGCAAGCACGATGCGGCGGGTAAATTTTTTAACCAACCGGAATTGATCCTCAGTCAGGGCTGTACCCATTGGTGAAACGACATTTGTAAAGTTTGCCTGGTGACAGGCAATGGCGTCCATGTATCCTTCCACAATCACAACCTGGTTATTTGTCCGGATACTTTGCCTTGCTTGGTCAAGTCCGTAAAGCAAACGGCCTTTATCAAAGAGCGCTGTTTTGGGTGAATTGATGTATTTGGGGACGTCGTTAGGATCGAGCACCCTCCCGCCGAAACCTACCATTTTGCCATAAGTACTGCGAATAGGAAACATTAAGCGGTTCCGGAAGCGATCATAATAACCGCCGGATTCCCTTTCAGTGATTAACCCTGCTTCTAGCATAATGGATTCATCATAGCCAAGATGCTTTAGGTGGTTTAGCAGACCGTCCCAACCATCCGGAACATGCCCAAGGCCGAATATTTTTATAGTCTGGTCAGTCAGCCCGCGCTGGTGCAGGTAGTTCAAGGTTTCTCGACCCGGAGGTGTTTCTAACATCTGCTGACGAAAGTATAGCGCAGCTCTTTCTAATAATTCCGATAGTTTATCTTGCAGGTCTTTGTCTGTTTTATCTTCTGGGGAATATTCAGTCAGTGTAACACCGGCTTTTTCTGCAAGAAAATTTAGGGCTTCCGAAAAATCCCAGCCTTCTTTTTTCATTACAAAGCCAAAGATATCCCCACCTTCATTACACTGACCAAAGCAGCGCCATGTTTGGGTTTCCGGAAAAACCACAAATGCAGGCGTGCGGGTATTGCTATGAAAAGGGCAAAAGCCTGTGTAGTTTTTACCAGTGTGGCGTAGTTTTACTGACTCAGAGATGAGATCAACGATATCAAGCTGGGCTTTGATTTCATCAACAACGCTCATTTTTTACCTTTTTGTCATTGATCACAATATGTGCTCTTCAAAAGAACGCAGTGCTTTCATGTATTGCGCACGTTCAAATGAAGCAGGATTTTCAGTTTTTTCTTGACTCATACATCCGCGCATCTTCTTGACACTTTTATAGCCATTTGAGTCCATCCAGCTATTTAGATCCTGTAATAATAATTGTGCCTGATCAATCCCATTGCGCAAGAATTCTGAGGCAACCATGGTGACAGATGCGCCCGCCATAATGGCTTTGATCATGTCAATATGTGTGTGAATGCCACTGCTCAAGGCAAAATCTGTTTGTAGCTTGCCATACAATAGGGCAATCCATCTAAGCGGCAGTAATAAATCATTCGAGGTACTCAAATTGGGGCGTGGTAATACTTCTAAAGTTTCTACGTCAATATCTGGCTGCATAAAACGATTAAACAAGACCAACCCATTAGCCCCAGCAGCAATTGCCCGGGCAGAGATATGTGGAATGGACGTAAAGTAGGGGGAGAGTTTTAATGCAACAGGAATGTTGATAATTTTTCTAATTTCCGCAATCAGCTTGATATAATTTTTCTCAATTGAACCGCTTTCTGCAGACTTATCTAAAGGCAAATGAAAGATATTCAGCTCTAGGGCATCAGCACCAGCTTGCTCAACTTGCTTCGCCAGCTTAATCCATCCCCCGTTTGAAACGCCATTCAAACTGGCAATAACTGGAATCTGAACACACTCTTTCAGGGTCTTTATGTGGTTGAGGTACTTTTCAGTTCCCATATCAGAATAATCTAACTCTGGAAAGTAGGTCAGTGCCTCTGGATATTGTTCTGTGCCTTTGTTCAGGTAGTAATCCAATTCCAAGCTTTCATGCCTAATTTCCTCTTCAAAGAGTGAATAAAGTACTACCGCACTGATGCCTGCATCCTGCATATGTTTTACGGATGAAATCCGCTTGGAAAGGGGAGATGCAGATGCTATGAGGGGGTTTTTTAGTTCTAATCCCAGGTAATTTGTGGTAAGGTCTGCCATTTTCTCACTCCTTTGTTAAATTATACGGTGACAGTCTTTGACTGTCACCGTTTATTCTACCCTAGATTATTTATTATTCTTTGCTTATTCTTCCTTGTTTGTATCATATTGCATCGCCGCCATTTGGCTGTACAGATTCCAACGCTTTTCAGCATCTTTTTGGGCATTGATCATAAGCTGTTCTGCCCGGACTTCATTAGATTGAACAAGCATACGGTAACGGGTTTCGTTGTATGCATATTCTGATACTTTTATAGTGGGTTCTTTTGAATCCAATTGCAGTGGATTCTTGCCCTCATCAACCAGATCGGGGTTATAGCGGAAGAGCGGCCATGCCCCACTGTTGACAGCGAGTTTTTGTTGTATTAGACCCTTTTTCATATCAATGCCATGTGCAATACAATGGCTGTAGGCAATGATCAGGGATGGACCTTCGTAAGCATCCGCTTCAACAAATGCTTTAAGGGTTTGGTTATCATTCGCACCCATGGCTACGCGGGCAACATAGATGCTTCCATAGCTCATTGCCATCATACCTAGGTCTTTCTTAGGCATATTCTTACCATTGGCAGCGAACTTGGCAACCGCGGCACGCGGCGTGGCTTTTGAGGATTGGCCGCCGGTATTGGAATAAACTTCGGTATCTAAAACCAGCACGTTAATATCCCTTCCAGAGGCAAGGACATGATCCAAGCCACCATAGCCAATATCGTAAGCCCAACCATCACCACCAATTATCCAGACGCTTTTGCGCACCAGGTAATCGGATAGTGAAAGTAGGTTTCTCGCTTCGGGTGTATTCATCTCACCCAAGATCTTTTTTAACTCAGCAACACGCTTGCGCTGAGCTTGGATGTCAGCTTCAGTTTTTTGGGTGGCATTCAAGAGTTCATCTGCCAATTCTTTTCCGACCTTAGCGGATAATTTATCTAACGACTCCCTGGCGTATTCAGTGAATTTATCAATGGTTAACCGCATGCCTAAGCCAAACTCGGCATTATCTTCAAAGAGCGAGTTAGACCATGTTGGCCCGCGCCCGTCAGCATTATTCGTATAAGGCGTTGTGGGAAGGTTGCCGCCGTAGATGGATGAACAACCAGTGGCATTTGCAACCATCATACGATCGCCATAAAGTTGTGTGGCAAGCTTAATATACGGTGTTTCTCCACAACCAGCGCAAGCACCGGAGAACTCAAACAGCGGTTCGAAGAGCTGTGAATTTTTAACTAGGTGAGGTGAAATTGCTGCCCGATCTATCAGTGGTAGGGAAAGGAAGTAATCCCAGTTCTTAATTTCTTGTTCCCTAATAGGCGGTTGAGGTTTCATGTTAATAGCCTTGCGGCTTGGGTCAGTCTTATCCTTCCCAGGGCAGTTTTCCACGCACATACCGCAGCCGGTACAATCTTCTGGGGCAACCTGGACAGTGAAAGCATACCCTTCACGCCATTCCCTGGCTTTAGATTCAGTATGTTTGAAGGCCTCAGGCGCTTTCTCTAGCAGCTCATTCGGGTATATTTTTGTTCGAATGGCGGCATGCGGACAAACAAAGGAACAGCGGCCACATTGGATGCAAATATCAGGTTCCCAGACTGGAATTTCCAGGGCGATATTGCGCTTTTCCCACTTCGTGGTTCCCACAGGGAATGTGCCATCGACGGGCATCCCGCTAACAGGCACCTCATTACCCCGGCGATCAATGATCATACCAAGGATATCACGCACATATTCTGGCGCTTCAGCGGGCACAGGAGGCCGGCGAGTGAAGGTGCTGGTCACTTTATCTGGAACGGTCACCTTATGCAGGTTAGCTAAGGCCTGATCAACTGCGGCATAGTTTTTCTGCACAACAGCTTCACCGCGCTTGCCATATGTCTTTTCAATTGATTTCTTGATCTGATAAATCGCTTCGTCTTTAGGTAGGACGCCACTTATTGCAAAGAAACAGGTCTGCATGATGGTATTGATGCGTTGGCCCATGCCAGTTTTATCAGCTACTTCGTAAGCATCTATAACATAGAATTCTATCTTCTTTTCAATCAGGTCTTTTTGCATTTCTTTGGGCAGCGTATCCCAAACTTTATCTTGTCCATAAATGCTGTTCATCAAGAAAACCGAGCCAGGACGCGCAAATTTCAGCATATCAAATTTTTCAACAAAGGAGAGTTGGTGGCAGGCGACAAAACTTGCCTGGCCTTCTGAGATTTGATAAGGAGCTCTAATCGGTTGTGGCCCGAAGCGTAAATGCGAAACGGTAACAGCCCCAGATTTTTTGGAGTCATATTCAAAATAGCCCTGGGCGTAATTTTCGGTTTCATCACCGATGATCTTGATTGAGTTCTTATTTGCGCCGACTGTGCCATCCGACCCAAGACCAAAGAACATTGCTTGGACTACAGACTTCTCCAGGGTTTCAAAGGTCGGATCATACTCTAGGCTGGTATTGGTAACATCATCGATAATACCAATTGTAAAGTTTGTTTTTGGCTGATCTTTCTTAAGTTCGTCAAAAACGCCTTTAACCATAGCTGGTGTGAATTCCTTAGATGATAAGCCATAACGTCCACCAACAACGTGGGGTAATTCTTTGAATGGTGCCAAACCGGAATCAAGACCTACACGCAGTGCATTTATTACATCTAGGTAGAGCGGTTCGCCATTTGCGCCAGGTTCTTTGGTGCGGTCAAGCACAGCTATTTTCTTGACGGTTGCTGGGAGTGCTTGCAGCAAATGTTTCAGTGAGAATGGCCGGTAAAGATGAACGTTAACAACGCCTACTTTTTCGCCCTGCGCAGTCAATACTTTTGCAGTTTCTGCCGCAGTCTCTGCACCAGAAGCCATAATGATGATGACTCGTTCCGCTTCAGGGTCCCCGCAATATTCAAACAGGCGGTAATTCCTGCCGGTTAATTTGCCAAATTTTTGCATTTCCTCTTCAACAATTTCAGGACATTTCTCGTAGAAAAGATTAACTGTCTCCCTGCCCTGGAAATATACGTCAGGATTTTGGGCGGTGCCTCTCAAGACAGGCTTATCTGGGGACATAGCGCGCTGACGGTGTGCAACGATAAAATCATGGTCGATCATTTCCCGCATTTCATCATCTGAGATACGAACAATCTTATTGATTTCATGTGAACTGCGGAAGCCATCGAAGAAGTGCACGAATGGAATTCGCGAGCGCAGCGTTGCAGCTTCGGCGATTACAGACATATCTTGGGCTTCCTGGACGGATGATGAGGCTAAGAGGGCAAAACCTGTCTGCCTGACAGCCATAACGTCTGAATGATCACCAAAAATGGACAGGGCTTGCGCTGCTAATGATCGCGCTGAAACATGAAAGACTGTAGGGGTCAGTTCGCCAGCAATCTTGTACATATTCGGGATCATCAATAATAAACCCTGCGAGGCGGTAAAAGTTGTTGAAAGGGCACCTGCCTGCAAAGCGCCATGCACTGCGCCAGCAGCGCCACCTTCCGACTGCATCTGTACAACATTTGGGATTGTGCCCCAGATATTCGGTATGCCCTCAGCAGCCCAGGCATCTGCATATTCGCCCATTCCAGAAGAAGGGGTGATTGGATAAATTGCAATAACTTCGCTTAAACGAAAAGCTACATGTGCAGTAGCCTCATTTGCATCGGTCATTACCATTTCACGTTTCATGTTTTACTCCTTGTAAATAAGTTGTTTATTGTAAAGGTAAGATGATATTCAATACCTACCAAGAAAAATATTATCTGTGTCCAAACTTCAATTTTATCTTAAAATCTTGGTTTGAGTCTTAGAACTTCCTGAATTCGTTGGAAAATTGAGAAGAAAAACCTCAATACTTTACACCAGGGAACAATTCAGCTAGTTTTGGTAAAGCAAAGAGGAAACTTGAGATTGTCTTGCCGTCCAGGATTTGCTGAGACTTCAGTAATTCGAAAACATGGGTTAGGGGAATCGCTAATACTTCAAGAAACTCATCATCATCTTGTGAAAGAGGCGAAGAAAACAAGTTTGATGCTAAAAAGACTGTCATGTATTCATTTGTGTAACCTGGTGACATAAAGAATTCACCAATTTTGTCCAGGCGCTCACAATCCATTCCGATCTCCTCCCTTAACTCACGTCGGGCCGCTACTTCTGGCTCTTCTCCAGCATCCAACACCCCAGCCGGTAATTCTAATAAGAGCGCTTCTGCACCCACACGGTACTGCCGCACGAAATATACCTCACCTTGTTCATTTATTGGCAGGATGGTAACCGCATCAGGATGATCCACCAAATCATAGCTGTGCTGCTTCCCATTAGGCAAGCAAAAATCTACTTTCTCGATATCAAATGCACGGCTCTTAAGTACCTTCCTTCGGGTAAGTATTTTAAAATTATCCATTTGTCTCCGTTCGTATTTCAGATTCAGCTTTATTATATCCAGCTAATTATCCGGAATTTATATCATTTCATTTTAAACACAAAAAGCCGGCTGTTGAGTCGGCTTTAAAGTAAAAAAAGGGGGAAACTTATGGTATCTGAAGAATTTGTCCTGCAGTCAGGTCGTACGGTTCAACCAGCCCATTGACCGCAATAATCGCTTCTGGATATACATCGCCATAAGCGCAAGCTATCTGGTAGATGGTCTCCCCAGCGCTGACTGTCCATGTATCGGGATGATCTAATAATGCCCGGTTTTCAGCTGGGAATGAACCAGATTGAGGGATTTTTAATTCTGTGCCTGGGGCAGGTGCACCACTTAAGCCATTTATAGACAATAAATCATCAGGGTCAACATCAAAACGCCTTGCCAAGCAAAACGGGAATTCACCTTGTTTTACAGTGTAGACTTCTGGCTTGGTTAACTCAGGCGTTGGTGGCAGCGCGGTAGGTGTAAACTCTTCCGTCATTATGGCGGTGGGAATTTGGGTTTCTTCCTGGTCAGTTTGTTGAGGTTCATCCTTATTATCAGCATCACTTCCCGATGTAGGTTGATTGAATTCCTTCATAATCGCCTGGGCGGTCATAGTAGCATTTAAAATCTGTTGATCAATTGGCAGGGGTGTGACAATTGCTTCACCTGATTCTGGTTTGGCAATCGGCGCTTTTGAGGCTGGCCTTTCACAAGCTGATATTAGGATTAAAAACAACATCCCAATTATCATTCCTATCTTATATTTCATTGACATAATCATTCTCCATCATTAAATCTTACGTACTTCCTTTTTGTAATTATACAGTAATTTATCATTGGGGGTCCAAGATACTTCGCCAACAGTCTGAAACCATTTTCAAATTAGAATTCCTTTAACAGACGTCAAAACCACTTAAGCATTAGACTCATCTACCAAAATTCAATATTGGTCTACTCTAAATACCAATCGATTAATTTCATAAATGCAGTGGGAAGTATTGCATTGAAAAGAATTTTATGTTTCTTTAGATTAAAACAATGCTAAAAAGCTTGTGCCCAAAACTTGACTTGACTAATACTTATTACATAAAATACTAACAAAATTCAAACAATTTAAGCTTAGAATAGATACACAATCAGTGTGCAAACTAATAACGAAGGATAACTAAAATGAAACGTAACAAATGGCTCATCATAACCATCATCTTGATTATTTCACTAACAACGATTGCCTGTCAATTTTCTTTTGCTCTACCAAAATCAATGACAGACGAAAACACTCAAGCTGTTCAACCAGAACAACTTGTAGAACCAACGATGATTGTTCCGGATAGCGACCCAATCATTACTATGCCGGATTATGCCTTAATGCAGGATTCCCTGGTAAAAATTTACGAAGAGGTAAGCCCCGGTGTGGTTTCCATCCAGGTCATCAGCAATCTTGGCAATGGGCAGGGCTCTGGCTTTGTAATTGACAAAGAAGGTCATATCGTAACAAACTATCATGTGGTAGAAAATGCTGAAACAGTAGAAGTGGACTTCTCCTCGGGCCTAAAAGTCTATGCCGATGTGATTGGCAACGATCTTGACTCCGATATTGCTGTACTCAAAGTTGATGTCGACCCTGACCTGCTATTTCCCCTTACCTTGGGTGACTCTGACCTGGCAATGGTCGGTCAAACTGTTGTAGCGATTGGAAACCCGTACGGCCTAAGCGGCACAATGACGGTTGGTATTGTTTCTGCGCGCGGACGTGTTTTAGACTCCATCCGGCAGACCTCGCAAGGCTTGTATTTTACAGCCGGCGATCTGATCCAAACCGATGCCTCAATCAACCCCGGTAATTCTGGAGGACCACTGCTTAATTTGAACGGCGAAGTTATTGGCATCAACCGGGCTATTCAAACATCCGGCATAACCATGACTGGCGACCCGGTCAATACTGGCATTGGTTTTGCAATTTCATCCAATATTCTGCGCAGGGTTTTGCCCTCACTAATTTCACAAGGTTATTATGACTATCCCTACTTAGGTCTTTCAAGTCTAAACAGCCTGAACCTTACACTTGTAGAAACGCTTGATCTACCTCAATCTACTGGCGCTTACATCACCACTATCGTCTCAGGTGGTCCTGCAGATGATGCTGGCCTTAAAGCAGGCACAAGATCCACAGACCTTGCTGGCGTACTGGCCGGCGGCGATTTGATCGTTGCGATTGATGAACGTGAAGTCCGCGAGTTCAGTGACCTTTTGAGTTATATGATCCTAAATAAGAAGCCTGGCGATGTGATTACTTTTACCATTTTTAGAGATGGTGAAAGAATGGAAGTGCCCGTCACTTTAGGAAAACGGCCTTAGTACTTAACCTAAGAATTAATAAAACCCCAAGACCGAGTGTCACGTCTTGGGGCTTTTTGTTTAATCTGACAATATGCTACTAGAACATATTAGGATTCTACTTATTCGTACCTAAGCGCCTCTACTGGCTGCAACCTGGCAGCCCTGCTGGCAGGATAGTAGCCAAAGAATATCCCGACTGCCGCAGAAAAAATTGTGGCAAGCAAAACAGCATTGAACTCAATCTGGGGGTTGAGTGGCGTACCTGTACGATTGGCTATTGCGCCTACCAAAATTCCCAAAAGCCATCCCAACAGGATACCAATTAGCCCGCCAATCAGGCTGAGCAAGGCAGATTCCGTCAAGAATTGAATCATGATATCTGAACGCCTGGCACCTAAAGCTTTGCGCAAGCCAATTTCTTGCGTCCGCTCAGTCACAGAAACCAGCATGATGTTCATAATGCCAATACCACCCACCAAGAGGGAGATACCCGCAATGCCTCCCAAGAAAATGGTCAGCACATTGGTAATGGATTTTGCAATTGAGAGGAAATCTTGTTGATTAGTAATCGTAAAATCATTGGGCTGCCTGGCGCTTAGGCGATGTGAATCTCTCATGATGGTGTTTGAATCCCTGATAGCCAAGTCTACACTTTCACTATTCTTTGCCTGTACAATAATCATATCAACCTGGTTAGCAACATTACTTCGTTTAATGCGCATTTGTGCTGTTGTAATAGGAATAAATACATTCATATCTGGATTATTGAATTGGGATCCACCTTTGGCTTCTGTTAGACCAATGACCCGGTAAGGAAAGCCGTTGATCCTGATTATCAAGCCGACCACATCCTGCCTGCGTCCAATTAATTCTTCAGCAATATCTGGCCCAAGAACAACCACCGCTGAGTTGCCATCGACCTGGGTTTCTGTGATGAATGTACCTTCGGAAAGGGTAATGTTTTGCACGACAGCGTAAGCTGGTGTAACACCTGTGATGGATGTATTAGCACTGTTGCCGCTATAGGTTAATTTTGTGTTCCCGTTAATAATGGGTGAAACAAAGGCAACACTAGGTGCACGGTTTGGATTGCTGAGGGCATCAACATCAGATAAAGTCAGCGGTTTTGGATTAGTAACATCTTCACTGCTGTTACCGCGCATAATATAAATGATGTTGGTACCAATGCTTTCAATTTCGCCGGTGATGCTGCTTTCTGCCCCTTGCCCAATTGCCAACAAGGCAATGACCGAACCTACACCGATGACGATACCAAGGATGGTGAGAAATGCCCGGGTTTTATTGGCATTAATGCTTCGAAAAGCCTCTTTAATAGAAAGGAAAATTCTCATCATAATTATTCTTGATCAACAATCAATCCATCTAACAAGTGCACCACCCGTTGGGCTTGATTAGCAATATTAGGATCATGCGTAACAATTACTAAAGTGGTACCACTTTGTTTGTTCAGCTTTAATAAAAGGTCCATGATTTCTTTGCCAGATTTGGTATCGAGGTTCCCGGTTGGTTCATCTGCCAAGATGATCGAAGGATCATTGACGAGTGCACGGGCAATTGCAACCCGCTGTTGCTGTCCGCCAGACAATTCGTTGGGTTTATGACTAACCCGATCTGAAAGGCCAACGTCCTCAAGCGCTTGTAGTGCACGTGCTCTGCGATTACCATTTGCAGCCGCATAGCGCAACGGCAACTCTACGTTTTCTAAAGCTGTAGCACGTGGTAGAAGGTTATATTTTTGAAAAACAAACCCAATTTTCCGATTGCGAACCACGGCCAGCTCGTCATCGACTAATTCGGATACAAGTTCATCGTCCAAATAATATTCTCCGCTGGTTGGGGAATCAAGGCAGCCTATCATGTTCATCAGGGTAGATTTACCCGAACCGGAAGGCCCCATAATCGCTACGACCTCGCCTCGGTGAACGTTAAATGTGATGCCCCTGAGAGCATGCACTTCAATATCACCCATTAGGTAAATCTTTTTCAAGTCAATGACTTGGATGACGTTTGGGTTTCTTGCCATTCTCTATCTCCCGGTCATGAAACCAGGCATTCGACCTCTTTGCTCCATAGCACTTAGCACACTTACCGGGGGATTAATGACGATTAATTCGCCTTCTTTGATATCCGCTTCTAGGATTTGAATTTGACGATTGGAATAGGCCCCGACCAATACAGGAACAGGAACTGGCATGCCATCACGCAAGACATATAAGCTATCCTGGCCCTCAAGGTTAATAACCGCCTCGCTTGGCACAATGAAGGTTTCTGAAATTTGGTCAGTAATGATGTTAACTGCAGCCGTCATGCCTGGCTTGATTTTTTCCTGGCAGCCGTTTAAATTTATCGTTACCGTGTATGTAACCACACCTTGGGATTCATTGCCCACTTGTGATATTTCATTCACCTCACCCGAACAGGCTTCTTCAAAGTAAGCATCAAAGACCAGCTCAACCGGTTGACCTAGAGCAACAGTCGGGATATCCACTTCAGATATTTGCACGTCTACTAAGAGTTTTGATAAATCAGTGACTTGGGCAGCCTTCAATCCTGGTGCAACCAGGTCACCTGTTTGTGAAACAATTTCAGTTACAATACCCTCAAAAGGTGCTTTGATGTGTTTTTGGGCTATACGGGTGCGCGCAATTTCCAGCTGGGTCTCTAAGACAGCTACATCAACAGGATCAGGGCCATCTTTTAATTTTGTGATTTGTAACTCAAGGCTAGTGATGTTTTCTTTAGCCAAATCCAGCTTTGCTTCAGCTTCTTTAACTTCATCTTCTGTGTATCCTGCCTCGCAGTAGCGCAGATTAGCCAAGGCAGTATCAACCGCTCGCAAAGTTTCATCTGTAGGTCTTAAGTCGTGCGCTTCAAAAGCATCATCATAGTCTTCTTGAAATTCTTCAATGCGCTCGTCAGTACAACGACGGTAATTCATTACCACACGATCCTTTTTTAAGTCTTCCAGGTTTTGTTGGGCGTTGATAAGGTCTAACTCCAATTGAGCCAATTGCAAACTCGCATTTTCGTAAAGTTCATCAAGTGACTTTTGGGTTGAGATGACCTCCATCTCAGCCTGTAGAATATCAATAGGCAGATTCTCCTCATCCAAAGACATTAAGATATCATTTGCGTTGAGTTTATCTCCCACTTTTACATTGACCTGTCCCACAGTTCCACTGGTTGCCCAAGTGAGTGTGGCAGTCTGATTAGCCCTGACACGACCTGTACCGCTGACACTTGCTTCCAAGTTGCCTTTGCTATACGTAAAAGTTTGTAAATTCTGCAAACTTGCCATAGCTTGCTGATTCCGGTTATACATAATATATAAATAAACAGCTGCAGAAATGATTAACAAAAGAAAAATGATAAGCAGACTTCGCCACCAAGTTTTCTTAGACTTTCTTTTTCCAGATTGATTGGACATACAAACCTCCGAAATTATCTGAATAAATATATCATTTAATTTTAATAATTTCTATTTGAAATTTATTAATAATAATCCCCAAGTTTTCGATGTCTTGTTTAATAATTTTTTTAAATCATTCCGCCCCAATAGGCCAAAGAAACACACCCATTAATAAAATTGTTTCTACTTGATCAAGGATGCCAGCTGTTTGAATCGGGGGTGCTTGGCATCTCTCAACATTTCAAACATTGCCATTTCAACAGTGGTTAGATGGACGCCAGCTTTTGTTAGCATTGTCAAGGCAATTTGCTTGTTGAAATCCACCCGCGAAGATGTACAGTCCGCGACCAAATGAACCGCATAGCCAGCGTTGAGCAGGTCAGTAGCACTTTGATATAAGCAAATATGTGTTTCAAAACCGCAAATAATTACGTTTGGTCGGCCTAAATTTCCTAAATTCGCACAAATTTGGGCGTTTCGAAATACACTAAAGGAAGTACGCGGTATATCACACAATCCAGGAAGCAATTCGGCGACTTCGGGTATGGTTGAACCTAATTTCTCAGGCACCTGGGCTGTTAACATCGTGGGAATTTCTAAAACTTTAGCAATTTGGATCAACTTTTTAATTTTATTGATACAGGCTTCGCTATTTTCTACAACCCTGGCAAGCTTCCCTTGTACATCAATGATAATCAATACCGACTCATGGGCTAATAACATATTTTTCTCCAAATTTCAACTCATTTGAAATCTTATAAGTTTTTAACTATAATAAGCATATCACAACCAAATTACATCAAACAAGGAGAAAAATGAAAGATTTAATTGGTAAAGTAAAGAAATTTGGCGAAGAGGCTACAGAAATTCTTAAGGAAGTTCAAGAAGCTGGCTTAAAGAAACACACCGTAACGAAAGATGATACCTTGAGCAGTATCGCCTTAAAGTATTACGGCCATGCAACTGAAAAATATTGGAAAATTATCTACAATTTCAACAAGAAAGTCATTGGAGATGATCCCAACAAAATTAAGCCTGGTATGGAATTAGTGATTCCTGTCCTTCCAGACGAATTAAAAAAGTAAGCGCGTTGTTGAAGACCAGGGTAAATCAAATTACCCTGGTTTTTATTTTAAGTGGGGATTTAACAATAGTTGGTTTAGATAATAGATTCCCAAAGCGCTTCTAATAGAGGTTGGTTACGAACTTTTCCTGAGTCGATCAGCTTACTGCAAGTAAACATAAAAACTAAATCGGCAACAGGATCTGCAAAAGCAAGGCTGGATGCCATACCAAAATGCCCGAAGGCGCTCTGGCTGGCTCCTGAGCCCATACCTAAATATTTCTCGCCTTCTGGGGTTTCAATTTTTCCACCCAGGTGAAAGCCATACGCCCAGCGATGATATGAATGTGTTGTTTCATCAAAGCCAGCACATCCCTCGCTTATGGCAAAGGCAATTGTTTCGGGGACAAGAAAATTTTTACCAGCATAAGTGCCGCCGTTGAGCAGCATTTGGTAAAAGATCGCCAGGTCTTTCGCGCTGCTGTGTAAGGTGGCAGCAGGCATCAAAGCATGTCTTAGGTGTGGGAAATTAAATAAAGTAACTGCGGTTTTAAGTTGCCTTTCATCTGTTTCCAACCTAGGTGAGTTTAGGTATTCTCGATAAGGTAGAGGCATATAGCTATTACCCATTCCTAGCGGATCAAGAAAATTTTCTTTGAGGTATTTTGAGATGCTTTGGCCAGTCACCCGCCTCACTACTTCTCCAATGATGAATCCATAGTTCAGTAAGTGATAGGCGCTCTTAGTCCCAGGGGGGAAAACAGCCGCGCTTTTTGCAACATGCAAAGTTACCAACCGCCAAAACGGCCATACTAAAATTTGAGAATACAGATGAGGGGCGGGTATGCCGGCCTGGTGTAAAAAGACATGCTTTATCCTTGCATCCTCTTTGCCTTTACAGCCAAATCCAGGCCAATAATCTGCTACCTTTGCATTTATATCAACCAATCCATCTTCAATGAGTTTGTGTAAACAAATACCCGTCAGGGCTTTGCTAACCGAGAAAGTTAGAAAGGACGTATCAGGATCGATTGATTTTCCCCTGCTTATGCCGATAGCCCGATTTAAAACCACTTTTCCATGGCGCAAAACAACCAATTGGGCTGAAGGATGCAATTTTTCAACACGAACCTGCCCTTCAAAAACTTGAACAAGTTTTTCTAGTTTTTTGGAATTGATGCCAACACTTTCTGGTTCGACTTCAGATGTGTAATCAATCGGTGAGATGAACGTTGGGTTTGTCATTTTTAAGTATTAACCTACTTATTCCTATTTTGCGCTTATATTATAATCATTGGCATAGACAATGATAAACAGTGAACTAACAAGTGGATTTAGAGCCGTAAGCAAATCATTTAAGCTTTGGTGGGATGATTGGGCAAACCAGGTATTGGTCAGCCTCTTGGCTGTATTACTCAGCCTGACAATTATCTTGTTGCCTGCCAGCTTAATGGGGATTTTTTACGAAACCAATCAACTCATAAATGGCACAAAGACCGGCTTTGTTGGATTTTGGATTGGGTTTAAAAGCCATTTCTTAAAAAGCTTAGCTTGGGGAGTTGTTTGTTTCGCAGGAATCTTCTTTACTGTCATTAATCTCTGGTTTTACATTAATATAAAAGCCAGTTGGGCTTACTTGCTAGTCGGGTTCACAATAATTCTTGGGAGCATTTTCTTCTTAGTACAATTTTATACACCGGGATTCTTTACAATGAATGATGACAAATCATTGATTGGTGCATGGAAAAGAAGTTTCGCTTTTATCTTTTCCTATCCGGTTCATGTCATCGTTATTGGATTTGTGGCCTTGCTCCTTAGCATATTCACTATAGTATTGATATTACCCCTCTTGATTGGATTTCCGCCTTTGGTTTCTCTTATTAGTTTAATTAGTATAAGATCCATGCAATCCGAAGTTAGCCAAACCACCAATTAAAAATCGAATCACCAGTTAGAGTAAAGTTTGAAAAATGGAGCTTTATAACTCAAAAGTTAAGTTAGGTAGATTAAAAGCACTTTATTATCTATAATATGGATTAAGTTAGGATGTAGTTTGCACACTTAAGCCTGGAGGAATTGTGGCAAAGAAAATTTTAGGCTATGTTTACTTGATTTGGAAATGTGCATTTTGCGGCACTGAAAACCCTGGCCCCATTAAATCTTGCACAAGTTGTGGCGCACCCCAACCACCCGATGTGCAATTCGAGAAGGTCGATCAAGAAAAATTCGAATTCATCAAGGATGAAGCGCTCATCCGAATGGCAAAAACAGGCCCTGATAAGCACTGCCCCTATTGCGGCACGCGTAACTTATCTACCGATAATTTATGTAAAAAATGCGGCAGCGATATTAGCATCGATGCAGAAGTGCGCGCCAGTGGGGAAAAAATTGAGGATCGAGATAAAACCCCTGTAAGCCCCACGACTCAGCCAAAGCAACTTTCAAAGGGATGCCTTATCCTTTTGATTCTAGCCATCCTGGTAGCTTGTATCGTCGGCGGCATATTTATCTTCCAGATGTTATCAACCGAAACAACCAATGCCACCGTGGAGGCTGTAGGTTGGGAACGTACTGTTTTGGTCGAAGGGTATACAACCGTCAGAGGACGGACTTGGTATGATGAGATTCCAGATGGGGCAAACCTGGTGGCCTGTTCAACGGAGTATCGTTACACATCAGATCAACCACAAGCCAATGCAACCGAGGTCTGTGGTGAACCATACACTGTTGACACCGGCACAGGCATTGGTGAGGTGAGGCAAGACTGCGAGTATCGCGTTTATGATGATTACTGCGAGTACGAGGGAATGGCTTGGACGGTTATTGATACCTTAACCTTATCTGGTTATGACCTTCAACCAAGATGGCCCAACACAACTCTCAGTTCAACAGAAAGATATGGGCAGCAAAGTGAAACTTACACAATCGTCTTCAATGCAGATGGCGATCAGTTAACCTACACTACCAATAATGTGGACCTTTTTTCACAGGCGGTTATTGGCAGTGAGTGGGAATTAGAAGTTAACCAGCTAGGTGCCATTACTTCAGTTCAGCCTAGTCGATAAGCAATGTTAAACTTTTGAGTTGTTCTAAAACCTAATAGATCATTATTTAAAAATGTGGTGCAGTATTTTCTACTGCACCACTAAAATTTTACTTATAAGCCGGTACTGTTATCCAATCTTTACCTGACTCAAAGGCATAATAAGGTACCCAAACCAAGCCAAACTTATCAAGCAAGATATTCTTCTTTAAGAGTGCAATATTGACCTCTTTAATCGACTCGGCAATTCCAAGTAATTTTTCCTTTACCGATTCAATTTCTTCAGCCATGGTTTGCTCTAACTCTGCCAATTGCTTGGTCAAATATTCAATTTCCTGTTCAGATTCTTCAACTTTTGCTTTTGCGTTAGCAGTCATGCGTCTTTTTGTTACAGAAGTACCCAAGTTGGCTTTTCCAGATCCAAAGATTTTTAATACATTTTCCAAGCCTTTGCCCGCTTCCTCTAATCTGCGCCCAGAAAGTTCCTTTTTATCCCTGTCAAGTTCAAGTTCCTCCCTACGCAATTTAACTTGTATTGCGTCTTTCTGCTTCTCATATTTAGCTTGAACTTTTTTGATCTCCCCATCTAAGGATTCCTTGGCTGCTTTTTCGCAGCGTGCTTTGAAAGCCTCAGGGCTTTCACCGACTTCTGCTTGAATTTTTAGCACATCGTTGTAAAGAAGTTTAAGAGATTGGGTGCGGTAAATCCAATCGATAAAATCTTTGGAGAGGTCTGAAATATTTTTTTCAGTATCAAATGGGTATACTAAATCTCCAAAACTCGCGTCAGGAAGCGGCCCGGATTCAAATTGTTCTAGCTGAAGTGGGTCGACTAAATAATCTTCCCAGCGCACCAGCCCACGCTGTTCCATACCTTCAACCCGTGCTGCAATTTGCGCCTCATGATCAACATTATATGTTCGATCTGCATAGTAAAGCGTAGCTTGACCAAAAGCAGTCGGTTTGTAGAAGTACTTTGGAGATGGCGGGGCACCTTTGAATTGCTGTTTTAAATCGCCCAATGCTTCCGATAAACCGCGGTTAACCGGTAGGTACTGCACAACAACAGAAGAGGACAAAACAGGCTGCATGGTATTGCCTAATGAAAAAGTGGTTTTAGATTCCTCTGTAACAGCCTCCCTGGCTGCCCTTGCAGACTTTCCATTGCTGTCCGCCCCTACTAAAGCGTTCAATTCTGCAAGCCTGTCTCGTGTGATAGGCCCGGTTAGGTAATTCATCGCCCAGCGCGTTGTATAAACCACCGGGGCCTTTGAATGCACATTATGCAGCAGGAAAACCCGCTTACCCAACTCAGAAATGGTCTTGTCAAAATAAGCCCTTTCTAACCCTCCTGTCAGACCTTCCAAGCCGTCTAACAGGCGTTGTTTATCTTGATCAGTTTGCAGTTTGCCAATCATCCACGTACCTGCATTGGACAACGCTTTGTAATCAAGGTCAATAGGGTTTTGGGTTGCTAAAACCAGACCAACGCCAAATGCGCGCGCTTGCTTAAGCATTCTTAAGATGAGCGGTTTACTTGGTGGATTCGCGATAGGTGGAAGGTATCCAACAATTTCATCGAAATACACAATAGCCCGCAATCCGCTTGTGCCGGATTGTGTGCGCATCCAGGTTTCGATGGTTGAATAAAGCAGGGTTATAAAGAACATCCGCTCTGAGTCTGAAAGATGTGCTAAGTAAAATATGCTGTGGCGTGGTTTTCCACTCGACGTGTAAAGAAATCTTTGAATATCCAATGCTGCGCCTTCCAGCCAGGATTGAAAGGCTGGGGCGGCCAGGAAGTTGTTCATTGTCATTGCTAAATCAAAGCGTTCCTTTTCTGGGTAAAACTTTGATAGCGGAAATACCCCGAGCTTTTCAAACGGAGGACTTTGAATTTGCATGATAAGGCTCTCCAAGTCCAAATCTTTGCCCTCACTCCAGGCTGCTTCGAAGATATTTGAGAGTAAAATATGTTCTCTTGAACGTACAGGGTCAATATTCTTCATGCCCATTAATTCCAGGAGTGCTGTCACCGTACTTGCGATGCGCTCACGCAGCAATTCCTTATTGCCTTCCCAAGGGATATCCGGGCATTCCAGCGACGCCAAAATACTTACAGGAAATCCCGAATCGGAACCGGGTGTGTAAATGGCGTAATCTACTTTATCGCCTAGCGCTTGAATTCTTTCTTTGCCAATCCCCCAATCCGCTAAGCCTTTCTGCCAGAGTGAAGATGCTGCTTGCGCTGCTTCAGCGGTAGTTTGGCCAGCTCTTCGGGCTGCGTCAGCATCCACCCAAGGTTCAAAATCGGAAGGCAGTAAGTCCGGGAAGTGTAAAAGATGATTTGTTAGATCTCCTTTTGGGTCTATCAAAATAGCTGGGATACCCTGCAGAGCTGCTTCTTCTAATAGGATGATACCCATGCCCGTTTTACCTGAGCCTGTCATACCGGTGATTACGGCATGGGTGGTCAGATCAGCAGGATCATAGTAAACAAGTTTATCAGTTAGGGCTTGCTTGGATTTTAAGTCAAATACCCTACCAAAAAAGAATTCATCATCTGTCATAATAAAAAGTCCTCCTCACATTGTTTTACTATGAAAGTATACATCATTGATAGACAATTACAAGGAAATAGATTTGTGGCCCCCCAAAAGGGTTAAAGTGCTAGGTTAGGTAACTGTTATTTACGTATTTTTCTAGCTGGATAGAAGATAAGGATGGCATGATTTCCAAGGCACCATCAAAACTTAATCCTGTCGTAACCATGTTAGGAACCGCAATGACAGGAATGCCAGCCCTATTTGCCGCAAGAACGCCATTTGGAGAATCCTCCAACACAAGCGCTTGGTTGGGATGAATATTAAATCTTGAAAGAATCGTTTGAAAGATTTCTGGTGATGGCTTGCTATGAGAAACATCATCCAATGTCACAACTGTATCAAATTCGTCCCATAAACCCATATGGGAGAGATAGCGATTAACCCATGAATACGGTGAGCTAGAACCCACAGCTAATCTTAGGTTAAGGGTTTTTGCTTGGCTGATAAGGTCAACCACACCAGGCATGGGTGGAGATTGTAATAAGACGTTATCCATTTTTTCGCGCATCGTATCGAGATACGGTTGAGCAATGTCATCATTTCCAATTACGTTTCGAAATTCTTGTGAGGGAGAAAATTTTTTTAACCCAAAAGTACCTATTATTTCTTTGTAAGCAGCCAAATCAAAGACTGCACCATGTGCCGAATATAATTCCTGCCAGAGCACAACTTCTACGCTCTCCGTATCCAGGATCAGCCCATCAAAATCAAAAATAAGTGCCCTGAGTTCTTTCATATCTCAAAATATCTGGTTCGAGTAATTATCAATAAGATTACAGAACCTTTCTTAAGTCCGCCAATAACCATGCTTAATGGGCGTGATATCTTCTACCGTAATAAACGCATCCGGATCAGCTTCAAGGATGAGCTGCTCGATGTCTTTCATATCTTTTCGGCGAATGCTGCAATCTAAAAGGGATACAGCACCATCTTTGCCCAGGGCGGGGATCTCTGTAACAGCATAATTAGCATTGCGTAAGGTATCGGCAAGGTTTGCCCCTTTTTGACGACTGATGATATTTAAGTGAACGTATCCAATGGCTAACCTTTTTTCAATTGCCATACCAACCACAGTGCCAGTAGCAAACCCAGCTGAATATCCAATGATATTAAGAATGTTATTAAGGTCATTAATTACAGAGCCAATAACCACTACAAATAACACAGATTCAATGAATCCTAAAACCCAAGAAATACCCCGTTTGCCGCGCATGGTAAGCATGAATCTTAAGGTATCAAGTGCAATATTCAACACTCGTAAAACGAAAATACCAAGAGCGCCTAACCAGGCAATGGGTGATAGAAAGATTTCCATATTAGTTCCTTAACACAATAAGCTTATGCTATATCAGGACCCGGTTCTGCTTCACCAACCACATTGTAAATGGCTGGTTCATAGAGCTTGGTCATGTATTCTTTAACCATGCGCCGCATAGAAAATTGAGGAGCGAGTGTTTTAATGTTTTCTTTGACCCTTGCCAGCCAATCGCTTGGTAGGCCATCAGCAGAACGCATTGTGTAGTAGAGCGGGATGATTTCATTTTCAAGGGTATCATACAGGCTCATCGCATCGGCCTCATCTTGTTTGGATGGGTCATCATATTCAGTATCATCACCAATTGCCCAACCATTGAGACCGTTATAGCCCTCTGCCCACCATCCGTCTAAAACTGAGATGTTTAAAGTGCCATTTAAGGCTGCTTTTTGACCACTAGTACCTGAAGCCTCGCGGGGGCGGCGCGGGGTATTCAACCACACATCCACACCCTGCACCAAGTAGCGAGCCATATTCATATCATAATCATCCAAGAACACCAAGCGACCGGCGTTGCGGGCGTCTTTGACGGCTCGGTAAACTTCTTGAATGAGCAGTTTGGCCGGTTCATCAGCAGGATGAGCTTTTCCTGCAAAAATGATTTGCACAGGTTTTTTCTCGTTTGTGACCATCTTCAAAAGCCGGTCATAATCCCGGAAGAGCAGATTTGCTCGTTTATAAGTCGCAAAACGCCGTGCAAAACCAATCGTGAGCGCATATGGGTCTAAGAGAACCCCACTAGCCACCGTTTGAACCGGGTGGACCGTGGTGGATATCCATTGCTTTCTTGCGCGGGTAACCATATAAGCAACTAGTTTTCGTTTGAGATGACGGCGTACACGCCATAACTCCTCATCTGGGATATTTTCTATTTGTTCCCACAACTCAGGGTCATCCATTCTTTCAAGCCAGTCTGCCCCCAAGTAACGCGTGAATAGGATCGCCATGCGGCGCGCCAGCCATGTGCCTGTGTGGATACCATTTGTTATGTACGAGATGGGAACATCCTTCAAGTCCCTATCTGGCCAAAGATGAGACCACATTTTTCTTGAGACTTCACCATGCAATTCTGAAACGCCATTTTTGAAATCAGATAAACGTAACGCCAAAACAGGCATACTGAACGCCTCTCCACCCCAGGTTTGTGGTACCTTAGCAATGGAAAGGAATTCATCACGATTCATGCCAAGTTCTGGCCAATAATTTGAGAAGTATTTTTCAATTAACCAAATTGGAAATTCATCATTTCCAGCTGGAACAGGGGTATGAGTCGTGAAGATATTGGTCTGGCGAACTTTACTCTCTGCTTCTGAAAAGCTGGATCCCTTTGAGATAAGATTTCGAATTCTTTCTAATGCCAAGAAAGCTGAATGGCCTTCATTCATATGGTAAATAGTTGGGTTGTAACCTAATTTTTCTAGGGCCCGTACGCCACCAATACCAAGTAACATTTCTTGGGAAATCCGCAATTCTAAATCACTAATATAGAGCCGATCAGTCAGTTGGCGATCGTGCGGGTTGTTTTCGGGAATATTTGTATGCATCAGGATCAATTTCACCCGACCCACATTGAGCTCATACAAACGGGCAAAGATGCGCCGGCCAGGCAAATCTAAGCTAATTTTGATTGGTTCGTGGTTCTCATCTAATAAAGCAACCAACGGCAAATCGTCAAAATTGAGTTGCACGTTCCTGGCTTCCTGCCAGCCATCTTCTGTTATGTGTTGTGAAAAGTAGCCAAAAGTATAAAGAAATCCTACCGCAACAAGCGGTAAGCCCAAATCACTTGCTTCTTTGAGATGATCGCCTGATAAAACGCCTAAACCACCAGCATAAACCATCAAGGATTCATGTAATCCAAATTCAAAGGAGAGATAGGCTATTTGTTCGTTTTGGAGCCTTGGATAGGTTTGTGAATACCAGGTATTATTTTGGGTCATGTAATGATCAAACTCACGCACATGTCGATCATATTTTTCCAAAAAGTAGCGGTCTTTAATTAATGCATCAAAGACTGGCCGCTCGACCTTTCTTAAGAAGACAATCGGGTTATGGTTGAGATCTTCCCACAAGATCGGGTCAATCTCCTTAAACATGCGTGCAACTTCAGGGTTCCAAACCCACCATAAGTTATGGGCAAGGTCGGCAAGCCGTTTGATTCGCCGGGGCAAGTCAAAGCTATTCGGGGTTTCTCTAATAATTTTTTCCATTGATTACTATTCTCTTCTTAACATTAAATTTCCTGCCAATAAATTCAATTTGGCAGGATTGACACCCATAAACTGGATGATAATCTCTTAACACCGTCAAATAATACCATATCTTTTTAAGAAATCTTTCCCAGTTGACATAAACAATTATTTAAGTAGAAACTAGGTTTTTTGAGGTCAATTTGATCAGTTTCTCGTAAGAACCTTTTTTCCGCCTCTGTAGCTGGGGGCTGTGATGGGAACAATGGTGCAGAGCCGCTCATCCATCATCCGACTGTAGAGCCTCTGATCGATCTCTTCTGGCATGCTAGCAGTAGTAATCACAGTAGGCAGTTCAGCGCTATAGCGATAATTGAAAAGCTGGTAAAGCTTTTCCCGTGCCCAAGGTGTTGCGGACTGCGTACCTAGGTCATCTAAGATCAGTAAATGCGCCTTTCGAATTTCCTCAAATCTTCGGTCTAAATTCACACTGCTTGTGGGGCTAAAGGTGGAACGTAAGTGATCTAATAAATCAGGAACAACAATCATTAAAGGCGGGTCGCCTAGCTCTGCCTGATAGTTGCCTATAGCTGCAGCGAGATGAGTTTTTCCGCAACCGTAAGGTCCGGTCAACAACAACCAACCTGTGGGTTTCTTAGCATAGGATTTGGTAATCTCGTATGCCTTTTGAAGAGACCGCAAATCCTCGCTCAACAATTTTTCATCTTTCCTTAAATTAAATGTCTCGAAAGTTCTGCTACCATGCAGGCTTAAGCAGGACAATTCATGATGGCCAATATCATCTTTAGGATTGCGATAATCTGGTGCCAGAATTTTAACCTGGGTAACAATTTCTGGGTCCATCAGCCGTGATTTTATGCGCGGCTCAAATTCGCCCAAATCCATATTACTGGTCAGGACAGTAGCAATTTTATTGATGTAGCGGTAATTGATAATTTGGAATAATTTTTCCTGTGCCCAGGGCGTTGTATTCTGAGTTCCAAAATCGTCCATTATCAAAAGCGGGATGTTTCGAATTTCTTCAAAGCGTCCTTCAAAGTTCTTGTCAGCGCCATCAGAGTAAGAAAAGCGCAACCAATCCAACAAATCAGGAACTGTCAGGAAAAGCGTAGGGATACCCATACTTACTGCTTGGTTTGCAATTGCAGCTGCTAAATGTGTCTTACCGCAGCCATATCGCCCCAACAACAACAACCACCCTTTTAATGACCCGGCGAATGATTGGGCGTGATTGAAGGCTTGTTCAAGTGTATCTGCTTGTTGTTTACCTAAACCGACCCTGCCGCGCGGATGAAAAGTCTCAAAAGTTAGTTCCCTAAGAGAATCAAGGTTGCTCAAGAGGAATAAGCGGTCTCTTACTTCTTGAGTAATTTCTTGTTGGCGGCATACGCAGACAAACAACTTACCAAAATCTGGGTCACCAAACTCCACCGCGCGACGGATAAAACCTAACCCATGGCAAATTGGGCAATCGGGCTTTCCAAGACCATAAACATGTTCGCTGGGTGGGGTTTCTTGCGAATTATCCATCTTCTCCAAGCCATTTTTTTCGATATTGCTCTCGATCTTTTGAATCGTTTTGTCTACTTTCTGCATCTTTTGCATTACGACCTTCCTTTTGCCAGGATTCTAAAACAGCATGCACATATTTCCAGTTTCTTGCATTTTTCTTGACAGCAATTTCGATGGCTTCACGTATCCAATAGTCAGGAAATTCTGCCTCATCTTCCTTTAGGATATCAGCAATCATAGGTGTTAGCGGCCCAATATTTTCTTCATAAAGCTTAAAAATATTGGGCTTTTCATCTAGCTTTGAAATCTGACCCTGCCTCAGTTCCTCAAATTTGATAGTGCCAGATTGAAAAGCTTCAAAGGTTGCTCTGCCACGTGGTGAATTCAGCAGGTAAATTGCTGTTTGAGTACGATTATCTGTGATTTCAATAAATATCTTATCTTTGATACATAGGTTAAGCGCTTTTTCAACACGCTGAAGATCATTATCTAGTATTGCAAGAATCTGTTCTGAGGTTTGAAAGACATCAAGCGAAACTGGCAGGGAAAATTCTTTTTGTTTACTCAATAACCAGAAATAGGCTAAAAGAAATTTTAATTGATCAAGATCTGAAATTTTTGGTAATAAGGAATCAAAAAAGGATTTTGGGAAAACTATGCTTTCTGCTTCACCGTTTAGAAACCCAACAAACTGATTATTTTCAATCATGTTGGCAGCTGTTAAAAATTATCTCGAACAGCGGTTTTAAACATCGCCAAATCTTTAATAAAAATCAACTCAATCCCGCCGTGAGTTGGACCATTACGGTGTTTTGCCACGATTAGCGATGCCACATTATGACGGACGCTCTTCTCGTCTAAGGCATCAGGGCGATTGATAAACATCACCACGTCTGCATCTTGCTCCAAGCTACCAGACTCTCGCAGGTCAGAGAGAACAGGCTGTTTATCGGTACGCTGTTCAACCGCACGGGACAACTGCGCAGCGGCTAAAACTGGCACATTCAACTCCCTGGCCATCACTTTGAGGTTACGAGAAATATTCGATACTTCCTGCACTCGGTTATCAGTACGATAATCCCCGGACATCAATTGAAGGTAATCAACGATGACAAGGTCAAGTCCTACTTCCATATCCAGCCGGCGGCATTTTGTTCTCATCTGCAAGGGTGTAATTGCTGGTGTATCGTCTAAGTAAATTTTTGCATTGCTCAAAGAATCCATGGCTGCCATAAGCAATGTCCATTCATTTTCTTTGAGTTTTCCACTGCGCAGGCGCTGTGAATCAATCCCGGTTTCTTGTGCAATTAATCTCTGCACAAGTTGTTCGGATGACATTTCAAGAGAAAACATGGCGATGTGTTTGTTATGTTTAAGGGCTGCATGCTTCATAATCCCAATCAAGAAGCCAGTTTTACCCATGCCTGGTCGACCTGCGACAATGAGAAAATCAGAACGCTGCATACCGCCTAAAACCCTATCAAGATCATCAAGACCGGTCTGCAAACCAAAAACCTCATCAGACCTCTGTGCAAGTGCATCAATGCGTTCATAATAACTATCTAAAACATCCTTAATCGGTAAAAGGTCGTGCCTGATGCGCTGCTCGCTGACACTAAACACTGCCTTTTCAGCTTCATCGACCACAGATGCTATTTTCAAATCTTGTTTATAGGCTAATTTTGCAATATCGTTTGCTGCGCCTAATAATCGGCGGCGAATCGCGTTGTCTTGGATGATTCGCCCATATGCTTCGGCATGCAGCGAAGAAGGGACCTGGTTTGTCAGGCTGACTAAGTAAGCAGTACCACCTATATCATCCAACCTGCCATTATCTGCTAATTCTTTACCAACCGTAATTAGGTCATAAGGCATTTTGGTCTGGTTTAAATGCACAAAAGCTTCCCAAATCCACTTATTTCTATTTAAATAGAAGTCATCCGCATCCAAAAAAGCCGCAACCTCTAAGAATGCCTCCTGGTTGATCAGAATTGACCCAATTAAGGCTTCTTCGGCATCCCGATTGTAAGGCACCCCCATGCTCAAATCACTGCTATTATCATTAATGTATTCTTGGTCACTCATTTATTTGTTCGCCTATTATTAATTGAGACAGGAGTAAAGTCATTTTGGTTTTGGTAAAGCTGATGCTCAATGCCATGCTTTCTTAAACGCATTGACTTAATCGTCCCTACTCGGAGTATCATCCTGTGATTGATCCTTGCCCAAAGTATCTAGAAAATCTTTAAAGATGGAGAGATCTTCTTCTGACTCATCTATCGGGCTGTCAGGTGAGGATTCTTGATCGCGGATATCACGTTCAGGTTCAATTCCTGCAGCAGTCAAAACATCTTCAGAAACATAAATCGGTACATCCAATCTCGTTGCTAAAGCCAATGCATCAGAAGGCCGACAATCGATAAATTTCCGGGTTTCATTTTGCTCTGTAACCAAATTTGCATAAAACACATCTTCCCGTAAAGCTGTGATTTCAACAAATAAGCATTTTGCATCCAGATTTTTTAAGATCGAGCAAATCAAGTCATGCGTTTGCGGCCTGGCCACCTCAATATGCTGCAGGCTAATGGTTATTGCTTCTGCTTCATATAACCCAATCCAAATTGGTAAGTAACGCTCATTATCTTGTTCCTTAAGAACAACAACTCTTTGTTGATTGGTCAGGCTTACTCTTACGCTGTCTATGACACAAGAGACCATCTTGCTCATAATAGACTCCCTTCAGATTCAAGAAATACGATATGTATAAATTCTAACATGCCACCATTCGCCTGGCAACAAAAACAAAAAATAGCGAAATAATTTAAGATTTCAATAATTTCCTGAATTGACTTTCTTTAACATTTTTCTTCCAGAGTATAAATGGTGATATAATCGGAATCCGGCTCATTTACTATTCAGGTGACTCAAGAGTATTATCCTGAATTTATAAATAATTATCTGGTGATGAGTATGCGGGAAAATGACTATTAGCTTGTTCAGGGAATAATTTGTTGATTTTTTTTGCACTCATGTTTGTACCTTTTATTAACTTGCGAAAGGCTTTTTAATTGTCAGTTGATAATGATAGTTTAGTTCTTCTAATAGAAGGCAAGAGAGGAAATCACTCGCTTTTCGCTAAAGAACTAGAGAAAAAAGGATACGATGTTCTCCTGGCGAGGAGTGGGAGTGAGGGTTTATTCCTTTTAGATTCTTACCTACCAGAAGTTATCATTGTTAATGCCGCCTCTTTAAGAACTAACGGCGTTCGAATTTGTCAATCACTGCGCAAACGTCTTGAAAAATGTCCTATTATTCTAATCGTTGCGGAAGATCTGAGCTTGCCCGAACAAGTTGATGCAAATGTGACGCTAAATCTACCTTTCACTGTTCAAAAATTAGCTAACAGGATTAATCTATTCGCACCGATGGATAGTAAAAAAATTTATAGAGTTGGCCCTTTATCCTTAAACTTAGAAACTCACTTGCTTATATGTAATCGGAAGAAAACTCAGCTTACACCCAGGTTAGCAAAACTCCTAAAATACCTGATGGACCGACCAGGCCAAATTATTGGTAGAGAGATTCTGTTTAAAGAGGTCTGGGAGACGGATTATTTGGGGGATACGCGTACACTAGACGTCCACATCAGTTGGCTGCGTAAAGCCATAGAGGTTAATCCCCGCAAACCTCATGTTATTCGAACCATTCGGTCGAATGGTTATAAACTTGAAATCTAATTACTAAGCTGACCATTTTGAAAAGTGGTCAGTTTTTTTATTGTCTACATTAATCCCGTTACCAACGCCAGCAACAAACCGCCAGCTATCACACTGCCTAATTGCCCGGCAGTGTTGGATCCCATTGCATGCATCAAGATGTAGTTTTCAAAGTCTTCATCCTGGGCCATCTTAGCGGAAAGACGCCCAGCCATCGGAAAAGCACTGATACCGCATGCGCCAATCAAGGGGTTGACTTTGTTATGCGTAACAAAAGCCATAAACTTCCCAAACAACAACCCGGCCACAGTGTCAATTACAAAAGCCAACAAACCCAGCAGTAAAATCTGCAAAGTAGAGAAGTTTAAGAAACTTTGTGCGGTCATGGTTGATCCAATTGCTAAGCCTAGAAACAGGGTGGCAATATTTATGATTTCGTTTTGAGCAGCTTTGCTGAGACAATCCACCACCAAACTTTCCCGCAGCAGGTTACCCAACATCAAGGCGGCCATTAAAGGCGCTGCGTCAGGTGCAACTAAGCTAACAATGACCGTGACAAAAATTGGGAAGATGATTAAGGTCAGGCGCGATACTGGTTTAGGTGCGTAATCCATTCGAATCATGCGTTCTTTACGAGTGGTCATCAACTTCATGATCGGGGGTTGAATTATGGGAATAAGACTCATATACGAGTAAGCTGCCACTGCAATTGGCGCTAAAATCTCAGGCGCTAATTTACTCCCCACAAAAATGGCCGTAGGCCCATCAATGGCACCAATCACGCCTATTGAAGCAGCTTGGTTCATTGGGAATCCAAGAAGCAGGGCAAGTAATAAAGTGGCGTAGATCCCAAATTGGCCAGCTGCTCCTAAAAGTACCAAGCTTGGTTGGGATAGCAATGGGCTAAAATCAATCATTGCACCAACACCAACAAAGATTAATAGCGGGAAAAGCTCAGTTTTGATCCCTGCATCATAAATTACTTTCATGAAACCGACTTCATTGGACATACCCAGGTTTGCCATCAAGCAGCCAAAGCCGATGGGCAAAAGTAAAACCGGTTCATATTCTTTCCATACAGCCAGGGCAATCAAGATTAAACCAACCAATATCATGATTGCATTTCCAAAAGTAAAATCTTTGAAACCTCTACTCAGTTCTTCCAGTAAAAATTCAAAATTCATCTATTTGACCCTTATTCCTCAAAACGAAGTAAAGCTTGCCCATGCTGCACTTGATCGCCAACTGAAACTAAAACCTCAGCAACCACTCCATCACGGTTAGAACGGATCGCATTTTTCATCTTCATGGCTTCCAATGTACACAAGGTCTGCCCAACCTTAACCTTCTCGCCAGCTTTAGTTTCAATTGAAATAATCACACCAGGCAATGGTGCATTAATGCTTGCAGAATTTGTTTGTTTTGTTTCTTGCGCCTTTTGTGGAATAGGTGAAACTGCTGACACAGATTTTACCGTGTGAAGTTCTGGTCTTTGTTCTTGCTCCTCTTTTGGCCAAACCTCAAATTGTTCTCCCTCAATCGTGGCAATCACTGGCCTCGCATGAACATCATCAATTTGGACTGTAAATAATGCATCGTTTACTTTGACTTGGATATTCATTGATGTTTCCTTATACCTGGTTTATTTTGCAGCTGCTGAATCCGATTTACACTTTGCCAAAGACTAATCTCAGCCGGTTGGCAGCTCGTCATTATTGAGGGCTGCTTATTGCTCAAATTGATTGCAGCAGCAACAGCAACTGCGGCAATCTTTGGATACATCTTGGTTTTAGGATCAGTTTCAAGTTCAATTGGTATTTCTTCAGCTTCCTGGATTTCGACCTGTTGATCTTTTTTTGATGTTATTTTTACTAAAAGCACCATCAACCCCCAAAGGGCTAGGATGACTACAAATACTAATCCCATCCCTATTGCGGTAATTAACAACCCTGCCTGAATATTTTCCATAGAAATTATCCTCCCACTAAACTGGCATGTTGCCATGTTTTCGTGCAAGTGTTGGTTCAAACTTATTTGAGATCGCTTTGAGAGCAGTGATTAGTTTATAACGTGTTTCAGCAGGTTCAATGACATCATCGATGTAACCTGCACCGGCAGCTGCATATGGGTTTAGATAGCGCTCACGATACTCTGCTTCCAAACGTTTACGTTCTGAAGTTGGATCTTCTGCTTGGCTAATCTGCTTGCGATAGAGGATATTAGTTGCCCCTTCTGGACCCATCACGGCAATTTCAGCAGAAGGCCATGCGTAAGTGATATCTGTTCCTAAATACTTACTACTCATGACTACATAAGCACCACCATAAGCTTTACGCGTTACAACACTGATCTTTGGCACAGTAGCCTCGGAATAGGCAAACAACACTTTAGCACCATGCCTGATTATGCCGCGATGCTCTTGATCCACACCAGGCAGGAAACCGGGGGAGTCGATGAAAGTAATGATTGGTAGGTTGAAAGCGTCACAAAAACGTACCATCCTGCAGATCTTGTCAGATGCGTCAATATCAATAACACCTGCCATATGCGATGGTTCTTGGGATACAACCCCAACCGAAACCCCATCCAAACGTGCTAACCCAATAATAGCATTACTAGCAAAGCCAGCCTGTAATTCCAAGAAGGAACCTTTATCGAAAATCTCTTCGATAGCTGTTTTCATGCTGTATGGTTCGCTTGGATTTTCTGGCACCAGCCTGTTTAACAGCTCCGATCTTCTTTCTGGGGCATCGCCGATTTTAAGTAATGGTGCATTATCTATGCTGTTTGATGGTAAGTAACCAAGCGCAAGACGGCAGAGCGCTAAGGCATCTTGTTCATTTGCTGCCACTAAATGGGCTGTGCCGCTGGTGGTTAGGTGAATGTCTGCGCCTCCAAGGGATTCAAAATCGATCTCTTCACCTGTGACAGTCTTAATCACCTGCGGCCCAGTTAGGAACATAAAGGATTGTTTTTGAACCATGATGATCATATCCGTGACAGCTGGTGAATAAGCTGCTCCGCCTGCGCAAGGACCCATAATCAGGCTGATTTGGGGAACCACACCCGAATACTGTGCGTTGCGCCTAAAAATTTCAGCATAGCCTCCTAGGCTCTTTACCCCTTCTTGAATTCTTGCCCCGCCCGAATCGATCATACCGACAATTGGGCTTCCCGTTCGCACAGCCAAATCCATGGCACGACAAATTTTCCGGCTGTGCATTTCGCCAAGCGCACCACCCTGGACGGTAAAGTCCTGTGCGTAGACATAAACAGTACGTCCATCAACCGTACCATAACCCGTGACAACGCCATCCCCCATAGGAGACTCAGCTTGGGGATCATTTTGCTGCCTGGTAAAAGCTTCTAACTCCTGAAAAGAGCCTTTATCCAAAAGTAAAGCAATGCGCTCCCTGGCTGTCAGGCTTCCTTTGGCATGCTGTTTATCAATCTTATCTTGACCACCGCCGAGCGAGGCTTCTTGGCGCATTTTATTTAATTTTTCTAACCCGGGATCAAGTTGTGTCATATAACTCCTTTAGCTTTTACTTTAGAAGTTGTTGTTTTAATCCATAAGTGAGTTTAAACAACACCACCTATTGTAACATAGACAGGTATGCCGAAGAATCGAATTTATGGTAGAAAAGTGAATAAAAAGAACGAATATTTGTTAATATATTTTAGATTTCTTAGTAAATAACCAAAATAATCGTATAGATTACCCATTTGTTCAAGTGCTTATGATCAATCAGGCTCGCCCAAATAATATGTCATTAGGCGATATGATCCAAAACATTCATCTGCGATGACTAAATAACGGCCTTCTTCAGTTACAGAAATAAACCTCGGCTTGCACAGCGCCGTTTTAGGAGAGCCATCAGCAATATCCGGGACAATCTCCCCATATCGACCGATCAACTCTCCCTTTGTGTTCAAACGGTAGACTGATGTTTGATTGGCTGAATAGGAAAACAAAACATAAGCGTTGCCATCTAAATCAAAATCTAAACTTGAGCCTTCATATTCAAGATTGAGTGCTTTTTGAACTGGAATGCTTTTTTGGACTGCGCCACTTGTGGTGTCTAATTGAACTAGCGCTGTGTCATAATTATGAAGGGCAAATAAGTTGCCCCTTGGATCAAAGCTTAAGTCAACATATCCCAAATTCTGCTGTACTGGGATCTCAGTTTGCAGTCGCCCTTCTCTCGAATCATATTGGCTTAAAAATAATTGGTCATCTATTTCAATTAATGTATAAAGGTTGCCATCAATGGGATTGGTTGCCAACATTTTCGAGGTTTGGCCTTCCCAACTGGAGATTAAAACGCCACTTTGAGTGTAAGACCAGAAAACACCTTTAGCGGCATCTGCTATGATTAGGTCCCCATTTGGGTCTAATTCAATATTGCTAATATTTGTGTCTTCGTCTAAGGAAAATTGATCCAGCAAGTTGCCTTCAATATCATATTTATAAACCTGGTGGGGGGAGATGGCAAGAAATATAAGCCCGAGGTTGCTTATCGCCAAATCAGCAACTTGGCCGGGAAGGCTTTGCTCCCAGAAAAGCAGCCAATCTTGCATAAGATATGGTTTTCCATTAACCTCAATAGAAATTAAACTGGCCAGGTCAGAAGAATTCTTAAACTTCACCTGTACAATGTCTGCCCCAATAGGCTCTGAAACAAGGACTCGGTACAAATTTGCACAGGGGCTTACATTTTCTAAACCTTGTTGGATTTCATCACCTTCTGTGTATAAATGCTGACTTTCCCCACTGGTTTGGTCAAGCAGATCAATGCTAAGAATATCAACCAATGCTCCTTTTATATACAGGTCTACGCTTTCTATATTCAGTTGCTGCTTGTAATACAAAGTAAGGGTTACCGCTTCTTCATTAATTGGCATGCCTTCTAAGGCATTGAAGCAATCTTCCTTACTGCTTAGCCCAATATCGTCTGCGAAATAAGGCTCGGTTATGCTATAGTATGGTGCTTGTGAAATTGGTTCTGAATTAGGTTCAATAATTTCAAGATTAACCGCTGGTATCACTTCTGTGGGTGTGGATTCATGGTTTTGCACAACCTCTGGCTTGGATGATTGAGCAGGGATTTCGGGTGTCTGTATGGGGGTATTATTTGGCTTTAATTCGAACTGATTAGTGTCTGAGAATTTACAAGACGTGAGGATCGAGCCGAGCAGCATGACAACAAGAAGATATAAATGAGCCTTTTTATGCATTGTTAACCTCTTTGTGTAAAAAGAAGCCAAGTTGACCTTTGTAGGTATTTAATTGAATTAGGTTATTGTTTCTATATGAACAAAATATGATTTATTATCGCTACCCGAAAATGATAGAAATTAAGGTACAACTGCATAAAACAGCTGGTTTCCAAACGCAATAAAAGCAGTGCGACTGGATGAAAGCGCAAAAGCCGTAGCACGCCGCTCTGGAAGTGCATCATTGCTTGTGTTAGGCCGGTAGACACGGTTCAGATTCAATCGTAAACTGAACTGGTATATCTCTGCAGCTTCGGGGGCTAAGAAAAAGAGTGAGGGATCAGGCGGGGGCGAATAACTAAGCTGGCCAAATTTTAAATCTTGGATGTTAAGTTTATCTACCCCAACTCTTTCATCGTTGAATTGGGCTGGATCTGAACATTTCAGTGCACTAAATGACAGGCCAGAAGCTAAACAATCAGCAACATGTCCATCGCTAAATAAAATGAAGAGTTCTTCTCCATTAGCTGCAAAATCAATGGCTTGAGATAAATCCATCGGATATTCAGAGAAGTAAGACTCGGGTTCTTCAGAAAATTCGACCCCACTCCCTGAATAAACCCATAAAGCATTGCTAGCCGGATCAAGCAGGTAAAGCATTCCTGAATCGTACATCATCGCTCGAACACCCTGCCAGCCAGTTTCCGGCGGCGTCAGTGACCTGGCAAGTGGTTGCTTACCTGGTGCGCAATATAAAAGCGTGCCGCTTTCATCAACAGCTAAGATGGGTGCCTTATGCGGGTTGTTAATTGGCACCGAAACAACGTCTACCAATTTGCTGACTTTTATGCCATCGTAAACAGAACTCTGACAAACAAAACTTGGGTCAACCTGGTAGCCTCGATTTGTTTGAGTCAGATGTAAGACTGAACCGGCATATGAATCTAAGAGATAAAGATCTGTTCCCAAAGGAATAATTTTTTGAATATCCAAACTAGCAACCTGCTCGCCAATAATGGCTTGCTTGTAAATCAGTCTAACCGCCCCATCCAACTGATCCAGCGCAGCTAAAGCCTGGCTTTCCAAAGCAGTCACTTCTTGTGACTCTTTATAAGACCCAGCTTGATTTGTCCAAAATAACACCTGGTTCCAGGTTTCGCGTTGATCGAGCGTGTCTTCCATCAAAACAGCGTTGTTTGCGGCAGCCTGCGCTTGGGCAAGGTAATACAAATATTGATGTTCCTTACCTCTTGCCATGTAGATACTAAATGCGAAGGCGACAACTAAAATAGGCACAATAATCGCAATGGCCAGCATGGTTCCTGTCGATAGTTTTTCTGGATTGGCAGCCCAACTTGGGAATAGTTTTTGGCCTAATAAGCTAAAAAAGAGCTTTATCTTTTCATTACTTTTTCTAAATCCGGTCAGGAACTTTGCCAAGCCTTTATAAACATCCTGCTTAGAGCTTTCAAGTTCTTTTATAAGATCAATCTTTGGCTTTTCTTGATCTGGGCTGATTTCTGCTTTTGGACTTTCAACAAGTGACTCAAGCGCGCTCTCTCCCTCCATATTAACTTGGTCAATAGCTCCTTCTGATTGTTGAGATAAGTCACTCACAGGGTTGAAATCATCAGCTTCCAAGTTTACCAATTTAGATTCTTCTACAAGGGGTTCACTTGGAATGGATGAAGCCATTTCCTCCTGGATTGGTTGAAAAAGCGGTAAGTCTTGAACCTTAACTTCATCCGTCGATTGCTCAGCTTGGTCCATTGCTTTTGCTAAGGGATCGTTTAGCTGATCAACGGGGGTTGATGGGGATTGTTTGATGCCAGGTTCAGTTGCAAAAGCAGATTTTTTGGGCTCTTCCTTGGTTTCAGCCTTTTTTTGCTCTGGCAAGTACCTGATTTTTCCGTCACCCTGAACAACCTGGATAAGACCAGCAATTTGATCAGCTGGAATTTGGTGATGCAGCCTGCGCCAAAGCTGCTCAAGGTTTGGTTTTCCTGAATGAACAAGCGTGCCAGCATCCCACGATTGCGGCGGCAGTGGGGAAAGCAACACGTAATCACCTTGCTTTAACCCGCTTTGGTAATACCGCACATTTGGGGTCCGACTTACTCCTAAACCCCTAACGCCAACATCAGCATCAAAGAAATGCTGTAAACCGACATCATTGACCAGGAAAGCATGGGAAGATCCACATTGGGCTATAAAGAGGGTATCGTGGTGAATGACACCTAAAGAAAGGTGAGCAACTTGCCGATCGCGATCCTCAAAGAGTTTCAGGTTTTGTTCCAAGAGAAAAACATTTATTTCATCTATCACGGTTCGCATGGCTGTCGTTACAGACCCAGATGTCTTAAAGAAGTCAGCTGATAAACGCTCTTGCCATTCATGGATAGTCTCACGATTAAATGTTTTGCCCCGTTTAATTGATAGCAACATCAGCAGTAAATCATCTTGACGCCCCCGAGCAGCTCTTTTACCGGCTGAGGTAGCGAAAAAACCTGGTGTTACTCCCGCCAACTGCCCAGATTCATACGTCATTGAGTGAAGTATTAAATCAAATTTCATATGCTTATCCCAAATTTATTCAAGTTACACTTTATATAACCATTATACATTACACAAATTCTTCTGAAGGTTATAATAATATCCATGGAATTTAATATCATTGATAACCCAGCCTCATGGCATGAGATAAATGCTGAATGGCATGCACTTGTTGAATCATGTGCAATTAATATGCCATTTTTAAGTTATGTATACCAACGCAACTGGTGGGAGACACTTGGTGGTGGTGAGTGGCCTGCAGAAAATTCTTTTCTCAGGATTATCACAGCTAGGAAAGCAGGCAAATTAATTGGGATTGCCCCATTATTTCTTACACAAAAGGAAGATCACGAACCCGCTTTGCATTTTATTGGTTCTTATGAGGTTTCCGATTACTTGGATTTCATTGTTTCCGAATATGACTCTCCTGAATTTATTCCAGCCTTGCTTAACTTTTTGAATCAACATCCAGATCCATCGCTCAAACGACTGGACCTTTTTAATATCTTAGACTCTTCTTCAAGCTTACCGATTATTAGGGAGCAAGCCAGCCTCAACCACTGGGAATATCGAGAGGAGATTATTCAACCGTCTCCATACTTAACCATTCCTGAAAATTGGGATCAATACATGGCAACGCTTAGTAAAAAGTACAGGCACGAAATCCGCCGCAAGCTCAGACGCGCTGAAGAAACTGAATTGCACTGTTACGTGGTAACTGATCCACTTACACTGGATGAGGAAATTTATTCCTTTATAGACATGATGGCGCTTGACCCAGAAAAAGAAGCGTTCCTAACCGACACAATGCGGGGACATATTGCGACAACCGCAAAAATTGCGTTTGATCAGGGATGGCTCCATTTAGCATACCTGATCATTAATAATGAAAAAGCCGCCAGTTACATGAATTTCCTGATTAACAACCATCTTTTAATTTTCAATTCTGCTTGGAATAGAAATTTTTCGCAATATTCACCAGGCTGGGTCCTTTTGGCAAAGGTAATAAAATGGGCTATCAAGCATAATATCAAAATTGTCGATTTTATGCGGGGTGATGAAGCCTATAAATATCAATTCGGTGGTGTGGACCGGTTTGTAGTCCGCGCTACGCTTTCTTTGTAAGCCGCAATCCAAGAAAATCAACAAACTTCTTACGCTACGACAACCCTGATTCCTTGACGCAAATATTTCAACATGGTATTATTAATGCGTTGATTTTAGCACTCTCGGCATGAGAGTGCTAATAATAAGTACAGATAAGATGATTACACTAACAGAGCGACAAAGACTGATATTAAGCCTAATAATTCATGAACATACTCGTACCGCTCTTCCAGTTGGCTCAAAAAGCCTTGCGGAGCAATACGGTCTGCAAATGAGTTCTGCAACCATACGTAACGAAATGGCTGCGCTTACGGATTTGGGCTACTTAAGGCAGCCGCATACTTCCGCAGGTCGCGTACCGACAGAAGACGGATACCGTTTTTTTGTAAGCAACCTTGTGCAACAGACGACCCTGCCAGCTACCACCCGAAATACTATCAGTCACCAGTTTTACCAATCAAGGCAAGATATCGACCAGTGGCTACGCTTAGCCGCTTCTGTGCTGGCCAATCAATCCCAGGCGGCCTCAATCGTCACAGCCCCCCATTCTGACAAAGCACGCTTTAAACACCTGGAGTTAGTTTCCACCCGCGGCCGCCAAGTTTTAATGGTCATGGTTTTAGTCGGGGGAGAGATTAGGCAGCAGCTCCTGACCCTGCCAGAGCCGATTACGCAGGAAGGACTTTCACGTATCGCAGCCCAAATTTCTGATCAATGCCATAACTGCAGCGCAGATCAGCTTGATGAATTGCGAGACCGCTTTGATGTAATTGGCAACCAGATTTTGTCCATGGTGCAGGAAGAATTAAATCTTTCTGAAAAGTTAATTGTCGGCGAGGTTTATCTTGACGGCATGACCAATGTCTTGTTGGAGCCAGAATTTGCCGAATCTGGCGATGCGCGCGTTGCATTGCGATTATTTGAAGAAAGAAACATGCTGGATGATTTGCTTTCACGAACGGTGATGACCAGCAGCGTTGGCGGCGTCCAGGTTCTAATCGGCGGAGAAAATACATGGGATGAGCTGCGTCAATGCTCTGTGATTTTAGCCCGCTATGGCGTGCCGGATACCATGACTGGCACATTAGGCGTCTTAGGCCCAATGCGCATGTCTTACGGCAATGCCATATCGACAGTTAGATTTGTGGCCGGGTTATTAAGCGATCTCGTTTCAGATACACTAGTTGAATAAAAAACATCATTTTAAGTAAAAGGTGATTATGTCAAAAGAAAAGAATTCAAAAGACAAAAAAATGGAAGGGGATCAGACCCCAAAAGAAAATGCTGAGCAGAACGAAGGCGTCCCTTCAATAGCCATCAGCATTGAGGAATTTGAGGCTTTGCAAGCCCAACTTGAGGATTTGAAGTCCCAATCGGAAACATATTTAAATGGATTACAACGTGAACGCGCCGATTTTGCAAATTACAAAAGAAGGATTGATCAGGATAGCATCAACACCTATCAAAATGCGCTGGCTGATATCGTCAAGATATTTTTATTAGTATCTGATGACCTGGATCGCGCCTTGGCTAACCGACCTGGGGATGAAGCCTGCAAGCCTTGGGTGGATGGCATTGAATTAATTAGCAAAAAGTTGATGCGATCATTAGTAAACCAAGGGATACAGAAGCTCGAAGTTAACCCAGGTGATGCTTTTGATCCCAATTTATTTGAAGCAGTAACACACGAAGAACACGAAGATTACTCAAACGGCCAGGTAATCGAAGTATTAACCCCTGGATACAAAATAAAAGAACGTATTATTCGCCCAGCCACAGTGCGGGTAGCTAAATAGGAGATTATATATGTCAAAAATAATTGGTATTGACCTTGGAACCACGAATTCTGTTGCAGCTGTCATGATCGGCGGCGAACCTGTCGTTATTCCTTCTGCAGAAGGTGAAAGGCTGGTGCCGTCGGTTGTTGCAATCAATAAGAATGGCGAGCGGCTTGTCGGCCGGGTTGCACGCAACCAGGCTATCGTAAACCCTGAGAACACCATTTTTTCAATAAAACGCTTTATGGGGCGCAAATATGATGATCCTGAGGTGCAAAAAGCACTGAGTCGTGTTCCATACAAGATTAGCAAAGCGCCTAACGGTGACATTCGCGTTATGCTGGGTGGGCAGGAATACTCTGCCCCTGAAATCTCTGCCATGATCCTTGGCAAAATAAAAAGGGATGCAGAAGCTTATTTGGGCGAGCCAGTCACGCAGGCTGTTATTACTGTGCCGGCGTACTTCAATGACGCCCAAAGAAATGCCACCAAAGATGCGGGCAAGATTGCCGGATTAGAGGTGCTGCGCATCATCAACGAACCTACTGCCTCTTCACTCGCATATGGCTTAGATAAACGGAAAAATGAGACCATAGCTGTTTATGACTTGGGCGGTGGCACGTTTGACATCTCGATCTTAGAGGTGGGCGAAGGCGTTTTCCAGGTGCAATCTACCAGTGGTGACACTTTCTTAGGTGGAGATGATTTTGACCAGAGAATCATGGATTACCTGGCTGATGAGTTCAAAAAAGAAAATGGTATTGATCTACGCCAAGATAGGCAAGCATTACAGCGTCTAAAAGAAGCTTCTGAAAAAGCCAAGATTGAACTCTCTACGGTTATGCAAGCTGAAATTAACCTGCCTTACATCACAGCGGATGCCAGCGGTCCCAAGCATTTGGTCATGACCCTGACGCGTGCTAAATTAGAGCAGCTGACTGACGATTTAATCAAACGCAGCATGGGTCCGGTGCGTCAAGCCATGCAAGATGCAAACCTCAAAGCAACCGAGGTAAACGAAGTTGTCATGGTTGGCGGCATGACCCGTATGCCTGCAATCCAGGATGTTGTCCGCCGTGAGTTCAACAAGGAACCCCATAAGGGCGTTAATCCTGATGAGGTGGTTGGCGTAGGCGCAGCAATCCAAGCTGGCGTTTTAGGTGGTGAGGTCAAAGATATTCTTTTATTAGATGTGACCCCCCTAACCCTTTCCATTGAAACACTTGGTGGTATTGCCACACCTTTGATCAAACGCAACACTACCATCCCGACCCGGGAAAGCCAGGTCTTTTCAACTGCTAGTGACCATCAAACCCAGGTAGAAATTCACGTTTTGCAAGGTGAACGCCCGATGGCTGCAGATAATAAGTCCTTAGGGAAATTCAACCTGGATGGCATCCCACCAGCCCCACGCGGTGTACCGCAAATTGAAGTGACCTTTGATATCAATGCCAATGGCATCTTAGAGGTAACCGCAAAAGACAAAGCCACCGGTCGAAGTCAAAATATTACTATCACAGCTTCCTCTGGCTTGAGCGAGTCCGAAGTTGAGCGCATGCGTCGCGAAGCAGAATCCCATGCAGAGGAAGATAAGAAGCGCCGAGATCTTGTAGAAGCACGCAATACGGCAGATAATGCCGTGTACTCTTCCGAAAAGACCCTCAAGGACCTGGAAGGAAAAGTGCCTGAAGACATTAAATCACAGGTTGAAAAAGCTATCCAACGTGTCAAAGAAGTCAAGGACAGGGATGACGCGGATAGCATCAACAAAGAAGTCGAAGCCCTTATGCAGGTGCTTCAGCAAGTTGGCCAGGCTGCTTATGCCCAAGAACAAGCCGCTGCCCAAAGCCAGCCAACCGATGACACTGCCGCTGACCAACAAACACCGCCAAGCGATGAAGATGTTGTTGACGGTGAGTTCAAACAAGTCTAATTTTTTAGCAAGTGGTAAAAAATCCGAGGTGTTGGGTTTATCTCCAACACCTCATCAGGAATTATTAAAGGATAATTTTTCAACTCCTAAATCGACATGAATTATGAGCAAACGAGACTATTACGAAGTATTGGGTGTTAATCGCAATGCCAGCCCAGATGAAGTGAAGAATGCCTTCCGTAACTTAGCCAGGCAATATCACCCAGACGTGAATAAATCGCCTGATGCAGAGGAGAAATTCAAAGAGATCAATGAGGCTTACGGCGTTCTTTCTGATTCAGACAAACGCGCGGCCTATGATCGCTACGGCCACTCTGGCGTAAATTACCAGGGCATGCCCGATTTCTCTAACATTGATCTACAAGATATTCTTGAGGGATTCTTTGGATTTGGTGGTTTTGGAAACGGTGCAAGGCGCAGCCGAAATGCCCCGCGGCGAGGAACAGATTTAAGCTCCCGGATTCGCTTGACATTTGAGGAAGCCATTTTTGGGGTTGAGAAAGAAATAGAGATTGTGCGAGATGAAAAATGCACGGTCTGTAACGGAAATGGGGCCGAACCAGGCTCCAGCCCGCGTGTCTGTTCCACTTGTAATGGTCAAGGAGAAGTTCGCCAAGTACATCAAACTTTCTTGGGTTCAATGGTCCAGGTTGTTACCTGCCCCAACTGCGGTGGTAAAGGTGAGGTAATCGAGAAACCTTGTTCAAATTGCCACGGCCGAGGATTAGAACGCAAAAGCATTAAAAAGACTGTCTCCATCCCAGCCGGTGTGGATAATGGAAACCAGATTAGGTTAGCTAATGAGGGTCAGCCAGGTTTAAATGGCGGCCCTAACGGTAATTTTTATATTGAGATTGAAATAGAACCGCACAAATTCTTCCGCCGGAAAGGCAATGACATCATGCTTGACCTGGATATTAACATTGCCCAGGCCTCATTGGGCGATGAGATCCGCATCCCTACAGTAGATGGTGATGTTGACCTGAGGATCCCTCCAGGCACCCAACCTGGAAAGGTTTTTCGATTACGCGATAAAGGCGTACCGTACATCCGCAAAAATAACCGGGGAGACCAGCTAGTCACAGTCAATGTGCAAGTGCCTACTTCGTTAAATGACGCCCAAAGAAAACTGCTGGAAGAGCTTGGCAAAACCATGGGTACTGAAATCAAGATCCAAGAACGCAGTTTCTTTGATAAGCTAAAGGATGTCTTGGGAGGGTAAGCCCTTGGGGTGGTTAGAGGTTTCGGTTATATGTAATGGTGAAATAGGCGAAGCCGTTGCGGAAGTGATGGCACGCTTTGCTGAAAACGGGGTGGTCATTGAAAGCATCACTGAATTCGATCAGAACGCTTACGAACAGGTTGAGACGGATAATGTGCGTGTGTTATGCTATTTAGCTAAGGACGAAAACGTCGAACAGAAAAGTTTGCAACTCCAAGAATCCCTCTGGCATCTCAGTCAAATTTCTCCCATTGCAGCACCGCAGCTACAAACCATCCAGGACGAGGATTGGATGGCGTCTTGGAAAAATAACTATAAGCCTATTAAAGTAGGCAAGAATTGGTTAATCCTTCCTGCCTGGATTGAGGCTGACCCCCAAGAAACCCGGCAGATTATCCGCATTGACCCAGCCATGGCTTTTGGCACAGGCACACACCCTTCCACCCAGCTTTGTTTAATGGCTATTGAAGACTATCTTGAAGCAGGAAAAGATGTAATTGATATAGGCTGTGGCTCGGGCATCCTTGCAATTGCAGCCCTGAAGCTTGGCTCGAGCTATGCTTTAGCTGTTGATACAGATGATTTAGCCGTTGAAGCCACAAAGAAAAATGCCATTATCAACGAGATACATGCTAATTTAGATAGTCATCGCGGCTCCCTTGATGATATTTTGCATGGAGATTATGCCATCCAGCAGGCATCTTTAGTATTGGCCAATATCCTTGCACCAGTACTTATCCAGTTACTTAAAGAAGGCTTAGCCCAAACGATTGCACCCAGCGGTAAATTAGTAATGGCGGGTATTTTAGATACCCAAGCAGAGTCTGTCATCCAAGCCAGTAAAACGGCTGGGCTCAACCTGGTCAATCAGTATCAACAAGATGATTGGGTTGCCCTGGTTTTTGAGTAGGGTTTTCAGACAAACAACTTAAAAACAAAAAAGCTCTCACGAGCTTTTTTGTTTTTTTACTCATTATCTTGAGAGGGTTTATCCTCTTCGTTCCCTGGGCCAATCCCTAAAGGTTTCCATTTGTGATCATCTGCGCGCAAGCGGTGTTTTTGACCACCACGCAAACGCAGCTGGTCAAATCCCTCTGGTTTAATAAACAAATTCTCACCATTCAATAATCCGAAGACGCCTTCTTGTTGTATATGTGTTTTAGGTTTGTAAGGCGCACCAAGGCTCTCATCAGGAGCAGAATATTCAACTGGCTCTTCGTAGGTGGTGATATATCCCTCAAAATTACGCAGGATAATCTTATGATCTGACATGGATATAAGATAGTTCGGACCGACTGGGATTTTCCCGCCGCCGCCTGGGGCATCGACCACAAAGGTCGGCACCGCAAAACCAGAGGTATGACCCCGCAAGGCTTCGATGATTTCTACTCCTTTTGCAACCGGTGTGCGGAAGTGACCGGCGCCTTCGACCAAGTCACACTGATAAATGTAATAGGGCCGCACACGGATGCGCACTAAGTCTTGCACTAACTGGCGCATCAAGTGTGCATCATCATTGATCCCTGCCAATAAGACCGATTGATTACCCAAGGGAATGCCAACCCGTGAGAGCTTATCGCATGCTTGGGCTAACTCGGCAGTAATTTCATTGGGATGGTTGACATGGATATTCAACCACAGGGGATGAAATTGCTGCAGCAAATTGCACAGGTCATCAGTGATGCGTTGGGGCATAAACACCGGCACCCTGGAGCCAATGCGGATGATCTCGATATGGGGAATTTCACGCAAAGACCGTAGAATGCGCTCCAAGATGCGCGGGGATAGGGTGAGGGGGTCACCGCCAGAAAGCAAGACATCGCGTACTTGGGGGTTTTGGCGCAGGTAATTGAGCTGCGTTTCAAAATCCTCGCTTGAGAAAGTCTGGGCAGGGTCGCCAACAATGCGAGAGCGGGTGCAGTAACGGCAGTAGCAGGCGCATTGGGTCGTGATCAACATCAATACACGGTCTGGATAGCGGTGCACCAAACCCGGCACCGGGGAATGCATGTCTTCCGCAAGCGAGTCTTCCATCATGCCTGTGAAGGGCACAATTTCACCCGCGGTTGGAATGACCTGCTTACGAATTGGGTCAAGCGGGTTATCAGGGTCAATCAGGGAAGCGAAATAAGGCGTAATATCCACACGAAAGAGATTAGGTTGACTGAGTGCTTTTCTTTCTCCTTCGGTAAGTGGGAAAAGCTGCTCAAATTCTTCAGCAGAGTTCAACCGATGGCTGAACTGCCAGCGCCAGTCATTCCATTTTTCATCAGGAATATCTGCAAAGAATGGCGCTCGCTTGCTTGGAAATGGGGTATTAGGCATTAAAAATCTCTCCTTTTATGCAAATGTTTTGTGATTCAGTTTTATCTCCCCTATTGTAATATGATTTTTTGCCGCTTGGCGATATGACTTGTTTTTAATTCTTTGTCGTAGTAACTTTGAATAATATTTTTCTAGTCTATTGTTTAATAATAATTTCCTATTAATGCTCACTCTCTTTCTCTAGTTAGTAAAGATATAATTAACTTAACCATAAAAGTAAGTTAGTCTTGTTTCGACAAGAACGCTGAAATGACCGTCTTTATGGGCATTGCATCTGCATTTTAAAAAGCTAAATTTTGAAGATAAGACAATGAAACAATGTGCAATTGATCATGCACTAGACAATTTCATAATAATTACTGGAGGAGAGAATGATTAAAATTGACGATTTGGTAAAAATGTTGAAGTTCGAGCTTGATATTGTGCGCCAGCAGACAGCAGGACTCAGCCAAGCCGACAGCCTGATTCAACCGCAACCAGGCGGAAATTGTTTGAACTGGGTGATGGGTCACCTGGATGATGGCTTGATCGCGCTGCTTAAGGTATGTGGGGGTGAGAAACCAGATTATATACCTTCATTCGACCGGTATGGCTACGGCTCAGAGCCAGTAGTAGGAGATGGAGAGGGTGTGCTGCCGTTGCAGGACCTGGTAGCATCATATGAGGCTTTAACGAACGCCATCATTGACAGGCTGGCAGAAATGCAAGAAGGAGATTTTGATCAAGAAACTGACATTTTTAGTGGAAAAGTCACCCACGGGTATGCCGCTTTCTTTTTCTTTTTCCACATCAGCTTTCATCTTGGGCAGCTTGAATTTGGACGCAATTTGGCAGGCAAAACCGAAAAGCTAATCTAACCTTTAGAGAGCGTATAAAAGGAAAGGATAAGCCATGAAAGTACAAGCTTTTAATTCAGCAATGGAATGGTTGTTAGATGAATTTAATGATCCGTGTGTTCGTTTTTTGACCCTACGCGATCTCACTGATCTTGATGAAGATTTTCCAATATTTTTAGAAGCACGAAAAGAAGCCCACCACAGCGACCCCATAGCCAGGATTTTAGATAACATGCACCCCGAAGGCTATTGGTCAAAACCTGGGCCAGGCTACTCACCAAAATACCGTTCGACTGTTTGGGCGATCATCTTACTTGCCCAGTTAGGTGGGTCCGTTAAAGAAGACTCCAGGATCAGTGATGCCTGTGATTACTTAATGGATCATGCTTATGCCGAGGGCGGCTATTTTTCACACTCAGGGGCACCTGGCGGGACATTTGACTGCCTTCAGGGCAACTTGTGCTGGGCTATTTTGAAGTTGGGATACAAAGACCCCAGGCTGCTTGAGGCTTTTGACTGGTTGGCACGCAGCCAAATAGGGGAAGGCATTGCAGCAAAAGAGGATAAGCAAGCATTTCCGCGTTACTATGCCTATAAATGCGGACCTAACTTCCAATGTGGGGCTAATTACAACCTGCCTTGTGCTTGGGGCGCTGAAAAAGTGTTGCGGGCTTTTAGCATTCTGCCTATTGAATTAAGGACTGAACCAATTAATCGTGCAATCCAGCTTGGGGTGGACTTCTTCTTAAGCGTTGAACCCACCACGGCAGCCTGGCCGTACCAGGATCGGATCAATAACACCTGGTGGAAGTTTGGCTTCCCAATCTTTTACAATACAGACCTTCTGCAAGTTGCAGAAACCTTGGCTGCTTTAGGCTATGCAGATGATCCACGCTTAGCGTCATTAATGGATTATATTGAATCAAAAATGGATGACAAAGGTAGATGGATTCTGGAGCATGATTACAAAGACAAAACCTGGGGCAATTATGGTAATAAAGGTGAACCGAATAAATGGGTCACCTTACGTGCGCTTAGGGCTTTGTGTGCTAGGGATAAGGACAAACTGTTCACTTATTCTTAAAAGACTTGGATTTATAACTTCTCTAGTGTGATTAAAAAAATATTCAAGTGCTCTGATTTGCCTTAATAGTCATACACACCCAGTTATGTTTCTTTTTTGAATAATTTTAAAATTTTGTGTAGCGTTATCATTAAACATGGTAGACTTTCTAGCCATGAGCACTAATCCCAATAATCTAAGAGGTTCATATGACAGAAATCCCCAAATGGCATAACTGGGTTGAACGCCTGCAGACCATTGCCCGGGCCGGGTTGACTTACAGCCAAAATACTTTTGACCTAGACCGTTATCAACAAGTGCAAACGCTGGCAGCAGAAATCCTGGCCGAAGGTTTGGATTCGCCCATTGAAAAGACTGAAGCACTTTTGGGCAATGAACAGGGATATGCCACACCCAAATTAGACGTGCGCGGGGTTGTGTTTAAAGAGGGAAAAATATTGATGGTGAAGGAAGTCATTGACGGGGAATGGACCCTGCCAGGAGGATGGGTTGACGTGGGCGAACCCCCCAGCCTTTCAGCAGAACGGGAAGTGTGGGAGGAATCGGGTTACGAGGTGCGCGCGGTTAAACTCTTGGCTTTATATGACCACCGCAAGCATGACTTTAGGCCGTATTTTTTCCATATATACAAACTATTTTTCTTGTGTGAATTATTGGGCGGTCAACCCACCAACAGCATCGAAACTAATGGGGTGGGGTTCTTTGGAAGGAATGAAATTCCTTCATTATCAAACGGGCGCATCACCAAAAGCATAATTGAGCGCATGTTTGAATTGGCTAAAAACCCCGCCGCACCAACAGATTTTGATTAAGCATTCCCACAATAACTAACGAGATAACTGGGAAGCAGCCTGGGCGTCAAGCAGCCAGGTTTTAGTCCCGTTTTCTAGCTGGATCATTTGGATTGGATAGACTTCAGGTTTGTAAGGGCTTTGTAACACCAGTTTCAAAGTCTGGGCTTTCGACTCACCACTTACCAAGATCGCTACCTGTCGGGCTGCGTTGATGACAGGTGCGGTCAGCGTAATGCGCCAGGTGTCAAGTCTGGGCACATAATTTTCAGTCACCCATCTTGTTGTTTCGCTGAGTGCTGAGGTATGAGGAAACAGCGAAGCGGTGTGTCCATCTTCCCCCATCCCCAAAAGCACAAGGTCAAAAACCGGGAACGGGTTACTAATAAATATTTCTCTTAACAGCAATTCATAGGCTTGCGCAGCCTGATTGGGCAGTAACTCTGCTTGGATACGGTGCACATGAGATTCTGGGATAGGCAGATATTTGATAAAAGTATCGTAAGCCATCCGGTAATTTGAATCCAGATGGACTGGGGGGACACAGCGTTCATCACCCCACCATAAATGTACTTTTTCCCATTGAATTTCATGGGTATATGGCTCACTGTTTAACAGTGAGAAAATTGTGCGCGGTGTGGACCCGCCTGATAACACCCAGTGGAAAACATCACGCGCTTTAATCGACTCCGCTGCCGCGGTTGTAATTAATGCCGCGGCAGCGTGTGCTAACTCATCAACGCCGGGGAAGATTTGGATGTTTTCCATCTCTCACTGGCTGCGTAGAACAGCGTTGAATTGCCTGGCAAGTGCCTTTACGATCCTTGTTCGGATGGTCAGGGCATCTTTATCAGTAAGCGTGCGATCGTAAGCCTGGTAAGTTAATTTATAAGCCATACTTTTTTTGCCCAACCCGATTTTCTCATTGCGGTAAATGTCGAAGAGCTGTACATCCACCAACAACTTACCGCCGGCATCTTGGATAACAGACAAAATATCCGATGCTTGAATTTCCTCATCGACGATAATGGCAATGTCTTCTACCATAGCGGGGAAGGTTGAGATCGGTTTGACATGGAAATCAATCGAGGAAAGTTCGATCAGTGCTGCACCATCAAACTCTGCCAGCAATACGGGGGCTTCTTCGAAGTGATAATTGACTTTGACCAGTGGATGTAATTCCCCTAAAACGCCCAAGATTCGCTCGCCAGTATAAACCTCAGCACATTTGCCAGGATGAAAATTAGCATAATTTGCTGGTTTGTAGCTTATCCCTTGGATATGCAACCCGTGCAGCATTTCTTCTACCACGCCTTTGAGATCGTAAAAATCCATCATGGCGGGTGATTTGATTTGCCAGTTTTCTGCTTGGCGCAAACCAGTCAGGCCGATGGCCAGTTTTAAAACCTCGTCAGGTAATAACTGCTCTGGCTTGGATATAAAAATTGGGCCAAGGTCAAACATGGCCAGGTGCGGGTTGTGCTTGACATTATGCTCCAACACCTCGAGCATGGTTGACAAAATGCTGCGCCGCAGTACACTGCGCTCCGGTGTGATGGGGTTTAATATTTCGACATATTCAGGGGGATCCTGCAGTGCATTGCCAGGCCAGATGCGGGCTTCTCGTGCAGGTGAAGTCTGGCGATAGGTCACCGTATCCTGCAAACCGAGGTTGATTAATAAATCGCGTAATATTTCTTCCACTTCTAATGCCCTGTTACCAACTTGGGGTGGTAGCTGGCTGGCTAAGCGCCGAGAGGGGATACGATCGTAGCCATAAATGCGCGCGATTTCTTCAATCAAGTCTGCTTTTCCGACCAGGCCAGGGTTGATATCAAGCCTTGTAGGAGGAGTTTCAAAATGCATCTGCTCGCCATGCACTTCCACCTTGAACCCTAAACGTGTCATAATGTCAACGACTTCTTCTGTCGGGATCTTGACACCTAAGAACCGCTCAATCTCAGCTTCAGATAAGGAGATAACCGGGTCGATCGGTGGTAAGGGATAATTGTCTACCAGCCCTACAGCCATTTTTCCGCCTGACCAATTTTCTATACGGTCAAGGCACAAACTGACCGCTAAATCGGCCAGGGCAGGATGAATGCCGCGGCTGAAACGGTAACCAGCTTCAGAGTTAATTTTTAATTTTCCTAAAGTTTTGCGGATATTAATAAAGTTCCAAGACGCACCTTCAATTAATACATTAGCTGTTTGTGAGGTCACTTCCGATTCTGCCCCACCCATGACACCAGCCAACGACAGTGCGCCGGCTGTATCGCACACCAGCTCCATGTACGGCTCAAGGGTATGCGTGTTGCCGTCCAGGGTGGTTAATTGCTCACCAGGCTTGGCAGTACGCGTAATGATTGTAGGTGATTTACCGCTTGCTCGCTCGACTAGCACATCATAATCAAACGCATGCAGGGGGTTACCTAATTCCAGCATGGTGTAATTGGTAGCATCCACCACCGCGTTGATCGGGCGCATGCCGGCCAAGGCTAGGCGGCGCTTTACCCAGTATGGACTTTGCGACTGCTCTACAGATTCGACCAAGCCAAGCACAAAGCGGGGGTTAAGTTCTGGGTTTTCAATCTCGATACTGACTTTCCCAGTTATTGGTTCACCCTCAGATGCAAGCTCGGCTTGTGGGGTTCGAAGTGGGCGCTTGGTGGCAGCTGCTAACTCCCTGGCAATACTTACGATGCAGGCATCCCTGGCCATATTTGGCAGGATGGCAATGTCGAACACGGCATCACCCATGTAATCAACCAGGGGCATGCCAGCAGGGGCGTCATCATCCAGTATGATCATCCCTTCATGCTCATCCGAAATACCCAGCTCTTTTTCAGAGCAAATCATCGAAAAAGACTCAACCCCGCGAATTTTCATTTTCTTTAATTTCGTCTTGACCAGACCGGGTTGATGGCCGTCGTATAAAATCGATCCTTCCCTTGCATAAGCAACCTTAAGCGGTTTTTCTAATTTCCCTTGCTCTTTGTAGGGATATAAATTTGGCGCACCGGTCAGGACGATCAATTCCTGGCTACCGTCAAAGAGCCGGCAGAGGACCAGCCTATCCGCATCAGGGTGCGGCATGACCTCATCGACGCTGGCTACCACAAACTTGTCTTCAGGCCAAGATAGGCCTTCATACTTAAATTCATGTTTTTCCTCGGCAGGCATGGCCATACCGACTAATTGAATGCCTTCTACTTCCAAACCCAGCATGGTCAGGGTCTTGGCTATCTCTTCAAGGGATAAATCTTTTACATCAACAAAATCATTAATCCAGCTAATGGGTGCTTTCATGTTATTCCTCTTAATCTTTAAGTCTCTTAAAACTGCTCAAGGAAGCGGATATCATTATTGCGGAAATGGCGGATATCATCAATCCGGTAACGCATCAAGGTCGAGCGATCAATCCCCATGCCAGCAGCAAAGCCGCTGTAGACTTCTGGGTCGTAACCGCCATATTGCAGCACTACAGGATGGACCATACCGCAGCCCAAAATTTCAAGCCAACCTGTCCCTTTACAAACACCGCAGCCCTCACCGCCACACACAAAACACTCCACGTCCATTTCGGCGCTCGGCTCTGTGAATGGGAAATGAGAAGCCCTCAGGCGCGTGCGGACATCATCGCCAAAAGTGCGGCGGGCAAAATCAAGCAACGTACCCTTCATCTCCGCGAAGGTCACACCCTTCCCAACCACCAACACTTCAACCTGCATAAATTCAATCTCGGAACGGGCTGTTAACTGCTCATAGCGCATTGTAACCCCCGGTAAGATCACGCGGATATCTTGCGGTGCGCGCTCACGCATCACCCGGATTTGCCCAGGAGAGGTGTGCGTGCGTAAAAGCACCCCTTCCTTCTTGGTGTAAAAGGTGTCCCACATATCCCTGGCCGGGTGGTATGGCGGCATATTCAGGTAGGTAAAATTGAAGTCATCTGTTTCTACCTCTGGTGAGCGGTAAATTTGAAAGCCCATATCCCCAAAAATGCGGTAAATTTGGCGCAGCACCTGGTTTAGGGGATGAATGCGGCCATGAAAAATCGCGTTGCCAGGCAACGTGACATCCAGCTTTTCAGACTCGAGCGCATGTAAGAGTGATGCTTGTTTGAGTTCAGCTTCGCGTTCTGCATAAGCTTTCTCCAGGGTTACCTTCAAAGCATTAGCAGCCTTCCCAATAAGCGGTCTTTCTTCTTTAGAAAGCGTGCCCAAGCTGCTAAAAGCCCGCACCACTAGTGCATTTTTACCAAGGAATTTTTGCTTCCACTGCTCTAGGTCCTGTTCTCCTGCAACCTTTGAGAGCATGTCCAAGGCCGTTTCTTGTTCAAGCTGTAATTCACGTTCTTTTTCTGTCATACTGTCCTCCAAGGCTAAGCCACTACTTTTGCCTAATTTTTTCATCACTAAATAAAAAAACCGTCCCATAAAGGGGCGGAGTGTAAGCCGCGGTACCACCCTTCTTGATCATGCTTGATGATCCTCTCAGGGCAATGGCTGCAAAACCATTGCAATCCAGTTAACGGTGGAAATCCGGTGCAGACTAATGCTTGTCCAGGTTCACCTGCACAACTCGGGAGGGAACTTCTGCTCTTTTTCACCGGGTGCGGGTCTCAGTCTACGCCTGCACGGCCCTGTCAGCTTCCGAGAGCTTACTTTCCTCAGTCTCAGTTATTACACCTTATTATAGGTTGAAAGGGAAAGATGTCAAGACTGATTAACTAAATAGGGAATCACTCTGGCGCAAGAAATGCTCAATCTTTTTTCCTTATTGACGAATATGAATATTTATACTATACTCCTGTATAGTATAAAAAAATTTAGGAAGAAAAAATTATGCCGATTTATGAGTACATCTGTTCAAATTGTGGCTCTGAGTTTGATAAGCTGGTGCGCTTCTCTGACCCTAACATCAACAGCCCAGAATGCCCGAACTGCAAATCGAACAACACTAATAAACGTATGTCCAGGATAAGCTCCTTAAGCGCTTCCTCCTCACAATCTTTCAGCAGCGGGTCAAACTGCGGCAGTTCTGGCGGTTTTCGTTGAGGCGGATAATCGTATTGAACCGTGTGTTCAGACAAAAACAGGCAATAAATGAAAATTACAGACAGTAACTCTAAAGATAAGCTTAAAGCCCGCCTAGCAAGGTTAGAAGGGCAATTGAGAGGCATTCAAAAAATGGTTAATGAAGATCGTGAATGCCACGAAATTGTTCAACAACTGAATGCCGTACGATCAGGCTTGAATTCAGCTAACCAGGCTTATTTACAGGCAGTTGCAGATGAGTGCGTATTGAACCTTGAAGACAAAAACCTCAGCAAAGCAAACCTGGATAACTTAATTAACCTGGTCGGCAAACTATAAATAAATAAAATTAAGTGAGGAAATAATGGCAAATAATACCGTTTTACGTTGGCTCCCTGGTGGAATGCGCTTCATTTCCACCGATTCTACTGGCCATTCTGTCGTGCTCTCAACGACAGATGAGGGTTTAGGTATGAAGCCCTCTGAATTGATTCTCTCAGCGCTTTCCGCTTGTTCAAGCGTTGATGTGGTCCAGATTTTAGAGAAGAAAAAGACACCCCTAACCTCATTAGAAGTGACGGTCACAGCGGATCAAGATAAAGATCCCCCATGGGCTTTCCGGAAAATTCACCTGCACTTCAAACTAAAAGGCAATAACCTGGTTGAAAAGGATGTGGCTTATGCCATCCAGCTTTCGGAGCATAAGTATTGTTCGGTTGCAGCTACGCTGAGGGGCGTGGCTGAAATAACCACCAGTTTTGAGATTTTGGAATAATTAATTAAGACCCTGGAAAGTAACTTCCAGGGTCTTTTTAAATTTTCGCAGATTAGAAATACTTGCTTTTCAGAAAATTACAAAGCCGCTTTGACAATAGCGACAAAGGATTCTGTCTTAAGACTAGCTCCACCCACCAAGCCGCCATCAATATCCGATTGGGCAAATAATTCAGCCGCATTTGCCGGCGTCACTGAGCCGCCATATAAAATACGCATACCATTGCCAACCAGTTGTCCAAACACCTCACGCAGGATTGGGCGGACCACATCGCGGTGCACTGCGTTAGCCCCGTCAGGGGTGGCTGCCAAGCCCGTTCCAATTGCCCAGACTGGCTCATAAGCGATAATCACATCTGTGGCTTGAAGCGCGGTAAGGTCTTTCAGCCCCTCGCGCACCATGCGGGAAACCACTTCGGCTGTAAGGCCAGCTTTGTTTTCCTCAAGCGTTTCCCCAACACACATGATCGGAAGCAAACCAGCCTGCAGGGCTGCCTTTACTTTTTTGTTGACACTTTCGTCAGTCTCCCCAAACATGGCACGCCTTTCAGAGTGCCCAATGATGACGTACCGGCACAAATCCACTAACATAGCGGGGGAAATTTCACCCGTGTAAGCACCGGATGCTTCCCAGTGCAAATTTTGTGCACCAAGTTGGATGGGTGTATCCGCTGTTTCCCTAACCGCCACCCCCAGGCCAACAAAAGGCGGGCAGACTACAATATCAACATCTGTTATATCCTTTAATTCTGGCACCATTTCTTTTAGCAAGTCCCTGGTCTCGTAAAGGGTTTTATTCATCTTCCAGTTCCCAGCAACCATTTTTCGTCGAATCATTTTTTACCAATCCTTATCGAGTAAGTAGAATTATTATTTTCAATTTTATCATAACGATAATCTAGAAATCTTTATCAGAACTCATCAGGTATAAAAAACGACCCCTCATTTTGTTGAGGGGTCGAAGTTTGCTATCGATTAGCGCCAAATACTCGGCCTAATCCATAGGGCTTTATTGTCTGAGCTACTGGTACCGTTGCGAACCTCAAGGATGAAGGTCACATTCTTCCCGGCTAAGGGGCTCAGGTCAACCTCGACAAACTGGTAGCCACCTTCGTATTTTTCGTGGCGGGTAAACAAGGACTGCACTGCACCACTCCCAATTCGGTATTTTAGTTCAAAATGGACATTGCAATTGGGACTGTTATACTCGCAGTTTACCGTGGTCCTGAATTTATCGCCGTTTTGAACCAGGAAGGATGGATAAATCCCTGTAATGCGGCCATCCGCGGCATTATTCGGGCGAGTAATCAAACCAACCTCGTTTTCTTTGGCACCATCTTCGCGGTATGGCTCATTCTTTTTCAGCACGTAACCGCTTGAAACATTTGATTCAGAGCCTGGGCAGGGCAGAGGGTTTGTGCTGCCGCTGGACCAAACTGCCTCACACGCTTTATTAGCAAAGCTGTACACTTCGCCAGTTGTGGCCACAACTTTGATTTTGACCCAAATAGACGATAAGGCATCTTTTCCTACTCCAAAACGAGCCCCTGAGCCAGTTCTAAGCATGTAATAACCGGTATATTCTCCTGGGGTTGTCGGCGCCACCATTGCAATTGACAAATCGATGGTATCGCCTGGCGCCACACTGCGGGGCAAGTCAATCCCAGCAGCTGCGCTCATCGCAGTACCAGTTACAAACACCAGGTCATAATCCGTGGTCCAAGTGCAGGTACCGATATTGCTAAGACGCCATGTTTTGATAAAACCTTCACCAGGAGCCATAGTGGTTCCATCAGGCACCGTGACATCTTTTTCAAATCTTGCCAGGTTGCAAGGTATGGGTGTGGCTGTGGGGGGAATGCGCGTTGCCGTGGGTGGGACTGCCGTTGCGGTTGGGGGCAGCGAAGTAGCCGTAGGTGGCACTTGCGTTGGCGTCGCGGTTGGCGGAGCCAGCGTAGCTGTGTCTTCAACGGCTGATGTGGGTGATTCCTGGGCGACTTGGGTGAGCTGTGCAACCAGAGTCTCAAAAGCTTGTTGGGTTGATTGAGCCTGCAAAGTTTGCATTGCCTTTTCAACCGCATCATCAAGATCGGCCGTCGGTTGCGCAGGTACATTACAAGCGCTCAAGAAGAATACCCCTACCAAAACCAAACTGATTATTTTTGTTAGGATAAATTTATTATTTAAGCTTTCCATGATAAATCTCCTTAAATCTTAAGAATTACTTAGGCTAAACTAAGACGAAGGCGAAATCAATATTGTTCCATTAATTAATTGTACAAGATTTTATTAGAAAATACACTCGCTTACTGAATTTTAAGTTCTGCTAATCAATCCGCTCGATTATCTTATTTATACCCCATACCAAATGCCCCCTCCAATCGCGGAAGTGCCAACATCTCCTGTTTCTGTTCGCTTGGCTTAAATGTCTGTCTTTATCAGCCCCTTACTGAATCACATTTTCCACGCTATTGAAAATAACTCGAGGCTGGCCCAAGATGCTAAGGCAACCTCATTTCACTCGATAAGGCAGGATATCTATAAAGATTCAGCTCTACTTTAGTAAATCCGATCTCTCATACGCCAGAGGAGGAATTTCCCTGGAAGAGGAAAGGCGCAATTTTAAGTGAGCAAACCTGGTCTCCGACAATTCGTTATCTTCTTTATCCTTAACAAAAGGTTCAACTAATTTAATGTAGTCGTTGCCAATAGGAACATAGAACGATTCAATGACACCTGTTGACCCTATTCTAAACAAGAGGTATAAACTACGATACTCCTCATATCCCTCTAACTTTTCTACACAGCTAGTGACTATCCAAATCAGACTCCTCATACTGTGGACTGGTTTCCATTCACAAGTGAACTGGTTTTGACTCGAAAATTTTAGTGATGCTTGCCCGATGAGTTGTTCAGTCTCTCTCCAATTCTTAGGGTCATTATAATAATCAAAGGTATTGGATTTTATTGGTTCTTTCAAAGAAATCCATCCGCCATATATATCAACCAAGTTCAATATTCTTTGCTCTTGCAAATCTCTTAACATGATGGTGGCAATTACCAAAAGAATAAAGACAATGACTATTAAAATACCGATTCTCTTTTTTGACATCAGTTCTTATCTCCTTTAAAGATGATGCTTTGCCTCATTTTGCATCTCCTTTGTTCAAATAAATACATGGTAGGTGTAGTTTTCATGTTCCAAACTATTCTAGGAAATCAATGAACTTTTGATACAACTTCCTAAGTATATTTAGTAAAATTATTCTTTTTCCCAAATAGGAAAATAATCAATTAGGCAAGACAAAATTATCCTTTTTCCATTTACTAATGGTTTAGATGATGAGACATTAAATATGCTTTAAATCAGCGCCAAATACCCGGCCTAATCCATAGCGCTGTATTGTCTGAACTGCTGGTGCCGTTGCGAACTTCAAGGATAAAGTTCACATTCTTCCCGGCTAATGGGCTCAGGTCAACATCTACATATTGGAATTTACCTTCATATCTTTCAAGGCGTGTAAACAGTGACTGCACAGGGCCACTCCCAACCCGGTACTTCAATTCGAATTGAACATTGCATTTGGGGCTTTCATACCCACAGCTTAAGGAGGTCCTAAAATAATCGCCATTCTGAACCAAGAAAGTAGGATAAACTCCTGAAATCCAACCATCAGCTGCATTGTTTGGGCGGGTTATCAAACCAATCTCGTTTTCTTTTGCGCCATCTTCGCGGATTGGCTCATTTACTGCTTTTACATATCCGGTGGCAATGTCAGATCCAGAGCCTGGGCAGGGTAAGAAGTTCGTACTGCCACTTGACCAGGCTGCTGAGCAAACCTTGTTGGTAAAGTTATATACTTCACCAGTTGCGGCGACAACTAAAATCCTGACCCAGAAGGAAGATAACGCATCCTTTCCTAAGCCGAAGAGTATCCCCTTATTTGACCTAAGCATCCAGTGACCGGTATATTCACCTGCAGTGGTGGGTGCAATCATTGGGACTGACAATTCGATGGACTCGCCAGGTGCTACACTAAATGGCAAATCAAAACTAGTAACGACACTCATTGCAGTGCCCTCTACAAAGACCAAGTCATAATCAGTTGTCCAAGTGCAGGAGCCTACGTTGCTAAGCTGCCATGTTTTTGTAAAGCCTTCACCCGGAGACATAATCGCGCTATCAACCACTGTGATATCTTTAACAAAGCTTATTAGGTTACAAGGTAAGGGTGTGGCTGTAGGTGTCGCATCTGGCTGGGGTGGGGTCCCCGTCAGATGTATCTGTGTCTGATCAGGTGTTTGAGATAAAGCAGTAACTGTGTTATCAACGGTTGGTGAGGGTGATTCTTGGGCAGCCTGGGTGAGCTGGCCAACCAAAGTCTCATAAGCCTGCTGTGTAAATTGAGCCTGCAACGTTTGCATAGCCAAATCAACCGCAGCATCAAGATCGGGGGTTGGTTGCGCAGGCACACTACAAGCGTTTAGGAAGAATACCCCTGCCAAAATCAAAATAACCATTTTTGTTAGGTTAATTTTTGTAATTAAGTTTTTCATGATGCTATTCCTTAAATTTTTAAATCCTTAGGTCATACTAAGGCGAAAATGCTATTAGTGTTGTTACAATAATCAATTGTACATGATTTTAATAAAAAGCTACCCTTCTTATTTGCAGAAGGGTAGCTTTATAAATATATCAAGGGAATTTTTACTTATCGTTTAGAACAGCTAAACCCGGAAGCTCAAGACCCTCAAGCATTTCCAGGGAAGCACCCCCACCCGTTGAGATGTGGGTAATCTTATCATCAAGACCTGATTGATTGATGGCTGCGACTGAATCGCCACCGCCAATAATGCTGACAGCGCTGCTCTCAGCAACGGCCTTGGCTACAGCAAAGGTGCCAGCGGCAAATTTTGGAAACTCAAACACACCCATTGGGCCATTCCAAACGACGGTGCCTGCATTCGCCACAACAGCGTTGAAAGCTTCTACTGTTTTAGGGCCAATATCTAAAACACGCCAACCCGCTGGGACGTCACCAAGGTCGACCGTTTTCATTTCAGCTTCTTGATCAAATGCATTTGCTAAGACCATATCGACTGGCAGCATGAGTTTCCCGGCAGACTGGGCCAATAAATCCTTAGCAACATCAAGAACCTCTGCTTCGACCAGTGAATCAGCCATCTCATAGCCTTGGGCTTTGAGGAATGTATTTGCCATGCCGCCGCCAATTAAAATCTTATCGGCTTTGGTTAGCAAGTTTTTAATGACACCGATCTTGTCACTAATCTTAGCGCCGCCTAAAATAGCCACAAACGGGCGGGCAGGGTCGGCAATGGCATTGCCAAGGTATTGAATTTCTTTTTGAAGTAAGAAACCAGCCGCAGCCGGCAGATAGTCTGCCACACCTGCGGTGGAGGCGTGGGCGCGGTGCGCTGACCCAAAGGCATCGTTTACGTAAAGATCCGCCAAAGAAGCCAAAGCTTTGGACATACCGGGATCATTCTTGGTCTCTTCCTTGTGAAAACGCGTGTTTTCCAATACTAGAACCTCACCCATTTGCAGGGCAGCTGCTGCTTCTTCGGCTTTTAGCCCAATACAATCTTCAGCAAATTTCACAGGATTTTCGATCAAAGTGGCTAAGTAATCAGCCACAGGCTTCATGCTAAAAACAGGATCAGGACCGTCTTTTGGTCTGCCCAGGTGAGAACACAGAATTACTGCTGCACCATGCTCAAGTAAGTACTTGATTGTTGGCAAAGCGGCAACAATGCGTGTATCATCCTTAACCTTACCCTCTTTAATCGGCACATTAAAATCAACCCTTACCAAGACTTTTTTATTTTCAACATCCAAATCTGTAATCATTTTTTTATTAAACATCGCTTTAGAACCTCCATAAAAAATAGTGCGTAAGGCTGTTTAATACAAGCAGCGTTACGCACTTTGCTATTGGATAAAACTCCAGTATCGCTTAGAGTGATTTTGCCATCATCACGGCCAGGTCAGCAGTGCGGCAAGAGTAACCCCATTCGTTATCATACCAGGTGACTACCTTAACCAGGTTACCGCCCATCACCATTGTGTTTGGTAGATCAACAATAGAAGAACGAGGATCGCCCTTGAAATCCATTGATACAAGCGGTTCACCATACTCACCAGTTGTGACACCCAAAATGCCTTTCAAATGGCCTTTTGATGCTTCCATGAATGTAGCGTTTAATTCTTCTTTGGTGGTCGGTTTTTCAAGCGTGGCCACAAAATCAACTATTGACACGGTAGGCGTTGGAACGCGTAAGGAGTACCCGTCAAACTTACCCTTGAGCTCAGGGATTACCAACGCAACGGCCTTTGCGGCACCGGTGGTGGTGGGGATGATGTTCAAGCCAGCAGCTCGGGAGCGTCTCATTTCTTTCCTATGACCCTGGTCAAGAATGACCTGGTCATTGGTGTAAGAATGGATTGTGGTCATAACTGCATTCACAATGCCATATTTATCATGAACAACCTTCGCAGCTGGTGCTAAGCAGTTGGTTGTGCACGAGGCGTTTGAAACGATATGGTGAATGGCTGGGTCATATTTCTCATCATTTACACCCAAAACAATGGTCAGGTCTTCCATTTTGGCAGGCGCAGAGATGATTACCTTCTTAGCGCCGCCCCTGAGAATATGTGCATCAGCGCCGACCTTGCCTGTCTCGGGGTCAGTCTTCGCTACGGTAAAGATACCGGTTGATTCAATGACGATGTCAACGCCTAATTCTTTCCAAGGTAAGTTGCCGGGATCTTTTTCAGCAAACACTTTGATCCGATCGCCATCAATAACCAAGTCGCCATCGACCACTTCCACCGTTCCTTCATAAATCCCGTAATTGGAATCATACTTAAACAGGTGTGCATTTGTCTTGGCATCGAACAGGTCATTGATTGCGACGACCTCCAAAGTCTCGCCTCCACGTTCTCTGATTGCTTTTAATACTTGTCGGCCAATTCGGCCAAAACCATTAATACCTACTTTTGTTTTCATAAGGGAATCCTCCTTCATTAGATTGTTAACCAATTTATTTTACCATTATTTATTAAGTCCCCTGAATTCTTGTATAAAATTAATCTAAATTAATGGGCCAGTTCGTTCTTCAAGCAAGTTAATAAGCACCTTTGCCAATTTTTTTGAGTCGTGACGCCAGGGGTAAATATCATCAGCCAGGTCTGCCTCATAAACTTTATATTGAGTTCGCAAATCGCCATCAGCCTTTACCCAGGCGACATTTTGCCCAAGGTTACCGGAAAAGACATTATTGCAAATAACTAGGTCAAAAATCTTCTTATTGATGTGGTTTTCTATGACCTGCAGGTGTTTTTTGGCATCAAACTCATCCGTTTCGCCACGCTGGGTAGCAACATTGCAGATAAAGAATTTTAAAGCCCGGCTAGATTGAATTGATTCAGTGATCCCCTTGACCAGTAAATTTGGTAGTAAGCTTGTATAAAGGCTTCCTGGGCCAACAATAATGAGGTCAGCAGCTAAAATTGCGGCAACTGCTGGCGGGTAAGCCGGTGTATCTGTCGGCTTCAGCCATACGCGTTGGATTTGCCCAGGGCACTCAGTGAGTTGACTTTCTCCTAATACATGCACTGTTTTTTGAGAGTCTGGTTCTAAGACATCACCATAAAGCTCAACATTGCTTAACGTGGTCGGCAAGACTTGGCCGTAAACTGCCAAAACCCTCCCAGATTCAGCGACCGCTTCTTCAAAGCTTCCAGTTATTTCTGCCAAGGCTGAAATAAACAAATTGCCAAGTGAGTGCCCTTCTAAACCAGCCCCGGTTGTGAAGCGGTATTGAAATACTTGCGATAGCAAGGCTTCATCACTGCTTAATGCAGAAAGACAATTACGAATGTCACCCGGGGGTAAGATGCCAAAATTGCGGCGTAACTCACCCGATGAGCCACCGTTATCAGCTACGGTCACAATCGCAGTAATATTGTGTGTGTATTCTTTCAACCCTCTAAGTAACGAGGCCAACCCATGTCCGCCGCCAATAACAACCACACGGGCACCGCGCTCTCTCCTGCGGTATTGGTGAATTGAGTCTAAGACTGATTTACCAGGTTGTATGAATGGCTTGAGCAGAGACCGGTTTGCCCCCCAAATACCAAGCAGCACCATGATCAATCCAAGCCCACCAAAAAATAAAAATCTTATCGGCCGGGATAGAAATCGCAAAGAGAGAAACGCTAAAGCTGGGATCCACCAGGCTTCTGGTGCATTTCGATAAAAATCAAGAATGACAACCGCCAATCCCAAGCCCAACATCATGGAGCCTGCAATGGCCAATAAAAGCCAGCGCTTAAAGCCTAAACCCGGCAAAAGCCACTGAAATTCATGCCGTATTCGATTCCAAAATCGCTTTAGCTTGGAAGGTTTAGGATCTATTTCTGCCATTAGTTAGATGATAGCAGTATTTAGGTAAGTCGTCAACGCATTTGATTCATTTTGATTGGGGCTAAATATTTGACATAATGATTAAAACTCAGTAAACTAATCTTATAATTTATTCCATGTCCGCTTATATTAAAGGAGGAGTAATGCCCATCCCAAACTACCACTTAACCTTTCGTTCAGGCCCAAACCCCGGAAAAGTATATCCCCTTGAGAAACAAGAGATTTTTATCGGGAGAGATTTATCCAATGACATCCCCGTTCCAGATCCTGAGATTTCTCGCCGTCATGCACGCATTCTCCTGCAGCCAGATGGCATCTACATCGAAGATCTTGGTTCGACAAATGGCACTTTCCTGAGGGGCATGAGGATATCTTCTCCGCAAGCGCTCCATGTAGGTGATGTGATTACCTTGGCTGAAAACATTGTCATGCTGCTTGAGGCCGATGCTTATGACCCGGATGCTACTGTGGTTGGCGGGCAAGCCTATACGGTAGCTGCAAACGTTCAACCCCCCACCCCACCTCAACCTGCCTATCAGCCGAAACCACCTCAACCAGCGCCTCAACAAGCCGTGCCGCAGTATACCCCCCCACCAGCACAGCCTGTTCAACCTGCTCAGCAATATGCAGCACCTCAAAAACCTGCTTACGTGCCGCCAGCCCCTGCCCCAGCGCCTGTTTACAGCGGCCAAGCACCTGCTGCGCCCAAAAAGCGCATGGCTACCTGGTTAATCGTCCTATTGATTGTTCTTGCTGTCAGTTGTGTCATCATTGCCCTGATCTTGACCTTCATGCCAGCCTCTTGGTGGTGTGCATTAACCTTTAACCAGCTGCCTGGCTGTCCGATTTATTAGGCAGCCCTCAAAATTTAATTTATTGGTTTTGCACTTATCCCTGGGGAGAGAATTTTTCCTCTCTCCAGGGATAATAGAAGGTTTGAACGCTTCGTTTTTACCTAAATTCTCCAAATTTTTATCCATATTAAAACTTAAGTCATGCTCTGAAAGATTATAAAAAAACCAGTGAATGGATTCTGACATGCTATAATCAAACCTTAGCTAATTTTAGATTTGGCAAAAAAGAAATTGTTTAGGTGAATTTACGATATGTTTAAAAAAATAGCTCGCTTATTCAGCGGTGACCCACATCAAAAAAAGATTGAAGACATGATCACATTGGTTGATCAGATTAACGCACTTGAAGCCCCTTATGAATCCTTAAGCCTGGATGAATTACATCATAAAACTGGGGAATTCCGAGACCGATTAAGGAAAGGTGAGAAATTAGATGACCTCTTACCGGAAGCATTTGCTACGGTTCGGGAAGCAAGTAAAAGAGTCTTGGGGCAGCGCCATTACGATGTTCAATTAATTTGCGGCATCAACCTACACCGCGGCAGCATTTCAGAAATGCGCACAGGTGAAGGCAAGACTTTGGCAGCTACGTTACCTTTATACCTCAATGCCCTGACAGGTAAAGGCGTTCACCTGGTCACTGTAAATGATTACCTTGCCCGTCGTGATGGCCGCTGGATGGGTGCTATTTTCCACCTGTTGGGCATGTCGGTCGGCATCCTACAAATGTCCAATTCGGCAGACGGCAACCAAGTTGCTTATATTTACGATCCGAATGAAAGCTCATTAAAGGAAGAGCTAAACCACTTAAAGCCCGTATTTCGCGCAAATGCCTATAAGGCTGATATTACCTACGGCACCAATAGTGAATTTGGTTTCGACTATCTGCGCGACAACATCACCATGACCTGGGAACAGCGCGTGCAGCGGGGACATTATTACGCCATCATAGATGAGGTCGATAATATTTTAATTGATGAATCCAGGACGCCTTTGATCATCTCAGGGCCATCCCATGAAGATTCGGAAAATTACGTCCGCATGGCCCAAGTTGTTCGTGCCCTTGTACCTGAAGATTATGAGGTCAGCGAAAAAGACCACACCGTCACACTGACCGAACTTGGCATTGCTCACGTGGAAGAGCTATTAGGTTCTGCGCTGCGTGATCCTGAACGCCCAGAGGATATCACGCCCGAACAAGCCAGGCTACTTGGTTTTTTGGAACAATCTCTAAGAGCTCATTTGCTTTACCATAGAAACAAAGAATATATTGTTCAAAATGGCCAGGTGATAATTGTTGATGAGTTTACTGGCAGGCTTATGCCCGGACGGCGTTGGTCTGATGGTTTACACCAATCGGTCGAAGCAAAAGAAGGGGTGAACGTTCAGGCAGAAAATATTACACACGCGACAGTCACAATCCAAAATTATTTCCGCATGTATGAAAAGCTGGCTGGTATGACAGGTACTGCGCTTACTGAAGAGGAAGAGTTTTTCCGGATTTACGGATTAAATGTGTTGGCTATTCCCACTAATTTAGAATACCTGGCTATGAAACCCGGCACTGACTTGGAAGCAGTTGAAGCAAAGGACCCTGATGGCTATCGGTTTACTTATTACGCCAGGCCAGATGATGAAAACAAGAAAGCGATATTCTTCAAGCGGAAAGATTACCCAGACATCGTATACCGCAGCCAGGAAGGTAAGCTGCGCGCGATTGTGCAGGAAATTATTTATTTTCACGTTTTAGGTAGACCGCAGCTCGTTGGAACAACCTCAGTTGAAAGCTCCGAACATTTATCTGAACGCTTAACCCCAGAATCTATCCGCAGATTGATTCAAACTCTGTTAATTCGCAAAGCTTGGATGCGTCACAATAATATCTCAGATGCTGAGATAAAAAATGCCCCAGAGCTAAGTCAGATCTACGAACCCCTCGATAAACTGCGCATGCCTGAGCTGCGCAAGTTAGGTTCACAGTTCGGATTAGAATCTTTAGACCCCTCTGACATCACTAACCAAGCAGACATGCTGCAGATATTCGGGTTAACTACAGAACATCTTCCCAGGCTGCTGCCCCTATTAGAGAGCGGTATCCCTCACAAGGTATTGAACGCCAGGAAACATACAGAGGAATCTTTGATTATTGCCAGCGCTGGTGCGTTTGGCGCAGTGACCATAGCCACAAACATGGCAGGCCGTGGTGTGGATATCAAACTGGGCGGTGAATTGTCAGAAGAGATTTTAGCGCGGGTTAATCATTACTTGACATTGAACGGGCAAAAAGATCCTTATAACCTTACCATGCAGCAACGCCTTGAGCTGGTCAAATCCGTCCCGGCAGATGACTCTGGCGAGTACTCAGATGATATTGGGGCATTTATCAGGTATATGGATGAGATGGCTAAAGTGCGAGAACTGGGGGGATTGCATGTTATCGGGTCAGAAAGACATGAAGCCCGCCGAATTGACAACCAATTACGTGGCCGCGCAGCACGCCAGGGTGACCCTGGATCTTCACGGTTTTACTTGGCCTTAGATGATGAATTAATGCGCTTATTTGGCGGGGCACAGGTAGAAAGCATGCTTTCGCGCTTTAATATTGATGAGAACATCCCCATTGAAAGCGGTTTGGTTGGCAGACTCGTCGAGCAATCCCAAACACGCGTGGAAGGCTCCAACTTTGATATGCGTAAGCATTTACTAGAGTATGACGATGTCTTAAATGAACAACGCCGGCGCATCTACACTCAAAGAGATCGAATATTTACCAAGGAAGATCTGCGAGAAGATGTCACCGAAATGCTTCGGACTGAGCTGACCAGCCGAATCAAAACGGCGCTTGCGGATGAGGAAGGCGCTTGGAAGTTGCTGGCATATCTTGAAGATGTGCAACCGCCTATTAACTATGATTGGGCAACCCATCCCTCTTACACCTTTAAGATGGTTATGGATTACATTGGGAAAACTCAAAATGAGAATGACCTGCTCGACAAGTTATTATCTTTAGCAGAATTGACCATCCAGGCAGAGAACGACCACATTATAAGTAACGTTCAATCTTTAATTGCTCGCTCTCAGTCAAGCTTAGAAACGCAGTTGGATGAACGATATGAGATCGTGGATACATATCTTGACACAATATCGGAGGGTGAGCCTACCCCACAGCGTGACATCAGCACTGAAATTTCGAGCATGGTTCACATCCCTATCCGCTTAGGTCCTGCAGATGCAAAAAAGTTACTTGAAGAGCCAGGTGTATTTCGCCAGCCTTTAAAAGATGCCATCAAGTCAGCTTTGACATTGATCACCGTAAAAAGACTAATGCTCACTTTCGAGAAAAGACTCAATGAGAGTTGGACCCTCAAAGCGAATGAGCTTTCAACAAAACCATGGGAAGAAATCAGCAGCGTGCTCATCAACCAAGTTAACGAAAGCCTATCACGCAAATCTGAGCGCCTTTTAGGGGAAAACGGTGAAATTGCTAAAGACCTGAATGCCAATTTGGATCATGTGATTAATGCCGTTAATGACCAGGGCGAAATGATGCGTTTATTATTGCTGATGACTCAGGGTACAGTTCTCACCTTTGATACAAAGTCCCATCAAAGGGTCACAAAACCCGTCAATCGAATGAATTACATGTTCCTGGCGGCAAATTGGTTACAGGGAAAAAACAACCAGGAAATTACCCAGTCTGTCCTGACCCATTTAGAGAAAGCACAGTCGGTCTTTACTGAGGTATTTGGCTATTCAGAGTGGGAACATCTTATAAATAATAATCTTGCCTTGTCTGCTTTGCCAGAAACAACGAAATCTGGCTTAAATCAATTACTTGGCGAATCTGATTATTTAGCAATTCAAGACTTGCCAGTTGAGGATGTTGATCCTGAGACAAAAGAAAAGGTCATTCCTTACCTGGGTGAACAAACCCAAAATCGCATTTATCGGCGCCTCTTACTGAGCACCATCACTGAAGCTTGGGTTGAATACCTGACCCGCATGGAAGCGCTGAGGGTATCAATCAGCATGGAATCATATGCCCAAAGAGACCCCCTTGTACAATACAAAAGCCAGGCTTCAAGCATGTTTACTGAGTTGCTTTCTGAAGTGCGCGCTGGCGTCATCAGTCGCATGTTTCGTTACCGGCCAACCCAGAGCAAAGAGACACAACCGCTGCGCAGTGTACCAAGTGCCATTAGTGACGGCGAGGGAAACCAAAACAAAACCGCAAAACCGCAAGTAAAACAAAAGAAGAGAAAAAGACATTAATAACAAAAGGAATTTTAACCATGCATATCCTCGTAACTAATGATGACGGCGTTACAGCCCCCGGCTTGCTAGCCCTGGTCCAAGAAATACGCAAATTGGATGCCAAGGTTACTGTGCTCGCACCTGACCATAATTGGTCGGCATCTGGCCATGTGAAGACAATGCACAGACCGATGCGCGTGTCAGAAACAATTTTGGCTGATGGCAGCCAGGCTTGGAAAAGTGACGGTGCGCCTTCTGATTGCGTGGCTTTAGCGATGATGGGTGTTTTTCCCGAGTCAATCGATTTGGTCGTCTCGGGGATTAATCCAAACGCCAATATTGGACATGATGTCACCTACTCAGGTACGGTTACAGCCGCCATGGAAGCAGCTATTTCCGGCAAACCTGGTATTGCTGTCTCATTAGATGCGCCAGAACACCACGTCGGCCATTTAGATTTCAGTGCTGCCGCAAAAATTGCCCGGAAAATTGTGGAAGCCTTAATCTACGAAAATTTTAAGGAACTTGGCAGCTTGATTTATAACATCAATGTGCCTTACTTGCCTTATGAATCGTTTAAGGGCATCTTGATCACCCGCCAAGGGTTAAGAATTTACCGGGATGAATTGGTCAAACGGCTTGACCCTCGCGGGCGGCCGTATTATTGGATTGGCGGGCAGGCACCAACAGGTAAGCACGAAGATGGTACAGACTTTGGCGCATTGCAAGATGGGTTTGTTTCCTTAACACCGCTTCAGCTCGATTTGACCGACTACAAAGAGCGCGATCGCTTGAGCACCTTGAAATTTAACTTTCAAAACGAAGATTAAAGTTTTTATTCTATAATTTGCTTGGGTTGTTGAGGTACTCTTTTACATTAATCTTTGAGACAAGATCAATTTATGAACAAACGAAAATATTTTTTCTTAGGGCTAAGAATAGTACTTGTAATCATCATTGCCGCGATCATGCTGCCAATAATCTTGGATTATTTTGGCCAGGCCGTGCAAGAGGAGACCATCATTGGGTACAACGCCACAACGGCCTATGCACGGGTGGAGAAAATTATCGAGGAAGGCCAGATTACATTAGGCGAGGTTACGCAACCCTATCAAATAATGCTGGTGGAAATTCTTGATGGCAGCCAACAAGGGCAAATCTATCAAATAGACTACGGCACCCGTCAAGTACGTAATGAAAAAATCCACATAAACGTTGGTGACCAAATCTTAGTTACCATTTCGCAAAACCCGGTCAATAATGAGTATTCTGCATACTTTACTGACTTTGTCCGCAGTCCCGCTTTACTGTGGCTGTTTATCATATTTTGCATCGTCAGTGTCGTCATTAGCGGATGGAAAGGTCTCAGGTCGCTAATCGGCATTTTACTCAGCCTCTTTGTCATCATTTTTATCATTTTGCCCGGCATTCGAGATGGCAGGGACCCACTCCTCGTCACTATATTAGGTGCAGCTTTATTTATCTCACTGAGCATGTACATTATTTACGGCTGGAATGTCAAAACACATACTGCTTTCATTGGTTCATTGATCTCCGTAACAATCACAGGCTTATTAGCCCTAGTGTTCGTGAACAGCACGCGCCTGACGGGCTTCGGCGATGAAAACGTTTTTTACATTGCACAGCTTACTTCGTTCCAGATGGATTTCCGTAACCTGCTTTTAGCTGGGATTCTGATCGGCACCTTGGGTGTTTTAGATGACCTGGTGATTTCTCAATCATCAGCCATATTTGAGCTATTCCGCCAAAACCCCGAAATTGAGCTGATGGCTTTGTTCAAATCAGGCATGAACATTGGCAAAGACCATATTGCCGCAACTGTCAACACCTTGGTTTTGGCTTATGCAGGGGCTTCCTTGCCTATGTTATTACTTTTCTCATTTCATAACATCGATTACAGCCTGATCGTCAACCTCGAGTTCCTGGCAGAAGAAATTGTGCGCACTTTAGTTGGTTCCTTGGGCCTCTTTGCGGCTGTTCCCCTCACGACATTTCTGGCTGCATTGATTGCGGTTAATTACAAAAAATTTGGTGATATAAAATTATATTTAGGCCCTTTAAACGAATAAGCATTACCATTAGAATTATGAAGAAGCAATCATTTTACTTAGATATATTTTTCATTGTTTTACTGCTCACCTTAGTGGTTTTATCTGCGCTTTATTTCTACCCTTATGCCATGGAAGTTCCCCACAGGGATTCTGGCATTTATCTTTATTTAGGGAAACAATTGCTTAGCGGAAAAACAATATACTCTGAAATCTGGGAACACAAACCCCCATTTATTTTCTACATCAATGCCTTAGGGCTTCTGCTTGGGGGTAGCTCTGGCTGGGGGGTATGGGGTTTGGAAGTTGCATTTCTATCTCTGACAGTGACTATTAGTTACTTCACATTACGAAGCAAGCTAGACCCATTGGCCAGCCTGTTAATTTCTACAGCTGTTTATTCCGCAACTTTTCAATACATAAGTGGCAATTTCACAGAAGAATATGCTCTTCTGTTTCAAGCCGCGACGATTTTCATATACTTTTCCACTTGGTTCAAAAAGCGAGAGCGCTTAAGATTTTTAATAATTGGAATCTTGAGCGGTATTTTATTTAATATTAAACAAACCTATATTGATGTGACCATTGCAATCATTATTATATCTTTCATCGAAATGATTTTTAGTGGGAATTTAAAAAAATATAAATTCCTTTTAATCATGGGCATTGGTTTCTTCATTCCTAATCTAATTGTGTTTATTGTCATGGCATTGAATGGCGTAGTTAGGGATTGGTGGAATACCGCTTATGTATTCAATTTTGCCTACTCCGATATTGGTCCAATGGAGAGGCTTAAAGCCTTGGCTGATATTTTTAAGGTGAATAGTAAGTATCCATTCTTTGTAATGGTTTGGTTAGCCTGGTTAGCGGGCTTCTTATACTTTATCGCTCGCGTTATTCCTCACATAATCAGGTTTTTACAGAGCAAACTTGGTAAATTTCTGCTGTTGGCCACCGGATTTTTGTTTATAGCATTATTGGTTGTAGGCCAATTTATGGGCACAAAACCGGGAATTGGTGTTATTGAAGGCTCTGTTTTATCATTAGCCGCAATTTCATTTACATTGTTCCTGATAATTAATATTGTTTTTAAAGACAAGTTCTCATTTAGGATGAGAAAAATTTCCATCGTATCTGAACATCCAGATAATGATGATGACATAATTAATCCAGTCGACCCGTTTTTACTCGGCATCATTCACTTACCCCTGGTACTATTCTTAGCCACAGCATCAGGCAGAAATTACCCTCACTATTTCATTTCTTTTTATTCATCATTTTTCTTGATCTTTTATGGAGTCTACCTCGTCCAAAAACGAATCAATAAAAATAAACTGAAGTTGGTTGTGTACCCAATACTTTTATTCTCATTATTTGTTTTTGGAATGTTTCAGCCGCTTAAGAAAATAGAAAGAGGACTGGGTGGGCCATATGCTTACCACCCCTATAGGGAAGTAGTTCAGTACGTAAAAGACAATTCCAAAGAGGGAGATACCGTTCTTGTTTGGGGACTGGAAACTTTGATTAACTACTTGGCTGAACGTGATGCCCCCTCGCGTTATTCATATATCGATCCATTATATTATCGTTCGCCGATACAAGAAGAAGCAACAGCAACCTTACTTGATGATATTACTTCTGCACCACCCAAATTTATCCTGGACATGCGAAACCCAGAATACCCTTTCATTAATGGCAGATCCATGGCAGAATGCCTGGATGCCCACCCGGAAGATGGGACTGACCTGGATAAAATCATCCACTTTACCTGCAGCAACTACAAGTACGTAGACCGCATCAATAACATCGAGATTTTCGAACTGATTGAGCAATAATAGCTTAAAAGCCCAAATCTTACCCGGTTCAGCAAAAACTAAGGGCTTCTTCCTGTGATATAATCTGCGCATGGGAAACTGGCAGTCTGCTCTCTTCACTTGATGAGTGGACTGTTTAATTTAACCGAAAGGAGATCTTATTTATGAAGAAGCTGAACTTACCAGGTCCAAATGCAGTAAAAATGATTGAGAGAGATAGAGAGGTTATCTCACCTTCATACCCAAGGGGGTACCCCTTTGCTATGGATCATGGTAAAGGCACAGAAGTATGGGATGTAGATGGCAACCGGTTTCTCGATTTTGCAGCTGGCATCGCCGTCACATCGACTGGACACGCTCACCCCGAAGTTGTCCGGGCAATTCAACAGCAAGCCGAGAAATTTATTCATATCTCATCAGATTTTTATCATGAAAATTGGGTTGCCTTGGGAGAAAAATTTGCAGAAATTGCGCCCTGGCATGAACCAACCTCCTCCTTCATGACCAATTCTGGCACAGAAAGCGTTGAAGCAGCCATAAAATTAGCCAGAAATAGCACGGGAAGAAGTCAATTTATTGGATTTTTAGGTGCATTTCACGGCCGAACCATTGGCGCAGTTACATTTACAGCGAGCAAGGCGGGATACAAGGGTGGTTTCTTCCCCTTGATGAATGGCGTCTTTCATGCACCGTTTCCATATGAATATCGGCCAATTTTAGCAAGAATGCCTGGGAAGGGTTATGGAGAGACCGTTGTTCATTACATTGAAGAGGAAATTCTTGGCCGGCTTGTTCCTGGTGATGATGTGGCTGGGATCCTGGTCGAGCCTATTCAAGGAGAGGGCGGTTACATCGTTCCCCCAGCAGATTTCTTCCCTTCACTGCGAGCGCTTTGCGATAAATACGGCATTTTATTAATCGCAGATGAAGTCCAATCTGGCATGGGGCGCACTGGTAAGTGGTGGGCGATCGAGAATTTTGGCGTAGAGCCAGATATCATCCTAACCGCAAAAGGCGTGGCTTCAGGCATGCCGCTGGGCGCGATGATCACAAAGAAGAAACACATGACCTGGCCAAAAGGATCTCACGGTAACACGTACGGCGGTAACCCAATCTCCTGCGCAGCAGCATTGGCAACCATAAAATTAATCGAAGAACAATACCTCGAAAATACTCGCGTAGTTGGGAGCTACACCCTAGAAGCTTTAGCAGATATGGCAAAGCGACATCCCAGCATGGGTGACGTGCGTGGTATTGGCTTAATGATTGGGGTGGAATTTGTCATGGACAAAACCACTAAAATTCCTGGCGGGAAATTGAGAGACGATGTGGTGGATTTTGCCTTTGAAAGAGGCCTGCTGACTTTAGGATGCGGGAAGAGCGTCATTCGTATTGCTCCACCGCTTTGCACAAGCAAGTCTGAGATGATTGAAGGTTTGGAGATATTTGAGGAAGCAATTACCCTTGCAGAGAAGAAACACAAGTTGGTTGATTAAGAAAACAGAGCCGACAGAAACTCATGAAAGCATCACTTACGAGTGGTGCTTTTTTTGTTACACTACGCCCACTTATAGAGTTCAAATAAACTTGCGATAAAATAACAACATGTTACCTGATTTTAGAGTCCGTCAACGTGATTACTTACTGGAGATATCCAGGGCAATAACCGAAGAGCTTGACCTGGATAAACTGTTAAGCCGCATTTTAAGGATCAGCATTGAAATGCTGGCAGGCCAGGCTGGCTTAATTGCCTTGCATGAGAAAAATAAAGGGTGGGATATTGCTGTAAATCAAGGCATCCCAGAGGCATTATTGCGCTATTTACAAGATTGGGTCAAGAAACTCCCGACAAGTTCTGAGCCGAGCATCGCACAAATTCCTGAAATAAACCGATTTCTGCAAGATATCAGTATGGGGGTTTTGAGCGGGGTTGGTTTACCGCTGATTGCCCAGGAAGAGGTAATTGGGTTAATTTATATTTTCAGAAATTACCCCGGCTTATACTCAAACAACGATCGCTCACTCTTAAGCAGTTTTGCCAACCAGGCTGCTATTGTGGTGCGCAACGCCAGGCTATACACTGAAACCAAAAATGAAAAAAGGCGCATGGATGCTTTGCTTGATTCCGCTGCGGATGGCATGTTGATATTGACGCCTGATCACGTTATAGAAAGAACTAACCCTGCCTTTGCGCGCATGTTCGGCCTGGAACAGCAGTTGATTACCGGCAAGAAGCACGATGAAATCTTAAGATGGGCAAAAACACCTCACGGAATCACCCTTGAAGCGGCTGAAGCAGATGGTTGGCCATTGACGCCACAGGCCCAACTTTACGTAGAAGGCGACCTCGTCCGGCCGGGAGAAAGGCATCCTTTACCAATCGGTATCACCTATGCGCCTCTATTTTCGGTGGACGGGGTATTGTTGAATATTATTGCAACCGTGCGGGACATCACCAGGTTCAGGCAAGCCGAGGAATTAAAGAGTACCTTTATTTCAATCGTCAGTCATGAGCTGAAAACACCAGTGGCCTTAATCAAAGGCTACGTCAGCACCTTGAGAAGAGAAGATGCGCATTGGGATAGAAGGATTGTAAACGAGAGCCTGGCAGTGATTGAAGACGAATCAGATCGCCTGACCGAGTTAATTGAAAATTTACTAGATGCTTCTCGCCTGCAAGCAGGTGCTTTTGAGCTAAAGAAATCCGAGGTGTCTTTGTATCATTTAGCAAAGAGAATGGCCGAGCGCTTTGAAGTGCAGACCAGTAATCACTTGATTGAGATAACCATTGATGAAGATTTCCCAACCATCATAGCTGATGAAGAAAGAATTGAGCAAGTACTCTCAAACCTGATAAGTAATTCAATTAAATATGCTTCTTCTGGAAAAATTCACATAGATGGTACATCCAGGGCAAACGAAGTGATCATCTGTGTTTCAGACGAAGGCCCCGGCATAGAGCCTGGTGATATGCCGTATATTTTTGAGCGTTTTTATCGCGCTCCGGAAATGTCCCGCAATACAAAAGGCTCTGGTTTAGGACTGTATCTTTCCAGGGCTATTATTGAAGCCCACAACGGGCGCATTTGGGTGGATTCTAACTATCAAAAAGGTGCCCGTATCTGCTTTTCGATCCCTAGGTAAGAGCACTTCATGCAAGATGAACCTAAATCGTTGATTTCACGCCTTGAGCATCTGCCGTTAAATAAATGGGCTTATAAAAAAGTTACCGACTCTACCAACGATGATGCCCTAGCCTGGGCAGAAGCTGGCGCACCAGATTTTTCTTTGATCATTGCAGACGAGCAATTGCGCGGACGCGGGCGGGCAGACAGAAAATGGGTCACACACCCAGGCAGTTCGCTGGCCTTTAGCCTTATTTTGAGACCTGAAATCATTGAAGTTCCATTCATTAACCGCTTTGTAGCACTGCCTGCTTTAGCACTTGCCCAAATATTAGGGAGTACGTACCAAGTCAATGCATGCCTGAAATGGCCGAATGATGTCTTGATTGGGGGTGCAAAGGTATCGGGTATTTTGATGGAAAGCACCTGGCAAGACGACCATCCCACAGCAGTTATTATTGGCATGGGGGTCAACGTGAACCAGGGATCTGTTCCCGATGACGGCATGCTGAATTATGCCGCGACCAGTATCGAGGCGGTGCTTGACAATCCCCTTGACCGATGGCTTCTTTTATCCAACATCATATTGAATATCTTCTCTCTTCGCAAAATCATCTGCAGGGATGAATTTATTAACCAATGGAATGAACGCCTGGCTTTTAAGGCAGAGTGGGTGCGAATAAGTGCAGTCGACCAGTATCATAAAGTGAAGGTTTTAGGCATCAACAATCATGGCTATTTAGAGGTAGAAGATCAATTTTCTAAACAGCATACTATTGAATTTGGCGAAATTTTTCACACCTATGCGCAATAACTGGACGGTGATACACAATTAATCAACAAGTCATGGATTCCCATGACTTGTTCGTAAAAATATTGAATTCTGAAAAATTACTTACTCGGTAATCCGAGCAACCGCCGCGACACTATCACCTTCCTCAAGATCCATGAGTGTCACCCCACGTGTGGTACGCCCCTGGGTAGAGATATTCGCAACCTTGAGACGCAAGACAATCCCGCCGCTGGATATAAAGGTCACTTCATCACTGGTTTGAACTACCCTGGCTGCGGCGATAAGCCCGATATGCTTCACAGCTTTCTTGTTGATCGTTGCTACACCCAAACCAGCCCTTGATTTTGACACATACTCCTTCAAATCGGTCCGTTTGCCAAACCCATTATCCGTTACAACCAGTAAGAAACCTCCCGGTTCGACGGCTTCCATGCCAGCCAATTTATCATTGCGCAAGCGGATACCCGTCACGCCCATTGCTGTACGGCCCATCGGGCGAATCTGGTCTTCTGAAAATCGCAGTGCCATTCCCTGCCTTGTGACCAAGAGAATATCGTCCTCTCCAGTCGTCAGGCAGACCCAGCCTAAGTAGTCATCCTCATCCAATTTTATAGCGATTAAACCGGAAGGACGAACGCCTTCAAATTCTTCCAAAGCAACCCGCTTGACTCGCCCCTTGGCCGTCGCCATGGTGCAGAACTCTGCTTTTGAAAAATCTGGCACGGGCACAACAGCGGTAATTCTTTCTTCGGGGTCCAAGCTGATGATATTGACCAAGGGAATCCCGCGTCCCTGTCGACTTTCATCGGGCACCTGGTAAACCCTTTCGGAATAAACCTTCCCCTTATCGGAGAAGAATAACAGCGTACCCAAGGTGTTGCAGCGCACGAAAAAGGCTACCTCATCTTCTCCACGCATGGTTTGGCCCATAATGCCCCGTCCGCCGCGGCCTTGCGACTTGTAGGTGTTGTCACTAACGCGTTTTACATATCCGCGTTGGGTAATGCTTACAAACACCGGTTCATCTTGCACGAGTGACTCTTCAGATAGATCGCTATCAGCATCTGGTAAGATTTTTGTCCTGCGTTCATCACCATACTGCTGGGCGATCTCATTTAAATCATCGCGGATGATGTTTAGAATTTTCTTCGGATTTGCTAACAAGTCTTCCAGGTAAGCAATGCGCTCAAGCAGTTCCTTATATTCATCTTCAATTTTCTGGCGTTCCAAGGCAGCCAGGCGTCTTAACTGCATGTCCAATATTGCTTGTGCCTGAACCTCGGTCAAATTAAAACGATCCATTAAATTGGTTTTTGCCGTATCTGCGTCCGCTGATTCGCGGATGGTTTTAATCACCGCATCGAGATTTGCTAATGCAATCAATAAACCATCAAGGATGTGAGCACGCTTCTTGGCCTTGTCAAGTTCAAAGCGGGTTCGGCGGGTGATGACTTCTTGGCGGTGATCAATGTAGTGGTGTAACGCCCGTTTAATAGTCAGGGTGCGGGGTTCACCATCTACTAGGGCAAGGAGCTGCACACCATAGGTAGATTGCAGGGGGGTGTATTTGTAGAGCTGGTTAAGGGTTTTCTTCGGCTGGGCACCGCGCTTTAATTCAATCACGATGCTCATGCCGCGCCGGTCTGATTCATCACGCATATCAGAGATCGTGTCTATCCGCCCTTCTCGAACCAGTTCGGCAATTCTTTCAATCAAGCTGGTTTTATTTAACTGGTATGGAATTTCAGTTATGATAATGGCAAAACGCCCTGCTTTCAATTCTTCGATGTTAGCAACACCGCGCACCACCAATTTCCCACGTCCTGTACTGTATGCCTGGCGGATGCCTTCGTTTCCAACAATGATTCCGCCGGTTGGGAAGTCTGGCCCTGGCACGTATTGCATAATTTCTTCAACGCTGACATCATCAATGTCATCATAACGATCAATTAAGATATTTAAGGCTGAAATCAATTCCCGCAGGTTATGCGGGGGGATGTTTGTAGCCATGCCCACCGCAATACCTGATGAGCCGTTGAGCAATAAATTTGGCAGCCTGGCTGGTAAAACTAAAGGTTCCTGGAGTGACCCGTCAAAATTATCAATGAAATCGACCGTGTCTTTATCAAGGTCAACCAGCATTTCGTCCGCCATCTTGGCTAAACGGGCTTCGGTATAACGCATAGCCGCTGGGGAATCACCGTCGATGGAACCGAAATTACCCTGGCCATCCACAAGCGTGTAACGCATTGAGAAATCCTGCGCCATCCTGGCCATAGATTCATAGACCGCCGAGTCACCATGGGGATGATACTTACCTAAGACTTCACCCACAATACGGGCAGACTTTTTGAATGGCGTATTAGAGCGGATGCCCATATCCTGCATCGCGTATAAAATCCGGCGGTGCACTGGTTTGAGGCCGTCACGCGCATCAGGCAAAGCGCGCGCAACAATGACGCTCATGGCATAGTCAAGGTACGCCTCGCGCATTTGGGTGTCGATATCTACTTGCTGAACTTCACCCGAATTATTTTCATCAACATTTTCTGTCATATTTTCATCCATACTAAAGCCAAGCCTCTTTTTAACGGTCTGCTTGGCTGATTTCGTGTGCTCTGTAACCTAATAATTATACCTCAGCTGATGGGATAGATGATTTTATAGGTGTGTGGTGAGTGAGAGATGCTGACTTTTACATTTATAGTGATTACAATTTCACCTTGTAACACGCTTGTTGATGTGATAAAATCTGCGGTGCACTTAAGTGATGGGTTGAAATTTAGCCGATCATTATGCAGGGCGCGTAGCTCAGTTGGTTAGAGCGCACGGTTCACATCCGTGAGGTTCGTAGGTTCGAGTCCTATCGCGCCCATTACCTATTAATCCCTCGCATCCATGTCCCCGGAAGGGGAGGTCCAGTCTCGTAGGTTAGCCCCCTAAAGGGGGTAATAAAGTCCTATCGCGCCCATTACCTATTAATCCCTCACATCCATGTCCCCGGAAGGGGATGCTGCGCAAAGGTCGTAGGTTAGCCCCCTAAAGGGGGTAATAAAGTCCTATCGCGCCCATTACCTATTAATCCCTCGCATCCATGTCCCCGGAAGGGGAGGTCCAGTCTCGTAGGTTAGCCCCCTAAAGGGGGTAATAAAGTCCTATCGCGCCCATTCCCGTTTAATCCTCACATCCGTGTCCCCGGAAGGGGATGCTGCGCAAAGGTCGTAGGTTAGCCCCCTAAAGGGGGTAATAAAGTCCTATCGCGCCCATTACCTATTAATCCCTCGCATCCATGTCCCCGGAAGGGGAGGTCCAGTCTCGTAGGTTAGCCCCCTAAAGGGGGTAATAAAGTCCTATCGCGCCCATTCCCGTTTAATCCTCACATCCGTGTCCCCAGAAGGGGAGGCTGCGCAAAGGTCGTAGGTTAGCCCCCTAAAGGGGGTAATAAAGTCCTATCGCGCCCATTACCTATTAATCCCTCGCATCCATGTCCCCGGAAGGGGAGGTCCAGTCTCGTAGGTTAGCCCCCTAAAGGGGGTAATAAAGTCCTATCGCGCCCATTCCCGTTTAATCCTCACATCCGTGTCCCCGGAAGGGGATGCTGCGCAAAGGTCGTAGGTTAGCCCCCTAAAGGGGGTAATAAAGTCCTATCGCGCCCATTACCTATTAATCCCTCGCATCCATGTCCCCGGAAGGGGAGGTCCAGTCTCGTAGGTTAGCCCCCTAAAGGGGGTAATAAAGTCCTATCGCGCCCATTCCCGTTTAATCCTCACATCCGTGTCCCCGGAAGGGGATGCTGCGCAAAGGTCGTAGGTTAGCCCCCTAAAGGGGGTAATAAAGTCCTATCGCGCCCATTACCTATTAATCCCTCGCATCCATGTCCCCGGAAGGGGATGCTGCGCAAAGGTCGCAGGTTAGCCCCCTAAAGGGGGTAATAAAGTCCTATCGCGCCTAATAAAAGGACCAATTCCACAAGGAAAAACTTTAGTATTCAGTTAAGATGGATCTGTCCAAAACTGGATAATTCTGGACCTTAAACAAATTATGAAGATTAAGCTTTAGCCCTGATGCGCAGGATACCCAAAATGGCTATAACCACACCAACAGCCATTCCTACTAGCTGTTTCCAGCCAATCACGCTCGGGTCAGCCCCTAATCCAATAAAATCAGCAGCTAAAGATACAATAACTAAAAGGATACCAACAACAATATATAACAAAGCACTTGTTTTCTTTGACATTTTCCTGACCTTTCATATCTCTTAATTTAAATTCTTTTATAGGCTTTCAATAAAATTCCCTTGTATTTTATCATCCTGAAGGAATTTATATTAATTATTTGGAACAATTCAGTGCGTTAGTTTGAAACCTCACATTTATTCGCCTTCTTAAATTTTCGCATATCAATTGTATTCCTTGATATCCTTGCTTCTTCCGCAGCAAAAGCCATTAGGTGAGATTCGAGGACATGGCCAGCGCCAGTCAAGGCATCTTTTTCGCCATGAAGGCTCTTGATAAACGCTTGCATTAACCCAAAGTCACCGCCGCCATGCCCGGAGTTGCTCTCCAGATCTGAAGGAAAGTCGATGCGTTCTTCCATAACACCCCAATGATTCCAAATTTCAATATAGCTATGCCCCATACTAAACTTCGCCAGCAATGTCTTGCGCGAACCATCAATGCGAAGCGTGCGGCCTTCTTCATGTGAATGACCGTGCATGGTAAAGGTCACACTCAAGCCACTGTAAAACTCCATGTTAACAATTTGGTGATCAACGACATCATTATCGCAATGGTACACACAGCGTCCATAAGGGCCTTCTTTAAGGGCTTGTAACACGGCCTCATCACTGCCGGGGTTATCTGTAATGACCGAACGGGGCCAGCCTTTGTATTCAGTCAGTTGGCGAACCTGTGCATTTACTTTGCCGATTGACTTGGCCAATGTTGGCTTTTGCAGAGACATCTTTGCCACGGTTCGGTGTAACTTATTATTGCTTCGCGCAATCATATTTTTTATAGGGAGCAAGTCTAAATATATGGCAGGGGCATAAAAAGGACAATCTGCAGCGGCTGGGCAGCCATCGGTGCAGCGTTGGGTTGCCCCTACAGGTGCGTTTTCTGGCCTGAAGTGCCGTAAATTGCCTACCGAACTTAATGTTCTGGCTGGCTCACCAACAAGCCAGTAAATCAAGTCCAGGTCATGGCAAGATTTAGCCAAGATCATCGGGACGGCTGTTTTGGTAGAACGCCAATTTCCGCGTACATAACTATGCGCCATGTGGTGCGCTGCCACATTTTCCCGCCAGGAAATGGTTATGATCTGTCCTAATTTACCAGAGTGCATAATTTCATGAATTTTTTTAAAGAAATCTGTATAGCGCAAAACATGGCAAATCATTAAATTGCGATCCATCTTTTGGGCAGTCTGAACGAGGTTAATCGTCTTCTTGAGGGTGTGGCAAATAGGTTTCTCAAGCAGCATATCATAACCGAGGTTTAATGCTGCCAGCCCTGATTTGTAATGCATCTGGTCCAGGGTACAGTTCACAACCACATCGGCAATCTTCCCGGCTGATAGGGCTTGGTCCCAGGTTTCAAAACATGCAGATTGCGGTATTTTATGCAATTCCGCAAAGTGCGCGCGCCGTGATGGGTTTGGCTCTGCAACTGCCACAAATTGAATCTGATCCGGATGGGACAAAGCATATTGGCCGTAAGCGCCCAAACCGCGATCACCTGCCCCAAATAATAGCGCTAGAATTTTGTTAGCCACAAAGCCTCCTCATCACAATCATGTGTTAAAAATTTTTACTCAAGATTTTTTGACCTGGTGATAACTATACCACTGACTAACCTGGGAAAGAGATAACCCACAAATTACTGCGGTAAAGTTCGTTTATAATTCATACTTACATTGTAAAAGAAGGAATGACTAATTATGCAACCCATATCATTAACGGGCATCAAGCCCACCGGCAACCCTCATATAGGCAACTACTTCGGCATGTTTCGGCCTGCAATATCCCTGACCGAGAAATATCTCGGCATGTACTTCGTGGCAGATTACCATGCGCTGACCAGTTTGCACGACCCAGCGGAACTGCGGGAGCTGGTATACGAGGTAACTGCTTCATGGCTTGCTTTAGGCCTTGATCCCCAAAAATCCATCTTCTTCCGCCAATCTGATATCCCTGAAATTCCAGAGTTTACCTGGATCTTATCCTGCTTCACCGCCAAAGGTTTGCTGAACCGTGCACACGCTTATAAAGCGGCGATTGACAAGAATGTAGAAATGGGACATGATCCAGATGATGGCATAAATGCTGGCTTGTTTTATTACCCGGTCTTGATGGCTGCGGATATCTTACTTTATGGTTCGGATGTCGTTCCAGTAGGGCTTGATCAGCGCCAGCATATCGAAATTACGCGCGATATCGCAGAAGCGCTAAACCGTACTTACGGCACCCTCCTGAAATTGCCTGAGGGAATCATCCAGGAAAACGTGCAGTCCATCCCGGGTATCGACGGGCAAAAAATGAGCAAAAGCTACAACAATACGATTCCCCTCTTTGCCGAGGAGAAACTGGTGCGTAAACAGGTGATGCGGATTGTCACAGACAGTAAATCCCCGGAAGACCCAAAAGATCCGGATGGCTGCAATCTCTACAATATCTATAAGTTTTTTGCCCCGCAGGATAGATTAGAAGATGTGCGCCAGTGCTACATTCAAGGCGGTTTAGCTTATGGAGAACTAAAAAAAGAACTAGCTGACTTAATCTTGAAGTACTTTAATGATGCTCGTATCAAGTACAACGAACTTATGGCAGATCGCGGTTACCTGGACGATGTTCTTGCTGATGGCGCCCAAAGAGCCAGGGCAATTGCACAGCCAATTTTAAAGAAAACGCGTCAGGCAATTGGTATAGAATAGGGTGATATACATATAGGGGGCAAGCATTGACTAGACACACTCAACCATATTTACTATGATTCTGGCCACACGGGATTAGGCTACTTATGCTTATTGCCTTGCCAGCTAAAGTAGATTCTTAAAAATCAGCTACCTAACAACAGAGCACTTCCTATTAATTTTGCGAATATCATCACTAATTGCCTTTGTCAACTTAAGGTACAATCAATAAGCTCATTGTGAGTAATGAGGTCAACTTGGACAGCAAAAAGCGCACAAAAATCAGTAACCTGGCTGTAAATATTGGGCTAATTACCAATATCATTTTGGCAGGATTAAAAACCGGTTTTGGCATCTTTGGCCATTCTCCCGCACTTTTGGCGGATGGCATTAACTCAACCTCGGATGTGGCATATTATGTTGTTATAGCTTTCATGGTAAGAATGGCACATAAGCCAGCTGACGATGAACACCCCTACGGTCATTCGCAACTAGAAAGCATCGGCGCATTATTAGTGGCGGCTTTTGTCATTACAACAGCCGTTGCCATATTCTGGAATTCAATCAATGCCTTGTTTGATCTTATTAATGGGGTTAGTGATTTTGCAGGCGGCAGTCAATTTACGCTCTACATTGCGTTGTTCACTGTCAGCCTCAAAATCATCCTTGCGATCTACACAAATTACGTGGGTAAACAAACCCAAAATGCATCAATTATTGCCTTAGCCTACGACCATAGGAATGACATATTCTCTGCCATGGCCGCTGTTGTCGGTATTGCGCTTGGAAGATTAGGTTATTTATGGGTAGATCCTTTTGCAGGGGCTGTGGTTTCTCTTGTCATATTAAGAACTGGCATTCAAATTTTACGCGATGCAACATCTGACCTTATGGATACGGTGCCCGGGCGAGCACTACAAGCACAGGTGCAACAATTACTCAGTCCCTTAAATGGATCATGTGAAATCGATAATGTACAGGCACACCGCTTCGGTCAATATCTTGTAATGAACATCACAATCAGCGTTGACGGAAAACTGAGTGTACATGAAGGTCATAACATTGCGAATGAGGTGGAGAACATCTTAATGCACAACATAGATTATTTGCAAAGCGTTCATATTCACTACCACCCAAAATCAACTCAAACCGCATCAACTTAGTTGAGTTTATATGAATATTAGCCTTTAGACTTTATTATAAGAAAGGAAACCCTAATTTACCATGAATAATTTTAAATTTCAAAACCCAACCAAAATTGTGTTTGGCAAAGGCAGTATAGCCAACATCTCAAAACTCATTCCCAAGCATGCAAAAGTGCTTATTTTGTATGGCGGTGGATCAATAAAAAAGAATGGTGTGTATGACCAGGTCACATCGGCGTTAAAAAAACATACTACTATTGAGTTTGGCGGCATTGAAGCTAACCCAGACTATGATACGCTCAAAAGGGCTGTTAAGCTTGTTAAGACTGAAAAAGTAGATTTCCTGTTAGCTGTCGGCGGCGGCTCAGTAATTGATGGCGCAAAGTTTATCTCAGTGGCTACGCATTATAAAGGTAAGCACTCCTGGGACCTATTGGCAAAACATGAAGCAAACAAAATCAAGAAAGCCGTTCCTATTGGCGTGGTCCTTACCTTACCTGCCACCGGTTCAGAGATGAACATGAATGCTGTCATTTCACGGCGCAAGTCAGAAGAAAAGTTAAGCTTTTCTAACCCCAATGTTTTCCCGCGATTCTCAATTCTTGACCCTGAAGTGACCTATTCACTACCCGAAAAATACATCAGGAACGGCATTGTAGATGCCTATGTGCACGTGATGGAGCAGTACATGACCTATCCGGTTGGCGCCATCGTGCAGGATCGCCAAGCAGAAGCAATTCTTCATGCGTTGATAGAGTTAGCTCCCAAGGCTCTAGAAACGCCCCCAGATTATTTAGGTCGGGCAAATTTCATGTGGGCTGCAACCAATGCTCTAAATCACCTCATTTCATCTGGCGTGCCAGGTGACTGGGCTACACATGAGATTGGGCATGAATTGACTGCGCTCTATGGTCTTGACCACGCAGAGACACTGGCTGTAATCCTGCCCTACATTCTCTGGTATAAAAGAGACAAGAAAAAGAGGAAATTGCTGCAGTATGGTTACCGGGTGTTAAATACGCGCAGCCAAAATCACGAAGAACGCATCAGCCAAACAATAGAAAAGACAGCTGCTTTCTTCCAGGGCTTGGGTATGCCAACGACCCTGACGGCCTATAACATTGACCCCGACGAAGCTGCAGAAAAGGTGCAGTCGCGTTTAGAAAACCGGGGCATCATCCTTGGAGAACACAATGACATCACCCCAGAGGATGTAGCCAATATCATCAGGATGAGCAGGTAATTGACACAAATTTAAAAAGACCGGCTCAATTTATTGAAACCGGTCTTTTTTTATTGAATTTTCGTATCCCCTATTGATAGCGCCTTGAGTAAATCGCTAAATGGCTGAACTTGAGAAAATTAATCCAACTTAACTACACTTTTTGTGAGCTTTTGTGCAGCACATGATAAGTAATGGCATGTGTTAGGTGCGCACCAAACAATAAGATTTGCCCGGTCAGGAAAATCCAAAACAACAGCGCTACAATCGTTCCAAGTGATCCATAAACCAATTGATAATTTGTAAAACCGCTGCTGATTAACCAGGTAAAGCCCTTGGTTACCACCTCCCACAAGATCGCAGAGGTCAGTGCGCTGATTGCCGCAGCGCCCCTGATTACTTTTGCCCTCGGCACCCAAGTGTAAATTCCCCAGAACAGGAAGAACTTAATAACAAAGGGTACGGTTGGTGAAATAATGCGCCAAAACACCGTTTCGTGAAAAGTCTTTCCATTCAAAACCAGGTCCAAGGCCGGGATAATTTGGGCTAAGGTAGTTGCTGCAATAGATAATAGGAACAGCAAACCCAAAATGGAAATTAATATCAGGGCAATTAACCTGCTGTGAAAAAAGCCTGGGTTCTTGCTGCCAGGGAAAGCGCGGTTAACATTCATCACAATTTTATAAAATAGGTTTGAGGCTGACCAAATCAGGGAGATTAAGGCAATGGTTGTAACCGCTCCCCGCAACTGTAAAACACTATCAATATTGTTATTGATCAATGTTGCCGAGACAGGGATCACTGCTATTACCGTCTCAAGAACTTGTTGTTTAACAAATTCCCGCTCTAAAAAGTAACTACCAATAGAAATGAACACCAATAGCAGGGGAAAAATAGCAAAAAAGGCGTAATAAGATAATGCCGCAGCTGCTTCTGCCCCCCTGGCAATGGTGAAGTTGGTGACGGCATGCCGAATAATACCAATTGTACCGCCAGAGCGTTTATTTAAACCCAGGTAGAAAGCGCGTAGCTTATTATAAGACAGGCGCGATCGCTGCTTGATTTTCTGAAAAAAAATGTTGATCCGTTCTAACCAGCTCATTTGACAAAGTCTATTATAAGGCAGAAATTCTTTTGCATTGACCGCCAAATTTTCAAACAAACTAGCAATGATTATTTTAAATGCCAAATTTCACCGCCCTGTTTAATATCGGGTAAATAGAGCATTTGGCCTTTGACTCGAATTAATCCTTTAGAAAATAGCGCTTCAAACTCACAATCGTTTTCAAATCCCAACCAAGCCATATCAATTCGTTGCGCAGGGTAATGCTTCTCAGAACGGTTTGCAGTTATCAAAACATGCTTCTTTAGAAATGATCTCTGGAAAATAAAAAAATCCTGGTCAAAGTAAAGAATCCGAAAACTGCCTTGTTGAAGGGCAAGACTTTGCTTTCGAAAAGCAATTAATCGTTTATAGAAGTCTAATAGTTCAAAGTTCCAAGATGACTCACTCCAGGGCAAACAATTTCGGGAGCCAAAACCTTCCTCATCTTGCAGCCCCACTTCATCACCATAATAGACACAGGGCACCCCAGGAAAACTGAATTGAATGACTGCTGCGAGACGATTTAAAGGGTCGTTGCCATTTAATAATGTGCGGATGCGCGGAGTATCGTGGCTGTCCAGCAGATTAAACTCTTGTAAGGCAATTTGCCATGGAATGGCTGCAAGATGGTCTTGCCAGCTTTTTAACAAGGTTTCAGTTGGCCAGGGTGTATTAACAACCAATTCATCATCCCAACCATGTGCATCTTGTTTATAAGAAAATAGCCAATGCCATAACGGGATACAAAAGCCTGCATAATTCATCACGGCATCCCATTGATTGCCCTGCAGTTGGGAAGCCGCCTCAAAAAAATTTTCCCCTACAATATAGGCATCAGGGTTAGTTGTCTTTACTGACTTTCGGATGGCAGGAATAACTTCTCCATCCATTTGCTCAGCGTCCCTTCGGCCGAGCATGTTGGCAACGTCAACCCGCCAGCCATCCGCCAGGTAAGGTGGTTTCAACCAATGATTAAAAACACTCTCCTCGCTTAAGTACATTCGCTGCCGTAATTCCTGGCTGGCATAATTAAGCTTTGGCAAGAGTAAATGACCCAACCAGGATTCATAGGTATTAGGGTGTTTATCAAAATAAAAGAAGTTAGCTTCGACTGTCTTTGGATCGCTTAATGCTTTTTGAAACCAGGAATGCCCATATCCACAATGATTGGGGACAATGTCCAAGATATAGCGCATGTTTCTTTGGTTCAATGCTTCTCGCAGTTCAATCAAAGCCTGGTTGCCGCCCAAAACCGGGTCCACATTTTCGTAATCGATCACATCATATCGGTGGTTTGAATAGCCAGTAAATACCGGGTTGAGATAAAGGGCGTTTATGCCCAATTCAGTAAGGTAATCGATATGCTGAACAATGCCAGGCAAGTCTCCACCATAAAATGCAAGCATATTTCGCTCACCCTGCGGCGGCACTTCGCCCCAATCAAAGGTGGTCCGAACCATATCTCGATATACAAGGTGCTCATCTTGGGGATCATTAGACCGATCACCATTAGCAAATCGATCAGGAAATATCTGGTAAAAAACAGTGCTTGGCAACCATTCAATAGCTTGAAAATCAGCAATTAATTTGAAATCAAAGCTGTCAAAGGGCACATCCAAACTTGAACCGACCGCATTGAACCACCAGACAGTTTGTTCAGTCTGCAAACCAAACCGATAATGCAGTAGAGGTTCATTAATTGTCACTTGGCCTTCCCAGGTTTGATTTGACCCCTTGAGCACAGATTTGGACATTGTAGTAAATTTTTGTTCCCCGTTGGGAGCAGTTCGGATGACCAACTTTTCTATTGGCGCATCAGGCGCTATCTCAAGTCGAATTACAACCTGCTCGCCAAGTGTAGGTGTTGGATTGGATAGGTAATCCTTTGAACTGCAGTGAAAAATTGATTTTAACCATTCTGGTCTGATCATCATATCTCTCTCTCATAATCTTTCAGGTTAGTTCAATAAGCTATTACTGAACAACAAGCGCTTATTTTATCCTATTTCTAATAACTGCCAATTACAAAATTTTTAAAATGCACTACAGGTATTCACTGCTTTTCATCATATAATTGTTGAAATTGTGTTTGGAGTGAAAAAAATGGATATAGCACGCATTCAAGAATATTATAAATTGCGCGGACTGCAGTGGGCAGATCAAAAAAGTGCTCTGCTGTTTTTCCTCTCTGAAGTTGGTGAATTATCTGAAGCCTACTTAGCCCACCACGCACAACAATTAGAAGAAGAAGAAATCCATGTACTAAAGAACTTTTCAAGCTTAGGACTGCTAGCTGATGATATTGTTTCTCGCAAACCAGGCTGGATCCGCAATAATGACCGGGTGCTCAAAGAAAATATTGAATTTGAAGTAGCTGATTGTAATATGATGTTATCCGTATTTATGTATAGCCTTACCGGGCAAACCCCAGATGATGCTCTAGATAAAAAGATGAGAGAAAAATTGGCCAAAGCCGCCAATGATTTTCATGGTTAATCAGGTTTTGATTCTAAAGGATTGTGATGAAAATTGATAATAAACGCTTGATAATATTTCTAATAATCACCTTTCTTATTAGCTGGTCTACAGCCTTAGTTATCTATCTCACGGGTGGTTTAGTAGACAGCCCAGTGATCATCCCTGCATTAAACTTCAGCTTAGCTTATGTGCTCATGGCAACGCTATACATGTTTGCTCCCGCAATTGCTAATGTCTTGACAAGATTATTTACCCGCGAAGGCTGGAAAAATAACTTCCTGAAGCCAAATTTCAAGACTAGCAAAGGCTTTTGGGCATTAGGGTGGTTTCTGCCGGGCTTGTTGACTCTATTGGGTGCAATTTTGTTCTTTTATCTATTTCCTGATACTTTTGATTATGAATTAGGGAATCTCACCACGCAATTGAAAGTAGTCAATGAAAGTAGTGGCTCAGAGCCTGCGTTTCTGTTTAACCCCTGGCTAATCATCGTAATTCAGTTTATCCAGGCATTACTACTCTCCCCGATATTAAATTCAATATCAACCTTTGGTGAAGAGTTTGGTTGGCGCGCATACCTTCTGCAAAAATTACTACCACTGGGCACCAAAAAAGCCGTCATCATCAGCGGCCTTATATGGGGCATTTGGCATTGGCCCTTGATCGCTATGGGATATAACTACGGCTTTGGCTATCCAGCTGCCCCCTGGTTGGGTTTCTTGGGGATGGCTTGGTTTTGCTTAGGCTTGGGTATTATCTTTAGTTGGATGGTATTGCGTTCTAAGAGTGTTTGGCCAGCGGTTATCGCACATAGCGCCATCAATGGGGTTGCTGCTATCGGCACCTTAGCCCTCAAGGGCAGTGTTAATTTGCTAATAGGCCCAACCCCCGTAGGCATAATTGGCGGGTTTTTCTTCTCCTTGTTAGCCCTTAATTTGTTGATTCATCCAACAGCGCTGAGTAACCCTAATGCAGCTGATCAACAGGAATCGCTTTAGTGCTTTATTAACCTTCAGCAAATGGCTTGAAGCCTTCTCCCATCACTTCTGTTGCTTGGCCTATCACCATGAATGCCAATGGATCTACATCATGCACGATGGTCTTCAAGCGAATCACATCTGAGATTGTAACAGCACAATAAAGTAAATTACGTCCTTCTTGGGTGTACGCGCCTTTAGCTGGAATTATGGTAACCCCTCGTTCTAATTCATCCAGGATGGACTTGGCAACCAAATCACCTTTATTGGTGATTATCATCGCCGTGCGGACCACTTTTGTCCCTTCTGAGGCCACCTCCGCCACCACACCACTGACGTAAATCATAATTAATCCGTACAAAGCCTTTTCCCAACCAAAAACAAAGCCTGCCAGGAGTACAACCAGTGAATCCGTAAGCATATAGGCCATTGAAATAGAAATGCCAAGTTTGCGGTTTAAAATCCGCCCTAAAATATCCGTACCACCGCTTGTACCTCTTCCAAGATAAACAATCCCTAAGCCTAGCCCTAAGAGAATGCCCCCAAAGAGGGTATTTAATACTGGGTCTTTGGTCAACCCAGACACTGGGAGAAGGTACATTAACAAGTCAACAAAAATTGAGAAGCTAATAATCGCCAATATCGTCCGCAATGCAAATTTAGGTCCACCTAAGTAACGCCAGCCAACGATAAAAAGCGGCAAATTACCCAATATAACGATCAGGCCAATTGGCCAGCCAAACAAGTGATGCAATAATTGCGCTGCACCGCTAATCCCACCACTGACTAAGTTCGCAGGCACTAAAAACAGGTTCATCCCTAAAGCTTGAATGAACCCACCAATGATAATTAACAGGTAATCTTTGACAGATCGCCAATTAAATTCTTGTTGTCTAAAGAAAAGACCAATCGCTTTACTTACATTCGTTTTCATTTGTTTATCCTAAATATTCAATCTTTACAGCCTGCAGATTATAAGCGATAAGTAGACATAATGGAATTTGCATCAGGTTTTTATGCTTGACAAAGAACATTTGTTCAGTTATACTATAAACATAATTAGCACAAATGGTCGTATTAAGGAGGTATGATTGTCATGGCAAGAAAAAAATCAGGTTTAAGCCAAAGGCATAAACGCATCATACAGTTCTTGGAACGTTTTCAGAATGAATTCGGTTTCCCGCCCACCATCAGGGAAATTGGAGAGAATACAGAAATAAGCTCAACATCTGTCGTAAATTATTATCTCAATCAACTTGAAGAAATGCATTATATTGAGCGGTCAAGTAACGTCTCAAGGGGTATAAAGCTCTTAAGGACCCTAAACGGAGAGGCTGTCCAAAAATTCAAACAGACAGCCGATGCTATAACTGAACTGCTGAGCATTCCTCTGGTTGGCAACATTATTGCTGGTCAACCGATGCCTGTACCGCCCTCAGATTTTAATTATTACGACCCAGATTCTGGCATCGAAATAGCCAGGAGTTTACTTCCCCCCCGCGAAAAAGCCGATCAGCTTTATGCGCTCAAGGTAAACGGTGATTCAATGATTGATGCCATGGTTAATGATGGCGATATTGTGATCATGAAAAAGGTAGACCAAGCTGAGAACGGTGAGATGGTAGCCATTTGGTTATCCGATCGTGATGAAACCACGCTTAAATATTTCTTCTTAGAAAATGGCAAGGTCCGTTTACAACCAGCCAATCCACTGATGAAACCGATCATCATCAATGACCCCAAAGTCGTTAAAGTCCAAGGTAAAGTGGTTTTGGTTATTCGCCAACTAGATGATCTAAAACTTTCCTGATAAATTAAGGCTTTTACATATTAAATTAAAACAGATGCCTAGACGATTGTCTGAGCATCTGTTTGAGTTAAGGCTCGTTTAAGAATTACAGAAGAGCAACTTCGGCGCCAGCTGCTTCGAGCTTGGCTTTTGCATCGTTGGCAACTTCTTTGGTAACAGCTTCAAGAACTTTGGAATCGGGTGCTTCTGCCATATTCTTGGCTTCTACCAAACCGAGGGTTGTCAGTTGACGAATGACCTTGATGACTTCGATCTTCTTCGGACCGGCGCTCTTAATAACAACATCAAATTCGGTCTTCTCTTCCACTTCTTCTTCAGCTGCTGCTACTGGACCGGCGGCGACTGCAGCGACGGGTGCAGCTGCGGAAACGCCCCATTTTTCCTCAAGCATTTTTACGAGTTCAGCGGCCTCTAAAACAGAGAGCTCACTTAATTGATCAACAATTTTTGCTAAATCAGCCATTTTTTAATCTCCTAATAAATAGTTATTTTTATTTTATTTTTTTACTTCACAATTGATTAAGCAGGATTTGCCTGCTTTTCATAATTTGCTTTAATAACTGCTGCCAATCCGCGAGCAGGTTCTGCAAGTGTCCGAACCAGTTTGCTGGCAGGAGCAAGAATTGTACCCAACAGCGTTGCGCGCATGACAGGTAAGGTCGGTAATTCTGCCAAAGCCACAATTTGCTCTTTTGCAATAGGCTTCATGTCTAAATAACCAGCTCTAATTGCAAACACATCATTACCTTTTGTGATTTCAGTCAAAACCTTAGCAACAGATGGCGGGTCATTGAAAGCAAAAGTTACAACATTATTACCTTCCCAAAATGATTCATCATATGGAAGGCCTTTTTCATCCAAGACCAGTTTAAACAGTCGATTCTTGACCACATGCATTTCAGCATCAGACTCTCTTAATCGTGCCCGAGCATCGTTAACTGATGGCATACGCATCTTTGAATATGACAATACAAACACGGCCTTGCTTTTGTCAAGCCAATCAGTATATTGCTTGACTATTTCTTCTTTTTGATCCTTAGAGAACGCCAATTTACTTTCACCTCCTTTTGGTGATTTTAAAATAAAAAGTCTTTATCCGGTTTTCCCAAAAGATAAAGACTTACATGAGTTAGGTAGTAATACCAACATGTTGTCTCCACCTCGGCGGGAAATTAAGCCAATGACGGCACCAGCTTTCACAAGTGAAGTAGTTTTTATAAAATTTTTAAGTTTCTGCTTCTATTATACTCTTGATTCGAGGTTTTAAGTGGAAGCAAATGCTAATGCGATTAGACCTGCGATGTACCCATTACCATAGCGCTATTGGGCTCAACCTTTACACCAGGTCCCATGGTCGAGGTAACTGTAACCTTGCGGATGTAAATACCTTTCGCGCCAGATGGTTTTGCGCGACGAATAGCGGTCATTAGGGCTGCCATATTTTCATAGAGGGCATCCACTGAGAATGAAACCTTACCAATTGGAACATGAATATTTGCGGTTTTATCTAAGCGGAACTCAACCCGGCCAGCTTTTACCTGGTCAATAGCGGCTGCAATATCAGCGGGTTGAACAACAGTACCAGCTTTAGGATTTGGCATCAGGTTTCGAGGGCCAAGGATTCGACCTAAACGGCCAACTTTACCCATCATATCCATTGTTGCAATTGAGACATCAAAATCGGTCCAACCTTGTTGGATCTTATTTATCGCTTCGTCAGAGTCTGCAACAAAATCAGCGCCAGCGGCACGAGCAGCGGCTGCTGCTTCGCCTTGTGCAAAAACCATCACACGTACGGTTTTACCTAGACCATGCGGAAGAACAACGACATCACGAACTTGTTGATCTGCTTGGCGTGGGTCTAATCCCGTTCGTAAGTGAACTTCAACTGTCTCATCAAATTTTGCAAAACTTACGTTTTTCACCAACTCCAGGGCTTCCCGAGGTGTCAGTGTTTTTTCTTTTTCAATTTTGCTATCTGCATTTACAAAATTTTTCCCGTGCTTGGGCATAATTACTCCTTTGTGGTCATAACGGGCCTTTACCCTGCCACAATTTCTATTAATTTACTAATCTACAACTGTTATGCCCATATTTCGGGCAGTACCTTCTAATTGGCGCATCGCACCTTCAATGTCTATTGCATTCATATCTTTATACTTGATCTCTGCAATTTCACGAAGCTGCGTTCGGGTGATCTTGCCTACTTTTTCTCGATTAGGCACAGCAGATCCCTTGTCAATCCCAGCCGCTTTCTTTAGCAATACTGGTGCTGGGGGAGATTTGAGCTCAAACTTAAATGACCCGTCTGCAAAAATGGTGATTTCTGCTGGGATAATTTCGCCCATCCTATTGGAAGTACGGGCATTATATTCCTTACAGAATGCCATGATGTTGACACCGTGAGGTGCCAAAGCAGGACCAATTGGAGGAGCAGGATTCGCTTTTCCAGCTTGGATTTGAATTTTTATAATTGCTTTTACTTTCTTTGCCACTAAATATCTCCTTTGTGGTAGTAGCGGGAATATTTTTCCCTCCCACGAAATTCCGGGTTACCCCGGTTTATGCTTTTTCAACTTGTAGAAAATCTAGTTCTACAGGTGTCTCACGACCGAAAAAATTCACCATGACGCGAATCTTTGAGCGTTCCATGTCAATCTCAGATACAGTACCACGGAAATCGTTGAATGGGCCATCCACAATGCGCACCCTATCGCCGCTGCGATAAGTCACTTTGAATGTCGGAGCCTCATCTTCCATCCGCCGAAGGATATGCGCAACTTCCTCTGGCCGAAGGGGTGTGGGCTCTTCACCCATGCCCACAAAACCAGTCACACCAGGCGTGTTGCGAACGACATACCAACTTTCCTCTTCCAAAATCATGTTAACTAAAACATATCCTGGGAAAACATGCCGTTCTACAGTCTTGCGTTTACCATCACGGACTTCGATTTCTTCTTGTGTAGGAATGACCACGTCAAAGATCTTGTTCTTCATGTTCATGGTCTCAATTCGCTGTTCTAGGTTTTTGCGAACTTTGTTCTCATAACCCGAATAACAATGTATGACATACCATTGTCGATTGTCACCATGCTGATCTTCAGCTGGTTTTGTTTCTGAAGACTTGTCGATGTGATCAGCTTCTTGTTCTACAACTTCATCAGAGAGCAAATCCATGGAATCATCAATCAGCTCTTCATTTGAAGAGTCGGCACTATTTTCTTCTATTGGATCTTTTTGTTCTTTTTCTAACTCTGCCATTTCAAGGCTCTCTTTTTTATAATTACTATATGGTCACTAACAAACCAATAAGCCTGGAGAAGACAAAATCCATAATGCCCAATAAGGCTGACATGATTAAAGTTACAATCAGGACGATTTTCGTCAATTCCCATGCTTCTTTTGGCGTTGGCCAAGTTACTTTTCTTAACTCACCAACCGATTCCCGCCAGAATCGCTTGAGACGTTGAAATATGGATGGTTTTTTTTCTTTTGTTGCCATTCAATAATCTCCTTGCTTACGGCTAAAACGCCGCCTTTCCGACGGCGTTTGCTAACATAGACAGGTCAGGTAGGAATTGAACCCACAACCCCCGCTTTTGGAGAGCGGTGCTCTGCCAATTGAGCTACTGACCTATAATAGGTGATTGATAAGCTCCCAAGCGGAGAATATCAACCTACCCCTATTTTACCTCACGATGTGCCGTGTGTTGGCGGCAACGAGGGCAATACTTGCTTAATTCAAGACGCCCCGGGTCATTACGCCTATTCTTTACGGTGGTGTAGTTACGTTCTTTACACTCTGTACATGCCAGGTGTATTACTGGCCGTATATCTTTCTTTTTTGATGCCATCTTCTGTAACATGGTTGCCTATTTTTTAGGCAACCATGCATTCCTCCATCTATAAATTACTCAATAATTTTGGTGATCACACCAGCGCCAACAGTCAGCCCGCCTTCGCGAATAGCAAACTGCGAACCCTGTTCCAACGCCACCTTCGTGATCAACTTCACCTGCAACCCGGTTACATTATCACCAGGTAAGACCATCTCAACACCTTCTGGCAGGGTCACATCACCAGTCACATCCATCGTGCGGATGTAGAATTGTGGGCGATACCCAGTAAAGAAGGCACTGTGCCGTCCACCCTCTTCTCGCTTCAGTATGTATACCGTGCATTCAAAGGTCGTGTGCGGGGTGATGCTGCCCGGCTTGGAAATAACCATACCCCGTTCTACCTGGTCTCGGTCGATACCGCGCAGTAACAAACCTACATTGTCGCCTGCCATACCCGCATCTAATAGCTTGTGGAACATCTCCACTCCGGTGACAACAGAGCTCATGCTCTTGTCCTGCAAACCAACTATCTCTACCGGCTCGCCTACTTTGATCTGACCACGCTCTACACGCCCTGTCACCACCGTGCCGCGTCCCTTGATCGAGAACACATCTTCCACCGGCATCATGAAGGGCTTGTCTAACTCGCGTACTGGCTCTTGTATATAGTTATCAACGGCGTCCATCAACTCGCTGATGCACTGGTATTCAGGTGCGTTCGGGTCGGTCGAGGTGCTTTCCAAGGCTTTCAAAGCGCTGCCGCGAATGATCGGTATCTCATCCCCAGGGAATTTCTGATCACTCAACATCTCACGCAGTTCTAACTCCACCAGCTCTAACAGCTCAGGATCGTCCATCATGTCAACCTTATTCAAAAACACCACAATCGCAGGCACTTCTACCTGCCGCGCTAATAATACATGCTCTCTCGTCTGGGGCATCGCACCATCGGGTGCACTCACCACCAAGATCGCACCATCTACCTGCGCCGCGCCTGTGATCATGTTCTTGATGTAGTCACGGTGTCCCGGCATGTCCACATGCGCATAGTGCCGCTTGGCTGTCTGGTATTCTACATGGGAGATGTTGATCGTGATGCCGCGCGCTTTCTCTTCCGGCGCGTTATCAATCGTATCAAATCCTCGAAACTCCCCAAACCCGCGCAATGCTTGCACTTTCGTGATCGCCGCCGTTAGGGTCGTCTTCCCATGATCTATGTGTCCCATCGTGCCCACGTTCAGGTGGGGCTTACTTCGATCAAATTTTGCTTTCGCCATGCTCTTCTCCTTAATTATCCTTTGCTATCTCATAATTTTCATTATTGTCGGCAAAAAGCCCTCAATGGGATTTGAACCCATGACCTCGTTCTTACCAAGAACGCGCTCTGCCAACTGAGCTATGAGGGCAGCCGGAACTATTGTGATCTATCAAAGACACAATAGTGGACGGTGAAGGATTCGAACCTCCGAAGGCCTCTGCCAACTGATTTACAGTCAGTCCCCGTTGTCCACTTGGGTAACCGTCCAATATTTTGCCAAACGGGCGCTTACACGTTACCCGCTAACGATCAGGTTTCATTTTATTTTGATGGAACCCAATCATAAACGTATAACTTAGCCGACGATGGGAATCGAACCCATAACCTACCACTTACAAGGCGGTTGCTCTACCATTGAGCTACGCCGGCGCCCTTGACTTAAATTGTTAAATATCAGCTAATCCATAGCTGTGCGATTATACCAAAACCTCGGCTGATATGCAAGACTAAAACCACAAATCAGCAATGCGTGAGTCTATCAGACTTGATTTGAATCGTCAAGAGATATTTTTCCAGGGCAAAAATACCAGGCCTTACCAAAAGAGTCGAATAATAAGCGATAAATTTCTGTTGTGTGATTAAGTACTGGTTGCTTCTGGATTTAAGGGCAAGAAAACACAGAAAGTTGATCCTTTCCCCAGCTTAGTATTAACAATAATCATACCATTATGCTTTTTCACGAAAAATGATGATATAGGTAATCCGAGTCCATATCCTTTTTCGAGGTTAGTTTTTATCGCCTTTTGTTCTTTTGAGTAGTAAATCTCAAAAATGTGAGGAAGTTCCTCTTCTGAAATACCAGGACCAGTATCAGAGACATAGATTATCACATGTTCCTTATCCCGCTTAAGCCCAAGCTGAATCCAACCACCAGCAGGTGTGAATTTTAAGGCATTGTGCCCTAAATTTAACAAAACCTGCTTGATCCTATCAGCATCTGCAATGATATGAACCGGTTCCAATTCAACAATCTCGATATGATGTTTTCCTGCTGAAAGCAGGTTAATTTGCTCATAGACATCAAGGAATAACTCTTCCAGGTCCAAACCTTTCAGATTCAAACTGAGATTGTTCACGTTTGCTTGTGCAAAAAGCAACAGTTCGGATACTATTCGAGCAAGCCGATCAATTTCCCTATCAATTTCAGTCAGTGATTCATCATCATATTTTTTAAACATGCGCATGAGATTGATATTGCCCTTGATAACCGTTAGGGGCGTGCGTAATTCATGACTGACGGCGCTCATCAAATTCTTCTGTGATTGAAATAGTGTGTCTAACTGATCCAGGCTTTTATTCATCGCCTGGACCAGTTTTCGAACTTCTTTTGTCTTTGCTATTTCTAGAGGCATGCGTTCTGATAGTTGCTCATTATTGATAATGCTATTCGCAAAACGGGTAATATGAGTAAGTGGTTTTAGCCCCTTACCGACGATATAAGCAACAAAAACCGACGCAACAAGAGAAATGATGAGGTCTATTAGGATGATATGGGTAAGGAGGTCTCGTTGTGTTTGAATGATTGGCTGAAGATTAGTACCAACAATCAATAGTGCAACCATCTTGTTATCACTCTTAATTGGGTTTAACAGCAGACGGAAAGGGGTTCCTTGAAGCTTCCCGTCTTGATAAACCATTTTGGTGTTTTGTGACAAATCAAAGAGTGAAATTAAGTCAAACCGCTTAACAAAGTCTGATGTAGAAAGTAGATTGCGGTCTATACTCCAAACCTGGTAAATTACATTTTCTGTGAAATCGATTTTGAGTTTAGTGAGGTCATAAAGCCCGCCGCGATCTGGTTCTATGTAATTCAAGATATTTTCTGCATGGTTAGCTAATTGCAGGTCTACTACTTTGTTAATGGATTTGCGCGCATTTAAATAAATAATTGAGCTTACCAATAAGGTAAAACCAATGATAAGCCCTAAAAATATTATTGTGATTTTTCTGCGCAGCGACATTAATCAGGTTCGCGCATGACGTAACCCACCCCTCTAAGGGTGTAAATCAGGCGGGGTTCGCCATTTTCCTCCAGTTTCTGTCTGAGGTAACGAATATATACATCTAATACGTTGCTTTCACCCCCAAAGTCGTAATCCCAAACGCGATCAAATATCATTTCACGGGTCATCACCTGCCCGGGGTGACGCAAAAAGAGATCAAGCAAATCGTATTCTTTGGCCGTTAATCGAATAGCCCGCTCACCACGATAAGCTTGATGTGTTTTACTATCCAAGACTAAATCACCCAATTGCAGTGATTCTACGCGATCACCAGCGGTTCTTCTTAATAAGGCACGAATGTGAGCAAACAGCTCGTCCATATCAAAAGGTTTAACAATATAGTCGTCTGCCCCAGAGTCGAAACCTTTGATTTTGTCCTCTACCTGGTCCTTGGCAGTCAACATCAAAATCGGGGCTGTTGTCATCCTGTTCAATTTTGAACAAACCTCTAACCCATCCATATCTGGCAGCATCCAATCTAAGATTATCAATGCTGGTTTTTGATCTTGGGTTAAAGATAGACCGGACTTTCCTTCTGTCGCTAATACTACGTTATAACCCTCATAATTTAATGCCCTCTGTAATAATCGAAGTATCTTTTCATCATCCTCAATTATTAAGATTTTCTCTTCCATTTATTCCTCCAAATTTTTATTAACAGCTGGTTAAATTTTACACCATTTTGATAATATTTATTGTAAAATCTAAATATGAGTTTTAATCTATTTCCAATGGAAATGCCAATTAGCAAAAGAGTGCTTGATCTCCTGTTTTCCTTAATTGTCTTAATCTTCTTAAGCCCGTTATTTATCTTGATATCAATTTTGATTCTACTGACCTTAGGAAAGCCAATTCTTTTTAGGCAAACAAGACCAGGTTATAAGAGTAGACTTTTTAAGATTTTTAAATTTCGAACAATGCACAATGGGGTTGACCAAACAGGAAATCCATTACCCGATGAGAAGCGGATAACTTCTCTTGGAAGAACATTAAGAAGTTTGAGTTTGGATGAATTACCTGAAGTTTTTAACATCTTACGGGGCGAGATGAGCTGGGTGGGGCCGAGACCGCTATTGGTCGAATACCTGGACAGATACAGCTCAGAACAAATTCGCCGCCACGATGTACTGCCTGGATTAACTGGCTGGGCACAGGTGAATGGCCGGAATGCGCTGACCTGGGAGGAAAAGTTTGCTTTGGATGTCTGGTATGTGGATCATTGGTCTCTTTGGCTGGATATTAAAATCTTTTTTATGACAATTTGGAAGGTCTTGACGCGTGAGGGTATAAACCAAGCAGGTCATATCTCGGCCGAAGTGTTTATGGGTAATAATGAAGATAACGCGGTAAAGAAGATTAGTAATTAAATGGGCTCGGTTTTATAAAACCAGTTTCAAGATCATCCAAGACAGCATAAAACAACCGCAGACGACCTTCTGAGATCCAATCATTTTCTGGTTCCAAAGCAAGGCCTGTAATAATTTCCTTACCACCCATATTCTCTAACAAGGAAGGCCAGAGCTCGCTTAGAGCGGATTGGTAGTCATTCTTTATTAGGGCGACGTTTGTTGTATTTGGGCCAATATTTGGGGTTGAGTCTAACAAAATAATGTTTACGCCCACACTGTTCAAGTAATCCATTAATGGCTTTGTATTAAGCTCGGGTTGGATAAAAATCGTTTGAACACCTTGGTTCCTCAGTAAATCTACTGCATACTGCCATTCAGTTTGAGATTGTGGATCGGCTACTTCAGCTATCTTTGGATAATACTCAACCGGCGCAAAACGTGCATTGCATAAACCGCACAAGTAACGGGCACCTACAAAGAACGACCCGGATAGCGTTTGGCCTGTTACTGATCCGCTTTGTACTAAAACGCCTGCCCGGTAATCATCTGTAATTAAAACAGAAAGGTAACCAGCCATAAAGGCTTTTTGTTCCAAGCTGTTTTCCGAAGGAATAATTATGCTCAGATTTGAAGTAGGTACCAAACCGTCGATCCCAACACCAAGGAATTGGATGGTTGGGGCAGAGGCTGCAAGCGTACTTAGTCCTTCTGCCGGGGCTAAAGCAAGCACTGCCTTTACAGTTGGTGTCAAGTCAGCTGGTGTTAGGTTTTCAACAGTGATTAATTCCAAGCTCTCATCACTAACCAGGGATAACAATGCCGATTCTAAATCGGCTTTCACCATAAAATTTGAGCCAAGCGGAGACCAAAGAATAACTCGGGTAGCAGCTTGTGGCGGTAAAGTGGGAGCAATCGTCTCTACAGCTGCAGCCGATGGGCTTTGAATGTACTCGCCCGGTGTTTGTGTGGGTGTTGAGGCAGAAGGCTTGTTGCATGCAGAAAACAATAAAATTACAAATAAAAGCGTTAAGATGATGACAGGGCGTTTTAATAACATGCTCCATATTTTACACCAGAGTCAAAGAATTAATATTATGGGAAGATAATTGAAGTATATACAGGCAAGTATATCCATTTTTGAGGTTTTGAACTTTCATTTCTTACGAAAACAGGCTAAGGTATAATCACAGATAAACATATTCAAGACTAACAGAATTCTATTAATCATATACAAAGAGAAATGATATGAGCCTACCAATTAGCGAAACGACCCCTGATGACTTCAATGAATTGCCCCCAGCCCAAAAACGCAGAATCCGGCAATCAATAAAAAACGCTAATCTTACTGAGCTGCGTTCCTTTATCGCTGCCATGAAGGAGCGTTCAACGCCTTCATTTGATTATTTATTGTTCACCCTGCTGAGCGCTGTCATAGTTGTCTTTGCCATTCTCTTTGACTCTCCCCTATTACTTGTTGTAGCCGCAGTCAGTGCGCCATTTTTAGCCCCATTGATTGGCGTTGCAATTTCGCCAGCCATTCCAAGTTTTCTACACTTCTTTAGATCGCTTTTAAGCCTCCTGATCAGCATTGTCATTTACTTACTAGCAGGTGCACTAGCCGGATTTTTGGCAAAATCATTCAACCTTGCCAGCCTCAATATCATTCCCAGGTTGTTCTCAGCTGTTTGGCTTGAGTGGCTAGTGCTGATTCAAACAGCCAGCCTAACTGCTATCTTGGTCATCAAGCGGGACGAAAATCCACGAACGGTCAGCGCCATACTGAGTTACCTCATTTTCATCCCCACATCATTTTCAGCTTATTTCTATACAACAGACCAATTAAATTATTGGGCACCATTATCTTGGGCTTGCCTAGTGAAATTATTCATCACATTATTAATTATTACATTGGTCTTTATCTTGTTTGGATTAAAACCTTTACGGGCAATCGGTTGGTCTATGGTCATAGGTTTAATCCTGGCCAGCATCTTACTGCTATTATTCTATTTACCCAATCAAAAATTACCTGGTGCCGATTTTGCAATTGAAACAACACCAACCCTAGCAGTAACTATGACCTCTCCACCAACGAAAGCCAAACAGGATACAGAGGTTCGGGCAACGCAGACCTTTACCCCGGTACCAACAAATACCCCCAAACCCACCCTCACGCACACACACACGATTACGCCAACACCTATGACAGGGATCGTTAATTCTCAAAGTGGGGCTGTGATTAGGTCCGAGCCCGATTTTACAGCCCCTGTTGTTAGTTATGCAAATAATGGCAGCGAAATATTATTACTTAACGAGACCAAGGTAGACGGCCAATATATTTGGATAAGCGTCATGACAGAAAGTGGTGAAAAAGGTTGGATGTTAAGCACGCTCATTCAGACAGCAACCCCATTACCCTAAAGTCTTACATTAATTAGAAGGTCTGTTCATTGAGTATAAGGGAAGTGCAATTAACCGAATTATTCGACAATTACTTCAAAGTTTGTGATTGGCACGCGAATGATCTCGCCATCTAATCGTTTAATTACTGCAGGTATTAGTTTTAAACCGCTAGCAAAAGTTTCTGGGTCTTCAGGCAATTCAATAATTGTCCCGACATTGCCTGTATAAGGCTTGCCAATTAACCTTACCTTTGCCCCAAGTTCTACACGATTTTCATCAATAAACAAGCCGTCTGCTGATACCTCTGAAGATGGCAGGATTAATTCTGGTTTCAAACCCGTGTACACATCTGGAATATTGGCATTGATAATAACCTCTTGGCCTGTCATCTTTTGCAGCATTATTTCACTGACAGGATCAATCAGGGAATCCCCAAAACCAGTCAGGCTCATTAGCGGGACTGGTAATTGCTCAACCTCTTCCAACAAGATTGGCGATAACGAGCCAACAACAATCCCGCCAACCGGAAGATTTTTTAAAGCATTTAGTCGGGCTCTATTAGAGCAAGAATCCATTACAACCACTTTTCCAATTAATGCTTTAAATTGGTCTGAGTGCTCAAACGGGTCCGTTTCAAGATCCGCTAAAAGCACCAATTCACCCTGGCCGCTTAGACCATTTCCCCAAACGCCCTGCAGAACATCGCCTTGGCAGCAGATTACCGCGCCCCTTCCAGAAATGAGCTCTACAACGACGCCTGGAATATTGGCTGACACCGTTTCTCTCTTCTCGCCTAAAGCTAAGGTGACTTTGCCATCATGGATCGATATCAATTTCCCATCCGCAGGCGAGCGGAATATTCTCGGCAGCAGTCCTTTCGTTTGTGCAATAATATCGCCCTCTTCAACCTGCTCACCGATCAACCGCTCAATGCAGCCTTCAACTTTATGTGATCGTATTTTTAAGCCATTTACAAGATCAAAAATTAAAAACTTTGCAGGATTCACGCTTTCTGCTATGATGTCGGCAATTTCCACCCGCTGACCGGTTCTGACCAAAATCTTGCCTAAATCAGAAAGAAGGATAGAGCGGCAAATTTGTTGGCCAGATCGTATTCTAATTAACTCCACGCTCATATTAACCGCCTAGTTCCCAAATCCAATCCCGGATTAATCTACTGCGAGATTGTGCAGATTTTGGCAATTGTAATGGACGCCCGCGCGCATCAATAATGACACCTACCTCTGCCCCAACAACAGATACCCAGCCGCCCAATCCACGTTTTCCCATCCCCACGTCCGAATCTTTCTCGGGGGCAAGGTATAAACGAATGTGAACGCCGCGATTGACCTCAATCCGCTTCAACTGGCCTTTGCTTATTTCAAGAATTTCCCTTTGCCCCTCTTCCCTAGCCACCTCGATGGTTAAGACAAGATCGCCAATTCTAGCAGGGCTGTCCACACAAATAACAGTCCCCAGGTTTGTAAAAATGGCAGTGTCTAATAATTGGACAGCCATAAGTGGTTCGACGGTTGTCAGAGAGCCCAGGCTAGCCATGATTTGGTCCTGATCTAATGCTAAGGTGGTAATACCGTTCGGTTGAATCCCATCCAAAGCCATCAGGCAGGTTTGAACCAAGGAAGGCACATTGACCAAACTTTCCCCACTCATGATGATGGGCTCATAAATACCATCTAAACCCTTCTGCCGGGTGTACTTAAAATCAGGAAATAAAAGCTTGGTATTATCGAGCGCATCTTGGAGTCTTACACGGGTCCAAGCGTGTTCAAAGGCAAGGTCTTCTAGCGTAGCCGGCATGAAAGCTGGGTGTAGTTTTTTGTTTTGCATATAAGTGGTGGCGGTTTCTACATCAAGCTCAATCGAAGACCAAGTACTTACTTGTTCACCGGTATCTAATCCAATGGGGGTGTGTGTTAGTGTGCCTATAAAATTTTCGTTTTGCGCTGCAGCTAATGTTGTTGAGCCAGCACCAACATCAAGCGCTGTTACACCTTTGCCGCCTTTTGAGGTCTTGCTTAAATAACGGACTATGCGGCCCATAGCATAGGATGTGGGAATAATTTTGGTGTTGAAGGTCTGTCTTAATTCCTGCAGACCATTAATTTGAAAAAGCCTGATACGCTCAAAAGCAGTCAACATTGCATCCCAGGCCACAGATAGATTAAACTGATCATAAATTGGTTGAATATTGTCCGCAACATGCAGATCTTGCCCGGCTTCTAATTCTTTTATGACCATTTCTTTCAAGCTTGTGTTACCGACAAAAACAATCTGAGGTTTAAACAACCTGGGGTGCGAGTGGTAGTAAATGCGGATATTTTCTAGGATCGAACGCAAAGGTTTTTCCGCACCTTGCTCGGTTCCCCCAGCTAAAATAATCAAATCCGCATTAGACTCAACCAATTCCTCCAACATGTCCATGGCATTTAAGCCGCTCTGCAGGCTGAGTAAGAGTGTTTCCTCGGTATAGAAAAAGTTAGACAATCGCCTGAGGCCTGCCAAGGAAGCCTTATCAGTCAGGCCGAATAGGGCAGTTTTAATGGGTTTACCCGCAGAGATACAAATCGCAGCTTGTTCCACTCCCATATTGGGATTATCTTGATTTAATATCGGCTTGCCATTATGAGCCAAAAGACGCCGGCCGGTGACCTCCTGTAAGTGCACCATGGCATCCCAGACGCCTTCCTGGATATTCATGCCAGCTGCGATGGTGGTCTGTGCTTCACTACCACCTTTGAGTTTATATTCCCCACCCTCATTATCAAATAACCATGCCCGTGTATGCTGGGAGCCGATATCCAAACTTAAGAATGACTTGTAAGCCAACGTTTTTTCCCTTTTCTACGAACCAAACAGCATCATAATAAAGTCGCGCGACATCGTGATCCGCGAGATTAATGCAAGCAGCGCCGCGGAGTAGACTCCAGCAAAAAGCGCACCTAGGGTGATGCCAATAAAGACCTGACCAATCTTTGCCATTGCTTCAATCAATTTAGGCCGCATCTCAGGATTTGTTTTCTTTCTAGAGAGTCCAAAGTGAAAGTAAAATAAGGAGGTTACCACACCAATTAACATAATAACTGCATCAGCTATCTTGAGATAATTGGGGTTAGCTCCAACTATAAGGCCATCCGGGTTAAAGCTTTCAACAAGCGTTCCGAGTTGAGGAACTAAAGTGCCAAAACTGACCCCAACAATAGTCAAAGCGGCTACAATGCCTGCTAAGAAAGCAAGAGGTAAACTGCCGAGCCGAGAAAACCGCGGAAAAAACATGGCAATTAACAATAAACACATTAATAATGGGAAAATTACCAACAGCCACTGCTCATAGCCGCCTTGGATAATTGGCGTTATTAGGTACGGCTCAATTACCTTCCTGATCAGTAAAGCTGCCGTGTAACCGCTGGCAACACCAACTAACAAGTATGAAGCTAGCCGGAAGAAAAAATTATCCCCGAGTAGGTAACTGAAGACCATAATTGTCAGGATAAAACTTATGGCACCTATGATGAAATCTACCGATTGATTCATGGCACATCCTCTTGTGACTCTGGTCTTTCTTTTACACCAATGCTGGTAATAATGCCAATAACAAAACAAGCCGCCATGATTAATAAACCAGCTTGATATGATCGATTAATGGATATGGAAGAAGATTTACCCAGCGCATTGTTATAAAGCGCTGATTCATTTAAACCTGCTAACAAGCCATCCAGTTGGGCGGAGTCGAAATAGGGCAAGAACATAGCTGCTTCTTGTGTGCTTGCCACCATAAGCAACGATTTGTCTGCACTGATAAAGGGACCGACCAGTTCAAGCCAGTTTTTCCCGCCATTGAAGGAATCTGTAAGAAGGATAATGCTGTCGTAGTCTAGATCATATTGGCTGCCAAACAAATCTGAAGATACCAACCCAGGTGATAAGGCAGCCGATGTATCTAGGCTTAGATTCATCAGCCCAATTTTTGCACCTGGCAGGTAGGTGGTGCCTGTTTCAGTAAGCGATTCTTCTTGGCCTATTAGTTGCGAGGTCAACCATACCCCTTCTGGATAAGTCGTGATGAATGATTTCTTTACCGCTTGACGAGTAAGGTGATCTAATACAGGCTGGAAAATTGCAGCCATCTCAGCACTTGAGCCAGGTTGATAATCAATTACGATCAACACAGATTCCTGGGCAGTCAACTGGGATACGCTATCGAAAAACGCCAAGCTGACTGGCTGCATGGTCCCATTTATTTTTGTGTCAATAGCTCCTGAAAACAAGGGTAAGGCAATCACTGATAAGACAAGCAGGTACAAAACTAACTGGAAGAATTTGTTTCTTGGGGCTTTTTGCTGTTTAGGCAATACACCAGCTTTGCCCTCATTTTCCACCATATCTTTTAAATCTTTAGCGCGATCACGCTGACTGCGCAAGAGTAAAAGATCAGCCGTTTCAGGGCGTTCCTGCTCAAACGCTTCTAAGAAAGCTTTTCCTTCGGTACCCGTTGGAAAACCAACCTGCCCAATAATCTTTTCAAGCGCCTCTCCCTCCTTGGTTTGATTCTTACCAATTTCAATTTTTTCCGCACCAGTTTCGCCAAGCCCAGTTGATTCACCTGGCATTTGTGTTACTTCAGGGGCTAATTGAAGCGGTTGCGTGTGTTCTGGGTGCCCTTTGGATAAAGAGGAGTCAGATGATGCAAGGTGTTCTTGTTCTTCTTCTACCCATTCTGGCAGGGTCTCTTCAGTTTGTGGTTTCAGTTCAGGCTCTGGTTCATTCTCCGTTTCTTTTATTTCTCGCAGTTTCTGAAGCCAAGAAGGAGTCTCCTCATCCGGCCCAGGAATCGTTGGTTCTTCTACCAGAGGTTGGATAGAATCTCTGCGCGCATTTAGGCGAATTTGCCTCAACCAATCTTCAAATTCATTATCAACTTGCGATTGTTCACTCGGTTGGGGAATCTCATCCCGTGCATTGACTTTCTTTATCAAATCACCGCTTGAATCATCTTCAACTTGTGCGCGTTGACGTATCTTTTTCAACCACTCAGGAATTGTATCTTCTGCCTCTAATTCTTCAGAAGCGTCCTCTTCAGCCTTGTTTGTTGTGGATTCTATGGATGATAGTGCTTCGATTTTCGCTGCCTTCTTTTGTAAATCGGCTTCTTCATGCAAATCTCTAAACAAATCGGGCAGTGATTCTTCCTCAGCCTTAACAAAATCACCCGTTAAAGAACTTGAGATATCCTTGAGGCCATCAATAGCAAAGGCTTCTTCCAACGGCAGCCCACAATGCAAACAGCGTGTTGCACTCGCCAGGTTTTCTTCCCCACAATGTGGACAGATTAATACATCGTCTGACATTTATTCTCCATACGGGCGTTCCACACCAATTAGGACGCGAATGCCAACCACCAGTGCCCCTAAAGCCATGCCGATCAGGATACCCCTGCCGCCTGCTATTGGTAAGCGCTGAATAAACTCAATAACCCTGTCTAAGGTCGGGTTTCCTAAGCCTTGCAAGTATCCCATAGCTATGATTAAGAAAACAACTGCGCTGATGCCAAAGGAAATTGAGAGTGGGGTCCACCCTTTCAGGCGGTATAGACAAAAACCAGTTGTGGTTAATATAAGTGTCAGTAGTCCTAAAAAGCTAATTTCCAAAGGTAACTGAATTGAAGAAATCCATAATTGGTAAGCGGGGTTGTCAACACCAAGAAGCATGCCGCCGAGAAAACTAACACTAAAACCAAAAAGAACGATAAGACTAAAGAAAAAGCCTCTTTTACCAACAGCAATTCTTTGGAAGTGTGTCTTAATTAATACAGCGATACCCACTAAGGCTGCCATGCTGCCAATTGTGATACCCCATCTCAAAATAAGGCTGAGCAGCGGGTTAAATTGAGGCCTAAATATGAGCGCAGCGATGACTAAAATGCCTGTTGAGATAGCAATTACAATCGAAACAATTTTTTTCATCAAATTATTCCAAAAAGCTTCAAAATAATGGCTGCAACTAAGCCAATGACAATCAATATTCTCAAAAGATCCTGTAATTTCAAAGAGGCTGTCAGCCATGGCTGAGATTCTGTTCGCAACACAAAGCCATACATCTCTTCCCCAATCGTTGCAGAATCACAGTTTGGGAAGATTACAGCTTGTGTACCGGGTTCGTCTGCGCTGACAATACTGACCGATGCTTTGTTATGCACAAGATCAACGGGCAACAACATCTCAGGCCTAATGTGACCGACCAGGAACAACCCGCCATTTTCTTTGGCGTGTGATTCTGCCATAACCGATGCTGTGTAAGACATTGAGGTCGTTCCCGCAAAAAATGAATTCTCTTGTTTGTATTGTTCTATAGCTCGTAAACCGCGATACGTTTCTGTAAGCGCTACTTGGCTCATTGAAGCCAAACTGCCATCGCCGCTCAGGATCAGCGGCTTTTCATCTGCTAATAAGGATTGTTTTGCTGTACATTTTACGGCTGGCAATCCAATGATGCCATTTATGGATAGTAGAGAGTTCTGATAACCGCTGCCTAACCCAATCACAAGACGTTTTCCATTTTCCAGCAATTTCGAAATGACATGCTCAAGCTTTTCAAATGCAATGATGGCGCGGATGTTTCCATCCCTGTCTTTTCCAGTACCTATCTTAATGATTATCAACAAGAGACTGACTACACCGAGCGCAATCCATATCAGCAATTCGTTCATTTTATACTCTCACCCTCTTTTAGATAACCAGCAAAAACATCAATAGCCTGGTCATCTTCAAGCAGAATTGCTAAAGTATTGAGATGCTTTGAAAAGCCAAATGGTTTTACAAAGGCAAACCCTAGAAACATAAATTGCGAAATAAGCAATGTAAATGGTTTTGCATGTTCAATTAAAGTGAGCGCCAAATATCTTAGCCCCCGGCTTTTGAGGAAGTTAGCCCATTCTATGAATAGTGAATCCTCTGCATTCATAATCTAAAGTATAGCATAATCGTACTTTCTTTTAGGAATAATAATATCCAAGTTATTATAAAAAGAATGCAGCTTTTGATACTATGGCATAATGAGGTAATCATATTTATAATATTCCAAGGAGAATATTAAAATGGCTTTCAACAAAATTTGCGTGATAGGTTTGGGCTATATCGGGCTGCCAACTGCCTGTATGTTCGCCACCCACGGGATTGATGTGGTTGGGATGGACAACAACCCGGACATTATTAAAAAGCTTTCACAAGGAGATTTGCATATATTTGAACCCGGACTTAAAGAGCTGGTAGAGCAGGCCACCAAAACTGGGCATCTCAGGATTTCAAACTCGGTTGAACCGGCAGATGCGTTCATTATAACGGTACCCACCCCATTTTTTGACGATAAAAAAGCCGATATGCGCTACGTTGAGGCAGCCAGCACAGCCATCATTGCGCACTTAAGGCCGGGCAACCTGGTCATTTTAGAATCTACCTCTCCCCCCAGAACCACCGTTGACCGCGTGAGACCAATTTTAGAGAAAAGTGGACTCGTTGCTGGCAAAGATTTTTATCTTGTCTATTCTCCTGAACGGGTTTTGCCGGGCAAGATTCTTGACGAATTAATTCATAATGCCAGGGTGATTGGCGGTATCACATCCGAATCAGCCGAGGCTGGTAAACACCTTTATTCGCATTTTGTTAAGGGTCAAATCCTGCTCACCGACTCCACAACCGCTGAAATGGTCAAGCTGATTGAAAATACAACCCGCGATATCAACATCGCCATTGCAAACGAATTTTGTCGCTTGGCAGATCGCTTTGGCGTGGATGTTTGGGAGGCAATTGAACTGGCGAACCTTCATCCAAGGATTAACATCTTAAAACCGGGCATCGGGGTGGGTGGGCACTGCATCAGCGTTGACCCTTGGTTTTTGGTTGAAGCAGCTCCAGAGGAATCACCCTTAGTATTGACTGCTCGCAAGGTAAATGACGACCAGCCCGAATTCGTTTGTAAGCTTATCGAACGCGACCTAGGACCACTACAAAACCTGAAAATTGCTTTCTTGGGCTTGGCGTTTAAACCTGATGTGGACGATTTGCGTGAGAGCCCAGCAGTGATCCTGGCCAGGCTATTGACCAGCAAAGGCGTTGATTTAGAAGCCTATGAACCTTTTAAACCTGGTGCTAAGATAGCCGGTTTAAACATCCAAAAGGACTTATCAAAATGCCTAAAAGAGAAAGATCTCATCATCCTTGCCGTTGGGCATCAACAATTTAAGACCTTAGACCCTTTACACATCAAGTCTTTGACCAAGGCTAGGGCTGTGTATGATGCGGTCAATGGTTGGGATAAAACCAGTTGGGAAGAAGCTGGATTCAAGTATTTTGGCATGGCAAAGAATTAACTGATTTTCAAAGACGATTAAAGTCATTTATAGTAAAACAGCTTTAGATCAGAATTTAGACTGCGGCACTACAGTATAATAAACATATGGCACCCAGATTGAGAGTCCTTTCCATTTTCGGCACCCGCCCGGAGGCAGTCAAAATGGCACCGGTTGTCCAGGCACTAAAGCGGCACCCTGCCATTGAATCTTTCGTCTGTGTAACCGCGCAGCACCGCCAGATGCTGGACCAAGTTTTGGAGGCTTTCAATATCACGCCTGATGTTGACCTCAACCTCATGAGACCGAATCAGAGCCTTTCTCAACTCTCTGCCGCAATTTTCACCCACTTGGAACCTGTCATTTTAGATATCAAACCTGATTGGTTACTAGTACAGGGTGACACCACAACCGTGGCAATTGCTGCACTGTTGGGATATTACCACCAGGTACGCATTGGACATGTAGAGGCTGGCTTGCGTTCTAACGACAAATGGGCACCTTTTCCAGAGGAGGTCAACCGGCGCATAGCCGGCGTAGTTGCAGACCTGCATTTTGCCCCAACCAAGGGCAACCAGGCCAATCTCATTCACGATGGTATCCCAAGCGACCTGATTATCATTACTGGAAACCCGGTCATTGATGCCCTACAACAAATAGCAGACCGGCCGACTCCCCAGGAAGTTTTGGATTTATTGGAACAATATGAGATCGGGCCAGGTAGGCGCAAGTTGATCATTGTCACAGCCCATAGGCGAGAAAATTTTGGAAAGCCAATTAATGATATCTGTAAAGCCTTGCGCCAGTTAGCAAATCAATATCAAAACCGTGTTGAGTTTATTTATCCTGTCCATCTTAATCCCAACATCCAGGAACCGGTCTATAAGCAGCTTTCTGGCCTGCCCAATATGCACCTGGTATCTCCATTAGACTACGTGCCAATGGTTCACCTGATGAAAAATGCCACCCTAATCCTGACGGATTCCGGCGGCTTGCAGGAAGAAGCCCCAGCTTTTGGCGTACCCACATTGGTGCTACGAAATACGACCGAACGGCCTGAGGGTGTAAAAGCAGGTACGCTAAAACTGGTTGGCAGCGATCCTCATACCATTTATGCTGAGGCAAGCCGGCTTTTAGACAACCCCAAAGCTTATACAGCTATGGCCAATGCAATTAACCCTTATGGTGACGGCCGAGCCGCCGAGCGCATTGTTCAGGCGCTTTTAGACCACGAAAAATAAGATGCCCAATAAAGACATCTTCACTAGGTTGGTATACGCACGCAACAAACCGCTTGTTGGAAAATGTGCTTATTATGCGCTTAAAGCCTTGGGGGTTGAAATCCCTCGGTCTGTTAAAATTGGTGAAAATTTTGAGCTGGCACACGGGGGTAACGGCGTGGTAATTCACAGCAAAGCAGTCATAGGAAATAACGTTAAGCTCTATCAAGGCGTTACACTTGGCCGAGCCGACGTTCACATACCAGCAGAAAACTCATCCTTTGAGGGGATTGTGATCGAAGATGATGTCATTCTCTCACCGGGAGCAAAAATCCTCTGCAAAGAAGGCGTTTTAAGGGTCGCAAAAGGCTGCATTGTTGGCGCTAACGCGGTTTTGCTGCAATCGACCAATGAAAATGAAATTTGGGCAGGCATTCCCGCCAAGTGCATCAGTAAACGCAAAGACATCCAGCCTAAGCAAAGTGAGCAGTAATGGCTGAACAAATTTGCCTCGTGCCGAGATTGCAAGGGCTGGGCGGCATGGTGTCATTCCAATCCAAGCTCATACAGGGACTGGATCAACGAGGTATTCAGCACAATTTTGACCCCGCCAATCCTGAAAATAAAGCAATTTTAGTCATTGGCGGAACAAAGAATATCCTGCCCCTACTAACAGCTCGCCAGCAGGGGGTTAAGATTGTTCAGCGTCTGAATGGCATGAACTGGCTGCATAAAGTTCAAAAAACGCCCTTTCGAAAATGGCTTTACAGCCAAAACGCCAACGCTTTACTAGCGCTAATTCGGCGTTTCATTTGCCGTGAAATCATCTACCAAAGTCAATTCAGCAAGACCTGGTGGGAGAAAGAGCGGGGCAGCCTTTCCAAGAAAAATTACGTCATTTACAACGGTGTGGATATCGAATTTTTTAAACCAGATCTTAATGAGTTGCCTCCCAATGACCACTACCGCGTTTTATTAGTGGAAGGCAACTTTCACCAGAACTACCTACTTGGTTTAGAAACAGCTGTAACACTGGTGCAGCAGTTCAAAAGAACCCAAGATAAACCAGTTGAGCTAATTATTGCAGGGCAAGTACCTTCATCCATTCAAAATGAATTTAATGAACGCTTCCCTGATGTAGCCATTAGCTGGAAAGGCGTCTTGAATCCGGTTGAAATTCGCGCGCTGGATAGGACATCGCATCTGATGTTTTCAACAGACATTAATGCAGCCTGTCCCAATAGCGTCATTGAAGCCTTGGCTTGTGGTTTGCCAGTCTTAGCTTACGATACCGGTGCCCTGGCTGAGATTGTTCAAAATGACTCTGGGAAAGTCGTTCCCTGGGGTAGCAATTATTGGAAATTAGAACCGCCTGATCTTGCGCCATTGGTAGAAGCTGCCCAAGAATTATTGCTTAATAATGATCGTTACCGCCTTCAAGCAAGACAGCGTGCCATCAATGCATTTTCACTGGATAAAATGGTAGAAGCGTATTTAGAGGTGCTGTTAGCGTGATGACATTACCTGCCGGGTTAAAAGTTGGCCTCATTCAACGCGTGTTTCCAAGTTATCGGTCTGAATTCTTCGAGTTATTAGGCCAACACTGTAGATTAAGTTTTTTCTCCGGCAAACCCCGTCCATCAGAAAACATCAATCTAATTAACGATCTTCAAAACGGTCAATACACCCCAGGCAAAAACATCCACCTTTTTAGGGGAAAGTTTTACCTTTGCTATCAGCGCGGCTTGATGCGGTGGTTAAAACAATTTGATCCAGGAGTATTGATTCTGGAGGCTAACCCTCGTTATTTATCTTCCTACAATGCTATTCATTGGATGCATCAACATGGCAAGGCTGTGATTGGATGGGGCTTAGGTGCACCAGTCAAGGAAAGTGCATTGGCGCCTGTAAGAAAATGGTTTTACAACCAGTTCGACGCCTTGATAACCTATAGCAAGCAAGGTGCCGAGCAGGTAGAAACACTGGGTGTCAACAGAGAATCTATTTTCGTAGCAGTCAACGCTACCACAGCAAAGCCCAAACATCCCCTCCCCGCAAGGCCGAGCTTGGGCCAGAACAAACCTGTTGTGCTCTTTGTCGGCCGGCTGCAAGCCCGCAAGCGTATAGATCAATTGATATTAGCCTGCCAAGCCTTACCTAAAAACCTGCAGCCAGACCTATTAATCGTTGGGGATGGACCTGAAAGAGCCAAATTAGAGTCAATTGCCCAAAACAATTACCCAACAACCCAATTTTTGGGGGCTAAATATGGGGACGAACTGGCGGACATTTTTAGGCAAGCAGACCTTTTTGTATTGCCTGGCACAGGTGGGCTGGCAATCCAGCAGGCCATGAGCTATGGCTTGCCGGTGATTGCCGCTGAAGCTGACGGCACCCAGGCAAACCTGGTTCAGCCTGGTAATGGTTGGCAGATTACACCGGGTGACCAAATAGAACTGAATAAAGTATTAATGACAGCCCTTTCAGACCCTAATAAACTGCGCCAAATGGGCCAGAGAAGCTACGACATTGTTTCTAGCGAAGTCAATATCGAGACAATGGTGCAGGTCTTTCTGCAAGCCATTGCTTACGCAAAACACAAAGACAAGGGTGATTAACCAAATGGCAAAAAAACATATCCTTGTCATAGCAGACGGCCGCAGCCCCACAGCCCAGTCTTGGATCAAAAGCTTATTAGCTTTAGACTATGATGTCAGTCTAATTTCAAGCTTTCCTTGTGAACCATTACCAAACTTAACCCACTTTTTTATGCTGCCCTTAGCATTCAGCAATATCCTATTTAAGAACACCGATTCTAAGTCTTCTGAACAACTGCAGCCTAAATCAAATTTTAGGACAATTGCCAAAAAATTTACCAGGCAGCTTATCAAGATTCGCTATTATTTAGGACCCATCAGCGTGCTTTTCAGCGCCAGCAAATTAAGAAAATACATAAATCTAGTTCAACCTGATATTGTGCACGCATTAAGAATTCCCTTTGAGGGCATGGCTGGAAGGTTTACACCCAAACATATCCCCTTTGTTGTTTCAAGTTGGGGGAATGATTTTACCTTACATGCCAATGCATCATTCCTGATGAGAAGCATGACCAAAGCTTGTCTAAAAAGGGCAAACGGCTTTATGGCTGATGCACAAAACGACATAGATATTGCATATCAGTGGGGATTAGCAAGCGATAAACCGACCTTGCTTGTACCTGGCAGCAGTGGTATCAACCTTGAAACAATTTTAGGGATCAGCATCAGAGATTTTAAGGCAGAGCAATTCGGTTTACCTGGAGATAAGCCCTGGATCATTAATCCACGCGGGTTTCGGCCGGGATATATCCATAATGATACATTTTTTGGGTCAATTCCACTGGTCTTAAAAGAAAAGAAGGATGTCATCTTTATTGCACCAGCCTTAGCAGGCTTGGTGGACCACCCCGTGCTTCACGACCCTGATTTCAGTGATAATCTTTACCTTCTGCCCAAACTATCCCAAACTGAATTATGGGCACTCTTCAAACGCTGTATCATCATGGTTTCGCCCAGCAGTCACGATGGCACGCCCAACAGCCTTTTGGAAGCGTTAGTTTGTGGGTGCTTCCCAATAGCTGGCGATATCAAATCTGTCCGCGAATGGATAACACCCGGCGAGAATGGGTTATTAATTGATCCGCTTGACCCTGGGGCTTTAGCTAAGGCAATCTTAAAAGCTTTAGCAGAGCCTGGATTAATTAAACAAGCACAAGACTACAATATGCAGCTTGCTAAAACGCGCGCTGGCTTAGTAAACACTCGCCCAAAAATCAAGTCTTTCTATGAAAATTTATTAAATAAGTAAGTAAAGCTTCTTGAATCTTAAAAATAAGAGGCTGATCAATCTCAGCCTCTTGTCCCTTTGTCGTTTATTTACAGATGGATGCCGTGGCCTTCGGCTGCTTCAGCTGCTTCCATCAACACCTCACTTAAGGTTGGGTGCGTGTGAATATTGCGGGCAATTTCCGTAGTCGTCAATTCGTTGCGTTGGGCAATGGTCAACTCGGGTAGTAGCTCTGACACTTCCGGACCTACCATGGAAGCACCTAAGATTTCACCGTATTTTTTATCAGTTATGATCTTTGCGAACCCGCTGTAATCACCCAAACCAAGTGCTTTACCGTTGGGTTGGAATGGGAACTTCCCTATTTCCACGTCAAAACCTGCTTCCTTGGCTTGCTTCTCTGTGTAACCAAAAGAAGCCACTTGGGGAGAGCTGAACGTGGCACGCGGGACCATGCGGTAATCTATTTTTTCAGTTGGCTGGCCGGCAATATTTTCAGCGCAGAGGATGCCCATCGTTGAAGCCACATGGGCTAAGAGCAGCTTGCCAGTGACATCCCCAATTGCCCAAATCCCAGGTACGTTGGTGGACATGTGCTCATCTACCTCAATGAATCCGCGTTTATCCATCGTGACGCCAAGTGCCTCTAGTCCCAATTCTTTGGAATTCGGCCTGAATCCGATGGCAACCAGGGTGATTTCTGCTTTTATTTCTTTCTCGCCTTCTGCAGTTTCTAACACAACCGTTGTGCCAGAGTCGTCTGCTTTCACAGATTTAACTTTGCTGCCTGTATAAACCTGGATGCCCCGTTTTTTATAGGCTTTTTCTAACTCCACAGAAGCTTCCTCGTCTTCTAGGGGCAGTAAATGGGGTAGCATCTCAACAATACTCACTTCCACGCCATAAGAATTCCAAATCGTCGCAAATTCAACCCCAATAGCCCCGCCGCCAATGATGATGGCAGATTGAGGCAGTTTTTCAAACATGATGGCATGCAGGTAGTTCACCACTTTTTCGCCGTCAACATCCATGCCCGGGATAAGCATTGGCGTAGATCCCGTGGCAATGATGACATTCTTGGTTTCCAGGGACTCAACCGCGCCAGATTCAGTCTTGACATCGACTTGGTTCTTCGTTGCTAATTTAGCTTCACCCATGTACACATCAACTTTATTCTTTTTCATCAAAAAGCCAACGCCTTTGGTCAGACGCTGAGAAACCTGGCGGCTGCGCGTGAATGCAACGCTGTAATCTAACTGCAAATTGTCAAAAGAAAACCCAAATTCCTTAGATCTTTCGCGCAGGGTATGAGCAATTTCCGCATTTCTTAATAATGCCTTAGAAGGAATACAGCCAACATTCAAACAAACCCCACCAAGTTCATTTTTTTCAACGATCGCCGTTTTCAACCCCAATTGAGAAGCACGAATCGCGCTGACATAACCACCAGGACCAGCCCCAATCACTACAACATCATAAGATTTCATGATTTACATCCTTTTTTAAATAATATTCCCAAGTATTTTATTAGGCTTAATTATATCAATTAATAGTTTTTATAGGTTTCTGAACCTTGTGCGAATAAGAATAATATACCCATAGCGGCCTCATTTTGTTGTTAAAAACCGGGATATTGCTGATCAGTTAATACGCCTAATACCTTAGCGTGTCCGATTCTTTTAGTCTAAATGAGTTTGAAGGCATTAATTCTTGATATACTAAAATCAGATGATGTTCAGTATTCCAAGCAAAACCTTTTTAGCAAATGCCTGTGCAGTCGGTAGTAAATTTGACCCACTCACATTGAAGGGTAACTCGTCAGATGCTGCCTATCAGAAATTTATCAAGATTATTCATCAAAACGAAAATACAAACCCAGCAAACCCTTTTCATTTGTTCATTATCTGCAGTTTGGATAATAATGTAACTTTAATTTACATTTCTTTTCCTAACCCGAAAAATCTTACAGCTTTGGCATACCCAATTTCTACACCTATACGAGTGGTTATTAATCGAACAAGATCTTTAAAGCATGAATTAAGTGCATTTTGGTTAAACGATCAAGCGGTAAATCCAAGTGCGTTAAAAAGTGACGCCAGTAATTTGCTTATCAAGAAAACTTGCGCTGCTTACCTGGCTAGTGACACTTTGATTAACGCGCCAGATTTTGAGCCTATCTTAGGCACAGATAGCGTGACTGCAAATGCAAAATCGGCAGAGAAACCCGTTGAGCCCATTTCGAAAATTCCAGACTTGGAGCGCGCTAACAGTATTGCATTGTTGGATATGGACGAGATCCCTTTCCAAGGTTTTTTTGATTTGCAGGAAGAGAATAAAAGCATTGCGCAAGATGCTAAACCGTATAAAATGGATGGTGCTCAACATGCAAGTTCAAGAAGTAGTTCTATCGGAAACCCCAACAACAGGCTCACGAAATGGCACCCGCTTGTGTCATTCAATCCATCAACCCAAGATGACTTACCCGGGGTAGAACAAACTCAAGAGCCGGCCATCATGAATGATATGCACCTTAAGGGTTTAGACTCCCCCAGCTCAACCACCCGCCCAAAACAACATAAAAGTTCATTAGAAACTGTATCCTTTATCTTGGTGCCAAGGGATAGGTCACATTATCTCTTAGGGAGTTTATCGCACAATTTAAGAAACTGGATTCCGGATATCTGTAAAAACATGGGTTGGAGATTGATAAACCTCTCTATCCGTCCAGATTATCTTCGCTGGGCACTGCAAGATTTCCCAGATTATGCCATACCAGGCATGCTCAAGATTTTTAGGGAAGAGACCTCAACATATATATTTGCAAACTACCCCAGCCTCAAAAAAGATGGCTGCAGCGCAGATTTTTGGTCAGAAGGTTATATTGTCGATCGTAAAAACCATAATTTTTCTACACAATCGCTCAACTTATTACTACCCAGGAAGAAGTTCTAATATAAGGATCAATTCTTCAATCAAATTAGTTAATTACTCAAGGTTCTTTCACAAACGAGGTTCAAATGCCAGAAATTTTATATCTCATTGACGGACATGCACTAGCTTACCGAACATACTACGCATTGACAGCTGGAGGTTCCACCCGTTTTGCCACCAGCTCTGGCGAGCCAACTGCAGGGGTTTATGGCTTCACCAGTGTATTATTGCGTATACTAGAACAAGAAGAACCCGATTACTTAGCAGTCGCTTTTGACACAGGTAAAACTTTCCGACACGAAACTTATAAAGAATACAAAGGTACCCGCGCCAAGATGCCTGATGATCTGCGCCCCCAAGTTGAAAGGATGCGCCAGATGGTAGATGCTTTCAACATTCCCCGTTTGGAAGTGGAAAACTACGAGGCCGATGATGTGCTGGGCAGTGTCGCCACTTGGGCTGCAAAAACAAAAGGACTCGCTGTCAAGATTATTACAGGTGACCGGGATCTCTTACAACTGGTCACACCCCGTGTGATTGTCTCACTGCCGAGCGGCAGGTTAAGCGATTCAGAAGATTTTTTCCCGGATGATGTGATTAAGAAATACGGCATAAAGCCTGAACAAATTGTCGATTACAAAGCTATGGTAGGCGATTCCTCAGACAACATCCCGGGGGTTCGGGGTGTGGGTGAGAAAACAGCGGTGTCCTTATTAAACGAATATGAAACCCTCGATAATATTTATAACCACATTGACCAAATTAATACACGCGTTGGCAAACTGCTGATCGAAGGCAAAGAAAACGCCTATCTCAGTCAGTATTTAGCAAAGATCGTGACCAACCTCGAGCTGAAATTGGATCTTGAACAAGCCAGGATCAATCGCTTTGACCCAGCCAAAGTGGAGGACTTATTCCGCGAATTGGAATTTCGCACACTAACACAAAAATTAAAAACAATCGTCAATAAGATTAATCCTACCCAGGGGACAGATTCTCAAATGAGTCTGTTCGACCAGAAAGTTGAGCTTGAAAATCAACCTTTAGAAAACCCTCTAGGCCTAAGTATTATTGTCGTGGACACTCAAGAAAAATTAAAGAGTTGCATGAACACATTAAATGCTGCCGAGACAATTGCCTTCGACACGGAAACAACAGGCATCGATGCACTTCAAGCTCAATTAGTTGGCATTGCTTTAGCAGTGGATGAGAACAAGGGTTTTTACATTCCTATTGGTCACCAAGAGGGCAAGCAATTAACCATTGAGCAGGTTAGGGAGGCGCTGTCAGGGCCTTTGATCAATCAGCAAATCAGCAAGGTAGCCCATAACGCCAAGTATGATCTTATGGTTCTCGATCGTTTTGGGTTTCAAATCACGCCCATAACCTGCGACACGATGATCGCAGAATGGTTACTCAACCCTGATTCACGTAATTTGAGCCTCAAGAACCTGGCCTGGGTGCGCTTGGGGGTTGAAATGACCCACATTGAAGCGTTAATAGGCACGGGCAAATTACAGCGCAGCATGGCGGCTGTACCAATTAACGAAGTGGCTCCTTATGCTGGAGCAGACGCAGTGATGACTCTGCGATTAATGCAGCCTTTGTTAGCCGAACTTGAGCAGAACAACCTAAAGAAAATCCTTAATGAAGTTGAAATGCCGCTTATTCCAATCCTTGCAGACATGGAAAAGTCGGGCATTTCCTTAGATATTCCGTACTTCCTGTCATTTGCTAAAGAATTGGATACGAAACTTATCACCATCGAGCAAAACATTTTTGAGATGGTCGGCGAACCATTTAATTTGAATTCAACTCAGCAGTTATCTAATGTGCTATTCAAGAGACTTCAATTAGAGCCCCCTGACCGCTCCCGAAAAACGAGCAGCGGTTTTTACTCCACAGCAGCAGGCGTTTTAGAGGATATGCGCGGACAGCATGAAGTGGTCGACCAGATTTTGGAATATCGTGAGCTTTCCAAACTAAAATCGACCTATGTCGACCCCCTGCCGATGCAAGTAAACCCGCAGACAGGCCGCATACATACTTCTTTTAATCAAACCGGTACAGCAACAGGCCGCATTGCCTCTGCTAACCCTAACTTACAAAATATCCCAACCCGTACAGAACTAGGACGACGAGTCCGCAATGGCTTTATTGCTGAACCAGGGCATTTGTTATTGGCTGTCGATTACTCACAGATCGAGCTCAGGATTGTGGCACATATGGCACAAGACCAAGCCATGTTAGAAGCTTTCAAAAAAGGCCAAGATATTCATGCGACCACTGCAGCAGCCATTTACGATATACCCCTAGAACAGGTAACCAAGAAAGAACGACGCCACGCCAAAGCCATTAATTTTGGCTTGATTTACGGTATGAGTCCTTTTGGACTAACCCGTTCAACCGACCTGACCCTTGCAGAAGCGGAAAATTTTGTAAAAGCCTATTTCGAGCGTTTCCCAGGTATAAAAACCTGGCTGGACCACACCCGCAAAATCGCTGCTGAACAGGGCTATGTGGAAACAATGATAGGACGCAGAAGATACTTCCCAAATCTAAAAAGCGGGACAAATTATATGGTAAAGCAGCGCGAAGAGCGGGAAGCCATAAACGCACCCATACAAGGAACCGCTGCCGACATTATGAAATTGGCCATGGCCGACCTTCCCAATGCACTCTCTAAAGCCGGTTTGAAAGCAAAAATGCTCCTGCAAGTGCATGATGAATTGATCCTCGAAGTGCCGATAGAAGAACTAGCAGAAACTGCCAGCCTTGTAATGCAAGTTATGGAGAATGCCTTTAAGTTGGATATTCCCCTAACCACAGAAGCACGCTCAGGTAAAAATTGGGGCGAACTAGAACCGCTTGATTAAAAAAATGACCAGCCTTAATATTTTAGGCTGGCCAAGCTTTGTGTTTTAATTAGGATATTGAAATGAATATTACACAGCCACCATGCTGTGCCCATACAGTTGTTCGCGGATTTGTAATACCTGCCGTCGTAACTGATCATCCCGCTCTATCATGTCCGCGACCTTATCACAAGCATACATTACGGTGGTATGATCCCGACCCCCAAGTGCCTCACCAATCTTCGGCAGGGAAATACCACCCTGCTCTCTCAGCAAATACATGGCAACCTGCCTCGGAAAAGCAACCTCTTGTGTGCGATCTCTTCCAAGAATTCTATCCATTGGTACGTTAAAAAATCTTGAAACCACCGAGAGGATGTCTTTTGGCGACAAATCGCTGTGCTGCGGTAAGAAATCGCGCAGCGCCATGGTCGCTAAATTGATACTCAATGGTACACCGCTCAGGTCAGAGTAAGCCATGACGCGGTTAAGCGCGCCTTCCAATTCCCTGATGTTCGATTGAATTTGCCGGGCAATTAATTCGAGGATATCAACGGGCACATTCCTGCCTGCTTTTTCAGCCTTGCTGCGCAGGATTGCCAGCCTAGTTTCAAAATCAGGCGCTTGAATATCTGCCGTAAGGCCCCACTCAAAACGCGATCGCAAGCGTTCTTCAAGCGTCACCATCGCTTTAGGTGGACGATCAGAGGTCATCACAATTTGTTTATCCTGGCCGTGTAGCGTATTAAACGTATGGAAGAATTCTTCCTGGGTGGATTCTTTGCCTGCAATAAATTGAATGTCATCAATTAACAGCACATCTACCTGGCGATATTTTTCCCTGAAGGAGGAAGTCGCCTTCATACGTATGGCGTTAATCAGGTCATTAGTAAATTCTTCTGATGAGACGTACAACACTTGCAGTTTTGCTTGTTGTACCGTGTTGCCAATTGCGTGTAAAAGATGTGTCTTTCCTAAGCCTACCCCGCCGTATAAAAATAAGGGGTTATAGGCGCGCGCTGGGTTTTCCGCCACGGCCAGGCTTGCTGCATGTGCCAGGCGATTGTTCGTGCCAACCACAAAATTATCAAACCGGTAGCGGGTATTTAACCTGGTATCAATATGATCCTGGTTTGAGTCTTCATCGTCGATATAAGCATGTTCACGCTCTGGTTCTTTCACAGGAGATGGTGCAGACCAGACCTTAAAATTGACTTCAACCTGCCGGGCAAGCATACCAGCTAACTTGCTTTCCATGATGCGTTTCAAACGGCTGTCCAACCAATCGCAGGCATAGGCATTCTTTACGCCAATTGTATAAATGCCATTATCTTCATCAAAACGGACAACCTGGGTATCACGCACCCAGGTATCATAAGAGGCTTTGGACATTTCCATTTGTAATTGGCCATGAGTTGCTTGCCAGGCTTGTTGGGCATTCATCAATAAGTTCTCCGAGTATCCCAAGAACACAACTAGGGATGTTTTATTTTTTGCTGCAGCGACGCAAATATAAGTGGATCGATTTGGGTAAATCGCTTCACTGAAAATAAATTATCAAATTACAATGCTGCCTTCGGTGGGGAGATTCTAACACGCTTCTATGTGTCACTCAAGAACAAAACTCGCTTTTTAGTTAAAAAATTGGGATTCTTTAAGAGTGTCAAATCTTAAAATTTTTGTTTTTTATTATAAAAAAACAACGCCCCACAAAGCCTTATTTACCGCCCCTATATAACTGGTATCTTTAAACTTGTGCCCTATATATGGACATTATTATCTTTTTCTAAGGTCGATTCCCATATATGGTACATCAAATTATAACAAGCGTGGTTATAGATTCAGGAAATTCTCTCGCTTTAGATTCACGATTCGGAATCAGTATTTTTTTGTTGGCATTACATACCTTAACAATTGTTAAACACCTTCAATCATCATCTTGGCAGCACGCCGACCAATCTCAACTGCAAAATTTGTCCCGCGATCCCATGGATAGACCTGGCTCATGCTGGCAAAGTAAAGACCTGGTATAGGCGTCTGGATAGTCGGTATATTTTTCGAATGGTTAACCAGTGGGATTGGCTGGGCATAGTTAGTGCGAGAAAGCCAACTTTTGATCATCCAACCAGGATTGAAATTTGGGTTTATTTTGTTTAAATGGGGCAAGTATTCGGATAATAACTGCTCTTGGTTGAACTCAAAATATGGATGGTTAGCCTCCAGGTAATCGCCAATATAAATCAGATGTTCACCGCCAAAATTCTCCGGCTTTACAAAGTTTGTGTGTTCTACAAGAGAGAGAAAAGGATACCCAGCAGTTTTAGGGATGTTATACCAGTAATACCCCTCAGGTGATAATTGGTGCTTTAGCGAAAGAATCATCACCACAGCGCCCATGCTCTTTAGACTCAACAACCCTTTTAGGTAATCTTGGGGCAAGGCAGGCACCATACGTGCTAATAAACCAGGGGACAATGTAACCAAAACTTGGTCAAAAGATTGCAATGCGTCGCCTTTTAATTTGATTTGAAGCTTCTGATCTTCTCCAAGGGAGATTAATTCTACAGGCGTACTAAGTTGGATATCAACCCCTTTCTGCCGTAGAACATCCGCAAACTGATCTGCAAAAGCTTGGAAACCACCCTCAAACGTCCCAAGCCGTGTCGTCCTAGCATGCAAGCGGGCCCATAACCAGGCCATATTTACGACAGAGGCATAACGCTCGCCAAACTTTCCAATCATCATGGGCTGCCACATGGATTCATATACAAAATTGCCTGCCCACTTACGCATCCATTGATCTGCCGTAAATTTTTCCAAAGCCTGCCAATTTTTTGTGAGACGCAAAAACAATCCAACCAGGCCAAAGCGGATCTTGTTAGTGCCCCAGCCCAGACCTGGATAAAGAATGGCGGCGCTTATCGAGTCAAAGGGATAATATTTTCCCTTGTAATTCATGACTGTCTTAGGTTTAGGGAACAAAACTTTATCCGACCAACCCAGTTCATCAATCAATCCGAGCATGTATTTGTCAGAGGCGAACCAGTGATGGTAATAACGCTCAATCGACCAATCCCAATGTGATTCTTTGAATCCAGAAGCTAAGCCGCCCACCGAGCCTGCCGCTTCGAAAACGACAACCTTGTTACCAGCATTAACTAAATCATAAGCCGCACTTAGGCCGCCAATGCCTGCACCAATCACTGCAATTGTTTTTTGATTTTCAACCATCAATAGCCTTTCCACATCATATCAAAACGACTTTTCGATCGCGTCATCCGTCATATTCTCGAAATCTTGATTCCAATGAAGTCCTTCCCGCAAGAAGTAATAAGCGCCAAGCAGGGTAATGGGCAGCCATAACACAATCCGCAAGATCAAGGTATACCCCAAAGCCAATTCTGAAGCGATGCCAAACGCCTCAAGAAAGGTTTTACAAGCAGCATCAAAGGTCCCCAAACCGCCAGGTGCTGCAGGAACTAAAAGAACCAGGTTAATAACCCCATTTAGGAGCATTAAAGTGAGGAAACTCAGCTGCAAGCCCATTGCCTTCATCACAGCCCAATATAATACTGTTTCTAAGGTCCAAATTAGAGCTGTTAGCAGTAACAACAAGAATAAAGACGAGAACGAATGTAAACTACTAAGCCCTTCCAGGAAGCTGTTTGCGATATTTCTAACCTGCTGGCGAATTCGCTGCGGCAGGATTTTGTTAATCAACCAATCAATTATTTTGCTGGCCTGTTTTGGGTAAATGGTCATTAAGATAAATAATCCCAGGATGAATAAGAAAACAAGACCCCCGATAAAAGCAAGGTTATTGACAATGTTCTTTAAGTTCGCTTGATCAATGCCAACACTGAGTTGACCAAGGTTTAGCAACACAAAACCAATGATTACCAGGGCATCCAAAATGCGTTCAACCACAATTGTTGCCAATGAAGCGCTTATGCTGATTTCAAATTTCTTTTTCAACAAAATGCTGCGTAATATCTCGCCAGCCCTGGCTGGGTAGATGTTATTTCCCATATAACCTATATTTATAATCGGGAAGATCTTTTTAGCGGATATCGATTTTAAGGGGTCTAATAACAGCTTCCAGCGCCAAGCCCTGGTGTAAACTCCAATAAAATAGACCATGACACCAGGAATCAACCACCAGAAATTCGCATGCTTGAGATGAAACCACACCTCAGAAAAACTGACATTTCGCAATGCCAAGTATAGAAAAACGGCACTAATTAACAAGCCCAGCCAAAGTTGCCAACGCTTCAATTTCATGTTTTGGATTTTACCATGTCAGCTTATTCAATTAATCCATAAAAACAAGCTTGGATTGTAAATCTTGTATAACTGGTATACTTTGAAAATATGGCAATATTGACCGCGACTGAATTAGCAAAGTCTTTTGGCCCCGCAGATATTTTCGAAGGCATTAATTTAAGCATCCCCAAAAAAGGCCGGATTGCCATTGTAGGTGCCAATGGGGTTGGTAAAACAACCCTATTAAAGATTTTGGCTGGTGTAGAAGAGCCATCAGCCGGCAATATTCATCGCAGTAAGAATTTAAGAATGGCTTATCTACCACAGGTGACTGCGCACTATAGTGGTGGTAGCCTTTGGTCACTTTGCCTGGAAGCTTTCCAAGGCTTACTAGCGCTTGAATCAAACTTAAAGTCGCTTGAAACCGCGATGCAAACCCAAAGTGACGACCTGGCTTTGCTGGAGCTTTATGGTTCGCGGCAGGCAGAATACGAACATAAAGGGGGCTACACGTATGAAAATCGCATCAGGCAGACCCTGACGGGCTTAGGTTTTGAGGCTGCTGATTTTCAGCGCCCACTCAGTCAATTTTCTGGTGGAGAACGCACCCGCGCAAGATTGGCAAAGCTTATCTTAGATGATCCTGATCTGCTGCTTCTAGATGAACCAACCAATCACCTAGACATCAATGCCGTTGAGTGGTTGGAGGCTTACCTGAAGGATTGGCAGGGTGCTGTGTTGGTTGTCTCTCACGATCGCTACTTCCTGGATCAGTTCGCAGAGACCATTTGGGAAATGACGCCATCACTCGAATCCTACCGAGGCAATTACAGCGCCTTTGTAAGACAAAGAGAAGAACGCTACAAGCGCCTGCTTATTGAATACCAATCCCAAGCTGAATTCATCGAAAAAGAAGAGAATTATATCCGCCGAAATATTGCTGGTCAAAACACAGCGCAAGCAAAAGGTCGCCAACGCAGGCTCTCCCGCTTACTTGAAGAAGCACAACTCACCAGGCCAATCCACAAAAATCGGCGCATGCATCTCCACCTAGATACCCTTACCCGCTCAGGCGACCTAGTTCTGCGCACTTATAATTTACAAGTCGGTTACCAGGATGAAGGAAGGCCATTGTTTCACTGTCCCGATTTAATCTTGAGGAGAGGGGAATGCACAGCAATCATCGGGCCAAATGGCGCAGGAAAAACCACCTTTCTAAAAACCATTCTAAACATCATTCCGCCTTTTGCTGGTGAAACAGAATTAGGCGCAAGCCTGAAAATTGCTTATTTCGCCCAAGCCCACGAGGGTTTGATTGCCAGTAACACACTACTCGAAGAAATTGACACGGTTGCACCGAATCTTTTGCCTGCAGAAGCAAGGAATTACCTGGCCAAATTCCTTTTCACTGGGGAGGATGTGTTTAGACGTGTTGAAACACTTTCGGGAGGAGAAAGAGGCCGCTTAGCACTTGCCAAGTTGTCGCTAACAGATGCAAATTTATTATTACTAGACGAGCCAACTAATCATTTGGACCTGGCAACACAAGAGGTCTTGCAGAGTGTGCTGGCTGATTACCGCGGTACCATTTTGATTGTTTCCCACGATCGTTACTTAATTGATGCTTTAGCGACTCAAATTTGGGAGGTTGACCCAAAATCTGAGACCCTGTTTGTATTTGAAGGTAGTTACACTGAATACAAAGACGAAAAAACAAAAAGACTCTCCATCATTAGTGAAGTAAGCAATCTAAAGAAGCCTGTTGCTAATCAAGCTATAAAAGACAAACCTTCTCCTGCGCTTAGCCGAAACCAAATGCAACAAGTCCATAAAAAGATGAACCAGTGTGAGGTAAAAATCCAAGTTAAAGAGATTGAACTGTCTAAATTGACTGCCGCTTTGGAGAACCCGCCTACGAATGCGCTCGAGGTGCAAAAACTAAGTGAAAAATACAACAGCACAAAAGCGGAATTAGATGATCTCCTGAAAGAATGGGAAAAAGTGGCTTCACTTCTTCAATAGCAAAATATGCAAATGGACACCCCAGCTGCTGAACCCCAATACAATCAAGACCAAGACTACCCTGTCTTAAAGGCTAACTGGAAAGATTCGTTTTCAGTTTATCTCTTAGAAAAGAAATGTTTCTCTCCAGATGATGCTTGGCCGATATTCGAAATTGTTTATATATTAAGTTCGCCTTCTATCAACAAACTAAAAATCGAATCCCGTGAGAGGTTGGTTGCTTTTATAGCGGCTGAGCAGCATAAATCTAAATCAATGAGTTGGATCACGACCATTGCAGTTGCGCCTACTTATCAAAGGCTAGGTTTAGCAAAAAAGTTATTAAACTGCATTGAAAACGAAATTGACACGCCTGCTATTCGCCTAAGCGTCAGAAAATCTAATACACCAGCCATTAATCTATATTGCAAAGCAGGGTATCAACAGGTGGACATTTGGCCTAAATATTATATTGGGGGTGAGGATGGGTTGGTATTTGAGAAGAAAATTTGACTAAAGTGTTTTTCGGATATATAATAAGTTTACTATGGAGAATTTAGGGAAATAGAATGGTCCGAGTTAACATGTTAACTGCGGATGGTGTAAGGTGAACACGCCTGTTGTATGCGGTGCGTGTTTTTGTTTTAAAAATATAACAATACAAGGAGCCAAAAAAAGAAAATGGATTCTGGAATGATTGGAAAGATAGATAAAGCCAAACGTTATGCAGAAGAACGTGATCGGATCACCTTTAATTCGTTCGAAGTGACCTTTAGGGGTGACAATAATAATCACACCACCAAATTTGAAAATGGCAAATGGGATTGCACTTGCAGCTTTTTCCAAAGCCGTGGCGTCTGCGGACACACCATGGCGATGGAGATTATTTTAGAGGGGATGCTTCCCTCTGAGTAGGTAAATTAACAGAAAACTTCATAACTCTAAAACGAGCCCCAAGCAGGGCTCGTTTTATTATATCCTTACCGAGTCAGAATTTCGATTAAAGTATAATTGGAAATAGTCAGTACCATCTTTCTTAACAAACTATTAGGGCATTACTCGAAAGGAAGAAAACCATGTATAACCGGTACATCATTGATATCAAACCTCTAGGCTTTATGTGGCCAATGCGTGACCCCTTTCTATTTTGCGCACATCACAAAGACTTTTACCCAGCAGGAAATGACCAACTAGGCCCTGCTGCCTCACTTTCAGGGCGCAATATTGGGCAAGACTTCTCACAAGAAAACCCCTGGCGCATGTACCACGGCGATGTTGTTCCCGGCTTTCCAGCGCACCCGCACCGTGGTTTTGAAACCATTACAATCGTGCTGACCGGTTTCGTTGACCATTCAGATTCTCATGGTGCAGCAGGCCGTTATGGTAACGGGGATGTCCAATGGATGACTGCTGGCAGCGGCTTGCAGCATGCTGAAATGTTCCCCTTGATACATCAAGACACCCCCAATCCTTTAGAGTTATTCCAGGTTTGGTTGAACTTACCCAAAAAGGACAAGTTTTCACCGCCCTTTTACAAAATGCTTTGGGCAGAAGACATCCCAAATCTTTTGTTGTCTGACGATAATAATCACAAAATCGAAATTCGCATCATCGCCGGCCAAGTTGAGAGCACCAAAGCGCCAAAACCCGCTCCTAATTCCTGGGCAGCCGACCCAATTAATGAGGTTGCCATCTGGCATTTCAAAATGGACCCAGACGCCAATTGGGAATTACCCCTAGCCAACCAGCCAGTCAATAGGACCCTCTATTTCCTTAAGGGTCAAACGATAAATATTGCTGGATTAACTGTGCCAGCAGGGCAGGCTATTGAGTTGCTTGCTGATGAGCCCGTTGCGTTGATTAATGGGAATCAAAAAAGCGAGATGGTGCTCTTACAAGGCGTACCAATTGGTGAACCCGTGATGCAACATGGTCCTTTCGTGATGAACACCCGCGAAGAAATTAGGCAGGCAATATATGACTTTCACCAAACGCAATTTGGCGGCTGGCCATGGAGCAGGCATGATAACGTGCATCAGCGAGAAATGGGCCGTTTTGCTTATTACGCAGACAGCACTAAAGAAGTAAGATAACCCAAAGATAAGACTTATAAAAAAGGAGATTGTAAATTGGATCAAATTAGGGAAGTCGAGGTTTTTGTCAACATCTTTCTACAAAGTTTAGGCGGTGGTTTACAGAGTGTGATGAAGCTTTTCACAATGCTCGGAGATGAAATTTTCTTTATCTTGGTTATGCCCGCAATCTACTGGTGTGTTGATGCATTGGTTGGTCTGCGCGTTGGGGTGATGCTGCTGCTGAGCGGCGCTTTTAACAACTTTTTCAAATTGTTGCTGCGCGGCCCGCGCCCCTATTGGATCAGTGACCAGGTCAAACCCGTTGTGCATGAAAGCTCCTTTGGCATTCCCTCTGGGCACGCCATGAACGCAGCTGCTGTGTGGGGATGGATGGCTGTGGAAGCAAGAAAAAAAGTCACGAGTATCGTTTTTATCCTTGTAATTTTTCTCATTGGTTTATCTCGCTTAGTAATGGGGGTTCACTTCCTGACCGATGTGCTGCTTGGTTGGGTATTAGGATCGCTTTTAGTACTCATTTTCCTTGTTTTTCAAAAACGCATTGGCGGGTGGCTCAAGGAAAGAAGTGTTGGCGCACAAATTGGGTTAGCATTTGCATCATCTTTATTGATGATCTTAATTTCCTTAGGGGCGCGCAGCCTAGCAGCTGGCTGGTCAATACCGCAAGCGTGGTTAGATCGGGCAGGTGAAATCAATCCGCTTAGCATTGGCGGCACCCTAACCATGGCTGGCACGTGGTTTGGTATGTTGGGAGGCTTTGCTTACTTACGAAAGTGGAAAGGCATTTTAGATAGCAAAGGGCCGCTTTGGAAACGATTGCTTCGATTTGTTGTTGGGTTGATCGGGGTGCTGATAATCTACTTGGGTCTAGGTCAATTATTCCCCAGCAATGAAGATCTCATTAGCGGCATATTGCGTTATTTGCGGTACGGATTAATTGGTCTGTGGGTATCGATGTTGGCACCCCTGCTCTTCGAATCCCTCAAACTTGCGCAGATACAGAAAAAGGACCAGTAATTTATTAACTGCTCTTAAGCTAACAACTTAATACAGAATTATTTAGCCAATCTCAAGCCTAGGGGTTTATTGATGATACGGAGAGAGTGGGATTCGAACCCACGGTAGCCACAAGGACTACAACGGTTTTCGAGACCGTCCCATTCAACCACTCTGGCATCTCTCCAATTTCGTGGGCTTGATTATACATGAAAAATTAAAGCTCAATGACCTCATACTTCTCAGGGTAAACGATTTCAGGCATTCCTTGTTGATCCTTTAATTTTTCCATCAGGGCATTAGCGGCTTTTTCCTCACCATGAACAAGCATTATTTTCTTCAAGGTTTTCTTGCTTGAGAGGGCGTAATCCATCAGTATTCTCTGACCGCCATGAGCGCTCAAACCGCCGATGGTTACCACTTCGGCTTTTCGGTAAAACTCTTCACCAAATATCCTAATTTTTCTCTCTTGATCTGCTAACCGCCGACCAAGCGTATATGGCGCTTGCCATGAAATGATAACAATGGTATTGCGGCCGTCCTCAATATTATTGCGTAAATGGTGCAGTATACGCCCGCTTTCTGCCATACCCGATGCGGAGATAATGATCATTGGGTCTTTATATTCATTGAGCGCCTTAGATTCATCCACTGACCGGGTAAAGATCAGGTTATCAAATTCCAAGGCTGGGTTACGATGCTCTGCAATGAATTTCCAGGTCTCTTCGTCAAAACACTCAGAATGCTTTCGGTAAAGATCTGAGGCCGCCACAGCCAAAGGACTGTCGACTACAACCGGTAGGTCCGGAATTTCGCCATTTTCCATTGCTTCGCTGAGAAAATAACTTAAGGTTTGCGTTCTGCCGACCGCAAAGGCAGGTATGATAACTTTCCCACCTCTCCTGACGGTGCGGTTGACCGTCTCGGCAAACTCTTCAAACGCCTCTTCCAAACGGGTGTGCGACTTATCACCATAGGTACATTCCATCAGCAAGTAATCAGCATCCTCTGGGAAAACAGGATCCCTCAGGATCGGCACATCAAAACGTCCGACATCTCCTGAAAACCACAAGCGTTTGATCTTATGGTCTTCTTCAACGTCCAGCACAACCGCTGACGAGCCTAAAATATGACCCGCCTCAACCAATTTTGCTTTTACGTTAGGAAGAGGATTAAATTCCTGATCATGCCAGACCGATCGAAATAAGGGCAGGGTATTGATGGCATCTTTTGTTGTGTATAAGGGTTCAAGCGCAGGCAAGTTTTGTTTGCGGCGTTTTTTATTGACATATTGGATATCCCATTCGTGAATATGGCCAGAATCCCTTAACATGATGTCTGCAAGGTCTGTTGTAGCATTGGTAGCATAAATTGGCCCGTTATAGCCTTGTTTAACTAGGTTTGGCAAATTACCGCTATGATCAATATGTGCGTGGGAAAGGATCAGCGCATCAATAGTTTTGGGGTCAAATGGAAAATTTTGATTGATTTCGTAAGTATCCGCCCGCTTGCCTTGGTAAAGGCCACAATCTAATAACAATTTACTTCCGTTCACTTCCAATAAATGCATCGAGCCTGTTACAGTCTGCGCTGCACCAAAAATATGTAGTCTCATGATTTCCTTTCACTTTCAAATAACCTAAAGATCGCTTCCCCATATTTAATAAATCGCAGGGGGACGTCTTTCATGATGCTCTGTAATTCTTCCATGCTGCGTGGGTTAGCCTCTGCAATCACAGATAAAACATCTTTTGGTAATACAACATCCGAGGGCACTCCCATCCTAAAGCCGGCCATTTTTCGCCACTGCATCAGGCGCTCTTTTCGCATCATCACGCTTTCATTTATCCTGTGATTGCCATTTCGAGGTGGTGTATTGGCTTTTTGTGCCTGTTTAACCGCTTGTAATAAGCCTTTACCATAACGGGCAATTTGTGATTTTGCCAATGAAGGCAGTAGCGTTAATTCTTCGGGATACTTGGGAAGCGTCTGGGCAATCTCCAACAAAGCTTGGTTGCTGATTACCTTAAAATGGGGTTTGTTTTGCGACCGGGCTAGAGAATCCCGAAAAATGAGCAGCTGGTATAAGGCTGATAGCTGTCTGGGCTTGAGATCATTTACGCCTGGAATGCGCCATAAATCAATGACGTTGTTTTGCATTGGCTTGGTGTGTTTGATTAAGTAATTGCAATCTTCCTGGAATAATTTCTGCCTATCCAACTTAACCAATTGCTCAAGCAAGGCATTTCGCAGGGGAATTAAGTAATGGGAGTCCAGCCTGGCATAGGTCAGCATTTCCTGGCTTAATGGCCGCATTCCCCAATTCGCTCTTTGGAAGCGTTTTTCCAGGATAATGCCAAATTGACTTTCAAGCATCGAACCCAACCCGATAGACTGGATTCCAAGCGTCCTGCCAGCCAGCATCGTATCAAAAATATTATTGAATTGAAACCCGAAATCCCGCATCAGGCACATCAAATCGTATTCAGCTGCATGAAAGACCTTTTCAATATCAGGCGATTCAAATAGCCCTGATAATTCTGAGAGATCTTTGAGCGCCAAAGGGTCAACAAGGTAATCCTTGTCAATGGTTGAGATTTGGACCAGGCAAACTTGTTCTTGGTATGCATACAGGCTATTGGATTCAGTATCAATCGCCACCAAAGGCTGCCCCATAACTTGTGAGAGCATTTCTTTGAAACGCGCTGGGGTATCTACCCAAGCTAATTCTGTTTTTTCTGGGTCAAACATATGTCCATTATACCCAATCAATTAAGTCCATTTGCAACAGGATAATTCATTTGGGCTTGCATTATAATCTTTGTGTTTAACAATAATGTAGAGGATATAAAATGAAAGCAGTTTTGCAACGCGTCTCAAGAGGATCCGTCACGGTTGACGGGCAAATCATTGCCGAGATTGGCAAGGGCCTGGTCATACTATTAGGCGTCCAGCCAGAGGATACACTTAAGGTTGCGGAAGACCTAGCCAACAAAATAGCCACGCTGCGAATCTTTGAAGGCGACGCTGGGAAAATGAATCTTTCTTGCCTGGATGTAAAAGGGGAAGCTATTGTCGTATCCCAATTTACATTATTAGCAGACACAAGCCGCGGTAGGCGTCCATCGTTTATAGGCGCTGCAAAGCCAGAAATTGCAGAGCCCCTCTGCGATTATTTCATAAAGAAACTTGGTGAATTAGGTATCCCGACCCAAAGCGGAAAATTTGGTGCGCATATGCTGGTCAGCATCGAAAATAATGGGCCTGTTACCATTTTGTTAGATTACCCAGAAAAAGGATAATCACTTAATAGGTACTTGAAGCTCTGAGAGGTCAACCCCGCCTTGCCAGAGCAGGCAATCGAAGGCAATAACCTGCGCACCGGCTTTAAACATGGCTTTAACCTGGTTGCCTGAGATAATTCCCCCGCCGCCAATAACCCGAATACCTAGCTTTGATACCTTTTGCACGGCATTCAAGATAAGCGAAAATTGATCAAAACCAACCAGCCGCCCGCTCACCAAGTTGCCTGAAACATCTAATATAGCGCCTCGGCCGCCACCAACATGAATCACCTGGTCGGTATTACGTTCTAGCATAGGCAAGTAAGCCCAAACCTGTTGCAAAGTTAAACACAGGATAATGGGCAGCTCACTGGTGATATTGTGCAGCATGGATTCGATATCAGCCCAGTCCAGTCTATCTGAAAAGCTCAATTCCACAGCCACCACATTTTCACAAGTCTCTAAAGTTGCTATCATCTGTTGCAGCGAAAATGAATCTTCAGCCAACAAATGCACGATAATTCCTACTGGTGCTTTTGCCCAATGTGGAGCAAATCGTTTTAAGCTGTTCTTGAAACCTGGATTGGCTAAACCGGTGTGCATGAGATAATAACTTTGCTTAGATATAAAAAGGCGATTGTCAGCTGGTTGCCGAGCTTTAAAGCTAATGGGATTAGTTATAAAAGCGCCAAGGTTTTCCCAGGTATTTTGATGTTTTGGATTAGGATAGAAGCCCAGACTAGACGCAGCATTGACAAGAGGTGGATTGATCACCAATTCCCTTTTTTGCATGTCGTCATCAGGCAGCCACATCGATCAAATCCTCCAACGAGAAAACTGGCCCATCCTTACAAGCATACCGCCAGCCTTTCTTCGTTTTAATGGCGCACACTCCACACTCAGCTATCCCAATACAGGGCATCGCCGTACGAACCAAGACTTGTCCCTGGCATTGATGCAGTATTTTTGGGATTTGCCTGCTCACAAGTTCACTTACGCTTGGAGGATTGCTTGCGTCTACTTCTGCCGCAAAAAATCCTGGCTGTGACACACCCTCGCTTAAGTCGCTCAAGGCCTGGATTTCTATGGCCGCAGGTAAGCCGTTATGCCAATAACCAGGTTCAAATTTATCAACAAACAAAGACACCGACAGGCCTTTAGCAATTGCCAGTTCAGCCACAGGTTTTAAGCGTGATATATCTGGTTTGGATGACACAATAAATACTAGATTTACCCCGGAAGGGAGAGAAAAGCCATGGCCAAGCGGACCCCATAATACCAATCGATCCCCAGGGTACCAAGAGGGAGGAATCTGATCTAAATCAATAGACCCATTGCTTGCTAAGCTTGTGGGAAAGACAATTCCAGGTAAGAGGCTTTGTTCACCCTCACGCCAGGCTTGAAAATATTGACCTGGGTCAGCTTGTTTCAACTTGGGGGTGTAAACCTTACCAGCATGTCCAGCAGGTGTTTGCCAAATTTCTGCCAGTGTTGCGGAAAGCTTTTTCATTTCGTCATTAATGAGCTAATTTAGAGTAGCGCTTAGTTGGCACATTTCAACCTGGATGAACGATTTAACATCCTCAATTTTAACCAGAGTCTTAATACTTTGATCACGCCTTTTTACTTCCACAGCAGCTTGCTCAAGCGATCTTTCTGACACAGTGATCCGCAAAGGTAACCCGATTAGGTCTGCATCATTGAATTTCACCCCTGCCCGCTCATCCCTGTCATCAAAGAGGACCGTGTATCCTTCCTCAATAAGTCGGGTGTATAGGTTTTCTGCTGTGATTTGCACCTGGCTGTCTTTTGAGGGAAGCACAATCAAATGAATTGAGAAAGGCGCAAGGGCAGCCGGCAGGATCAACCCAGCCTCATCATGATGGGTCTCAACTACAGATTTTAATAAGTTTGACAGGTTTATCTGGAATTGACCAATCAGCGCATCTTTTCTTTTGCCATTTTCATCTAGGAAACTACAAATGCTTGTATCCAATAAATGGGGGCTGTTCTGGCTCAGATACCCAATTTGAAGCCCTTTTTTAAATGCTAAGTGAGATCCACATGCTGGGCAAGCGTATCCTTCCTTGGCCTGCGCAATATCCGCAATCACATCAGCGCAATAATCCCTGCCGTAGTTGGAATTTAAAAAATGATAATCAACTTCATTTGCCCCACAGACAAGATTCGTCGACTGGGGGATCAGGTCATCGACAATAAGGATAACTTCGCTACGGTCAATTGAAAGAGGAGAAGCAAAACCTGGCACGGCGCCGATTTTCCTGATTTCCTCCTCAGAAGCCAGGTAAAGGGCAACAAGCTTTTTACATGTGTGTTCTTCGATAACGTGAATTAACTTAGTATCACTCACATCCATGTCCCCGCGCAAAATCGCAAAAACCGTTTGGGGATGCGCTTGCCCTTGAAACACGGCAGAAAAGAACATGGCTTTAGCAGTTTTCGTTTGAGGTAGTTTTAAATAATTGGCAAGCGCTTCTATGCTTGATGCAGCCGGCGTATAAACCTTCTCTAGTGCTTCTAATTGCTGATCAGCACTCGGTAACTTCTTGAACTTTGCCAAAGCATTATTCGCTAAGCTGCCACATTTTTCACAAGCACAGTAAGTTTGATTGCCTAAATCCGTCAAGAAAATCATTTCCTCTAAGTCAGAGCAGCCAGGAAGTAGATAATTTGACCTAATTAATTTAAAAGGCAAATTGCACTTTTGAAATATGCCCTTGAACGCATTTTGATGCTTCGAATAAGCATCTTGCTGGGCATTAATATCCTGGCTGATACTATAGGAACTTAACACCCCGCTTAAATCCGAATTGGACAATCCTTGGTGCGCTTCTTGTTCTGTGTTTAGACTCTGCTGAATTTGGTAGATCACAACGGGTAACTGGCGATAGGATTGGATTATTTGCTGCAGCATTTCCCGCAGGTATTCATCAGCATCAATTTCGTGACTAGTGTTAGTTTTCCTGTCCTGAGTTCGTTCTAAATCCCAGGTGAGTTTATCGCTGCCCAAATTAACTGGCAGCCGCACTTCCTGTGCCCCAAATTGGTTCATAGATTGGCGGACAATGTCAAGCAGTTTCTTGTTGAGCCTCTGTCCTAACGGCAAAAAGCCAACCTGGTTGTTTGCTACTGTGATAAATCCAGCCCGCAATAATAATTGGTCACTTATGCCTACCAACTCTGATGGTTTTTCCCGCAGGGTTCGCCAAAACAAGGTGCTCAGGCGCATGAAGATTTAATTCTCTTCCTTTTGTTCAAGGTTTTCTTCGCTTTGTCCCGTCTCCGCAGGCAGCCCATCAATATCCAGGTCGATTTGGTCCTCCATCCTGATCTGGCCACGCAAAAAAGCGCCGTCCTCTGTGGAGAAGGAGGTTGTCACCACATCTCCCCAAACGCGCCCAGTTGCCCGGATTTCCAGCCGGGTTGCCAGGATATTGGCTTTGACAATCCCTGCCACCACCAAGGTGTCCGCTTTTATCTGCTCGCAGGTAACACGGCCTGACTCGCCAATCACCACCAACCCGCGCATGCTGATATCGCCCTCAAGCGTACCCTCAATGCGCACACCACCCTTGCCTTTTAGATCCCCTTTCCAGTTAATGCCAGGGCCAATTACAGAGGTTACCCTTTCAAATGAGGGTGCGCTTGGTAAAACTGGGTTCGTTTTTTTCTTAGAAAATACCATTGTTTATTCCATCGTTGCAATTTTTAAAATCATGAGATTGGTTAGAGCAATAAAAATTCAATGCTCCTAATTTACTTTCTTGGAGGCCAAACAGACCCGGCTGGCACGATGCCGCGCTCAGGCACATCTGCTTTAACGGTTGCCCCGTTGCCTATGCGCGCATCAGCACCGACCCTTACACCCAGGTTGATTGTCGCTCGCATGCCTACTAAAGTCCTGGGGCCAATTTCAACCCCACCCGCCAACGTCGCACCAGGAGATAAGTTTGAAAGCTCACTCAAGACACAGTCATGTGAAACAACAGCAGCGGTGTTGATGATAACGCCATAGCCAACTTTGACCAAACTACCGATATAAGCAAACGGGAAGATCTGAACCCCAGCCGCCATTTTTGCACTGGCTTCCATAAAAGCGAATGGGTGAACAACGGTTTGGCAATAAAAGCCAGCATCTCGCAGAGCTAAGTATGCATCCAGGCGCTGCTGGAAATTGCCGATACCGCCCACGCCATTTACCGCCAAGGTAACGCCGTCCGCAAACAATTGGCCAAGTTTATCTTTGCCGCCCAAAACAGGTAAGCCGAGCATGAATTTTCCTACGGGCAGTCCGTCATCAATAAAGCCTTCCACTTTGTAACCTGGTAAGAGCCTGATAAGCTCCAGCAGTGTGCGCCCATGGCCGCCAGCGCCGTAGATCAAAATGCGCTTGTTATCATTTGCTGGCCTGTCCACCCAATTTACCTTGTCAGCCTTTTTATGATCAATCAGGGTTTGCACCACATCCGTGGTAATGATTTGGTCAGTTGGTAATTTGCTTGACTCAATCCCATGTTTTTTAATCAAGGCCTGTGCAGGTTTAGTAATTCTCAAACCTTCCAATGTATTATTTTTATTAGCCGCTGATTGAACAGACCAAGGCGTCAAGTCGGGGTCAAAAGCGTTTTCATCGTCAGCGATATACGCCCAGACCTGGCCAGTCTTAAAACTCATCCCTTCCTTTGCCATTAACCCAACAATAAAGCCATCCCTTTCAGCAAGGATTTCAGCCGTGGTCTTGGTAGACTCCACCACGGCTAACAGGTCGCCTTGATTGATTCTTTGCTGATCTGTGACATAAAGGCTGGCCAAAACGACTTCATCTTCGTTCGCATTAAGCAGGGGTATTTTTAGAGGGATCAATTTGTTCATGTTGTTCTTTATACCATCTTTTGTACGGCGCTCACAATATCCTTGACGCTGGGTAGGGATGCCTCTTCTAATTGTCGGGAGGCAGGTAAGGGATGCTCAGCGCCTGTTAACCGCGCTGCGCTTATAAAATTACCACCCAAGTTAGATGCAACCTGTGCCAACACTTCCGCTCCCCAGCCCAAGCTGCCAGCCCCTTCTTCAACCGTGAGAAGGTGCCTGGTCGATTTCACACTTTGCATGATTGGTGCTAGTTCGAATGGGGCTAATTGCGTAGGAACTAATAACTCGCAAAAGATTTCGTACTCAAAAGCCAGTTCTTTTTGAGCCTGGATCGCCAAGTGGCTCATATACCCGTATGTGGCCATTGTAACTGTTGGTTCTGGCGCCCCGCGCATTTTGATCCTATAAAACGGGTTTTCAAGCTGGTAAGAGGATGAGATATCCTGGCAATCTTGGTCAACCAGGTTGTTGTCATCTAACAAGGGGAGTAAGTATTGCAATTTGTTCTCAATAAATAGGACTGGTTGTGTGGTGGTTTGGATAATATCCGAGAGAAGCTGTCCGGGCGAACCAATTTGGCTCTCGCCTTTCCACTGAAAAGGCGCAATCACTCTAAATCCAGGGATGCCCAAGAAATGCTTTTCAAGCGTCTGGGAATGCGTTGGGCCATAACCCCTGCGCCCGCCCATGGGCGTGCGGATGACAACTGGCACACTAACTTGACCGTTATACATGTAGGCAAACTTTGCCAGGTGATTAAGAATCTGATCCATTGCTAGGGATAGAAAATCACCAAACATGATCTCCACCACCGGCCGCAATCCGCGCAGTGCCATGCCCCCGGCAATACCTGTGATCCCAGCTTCAGAAATAGGCGTGGTAATCACTTGTGAAGGATATACAGTCGACAAACCGCGGGAAGCCTTAAACGCACCGCCATAGGGATCAAGCAAATCTTCGCCAATCAAGACCACTTGTTGGTTATTTGCTAAGGCCTGGTGTAAGCCTGCATTAATAGAATCAAGGACCGATTGAGTCATTTTGTTGTTACGCTCGCTTCATGTGCAGGATCATAACTGGGGTCGTTAAGGGCTTCCTGGTAGGATTTCTCGATTAAGGCTTCAACCTCTTGGTCTACATCCTCTCGCACATCTCGCGGGATGCGGCTAGCTTGAATGCAAAGCGGATCCCGGGTTCTCATTAACGCTTGCAAGTCTTCCTGTGAACGCGTGTCATCACCTTTAGAATGAGGACCAAAGCGCACGGTATCAACGATTAAAGCTTGTGGTCTTTGATAATGTCTAACATCTGCGATTAATCTGCCGGCCAAGCCAGATATCGCCATCACATCACTGCTGTTGATCTCTTCAACCGGTATATCAAATGCCTTAAACCTATCCGCTATCTTTCCCGCAACCGTAAGCTCAGAAGGGGTGGTCTGGGCAATATGATTATTTTCAAGGACAATTAACAAAGGTAACCCCCACAACGAGGCCATGTTCAGTGTTTCATACACCACACCCTGGCCAAGTGTGCCATCACCAATAAACACTGCAGTTATTGCTTGCGAGTTTTTCGTCTTTTCAGCAAGTGCCATACCGGCCGCCATGGGCATAATCCCGCCTTGGATGCCATTGCTGTAGAAATTCCGCCAATGCAAGTGTTGAGATCCGCCCCGCCCGCCGCAAACTGCAACAGGTTTTCCCATCAGTTCAGCAAAAAGCGCGCGCGGGCTACCCCCATAGGCCAAAAAGTGGCCGTGACAGCGGTGGTTGCTGACGATGATATCTTCTTGCTCCAACTGGGAAATGACACCAACCGCGTCAGCTTCCTGGCCAATGCTAGTGTGCGTCGTTCCATGGAAAACGCCTTCTTTAAATGCAGACAAGACCTTTTCTTCAAAGCGCCTGATCAAAACCAATTTTAAGTAGAACTCAAGCACCTGGTCTTTCAACTGATAGCTCCATTTCGCTTGACTAGGAAACGCCAGGGGATAGACTTCCATGGTTCGGGCACACTATTCAAGCCCACACGGGCCGTCGAAATCACCTCGCTATCGGGAATTTGATGTGCAGCTTCAATAAAAAGGTCGCTTGTTTCTGTACAAAGGTCACAGCCATTATGTTCCTTATCAAGCAAAAGTGCCTGTGTCAATTTGGCCGGACCGTTTAACCAATCTTTTTTATGAGCATTGTATGGTCGATTGATAGCCATCTCGCTAACGCCTTCATCCGGTATAATACCCCTAACCAGGACTGCCGAAGGCACATTTACAAGATCTGTAACGACATTGAATAACCAATGCATGCCATAGGTGAAATAGATATAAGCATGCCCAGCGGGTCCGTACATAATGGCGGTTCTGGGGGTAAGGCCTACATGCGCATGGCACCCCAAATCCTGTTCGCCCTGGTAGGCTTCGGTTTCAGTAATAATACCGGATACCCGCTGCTGATTTATCTGCCTGACCAACCTGCAGCCTAATAAGTCTCGTGCCACATCAAGTGCTGGCCGAGCATAAAATTCTCTTGATATTATCGCCATGCGATAATTTTACATTATTAATGCCTTGATGAGATTCCTGGCTTGGTAATAAACCATAAAAAGGAGTTTATTTTTTAAATTGTGGGTCTTTCTCCAGGGTTAAGCGAATACCTGTCTCTAAAGGAATCAATGGAATATAGCCTAATTTTTGATTAGCTAAACTAATATCAGCACACATGCGCGAAGTACCGCCAGATAGTCTCGGGTTGTAAAGCTCTTCTGGTTTTTGCTCGGTTACCCGCACAACCAGCTTGGCCAACTCTCTAACGCTCGTCTCTACACCGCTGCCGATGTTAATAACACTCTGATCGATACCGGTTGCAGTTGAGGCAGATACCATCGCATTAACAACATCATCCACATAGACATAATCACGGGTTTGGTTGCCATCGCCGTGAATGACAAGGGTGCCATTCGTAATTGCATGTTTAATGAAGTTTGGAATGATCGGCGGATGCGAAGCCGGTATCCGCTGACCCGGTCCATAAGCGTTAAACACTCTCAAACACACAGTTTGAATCCCAGCTAATTGGCCTATAGTGCGCACGTAGTATTCTGCGGCTAACTTAGAAACCGCATAAGGTGAGCGCGGCTTAGATGTGGTTGATTCTTTGTAAGGAATTTCGTTTTGGTCACCATAAATAGCACCGGAGGAAATTAATATTACCCTGCTTGTGCCAGCGTCACGAACAGCTTCCATCAGGTTCACTGTGCCGCCCACGTTAACTGTGTTGTAATCCCTGGGAAAAAGAACTGATTCAGATACAGAGACTTTTGCTGCTAAATGAAAAACACAATCAACATCTTGCAGTAAAGTCCATAACATCGGCCTATCATTGATGTCACCACGGGTAAAGTGCACTTCTGGTATTAGTTTACTGGGGTCACCTGTTGAGGTATCATCCAAAACCCTTACATTATGCCCTTGGCGAGCCAAACGATTGCTCAGGGCTGTTCCTAAAAACCCGGCGCCACCTGTAATTAAAAAATTCATCAAATAAAATCAACCTTTTCTTGAATTTCTGCTGACATTATAGCATGAGTGGAATATTTCATTAGGTTCAATACCTGAAAACTCCGGCTACTGATTCTGCCAATGTTTTCGCCGTATTGCTGGTTATTTCATCAATGCCTAAAGCAATCAATTCGTTTGCCATATCTATTCCTGCTGTGCTGCTTGAATCCAGCGTCCAGGCATCTACACTAAACCCGTTTTTATGGAGATAACTGATCCAATCAAAACCGGCTCTGGCTGAGTCTAATAACATATCTGCCCTGATAAACCACTCACAGCCTGGCACCGCTTGCAACATCAAGGCTTCAGCGCGGGCTGCAAAATAATTTTTGAGAGGTCCCCATTTCCTTGCTGCCAATGGGTGATCATCCAAATAGCCATAAGCCCCCACTCTAAAGGGCGGAACGCTTTCCGGGCGCGGTTCATCTTCAGGCTTATCAATATAGAGCAGTGGGTCAAACCCTAAACTCAAACCAGGTTCAATGTTGTGCAGAGTGCGAATAAGCCAATCTGCAACCGAACTAACTTGCACCTTCGTTTTTATAGGATCAATGAGGCTGACTATTTTTTCAAGAGCCGCTGCGTCTAATTTGCCGTAAGGTTTTAAGTCAAGTTGCAGTTTCTCAATTGAAGTGTTCTGCGAGATCAAACCAACTGCCTCATCCAAAAAACCAAGCTTCTCATGTGTTGGCTGCCCATGTGTTTTATAGCTGAGGATTTCAAGATCTTTTCTTTTGAGCGCAGCCGCATTCCCGCTGCCATTGGTGTGGTTTTCGAGGTTGAGATCATGCAGTAAAACATAATGGCCATCTGCTGTTGGAAAGGTATCCACTTCAATAGCCAAGGCACCCTGGCTCAAACAGCTCTCTAAAGCACTCAAACTACTGGGAGGAAAATCAGCACATCCTTGCGCTGCATGGTGAATGATCCGTTTATTTGTATTTTTAGTCATCTGTCTTTACCATTTATTTTCGCATAAAATAAATTTTAAGTTACTATTTTTGATGCGACAACTATTTTATCCGAAAAATTGATCGTTGGGTTTTTAGAAAAATATGGCGAAATATTCTCCAAGCTTTTCTTAAGACTTATCGCAAATGAATAATAGGATAATACACTTTTCATCTATAATACTTGAAGAAAAATTTAAGGATAAAAACAAATGACCATTGACCTGAAAGAAGTTAAGACAAAATCTGACTTGCGTAAATTCATTAACTTTCCGCTTAAACTTTATAGAAATAATCCTTTTTATGTACCAGCGTTGCAAGGTGACGAGTTTAAAACGCTTTCAACTTCTAGCAATCCTGCCTTTGAATATTGCAAAGCGCGCTACTGGCTTGCCTATAAAGATAATAAAATTGCTGGTCGCATTGCAGCAATCGTTAATCAGCGCCATATCGATAAATGGAAGCAGCCTTTTATGCGCTTTGGTTGGTTAGATTTTGTTGATGATTACGAGGTTTCCAAAGCGTTGATCAAAGCCGTTGAAGATTGGGCAAGAGAGTTGGGCTTGGATGCTGTTCACGGCCCCTTAGGCTTTACCAACCTCGACCGGGAAGGCATGTTGGTGGAAGGTTTTAATGAATTAGCGACCCTGGCGACCAGTTACAACTACCCGTATTATCCTCAACACCTGGAACAATTAGGGTACAGGAAAGATATGGATTATGTAGAATATGAAATTACCATACCCTCTGAATCAAACCAAAAGATTTCTAAGATTGCAGAGATTGCATTAAAACGCAACAACCTAACCTTATTCATACCCAAAACCAAAGCTGATCTGTTAGTCTATGCACGAGAATGCCTTACATTGATGAACGATGAATACAGCCATATCTACGGCACAATATCCTTAACCGATAAACAAATCAATGCATATATAGATCAATATTTCGGGTTGATAAATCCACAGTATACTTCTGTCATTTTGAACCAAGAGGGCAAATTGATTGCTTTTGGAATAACAATGCCCTCACTTTCAAAAGCAGCACAAAAATGTAAGGGGAAATTATTTCCCCTGGGATGGTTTTTAATATTACGCGACCTAAAAAAGAATGATAGGGCAGACTTGCTTTTAGTAGCTGTAAAGAAAGAATACCAAGGACTGGGTGTTCCGATTACCTTGATTAACCAGATCGGGACATTTTTTCTTCAACATGGGATTAAGTTAGCAGAATCTAACCCGGAAATGGAAACAAACCTCAACGTGCAATCCCAATGGCAGTTTTTTGACAGCAGGCAGCACAAACGGCGACGAGTCTTTATCAAGTTTTTAAATTAACAGATTTGGTCAGAATTTATTTTGCTCTTAATTTGTTAATAATCCAAAACCAACAACGCCAGACCCCGCGTGTACAGATAAGCCTGGTGTAAATTCGGCGATAATTGGCTCAAGGTTGATATTTAATTTTCCTTGCAGTTTCTTGGCTAAAGCTTGAGCGCCGGCTTCGTTATTAACATGAATCATAGCAAAGCGCTCAATCTCTTTCCCCAAGGAACATTCCTCAGCTAGTTCAATTAATCGTTCTTCGGCTTTCTTAAAGGTGCGCACTTTTTCCAACAACTCAAGTTTGCCATCTCGCGCTGTCAGAACTGGCTTGATATTCAATGTATCCGCAACGCCAGCAGCAAGTTTTCCCATCCTTCCGCCCATTGCCAAATATTTTAGGGTCGGCAATGCAGCAAAAACGTGGATTTTAGATCTCATCTCATCGATAAGCTTGATAATATCATCCACATTGGCGTTTTGTGCTAGCGCTTCTGCTGCGGCAATGACCATTAATCCCTGCCCCATACTCAAATTAAGTGAGTCAATTACCGCAATCCGCTTACCCTCATACATTTCTGCAGCATTTAAGGCTGCCTGGTATGTCGCACTGATCTGGCTGGAAACACAAATACACACGATTTCATCCGCACCAGCCTCAAAAGCCTTCTGAAAAGCCAAGTAAAAATCATTAGGAGATGGTGCCGCTGTTGTGGGTAGCTTATTGTATTTGTCAATTAATCGAAACAATTCAGCGTCATCAATATCCACACAAGCTGTGTAACTTTCTTCTCCAAAGTTAATTAGAATGGATACGATATCAATATTGAATTTTTGGGCTACCCAATCGGGCAGGCTGGCATCTGAATCTGTAATAATGGCAATTTTTGTCATTTTTTTATCCTCAAATTATCTAACTGGAATAATTAATTAATCAACCTGTAAAAAATCTCTACATAACTTATAACACAGAAACCAAGAATAGTTTTGTTTCCTTATTGAACATGGACAAAAAATATTTCGTGGGTTGATTTAAACACCAATTGATTATGACTTGGTCAAAAAATAAGCCTTGATGGCCTCATGAGTTTTGGAATTGTGCAAAATGTTCATATGGGTGCTGCCGGGAATCATTTTTAAGTCAGCATTAGGTATTAAGTTAGCAATGTGCTGAATATGGGAAACTTGGATCATTTCTTTTTCAGCATAAAGAATTAACAACGGTAGCGAAATCTGCCTGAGTTGATCATCATCTAATCCGATATCGTTTAACATCAAATCAATGCGCATGATTTGTTTCTTGGTATTGAAACCTAACTGGCCAAGCTTGGTCAGACACTTTTTCATTCTTTTAAATGTTCTTAATGATTTCTCTTCTGTACCGCTAGCTAAGGTATTAGGAGAAATGGCAATTATTTTACGAAACAAACCTGGCGCTTTGTGGGCCAAATGCAAAGCAATATTACCCCCGTCGCTGTAACCCACCAGGTTTATATTTTTAAGTCCCTTGCCCTCACAAAAACGAATAACATCCAGGCTGAACTGTGAAATAGTATATTGAGCGTCTTCTGAAATACTTTGTCCGTGCCCGCGGCTATCAAGGGCAAAGGTATGAAACGCCGAAAAATGTTTTAGTTGATAATCAAGAAAAATCCGCTTGCTTTCCGAGTTGCCATGCAAGAACATTAATATTGGGCCATCACCAACCTCGTAATAAGCAATTCTTAGATCATCTAAATCAAAGTAACTAGTCCTTAATTTAGCCATTCTGTCCTCCAATTAACCTGCTGTCCCATAGATTATTAATTATATTGGCATTTGGTTTACGCATTCTCTTAAAGAATAAGGGTAATCCCTTAGCCATTGCCAACTGCACTTTTATAAACCGTTCAGATCCATTTATTTATATACCCGATAAGCCTTTTGTGATCATTAGAGCTCATTACCTGCCATCTACGGCACTACAATGACCATCAATTTTTTTGTTCTAATCAGTGCCTGTATTGATTGGTAACACAAATTTGCGTTCAGGTGATTAACACAGACACTGGGTTTATTAAGTTAGAATAATAAGGTAAACCTATTTAGTAAGGAGAATTATCAATGCGACCTGATTGGGATTCCTACTTTATGAAAATTGCTTTTGCGGTCTCAGAACGCAGCACATGCGACCGGGCTTACGTTGGCTGTGTTTTAGTTTTAGATAAACGTATCCTAACAACGGGTTTCAACGGCTCTCCCGCAGGCCAACCCCACTGCGACGAGGTTGGGCATCTATTGGTAGACAGTCATTGTGTGCGGACGATTCATGCCGAGACAAATGCCATCATCCAGGCAGCGCTGCACGGCGTGTCCACACGTGGGTGTACTTGCTACGTAACGCATTTCCCTTGCATCAATTGCACAAAGGCGCTCATCAATGCGGGCATTGTTCGCTTGGTGTACAGCGTGGCTTATCGGATTGATGAGAACGCCAAAACATTCTTAGAGATGGCAAACGTTGAAATCTGTCAGGTGGATTTAACCCAAGATTAAATTCCTAAGAATACGGCCACTTCTCCGGTTGAATCGTTAATTACAAAAAGGTCTCACTAAAGGCCCTATTAGAATTGCCGTATAGCTTTGAACTGATGCTGCTAGGGTTAATTTGAAGATTTATTACTTTTGTCTTTTAATGGATTTGGGCAGGAAAGCAATAACTGGTAAACCCAAAGGAATTAAGCCTGCGCTGATAAAGTATGTATTGCGCAGTCCAATTGTGTCACCTAACCTACCAACCAGGAATAACGACAAGCCATTCATCACAAAGAAAAAGAACATATAAAGCCCATTGGCCAAAGCACGCCTTTCCGGAAAGCTTTCTAAGACGACAGCCATAATGACTGGTGTTACAGATATGCCAAAAAAGCCAAGCAGGATCAGCAAGAATATTTGCCAAAAATTACTCGAGAGAATAAAAAGGAACATACAGATGGGTGTGATGGCAGCTGAAATGAGCAGGATTTTTCTACGGCCTAATGTATCGCTCAAAGTTCCTGACAAAAAAGCCCCAATGATGCCAGCTACTTCCATGATCGAAAGCGACACGCCTGCCAACCACAAACTTGACCCTGCATCGGTCATGTACACAGGCAGGAAGGTTGTTAATGCTGCAGTCATCATCGAGCGGGTGAATAATAACAGTGCAATCGGGATCATAATTGGCCACATATTCGCTGTGGCACCAGCCCAATTGAGTTTTGTAACAGGTTTTTGGGCTTGTGCTTCAAACGTCCGAAATTTGAAGAATAAAAACAAAGATGTGAAAATCCCACCCAACATCAACCATGGTAATTGTTCAATCGTCATGAAGCCTAGTGCCGTCACAATCACAATCGGGCCCAAAGCACGACCTAACTCTCCACCAACCATCCAGAAACCTGTGCTGCGGCCAATTCTGGTGCCGGCCAAAGCACTCGTAAAAACTGGTCCTACAGCATGCAATGAAGCCGAACTTAAGCCTGCCATCAACAGCAAAAATATCAGGAAACCCTGGTTTGGTGCTATGCCCAGCATACTCATCATCGCCGCGGTAACGGACGGCATTAAAATAATCAGGTAACGCAGATTGCTGTGGTCTGCCAGGTGACCAATCAAAGGCTGAAGGATGGATGGGATTTGATAAACAAATGAAAGCATCCCAGCAAGCGTATTTGTCAGTGAAAATTTTTCAATTAATAGCGGTAGCAGGGTTGGCAAGAAGGCACTGTATGTATCATGAACCCCATGGGCAATGGAAATAGTAGCAATTTCATTGGTTTGGAATTTTTCAGTTTCTTGGACAATTTCAACGCTCATTTGAGGCTCCAACGCATGATTATACTGTAGACGCTAAAACAAACAAGAAGTTTTGGTTTTTGAACCAATATGGAGTATTAACTCAAGCTTTAAATTATCCATCCCTCAACAAGTAACTTGCTTGTTAATTAAAAAAAGCGGGCGACCGGATTCGAACCGGCGAATGTCAGCTTGGAAGGCTGATGCCTTACCACTTGGCGACGCCCGCAACACGCCCTATATTTTATGCCATTCCGCCCAGGCGGTCAATGGTCAGCAGATTTAACCCTGCTTAAGCAATTCCAGCAGGATCTGCCTCGCCAGCTTTGGATCGGCTTTACCGCCAGTCTGGCGCATCACCTGGCCTAAGAACCAACCGATTAAGCCTTCCTTGCCTTCTCTAAAGCTGGCAACTTCTGTTGTGTTTTGGGCAATAATGCTTTCAACAATCGCTCTGAGCGCTTCTTCATTGCCTACCAATCCCAAGCCTTCTTTCCTGACAATTTCGCCAGGTTCCTGGTCAGTCTCTTGCACTTTTTTGAGCAGTGATTTGCCAGTGGAAGTGTTGATTTGCCCGGCGTCGATTAACTTTATAATTGCCGCTAAGCGCTCTGGGGTTAGTTTTAATTCATTGGCGCTGAGGCCCAAATCATTCAACATGCGCATTAAGTCGTTGATCATCCAATTTGAGATAACTTTAGCTTCGCCTTGGTAATGCATTAGCGTAACCTCAAAATAATCAGATAGCGCTTTATCTGTTGTGAGAATCTCCGCATCGTATAGTGATAATGCAAACTGGTCAACAAAGCGTTGCCGGCGTGCTAATGGCAATTCTGGTAAGCTGCTCTTGACTTGCTCAATCCATTCTGGTTTCAAAACCAAAGGCAGCAGGTCGGGCTCTCGAAAATAGCGGTAATCTGCCTCGGTCTCTTTAGAACGCATCTTTTCTAGCGTGCCCGTGTCGGCGTCCCAATCTAAAGTCCAAGATTCAATTTTTTGCCCAGCCTCAACTTGCTTAATTTGCCGGTCAATCTCATTGGTTATTGCATTCCTGACTGCATCAATCGAGTTAACATTTTTTATTTCAGTTTTGGTATTCAATACCTCTGATCCCTTTAACCGGATGGAGACGTTTGCATCACAGCGTAGGTGGCCTTTTTCCATATCCGCTTCTGAGACGCCAATCCAGCGCAGCAACTGCCGCAAGCGAACCAAGTATTGCGCCGCCTCCTCCCCAGAACGAAAATCGGGCTCTGTTACCATTTCCACCAAGGGAACGCCACAGCGGTTGAAATCCACATAGCGCTCATCATTGATGATCTTTGTTTTCCCCGCATCTTCTTCAAGATGCAGTTTATGAATGCGGATATGCCTAGTGTATCCTTCGGGCATAGGCAGGTCAAAGTATCCCCCAACCCCAATCGGCTGGTCGTATTGTGTAATTTGATACCCTTTGGGTAGATCGGGGTAAAAGTAGTTTTTCCGATCAAAGTAAGATAGCGGCTGAACTTTCGCATGCATGGCAGCGGCCAAGAGTGCGCCTTTATGCGCTGCCTCCATGTTTAATACTGGCAAAACACCTGGCAAACCGCTGCAAACCGGGCAAATATTCGTATTCGGCTCATCGCCCCAAGAATCAGCCTTGCAGCTGCAGAATATTTTTGTTTTTGTATTCAGTTGTATATGGGTCTCTAAACCAATCACTGCTTCATAATCAGTCATATCTTATTCCTCTAACTCTCTAACAACCCTTGGTTTGGTTTGTCGCCATTCTGCTGTTTGCGTTGCTTGTTCATAAGCGTGGCCAATGCGCATAATGAGGTCTTCACGATAATCAGGACCTAGTAATTGGATACCGATTGGCAATCCGGTTTGATCAAAACCAGCAGGGATAGAAATTCCCGGTATCCCAGCATGGTTTGCCGGTACGGTAAACTGGTCAGCACATTGCATCATAACCGTATTGCCGTACACAGCACCTAATTCAAAAGCTGTACTGGGTGTCGTAGGCGTCAATAATGCGTCCAAATGGTATGATCCTTTTTTATCAAATATTGCTTCAAAGTCATCCCGAATCATGCGGCGAACTTTAAGGGCTCGCTGGTAGTATTGCGCACTATACTGCGCGGCGCTGACGTACATGCCCATTAAGATGCGCAGCTTGGGTTGATGCCCCAAGCCTTCCACCCGGGTATGACGATACAATTCATGCAGATCACGCACTTTTTCTGCCGTTCGATAACCATATTTCACACCGTCAAAACGGTGGAGGTTTGAAGCAGCTTCCACCCTACTGATCACAAAATAGACCGATACACCATGAATAGTATTTGGCATGGGCACATCTTCAATAATTTCAGCGCCTAAACTTGCCAATACTTGTGCTGCATCATAAACAGCTTGTTTTATTTCTTTTTGGATGGGTTCGTAAATGATCTCGCCCGTCTCAAGGTCAGGCATGCTGTTCCTGAAGTAATCAGGAGAAAGGCCAATGCGCATTCCCCTGATGTCTTTTTGCAAAGCACTGAGATAGTCAGGAACTGGTCGGTTCGAGGCAGTGCTGTCACGAGGGTCAGCACCAGCCATGGCTTGAAGCATCAGCGCCGCATCTTTGACTGAGCGGGCAACTGGGCCTGGGCAATCTAAGGAAGACCCGAAGGCAATTAATCCATAACGAGAGACTCTGCCATAAGTAGGCTTTAACCCCACCACCCCACAAAATGCTGCCGGCTGCCGGATAGAGCCGCCCGTGTCTGTGCCTAAAGAAAGCATAGATTCATAAGCCGCTACTGAAGCGGTTGACCCTCCAGATGAGCCGCCCGTAACCCGACTCGTATCCCAAGGGTTGCGTGGGCAGGGCTGAAAAGCAGAGGATTCGCTGGACGAGCCATAAGTAAACTCATCTAAGTTGACCTTACCCAGGATAACACCACCCGCTTTCTGTAAACGGTTCACGCTAGTTGCCGTGTAAGGCGCCTTAAAGTTCGATAAGATGCGTGAGCCAGCAGTCGTCAGGGTATCCTTGACGCAAAAAATATCTTTTACTGTAATTGGCACCCCGGCTAAAATGCCCGGATCAATGCCATTGTCTAGTTGACGGTCGACCTCTTCTGCCTGCTGGTAGGCTAAATCTTCAGTCAGCGTAATAAAGGCATGCACCTTTGTTGCTTCTGTTTCGCTTAGTTCACCAAAATCAAGCTTCCCAGGCACCCCGTCCACCTTTTTAATCTGCGCTAGGTGAGCTTCAAGGACTTCTTTCGCGGTTAATTCACGTGATCGTATTTTTTCTATGGTTTCAAAAGCACTAAGTTCTAACATTTTGCTAATCCAATTCTGAGTGGGGGATATCTGGAACGACTATGTAGTTATCTTCACTTTGCGGCGCTTGCGAAATAATATCTTCTGGGGTTGCATAAGGCAGCAGGGCATCTTCCCGCATCGCCTGCCTATCAGCGCTCTCAAACGGAACGCCGTGTAAGGCTGGGATCAGTGACTCATCAAGCTCAATAGCCATCAACTCTTTAATCGCAGTAAGTTGATTGTTTAATTCCGATCTTAAATATTCGCTCTCTGAAGGGTCTAAGGCAATTGCAGCTAAGTCGACCAGTTTTTCAAATAATTGTGGTGAAATGTGTTCAACAGGCATGGTTTACATCCGATAATTAATCTTTCTAGGTAAATTGATTTATTTTATTGAAAAGCTTAACCTTTATATTATAGCAAGGTTTATTTATTGTAAACGCTTAAACAGCGTTGTGGATTTTATCCTGCGCCTTCCAAACTAACAATTAATGCACATGCTATAATTCAATTTGGATGCCTTACTTTGATTAATTGAACATCGAATTTTATGGCTAGAAGTAAATTGACCTGATGAAAAGAAAATATTTTCAAAATATCGATTTTCACACATGGCTTTTTATACTTGCCATCTTGGTCTACCTGCTCACCCGTTTATTATACCTGCCAAGATTTCCAATATTTTTCTTCACCGACGAAGCTATCCAAACCATGGCGGCAGAGGATTTAATTAGAAACGGCATGCGCTCCCCTAACGGGGTGCTTTTCCCTACATATTTCAAGAATGGCGGGCAATACAACCTCAGTCTTTCTGTCTACTTACAAGTTTTACCCACACTTCTTTTACCAAGATCCGTCTGGATTACGCGCGGCGTGGCAGCCCTGGCTACATTCATCGCTGCAGTTAGTCTAGGGTTGATCCTGCGTGAGTTTTTCAAAGTTAAATTTTACTGGCTCGGACCTTTGCTCTTATCCATTATTCCCACCTGGTTTTTACACTCGCGCACCGCTTTTGAAACCACGCTTATGGCGTCCATGTATGCTGGCTTTTTATATTTCTACCTATGTTATCGAAACAAAAACCCACATTATCTATATCTTGCCCTCTTATTTGGAGGCTTTACATTTTATGCTTACAGTCCAGGGCAGATTATTATCGTGACCACAGGGTTACTCTTGCTCTTCTCAGATCTGTCTTACCATTGGCAGCATCGAAAAATTGCCCTGCTTGGCTTTTTTACCTTGATCCTGCTGGCGGCTCCATATATCCGCTTCAGGATCCAAGAGCCTGTAGCCATGGCTCAGCACCTAAGTATCTTAAAATCATACTGGGTAGAAAACACACCACTGCTTGAGAAATTTCAACAATTTTTCAAGGTTTATTTGCAGGGACTAAACCCACGCTATTATTTCCTTTACAACGATCTTGAGCTTATTCGTCACCAGGTGAAGGATAGGGCAGCTATCCCGCTCTTTACTTTTCCATTTTTCATAATCGGTTTTCTCAAGCTCATGAAGCAAATCAAATCGCCCGCATCGCGCGTCTTACTGGCAGCACTGCTCGCCGCGCCTACTGGCGCTGCGCTGGTTAGTCTGACCATCACAAGGATTTTGGTCATCATCGTACCGCTTACAATCATCATTGCCATTGGCTTTGAGCAGGCTGTCATTTGGCTGTCAAGGTTATTAAAAAACAAACTTATTCCAGCCATGGTTTTGGTTATTGTCCTAACCATATTCAGTTTTTCGCTGTTAGTTCAATCAGTAAGAGACGGCCCCACTTGGTTCGATAATTATGGCTTATATGGCCTGCAATACGGCGGTCAAACCCTCTTTGATGAAATCATAGAATTTCAAGCAGGCAATCCAAACAAGCGCCTAGTTATGAGCCCCTCCTGGGCAAACGGCACGGATGTCATCATTCGCTTCTTTTTAGGTGATTCAAATCCGATAGAGGTTGGGACAATTGAAGCGTATACCATCAATTACCTACCGCTTGATAAGGATACCGTCTTTATTATGATTCCCGAAGAATATGATTGGATGAAAACCACTGGGAAGTTCAAAGATATTGAAGTATTCAAAACAATCCCGTACCCTAACGGCAAACCAGGTTTTTACTTCGTTTCACTTGTGTATGTTGATAACATTGATACTATTTTTGCCGAAGAAATAGCGCAGCGCAGACAACTTAGAGAGAAAAACATAGAGATATTTGATCAGCAAGTCCTTGTGCAATATCCGCTCTTGGATATCAACGAAATTGACCAGGTTTTTGATGGGGATACCAATACCCTGGTTCGCACTTTCGAGGCTAACCCCCTAATCATTAACCTGAAATTTGATAATCCTGTACAAGTAAGCGCTCTAACCGCTTATGTCGGCGGGGCCCGAACCAGGTTATCAGTCAAACTAAAGCTTGCTGATTCGGGTCAAGATGAAATATTTTCAAATGAAGTTGCGGAATCCAATGTGGTGAGGCCAGTCACATTTAATTTTGAACAAGCCTTTGAAATCAACGAATTAACCCTTGAGGTATTGAACGTTAATGATGGCGAATTTGCGCATGTACACCTGTGGGAAGTGAGCATCTTGCCATAAGCAATGTTAGCGTGTTGTATAATAATTTTGCATTTTGATTCACTAAAATATTAGATTAGAGGACATGATGACAGATAAATTAGCATGGATAGATGAAGAACTTAGTAATCTGCGTAAGACCGGGTTTTATAACGCAATCCGCACCATCGGCTCCGCCCAAGGTGCCTGGCTGGTTGTGGACGGCAAGAAGGTCTTAAATTTTTGCTCAAATAATTACCTGGGATTAGCCAATCACCCACGGATGGTGAGTGCTGCCAAGGCGGCAATGGATAAATATGGGGTTGGTCCAGGTGCCGTTCGCACCATTGCCGGCACAATGGACCTGCACCTTGAACTAGAGAAAAGAATGGCGAATTTCAAGCATGTGGAATCTGCCATTGTCTTCCAATCTGGTTTTTCTGCTAACGGGGCTACGATTCCAGCGCTTGTCAGCAAAGAAGACATCATCTTCTCAGATGAGCTAAACCACGCCAGTATTATCGATGGATCGCGCCTTTCAAGCGCAAAAATTGTGCGCTACAAACACTGCGACCCAATCTCGCTGGAATCGGTCATTCGCGAACACCAGGGCACCTACCGGCGCGGCCTGATCATCACCGATGGCGTCTTCAGCATGGATGGCGATTACGCACCTTTAGATAAGTTAGTTGATGTTGCTGAAGCTTATGACCTGATGTTAATGGTCGATGATGCCCATGGAGAGGGTGTGCTTGGTGAAGGCGGCCGCGGCATCGTAGATCACTTCAAGCTTCATGGGCGCGTTGATGTGGAAGTAGGCACTTTTTCAAAAGCTTTCGGCGTCATGGGTGGTGTGGTGGCAGGCAAAACAAACATCATCGAGTGGCTGCGCCAGCGCGGACGGCCGTTCTTGTTCTCATCAGCGTTAACTGTGCCCGATACGGCAGCCTGTTTGGCCGCAGTTGATATTTTGGAAGAATCAACTGAGCTTGTGGATAAACTTTGGAGCAATGCTGCTTACTTCCAGAAAGAAATGCGCGCCCTTGGCTTTGACACTGGCCTGACCCAAACACCCATCACGCCGGTCATGTTAGGCGAAGTGCAGTTGGCACGTGAGTTCTCGCGCAAGCTGTTTGATGAGCAAGTATTCGCGATGTCCTTAGGGTTCCCAACTGTGCCCCAGGGGAAAGCACGGATACGCGTGATGATTTCTGCAACCCATTCCAGGTCAGACTTAGACCAGGCGCTGGAATCATTTAAAAAGGTAGGAGAAGAGCTGGGCGTCTTGTAGAAAAACTAATTTCCAAAAAATAGCCGTGATGATCCGGGTTGAGCTTATTGCTTCTCTGCCTGGATCATTTTTTTTCGCCGCCAAGTGATTATCGGCGCCAGCAATTTGCGCAGCCAGTACTTTGCCACGATGACCGAGAGTTTTCGCCCGCCTTCCCGGTAATGAACCCGTAGCATTTCTGGCCAACAGCGGTCATCCTCTGAAATCGTTTTCGCATCGCCGTGCAGGCGGAAACAGGCCCATGGTCCGGGGACATAAGCAAAGTTGGTGATTTTAGCTAAGCGCACCCACAAGTCATAATCCATGGCAAAATAAAAGCTCGGGTCCAGCGGTCCCACTTGCATCCACAACGCCGCCCTAAAAAAAGAGGCTTGCTGCGGGATGTGGACATAACCCCTGCGTAATTTCTGGTAATCAGTTTTTGCGGCTGGGAAATCCCCAATTTTTTGCCCTGCCTTATTGATGAAATAAGCATCGCCGTATACCATACCGATGTTTGGGTTTGCCGTTAAATAGTTTACTGCAGCAGAGACCGCCCCAGGCAGCAGCAGGTCATCTGAGTTCAGCCAGGCCAGGATTTCCCCCGACGCCCTAGCAAAACCTTTATTGATCGCATCTGTCTGCCCTTTATCAGGCTTAGACTCCCAATAAGCTAATTTTTCGGCATATTTTTTGATGATATCCAAGCTCTCATCCGTCGATCCGCCATCGATTACGATGTATTCAATGTTTGGGTAATCCTGGTTCAGAACCGAATTAATGGTGTCTTCCAGGAACGTACCCTGGTTATAAGAGGGTGTGATAATTGAAACAGTGACGTCGGTGCACATAATAATTTCTAGTCGGATTGAGCTTCTAAGCGGGCATTAAGATCGAAAATAACAAAATCGCTACTGGAATCGAGTACTTCATAGTTGTTAACTAAAGTGTCTTTTACGTAAGGCTGTTTTTCGAGTTCACCAAATGCGGTGATGAGGAAATAATCCATACCTTTGATTGTCTCACCAAATAAAGCTTCCCGGTCTACCACGTTACCAGCTAATTCACGGTATTCAAAATCATAAGACGACATCCAATGTGTGGTGTTTACCCAACCCCAATAGGATAAACGGAAGCCGTAATCTTGGGTCATCGAAATCACAGAAGACCCGCGCACTTTATCACCTAAAGATTTCCAAAAGACTCCCTCAGACCGGTAATTAGCATCCCGCAGGTTTAGATAAACCGTGGTAAAGTTCGCTAGTATCCATACTAAAACAATACCGCAAATAATTGCCTTGATGACACCCTTTCTTTCTTCAAGATGAGCAGTTAAAAATGTGACCAGGGAGGCTAAGCCAATCGCAACCACAGGGATCTGGGGCAGGTGATAATAATCATGCGAATGGATGTGGTAGGCAAAAACCAAACCGTATAACACATAACCAAACCACATTGAAATCACCATCTTACGGGTTGTTTTTTCCTTGATAAGAAACGCACCAAGCGCACCCAAAAGGAATAATTCCAATGTCATCGTATTGTCAATCAAGTCTTTCCAGCGCCTGTAATAGAAAAAATCCGTCCATAAATTAGGGAAAAACCGCAGGCTAAACTGGCTGCCCAGGAAGCCATCAATAAATAGGCCGTAGACAGTATAAGCCAAGGTAGGCAGCGCAGCGAATAACACGATCACCCATATCTTTACGTTCTTGAAAGCTTGGATAAGGCTATTAGTAGAAAGAACAAGCGTCATCCACACAGGTAAGAGGAAGAAAATTGCCGGGGATTTCACCAGGATGGCAAAACCGGTTAACAGCCCAGCGACAATAGTCCACTTCCAAGAGGGGTTTGTTTTCCAGCGCCAAATTGCCCACCATGCCCAAATAAGGGATGCGATCATGAGCGGCTCAGGCTGGAAAGACCTGCTGGCAGTTATACCGTACGGAATCAGCAGGTAATACACAAGCCCAATGGCTGCCCCTGCAAAACCCAGCATGTCAAAAATTAATAAAAATAGCCCCAATCCACCAATCATCCATAAAGAAATCGCCAAAATTCTCGGCAGGCGCAAATCTTCCTGTCCCACAAGGCGATACCCAGAAGCCACCAGAGACTCCATGATGGGCGGTTCAATTTGGTCTTCCTCCTGCCATTCTGTTATGGCAAATTCACGCTGCCAGCTTGGGGCATCATCAAGGTTTTGGTAGTACATGCCCCTCGCAATAATCAATGAGTGTAATTGCCGGGTCGGGTGAAAATCTAAGGGCAAATCGTCCAAATCATACAAGCGGATGAAAAGCCCTAAAAATAAAGCCAAACAAAGGATGAGCCATACCCACCAGTGAGAACTTTTCTCTATTAGTTGTTTTAGGCTTATTTTTTTCACTTACTGTTACCTTTTTCTGCTATCAACTTGCATTATTAAAATTTTGGATGCGCTGCTTGGCCAACCTAGAAAAATTTATTTTCTTAAATCAAATATGATGTATTGTTCTGTTTGCTCCATGATCGGAAAGTTTTCATAAAGCATTTGTTTAACATTAGGCTGGTTATCCAGCTGGGAAAATTCTGTGATCACAAAGACGTCTTTTCCTTCCACCGTTTCCAGGAAGAGTGCCTCCCTGTCAATTGCTTGCCCCGCCATCTCTCGCACATCAAAGTCGTAGGTGGACATCCAATGCGTTGAGCCTTTCTCGCCCCAATAGGTTAAACGCATCCCATAATCAGGTGTCATTGATATAACTGAGAGATTTTCAAGTTTTTTGCCGAGCATTTGCCAAAAAGGCGGTTCAGCTTTGTAAACATTGTGCTTCAAGTGCATCCGGGCATCCCAGAAGTTAATGGACATCCAGAAGAACAGCATGCCTGTGATAACCAGGTAAGCAAAACCCCGTTTGCCCTTGAGCGCGTTTATCAAAGCCGCGCCTGCGCCTGCCAAACCCACGGCTACAGCAGGCACAAACGGCACCTGGTAATAATCATGTGAAATGATGTGATACGAAAATACCGTCCCGTATAAAAGATAGCCAACCCAAACAAAAATGAAAAGCACACGGGCGGTTTTTTTCTTGATTGCTAAAACGCCAAGAAGGGCAATCAAGAATAACTCGAGCACAAGCGTCCTATCAATCATGTCTTTCCAGATTAAGTAATGGAAAGGATCTTTGATCAGCTCAGGATAAAACCGCAGCCCAAACTGGTTGCTTAAAAATCCAGCGATAAAAACCCCGTAGATATGGTATACGGCAAATGGCAATATACTTAGAAAGGCAAGTAGCCACACTTGGCGATTTTTCAAAGCTTTGCCTAAACCCATTGACCCTAAAATCAGCCCTAACCAGGCAGGGGCAATGAAGAACACTGCCGGGGATTTAACATAAATGGCAAAGCCCGCTAGCAGGCCCGCAATAACAGCCCACTTCCAGGTTTTGTGACGCTGCCACTTTAACATTCCCCACCAAGCCCAAATGATGGCTGCGGTCATAAGCGATTCGGGCTGGAAGGAGCGGCTGGCATAGAGTGCGTAAGGCAAAACCATGTAATAAGCTAGGCCAAACACAGCCCCCTGTTCTCCAACAACCTCTTTTAGCAGCAAAAACAATCCTACCGCGCCTAAAGACCAAAAGGAAATGGCCAATACCCTGGGTATGCGCAAATCTTCGCTTTCAAATAGCCTGTAGCCTAAAGCGGTGAGCCTTTCCATAATGGGCGGTTCTATCTGTCCGTCCCCAGATCCAGCAGGCTCGCCTGCTAGTGATGCCCGGTAGATATCCCTTGCCATCAACATCGAGTGCAGTTGGCGGGTGCCGTGAAAATCAAGCGGTGGGTCATCAAGATCATAAAATCGTCCTACCAAGCCAAAAAAGAAAATGATGGCCAACATGATATAAACCCACCACTTTGGAAAGCTTACCAAGGTCCGACCTGTCTTAATCTCACCAGTAATTACCTGTTTCATGAAGTCTATTTATCCTGAAACTTCTTTTTTCTCTTATTATTATACATTTCTCGCCAACGAGATAACTCCAACTTGTAGAACACTGCAAACAAAATGCGCTTCCAATCTTGCAGAGCGGTTGGCGGATCGGATTTCATAGCTTTCCAGTAGGCAACTAGCGCCTGCTTTGGAAAGCCCCCATCCAATAAATAAAAGCCGTCTAAGCGATACGCACCAGCCCAAATCTTTTTGCGATTATTAGCAAGGTGAGGCTTGAACGCTTGTTCTTGCTCAATCCAGCTTGCCAAGCGATAGGCTTCAGCACCAAATTGTTCGGCATGCGCCACATTTTTAGCCCCTGCATGCATGCGCGCAGCCGCCCATACTTCGTTTTCTATATATTGAATCTTGCTTACTAAACCTATGCGCAGCCAGAGATGATGGTCCAGCAAATAATGATAGGTAGGGTCTAACAAGCCTGCCTGGTTCAAGATCGACCGGCGCATAAATACGCCAGCCTGGCCGATAATTTTAAAGGCCATCAGATCAGGTAACCCCCAATCCCCATAATGCATGAGGTTAAACACCTCTCCAAACTCATCGATCGATGCGACATCGCTAAATACCATGCCGGCATGTGGGTGATCTGACAGCGCTTGTACCGCAGACGTAATCGCATTGGGGCGGTAAACATCGTCCGAATTTAGCCAAGCGACAATCTCACCTTTAACAAACCCGATGCCGTTATTGATGGCATCCGCCTGCCCATTATCCTTCTCAGACACCCAGCCAGATAGTCTATCTGCATATTTCTTAATGATGTCAAGGCTGCCATCATCCGAGCCGCCGTCAATTACCCAGTATTCAAGATGAGGATAGTCCTGGTTTAAGACAGAGAGAATCGATTCTTCTAAGAACTGTGCCTGGTTATAAGAAGGCGTGATAATTGAAACCAGCGGCTGGTCATTCATTAATCAAAAAGCGACTCGTAATCGATCTTGGGAAAGATGGTTAATTTACCGCCAACCGTGGCATCCAAAACCTGCCGGCCAGCGCTTTCAAAAGCCTCTTTAGCCATCCGGTAACCCAATTCAGAGGTTTCCAAGTCTGGCAATTGCCAGCGGAAGCCCTTTCCAAAGTAATGCGGTGAAAAGTGATTCGGATCATCCCCTTGGGAGACGATGGTGGTGTTGGGCTTGCCCTTGGTTTCAAAATTATGGTCAACACCAATCAAAATAACGGTTGAAAATCCCAAGTAATAAGCCGCTTGCAGGGCTACATAAGTCACCGTTGCGCTTTCCCACAGCCTTTTGGTCAAATCTTTGGTAAAGCGCGGCCCGGTATAGGTTGTGTGTAAAAAGAATAGGTTATCTTGAGGGCTGAGCCATTTGCGGCTCCGCCAAGACACAAACCGAGGCATGGACAACTTTTGGATATCTTCTGCGCATTGTTCGATCACCAGGTCATTTACGGACAGGTAATAGCTTGTTTTAAAGCCCATCTCTGGGAAAGCCAGGTAGATGCGGTTCATACCAAAAGTAAATTCGTTCTTCAGCTTGGATAAATCGGTTTTGGCCAAGCTGGGACCATTGCCCATGATGAAGCAGCGTTGACCCTGGTGGCTGTCTTTCAGGGTGCGCAGTTGATTGATCGTATCTCTGCGCCAGGGATGAAACATGGCTTCTGGCCATGCTTTGAGATGCGCCAGTGAATCGTTAAACGCCCTGGCCTTTTGTAATAAAGGCTCTGGCAAGGTATCCTTAATAAACGAGCGCAGCTTGCTCATTCGGTGCTCAACCGTGCAGTAGCCCCGCCATCCACAATAAGAGCCTGCCCAGTCATAAAACTGGACTGTGAATTATCAGCCAGGAAATAAATACACTTCGCGATTTCTTCCGGCTGCCCGATTCTGCCGTTGACCGTCTTGCGTGCCAAGTTCTCCAAACGCTCCTGCACCGTCCCATCGCCAACATGCCCGCGGTTAAAGCCTGCCCTGAGCATGGGTGTATCCACCGCCCCTGGCAGGATGGCATTCACGCGGATATCATCCGGCGCAAACTCAATCGCAATTGCCCTGGTCAGGGCGAGCAGACCGCCTTTGCTGGCAGCATAGGCAGCAATATTAGCAGAAGTCGCCACGGCATGAACAGAAGACACATTTACAATAGCGCTTTGCCCTGCTTGCTTAAGCAACGGATAGGCCAATTTGGCACACAAAAAAACCGACCGCAAATTGGATGCCATCACCGCATCCCATTCTTCTGCCGTCGTTTCAACCAAGGGCTTTGTAATCTGCTGGGCAGCATTATTGACAATAGCATGCAGTGCCGATGCATACGCAGAGACCTTATTGAATATTTCCTGCATATCGCGAGGGTTAGAGATGTCCGCCTGGATGTAAAGCCCATCCCCAGGAAACTCCGGGTAACCCTCTTGTCGGTCAACACCGATCACCTGCCACCCCTGCTCAGCAAACAACTTTACAGTTGCTCTTCCAATCCCGCCCGAAGCGCCGGTAATTAACACGGTTTTTGGTTTATTATCTTCCATATATAGCCTACCTTGTCTATTCTCTCCTAACAAAATTCAGAATTGGAAAACGCTATGCTATTTCCATTTTCCTCAGTGAGTCGATGTCTTGGATATCTATCTGGAATGCTTTGAGCAAGTTGAAAATTGTATTCCAATGCACCCTTTCCCAAAAGTAAGGGCTGGAATTGGAATTGTGCGGCGCAAGCATCACATTATCCATTTTCATCAATGGGCTGTCCAATGGTAAGGGCTCAACCTCAAAAACATCCAGCGCAGCCCCGCCAATTTGCCCAATCGACAGCGAGTGTATCAGCGCCTGTTCCTCAACAATCGGACCCCGGGCAGTGTTTATGATGATGGCATCGGGTTTACACAAACTCAGACTATCAGCATTGATGAGGTGATGCGAGCTGGGGTTTAGGGTGCAGTTCACGCTGATAAAATCGGATTTTTCCATCAGGGTTGCTAAATCTGTCATCTCAACCCCAAACTCCAACAAGAAATCTGGCTCAATTTCCACGATATCATTACCTAGTAAACGCATCCCAAATTGCCTGGCGCGCCTTAAAACGGCTTTACCAACATTGCCAACCCCAATGACGCCCAAAGTACATTCGCTCAGTGTTTTGCCGATGCTCTTGTGCCATTGCCCAGCTTTCATACCCTGGTCTAACCAGGGCAACTGCCTGGAAAAAGCAAGCATGTACCCCAAAACACTTTCTGCAACGGGTACGGTAAAAGCGTTGGGGGTCCTTAAGATGCTAATGCCAAAACGCGAAGCAGCCTCTGCATCGATGCTATCCACACCCGTGCCCCATTTTGAGATGACCTTAAGGCGCGGCGAACAAGCTTCAATTACGCTTGGGGTGTAGCGGTCATCACCACAAATTGTGCCGTCAAATTGCCCGGCATAGCGCAAAATTTCCTCTTCTGAAAAGCGCTCAAACACTTTGGGCTCTATGGTGTCAAAACCAAATTTATTCAATACAGGCCTAAATCGATCCATATGCGGGAGGATGTAAGGGGCTGTAACAAGTATTGTCTTCATGTTTAAACTCCAGTTAGTTTCGCAACTTGCTCAAACAATTTCAGTCAGCCTGGTTTTGAGCCAATAAAAACTCAGCAATCTTAAAATCCAGTGCTTCATCAATATCCCAGGCCTCACCAGCGGGTATTTGAAATAATTTGGGGCGTTCGCCTATCCTATTTCGCTTTTCAAACAGTGTTTCTTTGGTGAATAAATATAGACATGAATTTTCTTCATAAATAGGCGGCAAATCTTGCGTACGCAAGAGGATAGCCGGGTTGTGATTAATGGCTCGGCCCAATTCATCCCAAAGACGGGTTTGCAAACGCGTCACTCCAAACAGGGAATCATAGGCGGGGAAGTCTGCCCGCAACTCACTAATCGCCTTGGAGATGGTTGCCGATTTCAGCAGCGGGTTGGTACTGTGTGTCTGCAGGTATAAATCCGCTTCAAACTGGCTGACGTCATACATCAAGATTTCATTGGTAGGAACCGTATCTGCGCGCAAATGCTGAGGCCGTTCCAGGCAATAAACACCAGGAAAATAGTCATTTAATCCCTGCATGATGACCGGGCTATCGGTATCCACAACCACTTGGGCAATTTCCTTACACTGCAAGAGCGTATTGAGGATATGATGAAACAAAGGCTTACCTGCCATCGGTTTGAAATTCTTACCAGGCACGCGCACGGAATCATGCCGCATGGGTACAAACGCAACAATCTTTTCTAATGCCATTTTGGTCACCTTATCCTTCAATCAAATCAATCCGCTTCAAGTAAGAACTGGCCATTTCCCAATAAACCCTCAGAGATTGTATGCAATGTTTTTGAGTTTTCTGGCAGCAAATCGACCCAGTTAAACCCTCGCAAGCGAACATAGCCCTGCCAAATATGATCTTCCTCCAAAAATGGTTCAAAGCTTAACGAAGAGCGAAATAATTGGTAATACAGAAAACGCCGTGAATTTGTGCGGTGTATTTCTGGAAAGCTAACTTTTTCTTCATTGAGCAGTCTATTTAACTGTTCATAATAAGCATCGCGACTTCCAGGGAAATACACTGTTTCTAGTTGTGTGAAGCGCGCTCGGCCTGCGCAAAGCACAGGCACACCTAGGATGGATGATTCCAACCCGATAGTAGAGTTGTAAATCATCACAAATTTTGCGCGCTTGATCATTTCATATGAACTGAAAAATTCATCCGGGCCCACAAATTTGATATTCTTTATCGCCCCAATTTTGCGGCTGAGAGCCCATTCTGCAACGCTTTCCTCGCTTGCCTTGCCAGGTCGCGACTCATCAGGATGTGCCCTGATAATAAACAAAGTCTTCGGATGCTGTTTTATGACTTCAAGCACTTGGTCTAGCCATTCAAACATATCCGTGAACAAGACATTCGCATGGGGTTGGCTGGTATCAAAAATCACGTTCGTAAAGATAGGAACGAAGTGTTCAAATTGACTGCTTAATGCCTCAAACTCGTCATCCAGCTTGGTCATTTCAGGCCAAAACTTAATCCCAGCCATGCTGAAATTTCCCTTAAATCGATTGGATAGGTACTCGTTTAATTGCTGGTTCTGTGCTTTTGATAGCTCAAAGCTCTCCGGGATTGCCATAGGGTAGGCGGTTGCATCGCCAGAGGTAAAGAATGCGCTAAAAGGCCGCAAGCCGACTTCATAACTGTAAACAGTGAGACCCCTCTGCTCTGCCACCCAGCGCGCGACCGCTTCTGGGTACTGTAGGCCATTAAACACCACCACACTTTGGGGTGAATGCTCATATAAAAGTTGTTCAAACTGTTGCTTTACAGACCATCCAGAGCAAATATATTCTCGATAAAGCTGTCGGGTAACCTCATTATCAACCAGGTTGTGGCGCCGCAGGATCCAGCGCATGGAAGCGATGCACAACCTACCCAGTGGCACGCCCTGGTACACAAACTCGCTCAGTTCACGCAAGTTAAGATCAACCAGCTTCTCTAGAAGTGCTTGATCTGCCTGGTAGTCAAACCAGGATTGATTAGCGTTGTGGTAAACCGCCTTGGATTGCCTGATGCACTCTTTGCAGGGCGGTTTTTTGCTTAAGTCTTGCCGATTGGTCCCCAACACGCAATGTGTTAAGCCTGCCTTACAGATGAAATGAACCACAGGCACGCCCTGCAATTGCAGAGACCAGGCGCTGACTAGGCTAAAACCTGCATTTAAGCTGAGCCCGGATAGGCGGGTGGAGGCATTAAAAAATACGATCGGCGCTTGGCTTGGCTGAGGCGCATTTTGAGCCACTGCCTCCGCCATTCGTTTTATTTTTTGGTCGTTTTGCCAATGCCTAACGCGAACTTTATAAGCATTGCGCAATCGACCAGGCAAGTCTTTTCCATCCATGCTATTGGCTGAACCGCCTGAGCTTGCTTAATGATGATTGCTCGCTATCATAGACGCGCTTAACCCCATCCCCCAAAGCTTGCTCCGTCACACGAATATATTTAACCAGCTTTTCAATGCCTTGGGGTTCCACTGAGGCCGATTGGTCACTGCCCCACATAGCCCGGTCAAGGGTCACGTGCCGTTCCACCATGCACGCGCCTAGTGCCACTGCCACCGTTGAGGGTACCAATCCCACTTCATGGCCGGAATAACCAATAGGACAAGGGAACATTTCTTTGAGCGTATTAATCATCCTGAGGTTCAATTCATCTGGCGGGCAGGGATAGCTGCTGGTCGTGTGACAAATTATCAGCTTATCCATATCAAAGATTTTTACTGCTTCTTGAATCTCATCCAGTGTCGACATGCCGGTTGATAGAATGATCGGCTTGTTTGTCTCCCGCAGCCTCCTTAACAAGGCATGGTCGGTCAGCAAAGCTGAAGCAACTTTGTGCGTGGGGGGATTAAATCGGTCAATAAAATCCACCGAAGGGATATCCCATGAAGAGGCGAACCAGTCTATGCCAACCTCTTTGCAATAACGGTCAATTTCCTTATAGTCCGACTCATCAAACTCCACTTTGTAGCGATAGTCTAAATAGGTAATATAACCCCAGGGGGTGTCCTTCATTTGGCTTCTTTGGTGCTCAGGGACGCATAACTCAGGCGTGCGCTTTTGAAATTTCACCGCATCAACACCGCTATGCTTAGCAGCGTCAATTAATTGTTTAGCGACTTCAACACTGCCGTTGTGATTAATGCCAATCTCAGCAACAATATAGGCAGGGTGATTGTCCCCAACCATCCTGTTTCCAATTTTTATCTCACGACTCATGAGGAATCTCCTGTTTTAGGTTCTTAATAACGGGTTAGTATCATATCACAAAGTTCCCGCAGGGCACCATGCCCGCCAGGCTTTGAAAGGACCATGTCAGCCTTGCGCAGCACCTCGGGGTGTGAATCTGCAGGGGCAACAAAGTACCCAACTTGGTCAATAATTGGCAGGTCATTGGTGTCATTACCCACATATACGATTTCGGCTGAGGGTATGTTATTTTCTTTTATGAAGGTCGCCAGTGCCTCTTTTTTATCTTTAACGGATTGTAGTACGGGAATATCTAATTTCTTGCATCTTGCAGAGACAACCGGGTTGGTTTCCCTGGATAAGACGAATACCTCGATGCCCGTTTTATGACGCAAGATCTCCAAACCCAGCGAATCTGAGCGGCTTGAAGCAATCGATTCTCTGCCGTCTTGGTCTACCCAAACGCGATTATCCGTCAACACACCGTCAAAATCAAGCACCAGGTATGAGATTTTCTTTGGAAATGCGCGCCGCTTATTGGCAGGATCGTAAAACTTGAGAGATCCTTCAAATATTAACCGCTCTGATGTTTTCCAATCTGACGGCAAGTCAATGTCCACGGTATATTTTGGGTCAATCATCAGGGGCAGGATCACATCCCCTGTCAAGGATAATTTATCCAAGATGGTTTCTGTTCGGATAGCGTCGATATGACCCGTCTGCCAATACACCTTTGGTAAAGCTTGCCGCGGTGCGTTATAAGGCTCTTGAACGCCTTCTAATTGCAGCAAGGGCTTCATCGCCCCTGACAGCGAATCAATCGTCCACATCTTAAACGGGTTTTGCCCTGAGGGCACCACACCGCGCACGCAATCTGCCCCAGGGTTTTCCAACAAGCTTTGCACAGCCTCATCCACACAGCCCAAAGGTCGGATTGGTGATGTCGGCCTCAACTGCACCACTACAGCAGGTTGATAACCTTCATGCTCCTGCAACCAATCAAGGCAGTGCCGAATCACTGGGTAATCCAAGGTATTATCTTCTGCCAATTCGCTTGGGCGGAGAAATGGAACCTCAGCGCCCCAACTTTTGGCAACCTGGGCGATTTCTTCATCGTCAGTAGAAACAACCGTTCGGGTAACCAGGTTAGATTGCAGCCCTGCGATAATACTGTAGGCAATGAGAGGATACCCAGCAAAATCCAGGATGTTTTTACGCGGGATGCCCTTCGACCCGCCCCTGGCGGGGATAATTGCCAGAACTTCACATTTTTCTACCATGCAGTCCACCCCCCATCTACAACGAGGTTAGAGCCCGTCATGTAAGATGAAGCATCCGAAACCAAAAACAACATCGCCCCGCTCATCTCATCCAGCGCTGCCATGCGTCCTAAGACGGTCCGGGCTGAATAAGCTTTCATGAATGTCTCGTCGTGCCCGTTATACACGCCGCCTGGCGTCAAGGCGTTGACGCGGATTTTTTTGCCCGCATAATAAGTGGCTAGGTAGCGTGTCATGCCTAAGATGCCGGCTTTTGTGACGGAATAATAAACGGGTTTGAACTGTTGAGGGGCGTCATCTCGTTCATAAATTCGCTGGTCTGGGCCGACCAAACCATAAGTTGAGCAAATATTGACGATGACGCCGCTGCCCTGCTCCAGCATTGGGATAACCGCGGCCTGACAAGCCAGGAAAAGACCGGTCAAGTTGACATCAATGGCATCCTGCCAGGCTGAAAGCGGGTAGGTTTCAAAGGCATTGGCAGATTGCTGCCCCTGGTGTGCCGGGTCAAATTTAGGGTCCATGGCCGCGCTGTTGACTAACGCATCCAACCTGCCAAATCGCTTTAGGGTGAACTCAACCATTTCTTTGACCGAAAGGGAATCCGTGATATCTACGGCTAGAGCTTCCGTCAGCAAGCCTTGCGAGTTCAGGCTGTCCGAATACGCTTTGGCTAAGTCGTAAGCTAAATCCGCCACCATCACCTTAGCCCCTGCTTGCGCAAGACTCAGGGCAAATTGCTTCCCAAGCAAACCTGCCCCGCCAGTGACCAAAACGGTTTTCTCTTTGAGCGAAAATTTATCTAAAATATTTTCCATAATTTTGCTGTTACCACGTGTTATTGAAATTGATTCACAAATTTACTTTTCTACTAGCATTTTACCACTCAGCCCTTTACATGCTGCGCTTTATGGTTCGATAATTGCTGAGCCATTGGCTGAAGAGGTATGCACTGCCAGGGCAATCTTTAAAGCCTGCAGCCCATCCTCATATCCACATCCAGGCAGCGCCCCGTCTTTTACCACCGAGAGGAAATGCGCCATTTCGCTTAAAAACAGGTTATTTCGCTCAAACCCGCTGGGGACATTAAAGACCCGCCACACTTTGTCTGCCGCGTTATACACCTTGGCCGAGCCGCTCTCGTTATCCCAGTAGATGAAACCATTGCTGGTTGTAATCTGTAGCCAATGCGCTGCCGGCCTTTGGTAATAATCAAGGTGCACGAACCCCATACACCCGTTTTCGAATTGCAGTGAGACATCAGCGTGGTCTTCGACGTTAATTTCCAAGTCGCTGACCTTCGCAACCCTGGCAGAAAGATTGTCGACCTCCCCGATTAGCCATCGCAAGTAATCAAATGGATGGCACAAAGTCAACACCACCCCGCCGCCCAGTTCCGCCCTGGCAGCGTAGGCACTGCGGTAATCTTCCCAGGGGTGCCAAGCTGGTAAATATTCTCCCCAGTGCACATGGGCAGATAATGGCCTGCCGATCTCGCCAGACTCAATGATTTGCTTTATCTGCTCCAAAACAGGGTGATACCGAAAGTGAAACCCCACCAGCAGCTGTCGATTGTGTTTTTCCAAGGCTCGCTTCAGCCTATCCAAGCCTTGCAGGTTATGTGAGATTGGTTTTTCAATGAACAAATGGCAGCCAGCCTCCGCAGCTAGCAAGGCAACGCCCATGTGCGCAGCAGTCGGATTTGAAACAATCACGGCACCAGGGTTTTGAGCCAAGGCCTGTTCAAGGTCAGTATAAGTTGGAAATGGCGCCAACTCATCATCAGCCAACGTGCTCTTATTGGTGCGGTAGAGCAAAATATCTGATTCTCCAAGCGTCAACAAATTCCTGAGATGCCTGCGGCCAATTGAGCCAAGTCCTGCAATTAATAGCTTCATCTTCAAACCCTTGATAGCCTAAGTATTCAAGCGCTTATACAAGAAATTGATAAGCCGCTGCATAATATTCTGCACGTAGCGATTTTTCGCCAATTTTGGGACCGCGGTTGGTTGGTTTACTTCTGCTGCATTAAGACCATATTTTTCAGCTACTTGCGCAATTTCCTTGTTGATCGCATTGCCCATTAACATGACCGTTTGCTCCAGTGTGCAAAAGCGGAGATAACCCTTCGCATCCATGCGGTCATCCATTTCCACCATGCGCCCCATCAATTGATCACTCCAGCCCTGGGTCAGCATTTCTTCTAATATAGGGACGATAACAGCTTTAGGCGTCACCACTTGGAAATGGTGCGCAGAGACCCAGGCTTCCAAGCCTTTATACTTCACGATAATATCTTCGATGCCAGCTACCTCTTCCTGGTAGCGGGCTTCTGTGCGCCCGGAGTTATCCATGTATTCTTCTTCCCATTTGCGCGGCATCAGCAGGCCGCGTCTCGTGGCATCTGCACCGTTCTCCGCAAACTTAAGGGTTGAATCCGAGCTCATGTTAACCCTTTGACGTATATAAAAACCAGTCACAGCGCCAACGTTTGGAAAGGTATCAATAATCTCTAAATGGGCTTCCAGCCATCCGGGCAGGAAGAAGACGTCATCATCGGTGTAAGCAATGATTTCGCCGGGTGCCGATTGCATAATGCGGTACAAGGCATTCAGCTTACCCATGTTGTGTTTTGAGAGGATTAATTGGTCAATCTTGCCTGCCCTATTTAGACTTACTAGGTACTCAACCATCTCAGGACAGCTGCCATTATCAAACACTAACAGGTCATAGGGCTTTGAAGTGTTGGCTAAAATGGACTCTATGGTAAGCCTGGTGACGTCAAAGCGATGTTGAAAATAACCGACCTGGTTGGGCAGGTAAGTCATTACCGCTACAGTCACACGGGCCGGTGTGTAGTCCAAAGTCTTTGACCGTGACGGGTTCATTCCTATTCTTGGCATTTACTTACTTTTTCCTTCCTGGTTACGTTTCAATGACCCTGCCAGCCATGCCCGCAGATCACCATAGGCATCTCGGGGATGAAAAATGGCATAAGACATGGCATTTAATATTCTTGAGCGTAAACGGATAATCGGGAATATTTCGATCTCTCGCAGTATCTTCTTAACAGTCTTCTTAACCGGCCGCACTTGGCCATTTCTAACCTCGTGAGATACGTCATCCAGGGTAAACACAGTCTTTTTCCCGCCAGCCAGCGCAACATTCACCGCTGTTTCGGGCAGCTTATAATGCGGCTGCCCCCCTGGTAAATGACTGTAGTCATGGTTTTGATGGACGATATCCGTCGCTTGGGTGATGTCAACCACCGGCCACCTCTGCAGCCTGGCGTAGTAAATCATCCAGTTATCCCATCCCGCCCTGCCAACGGCAAAATCCGGAATTTTTTCAAAACATGACCTTGGGTAAATAAAGATGTCACTCCCAGCCCTGGCATGCAATTTACCTTGGCTGTGAACTGTCTTCAAGAGTTGGTCGTGCCATTGACCGTCAAAGGCAAGTTGTTCCTTTAAGTCCAGGTCCCATCGCTGGCTGACGATCAAGTACTTTGAAAACTGCTCAGCGGTGACATGCAATGCTGCCAATACACTGGGGAACAAAATGATGTCGGCATTGACATAAGCCAAAAAAGGGCTTTGGTTAATAGATCGGCCTAAATCAAAGATGGAACTTAACAAGGGGGTCTTGTTCTGGTTGGTGCGCACTTGTTTAATCTGCCTGAGGTTCAAATCAGCTGCAGTTTCTGCCATACCCTCTTCATCACCGATAAGCACCACTTCAACTGCTCCTCCCAAGGATTGCCAGGAGCGCAGCGCGTTTCTCTGGATGATGTCGATATGAGGGTTCGTAAACGGCTTAGGTGCCGTAAAAAGGGTTAACAAAGGCGGCATTTTACTAATCCATCACGAGTTAATCCAACCAGGCCAATTTCGGTAGAAATTTTAAAACCAAGCGCCGATAAAGAAAACCTAAATGGCGTCTCTCGCGGACTAATTTTTCGGGCTTTACTTTGTAGCCTGGCTCCTCAACACCCACCTTAGCCAAGACCGTTATATATAAGTTGAGCAGCTTGGATCGGGGGTAACCGTGTTTTTTCATGGCGACGATCGTAAATCCAGCTTTTTGCAGGGTCTCTCTTAAGCTGTGCGGTGTAAAACAACTCACATGTGCCAATTCATAACTGTCATGAGCATAAAAATTGGGCACCTCGATCAATAAATATCCAGATGGTAAAAGGTGATTGGTTCGCAGATTGGTTAACACCTTTACCGGTTCTGGGATGTGCTCCAATACGTGCATCAAACTGATCAAATCAAAGGGCTTGCTGTCTTGCGAATTTTCTAACGCTTCTAAGGATGCGTACATGCTCAACCCATCAAGCTGGGCAAATTCCCGGTAAGCCCGCCCTGGTTCAACCCCGACCACATTGTCGGTGAATGCTTTTCTTAGCGTCTTTAGCAAAAGTCCAGAGGATGCCCCAATATCTAATACCCCTTCAAGCTTTTGCACCCCTTGTCTTATCAGAAAATCAAGGGTACCTTGCGCCCGTTTTTGTTGGATTTTGAGGTCCTTTTCTGTAGGGGATTCGCTGAATTGGTAGATTTTGCGATAAGTCTCCTCGTAAAACTTGGGGTCGGCGCTCTCGCTCTCGCCAGCGTTTTGAAATACAAAACCGCATTGCTGGCATTGGTAATAAACGATAGGATATCCAAAAGATTGCACCTTTTCAAATTCCAGGTTTTGGGGGCTTTGGCATAAAGGACAAGTTGTTTTGGAGTTGTTATTTTGATTCATAAGCTATGTGCATTCGTATATTGTTTATAGGTTTTAAGGATTCTATCATGCCTAAATTTTCGCCAATCTAGCCATGCTCAATCCCTAGTATCAACATCCATATAGGTTCTATGCTGCACGCCCGTGATCATTTCTTGCCATTCTGGGTGCTTATGATTAGCTTCCAATAGTTCTTCAAGTGTGAAATCATCTCGGTTGTCAAAATGTGCATACATCCTGCGCGCCAATTCCAGGTCTGCAGGTGTATCAACCGTCCAGCGTAGGTGCCCTAAACTGGGCGTCATTTCCAGTATGTGTGTTTTAAATCTGCCGGGCGTATCATACAGATATGGCATGACGTGTTCACGTTCGAACTTTTCAGTTGCTTTTTCCCAGGCAGTCTTGAGCGCCATGTAAGAGCATACTTCTGTATCAAGGCCAATTGGGGTGGTGCGAACAAAAGGCGGCGGCAGGCGGTTGGCAGCAAAATCCACACCTAACTCAAGAAAAGCCTTCACAGTGCGGTCCACCTCGCCAGGGTCTAAAACCGGGCAATCAGCGGTGATGCGAACGACCACATCTGCCTCAAACAAAGTTGCAGCCTGGTAGTAGCGATTCAACACATCGTAAAGATCGCCCCTAAACACCGGGAAGCCCTTAGCCCGGCAAAATTCCTCAACCGGTTCATCAGACGGGTCAACCGTGCTGGCAACCACGACTTGGTCTAAATACTTGGATCGCCTGGCGCGCATCACAACGCGCGCCAGCATCGGCTGCCCGCCAATATCCTGCAGGATCTTCCCTGGCAAGCGGCTGGAGCCCATGCGGCCTTGAATAATCGCAACGATATTTTCAGTCATTGATCCTTAATCATTGCCCAGTGATCGAAAAGCTTGAGACGCTTCTGTCAAAATCAGTTAATTTCGCGTCAATCAAGCTGGGTGAATCATTAAAGGTAATAATCCATAACAGGTTATCAGCTTTGAGCATGTAAACAGCTTCAGCAAAAGCTTGCTGGTAAAAAACGTAGCGGACAACCTCGTAATTACCCAGTTGAAGGTTAGACACCTCGATGTTTTGCATCTGCTCCCCAAAAACAATTTGTAAGGTGGTCGTCAATAACTCCAACGGAATAAGGGACATTTCCGAATTTTTGATAATTGCCACCCTGTTGGGGTTTGCCGGATCGCTCATCGAATCCAAGCCCCAAAACACAACATTCTGCTCAAGATTGCTCAGCATGCCAATGAAAGGCGAGTCTGGGTTTTGACTGATGAATGACTGCAAGTATTCACGGATGACAGGCAGGTCTTCTGAGATGTTCCGCATAACATAGCTGTTCGGGAGGTAAATCTGGACGCCTTCGCCTTGGTACCAAGCCCAACTTTCCAGGGTTGGTTCCGGTGTTATGACTGCTTTACTCTCTTCACCTGTATTACGCCGCATGGGTAAATTGCAGGCCATTACGGTAAGAAGGATTAATATCAAGATTAAAATTCTAATTTGCTTATTTTTCATAATTTTCTCTAAGATTTTTAGGTATGGCTTCGTATGTTTCAAGCAGTTTTGCAAAATTCTTTTCCCAATTAGCCTTCTGGATGATCAGGTTATGTGATTTCTCGGCGAAATCCTGCAGGTTGCTTGACTGAACCGCGCCTAGAATAGCTGATGCTAAACTTTCAACGGATCCATCCTGGAAGACCAAGCCATTCACCCCATCCTTGATCCATTCCTGGTTGCTCGGGATGTCCGACACCAAACAGGGAGTTCCACAAGCCATCGCTTCCAATAAAGATACAGAGGAACCGTCAACATGAGACGGGCTGATGTATAAATCCGCCGCACCATTAAACTTGGGCAAGTCTTCAAGTTGAACCCTGCCGCCAAAATATACAAGGCTGGAGACCTTGCCCTCAGCCAAGATACTTCTTATCTCTTTCTCCTGGGACCCTTGGTTGAGTAAGATCAACCTCAGCCTTGGCTCAACTTTGGCAGCCCGCACAAAGGCATTTGCCAAAACGTCCATCCCATAATTTGGCTCCCAAGCTCTTAAACCTAACAGCACAAACTTATCCTGCCACCCAAGCGATTCTCTTAACTTGCTTCCTGGCTCTTTAGCTTGGGCAGGTGAAAACCAATTCACATCTACGCCCCAAGGCATTTGAAATAGCTGACCGCTCCCATAACCTAGACTTTGTGCTTTTCTAGCAACGGTTTGACAATCCACAAATAGAATTTGTGAGTGTTTCAGCGCATACTTTGTCAGCCACCTCATCCAGGAATTGCACTCAGCATCTTTCAGCAAATCAAAGCCCCAAGACATGCTCATTAATGGGGAAAACCCTGCCTTGGCAACCAAAAAGGCGCCATCTTGAATTGGGCTGGCATGAATTAAATTGGGCTTGACCGTGTCAATAATTTTCTTCAGCCTGCCAACTAAAACCGGAATATTCAACGGGGTGAGCTTACTGGTTGGTTTAGACCAAGGGACTTCTTTTACCCCTTCCGGGGTAACAGGGTCTTTCCCTTGGTGACTGATTCTTAAAGCATAAATATCGTGCTTACTTTCGGCTAAAGCTTTTAGAAAGCGCTGGTCATGCGCTGAATCTGAGCGGGTAATATAAAGTATGCGCACAGGATCTAAACCACCAATTTACATATTATCCCAAGTTTAACCAGCGTAATTCTTGGCCAGCTTTAAGGTCAATGAGCGCATGCGTGCCGATGACCGCAGGTAATTCTTGGGGCATAACGGCACCCTCCGTTGCTGGTCTGAGCACGTCAATCATCTCGCGCGTTAATACCTCGCCAGCCTGGATATCCCGTGCTGCGCGCAAGCACCTGCGCTGGATGATGACCGTCTGCTTCTCATTTTCGGTAACAAATTTATCGCCCGAACCAAGCGCTCTCTCTAGTTGCCTGGTATTCTCCACCATGGTCGCCCAGGTGACCGGGTTCATCGCAAAGGGATGATCCGGACCAACCCGGTTATTATCGTCGGTGAAGTGCTTTTCTATCACCCGCGCCCCTAAAGCCACTGCCCCCAACACAGTTGCGTGCCCGTGTGTGTGGTCGGATAAGCCTAACACCACCTGTGGAAACATGGATTGGTATGTTTTTAACACGTTTAAGTGAATATGATCAAAATTGGCTGGGTCAGCGGTGTAATTGGTATTACACTGCATCAAGACCAGGTGCGGATTGATATTCAAAATGGCATGCACGGCTGCTTGCACTTCGCCAATGCTGGAAGCGCCTGTGGCTAATAATACTGGTTTGTTTTTCCTGGCGATAAATTCACAAGCCTCCAGCCAGGAAATGTCGCCCGAGCCGATCTTGTAGGCAGGCACATAATCAACAAGCATGTCAATGGCCTCAAAATCATAGGGCGATGAGAAATAATCAATCCCCACTTTGTCACAGGTCTCTTTCAAGATAGGTGTCCAGTCAAACGGCACGGTGGCATCTTCATAGACCTCGACAACGGATTTTTTCCATTTTGCCTGGTGCGAGACCTGCGCATTCATGTGCGTAAAGCCGTAATCTGACACAATTTTGCGTGCTTGGAAGTTTTGGAATTTTGCCGCGTCTGCACCGGCATCTTTTGCCAAACGGATTAAGCTCTTTGCTCGCTCTAAATCGCCATCATGATTAGCCGCAATGTCCGCAATAAAATAGGCGGGATGGTTTTCACCGACCATTTTTGAACCAATTCGAAATTCCATATGACATCACTCCTGATTAAACTAGGTCAATTAGCATTCAAAAAAGACATTAATTTACCTGGTAAGCCCGCCTGGTGGGCTGAGTAAAAAGCCCCCAACCCCTCCTCAATACCCGGCAGGCAAATCCCAAGATCATGGCTTAATTTATCGGTATTCAAGCTGAGATTAAGAGACCTGGCCGCGGTCAGGCCTGATTTTTGGACAGAAACAGGTCTGATCAAGCCTTCATCAAAACCAAATTTCCTGGCGATCGCCACCCCAAAATCATACTTGCTGATCCGCTCAGAGCTGACCACATGATAAAGCCCCGCCAGGTGCTTTGCAGCCATTTCAATTAATAATTTTGAAAGGTCTTCAACATACAGGGGGCAAAACAGCACGTCGGTAAAGCCGTTCATTTGCCGGCCTGCGCTAAGATTGTTATAGAAGAATTCCGCCAGGCTGCGTTTACCGGAGAGGCTCCAGCCATAAAAATTCACCCTGGCAATGATGGCTTCGGGGTTAATTTGCTGGATGACTCGTTCCCCGGCCAATTTGCTTTTTGCATAGACGCTGACGGGGTTCGGCGGATCAAGTTCTGAGTAACCGCCTTTTACGCCGTCAAAAACTGCGTCTGTCGAGATATGTACCAATTGGATGCGCTCACGGGCGGCAATTTTAGCGATTTGTTCTGTAACATCCGTGTTGATTAGGTACGCTAGCTCTGGGTTTGCCTCTGCCAGGTCTAAGTTGGCTAATGCCGCACAGTGAATGATCAAATCTGGCTTTACGGTCACGATTCTGCCTTCAATTTCAGCCAAGTCGGTCAGGTCAATGGTTTCAACCAGGAAAGGTGCGTTTGGGAGTGGGTTTGAATTAACCCAGCCAACCACCTGGTAATCTTGTTGAGCCAACACCAGCGACAGGTTAACCCCCAGTAAGCCGCTAGCGCCTGTCACCAACACGCGCATCATAAATAATGTTCCTCTTCAAAATCTTTTTCAATTGGTTTGATGATTTCATTGATCCTTGAAATATCCAGCCAATCGGTGTTGTTATTGCTGACGTAAGTGAACCCCTCTGGCAAGCGTTTGCCCATTTCTTCCCAGGCATAACCAAACCACATGGCTGCCGCAGGTTGGACCACGTACATATCATCCAGTTCAACCGTGGTGCGGGCTTCGTCTTCAGAAATCAGCGCTTCATGCAGTTTTTCCCCGGGGCGAATACCGATGATTTCAATCTCTGCCTCAGGCGCAATGGCCTTAGCCAAGTCCAGCATGCTCATGCTGGGAATTTTAGGCACGAAGACTTCCCCGCCTTGCATTTGCTCTATGCAACGGATAACAAAGCGTACACCCTGCTCTAAAGAAATCCAGAAACGGGTCATCCTCGCGTCAGTAATGGTCAGCTTGCCGTTTTGGCGCTGCTTTAGGAAAAGGGGCACAACGCTGCCCCGCGAACCAACCACGTTACCGTAGCGCACACAACTGATGCGCGTATTGCGTCCGCCGGCATAAGCGTTGCTTTGGATCAACAGCTTTTCAGCGGCCAGCTTGGTTGCGCCATACAAATTGACCGGGCTGACTGCCTTATCCGTGCTGAGCGCCAGCACCTTTTCCACTTTGTTTTCTAAGGCAGCGTCAACAACATTACTGGACCCAAGAATATTCGTTTTGATGGCTTCCATGGGGTTATATTCACAGGCAGGCACCTGTTTCAGCGCAGCCGCATGGACGACAATATCCACCCCATGTAAAGCGCGGAACATCCTTTCCCGGTCCCGCACATCCCCAATAAAGTAGCGAATGTTCGGCGAATCATATCCGCTGACGCGCATTTCATGCTGCTTCAGCTCGTCACGGCTGAAAACAATCACCTTAGCCGGCTTTTGCTCTTCCAGTAATACTTTTATAAATTTCTTTCCAAAAGACCCGGTACCACCGGTGACCAGAACTACTTTATCCTTCCAGTCCATAAATCTCCTCTCGTTGAATTACAACGATTTTTTTCTTAATCCTGTGGTTTTGATATCACGATCAGCGGGTACTGGCCGTTCTCTCCGAAGTATCGTGGGAATAACTCCTCTAAGCCATAAAGTACCCACAGCCAAAACCTGCCGCACCACTTTGGTTGGATGACCGAGCGCAGAAAATTCACACTGACACTGCGCCATACCAGTATTTTATAAGGAAAACGTCCATTGACAGCCTGTTTAAACCACTTTGCATCATTCTTGATCACATATGTGCCCTGCGGTTTTTCGTGTTGCTGATCTTTACCTGCCTCAGCTGCTTGAGACCCCGCCAAATCTGCTTCTTGTTTTTCTATCTGGATTTCCTTTTGTCGTTTTGAAGCCTGTAGTTTGTTTGCCAGCACTATTAAATACCGCATTGCACGCTCTAAAGGCGGGTGCGTCCATCCATCCACGGTCACCATAGTTTTACCTGGTTTTAAGCAGCGGTATAAATTCTCATAACAAGCCACTTTCTCTTCTGCAGGTAAGTGGTGAATGGTGTGCAGCGATGAAATCCCATCAAAGGCATTGCTTTTAAAGGGTAGCCGTAAGATATCTGCAACGACATACAAGCCCTTATCAGCCAGCTTCTTTCTGGCCTCAGTCAAAGCCACGATGGATAAATCCATACAAACACGGAATTGGTAATTTTTAGAATACTCCAAATAAGCATCATATTGCACCGGGCCAGACCCAGCGTCTAAGTAATAAGCGCCTGTGTCTGCCAGGTGCCGCTTAACGCGCATATGACAGCGGTAGATATACTTAGCCGAAACCGGCCGCAGGTCCTCATAACGCGCATTTTGGAATACGCCCCCCTCCTCCACCTGCCAACCTACCTGGTCATAGAATTTTCGAACTTGTTCTTTAACGTTATTATCTGTCATAAATACAATCCAAATGATTAATCAGACTCAACCTGGTTTACTTGTAAACCCCGGGCTGACCAATCCAGCTTTTCGCCGCTTAAGTATGCAAAGGTCTGACCGTACTTTTGCTGCCCCTCGGCGCTTAATACATCGGCCATTGCCTGTTCGGAGTAGGTTTTTTCTAAGTGCAGTATATGCCATGGGAATGGCAGTGGAAATTCAAAGAAAAACAGGTAAGCATATCGCCAAGCCAGCTCAACTTGCGTTCCCGATAGGCGAAAGTTTTCTGGGTTCGCCAAAATCTTATCTAAATAAGAGAAGTAAGACTGCCAGTTTTCAGGGTCGTAAGTAAAGCCCCGTTTTTTATAATGGGTTTGGCCAGCAACAACAACAGGGATGCCCGCCATGGCCATTTCTAACCCGACGGTGGTGGTAAATACCAAGCCTAAATCAACCAATTCAATAATATCGTAGGTATTAATTTTCTCATCTGGCCTGACTACATGGATATGCGCAGGTAAGTTTGGCGTCAAATTATTAATCACTTCTACCATGGACATACCATGAATTAACATCTCGCCAGGATGGACCCGGACCACCAATTGGACATCATCCCTTTTTAAAAAGTATTTCAAGGTTTCTATTATCCAATCAGCCATGTTTTCACTGAACACTTGCCTGTCAAGCGTCAGGCTGTCTCCTAAGACGTTCGTTGCCAACAATACAACAGGTCGTTCATCTAAATGTAATGTATCCCTGAGCGCTTGCGCGCCTTGACTGGGCAACATCTGCCACAGTCGCGTTAACCGTCCCCACAACTTGGCATTTTTCCGTGCTGAAACAAGTTTTAATAACATGTCCCGTCTAATAAAATCCATTTCAATTTGGCCAAGACCCTGCCACAGGTCATCGGTGTTGTGACGCATAATCTCGTAATTTTGCGCCATCCATATGCGGTCCAGCTGGTCGCTAAACTCGTAAGTCACCGTGTCAATCCCCAACATGCTCGCCACGCGGTAACACACGCCGAGCTCTTGAATCGTGCCATTTGGGATAACAACCACATCCGGCCTGTTCTTCTCCAAGTAGCCAGTCAGTGACAAGGCAGCCTGCAAGTTGCGTTGATAGCGAAATTGATAGAGCGGTTCGCTTTGATCAATCGTCTCAACCTGTAGGGTGTATTGGGTATCAAAGATGGCGGTTTGTTCCACAATATCGTGTAATTTTGGATAATCTTTTATGTCAATAGGCGGCAAAGACATCACTGGAAGAATTTCCATGACGCTTGCAGCCTGGTTCAAAACCTGGCGTGCATATAAATTTTGCTTCTTTAGGTCAAATTGATCAATTTCTTTGTCCCAATCTGAATACGGCAAATAACCAAAAGTAACCTCATGCCCCATACCGGCTAAGCCTAAAGCAGTCAGGGCAGCGTGTTGGATCCAATAATGTAAAGTCGCAAAAACAAAGACCTTCTTACCTGTCACACCGCGGTCCAAACTATTTTGCACTGCCTCAACCGCACCGGGTAGGATACCCTTGAGGTATTCAAGATTAAAATGGGATGACCAAGGCTTATGTTGGGCACTTAAAGTCCAATACATCTCAACTGCTAAGGGTATGTCTCCCAGTAAATTCTTCAGGTTCTGCTTTGGGTTTGCCACTGGATATTATTCTTTCCTATCAATCAGCCAGTTTAAAGCCGGCCTAGTCGTGCCCGGGCGGGGCTCAGGCCAGTGCATGCCAGGCGCCCCCGTTGCGTCAACTGAAAACGTTAGCGCGTTATCATCCTGGAAATAGCGTTTGATCCGGTAAGAGCTGGCGTTAATCCCCAGCACAAAACGGCCTTCATTCAACAAATTTGCGGGTACCTGGCAGCGGCTGGTATACACACCTGCCGCGCGGTTATTATAGGTATTAAATAGCTGCTCATTATCTGTATCAAAACTGGTAAAGACCGGTTCCCCGCGGGTTGTATAAAGGTAAAAGCCCACGCGCAAACCAGTAACTGGCTCTTTTAGCAAATATTCAATCTCAATCGAAAATTGCTCGGCGCTGCGGACGGTATCAACCACTTGCCCAGCATTATTCAAGATGCGAATGGCCACCGGCTTGAAGGGGTCCGCACCATCAGGCACCTGCTTATCGCTCCAGAAGCGTTCACCCAGTTTTGAAAGCCCGCGGTTTAAATAAAAATCTACTGCCTCTTCTGTCTTGCCGCGCTTAATAATCTCGCCGCTGTCTAAGACGATGGTCTCTTGAGTTAAGCGCAATATCGCAGACATATTATGGCTGACAAATAGAACCGTTCTACCCTGAGTGGCCACGTCCCCCATCTTGCCCAAACACTTACGCTGAAAATCTGCATCACCCACCGCCAACACTTCATCGACCACTAAAATCTCTGGCTCCAGGTGCGCAGCCACGGCGAAGGCAAGCCGCAGGTACATCCCGCTAGAATAACGCTTTACAGGGGTATCTATAAACTTCTCCACCTCAGAAAACGCTACAATCTCGTCAAACTTGGCGTTGATTTCTCGTTTTTGCATGCCCAGGATGGCACCGTTCAGGTAAATGTTCTCCCTGCCGGTCAACTCAGGATGAAAACCAGTGCCCACTTCCAAAAGCGAACCCACCCGGCCATTGATCTCCCCATAGCCGCTGGTTGGTTCGGTAACACGCGATAATACTTTCAACAGGGTACTTTTACCTGCCCCATTTCTGCCGACAATACCCAACACCTGGCCTTGCTTCACCTCAAATGAGATATTTTTCAAAGCCCAGATGTAAGCATCTTCCCTTTTTTGCGTTTGGTTAAAAGCATGTTTCAGGCGGTTGGCACTCGAAACCACCAAGTCACGCAGGGTATCAGATCTTTCCTGCGCCAGGCCGATCTTGTATCGTTTTGAAATAGCTTCTACTCGAATTGCGGTATCTGTCATGATCGCCTAAACAATATCAGCAAATGTTTTTTCCATTTTCCGGAAATAAAACAGTCCGGTAATAAACAAAACAATCACAGTAATGATTGAAACCAGCATGGTCAAATCTGGGGGAGCGCCGTTAAACAACGCCCAGCGGAAACCTTGAATCACACCCACCATGGGGTTAAAGCCATATATCGTCCGCCAAATGCCGGCTGGGATGGTCTCGATAGGGTAAACAATGGGCGAGGCATACATCCAGATTTGGACGATGAAAGGCACCATGTGCTGAACATCCCTGTACTGCACATTCAAGGCCGAAAGCCACAAACCCACTGCCAGGGCAGCCAAGACCGCCAGGAGAATTAGGGGAATGACCCACAAAATGTTGACCGTGGGGTAAATTCGGTAGACCAGCATCATGATGATCAAGACAAAAAATGAAATAACAAAATCTACCAAAACCGCCAGTACTGAAGCAAGCGGGATGATCAGCCGGGGAAAATAGATTTTAGTCAGCAAGTTGGCATTGCCCACCAAGCTGATGCTGGATTTCTGTAAGGATGTGGAAAAGAGATGCCAGGGCATTAAGGCTGCCAACACAAAAACAGGATACGGCAAACCGTCAGAGGGCACATCTAACAAAACCCCAAAAATGACGGTTGAAATAAGCGTGTTGAGCAAAGGCTGCAGCAAGGCCCACCCCACCCCTAAGGCAGCCTGCTTGTAGCGCACCTTGATATCGCGCCAGGTTAGAAAATAAATGAGCTCACGGTACCGCCAAATTTCTGGTAGGTCTAAGCCAAGCCAACCTTTTGACGGCCGTAAGATGACTCTTTGAGCATCCATTTAATCAGTTTATCCGCTGTTATTTCCTGTTGTTAATATACCAATCGATGGTTTTTTGTAGCCCTTGGTCAAAATCAGTCTTTGCTACGAAACCAAAGTACTGGTCTGCTCGGCTGGTGTCTAATTTACGTCGCGGCTGACCGTTGGGTTTGGTGGTGTCCCAAACAATCTTGCCTTCAAAACCAGTCATCCTGGCTATTTTTTCGGTCAGGTCTTTAATGCTAATCTCAAAGCTGGAGCCAATATTAACCGGTTCTGACCCGTCATATTTCTCTGTTGCCAGCACAATCCCTTCCGCGGCGTCTTCAACAAATATAAACTCACGCGTTGGTGAACCGTCTCCCCAGGCAATGATCTGCTCTGCGCCTTGGTCTTTGGCTTCGAGGCATTTCCTGATCAGGGCAGGGATGACGTGCGAGCTTTTAGGATTGAAATTATCACCTGGGCCATAAAGATTTACGGGCAAGAGGAAGATGGCATTAAACCCATATTGCTGACGATAAGCTTGCGCTTGCACCAGCAGCATTTTTTTGCCAACCCGTAAGGCGCATTTGTTTCTTCAGGGTAACCATCCCACAGGTTTTCTTCTTTAAATGGTATGGGCGTAAATTTTGGGTAGGCGCAAATCGTCCCAATAGCCACAAACTTCTCCAGGCCGCGTTTCCAGGATTCATGCATGAGTTGAACGCCCATCATCAAGTTATCATAGAAAAACTCAGCTGGTTTTTCCATGTTCGCGCCAATCCCGCCCACATGCGCTGCCAAGTGGATAATGACATCCGGCTTGGAATCGTCCAACATGCGCCGGATATCATCCGGGTTGACCAAATCATAATCTTCAATTTTTGGAATGAAGATTTCATGAGCGCCGCGTGCATTTAATTTCTTGATGAGGTGCGTGCCTAAAAAGCCAGCCCCACCCGTTACACAAATCCGTTTATTTGACAGGTCCATTTTTATTTTCCAATCTACTTGTTTTTAACTTTTCTAATGCTTTCAAAGTTATTCCCACTCAATTGAGAGGTCTAACCCGTTAATTATAATGCTTGGAACATCTGCTTGATTAACAACGCTGATGTTGTGCTCCACACAGGTTAACCGGCATACTTCCGCAATGTCACCATCACCGTGGATGCTAACTGCTTTGACATTTTTCTGCTTAAGGTCATCAATTAAAGCCAAAGTTTTCTCTCGGGTCTGCCGGTAAAGCGAGAATGAATTACGGATATACTCCATGGTCAGGCGAGTGCGCAGGGCAATCCCTCCGGGGTAATGATGTACTTCAATTTTTTCCGTTGCGCGTTTGACCTTGACGTAACCTTTCGCAACCAGCCGTTTAAGGTACCAGTTTATGGTGCCAATTGCCACGCCCAGTTCACTGGCTAAGTTAGCCTGTGAAACATCGGGATCCTTTTCAATAAGGCTCAGTAATTCCAAATCGTATGAGGAATCTATTGTATCGTTCATAATTTTCAGTTGCTGAATTATAACGGATTAGTGGGATGAGTCAAGCTTAGAAGGGATTGGAGATATTAACCAAAAAGAGAGTACCTTAAGGCAAAGCTAACTGCGCTTTTTTCTTTTGTCTAACAGCCACCCACCAAGCAGCACAAAAGCATTCAATACCAGGATATAAATAATCATGTGCCAGAAGGGTAAGCGCTCAAACCAATCGTAATAGCGGCTGAGGTACCAATTGCTAAAGAACACCAAGGCAATCATTTCAACAATCAGCCAGCGCAGCAGCCACGGGTCTTTATGCTCTCGCACCCAGGCAATAGCCCACGCACAAATGATGGCCATCCAGGGCAGAAATATTGTCCGGTAGCGCGGGTTATCCCATTGGTCACCGCCAGCCCTGACTGAAGAGACAAAAATCCACACCCACACAATGATATTAAACCAGATCAACAATTTGCGGGTGTTTATCGGCTTGGCTTTCCAGACCCGCATGAAGGCGTAAATTAATATGGGTAAGATGGCGTACCAACCCAAGCCTCTAAAAATGCCAGCAACCCGCCAAATCCAAGGTGCCGGGGCCGCTATGGCCGCGGGCAAGACTGGCTGCAGCACACCATAAACAGTGACAAATGGAAAGGATACCCATCCGGGCAGAGATTCAAAGAGGTAAACCAACCAACCTGAATCCAAGATGCTTTTGTAAACATACCAGTTTGCCCCTGAACGCAGCCAGTTAAAAGATAAAGCAATAATGACAATGGAGAGGATGAACAAAATCAGCCACCCTGCATTTCGCTGCCATTTCGTTTTAATGGAGGATGATTTCATCAGCCAAATAGTGACGAAAATGACCGCAAAAACGGGCATCGCCACACGTATTGATATCAAGAGCAGACCAAGCGCGCCAAGGGCTAAAGCAAACCAACGGTGCCACCTCTTCCTGTTTTCGATGATAGTGACCGCAGACCAGAATAAAACGCTACTGAAGCTGAGTAAAAACGGCTCACGCATTTGCGATGCACCTAGTAACAGCGACTCTGGGTACAGCATTAAAATCCAGGTGGCAATGAGGCAAACTTTTGTGTCAAATAATCGCTTCACCAAGGCATAAAAGAACGGGATCCCTAATGTAAAGATACCTGCTGACAAGATAATGATTAAATACGATCGATGAAAATTTGGGCTGAATAGGCGGTAAACCAGCGCACTGATGGCCAATAAGCCGCCGTATTGATCGGATATAAATTCATCTGTAAATGCGCTGAAGATGCTCAGCTCAGTTCGCGCTAATTGCCAGGCCTGGCTATCCCTAGCAAACGCATCAGCAAAGAAATAGCCACCCTGTTGCACTTCCTCAGGGTACCCAAAACGCGGTAATGCCCAGGTGAGAAACACACCCAAGGCCACTCTCAAGACAAAAGAGAGGATCAGGATCAGCAATAAGCGCTTATCGGCCCCAAATTCCAGCCAAACCAGGCCGGTTATTACCAACAATATGAAGGTCAAGAAGAAGGTTGACAATCCGCTTAAGATAAAGCTACCTACCGGCGACACAAGTGGAATGACAATGCCCAAAAATAAGCTCAATCCAAGCACAACAAGCAGCATGGGTTTCAAGGTGGCCTTGTTGGTTGTCAAATAAGCTTTAATATTTCCTATCATTTGCGTCTCAATAAATTAGTTTACTCAAGATAATTATTGCTTAATTTTCCGGCTTTGGAAAATCAGCTAATATGCGCTGACTTCGTGCAATCCAAGAGAACTTTGCCGCTTGTTCCCGTGCTCTTTGCCCCAAGGCTTGGTATTCACCAGGCGAGCTAGATACCAATCGGACTGCCGTAATCCAGGCTTGGATATTCATTGGCGGGACTAATATTGCCGTAGTCTCATCAATCACTTCTCTAAAAATGGGTAAATCACTACAAATAATGGGCTTGCCAACTGCCATATACTCAAACAGTTTCATGGGGCTGGAAACGTCTGAGATCTCAGTGCCGGCAGAGCCTGAGAAGGTTTGCTCGTAAGGCATCAACAACAAATCCGCCGCGGCTTGGTAGGTTGGAATTAAAGCAGGCGCTACAAAGCCAGTAAACAAAACGTTTGAGAGCGCTTTTTGGTCAGCCTGGTTTATCCAATAAGTCACATCCGCCTGCGCACCACCAACCCACACAAATTGCAACCCAGGAAATGCTTTTGCTAGGTTAAGAAACAGGTCCATGCCTCTGCCCTCATATAAATGGCCAGTGCAAACAACCGTATATTTTTGGAGTAAACCGAGGATCTCCCGTGCAGAGGAGGACCCAGGTAAATGGGCGTAGCGGTCAACGTCCACACCGCTAGGGGCAATAAGCATTTGCTCGTTTTTCAGGGTTAAGGGGTATTTCTCCCCCAGTTTTGACTGCAGGGCACGGGTAATGATAACCAAGCGCTTCTGGCCGGGTAACTTCAGGAATAAGCGAAACCACAGCGGTCCCAACTTTCCCGAGGGCAAATTATGACATTCCAATATCACCGGCATGTTTTTTATCAACCCAAAAACCGCAGCCTCTAAAGAGCGCGTAAAGATCAAATCGACCTGGTCCCTGCAGGCTGTGTTCACTGACTGCCATAAAAACCTAGGTTTGCCAAGAAATTTGCTAAGCTTAACCCGCTTGATGTCAAATTCTGAGTTAAGCCCATAATGCGCCTTTACATCTTCACTTGAATAACCCCGCTGGGCTGCATAATCCGGCAGCAACAGGCGCACCGCATGCCCCAATTGGGTCATTGCCGCACACATCTTCACAACCTGGATGCTGTTGGCTTTGTCTGAGGGAATTTCCGCAGTGGAGATGTAATAAATTTTCATCAGTCTCCACCAGCCGAGTAAACAGCAGCGGTGTCTTTTGCGATCTTCTGCCAGTCGTAATGATCAACAACAAACAAGCGGGCTCTTTGACCCATTTGATCGCCAAGTTCAGGGTCTCTAATCAGAGAGAGTATAGCCTCTGAAAAAGCATCAATTCGCGCTTGCGGCAGGGTTAATGGGGCATCATAGTCGCTGTCAAGCCTTTCAAAAAGGGGAACCAACACCCCTCGCTCATTGTCTTTTCCTAGCATGTCTTGATAAGCATACAGGTTGCTGGCAATAATGGCCTTCTCGCATGCCATCGCCTCCAAACACGCCAAACTGGTTGATTCCGCGCTTGAGGGAAAGACCACGATATCTGCTGCTTGGTAAAACTCCTGGGTTTTATGGTGTGGAACAATCCCAATAAATCGGAAATTATCCTGCAGTTTTAATGCTTCAACGCGCTGGTGGATGTAGCTTTCCAGCTTCCCTTCACCTGCCACCCAAAACTGCACATGCGGGATCTCCGCGACAACCTTTGGCGCTGCCTCCACAAGGTACTGCACTCCGTTCTTTCTTGCCAGGCGCCGCATCGTCAGCACAACGGGTGAGTCGTTTTGCGGTCTTAATGCTGGCGTGAAAACGCTGGTATTAACCCCGTTGGGAATAACCACAATCTTGTTTTCAGGTGTAAATCGCAGTGCAACTGCTTTCATCTCGTCGCTGGTTGCGATGACCTTATCTGCCAGCTTTAGAGAGACAAAACGGTACAGTTTCCTCAAAATTGATTTATTTACCGAGGAATCGAGCGTACCCAAACCGTGTAGGGTAACAAGTGTCGGTTTGCCAGTGATTTTCCCAAAGACCGTCCCAAGCATAGCCATTAAGAAAGAATAATGGCAGTGAATGATATCAACCTGTCGGATAAAGCGCGCCAGGCTTGGCAAGCCCCTAATAATATTCAGAAAAGCACGCCAATGGCCACCTGAAAGGCTGGGTATCCTGGTCACTTCAAACTCACTGTGAGTCTTTTCGCTTGCATCCGGGGCAGCGGTACAAATCTTGACTTGGTAACCCTCCTGCGCCAGAGCTCGGCTCAACTCCAACACATGAATTTCTGCCCCACCGATAATCGGTAAGTAGGTATCAATCAACATGCCTATAGTGCGCGGATTATTTGATGTCATGAGCTTGCCGCTGGAAATGCGGTTTCCCTTTCGGCTTGTTTAATCATCCTGAACACCTTTTGAACAACCAGGCTGTTACCGAGAATATTAGCCACGCTCAACATAATAGCCGCGCCAATATGACCTAAGCTCGGCAGTAGCAATATATAACCAATCACTGAAACAATCGTAACCAGGATATTGACTTTGGTGGCATAATCCGCCAACCCAAAAGAAAGCAAAGCTGAACGCGCCCAAAAGACAATATTGGCAAACACGATGCCGAGCAGCATAATAATTAGACTATCATAAGAGGGCACCATCTCCGCGCCATAAACAATGCGAATAAAAAATTTGCCCAAAACCAAAAGCCCCATGGCAACCATAACCGAGTAAGCCCCGGCAATTTGGGAGCCCTGCTTCAAGATATTCTTAAATTCAGCCCAGGTTTTGCGCGCCACCGCACGGGCTAATTCAGGATAGGTCGCCTGTGGCAATGGCGCCATCGGGATTTGGATGTAATTCGTTAGTGCTGATGCTAATTTGAAGTAGCCGACTTGCTCTGGCACAGAAAAATAAGACAGCCATAAAATGATACTATCCCGGCTTATCAAACTTAATGTGCTGTTGATATTGGTGCTCACCGCAAACCGTACAAGCTCTTTGAGATTTGGATAAGTTGCTTTAATATTTACCCCCCACCAACGCTTACCCCATACCTGCACAGCGGCGACCTGCGCAGCGATGGCTAGCCCCACAGCGTGGATTATCTTTCCTACTAAGTAAGCAACTAAAATCCCTTGCAAGCCTGTTTTTAACCACCAGGCGGCAATAATCAATATCAAGGTAACAATGCTTTGTAGAATATTAACCCCGGCCATATTCTTAAACCGATCAAAGAATTGCAGCAATCCTGTTGAACTTTCTGAAAACATGTTGGCTAAGATAATCAACCCATAAATGATGAACCAGGGTGCCAGGCTAGCATCTTTGGCAAAGAATTCTGCCCCAAAAGGTGCCAACACCCAAATTAAAGCAAAGGCAACGATTGATGCCACAAATTCAGTTAATGACGCCAATTTGAATACAGCAGCAGCTTTTTCTTTCTCATCATTCTCGTGAAATTGACCAACAAACTTGATTACCAATTCCCCCATCCGGAATGAGGTCAGTTTGTTTATCGTAGTGGCAAACACCGTGATGGTGCCTAATGTACCAAACCCCGCCACGCCTAATAAGCGCACCGAAAAAATGCCCTGCAGCATGCTGATGGCGGAACTGATGATGTTACTGCTGAATAAATAGCCAAAGTTCTTCGCAATTTTGCGAAGAATCGGGTTTTCATGCCATAAAGCCTTTATTCTTTGGAGAATGTTCACCTAATTTAGGCCCTCATTGCCTAAAGGACCGGGTCACGGTGTTTCAATATCCTTGACCCACTCGCGTTCCTGCAAATACCAGTCAACCAATGATGTCACGCCCTCTTCCAGGCTGACCTCTGGTTTCCAACCCAGTTGCTCGCGCGCCTTGGTGACGTCTGCAACATTTTCAAAAACATCAGCCGGGTGCATTGGGATGTAGCGCACGTTCGCTTTTTTACCCAGCCGTTCCTCAAACATCTTCAGCAGGCGATTAATGCTTATAACTTCATGCCCGCCAAGGTTAAAAACTTCAAAACCAAGCGGCTGTAGCCCTAAAACCGTGCCATTGGCGATGTCGTCCACATAAGTGAACCCGCGCGATTGCTCACCATCACCAGTGATAGTCACTTCTCGCCCCTCTGCAATCCATTGGCAGAAGCGGAACATCACCATGTCCGGCCTGCCGGCCGGCCCGTAAACTGTAAAGTAGCGCAAGATAGTGACGTCCATCTGGTACAGGTGGTGATAAGCGTAACACAGCGCTTCTGCGCCTTTCTTGCTAGCGGCGTATGGCGCCAGGGGGTAATCGGTGCTGGCGGTCTCGTCGTGCGGAGGTTTGCCCAAGTTGCCATACAAACTTGAGGTCGAAGCCATCACAATTTTACTGATACCTTGCTGGCGGCAATATTCAAGCATATTGAGTGCGCCGATGGTATTCGTTTCAACATAGCCCCATGGGTCGCTCAAGCTGCTGCGCACACCCGCCACGGCGGCCAGGTTGATAACCGCGTCGATATTTGGCGCAAATTCTTTGATTAAGTTGATATTTTCTTTGGGGACGATATCAATCTTTTGAAATTGAAAACCGGGCAGCTCACGTAATTTTGCAAGCCGGTATTCTTTCATGCGCACGTCGTAGGCATGGCTGAGGTTATCAATGCCATAGACCTGGTGCCCTGCCCCTACCAGCTTGTTAATGACTCTTGCAGCAATAAAACCAGCAGCCCCCGTTACAAGGTAATTTGCCATTACAACCTCACGACCTTGGGGTTATCTTTGCCCAATTTACCCAGTGCGTTGCGGGTGTCCACCAGCAGTTTCGCGCGGTCTAAAATCTGTTTGTAATCCAGGTTTCTGTGATTAGTGATGATCGCCACGCAATCCGCCGCATCAACAGCAGCAAACAAATCTGGCTCTGAGGTCATGTTGAGCGCATCGTGATTTAATATCTGCACGAAGGGGTCATAATATCTGACCAGCGCACCTTTTTCCTGAAGCAAATGAATCACATCCAAGGCCGGGGACTCGCGCAGGTCATCAATATCCGGTTTATAAGCAACGCCCAAAATTAAGATGTCACTGCCGCTCAAGGGTTTCTTGTGCAAATTCAGGGCATCCTGGATCTTGCTTACCGCGTAGCGGGGCATGTTTGAGTTGATCTCTGAGGACAATTCAATAAAACGCGCCGTGTAGTTCAAGGATTTTAATTTCCACGATAAGTACAGGGGATCAATAGGGATACAGTGCCCGCCAAGTCCGGGGCCAGGCGTAAATTTCATAAAACCGAATGGTTTGGTGGCAGCGGCGTCGATCACTTCCCACACGTCAATCTTGAGCCGATCGCACATAATCGCCAGTTCGTTGACCATGGCGATGTTTATCATGCGAAAGGTGTTTTCCAACAGCTTGGCCATCTCTGCCACTTCCGTGGTTGAGACAGGCACAACCGTTTCCAGTGCCTGGGAGTACCAAATCTGCGCCACTTCGCTGCAGTGCGGTGTCAACCCGCCAATCACCTTGGGCGTGTTATAAGTCGTCCAATCTTTCCGGCCGGGGTCTACCCGTTCAGGAGAAAATGCGACAAAGAAATCTTGCCCGAGCTTTAATCCATCTTTTTGACAGAGCGTCGGCAACACCAGTTCGCGGGTCGTGCCGGGATATGTGCTTGATTCCAACACCACAATCATGCCGGCGTGCAGGTATGGCGCCAGGGCTTCGCTTGCAGACACAATAAAAGATAGGTCCGGGTCACCCGTTTTCCTTAAAGGCGTGGGCACACAAATAGAAACGGCATCAATATCCTTGAGAACGCTGTAATCAGTGGTGGCGCGCAATCGGCCAGTATCAACATGGTTCTTTAATTGCGCTGAGGGGACGTCCAGGATGTAACTTTCGCCCTGGTTGATCATATCCACTTTTTCTTGTATAGGATCGATACCAACCACTTCAAAACCAGCGTTTGCAAATGTGATTGCCAAAGGCAAGCCTACGTAACCAACCCCAATAATGCCAACCTTAGCTTTCCTAGTTTGAAGTAACTCAATTAGATTTTCTTTCGTCGTGCTCATTCTCTACCTCGGTTTTGCTTTACAGCAAGAGTTTCCTTTAAAAAATTCTCATTATCCAAACAAGCTTAGCTGCCTGGTCTCGTTGTCTTTCTTTTCTTCTTTTTTAATTTCGTTTTTTGGAATCTTTTCTTCCTGGCTTTCTATCTCATCTACGTTTAAAGGTTTCTTTCTTAAAAACTCAGGGAGCCTTGTAAAGTCCGCTAATAAAACTTCTTTTAGACTGGGTTGATGCAAAGCGGCCGCTGGATGGTACATGGGGATAATTAAACGGTTATTTACATTCTGTGGATGCCCGTGTATATAACTGATCTTCCCATTTTCAATGAAATGTGCCATTGAAAACCGCCCAAGCGTGACGATAACTGAAGGATTGATAATCTCTATTTGCGCATCAAGATATGGCCTGCAGGTCAATAATTCTTCCTCAGTTGGTTCGCGGTTTTGAGGTGGCCTGCATTTCACCACATTGGTAATGAAAACCTCACTTCTTTCCAAACCAGCCATTTTTAATAGCTCATCCAAAAACTTGCCTGAAGCGCCGACAAAAGGCCTACCTTGTTCATTTTCATGAAAGCCTGGACCTTCCCCAATCAGCATTATTTTACAGTTTGCTGGTCCTTCGCCCGGAACAGCCAAACGCCTTGATAAATGTAGTTTGCATTTATTACAGGTCCGAACTTGTTCAGAAACCTGCTTCAGTCTTTCAGTGCTATCCATGATTCAGTATCCTTAGATATATTAACATGCTTCCAATTATAAACGGAACTAAATTGTAATTTTTTAAATTATTAGGATAACCTATGGAAGCGTTAACTTTAGCAACTCATCCTGGTCTAAATGATTCAAAGTTAATAACAAGGCATCTTCATGATTATCAGGGTAATAGCCTGGTCGTATCCCCACCACCTCAAAGCCAAAGCCATAGTAAAGATGGAGCGCATTTTGGTTATTCGCTCTTGCTTCAAGCAGTGCCTTACTCGCCCCAGCCTTAGCGCTTTCCAATAAAGCCAAAGCCAATAGGCGGCGCCCAATGCCTAATCCGCGGTAACCAGGCATTACTGCTAATGTGGCTACATGCGCCTCGTCTAAGATATGCCAGACCACAACGCTGCCGATAATTTGAGGCGCCTCATCACCCATACTTTCAGCAACAAAGCATAATGCCCCAGGGTTTTCTTTGAGTTCATATACAAATGCATTTTCAGGCCAGGGGTTACTAAAACAAGCGCGGTCTAAGGCTTCAACCTCAGGCACATCTTCCAATATCATCGGTCGAAGGTGAATATCGTCCCTTTTGGTTGAGTTCATACTTCAGGAATAGCACTGGCCGTATGCAGGTAAATAGGAGACAGCAAGTTAACATCATCCGTCTCACCATTCTGCAGCTTTTGCCTGGCAAGCTCACACAAAACAGCTGGCTGGCGAACACATGCTGATGGAGGAGCCAGCTTGACAGTTTTCCATTTCCTGCCGATTATTTGTCTTTCTTGCTCGGTCATTTCTCCACACACATAAACTGGGGAATCTATCGTGGCTGCCAATTCTTTTGGATCGTTGACGCTTATCTCAGTCATGTCTGTCCACTTGCCTCCCTCAACAGCATATCTTTGGTAAGCCAACCTGCCCCGTCCAGCGTGCAGGAGTGCGATCATGGGCAAATCCAGCAGGGGCTGGCCGTGTGCCAGGATATCCAAAGAAGGCACCCCAACCACAGGCAAATTGAGCGCGAACGACAATCCCTTGATGACCGATAAGCCAATCCGCAGGCTGGTAAATGATCCCGGCCCGATTGCCGCAGCAAGCGCATCCAAGTCTGACATGCTCACACCGCTATTATGCATAAAGTACTTGATCGCTGGAACCAACCCCACGGTGTGGTGGTTATCTGTCCGCCAAATATGGTCAAATACGACCTGGTGCTCATCGCTCAGACCTATGCCAATCCATTCGGTTGAAGTATCAATTGCAAGTAACATTTACATTGCTCCAAAAAGTGATTGCCTGAGCTTATTTGTCATCCTCTCATAGCGACTGCCCGCAGGATTAAATGTCAGGTGGCGTTGTTCTGCACCCATCCAACGCATCGCTATCCATAAGTGTTCTGGTGGCAAAATTTTCTTAATTCGTTCTGCCCACTCGATAATTAAAGGTCCCCTTTGCAACAGTAAATCAATATCTAATATTTCAGCCTCAAAACCCCCTTGAATTCGATAAGCATCTAAGTGAAACAGCTTCACGCCGCTGGGATGAGAGTACTCATTAACAATCACATAGGTCGGGCTGGTAACAAGGTCAGCAGTGCCCCATCCTTGCGCAATACCCTGCACTAAAGTGGTTTTTCCAGACCCCAAATCGCCTTCCAAGCACAGGATGTCCCCTGGCTTAATCAAAGCGCCTATACGAATACCCACGCGCTTAGTTTGCTGCGGACTGTGGCTGAAAAATTCTAAAGTATTGCTGTCGAGTATTGGCATATTATTCTAATTTTGAATGAATAATCCACTTGGTTTTTGGTTAAATTAAACCTTTTTTGTTAACCGGTCCTGTCAAGGTCATCATGCTTCCTGCTAATAACCTTCTTTATGCGCCTGGAAAGCTCTCTCCTGGTTAACAAGACGCGGTGATGGCAGGTCAGGCACACCAAACCGATGTCTGCACCCAGGCGAACCACTTCCCATTCATAGCCACCGCATGGATGGGGCTTCCGCAATTGCACCTTATCCCCAAGATTGATATCCAGTAGCATAATTCGATTATACCACCCCGTGTTATAATGCCTCAAAAGACTCAGGAAACGATTTCATCCCATGCTAAATTTAGCACCAGCTACCATAATTTCCCGCATCATCACCCTGGTCATTGCTTTTACGCTGCATGAGTTCGCTCATGCTGCCACGGCTAATGCCTTTGGCGATGATACGCCCCGTCTTGCTGGCCGCCTATCGCTAAACCCGATTGTCCATTTAGATATGATGGGCACAATCATGCTCCTCTTTGCAGGTTTTGGTTGGGCAAAGCCAGTACCGATCAATCCTTATGTAATTAGACGAAAGAATAAAGCCGGCGTGATGCTTGTTTCCATTGCCGGGCCTCTGATGAATTTATTATTAGCCATTATCGCTGCAATCCCCTTGCGCTTTAGACTCGTAGAGTTCATTAACATAAGTAATTCATTTTTACCCACATTGGGTCAGTTTTTACTTGAGTTTGTCTTCATTAACATCGCCCTATTCTTATTTAACTTGATTCCGCTTGCGCCGCTGGACGGGGAAAAAGTGCTGAGTTATTTCTTGCCCGCCAGTTTTCAAAATACCTATGCAAAAATTCATCAATATGGCCCGATCCTCTTGCTGGCAATTGCAGTGATTGGCCCTATGGTTGGCTTTGATTTGATCGGCATCATTATTGGTGCCCCATTGATGAGATTGACCCGCTTCCTGGTGGGTTTGTGAAAGGTTGATTCAACTTTAAAATCATTCAAAATCCATGGCTTATTTCTGTTACCTCTTAAAATGTGCCAATGGTGCCTATTACACAGGCTGGAGCACTGATCCCTACCGCCGTCTGCAGCAGCATAATAACGGCAAAGGCGCCCGCTACGTTAAATTAAACGGACCCGCACAATTGGTTTATATTGAAGAAGTGGAAAACCACATTGCGGCCTTGAAACGAGAGCTTGAGATCAAGCAGTGGAGTCATGCCAAAAAACAAAAATTTGTTGAGACCGCCATTAACAACCTTCTTATAGATCAACCAACGGAATAAAGTCAAATGGAAGCAAGCATCAAAGTTTTTGCGCCAGGCAGGGTGAATTTACTGGGTGAACACGTTGATTACAACGATGGTATTGTCTTACCAGTCGCCATTGATCGATACCTCACGATAACGGCCGTGCCTACCTCTTCTCCATTCATTCACCTGAAGGCACTAGACCTCAACAAAGAAATATCTATTCCAATTGAACACTTGGATCATAAGCTTGACTGCGCCAATAATCCGCTGCCTCGCTTTGCCCTTTACCCGGCTGGCATTGCCTGGGCTTTGCAGCAGTCTGGTTACCCGCTTTGCGGACTGTCAGCCTCCTACACATCCAATATCCCTATCGGGGCCGGGTTGAGTTCCTCTGCCGCGGTCCAGGTTGGTTTTGCTTTAGCCTTCCAAGCGCTGTGTGGTTTAGAAATTGATAAGCTAACACTAGCTAAATTAATTCAAACCTCAGAAAACAAGTACATTGGCGTGCAATCGGGTTTAATGGACCAATTGGCGATCTTGTTTGGCGAAAAAGGCAAAGCGGTAGAGATTGACATACGAAGCCTGGCGTGCAAAGCTATTGATCTTCCTGCTGGTGTCGCCATAGTCGTCGCCGATTCCCGCGTTCGGCGCTCCTTGGCAGATTCAGCTTACAACCAGAGACGCGGTGAGTGCGAGGAGGCTTTATCCATCCTAAAAAACTACCTACCTGGTATTTCAGCCCTGCGCGATGTCAACATAAATCAGTTTCAGCATTATGCGCATTTCTTGCCGGGCAAAATCGCAAAAAGAGCCCGCCATGTCATTGAAGAAATTGCCCGAGTCAGGAAAGGTATTAGGCTCTTAGACCTGAATGACATCGAAGGTTTTGGGAAATTGATGGGTGACTGTCACACAAGCTTGCGGGATTTATACGAAGTAAGTTGCGTTGAATTAGACCGCTTGGTAGAAATCGCCTCATCTTTTCCAGGTTGCTATGGCGCCAGGTTGACGGGTGCGGGCTTTGGTGGGTGTACCGTTAACCTGGTGAACGAAGCACGCGCACACGAATTTTGTGATTATCTTGGCAAAAAGTATTATGCCCAAACCGGCAAACAAGCCTCGCTGTATTTATGCCACGCTTCTCAAAGCGCTTATATCGATAAGCAGGCTCAGTAACCCCCTGCCACAAGCAAATTAGGGGATAATTTTCTAATGGATGCGCTTTGAGCTGACCACCAGCAGCACAATCCCAACCAGGCTGATTCCAATCAGGCCGATAGCCAAATATTTCGCATTACCCGAAAACATCCTAGCAATTACCCCAGGACTTCGCTCTGGTTTCGGGGTTGGGGTTTGCGTTAAGACAGGTGTCAGGCTTGGGCGCGGGGTGGGTGTGGCACGCAGCGTAGGTGTTCGTGTAGGTGTAGGGGGTATTGCCTCGGTAGGCTCTTGGGTCACCCCCACCTTAATCACCAGCACATCGTTTGGGTAAATTGCTGAATCCATGGTCAGGTTATTTAAAGTCAATAAGTCGTTGAGCGGGATGCCATATGCTTCGGCTATTGTGATTAAAAACTCCCCATACCGCACCGTGTGCATGATGCTGCCATCGGCATTTGGTGTAGATGTCTGTAAATACGGCGCATAGGTAATCTGTGGTTGGGTCGGCACCAACGTTGTTTCAGGCAGTGGTTCCACGCTGCCGCTCACGTGGCCAACATTGAGCACGTAAGTCACCCTGTTTTGAGAGTCTACGCTGACCCCTGCCCCAATCTCGTTGTGATAAATAGTCAGCATATTCCCCATATGATCAGGGTCATTCCAACTGACATAAATACAATCATAGACCGAGAGGTTATAGCCCCTGGCCCAATTCTCGTTGACATAGACTTTAGCGCCGCCGCCATAACCGGCAATAATGGCACGGTCAACCGCGTAGGTGCCGTCAACACCTTCATGCCCGCCCAAGCCAGTTTCGGTAATCCAATCTGCGTGGGCTTGGGCAGCGGCCATCAAAGCCGCGTTAATACTCAAAGGCGCTAAGCCATTAAGTGCCCTCAGCTCGTTTACCCCATTAATCATGTCATAAGCCGTGCCAGCCTGGGCTTTTATTGGCTTTGGATTCGAAAAGGCTCCCAATAAGATTATTATCAGAAACAAAATCTGAAAAACAACATTATGTTTTTTTAGTTTCATGATGATTTTTGTTGCTTTATTTTACACCGTTAATATCAAGGAACATAATATACCATTATTCCGTCTTATTAAACAGTTAATAAATGTTTATACTACCTGTTCATTGTGGAAGGTATGCAAAAGGAAAGGCAAAGCGATTGCAGTATAATCGTTTTGAAGTCAAATGGTTACAAATACATCAATAAAATCAACCTACATGAGCTGGCCGCTGCAAATTATTATTGCATTGTGCCTGGGTGTCGTTCTTTTCGGCTTGTTTGCGGGCATTTACCTCGTATCCTATGAAGTCAATCATCGTGATACCATCTTTCCCGGTGTAAATATGTCCGGCGTTGATCTATCTGGGCTGACTATTGATGAAGCCGCCCAGGTGATTCATGAGCAATTAAGCTACCCCAGCAAAGGTAGGTTGCTGGTTACGGATCAAGAGCAAAACTGGCTATATACCCCGCAGCAGGTTGGCTTAAATATCGACCCCTTAGCAAGTGCCAAAAAAGCTTTTGAAGTTGGCCGCAGCAAGGGATTATTGACCAGCATTCGCAACCAATTACAGGCACGTCAAAATGGCGTCAGCATATCGCCAGTCATCATTTACGATCAAAGGATTGCCTATCGTGCCCTTCAAAACATTGCCAACCAGGTAAACCAGCCCGTCATAGAAGCATCTGTGGCTGTAAATGGCACGCAGGTTCAAGCCATTCCCGGGCAAATTGGCATACAGGTAGATATCCCGAAGAGCATGGCCATGCTTGAACAGCCACTATTAGCCCTGCAAGATGGGGTTGTCCCTCTTGTCATTAGCGAGACAAATCCGCAGATCATGGATGCTGGCCCTGCGGCGGAACTGGCAGAGGCTATTCTCAGCCAGCCATTAACCCTGCGTCTGCCTGAACCTGGAGATGATGCCGGACCTTGGACAATAACACCTGAAGAGCTGGCAAAGTTCCTGGTTATTAACAAGGAGGAAAACGGGGATTCTGCAGAAATCAATATCGCTATTAACAAACAGCAACTCACAATTTACCTGGCCAGCTTAGCACCAAAATTAAAAGTCGACCCGGTCAATGCCAGGTTTATTTTCAATGACGACACCCGTTTATTAGAGGTCATCGAACCTGCCACAATCGGGCGGACCTTGAATGTCGATGCCAGCGCAGATTATATTAACGACCAATTGCTTTCAGGAGAACACGATATTACCTTGCTTGTAGACCTTAATGAACCTGAAGTAACGGATGACCGGGCTGGTGATTCTTTGGGGATCACTGAGTTGGTGTATGCTGAGACCTCCTACTTTTATGGTTCTGACCCTGAACGCGTCCAAAACATTGCTGCTGCGTCCAAGCGTTTCCATGGTTTATTAATTCCGCCCGGGGAAACTTTTTCAATGGCTGAGGCTCTGGGGAACATCAGCCTTGAGAATGGATACGCCGAAGCCCTTATTATCGTTGGCAACCAGACCATCAAAGGCGTGGGCGGTGGCGTCTGCCAGGTTAGTACAACCCTATTTCGAACCGCCTTCTTTGCTGGCTTTCCAATCGTGGAAAGGCACCCCCATGCCTATCGCGTGGGATATTACGAACAGAAACGCGACGGCAGCCGGGACACAAGATTAGCCGGCTTAGACGCAACAGTCTTTGTGCCCATCGTGGATTTACGTTTTACCAACGATACCCCCTACTGGTTGCTGATGGAAACCTATATGGGTAACTATTCCCTGACCTGGAAGTTTTACTCAACCAAAGATGGACGTTCAGTAGAATGGCAAACCTCTGGTCTAACCAATATTGTGGAAGCCCCTGAGCCTTTGTACCGCGAAAACCCCGAACTGGACAAGGACGAGATAAAGCAAGTTGACTATGAAGCCGATGGCGCTTACATCCGGGTTGACCGGACGGTTTACAGGGATGGAGGGGTCCATTTTTCTGATGTGATCACCACGCAATACCGTCCTTGGCAAGCTATCTTTGAGTATGGTCCAGGTACAGAGGATATCCCAACACCTTAACCTGTAATAATCTCAGCCTAATGGGATGTGGTAAAATAATCGCGCTGGTAAAGCATTTACCCGGCCTATATCTGTTGATGTAGAAAAAATTGGAGAATATTATGGTCAGTAAAGAATTATTAGAAATATTACGATGCCCAGTTTGCGTACAAGAAAAAGAAGGGCTTTTAGAGCTTCATCAAGATTGCTGGCTAATATGTCAAGATTGCGATCGAAAATATCCTATCGTTGAAGATATTCCTGTAATGCTTATTGATGAAGGCGATAAATGGCAGGCCACCCTCAAGGATAGTTTGCCCGTGCCGCCCCCAGCCATAGACTAAGTTGACACAATTATCCTAATTATTAAGTAGTTATTCAATTTTAAAAAGTGAATTTGGCAAGATTATGAGTTTATTTAAAAAGCTTCAGGCTGCTTTACCTAAAAGCAAGGGTGTCAAGATAGCCCTAATTGCCTTTATTGTTTTTGGAATTGCCGGGGCTGTCCTGGCCGGATTCTTCGTACGAAACCTTGTTATGGGTATGACCATCATCAACTTACCAGGCGCCCCGATTGACAAACCCACAAAAGTAGAAACTGCGTTTGATGAGACGCAAGAACCTGAGTTTGTTGATGTGCCGGTTGAAAACTTAAAATTACCAGATCCATGGGATGGTAAATCGCGTGTGAACCTGCTCTTGATGGGTTTGGATTACCGCGACTGGCAAGCGGGCGATATCCCCCGCACAGATACCATGATCCTGTTCACCCTTGACCCCATCCATAATACGGCTGGCATGATCTCTATTCCGCGTGACTTATGGGTGCCGATTCATGGATTTGAGTATGACAAGATAAACACCGCTTATTTTCTGGGTGAAGCCTGGAAGATGCCCGGCGGTGGCCCCGAGATGGCAAAGCGTACCGTAGAGGAATTTCTGGGCGTTCCAATTCAATATTACGCCCAGGTCGATTTTACTGCCTTTGAAAGTTTTATCGATAATATTGATGGGGTAAAAGTTAAAGTCACGGAAGAGGTAAGGATTGACCCGATCGGGGAAGGGGAAGAAGGAAAGCCAATCTACTTGCAGCCTGGCACTCACGTTTTACCTGGCAATCTTGCCTTAGCCTATGCCAGGTCACGCAGTACAGAAGGCGGCGACTTTGACCGGGCTAACCGCCAGCAGCAAGTCGTATTAGGAATCAGGGACCGCATTGTCAAATTCAATATGATGCCTAAGTTAATTGCCAATGCGGATAAGCTATACGCCAACCTCTCATCCGGGATTAAAACCAACCTGGGGCTGGATCAAGCAATCCGCTTGGGATTAAAGGCCCTGGAAGTGCCAAAAGATCAAATAAAACATGTGGTAATTACAGGTCAATATGTCAATTTTGCCAAATCGCCTGATGGGTTGGATATATTGATCCCCAACACGGATAAAATCCGCATATTAAGGGATGAAGTGTTTTTGAGCGGCATTGCTGTTGGCCCGGCTGCGGTAGGCAGCGATACGCTTGAATTGGCAAAGCTGGAAAACGCGACCATTGCAATTCAAAATGGCTCTGGCATAGAAGGCCTGGCTGAACAAACAGCTGAATACTTGCGCTCAATGGGGCTTCAAGTTGTTGAAGCAGTCAATTCAGATTACATCTTCTATTCCCAGTTAAATCTCTTTGGTAGTAAGCCATATACCCTCAAATACCTGGTTGAACTGATGAATATCACCCCTTCATCGCGCATCACGATTCAGTATGATCCAAATTCACAAGTAGATATCCTTTTGTTTCTCGGCCAAGATTGGGGAACTGAGAATCCAATGCCTTAAGCATCACATCCTGTTCGCACATGAATTTCAAGGTTGCCCAAATAGCCAAGGGCAACCTTTTTTTTATTAAGTCGTTTTGTCACAAATTTGGTGAATGCTTGATATTGTGTTCGAACTAACAGTTCGCACTACTTGATCAACGCTCGGATTAATAAATCATTCTTCTGTTGTTGGCTCGATGGCACTTAAAACCTCTGCCAATTGAGCTAAGGCGCTGGCTTCCAAACTTGATACGTTTTGCGCAAGCAAACGCTGCGCCTGGGCTGACAGCGCTTGAATAGGGTCTGGATCTTTCAATAATTCCAGCCTGCTTAAAGCCCTGCTTAGATTGGAGGATGCTGCGTATGTCTCGGCAATCGTCACTCGGTAAAAATCCTTTCCTATCGCAGATAATTCCACCGGGTTGGCTGGTTGACTTTGCAGCGGCACCATCAACCTGGTCAATGTGAACCCCAAAAGCATGCCAAGGATGAGGCCTGTCAGTATATACCAGGGAAATTCGTTGTTATGATTCATTTTCTGAATTTACCTACTGGCTCTGAAGGGCAGTTGCCAGGTTTTCCATTAACTGCACGTCTTCTGCCATATACCCGATAGTTTGGGCATACAACACAGCCTGGTTAACCAGGTCGATAACAGAATTTTGTTCAATTTGAGAAAGCCTGTTTTGTGCAGCCTGCAAGTCATTTTCTGTATTATAGAGTTCTGCAGCCATCAAAACAATATCCGTCTTGTAATCCATGCGCAGGTCTTGCAAGCCAGCCTGATCAGGCGTAGGGGGTAACACCAGCCAACCATAAACTAAGCCGACCCCAACACCAATCAGTATGGCGAAAATGAAAAGGACAACCCGGCCGGTTCTGCTCATTACTTACCAAGCATAGGTATTCTTACGTCGTGTTTGCGCGCAAATTCTATAGCTTCCGGGTAGCCAGCATCTGCATGCCGCACCACACCCATGCCCGGGTCACAGGTCAAAACCCTCTCCAGTCTTTTTGCTGCTTCTGGGGTGCCATCTGCAACGATAACCTGGCCAGCGTGCTGGCTAAAGCCAATCCCAACCCCGCCGCCATGATGGAAGGAAACCCAGGTAGCCCCATTTACCGCGTTGAGCAAGGCATTCAAAATGGGCCAGTCGCTCACCGCATCCGTGCCGTCGCGCATGCTTTCAGTCTCCCGGTTCGGAGAGGCTACGGAACCAGCATCAAGATGATCGCGCCCGATCACGATAGGCGCTTTGACCACACCATCAGCGACCAGTTGGTTGAATGCCAGGCCAGCTTTTGCCCGTTCCCCATAACCTAACCAACAAATACGCGATGGCAGGCCTTGGAAGGGCACCTTCTCCCGTGCCATTTTGAGCCAACGCTGCAAGTGATCGTCCTCTGGGAATAATTTAGCAATTGCCTCATCAGTTCGGTAAATATCTTCTGGGTCACCGGAGAGGGCTACCCAGCGGAAAGGACCCTTGCCTTCACAAAACAGCGGGCGAATATACGCTGGCACAAAGCCAGGGAAGTTAAATGCATCTTTGACGCCGTAATCATATGCGCGCTGGCGCAGGTTATTGCCGTAATCAAAAACTTCCGCACCTAAGCGCTGGAATGCCAGCATGGCTTGCACGTGGGCAGCCATGGATGCTTGCGAAAGCTCTGCAAATTTTTTGGGATCGGATGTTTGAAGCGCATAAGCTTCTTCAAGCGACATGCCTGCTGGAATGTAACTCATCAGGTCGTGCGCTGGTGTTTGATCTGTCACCACATCTGGCACAACGCCGCGCAGAACTAACTCAGGGTAAATCTCTGCCGCGTTGCCAATCAAGCCTATGGACGTGGGTGTTTCATCTTCAAGCGCCTCTTCCACAAGCGTCATGGCCTCTTCCAAAGTGTCCGTGACCGCATCCACGTAACCAATCTCTAAGCGCCTATGGGCTCGGTCTGGGTCAACCTCAACAATTAAACCAACGCCGTTATTCATGGTAATGGCTAAGGGTTGTGCGCCGCCCATGCCGCCCAAGCCAGCTGTCAAAACAAACTTGCCTTTCAAGGACTCCCAGCCCCTTTGCTTCGCTAAAGCGCCCAAAGTCTCATAGGTGCCCTGCAAAATGCCTTGCGTGCCAATGTAAATCCACGAGCCGGCGGTCATTTGCCCGTACATAATCAGCCCTTTGGCTGCTAGGTCATCAAAGTGTGCCTGGGTCGCCCAATGCGGCACCAGGTTGGAATTGGCAATCAGTACCCGCGGTGCATCTGTATGCGTCTTAAAGATGCCAACTGGTTTACCAGATTGCACCAATAGGGTTTCATCTTCCGCCAGGTTTTTGAGGCTTTCTAAGATGGCATCAAAAGCTTCCCACGAGCGGGCAGCCTGTCCGCGGCCTCCATAAACCACCAATTCTTCCGGCTTTTCTGCCACAGCTGGGTCTAGGTTGTTTTGGATCATACGGTAAGCGGCTTCAATAAGCCAGTTTTTACAGGTCAGTTGAGACCCGCGTGGGGCATGAATTACACGAGCACCAGATTCCATAGTATTCCTCCAGATCTTTGGTTATGCCTAAATTATACAGCATCGACTGGGTAGCGGCAGGAATTATTTGGTTAAAAGGCCTTAAGTTTTACTTAGGCAGCTGGCTAAGATTATCCATCGATTCAAATCTTCTTCTGGTAAACCCAATACCTCCGAGTATGAAAAAGGAAATGACCCTGCTGGGACTCGACAGCGTCCCCTACCGGGGAACCCAGAACCTCGATGTTAAATAGGAAATGACCCTGCTGGGACTCGACACTGTCCCCTTCTGGGGAACACAAAACCTCAAGATTAAATAGGAAATGACCCTGCTGGGACTCGACATCGTCCCCTTCTGGGGAACACAGAACCTCACTGTTTTAAATGAAAAAATGACCCTGCTGGGACTCGACATCGTCCCCTTCTGGGGAACACAGAAGCTCGTGGTTAAATAGGAAATGACCCTGCTGGGACTCGACAGCGTCCCCTTCTGGGGAACACAGAACCTCACTGTTTTAAATGAAAAAATGACCCTGCTGGGACTTGACACTGTCTCCTTCTGGGGAACACAGAACCTCACTGTTTTAAATGAAAAAATGACCCTGCTGGGACTCGAACCCAGAACCTAACGCTTAAGAGGCGCTTGCTCTGCCAATTGAGCTACAGGGCCATCATGCGAGTGATATTATAGCACAAGCGTGATAAAAAATTGCCGAAATTTTTTGCCCTTCAAAAAAATACTCCTGGTCGGCGTAATTCCAGGAGTAAAGCTAAGATCTGATAAATCAAGCTCCCCGGAGAGGACTCGAACCTCTAACCTAGCGGTTAACAGCCGCCCGCTCTGCCGATTGAGCTACCAGGGATTGCTTGCCAATTGGGCAAGGAGTATTATACGGAAAAGGGGCAGTGGTGTCAAGAACAATAAAAAGAGGCTGCTTTTTCGCTGCAGCCTCGTTACATTGTTATTGTTGTTTACTTTCACAAAACAACTTGGTTTGCGGGGATAATGGGCCTATTAATGGTCCACGCCCCCACCGCCGCCACCCCCGCCGCCACCCTTTCCCCACAGGGGGTTGCCGTATTCATTCCTGAGCACTAAGTTATTGCCCTGGGTGTGGTTTATAACTTCTGTGAGCTCAAAATTTCCGGATACATCATAAAAACCGCTGATGGTCAGTTCGTCACCTTCTTCCACAACAAACCCGCGCTGAATGGCATAAGTGAGAGATCTTCCTTCAACCTCAACCAGGCTGCCATCATCCAGGCGCAGTGTCCAGATGCCAGATTTGACCGATTCGACGGTAGCTTGGACCGTTTCATTTTGCTGTATTTCACGCAGATACCCGTCCTCGCTGTAACCTGCATTGGCACTACTGAATTCCACGTTTTCATTTTCCCATTTTGCCACTGTTCGGTTTACCCCACCCCAAACCAATCCAGCGAAGATAACTAAGAGTACTAAGTAACCCATTATCTTTTTAATCATTTCTTCAACCCTCAACTCATTACTGCCGAATCGTTTTGGTTCAACAATACCGGTTCTGATTTCTTGAACCTTGCAAATACTTTCTTAGTGATATTAACCACCCACTTCCAATGCAATGTGAAATGCAATATGATGGCCATGATCATCACCACGCCGCTCCAGGTATGCAGCATATCCCACACGAAAGTGCTAAACAAAAAAGTTCTCACGGGATGTTCACCAGCAAAGAAAAAGTAAATGCCTGTGAGACCACAGACAATAAAACTCAAGGCAATCAGGGCATCAATGATGATGTTGTAGGCCAGGCGCGGACCAAATTTATTTTCTTTATTACCAATCGAGCCAAACACCCTTTTGGTTGTCCCTACAATCCAATTCCAGTGCACTATGATGTGGATCAGGGCAATCAAGAACATAAACAGGCTACCCCATTTATGCAAAAACTCCCAACCTTCTCGGTCAAAAACGATCACAATCCCATAAAGGGGGTTGCGCCCGCCCATATACCCGCCTACCGGGAAGATGAGAAAATAAATGCTGGTTAATATGGTAAGCACTGCCCCAATAAACAAGGCGGCGTCAATCGTCCAATTTAATCGCAGCTTAGGTGATAAGACATTTTTCTTCATATAAAATTCACTCCTAATCGAATAACTTGCTAAAGTTTATCAATGGATGGTGCAGATTCAATAGAGACATTGTGAATAAGTTGTGAATATTCGTGTTCTTCATTGTATGCAGTCTATAATTATAATAAATATGGTCTAAATGGAAAATAACATGGCAAAGATACTCGTCATTGAAGATGAAAAAGAATTAAATAAGGTCCTACAGGCCTACCTTGAGCGCAGTGGCTTCCAAGCTGTCGGCGCTTATAACGGTGACGAAGGTGTGCTGCTCTGGGAAAGAGAAAAACCAGACCTGGTTCTATTGGATCTTAATTTACCCGGCATGGATGGCTTGGACGTGGCCCGCCATATCCGCAAACTAAAAGATACCCCTATCATCATGGTCACAGCCCGCGTAGATGAGGTAGATCGTTTGATTGGCTTAGAACTTGGTGCGGATGATTACATCACCAAGCCTTTCTCTCCCCGTGAAGTAGTTGCCCGTGTCAAAGCAGTTTTACGCAGGGCAGGAAAGCAGACTGGTGCTGGACAACAAATCCTCTGTGGTGACTTAACGATAAACCTGGATGGACACCAGGTTTTCCAAAAGGATGAACCTATCCCGCTGACCCCAACGGAGTTTGCCCTTTTGGTCGCCTTAGCAGAACAGCCGGGGCGGGTGTTGAGCCGCCTGCAATTATTAGAATCCTCCCAGGGGACAGCTTACGAGGGTTACGAGCGCAGCATCGATGCACACATAAAGAACTTGCGTAATAAGCTGGGAGAAGACCCCAAAAACGCCAAGTATATTGAAACGGTGTTTGGCATTGGCTATCGTTTTATCAAATGCGAAGGGCAACGTGCGGATTAAACTTTTCCTGTCCTTTGCTATTGTCATTTTCGTAGCCCTGGGGATTGTATTCCTGACAGCTAGCTTTTCGGCTGAGGAACAGGTGCGCCGTTATTTTGGCCGAAGTTCCCTTGCGGGCGTTGAATCGCTGACTGAGGAACTGGAGACATTTTATAACACCCAATCAGATTGGCAGGATGTAGCCAGTTTGTTTGATTCAAATTTGGAAGAGCCTGCCGCAATGAGTGAAACAGCCACTGTCGCCTTAACCGCCCCCGCCACAACAGAGGAATCTACACAGCATGCTGGAATGGGCAAGGGTCAGGGCTCTGGCAGTAACCTACCTCTAAAAGGGTATCAGCAAACACAAGAATATTTAAACCAGCTTACGGGTACACCCAGCCCAGAGCAAACCCAAACACCAGTAACCGAGCAGGTTACAGGGGGTTCTGGCCCCATGTCCGGGCAGGGTTTTGGCATGGGACGCGGCAGGTCTGGCCACATCCTAACCGATAACGCTGGCACGGTTGTTTACAGCCAGGATCCAGCCGAAATCGGCACAAAATTAGAAGAGGGCTACATCGATAGCGCCATACCACTAACCAATGATAGCCAGACCGTTGGCTACCTGATTCCAGAAGGCGGCATCCCCAACCTGCCGCTTAATTTTGAGGGCCAATTAATTGAACGCATCCAAAAAGCCACGCTTTGGGCTGCGGTTGCTTCTGGGGTAATCGCCATCGTCTTAGCGCTAATCCTTTCAGGGGCGATCCTGAGGCCAGTTAAAGCCCTCACCCACGCAGCCACGCGCCTCTCTGAAGGCGATCTTGAGCAGCGCGTACAGCTTAAAGGTAACAATGAGCTAACAAAACTTGGCAACACCTTCAACCAAATGGCTACTTCACTGCAAGATGTAGAAAAGCAGCGCCGTGCCATGACGGCAGATATTGCCCACGAATTGCGCACGCCCCTGGCGGTGCAGCAGGCTAACCTTGAAGCTTTACAGGATGGGATATATCCGCTAACCCAAGATGCCATTACGCCCATTATTGAACAAAATAAGCTGCTCACGCGCCTTGTAGATGACTTGCGTACCATAGCCATGGCTGATTCTGGCGAGCTGTCTCTAAATTTACGACCTGTCGACCTAAACCTATTAACCCAAACAATAATTCAGCGCTTTGAAACAACCTTAGCAGCAGCAAATATCAAAGTAAGGCTTGTAAGCCAGGAAAATGCCGCCTTAGTTTCAGCTGACCCCGAACGCATCGAGCAAATATTACACAATTTATTACAAAATGCGCAGCGCTACAGCAAACCAAATACGTCCATTACTGTAAGTATTGTCGATGAACAAGGGAACATCAAACTAAGCATCCGCGATCAAGGACCAGGCATTCCAGAGGAATACATCGATAAAGTCTTTGAACGCTTTTACCGGGTGGACAAGAGCAGAGGCCGTGAGCACGGCGGGACTGGTTTAGGACTGGCTATAGCAAGAAAGCTAGCTGAAGTACACAATGGCACCCTCACAGCCGAAAACCACCCAGACGGCGGCGCTATATTTACACTGTCGCTTCCAAAACTATAAGCTTTTTCCATTTTATGTCATTGCGACGCATGACACTTGCGCTGCGCTTGCGCAGTGCAGGTGAGCAATCTCATCTTTATACTTTAGACTGCTTCGCAAGCTCGCAGTGACACCCATCCTGTCATAGCGGAGCACTCTGAAAGAGTTGCTAGGAACGACCGCGTAGCGTCCCGTAGTTTTTGTCATAGCGAAGCACTCTGGAAGAGTTGCAAACGCAGTGACTGCGTAGCGTCCCATTGGGGGAGCAATCTCATTTTTAACTTCAGACAGTGTTGCAATATCGCAGTGACAACATAACCTCATTGGCTTTTCTCTGAACGTTATAAAGGTTAAGCTAAAAACCAAATCATTTAAAACCCTCTCCCTTTTCATAACTTATTGCCAAATCAAATAATCTTAAAAGGGAGAGGGGAGGGTGAGGGCTTTACAGATGCTTTGACTGCGTTCATGCCAGTACTGCAAACCCCGTATGGACGCTTTTTCGTCATTGGTGTACAGATCAATAATTTGATTTTAAGAGGCGTTTTGTGTATAGTTATCTCAATATAAAAACTAACCCATACAGGAGGTAACATGTTTCACAAAATTTTTAAATCTATAGACCAGGTCATTAAATTCGACACCGCTAAAGCACACTGCGACATTCCCTGCGGCATTTACGACCCCCACCATGCCCAGTTAGGTGCGCTCACAGTCATAAGAATGATTGACTTGATGAAAGGCCTCGAAGGCGAACACCCTGAGAAAGATGCAAACTGGCATAACAGCATGAGCCGCTACATCGCCGTAAAAGAAGAACACGCCGAGATGGTTAAACACGAAGTACGGGTGATCTGGGGCGACTTTATGAAACCAGAGCATGCAGAAAAATTCCCGGAACTGCTCCCCTTAGTTGACAAGATTATGAAACTTGGCTCAAAAGCACGCCAGACCGCTGACCGGCAGATGGCTTTAGATCTGCTCACAGCCGTCAATCGCTTTGCTGAAATCTTCTGGGAGATCAAAGGCATTCCCACCAAGAAAGCCAAAGCACCCTATGCGCCTGCAGAAGAAGTGGTTTATCCAGTTCTTTAATGATCAAGGTTTTGAAAATTAAAGGCGACAGCCTTTATCCTCAATACAAAAACGGAGACTTTGTAATCATTGCAAGGTCTCCGTTTCTATTTGGGAAGATCAAGGTCGGCGATGTGATTGCTTTCCATCATGCCCAATACGGTATGATGATAAAAAAAGTGGTTAAAATACAGGGCAATGGTTATGACGTACGCGGATCCATGGTTGAATCCATAGACAGCCGCCAGTTAGGACTCATACCATTTGAATCAGTGCTTGGAAAAGTGATTTGGCATATCCGCCAATAAAAAGGAACCAGCTATTACAGCCCTCTCTGCTGACTTAATCCTTCTGCTGACCTCTGCCATTTGGGGGTTTGCCTTTGTAGCCCAGCGCACCGGCATGACCTTCATGGGTCCCTTCACCTTTAATGCGGTGCGCTTCCTACTGGGCGGCCTAACCTTATTCTTATTCACATCGTTATTCCTAAAGAACCCCGCAAACCAACAGAAAATCGCCTCAAAAGATTGGCTTGGCGCAGTAATTACTGGCTTGGTCTTATTTGCCGGTGCCACCCTGCAGCAGGTCGGCTTGGTGGGCACGACGGCTGGCAAGGCTGGTTTTATCACAGGTTTGTATGTTGTGCTGGTTCCGCTTCTTGGTTTGGTTTTAGGCCAAAACACATACCTTAATAATTGGCTTGGTGCGCTTCTTGCCGTCGGGGGCTTGTTCTTGCTGAGCATTAGGGAAGATTTTTCTATTGCCGTTTCCGACATAATTGTGCTTATAGGCGCTTTCATTTGGGCGGTGCACGTCCACCTGATCGGCTTTTATACCAAGCGCGTGGGCCCCTTACGCCTTTCAATCATCCAGTTCCTCATTTGTGGCGCTTTGAGCTTGTTGACAGCTTATATCTTTGAAACACCATCATCAACCCAAATTTATGATGGTTGGCTGCCGCTGGCTTATGGCGCTTTTCTTTCTGTCGGGCTGGCATACACCTTACAAGTGATTGCCCAGAAAAAAGCTGAACCATCCCATGCTGCCATCATCCTCAGCCTAGAGAGTTTGTTTGCCGCCATAGGAGGATGGCTCATATTAGGCGAGACCTTAGGTCCACGGGGATTCGTTGGGGCAGCCTTGATGCTAGCAGGGATGATAATTTCTCAACTGCGGAAACCAAAATTTCAAGTAAGCACTTTCTAAAAGCATTTTTATTGTTGGGGCCGACACTCTGTGATATAGTATCGTCTGCAAATAATTCTTGATAGTCCACGACTTTTCTTTGGCGAGATGAAAGCATTAAATAATTACATCAGCAAAGTGCCCAAGGTATTTACCTCCAAAATGGCAAACAACGGCAAGTATGCTGCCATTGACCAGGGCTTCATTTCACTTTCCAACTTCCTCGCCTCTGTTTTATTGGCCAGGTTAGTGTCCCCTACCGAGTTGGGCGTTTATGTGCTCGGTTTTTTAGCCATTTACTTTATTCGCTCAGTGCAGGATGGGTTGATCATCCAACCGCTCAATACCTTCGGGGCAATCTCAACGCCTGGTGAGTTCAAAGGCTATTTTTCAGCCGCAGCTATCCAGCAATTAATCCTCGCAGGGCTCTCCTCATTTATTGCATTATTGGTTGGGTGGATTTTAACCAAGCTGGGCAACGACACTGTTGGCCCAACGATCTTTACCCTTTGGTTTTGTTTCTTTACCTGGCAACTCCAGGAGTTTTTTAGGCGCACATTCTACACACGCGGCGAGGTTCAAAAAGCTGTCATCCTAAGCGGCGTTTCAAATATCATCCGCCTGGCAATCATCCTCCTGCCCGGCATACACCAGGAAATTACCGGCCGCACGGGGCTGAATGCCATCGGCTGGGGCGCACTTGCGGCAACTGCTATCGGCCTCTGGCTGGCAAAGAAGTACTTTACCCGTGAGATTCCAAACCTGCGCACCACCTGGATGAAAAATTGGCGCTTTGGGCGCTGGATCTTGGGTGCTAGTATGGCAGATTGGGCTGTGTTGCATCTCTATCCCATCATCATGGCAGGCATGGTTAGTTTTGCCGCTGCCGGCGCCTATCAAGCCTTACAAAACTTGGTCGCCCCGGTGCATGTACTGCTGCGCGCGACGGATACCTTTGCCACGCCCCTAGCGGCAAAAGCCTATCATCAATCGGGGTTCCCAAAGCTAAATCGGATCCTCTTGCTGATCTACCTAGTTGCCGGGGTTCCCATTATCGGCTTGCTCATCCTGAATATGATCTTTGCCCCGCAGCTTTTAGAGCTGCTCAAGGGAGATACCTACCTGCCATATGCCAGTGGTATCTTTGCCATGGTAATTTTTTATTTCTTCCTGTACATCAATTGGCCGCTGCAGATCGCCTTCCGCGCCATCCGTCAAGGCAAGCATATTTTCATTGCTAATTTACTGGCAATCGTCAGCATGTTTAGCGTCGGGATTTGGTTCATCCACAAGTGGGAGCTTTACGGCGCCATTGCAGGCCAAGCCCTGAACGCCTTGATTATCAGTGTTGTCTTATTGATTGCCTGGAGAAAGCTCAAAACCGCTTCAAGCACTGCAAGTTAACCGGCTTCTAAGTAATCAATTCAATAGAAATTAAAAATCTTCTTTAGGTTTGGTAATTAACCTAGTTTAGGCTTCTGCACGCCGAGCAGCTTGCGGGCAACTTGCTCTGCGTTATTCCCCCTCCGCCAACGCAATATAAACACTAAAACAAACGCCGTTAATAAGATCCTCAGGTCAAGACCTAACCCCAGTTTCTGGATGTAAACCAGGTCCCAGGCTAATTTCTCTTTGGGCGTGATGTCATAAGAATCCGCCACCTGCGCCAGGCCGGCCAACCCGGGGCTGATGCGGTGCCTTCGGGCATACTCGGGCAGCGCTTGCAGGTATTTATGCACCAAGACTGTGCGCTGTGGCCGCGGACCGACATAACTCATTTGCCCCAAAAGGATATTGATCAGCTGCGGTAACTCATCCAGGGCTGTCTTGCGGATCAGCTTCCCAAAAAAGAGCACGCGCTCGTCGTTTTCATAACCTGATATCGGCCCGGTATCCCTTTCCGCATCAATAATCATTGAGCGGAACTTGAATTGTTTAAAATTCTTACCGCCCTTGCCAACCGCGTTCTTTACAAATAACACCGGCCCTGGGTCTTCCCACCAAATTAAAAAGATCAATACGACCCAGATGGGCATTGAAATAATCAGCGAGACCAGTGAAAAGATGATGTCTAAAGCGCGTTTATATAACGGCGTCCTGACCGGTTCGCCCATGAATTCTGAGTGAAGTCTCAGCACATCAGCTTCGACGCTTGGATCCGGCGGGGCATTATTTTCCCACCAGCCGCGAACCAGGTTAGAAACCAGGAACGCGCCGAGGAAACTGCCAAATATGATCAATAGAAACGGGCTTACTTCAATCCCCTGCTGGCTTTCACTCGCCCCCAAACCATAAACCAGGCATAACAATGCCGCGCTAAGCAGAAATCCTGTGCGGTAATTTTTCCGTGTAGGTCTGTTTTGCCAAACAAGGGCCCAGGTAAGTGCCAAACTCAAGAGGAAACTTACCAAGAGGCGCACAAAACCGCATAGCATCAAGTGAGGCTTAAATTCTAAAGAAATAATAGCGCTGAACAATAACAGGACACCCACCATTGGGAAAATGACTATAGCTAGTTTATGTTGTGTTTGATTAGTGCTTCGCATTGATGCTTGATAAAACTATATTATCCAAGATTAATTATTAGAATTACTTAAATTTTCTGTGCCTAATTCTAACACCCAAATTTTGATCCAAGCCTTAAAAACTTCACCAAGCGCTTGATAATTCTTCGCAAATTAATCCTGCACTTAAACCAGTTATAATATTTTGAAAGTTTCTGCAAAGAAGCTCTCTGAGATTCAAGAATATATATTTAGAGGTTGAATGCGAAAGACCATACTCATTGCCATCGCCGTGATCACGGTGATTACCACGCTCATAGGGGCAATATTTATCTTAGGAAAATGGAACAAGCCCTTAGGCGAATCACTCGAAATGCCGACCCGTACGCCTGTAAGTCAGCAAGAACTGGTAGACACACCCACAGCAGTTGTAGAGAATATCGAAACCGCCCCTGGAAGCGCAGCTGTCCTGGTTCCAACAGCGACATTAGCCCCCACCACGGCCCAGCCGGTATGCGGCGGACCGCCTTTAATGTACATTTTAGGCGTCGGCGCGGATAGCGATGACCCAGAATACCTGTACGGCCTAGCCGACGTGATCCGCATCGTCAGGGTCGACTTTGTGACCCCCAAGGTATCTGTGCTGACGCTCCCCCGCGATTTATGGGTAGAACTGCCTGACATCAAAGAACAATTCGCGGATAAAGTGCCCTTCGTAAAATTAAACCAGGCTTATTTTTATGGCGGACCAGGCATGGGTTATTATGAAGGGCCAGGCGGAGGTCCTGGTTTGCTGGCACGTACAATTGCCCACAATTACGATTTATATGTTGATCATTACGGCGCAGTGAATATGTTAGCCTTCACCCGTATAGTTGATGCGCTTGGGGGGATTGATATCTACCTCGACCAAGATTGGGACGGCCGTCCAGTGGACGAAAAGACCATTGACCTGGGCTACTTCACCGCCGGCCAGCACCACATGAGCGGTGCAGAAGCCCTGCGCTTCTCCCGTATTCGGAAAAAATACAGTGAAGTAACGCGCACTGACAACCAAACCCTGGTGATTTGTGCCATCAAAGATAAATTAACCGAACCAGAAGTAATCGGTACCATTCCAGATATGATCAAAGCCCTAATGGGCACCATTCAAACCGACCTAACTCCTGCCCAAATAAGCCAATTGACTTGTCTCTTGCCCAAATTAGGCGGGGATAACCTACAGTTCGTGCGCTTTCCAGATGAAATGATGGTGCAAAGCCGAGTCTATGACCCCCACTTGCAGAACGAAACCTTCATCTGGGATATCCCGATTGACTACATCCGCCAATATCTCAAAGACTTTGAAAATGATGCCATCCCCTTTGAAGCAGGGGAAGGCATGACCTGCCCCTAGCCAATAAACGCTTTCTAAATATCAACTGCTCATCAAATCACAGACGAAAATAAACAGATCGTCTGTGATTCTTTTAATCTTTGGCTTTATTGTCAAAATGCTTTATATTTACTTTAAGGCAAATTATCCCAAGAAGTATTCCTCATTCCCTATTGATCATTTTTGGGGGTCAATCACCCAAAGCTTAATAAGAATCCCACTCTTAATAATCTCAAATTGAGGTTGGTTTTTTATGCATAGGATTGGATTAAATAGTCACTTTAATGGTTGGTATAATATTGAGCACAACAAAGGAAGGGCTCTGTAGATTAGCAATTTGGGTTCTGCAACTTCATAAGATCCTTCCCATGGAGTATTAATGAATCAAAATAATCAATCTAAACTCAGGATAATGACCCTGAATTTAGGTGGCGGCATTAAAAATTTTTCTGGGCCGATAGATTGTATGTCCCCTGAAAAACGGGAAGCCATGCTTAAGCTGATCACAGACGTCCAGGCGGATATTCTCTGTGTTCAGGAAGTCGCCCAGTATATTGATGCCGATGGCATCCTGCACAGCATGGTTGACCACATCCGCTCAGCCGGGAATTACAGTCACTTCTTTTATGGCGAAACACTATCGATGAAGAAGCACATGCAGGTTAAAAAAGACGTTATGGTCAATGGCTTATTCAAAGATTGGTGGGACTGGTCAAAAGGTAATGCGCTTTTTTCCCGTATGCCATTTGCGCGCCTAGGGGATAGCACCAAAGAAGGCGTACCCAGAAATGTCCCCATTTTTCAACCGCTGACCTACGAGGGCAGCAGGGATACGGATCCGCGTTATGTGATCCTCAGCAGGATAAAACAATATCCCTATCCCTACATCGTCAATTTACACCTAACCACCCTGGTCGGAGAACGCGGGTCTTCGGCCTGGTCCTCAGATATTGTCGACGCTGCCCGGCTCACCCGTTCGCAACAACTAAGTCGTATTTTTAATTTGGTTGATGAAAATATCATCCAAAAAAGCGAACCGCTGATTTTGATGGGCGATTTTAACGCCACCCCCGAAGAATACACAATCAAAGATTATTTAGAGAAAGAAAAAGCGGTGGTTCGGCTGGTGCCCAAAAACCCGGTCCCAACCCACCAAGTGGCCGGTATGGTAGACCATATTTTCTTTGCGCCTGCAAGCCGCTTAGTCCACTATGAATGCTGGATTGATGATCGGCCGCTTTCGCGCGAGGTTTCTGACCATTTACCAGTTATTTCAGATATAGTAATCCAATAAAAAACGAAGGGAAAAGATTAAAAATCACTCGTTGATTTATATCTAAGCATATTATGACAAAGACACGCTATTTTGGAACGGACGGCATCAGGGGCAGGGTAGGCAAGTCCCCACTTGTGCCTGAATTTGTGCTTAAGTTAGGTTATGCTGCCGGCAAAGTTTTGGGCAACGCTGCTAAAACTCACCCAACTTTTGTGGTAGGCCGCGATACCCGCCAATCCGGGCAGATGCTGCAAAGCGCCCTGACGGCCGGCATGTTGTCTAGCGGCGCTACCGTGATTGACCTGGGGGTGATCACCACACCTGGTGTTGCTTTCCTTGCAAGAAAATTAAATGTTGACGCTGGTGTTGTCCTTTCGGCTTCGCATAACCCCGTAGACGAAAACGGCATCAAATTTTTCAACCCCAAGGGCATGAAACTCAGCGAGAGCGTTGAATTAGCCATTGAATCCTTGATTGATACCGAGATGGATTTGGGCAATATGTCCGCGGCTGATTTCGGCCGCAGCATTGATGGCACGGATATGCGCGAGTTATATGTGGATGACTTGGTGGATGAACATAACAGCCCAATACTCTCCGGCCTAAAGTTGGTTTTAGATTGCGCCAATGGTGCTGCGTCTTGGTATGCGCCTGAAGTCTTCTCCAGGCTTGGTGCCGCTGTGGTCACGATCAACGCCTCACCAACCGGGATGAATATCAATGACATGGCCGGCTCGGAACATGTCCGCTCATACCCTGCCAACATTGCCGCCCTGATTCGCCAGTACGACGCTAATTTTGGCATCACCTTTGATGGTGATGCAGACCGGGTCATCTTCGTCGACGAAAATGGCAACCTGGTGGATGGAGATCATATGCTTGCCATCCTGGCAAATTACTTGCAGGCTCAAGGTCTCCTTACGGCGAACACAGTCGTTTCTACCAACATGGCCAATGGCTCGCTCAATCACTACTTTACAAAACGCGGTATCCAGTTTATTGAAACCCCGGTTGGCGACAAATATGTGATGGAAAAGCTGGTTGGCTTGCAAGATCACACGGCCCAACCACACTCCTTTGGGCTTGGCGGAGAGCAGTCAGGCCACATTATTATCATGGATAAGACCCACCGCACTGGGGATGGCATACGCTCAGCCTTGTTTCTCATCAAGGCCTTCTTAGAGAGCGGGTCCGAAACGCTCTCTTCACTGGCAAACAGCATCAACAAGTATCCCCAGCTAATCGCTTCTTGCTATGTTGAAAGCAAACCGGATATTAGCCAGATCCAAGCTATTAATGACCTCAAAACAAAAATGCAGGAGAATTTGCCTGGCTTAGTGCGTATGAACCTGCGCTACTCTGGCACCGAACCCAAATTCCGCTTGATGCTTGAGGCAGATACCCGCCACCAAATGGCAGAGTTGGCCGCATACGCTTGGCAAGTTTGTGAGACGATTCAACGCGAAACCCAAACACCAGCCGGGGCGCCTATTGAAGTGCTCAACGTCACCAGTGGCGGGCTGCTTTCAAAGGCACTTTAAATACCAGGAGGAAAAAATGCACACAAGTAAATTAGAACTCACCGCTTTAGCACCCGCTTTTAACCAAGTAAACCGCTTGCTGTTCACCGCTGAAAACCCTGAAAGTTGGGCACCCGCAGTCAGCGCAGCGCTTGCGTTTCTTGACGAGCTGGATCGTTTAGTCATTTCTCAAGTGGAAGTCATCGCTCAAAACCCAGTGGATTCCTCGCGGGCGCTCAGCATGCTGCTTACCCTGGTTGCCACGGGCACCCAGTACCGCCTGGAACAATTCAAGGCAAAGGATGAGGGCACCAAGGCTTTACGCCAATTAATTGACCAGCACTATATCCCCGAGACTGGTACCATGCGTCAAAAAGCCATCCAATTGGCGAAGAGATACCTAACCAGTCCTGTTTTTGATTCGCTCGCTGATGCGATTAAGTTTGAGATTCTACCGCTCTTGGATACGATGAATTACGAACTAGACCCGGACCGGTTTATGCCTTTCCGGGTTATCCAAATTGCTAATATTTACGAAAGACTTTATTCCTTCCGCCTGAGAACGCACGAGCCTCTGCTGATAGGCGACACGAACCAAATAGGCCTGCTCAGGGAAATATACGACCGCAAGTATTTACGCTTTGGCACCTCGGGCGTGCGCGGACGGTGGCAGAATGACTTCACCGAGCGTCGGGCGCGCCAGGTCGTCCAAGCCATTTGCGACTATCTAAATGATAAAGATGTCCCTGACTTTGTCGGGCGTGAAAACCTAGCCGGTAAACGCATTGTCCTCGGCAATGACACCCGCAGAAACTCAGACCTCGTCATGAATTGGGTGGCTGAGACCTGCCTTGCCAACGGCTTCACTGTCGACATTAACAACCGTGACACCCCTACGCCCGTATTGGCATTTTACGAAACTGAAGTGCTGCCCCCAGGCGAGGTGGCCGGCCTGATCATTTGCACAGCCAGCCACAACCCACCCGAGTGGCAGGGCATCAAATTCAACCCCCGCCTGGGATATCCCGCCCCAACCAACGTGACGGATTTCATCGCTTTTCGCATCAACGAATTACAGCTATTGGATGCGCAAGGCGGCGTGGCGGATGTTGAAGAAAGCCGCCTGCGTGGCAAGGTGCGCGGTTTTGACCCCCTCAATGATTACATCGACTGGATTAAAGAAAATGGCAAAGGCAACGGCCGCATACCCATCGACTTTGACCGTATTCGCACTTTCTTTGCGGATAAACACGTGGTCGTCGATGAGATGCACGGCTCTGGCAGGGGCTACCTTACCCGCCTGCTGGGAGAGGCTGGCGTCCGCTATACCGTCCTTCATGCTGAATGTGACCCCGATTTAGGCGGTCAGGATTACGCCAACCCTGAAGAACCATTTAATAACCTGCTCAAACAAAAAGTGACCGAAAGCGGCGCCCATCTGGGCATGGGTATGGATACCGATGCAGACCGTTATGGCATTATTGATAAAGGTGGCGTTTATTACCGGCCAAACCAAATCTTACCCTTACTGGTCTGGTATCTGGGCGTTGAGAGAGGCTTTACCGGCCGTGTCATTGCCACCCAAACCGGTTCACCCCTGATTGAAGTCTTGGCAGGTATGATTCCTGGCAACCAAGTGCATAAACCTGCCCCGGGAGCTTTGCCGGGGTATGTAGGTCATCCTTTTTATAAATGCCGTGTTGGTGAAATAGAATCGCGCTCGCTCAAGAACGCATTTCTCGTGCCGGTAGGTATTAAATACATCGAAGAAATTCGCCGCATGGATGCTTCATACAATTCCTTAAAAACCCTGCCAGAAAACTGGCGTGATCGCTTATTAATTGGTGGCGAAGAATCCTCAGGCTTGACCAGCCGCGGCCATGTAACCGATAAAGATGGCCCCTGGGCAAATATCCTTGTCATGGATATGTTAGCATACTACGGTACCCGCCCTGAAAACCCCCTGGCGACCATCAAGGAACTCTGGCAAAATATGATCAGCATGGATGGCTTATGGGAGTCTTATGGGACCTCTAGTGATCCAACCTCAATGGCTGGGCGCAGTGACGTAGACGCACCGTTGGAAGCCAAAGAAGCCTTCATAGATTATTATCTGGATCTGCCCCTAAAAACAAAAGAGACCCCCAAACTGGCTGGTTTGGAAATTGCCTATCTAGGCGGCATCCGTTACGACTTGGTTGAAATGCAGCTGCGGGATGAAAGCGGAAACGATCAGCATTACCTGCGTGTACGCGCTTCTGGCACTGAACCCATCAACCGGATCTATGTCGAATCCAGTGACCCAGAGCTCGGCCGCAGGATCATGGCTGACACCCTGCGCAGGCTGGAACTCCTCACCATTGAGCAAATCCACAAAGCACACTCAGAATGGCGCTTGGTGGATATGCTGGTGCAAACCAAAGTAACCAAGGATATTCAAGAAGCGGTTCTTACAACGATTAAAGCAAATCAATGGCAAAAAGAAGACATCACTGCGAAATTAAAAGAAATGCGCTTGATCCTTGAAAATCGTAATCGCAAAGTGGCTAATAGTTGGATTGACAAACTGGAAAATTAATTATTATTGAGTGTACAATAAGTTTATAAACAGGTTGATTGGATAATCTCGCAATTTAATAATAAATATAAGTAACATACGGCTAACATCCAGGGTCATGGTCATAGCCGTAAATAAATTTGTCATGTCATGCCAACAAGATTTGCTCGATTTTGATTCAAAATAAACCCTGTTGTGTAATGCAAAAGTGGATAATTAGAAACTATCTAACTGTCCTTGTGTTTTAAACACATAACGATTATTTCTCTAGTGATAAGGAAGACTTAAATGAAAATTGTTACTGATAGTGGTGCAGACCTCACTTACGATCAATGCCAAGCTATGGGCGTTGAAATGGTTCCCCTCAAGGTGTCCATCGAGGGCAAAACCTATCTCAGCGGTGTTGACCTTTTACCCGATGCGTTTTATGACTTGCTTGATAAGACAGATGAAATGCCGATAACCTCAACCCCTTCTATAGGTGAATTTGTAGAAGTATATGAACGGGTTGCTAAGATCGATCCTGAGATTCTCTCAATCCACATCTCTTCAGGATTAAGTGGTACTTTTAGCACCGCTGTAACCGCAGCAAACATGGTGAAGAATGCAAAGATCACCCTGGTCGACACCCTAACCCTCTCCGCAGGTATGGCTTGGCAATTGGAAGCCGCCGTAAAAGCCCTTAAAGCTGGCCTGCCACTGGAAAAAATTCTCTCGCTCGTCAAACAAATTCAACAAGCCTCCACCGGTATATTTACCCTGCCCGAATTGAAATATCTCATCGCTGGCGGCCGGATAAGCCATTTGAAAGGTTTGCTTGCGTCTGTTTTGGGCATCAAACCTATTATTAGGGTCAGTAATACGGATGGAAAATATTACGATGTAGGGAAAAAACGCTCCTTCTTAAAAGCTATAGAAGCCATCCCCGAAATCATTTCAAAAGGCATCTCGCAAGGAACGAAAGTCCGCACCCAGCTTTGCCACGCTGGCAACTTGGATGGCGGGCAATTTCTCGTGAATGCTATGAATGCCATGTTTGATTGTGATTGGCTGCCGCCTAGTTCCATCGGCACAGCGCTTGGCGCTCACACCGGTCGAGGAATGGTCGGGGTCATCGTAGCTTCACAGTCTGATTATCCTGCTATTGGGTAATCCATTCATTACCTGTAACTAAAAACCCGCGCTCTTAACTGCACGGGTTTTTTAAGTGATGATTTAGACAATTTCGGGTTGCTTATTCAGCTTCCCCAAAATTATTGGCGTGTAGCGCTTTGAGGGCTTCAAGCGCAGCTTCAGCATCTTCGCCTTCAGCCGTAACATTCAATACACAACCTTTATTTGCGCCTAGGGTGAGCACACCGAGGATGCTTTTCGCGTTCACTTCTTTTTCGCCATTTTTTACTAGGATACTACTTTTATATTTATTAGCTTCTTGAACAAACAACGCAGCTGGCCGCGCATGTAGTCCTACTTTATTTGTGATCGGCAATTCAATACTGGGCATTTAAACTTCTCCTTTATAAACAAAACAAAAATTAATTGGCAATATTATACCATTTCAGTCAATAAAATAACTCAAGTAATCCATTCTTCCATTTAGATTTGGAAAAACACTTCTTTTTTTCTCATTGGACTTTCGAAAATTGATTCTTTTGTCACGACCCGACCAGGGTTCGTAGTTTCAAGGCACTGGTCTCACATTTTGATTTTATTTTTAATACGCTGAGCTGGTTTATAATTAAGCTATAACAGACTGATTGGAGCAAAATAATGATCCCAGAAACAGAGATTGCCTTACGCTTGCTTCTCGCTGCGGTTTTAGGCGCGGCTGTTGGTTTTGAACGAGAGCGTGATAATCAGCCTGCCGGCCTGCGCACCCACATGATCTTGGTGATCGGGGCAACGCTAGCCATGATCCTTTCCATCAATGTGGCAGCAGAACACGATGGTGACCCAGCACGTTTAGCAGCCCAAGTCATTTCAGGCATTGGCTTCTTAGGGGCTGGCGCAATTTTACGCTTTGGTATTAACGTCAAAGGACTGACTACCGCGACCACGCTCTGGTCTATGGCGATAGTCGGGTTGGCTGTTGGTTACGGGTACTATTTGATCAGCATTGGCGCAACCGTCCTGATGTTAATCACCCTGACGCTCTTAAACATCCTCGAGAAAAAATTCGTTCGGACGAATATTATTCGCCACATTACGATCCAGGCGAGTGATAACCCCGGTATGGTTAAAACAATCAGGAAGACCATCACCAAACTGGCTGAGCAAACGGTATCATTTTCAGTACAGAAAAATCTCAAAAGCGAGCGCGTGCGCATTCAGATTGTCGCCAAGGTCAATAAGGGCGAGAAGATGGAAACGCTTACCGAGGCAATTTCCAGCATTGAAGGCGTGCGCGCCATCAAAATTGAATGATACGCTTGTCTGACTTGCTAATCTATCTCGGATCCCTCAAACCAGCTCTATGTCCAATTGAGACTAATTTAAGTGATGATGTTAATGGCTACTCTTGCTTGAAATGCCAGATTTAAAGTATTGTATCAATAGCCGTGATAACGGTTTCCTTAAGATAATTGTCGAGTTGTGGGGGCTAGAAACCCAATCTGCTGATCCTGAATCGCTGAGCAAAGAAATCCAATGCCAACTAGCTGCTGAAGATTTATTCAGAGAAGTAATTGCTGCTTTACCAACAGAAGCTCAAAAGGCCCTGGCGTTTCTTGCATCCGCCAATGGTGTGCTGCCCTGGTCGGCATTTACCAACAAATTTGGTGGACTGCGCGATATTGGCCCCATTCAACGCGACCGCGAAAAGATTTATAGAAATCCAATTTCTGCAACAGAAATGCTTTGGTTCCGAGCGCTGATCGGGCGTGAATTTCTTGAATACCGCGGCACCATACAAGAATGCGCCTACACACCAGAGGAATTCAAAGCATGGCTCAGTGTTCCTGCGCCCAGCAATAAGATAAATCCATTAAACCCAAGATCCATAAGTAACAATTGGATTGTGTCAAAAGCGAATGATAATATTTTAGATCTGACCTGCACAGTTTTAGCTGCCTTGCGCCGGCCGGATTCACCCGAATTACTAAAAGCACTCAACCCGCCTCTCCCAATCGCCAACCTCCAATCCTTAATGAGCGCAATCAAACTAACCGGCCCCGATGGGCTCCCCAGTGCCGATAGCGCACGCCCATTCCTAGAGATGGAAAGAGCCCAAGCTTTGTCTTTGTTAGTGTCTGGGTGGAAAGATAGTGATAAATACAATGAAGTCATGCTGACGCCCGGGCTGCGCTTTGAGGGAAAGCATTTCATTGACCCACGGCAGGTGCGAGCCAAAGTAATAGAATACATCAATGCTTTAGAGGCTGATGAATGGGTTGCAATTGATGATTTCATCAACTGGATTCATGAAGTTGCACCTGACGTTTTAAGACAGGCAGGTGAGTATGATCACTGGTTAATAAGATCAACCCTGACCAATGAACCTTTACGCGGTTTTTCAAGCTGGTTCGAGGTCGAGGGGCAAATTATCCGGCACATTCTCACCGGTCCCATGCATTGGTTGGCTTTGCTTAATTTAGCCGCTGAGAATGCAGGCGAACCGCCAACCTTATTCCAGAAATCAGCCTGGTTTGAGGCCTTATTGAATGATCAATTACCAAGTGGCTTGGAGCCTGAAAATGACCCGGTAGTTATGTCGTCTTCCGGGTTGCTTCACATGACCAGGCATACCCCCCGGATTGCGCGCTACCAGGTATCGCGTTTTGGAGAATGGACCCAATCACCAAAAAGCGATTTTGTGTACCGCCTGAGCCCCCATTCTTTAAGCGCAGCAGCTGACCAGGGGCTAACAACCACACACCTAATCAGCCTGCTTAGAAAGTATGGCAAAAACCCCCCGCCGCCCAGCCTGGTCAAAGCCATCAAAAGGTGGCAGGAAGCAGGTAATGAAGCCTCAATCGAAAGCCTCTGCGTCCTAAGGGTGAGCTCTCCAGAAATTTTGAAGCAACTGCGCGAATCGTCGGCTGGGCACTACCTGGGTGATTCGCTCGGGCCGGTCTCTGTCGTCGTAAATAAAGCAGGCGTTGAAAAGGTCCGCACAGCGCTAGCCAGGCTGGGCTACCTGGCGGATATTATCGATGTGCAATAAAACCGCCGCGCACTTTCAATCAACCCTTCAAGGCTGGCTATTGCGTCTAATCGGCATGAGCCTGTTGCTCCTTTCAGCTTATGGCTGGCTGCGGTTCGTTGCCTCAATATCTCAAATCAAAGCCCTGTTAGATTTCGGTTTATACCCGGCACTGCCCAGGTATTTACAAATCAGTGGTTTTATAATCGGGAGCCTTTCACTGGCAAGTTGGCTCTTGCTTAAGCTTGGACACCCTGCTGGGTTAAAATTTTCTTTTGCAGTGGTGGTAGCGTTTTTACTTTTTTATTGGCTTGAGCGCTTCTTTGTATGGAGAAACACACAGGTTTTTAGTAACTGGCCCTTCATGCTTGGGCTTTCTATTTTTTGGCTGTTACTTTTTCGGCTTGGCATGCGTCTGGTCAACAGACACAAGATAAATGAATCAAATTAATAAAGTATCATCAGGATCAATTAGAAAAGGAATAACATGGGCGAACTGGAAACCGAAGTGAAATTTTACTTGTCGCAACCTGCCAAACTAATCAGCCGGCTTACTGACTTAAATGCAGAATTGGTGCAACCACGTGTATTAGAAATCAACTTGCGTTTCGACACACCTGGCATGACTTTATCAAACCAGGCGCGTGTGTTGCGCCTCAGGCAGGATGAAGCAATTCACCTGACCTATAAAGGGCCAGGTCAAATTACGCAGGGCGTGCTCAGCAGGCAGGAAATTGAATTCACGGTTTCCGACTTCACTGCCGCCAAACACTTCTTGGAAGCATTGGGCTATGAAGTTATTGTTTCTTATGAGAAATACCGCCAGACCTATCAACTTGCAGAAGTCTTGATCACCGTAGATGAGATGCCTTATGGACATTTTGCAGAGATTGAAGGCTTGGACCCTGGGCAAATCAGGCACGTTGCCGAGCTGCTGCAACTTAATTGGAATAATAGGATTATCGGCAGTTACCTAGACATCTTTCGCATGCTCAAATCTAAAATGAAGTTGGATTTTAAAGATCTTAATTTTGAAAACTTCCAAGGCCTCGAGATTAAACCTATCGATCTGAATATTTCGCCTGCAGATTAAGTCGTTAAGATAGCGTCATGAAAAAATCGAATTGGGTCACCCTAAGCCGCAAAACCATTTTTGAGTCAAAGCCATACTTAAGGGTTGAAATGCACCACATCCAGTTGCCATCTGGGGAAATCATTCATGACTGGCCCTGGATAGATAGCCCCGACTATGTGAATATCGCTGCGCTTACTGAGTCTAAACATGTCCTGGCATTCAGGCAGTTTAAATACGCCGTCCAGGCAGAGACCTTAGCTGCAGTTGGAGGTTACCTCAAACCAGGTGAAGATCCATTGGCTGGGGCAAAAAGAGAATTATTAGAAGAAACTGGCTTTGTCTCTGATCATTGGAGAAGCTTAGGAAAATTTGTTGTTGATGGCAACCGCGGCAATGGTCATGCCCATTTATTCTTAGCGCAAAACGCACATAAAGTAACTGGCATCGTTTCAGATGACTTGGAAGACCAAGATTTACTTTTCTTATCCCTAGATGAGGTTAAGGAAGCCCTTGCCAAGGGCGAATTTAAATGTTTGCCCTGGCAAACAGTGATGTCATTGGCTTTATTGCTTGCAGAGTCATAATCAAATAGCCGCTATGGATTAAGAAGCCTGCCATGGCGCCACCTGGCTTTTTGCACTGGGTGGCTTTCTCCAAGTAATTTTTTGATTAATTCCCTCATTCGAAGATTATCCCCAGTTGTATAGAATGTAATCTTCCCTCTTCCTAAATTGTTGCTGAGCAGCTGCCTGCTTTCCAGCAGCCTGCGCACCTGCCTGGCAATAGCAGGGGCGGGGTCGATAACGTTCACTTCCGGTCCAACAATTTGTTTGATCAAAGGAATCACAAAAGGATAATGCGTACAGCCCAACACAACCGTATCAATGCCTTCAGCAAGCATTGGCTCAAGCGCAGCCTTCAATATTTGCTTTGTTTTCGCCGTCGCTAAGCGCCCCAGCTCAATTTGCCTGACCAGCCCAGGGCATGTATCTTGGAATAATGTCACGTTGCTGGCAAAGCGTTCAACCACAGAGGCATAAAGCTCGCCTTGGAAGGTCGCCGGTGTGGCCAAGACACCCACCTTACCAGTCTTGGTGTGTTCCGCAGCCGGCTTCACGGCTGGTTCCATCCCCACAAACGGCATTTCGGGGAATACCTCCCGCAAATAATGCAGTGCGGCCGCAGAGGCTGTGTTACAGGCAACAACAATCAACTTTGCCCCGTGATTGATTAAGAAACGCGTAATCTCGACAGAAAGGTCCCTTACCTCGAGCAAAGACTTTGAGCCATAAGGCACGTGCGCCTGGTCTCCGAAATAGATCACGTCTTCATTTGGCAGCTCGTTAATAACCGCCCGTAAGACCGATAACCCACCCACGCCGGAATCAAAAACGCCAATTGGATGCGTACTACTTTCAGTCATTGACCCTGATTCTATCATGGCGTTTCTCTTATTAACCTTGGCACGCCTCAACGAAGGCCTCAAACAAGCGCATCATCCTGAAATCTGATTGAAGCCACTCGGGGTGCCACTGAACCCCAACCCCAAAAGGATGATCAAGCACCTCAACGCCTTCAATAATGCCATCTTCCGCAACCGCATTAACTCTGAGCCCCTTCCCTAATTGACTGATCGCCTGGTGATGTAAGCTGTTTGTGCCAATTTCCTCTATGCCAATAATTTGCTGGCACTGTGATCCCTTCTCCAAACTTACCCGGTGAGAGATCCGTTCACGCGGGTAACCCGGAAACCAATCATGCTTGAGGGCATTCGGAACCTGGCTGGCAATATCTGTGTAAAGCTCCCCCCCCATTGCAACATTAAGCACCTGGACGCCGCGGCAGATGGCAAAAAACGGTTTTTTGGCTTCAATCATGCCTTTGGTTAATTCAATTTCAAATTGGTCCCTTTGCGATTCAATCCCATACACCCGTTCACTTGGCTGCCCATTAAATAAGCTTGGGTCAATGTCCCCACCGCCGCTGAGCAAAAAGCCATCAAACTTATCTAACAAATTATCGATGCTTGCAAGTGGCAGGCTGACAGGCAAAATAACAGGCAGTGCCCCAGCTGACTGCAAAGCGGTCACATAGGCTTCTTTTATAGCAAAATTTTCAAGGTGATCTCTGCCTGTCATGCGGCCGCAGGGCAGGGCAATGAGGGGGTGATGGAATGTTTCCATGGCAATTCCTTATCGATAATTGATTGTGTATTTTAACAGGAAAAAGCCTTTTCTATCACTTTCTTGATGCAGAAAAGGCTTTTGCTTGACTATGTATAAATAATTATAGTTTAGAAACGCTGCTTGAGCCGTGCGCTCTTGCCTGTGCGCTCGCGCAGGAAATATAAGCGGGCGCGCCGCACTTTATTATGGCGTTCCACCACAACCTTGGCAATCCTTGGCGAATGGGTCAAGAAGGTGCGTTCCACGCCAATACCATTGCTGGCTACACGACGAACACAGAAACTGGCATTATTGCCGCTGCCGCGCACATATAAAACCGTTCCTTTGAACTCTTGTATTCTTTCGCGATCACCTTCTTTAATTCTAAGGTGCACACTGACTGAGTCACCAGGAAAAATATCTGGGATATTTGTATTTGCTTCTGCATTAACAGATTCTAATAATTCCGTATGGTTCATTTTTACTTCCCTTTATCTCTTTATTACTCTCTGCCTCTCGACACGAACGCGTAGTATACCACAGCGATTTAATTAATGGAAGGGGTATTTCCTTTATTTTTGCAAGTTAATACCCTTGTTTTGAATGAGTTATCTTCCACTTGCTTCTATTATAGGACTCACTTTGGTAAAATCAAACCCACCATGAATAATATGCTGGATATTCTTAACCCACAGCAGCAAAAAGCTGTTACTGCGCCCCCTGGTCCGACGCTGGTCCTCGCAGGGCCTGGATCGGGCAAAACCAGGGTGCTCACTTACCGCATCGCTTACCTTATTGGTGCACTTGAGATCCCTCCCTATAATATTTTGGCCGTCACGTTCACCAACAAAGCAGCGCGTGAAATGGCAACCCGCGTAGAAAGCATCATTAGTAGTCAATCACAGGGTTTGTGGTTGGGCACCTTTCACGCCATCTGCGGGCGCATCCTGCGCTACGAGGCAGATTTACTGCCCGTCAGCCGCAATTTTGTCATCTTTGACCAAGACGACCAGCTTTCGCTCATGAAATCAGTCATCCGCGAGTTTCGAGCGGATGAAAAACTATTCAGACCCGCATCGGTCTTGGATAGCATTTCAAAAGCAAAGAACGAGTTATTGGGTCCTGAAGATTACATTATCCAAACTTATCGAGACGAACAGGTTCAAAAATTCTACGGCCGTTATCAGAAACTGCTTGTCCAAAGCAACGCGATGGACTTCGATGATATGCTGATGTACACAGCAAACCTCTTATCGCAGGTGGCCTCTGTCAGGGCAAATTACGCGCACAAGTTTGAACATATCCTCGTGGACGAATTTCAAGATACAAACTTAGCCCAATACAACATCCTCTACCATTTAGCCTCCCAACACAAAAACCTCTTTTTAGTAGGCGACGAAGACCAATCCATCTACCGCTGGAGAGGAGCAGATTATCGCAATATTCAGCGCTTTGAAAAAGATTTTAAGCAGACTAACAAAATCCTGCTCGAACAAAATTACCGCTCCTCGCAAGTAATACTAGATACCGCTGTGGCAGTGATCGACCGCAATCCAAATCGGACGCACAAAAGTCTCTTTACAAATCTAAAAGGCGGCGAAAAGGTAACCTTACACACGGCATATGACGACCACGAAGAAGCTGCCTACGTTGTTGAATCAATTAGCCAGCTGATGCGCTCCAAAAAAACAAAACCGTCAGATTTTGCGATAATGTACCGCACAAATGCACAGTCACGCTTGCTGGAAGAGGAATTCCGCCGGGCTGGCATAAATTACAGGTTAGTTGGCGCACAGCGCTTTTACGGCCGCCGCGAAGTCAAAGATTTAGTGGCTTACCTGCGCCTGGTTTATAACCCCTTAGATGAGGTCAGCTTAGCCAGGGTGATCAACACGCCCCCGCGGGGTATTGGGCAAAAAACAATTGAGAAATTAAAACTCGCCGCACAGGCAAATGATTGCAGCATGGTCGAAGTCTTGCTTGACCTATCAAAGGGAGAGCAATCACGCTATAGAAGCGCTTTCGGCAGTGAGGGCGCAAAATTAGCCCTCTTTGGGAAATTGCTGTCCACTTGGCGGGAATTTTCGGATAAAGCTTCGCTAACCGAGTTATTTGATTTCGTCGCTGAAAAAATTGGCTACCACGAGTACATTAATGACCGCAGCGAAGAAGGGTTTGACCGCTGGGAAAACGTGATGGAATTGCGCCAGGTCACTTTAGAGTATGAAGATAAGGGGCTGCCAGAATTTCTTGAAGCAATGGCATTGGTTGCCGACCAAGATACATTGCCTGAAGAGCGAGATACCCCAACCATGCTCACCTTGCACGCCGCAAAAGGCCTCGAATTTGAACATGTCATCATCATCGGTTTGGATGAGATGCTCCTGCCGCACAGCCGTTCTTTTGATGACTACGAATCAATGGCAGAAGAACGCCGCCTGTTTTATGTCGGCATCACCCGTGCCAAACGAAAACTCACCCTTGTCAGGGCACTGCGCAGGCGCAATTTGCACGGCGGTTATGAAGAGACCCTGCCGTCGCGCTTCTTGGAAGACATTCCTAACCGCTTACTAGATAGCCCGTCTTCGACTTACTCAAATCATCGCACTGAGTTTAAAAGCTTTTATGAAAACCGCTGGGAAGTGCCGGCTTATCGTTACAAGGAAAGTGCGAAACCAAAGGTTGAAAAACGTTTCAGTACAGGCATGCAGGTGCAGCACCCGGTATACGGAAAAGGCGTCGTGCGCACAAGCCGCCTTGAACTGGGCGACGAAACTGTAGAGATCTTTTTTGAAACTGCAGGTTTAAAAGCACTGGTAGCTTCGATGGCAAACTTAATCATTCTTTAATGATTGGTTTGAATGAGATTTTGGGGTTATCATAAATATATGCAAGCAAAATTGAGATCTCTAACCATAATTTTATTGATAGTGCTCTCTAGTCTTGCCTGCAACCTGAGCGCCCCAACCCCGCAAGCCTGGGTGCAGACCCCTTCCGCTGCGGCCCTTGCGTCCACGCAGACTGTCTCAGCCTTGTCCTCACAATTAACCAACCTACCTACCACCGCCTCGACCGAAACCCCGCTCCCGCCCACTGCAGCCCCGCCGACATCAACCAAAGCTGCAGAAGACGGCCCTTGGCTGGTTTTTTTGGCAAAAGATGGGGTAACGCTAAACGCACTCGATCGTGATACGGGCAGCATCACCAAGCTAGACCTGCCAGTCTTGGGCGACTTAGCTGACCTAAAATCTGGTTTATCCCCTAGCGGCTCAAGTTTGCTCGTGCGCGCTGGCAGTATTGACGCATTGGATGAATTGGCTTTATATCTTATCGATAGCCCCCACGAACCCATAGATAAGATAAGCCCGCTGCTATCGGTGTACCTGCAGCGCGAGTACTTAAATCAAAATACTGGCTATGCCGCCCAGGCTTTATTAGCTGTCCAACAAAAGGACGGCATAAGCTGGTCTCCGGATGGCAAATTATTCGCTTTTACGGCTGCGCTAGATGGAGATTCTAGTAATATTTATCTTTTTGATACGGTTAAGAATAGACTCGACCGTATGACGGTGCGTTTTCGCCAAAACCTGACGCCAGCCTGGTCCCCGGATATGCAGTGGTTGATCTTCCAGGAAGCCTTGTCTTTGTCTGACAGCATCACCTGGAACACATCCCAGGTGTCGGGTGTCAGCATGCCTGATTATGCTATTACAAAGATCCTATACTTACCAATAGATGATGGGCTAGGAGAGGTTTTCGCTGGTTGGCTGAATGAGTCCATTCTCTTAAGCTATTCGCGGGTGGAGGGAGGATTCAGCCATCTTAGGCAGGTAGACGTCAATAAAGCAGAGGCTTTAACCATTTTCCCGGGTCAATTTAGGGAGTTAGCCTTTGATAAAAGCAACCAAACCATTGCCATTAACGTGGATGCAGCGGCGGCTGAAGCCAACAAGCAATTATCTGGCATATATATTTCAACCACTGGCGGATCACAATTCAACCTGGCTGCTGTGGGCGAATATCAAAATTTACAATATTCCCCTGAAAGTGGCTTGTTCTTAGCCTCAAACCCACGCGGTTTATTTGGCATAAATGCAGGAGGGATTGTCATCTCACTGCTGCAAGAAGAAAAGGCTGCTTTTTCACAAAATAACAGCTGGCTGCTGGGCTGGTCTAAATCTGGTGCAAACCTATACACTGCCCAAGGGAAATTTTTACAAGGGCTGACTGACGAGCCAGTCTCAGAAGCTGTTTGGCAGCAAAACGCGAAAGGCTTTTATTTGGTAGCCGAATCAGGGCTGTATCATTATGCTTTTCCACTCCTCAAGCCAACCTTTATGACTGATAATATCTCCCTGCAAGACGATTTTTATGCTGCTTGGCTCAAGTAATCGGTTGCTGAATGGCCTGGTACTGCAAAAGATTCTCTTGCCTGGCTGAGCCAGGGATCTCTCATCCTAAAAGCAGTCAAATAGTCCTATTTCGTATCACGATTATTCTGTGTTATTATCAAACGAGATGTATTTAAGTGAGTGGAGATAGAGGTTTACAATGACTGAAGAAACCCCTGATTATTCAAAAGAAGAGAAAATCAGCGGCCTGATCGACCAGGTCAGCGCTTATATTGAACAGTACCACCGCGGCTCTGTCGAATTAGTCGCCATCGATGGCAATATTGTCAAAGTACGTTTGGGCGGCGCCTGTGAGGGTTGTCCCTTGTTACCAGCCACTTTGCAGGGTTGGGTAGCCGGCACATTGAGGCAATTTTTCCCCGACGTCAAAGTCATCGCGGTTGATTAAGAAATTTCCAGCCTTATTTGCTTTTGATTAATAATCCCTAAAAGCTCAACTTAGCGGGTCTTGCTGCGGCCCGTACTGCTCGACTTGAGCATCATCTCTTGCTGCACGGTGCGGTAGAGCGTATCCCCCCTCAGTTCCTCAAGCGTATAACAAGTCGCTTCCAAATGATCTGCCAGCGCCTGCGCCAGTCCTTGGTCAAAGGCTTTATGCTCCATATTGATGACCACGCTGCGAATCGTATCTTTTGCAAATAATTCAGCAATCTTATGCGCTTCTTCTTGCGGCTGGCCAGTGCCAATCGAAACGTTTCCAGCCCCATCCGTCAGGATTATTAACAAAGGTTGGATGTCTGGGTGTAGGATGCGTTCGCGCTTCAGGACGTCATAAGCCATCTGCAGCCCGGCTGATAAGGGGGTTTTGCCACCCACCGGGATATCGGCCATAGCGCGTTGAGCCAACAAAACGGAGTTCGTGGGCGACAGCACTAAGGTTGCGCGGTCTTTTTGGAAAACGATTAAGCCCACCCTATCGCGGCGCTGGTACGCATCCGTCAGCAGCGAGAGGATTGCCCCTTTAGTGGCGGACATGCGCTCAGCCACGGCCATAGACCAAGACGCGTCGACAAGAAACAGGATTAGATTCGCCACTTTTCGGACGCGCACTTTCTTTTGGTAGTCGTCAGGCTTGATGGCAAAAGCCACTTTTTTACGCATTTCAGCCCGAGCCCGTTGAAACGGCGCTGCTGCGCGTAAGGTGGCGTCAAAAGCCAGGTCATCTGCTTTTTTAGGGGATGGACGTGCTTGGATGTAGCGCCCCCGTTTGCGGTCGGTATGCGTTTGCGAACGGCGTCCGCCGTGCTTACGCATCATCTCATCCAAAGGGGTATCTAATTTACGCGGCTCAAAGGTTTCCCCGGGTTTTACTTTTTGGCCCCCATCCCACCAACGCGCTGTTTGATCTTTAAATACATCCTGCCTTACAGGCTCTAAGGCGACGGGTCCATCGGATTCTTCGCTAAGTTCGAGATCGGCGGTTTCACTTTTTTTTTATCTGAATCCTGGTTCGCCTCATCAGATGGGCGATCTTGTTCCATCGAAATCGTCTGGCCTTTCAATTGGTCAATGCGTTCTTCTAAAGCCTGCAAGCCCATCTCCGATTGTCGGAATGGTCCAGACTTCACCCGGTGCGGTAAAGCTAATTCGGCTGCCAGGGCAATATCCCTGGGAGCAATAGCTAACCTGCCCTCAAAAGCGGCATGCGCTCGGGCAGCTTTCAGGATGACTAAATCAGCCCTGTGCCCGTCTACCTCTAGCGAAGCAGTCAGGTCCGCAATGACCAGTAGATCACGGCTGGTATATTCAACCTGGTCTACAATCAGGCGTGCATTTTCAATTTGCTCAGAAAGTTCTTTTTCCTTTGGGAGCCACTTGGTGCGAAATTCAGCAGGGTCATCTTCAAAGGCAAGATTGCGTTCCATAATTTTCACACGAGAGCGTGTATCTAAAATGCCGTGAATTTCAACAGATAGCGCAAATCGATCCAGCAACTGCGGGCGTAAGTCCCCTTCTTCAGGATTCATCGTGCCCACCAGGATGAAACGTGCCGGGTGGCTGAAGGAGATGCCTTCCCTTTCAACAATATTCATACCCATCGCAGCCGAATCAAGCAACACATCCACTACATGGTCGTCAAGCAAATTGACTTCGTCAATATAAAGCAGCCCGCGGTTTGCAGCGGCTAAGATGCCGGGTTCAAAATGGCGCTCACCCTTCTGGATGGCTTTTTCGATATCCAAGGTGCCAACCACCCTGTCCTCTGTTGCAGAAACAGGCAGGTTGATAAAGGCTGTTTGCTTGGTTGAAACGGGTAATTCCTCTCCATTTTTTGCGCGTTCGCGGCATTCAGTACACCAGGAAATAGGGCTGCGCGGATCACAGCCAAAGCGGCAGTTCTCAACCACCTTAACCGGCGGCAGCAACTCGGCCAATGCCCTGGCAGCGGTTGATTTTGCTGTGCCCCGTTCACCGCGAATGAGCACGCCGCCAATCCTAGCATCCACGGCATTAAGGATTAATGCCCGCAACATACGTTCCTGCCCAACGATGGCAGTAAATGGAAAGATCACTCTCATGTTCATAAATTAATTATTCCTCTAGATGGATAGTTTACCATGATGCCGTTTTTTAAGCGGAAAAAACCTTCACTATGCCTGCTTACAAAGGCTTAATTTTCGATCTTTCTTGCAGTCTTTTCTGCTTGTATTCAGGTGCAATTAAAAAGGCTGTCCTGCTTAGTCAAGACAGCCCAAATCACAAATTATTAAAGGTTTTTACTAATCGTCCACTCTCTCCAGGATGTGTGTCACCGCGGTTCCCGCCAGCCCGCCCAGGCATTGAATCATGCCCAGTTTGGCATTTGGCACTTGGCAGAGACCAGCTTGGTGTCGTAGCTGTAAAACCGCTTCAACCGCCTGGTAGACCCCGCTGGCACCAAGCGCATGCCCCCTGGCTTTGTAGCCACCCATTGTCGCCACCGGCAAGCTGCCTGTTATGGTTAGAGTCGAATCGGTTGCCAAGCGCCAGCCCTCCCCGCGTTTGGAAAAACCTGCTGCCTCAAGTGAAAGGATGGCATGTAAACTCGTAATATCGGCATATTCAAAGAAGTCCACATCTGAAGGTTGAATCCCTGCTTGATCGCAGGCTTTTTGAACGGACAACCCAGCCGCGCTGAAGAATAACGGGTCCTCGCGATCGTGCAGCGCCAGCCGGTCAACAATCAGGCTAGCGCCTGAAACCTTGACTAGCAGATGCGGATACCCTGGCGGCACCAAATCTTTACGGGTCATGATCACGGCTGCCGCACCATCCGCGTAAGGCGCCACATCAAATAAATTCAGCGGGGGGTACTGCATGCCAGCCCTTAAATAAGCTTCTTTAGAGATGGCTTTCTTATACATTGCAAACGGGTTATTTACCCCGTTCGCATGTGCAACCAGGGGAAACCCTGCTAAAGCCTCTCTTGGCACTTGATTCTCATAGATATAACGGTTCATCAATAGGGCAGCCTGGGCAGCTGGCGTAAGGCCTTCAGTAGCTTCGTAATCCGCATCCAGCATTTGCGCAATCAGGGCGTCATTTTCTGATCCTAACACATCGGTGTACTTTTCCACGCCCACCGCCATGGCGCAGTCAATCATGCCCGATTTCACAGCGGTGTAAGCCATGCGCACAGCAGCCCCACCGGATGCATCCGCAGCTTCTACGGTCACGCCTTCTGTCCCAATTAAACCGGCATACTCAGTGATCAACGCGCCGAGATTTGCCTGGCGGGATCCACTTGCTGCCAAGTAATTGCCAATATAGACTGCGTTCGGCGCAAATCGGCCAGAGTCTTTGCGGGCAGCTTGCACCGCCTGCACCGCTAAGTCTCTCAAAGATACGTCCCAAAGCTCACCAACAGCGGTTTGGCCAATGCCAATAATGACGACTTCTATTTCTTCATGATTCATAGTAACTCTACCGTATCGTAATCTCGCCGCGGTAGCGGACGTAAGTGGCATAATCTATTTCTGTTCGCCGGGCAATATAATCCTGGGTTTTGAGCGCTTTGCCCTGCCGGTCTAAAATCGGCGGTTGCACGTTGATGATAAAAGCATCCGAGCCAGCACCAGAGCCGTAAGAGGTCATCAAAATTTTATCCCCCGGCTCTGCAATGTCCAAAACCGCGGTCAGCCCAATCAAGGCTGCCCCAGCATAGGTATTCCCAATCACTGGCGAAAGCAGCCCGGTTGAGATTTGCTCTGGTGTAAAGCCCAGTTCCTTTGCTACCCTTTGCGGAAATTTTGTATTCGGTTGATGAAAGACCGCGTATTTAAAGTCTTGCGGTTTGTAACCTGCCGCTTTCATGATGGTCGTAGCGGCAGAAGTGATATGTTGGAAGTAAGCTGGTTCGCCTGTAAAACGCTGGCCGTGCTCGGGGTATACCGCGTGCGCCCTGCGCCAGAAGTCCGGCGTATCGGTCACATACGAGTAAGTCGCTTCAATGCTGGCCAGGGAGACTTGCGCTGGCCCAAGAATGAAGGCGGCACCGCCTGATGAAGCCGTATACTCCAGCGCATCGCCCGGTTTGCCCTGCGCCGTGTCCATGCCAATGGCCAGCGCATACTCGCCCATCCCTGCCCCAACCATGGCAATAGCCGCCACCATAGCTTCAGACCCGGCCTTACAGGCAAATTCCCAATCGCCGGCTTGGATGTTGGGTGAGGCGCCGATCGCCTCTGCCACGATGGTGCTGCTCGGTTTCACCGCGTAGGGGTGCGACTCAGACCCCACCCACACTGCCCTGAGGTCTAGGGGGTTGATACCCGCCCTTTTGAGCGCATTGCGCGCTGCCTCTATTGACATGGTGATGACGTCTTCATCCAAACCTGCCACCGCTTTCTCTTTGATCGGCAGGCCTTCATCGTTCCCGCCCCAAATGCGCGCCACTTCCTTTGCAGGTAACCTGTAGCGGGGCACATAAGCGCCATAACCTACAATGCCTACCGGCTTAGCGGGTTTTAAGAGCAATTTTTCGAAATCTTCAGCTAAATGTTGATGATCAGTCATAGGGTTTATTGTCTCCAATCTTTCAGAATTTCTTCTGCACGGTCAATTCTAACCTTTTTCTCCAGCACCAGTTGTTCAGCCAGCCTGTCGATCTGTTCCCCCACAGCACCTGCCGCAATAGCTACCTGGCGCGCATGTAATGCCATGTGGCCTTTTTGAATCCCTTCGGTAGCCAGTGCGCGTAGGGCTGCCAGGTTCTGTGCTAAACCGACCGAAACGATAATCTCGGCCAATTCGCTCGCCTTTTGAACGCCCATGAGTTTGATGCAGGCTCTTGCAGTGGGGTGTACGCGCGTTGCCCCGCCGACGATGCCAACAGCCATGGGCATCTCCAGTTCACCCGCCAGGTTGCCATTTTGGTCTTTATACCACCTTGACAAACTGGTGTACCTGCCGCTGCGGGCTGCGTAAGCATGCGCACCCGCCTCGACAGCCCGCCAATCATTGGCTGTCGCCAGCACAACCGCATCGACCCCGTTCATAATGCCTTTGTTGTGCGTAGCCGCGCGGTATGGGTCCGCAGCAGCAAATGCCCAGGCCTCAATAATGCCATCGCGCACCCGTTCGCCGCTGAAACCTTCAAAGGCAAGGGCTGACGTTTCATATGTTACAGAAGCTTTTGCCAAACGCCGGTCTGCCAAATTGCTTAAGATGCGCAGGTGAACCCTACCGCCAGTGAGTGATTCAATCTGGGGGGCTAAAGTCTCAACCGCGGTATTGATGGCATTGGCGCCCATCACATCGCGCACATCATAGATGAGGTGGATGACCAAGAAGGGGCCAATGGCTGACTCATGAATGATCCGCACTTCCAAATCCCGTGGGCCGCCGCCCATCTTGCTCAGGATTGGGTCCAAATCTGTGATCGAAGCCAGCAGCGCGTCTTTGTTTTCGAGGATTTTTTCCTGTGCGGCCAGTGGGTCTGGGACTTCCAGCAGCTGCATTTGCCCGATCATCTCAGGCGCAGTCGTTGTTGCAATGAATCCGCCCGTTGACTGTGCTAGCTTTGCCATGAAAGATGCCCCGGCTACCACCGAGGGTTCTTCAATGGCCATTGGCACTAAAACCGCTTTACCGTTGATAATGAAATTTTGTGCGATACCTAAAGGCAAGTCATGCACCCCCGCCACGTTTTCAATCATATGATCTGCTTCCTGAATGGTCAGGCCGTGGATCAATGCCTCAACTTCAACAGGGGAGAGATTAGCCTGCTGCTCTAAAAATCGCCCTCTTTCTTCAAGAGTCATTTGGTAAAACTTTTTCTGTACTTCTTTACTCACTTAAATCTCCTCGTGTCAATTTTAACCAACCTGACATGGATTGTTATCGACTTGTTTTATCATCGGCTTACTATAAAAAACTATCAAATTAATAAATTACCTATTTTTGATTCAGTTAATATCTAAACATAAATTTTATCCCTGTAACCAAATTGGCGGATTGACATCTAATAAAGTTATACAATTTTTTTAACCTTGGAGATAAGATGAAGACACACTCAAATGATGGGAACAATACAAATGGAGAAAATGGGAATAACAGCTATGATGTGATCATCATCGGTGGCGGGCCAGCTGGGTCTACGGCTGGCATTTATACAGCCCGGGCAAACCTCAAGACCTTGATCATTGACAAAGGCCTAACCGCTGGTGCCTTAGGCATTACCTCGAAAATCGCCAATTATCCTGGCATAAGCGGTGAAATCGGCGGCGCTGAGTTATTGCAAATCATGCGCGATCAAGCCCAATCATTCGGCGTTAAGTTTGTTTCTGAAAGGGTGATTGGCGTTGACTTGCTGTCTGAAACAAAGTCGGTCTTTACCAATACGGATGCTTTCCAGGCAAGAGCAGTTATTATTGCCACTGGCTCAATGGGCAGGGTGAACCGCATCCCTGGCGAAGAGCGCTTGCTCGGGCGTGGCGTATCTTACTGCGCGGTTTGTGATGCTGCCTTCTTTAAAAATCAAGAGGTAGTGGTGGCCGGCAACAGCGATGAAGCCATTGAAGAAGCGCTGTACCTAGCAAGGTTCGTGAGCAAAGTACACCTGCTTAGCCCCACACCTGGGCTTAAGGCGCCGCAAGAACTGGTCGAAGAGGTCAGTGAAAACCCAAAAGTGACTATTTTGCACGGTGCCAGCATCAGGGAAATCGTCGGTGAAAACCAGGTTGAAGCTGTTCGGTTTGCCCAGCGCGGCAAAAAAGAACAATTACTCCCCATTAAAGCAGCTTTCATTTACTTGCAAGGCGGCCAGCCTATCACCGATTTCCTGATGGGGCAGCTTGAACTCAGCGAGTCAGGCTGTTTAATGGTTGACCATGAATATCAAACAGCCGTAAAAGGTGTATATGCAATCGGTGACATTTTATGCAACCATATCAAGCAAGCCGTCATTGCCGCAGGTGAAGGCGCGGTTGCCGGCATTGCGGTTGAAAAATACCTCTCCGGCCGCGCAAAAATGGTGGTGGACTGGTCAAAGTAAAATCATCTTTGGCCAAATCAACCGCAGCCATTGCTAAGAAATAGATTTACTTTTTGTGGTCGCTTAAAGCTGTCTTGATTTTAATTCTGTAGTAATATCAATACCGTCAGGATAAGGTTCTGCTTTAATCTGATCCGCGCAAATCGCCGTGATTCAGGGTTGCAAATCGCTCATCCTTGACAATAAAACAACACAAAAATGATGGCTTTGTAAATGGCTCAAACAATACCTGGAGATTTAAATAAATCAGCTCTGCGCGGGGAGCCCTCGCACGTTTGGCGTGCCGGGCAAGAACGCCGCCTCGACATGATATTAAAGGCTGCCGAGCAGCGCTTAGGCGGCCGGGTGCTCGTGGACGGCTGCGGGGTTGGCATGTACGTCAACCACCTGCTACCGCATGCAGGCCAGGTATTCGGCTTAGATATCGAGTTTCCGCGGGTCAGGGAAACGCTTGCCTACACCCCCAATGTAGTCAACTCGGTCGGGGAAGACTTACCCTTTGCCGATGATAGTTTTGAGTTGGTGTTGAGTCACGAAGTGCTGGAGCATGTGCGCGATGATGCCGCAACTATCCAGGAAATTGTGCGGGTTCTAAAGCCCGGCGGCCGCTTGGTGCTCTTCTGCCCCAACCGCGGCTATCCCTTTGAGACGCATGGCATCTACACCCGCGAAAAATACCACTTCGGCAATATCCCCTTGGTAAATTACCTACCCATGCAGCTGCGAAACAAGCTCGCACCGCACGTCCGCGTTTACACCCAAGCCAATTTACGCCGCCTTTTCCAGGATCTGCCGGTAAAGATAATCGAAAAACGCATCATTTTTGGCGCTTACGATAACATCATCCACAGAAAACCAATATTAGGGCGCTTCCTAAGATCTTTGCTCTACGCAGTAGAAAAAACACCCCTGCAAAAATTCGGCCTTTCCCACTTTTGGGTCGTCGAAAAAACCCCATAAAGCCCCGTTTTTATCCATGCACGACGCGCAATATCCGCCCCCAACACGGGTCTAGCGGCAGTATCAACACGCCTTGTTGCACCTCAAATGCCTGGTTTGGGTTCAGCAAGTCAACCAGCTCAGCCCCATCATAACCTGGCAGCTTGAGTGTGATGTTAACTTTCTCGCCCGAGCTATTGACCGCCACGAAGACGGTCTCGCCCTGGTAGGAACGAGAAAACGCCACTTGCTCAGACGCGACCAAGCGTTCCTGGTAATCACCCAGCCTCAAAGCAGGCGCGTTTTGGATGATGGCCGAAAGCTGGCTGATAAGTCCTGTTAAGTTTGTAGATGGATTTTCAGCCTCCCAGCGCTTAACGTCCATCAAGGGCCGCAAATCATAGTCCTGCCCGTTATTTTTTCGGCCCAAGATGCCAAATTCACTGCCGTAATAAAGTGCAGGGATTCCGGGGACGCTGAACAGCAGGATGTGCAGGGGGTAGAGATGCTGGGGGGCGCTCAGTTGGCTGGCAATGCGGGTTACGTCGTGGTTATCGACAAAGTTATAAAAGCGCTGCCCCTCGTACAGCCCGCCCTGCGCAAACTGGCGCCTAAGTGCATAAGCCAGCTCAAAGTAGTTATGGTCATTATGGCTGGAATACAGGCCTTTGTATAGCTCGTAATTGGTGACCGCCTGCAGCGTGCCAGGGTTCGCCCACTGCCGGTAGTCGCCGTGAATCACCTCGCCCAATAACCAAAAATCTGCCCTGAGTTGGCTGCAAAATTGGCGAAGCTGCCGCAGGAACTTGAAGTTGATCGCATCCGCGGCATCCAGCCTCAGCCCATCGATTTGAAATTCCTCAAACCACATGCGGATGGCCCCAAACAAATGCGCCACCACCGCCGGGTTTTCCAGGTTGAGCTTCACCAGGCTGAAATGCCCGTTCCATGAATCATACACGAATGGGTCCCCATACGGACTGCGCCCATCAAAGCGCAGATTCGAAAACCAGTCCTTGTATTGGGAAGCCTGTCCGTTTTTGAGCACGTCCTGGAATGCCCAAAAATCCCGGCCGACGTGGTTAAACACGCCATCCAATATCAGGTGCATGCCCCGCGCGTGCATATCTCGGCTCAAAGTCGCCAGGTCTGCGCGCGTACCGAGGCGCCGGTCAATTTCATAATAATTGGTCGTATCGTAGCCGTGCGAAGCCGATTCAAACAGCGGCCCTAAGTAAAGCGCGTTGGCCCCGAGCGACTGGATGTGATCCAACATTGGGTGGATCTGCCCCAGGCGGTTAATAGGCTGGGCCGCGTAATCATTCTCTTTGGGTGCGCCAAGCGCGCCTAAGGGGTAAATATGATAAAAAATCGCGTTATCTATCCATGAATTCATTTTATTCTCCGTTCTTATACCATTCGGTATAGGGTAATAGTTAAGTGAAATTCTCGATAAACTAACCAAATCTGCAATTGTGGTTTGATTATGAGAATATGCCGTGCATAAACTGGTGTAAAACCTTGTAAACCAGGCTGTCATCCAGTTCTATTTGATGATTGATCGCCAGGTTGATGTAAGTGTTTAGCATGCCCATAAAAGAGGCGCCATATTGTGCTGCCCTGCCGCGCATATTGCCGTGATCTTTTTCTGCAGCGCGGAACAAAGCCTCAATCAGCTTAGTTTGCTCAGCGCCATAAAGCGCAACGGCGGTGTATGCATCGCTTTGATAAGGCGCAAAGTGCATGCCTAACTGCATGCGGTAAAAATCAGGCTGCTCTTTCGCAAAATTGAAATACAGGCGGATGACCTTTTCCAGTGACCGGGTAAGGTCTCCCTCGTACTGTGCGGCTGCTTTCAAAGTTCCTAAGAAGGGCATAAACCCTTTTCGTAAAAGCGCATCCAGCAAACCGCGCTTGCTCGAAAAGTAGTGGTAGAGGGTGGGCTTGGTGACCTGCGCCAGGTCTACGATCTCCTGCACGCCAACGCCATCGTATCCGCGCTCTGAGAAAAGCTTCAACGCCACATCTAACAGCAATTTTTGGTTATTCATGCCCCTATTATACCGATCGGTATAGTTTTGTCAAGTTAAACTAGGCATATTAATAGAAAACTGTTAGTGCTGGGGGAAAGATTTAGCAATTACTGCTTACTTGTTTTGCGGGAGTGCTCGTAACGCGCAATATAGTCATCTGCCGGGGTAGAGGCAATAATTTCAGCAATGGTCTGCGATGGTAAATCCGCGTATGTTTTGAAATGCAAGCACGACTTGCCCATATCACACTTCATCCCTTTTTCTGAGAAACTTGCCAGGAGAAGTTCAAGCAAGCCGGAGTCTTGGTAGACATTCATGAGGTAAAGCGAATTGAAATGCTTTTGCGCAGCCAGCGCAGCATACATTAAGGGCTGGCCGTTGTAAGTTTTCGGGTAGACCGAAAGCGGGATTTCGTAGCAGATCATGCCCCAATTGATGGTCTCTTCATAACCAGGCGGTAAATTTTCCAGGATGAGATCACGCACCTTGCGAATCGCCTGCTGGTTATCGCCAGGCAATTGGGAAATGTAATCTTCAACTGATGCCGCGCTTCGTTTTACCATCGAAACCTCACAAATGAAGTCTACCTAACGAAATCGTCAAAGTCAAAACTTAAGCTTATGCACAGGTGCATTAGGTTTTATGCAAGATTTCTTGCTCAGCCTGTTTGATTTCTTCAATAAGCGCCTTGACTTCTTTTTTCGTATCCGCTGATGCGCTGGGAGAATAGGGGATCAACTTAATCAATTCAAACGCCTTGCGCAGGGTCTCTTTGACATTGGCAACGTAACTAAAGTTTGACCAACCCGCGTCCTCGCTGAGAGGCAGATCCCGGGCCTCTTGAACGAGTGACCGGGCTTGTTCAATGCGTTTTTCTGGGGTGAGTAACTTAGCCATTTGACCTCCAATCCTATGAGCAACCTATTTTAAGTATGGCAAAGATCATTTATTGACTTTAATAATACTGGGTTTTTACTTCGGCTCGCTTTTATGTCTAAATTAAGAATATCACACAACGGTATGCAATATTCATTTTATCATTTTGTTTAATCCTTACATTTTTTCTCCGATCACACTGGTCTTTATTATCCCCGATGCGCAGCTTTTGACCGGTGTAGGGGAAGGTTTGCTGAGTTTAGTTATCTTGGAAACTCCAGAGCATAAACCTTCCCCAAACAAGACCCAACAATTGCACTGGCTGACACAACGTTATCTTATCCATCTAGGTCCAAATCATTTTGGTGGGTTGAAGGCGGAAAACACTCGTACCCATTAGCCTGATTTACCCGCCTTCAACCACACCCTACACCAAATAAACCCTCACCCAACCCCTGGTCATCACCACGATGTCTCCCTTTTTAAGTTTGAGCATCGAAATTATGTCATTATGCACAATTAGTTGTGCGAACTGATACCCTGACGGGCACAGGCAGTTCGCACTACATTTTCCTAAAGTTTAATTTAAACAAATTACGCCTTAAAGAGAGAGGGTCTTTTGTTTTGCCTTCACCTTTCAACTTTGACCTTTCAGCTATATTTTACACCTTTCACCTTTGAGCTTTCAGCTGCTTTTATAGCTTTCACCTTTCACCTTTGAGCTTTCAACTACTTTTTTTCTTCTCACAAAATTTTAATAAATTAGATATAATAAACATGGGAAAGTCAACACAATCGCGCCAGATACAGTACATCTAAGGCTGAGGTCATGAATGATATCCTAAATCCTTATATCGCAGGGGCTCCTGTGGTCGAGACCAGCATGTTCTTCGGTCGCGAGGATATCTTCAGTTGGATTGACCGCAGCCTGATGGGCAAGTACGTCGATCACATCCTGGTCTTGCACGGCCAACGCCGCGTGGGCAAGACCTCCGTGCTCAAGCAAATCCCCAACTTCCTCCCCAAGCAGTACATCCAGGTTTTCTTTGACCTGCAGGGCCGCACCAATACCACCCTAGACCGTTTCATCTGGTGGATCGCCAGCGAAATTGTGCGCACCCTCAAAAAGGAATGCAACCTGGATTTGCCAAAGCCTGACCGCAATGCCTTCGTAGACCCCGAAGCCTTTATTACAGATTTCCTGCCCTTTGTCCGAAATCAACTGGGGGATAAGGTGCTCTTGCTCACCTTTGATGAATTTGACACCCTCGACCGCCCCGACATCCAGGATACCTTCGCAAAGTCCCTGATCGCCTACCTCAAGCGCTTGATTGAGCAGCAGGGCCTGAACTTCATCTTTTCCATTGGTTCCTCAGGCAACAAACTTGAAAACATGCAGGCATCCTACACGGATTTCTTCAAAACCGCCCTGTACCGCAAGGTCAGCTTCCTCACCCCGGATGACTGCCGCCGCCTGGTCACAAAACCGGTGGAAGGCCTCATCAGCTATGAACCAAAAGCGGTGCAGAATATTGCCCTTTATACCTCAGGCCACCCCTATTTCACCCAGCTCATGTGTCACGAGCTTTTCTCGCGCTGTCAAAAAACCGGCAGCCGCAATATCACCGCCCAGGATGTCGAGGAAATCCTGCCGGATGTGATTGAGCGCGGCACCGTAAACCTCAAATTCGTCTGGGATGAAGCTTCTAACCTTGAAAAATGGACCCTGGCAACCTTGGCGCAGGGTGAGGGCATCTCGTTAAAAGACATCAGCAAAACTTTAAAAACGCAGCAGCTGCGCTTCAGCGAAGCTGAGCTCAATTCCGCCATCCTGCATTTGCGCGATAAGGACGTGCTCACCGATGAGAATCACTTCGTCATTCACCTGCTCAAGCTCTGGCTGCTGACCAATCGCCCCATGGACCGGGTGCGCGAGGAACTGGTGCAGGTCAACCCCATTGCAGACCGCTACCTTGAAATTGGGGATGAATACCGCGATCGCGGGCAAATTTCCCAAGCTCTGCAGAGCTATCAACAGGCGCTCGCCGCGCAGGAGAATAACACCCGCGCGCTCACCAGCATGGCAGCCATTCACGCCGCCCAGGATGATCACCAAAAAGCAGCCGATACCTACAAACAAGCCCTGCGCCTGGACGACGAAAATATTGCTGCCCGCCAGGGTTTCAGCCAGGCACAGCTCGCCCTGGCGGCCGCCGCCCTGCAATCTGGCGCTGAAGACCAGGCCGCCGCTGCCTATCAAACCCTTTTGAAGGAACTGCCCCAACACGCGGAAGCCCGCAAGCTGCTGGCAGATCTCTTCAAACGCCAGGGGGATGCGCTCTTGGCTGCCAATAGTTACGAACCAGCCCTGGATAAGTTTCAGCAAGCGCTGGACCTCTTACCTGGGGATGAAATTCTCAAGCAGCGCTTGGAATCGGTGGTTGCCCAAAGGAAAGCCCTGCAAGTAAAAGCCTTCCTGGAAAAAGCCGATAAAGCGCTCGCACGGCAGCGCTGGGATGAGGCAGCTGCCTCAATTGAAGATGCCATCCGCATGGACCCTGAGGACCAGTCGCTGCACCAGCGCCTGCTGGACATCAAAGACGCCCCCCGCCAGGAAAAAATCAAAGCCTACAAACATGAAGCCGAAGCGCAGATTGGCAAGGGAAATTACCCCAAAGCCATATCTGCCATCCAGACCGCCATGCTCTTGGCGCCAGAAGATAAAACACTACAAGACTGGCTGCAGTCCATCCAAACAGACCAATCCAACGCCCAGCTTCGCCTTTACCAAAGCCAGGCCACCCAGGCCGAGACAGCCGCAGACTGGGACGGCGCCATTGCCGCCAGGGAAGCCGCCCTAAAGCTGAACCCGCAGGATGAACGCCTTCAATCCGCGCTGCAGGCCACCCAGGCAGCCAAACGCCAGGCCCAGCTCACCAGCCTGCGCAAACAAGCTGATGCGTCCAAGAAAAATGGCCGGCTGGATGAGGCTGTGAGCCAGCTTGAGGCATACCTGGCTCTTGCGCCGGCTGACGCACCAGCGCTGGCTGAGCTGGATCAGCTCAAAGTTGAGTGCCGCCAGGCAAAAGTGCGCGCCCTAAAAGCCCAGGCAGAAATGGCTGCCCGGCAGGAAAAATGGGAAGATGCCATCAGCGCCTGGCAGGCTTATAAAGCAGAAGTGCCTGCAGAGGCTGAGCAGGTTAACCGCCAGGTTGAAAAAGCTAGGCAGAAAGCAGCCCTCCTGAAGGATTATGAATCCGCCCAGGGATTGATCCGCAAGCGCCAATACGGAAAAGCCATTCACTTGCTGCAGGGCATCATTGCCCAAGACCCCACCTATAAATCCAGTTCGCGTCTGCTGGTGGAAGCGGTGGAAGCCAACAAGCAGCACAAACCGGTTTGGAAGCAGCCTTGGTTGGTTGCGGGTGTTTCGGTGGGCTTGTTGGTACTGCTGGTCGTGGCCTTTTTGCCGCGCATCCAGGGATGGCTGGGGGCCGCCCCTGAACCAGGCGTGACGGGTACAGCAATCCCTGGTGTTAGCTTGCCAGGGGAGGGTACACCTGGTGTGACAGCAGAGACAATGGTGGATATCGTGCAAGAACAGCCGCAGTGGCATGAGCTTGTAAAATCCTATATTGACAACACCGCCCCAACCTTTGAGGATGATTTCTCTACTAATAATCCAACGTGGGGATACCTGGACGGTGTTGAAGATTATCCATTATCAAACTTCATCAAAGATGAATCGCTTTTAATTACATCAATTGACCAGGATTATGTAACTTGTTTCCCTTCCAGAGATAATGACTTTCTAGATGCGTACAACTTTGCCATGTCTTTTGATCTACAAATTATTGAGAGTGATAATACTGTTGGCTTCTATTTCAGATCCTCAAACAAACAAAATAACGCGATTGATGATGAGTATTACCGGTTAGCTTTTACTGGTTATAACTGGTCCATTATTAGATATAACCCTACAAGCAAGACGGTATCTACTTTTTTTGATGGAGTAATTTCTAGAGAAACAAAGACAGTGCAATTGATAGCCTATGAGGAAATGGTAGGGGTATATCTAAATGACCGCCTCGTCACGCAGCTTTATAATATTACAACTGAAGGTATCGAAAATTATTTCTTTGTTGAAAATTGGGGCCCTACTAATTCAGTGAAATTTGATAACATACAATTCTGGAACCTGGATGGCGTAGACATCGCGGCCCAGGCAGAGGTTATCGCCCAAACCATACCGTCCGCATCACCAACCGCACAGCCAACTGAGATCTCTACCTTTGCCGCCCCCATTTTGGCTTATATCAACGACACCGCTCCCACCTTTGCAGACGATTTCTCTGTAAAAAATCCAATATGGGGGTGGTTTGCTAATCATGGTTATTTAACAGACCACATTACAGATGAAAAATTGATAATTAGTGACATAATTACTTCTATGTTAGATCGATTTCCTGCCAGGGAAAACAGCTTCTTAGATGCGAGCAATTTTGCCCTTTCCTATGAATTTCAAATTAACGATGGTCAACCAGATTTAGGCATCTATTTCAGGTCCTCTAACAAATTTACTGTCACAGAGGATGATGATGATTATTACCAGCTGGTGTTTCAAAGGGCTCCTGGTCAATGGTCAGTTTTTCGACACGACCCAACCTACAATAGGGAAACCCGATTAGCCTATGGTGCAGCCTCGGTTTCAAGCAAGGTAAAAGTCTTGTTGATCGCCTTCGAAGATACGGTAGAGATATACCTGAACGATCAACTTGTTGCTCAGCTCAATGATATTACAACCAAAGACAATCAAAATTACTTCTTTGTTAAAAATTATAATGAGACAGACTCATTTGAATTTGATAATATCCAATTCTGGAACCTGGATGGCGTGGACATCGCGACCCAGGCTGAGGTTATCGCCCCAACCGCACAGCCAACTGAGATCTCTACCTTTGCCGCCCCCATTTTGGCTTATATCAACGACACGGCTCCCACCTTTGCAGACGATTTCTCGTATAAAAAACCAATATGGGTTGATTTTGAAAATAGCCCCGGTTGGGATTATCCCCTTAATGTCGATTTTACTACCGAAGATGGAAAGTTGGTTATTGATTATTATGAAGTGGTAGATGATAGGCGATTTCCTGGTAGGTACAACAGTTTTTTAGATGCTTACAATTTTGCCCTCTCTTATGAATTTCAGGTTTCCAAGGGTTTTCCAGAGTTTGGCGTCTATTTCAGGTCCTCATACAAAAACACGCTCACGGTAGATGATGATGATTATTACAGGCTGATGTTTGATCGGGATAAGTGGTATATCAACCGATTTGACTCCACAGCCAATAGATGGATTTCTATTTTAGCTGATGGAACATACAAAAACAGAGAGAATCAAAAGGTGCTTTTGATCGCATTCGAGGATACAGTAGAGATTTACCTGAATGACCAACTTGTCGCGCAGCTCAATGATGTTACAACCAAAGACCTCGAAAATTACTTCTTTGTTAAATATATTAATGAGACCGATTCAATTGAATTTGATAATATCCAATTCTGGAACCTGGATGGCGTGGACCTGGAAAGCACGCAGGCGCAACCACAATGGCATGAGCTGGTCCAAGCCTATACGGGTAACACCGCTCCCACCTTTGCAGACGATTTCTCTACAAAGAAGCAAGCATGGGGCGTCATGAGCGACGGCTATGAATTGCGCATAAACGATGGAGAAATAAATTTAGAGTTATCACCTAATGTATCCTTTCCTATAAACGGATTGCTAAACGCAGACAATTTTGTGATGCAATTCTCTTATAACTTAAGAAGCGCCGGGCTAAGTTTCAAGTTTCGAGGAAGGCTTTGGGTTAAAAGTCAAGGGTATCGTATTGACCTTAACGAAGGCAAATTGACTTTATTAGAAATGGAGGGGGAGGAAATCCTTCACACAAGCGGTTATAGTAATGAGGGATCTCCTACACTCCTTCTTTATGTAATAAATAACAATATTGCCATATTCATAGATGGACAAATGGTTTACAACGATAAAACACTTACCCATACGAATGTTTCTCAAGTCAACCAGTTCATAAACTCAATGGATGAGGGGGTTTTTGCTGGAGGGATTGACAATGTTTTTTTCTGGAACCTGGATGGTGTGGACCTGACCCCATGACTCCCAACCCCTTTTCTTTCGGCAACCCCATCCGCGAACCCGCCCGCTTTGTCGGGCGCAGTGAAGAGCTGCGCCAGATCGTCAACCGTTTGCGCTCCAGCGCGCATGAAAGCACATCCATCGTGGGCGAGCGCCGCATCGGCAAGACCTCCCTGCTCAAGCACCTCGAAAACAGCACGGTTGCCCAAAGCCTAGGCCTGCCCCCAGACCAGTTTTGCATGGTCTATATGGATTTCCAGGGCCTCACCGATATCACTCCAGATCGCTTCTGGCAGCGCGTGCTGCAGAAACTTGAACGCGCCATCTGCAAGCCGCAGCTCTCAGCCGATATCAAGCAGCTGCGCGCGCAGGGTGCTTTTGACCTCTTCGACCTCGAAGATTTATTTGCCATGATTGCCGATGAAGCCCTCACGCCCGTCTTGCTCTTGGATGAGTTTGAATATATCACCCAAAACCCCAATTTCGGCTCAGACTTCTTTGGCGGCTTGCGCGCCCTTGCCATCCATCAAAACCTGCCGCTGGTCACCGCCACCCGCCGCGAGCTAGTGGATCTCTGCCACTCGGAAGAGCTAAAAGGCTCGCCATTCTTCAACATTTTTGCCAATATCGTGCTGCGCCCCTTCTACCATGAAGATGTGCAAGCCCTCTTGCAGGGCTACCTGGAAGGGACGGGCATCAGCTTCGCTGAAAAAGAGGCTGAGCTGGTGCTCAAGTTGGGCGGCGGCTACCCCTTCTTTACCCAGATGGCGGCTTTTTACGTCTATGAAGCCCGCAGCGCGGGGTTGAGCGGGGTTGAACTGGTTGCCCGTGTCTGCAGCCAGTTTGATGCCCAGGCAGAAGCCCACTTTACGTACATGTGGTCGCACACTAACGAAAGCGAGAAGATCACCCTGCTCTCAGATATGGCGCTCAGCCGTCAGAAGCCCACGCCCAAAACAGTACCGACGCTTGAAAACCTGGCCGCGGTGCACCGGCGGGCGCACCTGGACGTGCCCGAACTGGTCAAGCGCGGCCTGCTGATCGAGAACAAGCTCACTGGCAGTTATGAATTGCTCTCAGCCAGCTTTGAGCGCTGGATTGCCCACGAGCTTCTAGCCTCCCCGGGCGATGAGGACGGCCAGGCCACTGTGGGGGAATGGTTGGAATCTGGCGGCAAAGAGAATTTTGAGCCCGCAGCCAACTTTCTCCCCAAATTCAAGAAGAAATACTGGCCGATGCTCAGCGGGTTCGCCAAGGACATCTCCCTCGAATTGATCGGCAGCCTCGCCTTCGAAATCCTGGCCAAAGGCATCATCTAACCAGGTATTGTCAACTTTTTATCGCATTGGTCTTAACTTTCCCTGCAGCATGGCAGAGTATTGCAAATCATTCGTAGGGGAGGGTTTATGCATCGGCAGATATAAGTCAGGTAATATGGCAAACCCTCCCCTGCCGAAACCCATAATTTACGCTGGTTGATACATTGCCATCTCCCTTATCAAAAATGCTTAAATTAAAAGAACCTATAAGGGAGATGGTTTTGATTTTTCTTTCAGCTTGACCCTTTCAACTTTCACCTTCTTCTATCGCTCTGGTCTTTATTATCCCCGACGCGCAGCGGAGCGGGACCAGACCAGTGCGACAGGCTGACCGCAGGTCTCCAACCTGAGAATCTTTGCCTAATCTGGACTTAATTATCCCTGCTGCGCAAGTTTTTAATCTGTTTTTCTTCCTTTCAGCTTGACCCTTTCAACTTTCACCTTCTTCTATCGCGCTGGTCTTTATTATCCCCGCAGCGCAGCTTTGATCGCGCTGGTCTCTGACCAGTGCGACAGGCTGACCGCAGGTCTCCAAGCCAATAACCTTTGACCTCTCTGGTCTGTATTATCCCAACAGAACAGCGCCCAACCGGGGTAGGGGAAGGTTTATGCACTGTTGTTTCCTAGGTAATTTCACTCAGCAAACCTTCCCCTACCAAGATCCAACAATTGCACTGGCTGACACAACGATATCTCATCCATCCAGGTCCAAATCGTTTTGGTGGGTTGAAGGCTAAAACATACTCGTACCCATTACCCTGATTTACCCGCCTTCAACCCCACCCTACACCAAATTGAATCCTCACCCAACCCCTGGTCACCACCACAATGTCTCCCTTTTTTAAATTTGATCAACGAAATTATGTCATTATGCACATTTAGTTGTGCGAACTGCCTGTGCCCGTCAGGGTATCAGTTCGCACTACATTTTCCTAAAGCTTAATTTAAACAACTTACGCCTTATAAGGGTTTTTTCCTTTGAGCTTTGAACTTTGAGCTTTCAGCTGCTTTTATAGCTTTCAGCTTTGAACTTTCAGCTTAGGTCTACACGCAAAAAATTGCCGAATCGGCAAAAACTCGTTTGAAAACTTCCGCTTTTGACATTGACAAATACCCCCATTTGTGTGAATAATTAGAACAAGTATTCTATTCGAAAGGAGATCAAAAAGAGAGCGCCTGTAGTTTCGCAGACCGCGGCGCTCTCTCAAGGGCAGAGAAACCTATCAGCTCATTTGAGCAGGGTCCCTCTATTCCCAGTATAGCACATCACTCATGCCAAAAACAGACCAGGTCAAGCTCTTCCCAGAACTGCTCTTCAAAGCTATCCACACAGGCCAACCGGTCACAGCCTACAAGCTGTGGTTCTTGGCCAAACGCTTTGACCAGCCTGGCTGCGGCTTCATCCCTGCAAAAGCTTTCCGGCAGCACCTCAAAAATCTGGGTATCCCCCGCCAGACCATTGCCCGCTGGTTAGGTCAGGCTGAGGCTTTAGGTCTCATTGCTTTAGAAGGTAAGGTCTACCGCTTATGTTCCTGGCAGGCTGGGGCACAGAAAGCTGGCTGCGAGCGACTATCAAGACCCGTCAACATATCACTATCTGTATTTATCGCCAAAGGCTGGCTCTCACACTGCTGGGCAGGTTATTTACTGCGCTTCAAGGGCTTGGTCTCCAGAGAAACACTGTATAAGCTCTCTGGCGTCCCCCCGCGCACGCAGCAAGCCTATGAGAACCAAGCCAATGTCATCAACCAATTCAATTATGCCAGTTACGGGTCCGTGGCGGATAACCCAGAGCTGGCCATCAAACTTTACGGGCAGGACGGGCACTACACAAAGCAGGGTCAACTGCGGCGTCAGCTACCGAATAGTCGTATCGTGTCAGGGATAAGTTTAGCGAATAAAGGCCGTTTGAAGCAGGTGAACGGGGCGTTGTGTGGTAAAGAGGACAGCAGCCCCAATTTCGCCCACACCCAGCGGCGTTACAGCCATACCCCCCAGCAGACCAAACGCGCCGTCCGCCGTGACAGGAAAAAGGACATCCACCCCCGTGAACGGATCGGCTTCATCTATGAGTTCACCCATCAATACCATAATCATGGGATCTTTATGGCCATTGTGCTCTAGGACTGCCCATTTAATGCGCCCATTAAAGAGGTTTTAGGCTTCCTAATCTCTATTCTTGGCGTGTCCAATCTTTTGAGACGACGACCGTCCTGCGTGTACTGGTGAGGATAAGATGATTTATGATGTTAGAAGTAGGTTTAGGCTTTGAATGACAGAAATGCATTCACCTTGTCGTTTGGGTTATTGCCTGACGATATGGGATTATCCCTCTAATTATCCCTGTCCTCTTTTAGGACTTTTCTACTTTGCTGCCTTTAGGACATTTCTACTTAGCCCGGACAACCATCATTAAGACCTACACCATTGACAATAATTATGTTATACTATTGACCGCTTTGGCAAAAACCAAAGACACTAATTTCACACGCTTCAGCTCATACGGCCATGCGTGCCCATACGATGGGTGAGTGGCAGATAAAGGCGAAGCGGAGGCATAACGCAAAGGAGTAATTAAATAATGTCACCTGCTGTTTCAATGAAAGCGCTCCTCGAGAGCGGCGTCCATTTTGGACATCGTACAAATAAATGGAATCCCTTAATGCGCCCGTATATTTTCACGGAACGCAATGGGATCCACATCATCGACCTGCAACAAACCGTCAAACTGCTCGATGACGCATTCAATGTGGTCAGAGATACAGTCGCATCCGGCGGCACCATTCTCTTTGTCGGCACAAAACGCCAAGCCCAAGAGACCATCCTTGAAGAAGCGGAACGCTGCGGCATGCCCTATGTCAATGAGCGCTGGTTAGGCGGCACATTAACCAATTGGTCCACCATTCAACAAAGAATCATCGAACTTGAACGCCTTGAGCGCATGTTCGAAACTGGCGAAGTGCTCAAGCTAACTAAAAAAGAGGGTCTCTTAATCGATCGCGAAATTCAACGCCTGAAAATGCGTCTAAGCGGTCTGCGCACCATGCGGCGCTTACCCGACCTTTTGTTTGTGGTGGATATTGAACGGGAAGAAACTGCCGTTCATGAAGCAAACCTAAAAGACATTCCCGTGGTTGCTTTGGTCGACACGAATTGTGACCCTCGAAGCATAGACTACGTCATCCCATCTAACGACGACGCCATCCGCGCCATCAAACTATTGATCGGCCGCATTGCTGATGCTGTTCTTGAAGGCAAAGCCTTACGCAAGGACGAGGAAGAAGAAGTGGTCGTTGAACGGCCCTCCTTCATTTCCCGCAAGATAGATGAAGATGTCGAGTTGGACGATGAAGACTTGCTCGGCGCATCAACCTTAGCCAAGATTTCGATCCCAAAGGAAATTAAATCCGAGATCGAAGAAGAATTGGAAGAAGAAGTTACTGATGAAGAAGAGGAAATTGGCGCCGACGCTGATGATACCGCGGAAGAAAGCGACAACGACTAATTAGGAAATAGGAATTAAGTAGAATGAACATCACAATTGACATGATTAAAGAACTGCGCGAAAAGACAGGCTGCGGTATTATGGATTGCCGCACCGCGCTTCAAAACGCTAACGGCGACATAGAGCAAGCACTCGAAGTCTTACGCGAAAAAGGCTTAAAGACAGCCGCCAAACGGGCAGACCGGGTGGCTTCTGAGGGCAGGATTGAAGTATACACGCACACCGAAGGCCGCCTAGTGGTCATGGTTGAGGTCAACTGCGAAACTGATTTTGTTGGCAAATCTCCCGCCTTTCGCGAGTTAGCTCACGAGCTGGCACTGCAGATTGCGGCCGCATCACCAAAATACATCGCTGAAACAGATATCCCCGAAGAGACAATAGCTGAAGAAACCCGTGCCGTAACAGAACGCGCCCGAGATGAAGGCAAACCTGATACAATCATCCCAAGAATTATTGATGGCTATATGAAAAAGTTCAAAGACGAAAACGTACTGTTGAATCAAAAATATATCCGCGATGAGACGAAGACTGTAGCAGACATCATCAATGATAAGGTCAGCGCGCTGGGTGAAAATATCATCGTCAGGCGCTTTGTGCGTTGGGCTTTGGGAGAAACCACGCCAGCACCAGAAGAAGAAGCATAGTCATGACAGCCAACCGAAAGGTTGGCTTTATTTTTAGATAAGGACAAAACTATGACAGAAAATACAGACCAAGTCAAATACAAAAGAATATTACTTAAATTAAGCGGGGAATCGTTGGCCGGGCCTGAGGGCTTTGGCATAGACCCGCTAAGAGCCAGTCACATTGCGCAATTAGTCAAAAGGGTGCATGATCTGGGTATTGATGTCGCCATTGTCATAGGTGCGGGCAACCTCTGGCGCGGTCAAAGCGGTTCAAACACCGGCATGGACCGTGCCACAGCAGATTACATGGGCATGCTAGCCACAGTAATGAACGCCCTGGCACTCATGGATGCGCTGGAACGAATCGACGTGATGACGCGCGTGCAGTCCGCTGTCGAAATGCGCTCGGTCGCTGAGCCATATATTCGCCGCCGGGCGATCAGGCACCTTGAAAAAGGCAGAGTGGTCATCTTCGGGGGCGGGACGGGCAATCCCTATTTTTCAACCGATACAGCCGCAGCCCTGCGCGCTATGGAAATTGACGCAGACGTGGTCATTAAAGCCACTAAGGTGGATGGCGTTTTCGACAGCGACCCGAAACTGAACCCCAACGCGACTAAATTTTCAAAATTAACTTACATCGACACCCTAAACCTGCGCTTAGAGGTGATGGACAGCACGGCTGTGTCGCTCTGTATGGAAAACGACCTGCCCATTTTGGTGCTGAACTTGTGGGATGATGATGCGCTCATCCAAGCGCTGCACGGCAAAGAGGTCGGCACGCTCGTCACAGCTTAGAAACCCTGCTTAACTTTAGAGTCCCAATATCTTGATCAACTGCCTTGGTCAAGATATTTTTAATCGATGCCATACCTGTGCTTTGAGGATGGTTAGCCTCAATCAGGCTTTATTAAAATTACAAGCGTTTATCCTTTTACTTTTGGGTTTTTTAGTGTATCCTTATAAAATTAAAGCGCCACTCAGTAAAGGAGGTCAACATGATTAAAGAGATATTGAAAGAAGCTGAGCAACGAATGCAAAGCGCCCTGGACGTTCTTGAAGACGATCTTTCAGGAATTCGTACCGGGCGCGCGTCACCGGCATTGGTAGAGAAATTACCCGTGGAATATTACGGGTCCATCTTGCCCTTGATACAGATGGCAACCATAAGCGTACCTGAGTCCCGCCAATTGATGATTCGGCCTTTTGATGCTGCCTCCCTCAAAACCATTGAAAGGGCCATATTAGCATCTGACCTCGGGCTGACGCCAAATAACGACGGCAAAGCAATCCGCTTAAACCTGCCCCAGCTGACGGAAGAACGCAGGCGCGATCTTGTGCGCGTCGTCAATAACCGGCTTGAGGAAGCGCGTGTTTCTATTCGCAATATTCGCAGGGATGTGATCAAAGACTTGCGCGAATTTGAAAAAGAAAAGTTAATCTCTGAAGATGATGAGGAGCGCGGAGAAAAAGATTTGCAGGAATTGACGGACAAGATGACTGATTGCGTCAATGAGATTGGCGAGAACAAAGAAAAAGAAGTGATGGAAGTCTAATGGCCACGGAAAGTAAACAGCAGTTGGAAAAAGTACCCACGCACTTAGGCTTCATCATGGATGGCAATGGGCGCTGGGCGGCAGAGCGGGGATTACCTCGCCTCGCCGGCCACCGTGCCGGCACAGAGAATCTAAGGCGCATCATTCGCGCCTCGGCCGAATACGGCATCAAATACATCTCTTTCTACGCATTTTCTACCGAAAACTGGAACAGGCCTGAAGATGAAGTCAAGGGATTAATGCACATATTATCCGATTACATTGACAAAGAGACCCGCGAACTGCACAAAGAAGGCGCACGCCTGCTGCACATCGGCCATCTGGACGGGTTAAGCCCAACCCTTAAGAAAAAAGTGGTCGATGCGATTGAACTGACCAAGGATAATACGCTGATCACGGTCGTCTTGGCGTTTAATTACGGCGGGCGCGATGAAATCCTTAACGCGGTCAAGAAGCTCATCCAAGACGGGGTGAAGCCTGAAGAAGTCAATGAACAATTAATCAATAATTACCTGTTTACGAAGGATATCCCCGACCCAGACCTGATCATTCGCACATCTGGAGAGATGCGGACAAGCAACTTCCTAGTTTGGCAGAGTGTCTACGCCGAGTGGGCATTCCCAAAGGTGTACTGGCCAGATTTTGATGACCAGATGTTATGGCAAATATTGGCAGATTACAGCCAGCGCGAGCGCAGGTTTGGCGGATTGACCCATAAAGCTTAGGTGGATGACTTTTGTTCCTAACCCGTCTTAAATCTGTGCTGATTCTCATTCCCCTGATGATTGTTATGATTTATATCGGGGGGATCCCATTCCAGGCTTTTGCCTTACTCATATTATGCTTTGCCGCTTGGGAATATTGGCACATGCTGCGCGCGATGCAAATTGAGGTGCCGCCCTATCTCATAATGGGCGGTGTTGCCTTGATTACTCTTCAGCGCATATTTTGGGGCTTTGAACACACAGACATCCTATTAGTCGTGCTGTTTTTTATCATTATTGTCTACTTCCTGGTTGCGTACGAACGAGGCCGAATTAACAACATCGTCAATTTTGCAGTAAGTCTCTCGGGTATTCTTTACATTGGCTGGGTTGGCAGTTATTTGATTTCCATCAGGGCGCTGCCCGATGGGCGCTGGTGGCTGCTGACTGCCCTGCCGATCACTTGGCTGGTGGATTTGGGCGCCTACAGCATCGGCAAGCCCTTTGGAAAGCATAAGATGTTACCCCGCTTAAGCCCCAAAAAGAGCTGGGAGGGCTTTGCCGGCGGCATCCTCTTTGGCGTGGTTTCTGGCGGCCTGCTGAGCTTGCTTTGGCGCCCCTTCATGGCCGATATTCCCGCCTGGCAGGGGATGCTGTTAGGCTTGATCATGGCTGTGATTACGCCGGTGGGGGATCTTTTCATCAGCATGTTCAAGCGCGTTGCCGGCCTGAAAGACACCAGCAATGTCATCCCCGGGCACGGCGGGGTTTTGGACCGCATTGATACCTGGATATGGGCGGCCCTGATTGGGTATTATTACGCGGTGCTTTTCGCCTGATATCTGCTCCACCCCTCTAAACATAACTTGGAAAAGAATCAAAAAAGCAACCCGCTGTGAGCAGGTTGCTTAGATCGTTATTAAAGAAAGTCTGCGGTTATTTGCCAGTTCCCATTAAAGCCGCATCCACAATTTGACGCGCTTCAGCTTGGATTTCCTTTAAGTGTGCTGCGCTTTTCAGGCTTTCCGCGTAAATCTTATAGACGTTTTCGGTGCCGGAGGGCCGCGCCGCAAACCAGCCATAATCCGTCACGACCTTTAAGCCACCAATAGCAGCCTGGTTACAGGGGGCATGGGTCAGCTTGGCAGTGATCTTATCCCCTGCCAGGGACTCAGCCTTAACCATGTCCGCAGAAAGGTTTGCCAAGATGGCTTTTTCGGCCGCGCCTGCAGGCGCATCCACGCGCGCATACCAGCATTGACCCAGTTGTTCCTCCAAAGCCATGTAATGAGTGCCGGGGTCTTTGCCCGTAACCGCCAACATCTCAGCGGCGAGCAGGTCAAGGATAAAGCCGTCCTTATCCGTCGTCCAGGTGCTGCTGTCAAAGCGCAGGAAAGATGCCCCGGCGCTCTCCTCGCCACCAAAGCCAATCGAGCCATCTAACAAACCAGGTACAAACCATTTAAAGCCAACCGGCACTTCACAAAGCCTGCGGTTGATCAATTTGGCCACGCGGTCAATCATGTAGCTAGACACCAGCGTTTTGCCAATGGCAGTCCGTTCCTGCCAATTGGGGCGGTGTTGGAATATGTACCAGATAGCGGTCGCCAGGTAATGGTTTGGGTCCATCAAGCCTACGCTGGGGGTGACAATGCCATGCCGATCGTAATCAACATCGTTGCCAAAGGCGATGTCAAACTTATCTTTGAGCTGCACCAAGCTGGCCATAGCATACGGAGAGGAACAATCCATGCGGATTTTGCCATCGCGGTCCAGGGTCATGAACGAAAAAGTGGGGTCCACGCGGTCATTGACAACCTCGATATTCAAGCCGTACATTTCAGCCATAGGCACCCAGTAATTAATGCCCGACCCACCGAGTGGATCAACCCCGATTTTTATCCCGGAGGATGATATTGCTTTCATGTCCACGACCTGGGCTAAATCAGTTAGGTAAGGCGTCACGAGGTCAATCATGTGGGTCGTATCTGCTTTGAGAGCTTTGGTTAGGCCTATCCGCTTCACTTCGCGCAGTCCATTTCGAATAATTGCGTTTGCGCTTTCCTGGATCCATTTTGTTGTGCTGGTATCTGCAGGCCCCCCATTGGGCGGGTTGTATTTAAATCCGCCGTCATCCGGTGGGTTATGCGAGGGTGAGATCACCACACCGTCAGCCAGGCCTGTTTCACGATGCTTGTTATAGGTCAAAATTGCATGAGAGATAACCGGCGTGGGGGTGTAATTATGATCTTTATGGATGCTGATCTCCATGCCATTAGCCGCAAAAACCTCGATGGCCGAGTACAAAGCCGGCTCTGAGAGTGCATGCGTATCCATCCCCATGAAGAGCGGCCCGGATATACCCTGGATCTTACGAAATTCAAAAATGGCTTGGCTGATGGCCAAAACATGATCTTCATTGAAAGAATACAGTAAAGACGACCCGCGATGGCCTGAAGTGCCGAAGCTTACCGCTTGCGCAGGAATATTTGGATCAGGTTTATTCAAATAGTAAGCTGATACCAACCTGGGCACATTAACCAATACTTCCTTCGGCGCTAATTTACCTGCTAATGGGTGAATGCTCATTTCTCTCTCCTCAATCAGTACTTCTCATAAACCTTTCTACAATACAGCTCATTATTTATTCGGTGGATGTGAAAGCCCCTTCTTGAAATATTTGCTCAAGCGGTTTGCGCTGGCTGGGTATTTCACGCTCCTGTTGATGTTTAGGCAGGTCTGAAATTTCGCCTGGGTGACCTACGGCGGCCATAATCAACACTTCAAAGTTATCCGGCACGTTTAGTTCTGTACGCGTGCGGTTTACATCGAAGCCGCCCATAGGGTGAATCACCAGCCCCATCGCAGTCGCTTGCAAGGCTAAATTTTCAAAGGCAGCGCCTGTGTCAAAGGCATGCAGGCGTATGTTGCGACCGTCATCAGTGACCTTTCGCGCCAGCACTACTAATAAAACAGCCGCCTGGTGACACCAAGCCCGGTTACCCTCATCAAGCAAAGCGTAGAATTGATCAAAATTCTCAGTATCACGGTGGGCGTATAAGAAGAACCACTCCTGGCGGTTCACACCCGAAGGCGCCCAACGCGCCGCTTCAAAGAGGCGCAATAATTCGGATTGTGAGAGCGGCTCACCGCTCATGGCGCGCGCAGACCACCTGCGCAGAATCAGCGCTTCAATGTCGTTTTCTGGTTGACGATAATCTAAGGGGTTAATTTGTGAAACATTCATGAAAGATTTTATCCTCGGCGATTGATATGAGAAATTTTATCATAGCGAATGCGTGCATGCATAGTTGGAAGGGGTGCTTTTGTACAAAATGCCTTAATAATGGGTGTTTATGCCAATCATCATAAGCGTATAAATTAGTTAAATAGAAAAGCCCTCCCCAAGAAAGGAGAGGGTTTTTGCAGGTGTTCTGATTTGTTTACTTTATTTCATAAGTAAGGTTAGCTTCAAAGGTGATGATCAAGGTGCCGGCTGAGACAGGTACTTCCGCTGCCATGGATTCTGCGCCGCCGAGACCATACTTCGCATCATAAACCGGGGTTACGCCGCCAGAGCTGTAGACATTGATCGACTGGATCTCGCCAAGGCTTACACCGCTGGCTTCCGCGATGGCTTTCGCCTTCTCTTGCGCATCCTTGATGGCCATGGTCCTGGCCTGGTCTAAAGCTTCGGTTTTATCATCCACGTCAAAGCTGATCCCGTAGATATTGTTCGCGCCAGCTTTTACAGTCGCATCCAGCAATTTACCCAGGTTTGATAATTCGCGCACAGTCACGTTGACCGTGTTTTCCACCACGTAAGTTGTCTTTGAGACTTTACCTTCCATGTCATACTGCTGCATGGGGTAAACGTTAAAGTTGGTGGTTTGAATATCCTTGGCTTCCACGCCGAGTTTCTGCAGTGTTTCCGAAATCTTGACGGCCTGGGCGTTATTTGCATTTAAGGCCTGGCTGACTTCCTCCGCTTCACTCCTCACACCAATACTGATGTAAGCTAAATCTGGCACAAGCGTGATCTTACCAGTGCCATTGACACTCATCGTGCGAATATTGGCAGGCACTTTACCGATAGGTGCGGCACAGGCTGCTAAAAGCACCAGCGCCATAATTCCGACAAAAATTGACAGTATTTTCTTAGACATAATAGTTCTCCTCATATGTTATGTTTGTTTTTACTTGTCTCTTAGACGTAGCAACTTCTTAAAAGTTCCACTTAATTGGGAAATTCCCCGATTATTCAGGTTGCCACCCCATAAGCATTGGTTATAATTGGTTGATGTGCACTAAAAATTTTCTTAAGGGGCTTTCATGCCAGTTAATTTCTTACAGGTAAAAACCAACCTAGAGCAATACAGCCAAAAAGTAAAGCGCCTAAGCGATAAATTAGCCATGCTGGAAGAAGAGCTGTGGCAAAGCTACGTCCTCAATTCGGAAAAGCTTGATTTCATGCAGGCCTTAGTCTCATCCACGGCAAAGAACAGCAAAAATTTTTACTGTGCTTGCCCCGTGCGCGAAGCTTTACTCACGGCTATTGCCCCGCCAGAAATCGCGACCAATTACACCATCATCGCTGCAGACGGTTCGCAAATTCAACCTAGCCGCCATAAAGCCGTACAGTTTTGTGTAATTAATGTTGGGATTATCAAAGCCTTAATGGGCTCTGGGCAAGCGCCTGAAATCCAAACCTTCAGCCAACTGCTCGATTATGATCAGTTGTTTAGCGAAGACGGCCAATTAATTGACGAGGACGCCGTAGCAATCATGCGGGATTTTGCGGAAAGGTCGGTTATACAACAATCCATAACGCCCGACCCGCATCCAATCCTATCCATCACAGACGGCCCACTGGGGTTATATCAACGCGCTACCGGCAGGAATGACTCAAGAGAATTACAAGCAAAACTGTTGAACATTTACCACGAAATCGCCGAACAAGGCGTGATCAGCGCCGGGTACATCGATAAGCCCGGTTCGGATATGATCGGCCGCTTATTCAGCATCATCAAGAACGATGAACAGGGGCAGCCTGAATACGATTCAAAAAAGCGCTTTTACAAAGGGGTTAGCGATGTGGCAATTTTTAGGCGATTTCTAGAGCAGCCCGGCGCGCGCTCTGCCGTTTTTGAAATGATCAACCAAGATGATAAGGGCCAAAAATCATCCCTGCCCGTCCATTTCTTTTATATGAACGTTGGCCAAGGGTCCCCGTACATTGTGCGCGTGGAGTTTCCTGAGTGGGTAAGCCGAAACCCACAGCGCGTGGATTTGCTGCACGCCGTCATTTTTAAAGAGGTCAAGGTGCTCGATAGGAATCCTTATCCTTACATCCTGCACAGGGCACACGAATTGGCGGTTATCCATTTTGAAGAATATGAAGAGGTTGAACGGATGCTGCTTGAAGCGTATGAAAGAGCTGAGATCAGCTCGGGATTTCAATCTAATAAAGAAGCCAACAAGATGTACAGTGGAAAGTGAAAATAATCATGAATCAATCGCAAATTATCCCCATTGGTAAGTTACTGCGCGCGAATAACAGCGGTTTCGTAGCGGGTTGCCGCGTTTCAGAATTAGATGCACCCCAGTTTGGCACACTCTGCAAAGTCAGCATTGATAAAGGCAGGGAGGTTTTTGGGCTGATTGCCAATATCAGCATCAATGACGATGGCTTGGTGCGGCAGATTGTTTCGGGGGTATCGATCCCAGAGGAGTACACGGCCGACAATCGCTATAACCGCAACCTGCCTGTCGAAATCCAGGTCTTATGCATCGGCTACCAAGAGAACGGCACGATTTTTCATTTGCTGCCCCCGCAGCCACCGCTAAGCCTTGACACGCTGTATTTGTGCAGCCAAGAGGAGTTGGTTAAGTTCACACAAGCGGGTCACTTTGGGTATTTCAGGCATATCTTACGCGCTCAAGACCTGCCCATCGACGAGCTGTTAGCCGCCCATTTACGGTCCGCGAAGCTAGCGCACATGCAAGCCGGCAATAAAGCCTGGTTTGACAATGCCGCCCAGGAACTCATCACGCTGCTGCGCGATGACTACCCGGTATTGATTTCCGTGCTGAGTGCATTGGCGGATATATAGGAGATTTAGAATGGATCAACAAGCCAATTTATCGAATACCCCGCAGCAGGACTCAATCGGATACGTGGTTGGCGGCGGCTTGCAAGCCAACCTGCAGGTGCGCTTAAGCGTTAGGCCGCAGGATGTTCAGGAAGGCTCTTTTGTCATTATTGACAGCGGCAATTGGCGTTTTTACGGCCTGGTAACCGATATTTTCCTAGGCGCAACTGACCCGCGTTTTGCGGATGAGCAGAGCGAGCAGCGCCTTCCGGCTAACTTGGCCAGCTTACTGCACGGGCAAACCCTATTCACGAACCTCTCCGTGCTGCCCGCGCTGATGTTAGAGCGCGGGCCGGAGCCTGGTTCAGCAGAATACCCTGAGTGGCGCAAGGCGAACCCGGAAGAGAAACTGCCCATCCCGGTCAAAACCGTGCCGAGCCATCACTCAGAGGTGCATTTGGCAGATGCCGGCGATATCGCCCAAATTTTTGGCGAAGAAGACGGTAAAACCATTTACAAAATCGGGGAGACCCGCGAGCAAGGGCACCCTGTTTGCATTGATTTAGAAAAATTTGTCCAACGCTCAGCCGGCATCTTTGGCGCCACCGGCACGGGCAAATCTTTCCTGACGCGTGTGATCCTTGCCGGGTTAATAAATGCCAATCAAGCCTCTACCCTCATTTTTGACATGCATAACGAATATGGGCCAGACGACATCTCATCCGACACGGGGGAAAACGTGCCGGGGCTGCGCAACAAATTCCCGACACGGGTGCGCCTGGTTGGCCTTGGCGCTGGAACAAAATTTACTGGCACACAAGCCGATTTCACTTTGGAAATATCCGAATCGGACATTACCGCAGAAGATATCCTAATGTTGACAGAAGAATTGAACCTGAAGGAAACAACCAGCTCGACAATGGCGGCCTTAGAAAATTCATTTAATAATAAATGGTTCCACGAATTCAAGAAGATGCGTACCAATGCAACAGTTGAAGGAGAGGATGGGAAGAAAACACCTGCCCCAGATAGCGTGGCAGCATGGGCATACCAAGCGGGAATTCATCCTGCCGCTGCAGAAGGATTGCACAGCAAATTAAACAGGGTATTTCAGAAGCCCTATATCAACCCCGACCCGGCAGCCGATACGCTGACCGAGATGATCAAGCAGTTGGAGAGCGGCAAACATATCGTGCTTTCGTTTGGAAAATTCGCAACGGACCTAGACTATTTACTGGTGACGAACCTGATCACTCGGCGGATCCGCGAAGCCTGGGAACGCAAAACGAACGCCTTTAGGGGCGACAGGAATAACGGGGAGCCGAGGCCGCTGGTCGTGGTGGTGGAAGAGGCACACAAATTGCTCAACCGCGAAATGGCCTCCCAAACCACCTTCAGCACGATCGCCAGGGAGATGCGCAAGTATTATGTTACGTTACTAATAATCGACCAAAGGCCTTCGCAAATTTATGATGAGGTGATGTCGCAGCTCGGCACGCGCATTTCAGGCTGGCTGGGGGACGAGGATGATATCAACGCGGTGCTGTCTGGCCTGGCTGGACGGTCGGCGCTGCGCGGCATGTTGGCGCATTTACAACCTAAGGAAGAGGTCTTGATCCTCGGTTGGGGGGTTTCCATGCCGCTGCCGATCCGCTCAAGGCGCTATAATGACCAGTTTTGGCAGGAGCTGCTGGATGAAGGTGTCACCCTTGAAAAGAAAAGCCGCGACCAATTAAGCGCCGAAATGGGATTTTAAGCGATGATTCCCTATAAGCTTACCCTGCAGGGGTTTCTCTCTTACCGGAAGCCAGTAACACTGGACTTCACCAGCTTTGATGTAGCCTGCATCTCCGGCTCAAACGGCGCGGGAAAGTCGTCCTTATTAGACGCTATCACCTGGGCATTATTTGGCGAAGCCAGGAAACGCGACGAGTCCATCATCAATGTCGCTTGCCAAAAAGCTGAGGTGATGCTGGAGTTTGAATACGAGGGCAACCGCTATCGCGTTCAGCGCATCAACCAGCGCGGCAAAAGCACCACCGTAGACTTCTTCATCAAAAACCCACTTGCGGAGGACCCTTTAGGACAGTGGAAAACACTGAGCGAGCGCACCCTGCGTGACACCGACGCGCTCATTCAACGCACACTGCGCTTAGACTATGACACCTTCATCAATGCCTCATTCTTCCTGCAAGGAAAGGCAGACCTTTTCACAACGCAGCGTCCTGCCGACCGCAAAAAGATCTTGAGCAGTATTTTGGGCCTTGACATTTGGGAAACATACCGGGATAAAGCAGCTGGACTTCGCAAAGACCATGAAAATGATTTGGCTGGTATAGAAGCCAGGCTTTTCGAGGTGCGCGCTGAACTGGGGGAAGAGGATGCCCGCATAGCCCAGCTGGAAGCCTTAGAGAAGGAATTGCAGACAAAGGTTAGGGAGCGCCAAACACAAGCGCAGGTATATGAAAACCTCAAAAAATTGACTGCCTCGCTGCTGGAGCAAGAGCGCTTATTGGCTACCCTGAAAGACCAGTTAGAAAGGGCAACCAAAACGCATCAGTACAATGCCGCTATCCTGAAGACAAGGCAAGCCGAGTTGGCTGAGCTGCAAAACAAGGTGGCGCATGCGACAAAAATTGAAGCAGACTATCAAAAATGGTTAGCAGACCGTAAAGCGCTGGAGGGCTGGGAGAAACTGGCCGCGCAATTTAGGCTGATCGAGGTAAAGCGCCAAGAGCCCCTTATAGCCATTGAAAGCGCGCGGGTGCAATTAACCGAAAAACTGTCCGCCCTGAAGGAAAGACTTGACGCATTACTGCTGAGTGAAAAGGAGCTGCCCACTCTCACAGCCCAGCTTACTGAGAAAGAAAAAACCATCCGTGACATAAAGCTGCAAATTGCCGAGCGGGTAAAAATAGAAGAAGCCTTGGGCGAACTAAGGCAAAAACATGCTGATGCAAAAGCAGAAAATCCGCGTTTGAAAGACGAGATGAATTTGCTGAAAGAGCGCATTGAGAAGCTGGAAGAGGCTGAGGGCGCAAGCTGCCCTTTGTGCGGACAGCCGCTATCCGAGGAGGATAGGCTGGCGCTGGTGACCGATCTTACCGAGCAAGGGGTTGCGATGGGCGATCAATTCAGAGATAACAAAGCTTTAATTTCTGAGTTTGAAGTCAATTTACGAGACCTTGAATCAAGATTAAGCGCTGCAAAGGAATTGGACAGCCACTTAATCAGAGAAAATCGACTGTTAGACCAGGTGACGCAAAAGATCAGCCATATTGAAGGTGAGAGGCAGACCTGGCAAAACCAATACGCACAGCAGCTTGAAGAAATAGAAAGCACGCTTGAACAAGATAACTTCGCCCAGGAAGCGCGAACCGCCCTAGGCGTAATCGACCAGGCGCTGAAAGACATGGGGTACGACCCTGGCAAACACGAATCCGCTCGCCAAGTAGAACGCGCTGGCCGCCAGGCCGAAACTGCATATAACGACTTGAATAAGGCCAAGGCAACCCTACAGCCACTACAGCGCGAGGTTTTAGAACTCGAACAGACCGTAAAAAAACAAGAGAGCGATGTGGCACGTTTACAGGTTGCTTTTGATGAGGCGGATGCACAATACAGCCAAGCAAAAGCACAGTTACCCAATTTACAAGAAACCGAGACAGCCCTGATGCTGGTTCAAGAACAAGAGAACCGCCTTAGGTATAACGTTGGCGCTGCCAGGCAAAAAGTGGATGTGTTGGATACGCTGCGCCAACGCGAGGCTGCTTTTTTAGAAGAGCGCGATAATACCATCGGGCAAATCAGCCACTTGAAGGTTTTAGAAAAATCATTCGGCAAAGACGGCGTGCCTGCCCTGCTGATCGAGCAAGCGCTGCCTGAAATTGAGGAGCAAGCCAATACGATCCTCTCCAGGCTTTCAAACAACACCATGTCTGTACAGTTGCTTACCCAGCGAGATTATAAGGATCAAAGCCGCGAGGACAAAAAAGAAACACTGGATATCCGCATTAGCGATGGGTCTGGGGCAAGGGATTATGAAATGTTCTCCGGCGGTGAGGCCTTTCGCATCAACTTTGCGATCCGCCTGGCACTTTCGAGGGTGTTGGCACAGCGTTCAGGCGCACGCCTGCAAACCCTGGTGATTGACGAGGGCTTTGGCAACCAAGACCAACAAGGACGCCAAAGGCTGATCGAAGCGATCAACCTGATCAAGGCTGATTTTGAGAAGATACTCATCATCACCCACCTGGATGAATTGAAAGAGTCCTTCCCAAGCCGGATCGAGGTAGAAAAGACCGCAGAAGGCTCAGCGTTGACGGTTATTTAGGGCTTGCGAACTAGCGCCCTGTTTTTGAGCTTACTGAATGTCAGGCTTGCGAATATGATTATGAAAGGGATGATTGGCACCTGGTAGCGTGGTTGAACCTCGAAGAAAGTGTACGCCGCGATTGAAGAAAGGATAACCACCAAACAAAGCAAGCTAAGCGCGTGGTCCTCGGCCTCGTCATAATGATAAAAGAATACTGATGCCAAGGCCAATATCAGCCAATAGGTATATTGACTTAATAGAGCGAAGGCTTTTTGGATTTCAGCTGTTTCATAAGGCCAATTCGTCTTAAAAGTTGCAGGGTCATATGCCTCATTCAAAAAAGCAACGTCTGCGGTAAAAGTGGTGTTGGCAAAAATAAAGGCATATTTATGCTTCAGAACATCCAGGAATCGCAGAGGGTGGTCAACCAGCCGTTCAGCAACGAATTTTAGGCCGCTGGAGAATACTTCATCTTCTGGCCAGGAATACACTAACCCAGTATCTGAGGGGTTTTCACGCCCGAGCATCTCAACATTCGTCCCGACCATTAAGGGCCAAATGACCGTTCGCTTTTCGTCAATGCGCATGTCTGCCACCGAGATGCTTTGCGCAAGCGTATTGATAAACAGGTATCCTGCGATTAATCCAAGAATTGGAAAAATTACAGATAAGATTTGGCGCCAATTTAATTGGATTGTGTGCTTTACAAACGGCACGACAAATAACGCAGGGGAATAAATAAACAGCGATGATCGAATGGCGATCCCGCATCCGAGAATGACGGCTGCCAATACCCATAAGATCACTTTATCTTTGTTTAGGTAGTGCACCAAGAATAAACAACTCGCTAATAACAAGCTAGCAGCAATGATGTCGTTACAGACCAGGCTGGTCATGCCAATTTGTGAAGGGAAAATGGCATAGAGATAGCCAGCAAGGATGCCTGCTTTTTCGTTGTTCGAATGCTTACCGATTAACCATAAACACAAAATTATCGCCGATGAAGCGAGGATGTTAACCATTTCCATAACAACATGGTTTGGGATGAGCTTATAGAGCAGCCCAACTAATCGCGTAAAGGTCACGTGCCTATCCATGTATAAACCTGGCGTGCCGGATGCCAGCTGCAGGGCCCAACGATGAAAATCGCCAAAGTCAGAGATTTGCGCCGTTGGAACCATCAAAACCCAATAGAGTCTTAAGCCCACCCCTAAGATGAGAACCAGGATAATAAAGAGCGCTTTGCTTTTAGGATTTTTTTGGAGCGCACGAAGGATTAAAAAGGGAAGCAGGACCACGAATATAAAGCTAATTATTGCCCAGGTTAGGCGATGCGTTTGCACATTGACAAATCGATCTTGGAATAGTATGGCATTATGAAACAGGAAGGTTAATAAGAGCAGGAGTAAATAGCGATACCAAAGCCCATTAGCAGTTGTTGTGTGGCTTCTCAGCATCAGCGAAGCCATAAAGAAGTAAACAAAGAGCGCGGTAAACCGGATAAACGGATAGGCCGCTATCCAAACTTGCCAAAACTTTGAGGAGGATTGCGTTTGAATGCCCTGGAAATCCAGCCGCCCTGAAGCATCCGCTTCCCCAGCGGCAGGAATTTCAACATCGTGAACAAGCCCATTGATCGATACAGATGCCTGCCCGGGTTGGCTTTGGGGTACGAAAAATATGGAATAACTTAATTGGCTGACCGTGAACACCGTGCTTTGTAATTTGATTACCCCCGTTTGACTGCCCTGGTGAACCAAAACGCCATCGCTGCTATTCCATTCCCCTGAAAATTCATAGCCCTCGTCGATGCGCTGGGAGACACCATTCTCTTGTACCGCTATGGCAGTCATAAAGCCAAGCGGGGTGTTTGTGGTAATTATTATGTCACTTTGGACCGGGTGTAATGGCAGGAAGGAGGTGGTGAAATAGAAGACAAGCGCTGCAGCCAAGAGGCTGAGAAGTATATGGGACTTCCAGTGCTCAGTAAGGGAGCGAATAACCCGGCTTTCTCTCGGTTTTAGAAAGGCGTATATAAGAAAGAAAAAGGTGAGGTAACCAAAAATGCTGACGAGTAATTTTAGAGGTTTTGTATAAACAGCAAAAGGTAAGAATATGCTTAGTATCAAAAATAATAGCAGGGCACTGCTTACTGCAGCAATCAGCAGGGTAACCAAATTCTTTTTAGTGATTTGAATTTTCTTAATGCTAGGAACTGACATTAAACATCCTGTTTTATAATATGTATGCTAAGTACATCCACGAAACCCTGTAAAGCCGCTACAACCTAAGTTGAGAAGTTATCTTTAAGCGCAAGTTATTGACGTGCATATTGAGTTCTGCAATCTCTTGGGGGTCTAACTGCTCACCGGTTAGACTTTTGTTAATGAGTTCAAAGAAGGTTTCGTCCTCATACGGGGGAGTGTGTTTTTTGTAGGTATCCAGCAGCGTCAATTTATTAAAGTCGAAAACGCTATGCACTATTGATAAATAGGATCGGATTAGGTAAAACGCATATTTAATAAGCCCGCTTGGATCGGGTTGTTTGTCTTGGGCTTCTCCTTCGCTCATATCGCGGGTTTCGTTTTGTCTAAATTCATTAAATAAATCGCGCGGTGAAGGCATAGGGACCAGGCCTAGGTCATAGCCGCCAAAAAGAATATGGCCTTGAACTTTGAGCCGCGCATTTAGCTGGGGATTGGTCAGGAAACCTTCTTCATTCGTGGCGCTCAAATCGCTTTCACTGACCAGGATTGCCTCCAGCTTGGTTTCTTCATCGCAGCAAGATTGGAATTTTTTTACTGTTTCACTGATAGCAGTGAGAAAATTCGATTCCGCTAGGTTTGATGCCTGCTCGCCGTCAGCCATGATGATGACCACATCCAGGTCGCTTTGGCCTTGGCGATAGTAACCGCCGGGCAGGGAACCAATGGCAATGATGGCTTTTACCCTAGGTGGGTCAATGCTGGATGCTACGCGCACAAACTCGTGCAAGAGCGTCCAAGCTTGTTCTTCATTCACGGTGCTGTTCTCCTTGGTATCTCAACTTAATAAGATTATACTTGTCTTAGACTAAGACTCCGGGTCTTATTTTCTTAGGAGCTCTTGCTTTTGTTGTGAACAAACGGGTGTGCGCTTGAAATACTTTATTTCATTATTAGTTTTACTGTGCTTGTTATTACTCAATGCGGCAGGTATTAACGCTGCGGGTGGGGTTCCTGACCAAGTAGCCTCAACGGAAGTGGCCGTGCGCTTGCCAGCCAATGCACAGGCGCAGCTGGACAGGCTAGATATCTCACCCGCGCACTACTTCGACTACGGCAGCTACAGCTGGGCCATCCTATCCAGCGATCAACTCGCTATACTAGAACAATCAGGTATGCCCTACCAAGTCATGCCTGGTGCCTTTTTAATCAGCCTGGCTGGCAAAGAATTTGACCCGGCAATCAAAAACCCCGACTACCCAGATTTATCAACGAGTGTCGTAAGGTCCGAGAAAAACTTGCGCCTGGTCCAGTTTTATGGACCGATCAAGGATAAGTGGTTAGAAACGCTCAAAGCCAATGCCCTGGAACTTGTGCAATATATTCACCCTTACACGTACATCGTTTGGGGTTCGTCAGCCAACCTAAATTTAGCGGCTGAAGCCATGCCGACCAGGTGGCAGGGCGCATTTTCACCAGCCTTTCGCAACCAGGTCAGGAGCATATCACCCAAAGATGGCGCTATACCCATCCAGGTGATGCTCTACAACGGAGCGGACCTTGACGACCACATTAAGCAGATCCAGGCGTTGGGCGGGGTATTCAAGAGCCTTGCAAAGATGGACTTTGCCTTCAGCCTGGCGGTTTTTGATCTCAACCAGGATCAAATAGAGGCGGTAAGCAGTTTGCCGGGTGTTTACAGCTTGCAAGCTGTTCCTGAGGACGGCGGCCTGAGGGGGGAGGTCAGCAGCCAGATCAACGCCGGCAATTATGGGGCAGACAATATTGTGTTCACGGGTTATGCGGCTTGGCTTAATGGCCTGGGCTTGAGCGGCAGCGGGGTGACAATTGCCAATGTGGACAGTGGGGTTGACCACGATCACCCTGACCTGGTTGACAATATGTCTGCCTGTGTTGGCTCCAGCTGCGCAGGCGCGGTGCAGAGCAACCACGGCACCCATACCGCCGGGATCATGGCTGGCAGCGGTGTTTCTGGCATAACGGACAGCCTGGGTTTCCTGCGCGGTTTAGGCGTAGCGCCCCAAGCCAGTTTGATTGAGCAGCTCTATTCGCCAACCTATTTAGAACCTTCGGGGATGTTAACCTTGATGCAGCAATCGCAGCAAAACGGGGCTGTCATCTCAGGCAACTCTTGGGGGCCTTCCGGCACGCCGCAGGGCTATGATATTTACGCCCGCTTAGTCGATATCGGCGTGCGGGATGCTGACCCGGAACTAGCGGGAAACCAAGCGATGAATTATGTGTTATCCATCATGAACGGGTATGGGGGGATTTCCAGCCAGGGTTCGCCTGATGAAGCTAAAAATGTCTTTACCATCGGCTCGACGTATGCCCAGACCTCATCTGGCATACCACGCATTGATTTTAATAATTTGTCAGCAAACACAGCCCACGGGCCAGCGCTGGACGGGCGAACCATTCCACACCTGGTGGCACCAGGCTGTTACGTCGACTCGACTGTTATCAATGGCTACAGCACCCTATGCGGTACCAGCATGGCTTCACCGCAAGTCAGCGGTGGGGCAGCGCTTTTCATTGAAAAATATCAGCGCCTCTTTAATGATGCTCCCAGCCCGGCCATGGTCAAGGCCGCATTTTTACCCGTTGCGCATGATTTGGCCGGTTATAAAGATGCAGACGGGAACACCCTCGGGCACCCCTTTGACTCAAAACAAGGCTGGGGCAGGTTGAACCTGGCACCTGTGCTTGACCCACAAGTCCCGGTGAGTTATTTTGACAACCCCGTCATTCTCAGCAAGTCTGGGGAAACCTGGCAGCAGGACATGCTTATCCCTGACCCAAGCCAGCCGGTGCGGCTGATGTTGGTTTGGACGGATGCGCCGGGTCACGGCTTGGGCGGGGATACACCAGCCTGGAATAACGACTTAAACCTATCCATCAGGCTAAACGGGGAGACCTACAACGGCAATAATTTTGACCCTGGAACGGGGTTCTCACTGCCCAATGGCGCCAACGATTTCATGAATAACACCGAAGGCATCTTCATAGCGCCCCAAAGCGAAGCGCGCTTTACCTTAACAGTAGAGGGGATGAATATCAATTCTGACGGCGTGCCGGGCGTTGGCGACGAGACTGACCAGGATTTTGCCATTGCCTGCTATAACTGTGAGCCTTACCAAGTCAGCCAGCCCCCGGTTGCCTATGACCAATCCCTGGCAACCGATGTCAATACGCCCATGAGTTTGACCCTGTTTACCTCTGATATTGACGCCGGGACGCGCACCTGGCAGGTAGGGGCACCTGCAAATGGCAGCCTGGCCGGCACACCCCCCAACCTGACTTATACCCCAGACCTCGATTGGACAGGCCCAGATAGTTTTACTTTTATCGTTTTTGACGGAACGGTTCCCTCAAATACCGCGACTGTCACCATTGAGGTGGGGAATGTCCAAGGGAGACCTATAGCCATAGACGATTATTACGAAACAATCGTTAATGCCAGCGTTGAGATAGGGGAACCGGGGGTATTAATAAACGACCTGATTCACAACCCGCTTGAAAATTATGTGACCACCCTGGAAGCGGACCCGCCGAATGGCACCGTCACGCTGAACCTGGACGGCTCCTTCTCCTACATACCCAATCAAGGATTCTACGGGTTGGATGTATTTAGATACAGCATAAGGCGTGCCAACAATAATAAATTCCTCAGTGAGGCCTCAGTAATTATTAGTGTCAAGCAGCAGTATCAGTATTATTTCCCCATAATTTACAAATAAGGCTGGGGGTTCCAGCCTTATGATGTGGTTCTGTGTATAAGCAGATGTCAGATGGCTTACTTGGCTTGCTCTTTAATCCCGTATAAGGCAAATATGGATAAGAGAAACAGGAAACCATAAATGCTCATCAAAAGGATGTAGCCTTTGCCATCGCCAATCGGTCCGCCAATGTAGGCACCAATTGCACCAGCGCCGGCACCAGCCAGGTTAGACAGCCCAAGATAACGCCCAGCTTGTTCCTGCGGGACAATTTGCGTTCCCAAAGCCCAGTTGGCTGAGTAAAACACACCCATGGCAAGCCCAATCAGCAGGCCCCCGACATATAACATGGTCATACCAGGAATGGTGGTGATGATGATGGTGCCAATGGTGGCTAGTATGCCGCTAAAGGCAATCATCGGCTTTTTGCCAAACTTATCCGTCAGCCAGCCCGCCGGCAGGGAAGAAATGAGAATCGCCACGCCGACAAACATGGTCAGCATGGCAGAGGGCCCGGCAGCTGCAGTGCCCTGCATTTCTGGAAAACGCTCTTGGATGAAATACAAGGTGAAGCCAGCAATATTCGTTGCGCCAACCAGGAATGCCAAGCGGTTGATGACCCACCAAACGAAGGACGGTGATTTCTTTACGTCTTTTCCCAGCCCAATGTTCAGGCTAATCCAAACCCCCACGGCCACTGCGACAGCCATACCCAGCACACCAATCAAAGCAATTAATACCAGGGATGCTATGCCGTCCAGGTCTTTGGTGAGATTAATCAACCAGCGCACCAAGGCGCCCGTCCCCAAGATGACCACCGTAAAGGCTGCGGTCATGGCGGCTAAGCGACCCAGGGACGCCCAGTCCATGTCGTAAGGGGCTTTTTCTTGCGGGGTCTCGCGCACAAACATGGTAAGCGCCATACAAACCAGCATGACCGCAATCAGGACAATCAGCCCGCCCCAAATATTCCCGGCAGCAATCATTTTTGAGATGACAAATGAGACAAAGATCAGGGGTGCGGGTAATTCGAAGAAAGCTTTAATGCCCGAAAAGAGCCCGCGTTTTGCTTCAGGCACCAAGTCTGGAATAAGCCCTTGCACTGCGCCGTGGGCGGTGTTTGAAGCCACCATTGAGAGAATGATTGCCCCAAATAAAACCCAGTAACCGGTCATGCCGTCAAGCGTGGCGGCGATAATGCCAATCCCAATAAAGATCAACACTTCAAAAATTGCACCTGTAAAAATAAATGGCCGGCGCTTGCCCCATTTGGAGGTGCTGCGGTCTGAGAGCATCCCCATCAATGCCTGGACCAAAAGCGCAATCATTAATGAGTACAGGCGAATATTGCCATAACTGGTGCCCTTGGTTTCTTCACCGACAAACTGCTGCACCAAGAGCGGCACAATGAGCGGCGTGAGCGTTTGTGAGCGGGTGGTGAGGGCAAAATAGTAGATATTGATGGTTATGTGATCGTACCAACGGATAGCTTTTTGCATGGGTTCTCTCCTTAAATGATAATTACGGGTTGTCCTTTATAACTGATAACCGGGCATGATATTACTGCGCAGGTTACGGTCGATCTCCCAGGGATATACAATGTAAGCATCGGTCACTGCGGCATAAAAATCTGGCCGGGCAGTACCGAACAAGTTTCGATAGGGGTTAAAATGCAACACACAAGTGTAGGGGGTGCCACCAGCTGCTGCCACCCTGTTTTTAACGGCTGTAATCGTGCGCCCCGAGCCCCAAACATCATCGATGATCAAGACGCGTTTGTCTCGCAAGAGCGCTTCTTGCGGAAACTGTGAAAACTTCGGCCAGGCAAGCAAGCGCGGGCGTTTCATTTCTTCCATTTCGGCAGGGAAATCCACCGAGGCTGTGTAGATCAGCTGTAATTTCATCGCTTCAGCCAATAAGCCACCCGGTATAATACCGCCCCTGGTGATCAAAATCATTGCTTCAAATTCATTATCAAACTGCGGCATGAGATGGTCAATCAGTTTATGGACATCTTCCCAGCTGAGTATTTCTCGTCTTTGTACCATGGTAACCCTTAATTACTGACTCAAAACTTGGTTAATCATGCCAGGCATAGCAACAAGGTTTTTAGTTCCTAGTTTGGCTGGATCCTGCATGTCACTTACCCACTGGAAAAGGTTTGCATCATATATGCCGCGGCTTAGTGAACTTATGGCTATGCCGATCATTGTGAATACGAAGGCAATGAACATGGCAGCAGCTAAGCCGCCCAATCTTTGCGGAAGCGTTGTTAGGGGGCTCTGGGTGAGCCACAATCCAAGCGCAGTACCAAGCCCAATCCCAACAATGAGAGAGATAAAGAAAATAAGCCAGCTTACAAAATGCACTTTGATAATGCCGGGGTTGAAATACAGACTTTGATTTTCGGCCAGGAAATTTGTGCGTTCTATGGCTGGGGGTAGTTTAGTGTTTTCAAGTGCAATAATCGGCTTGGCAAGGTAAGCATTCTTTGAAAGATGCGCTTTTTTGTTTGATTTTAAGAAGGGCTTTGCCAGGGCTAACCCGAGCATGGCCTGCCAACCACCCAGGTTTATTATGCCTTTACCTGGCTGGCTTGCGTTGTTATCAAACTCACTTTGGCTGTACTCACGAATTATGGGTAATGAGATAATTTCACTCCAGGCTAGGAGAGAGATCAATAACACAATCGCTATGACCCCCAGGGCGAATAATCCCCAAAATTGGGTACCGAGGAATAATAAGACAAAATACGCAGGGATCCAACTGATGGTTAAGAAGATTATCCCGCCCAAAAATATCAGCCCAAAATATTTCCAATAAATGGGGTTGCTTGTTGCTCTTTTTAAACTAAGCCAGACAAATAAAAATCCCTGCTTAATTCCGGACAATATTACTCCAAATATAATGACTTGCTAACCAAATATTATTCATCTCAATTATAGCAGGTTGAAGCGTCATCATAACAGGCTGGGTGGGTCGACTTCGATCCTCCAATCTCTTAGGACTTTACCACGCAACACAAAACTAGGGTCTGGGCCGCGCAAGATGAGTTGCCAGCGGTAGAGCCCTGATGAGCGGGTGTAAAAACAAGGCACCGGTCCAATAAAATCCGTGTTTCGTAATTTGGATTGATCTATCCAGGTGCGCAGGTTGCTTGCCATCTGCAACGCCACCTCTTCACAAATTTCCGGGTCGCGGTGGCGATATTCTAAGCGCACCAGGCGTTTATAAGGCGGGTAATCTAAGGCCAGCCGGTATCCTAATTCTTGCTGGTAAAAGGTCTCAAAGTCGTGGTTGGCGGCCGCCTGAATGACGTAATGCCCCGGTTGATAGGTCTGCAGGATGACTTTGCCGCCCAAAGGGCTGCGCCCTGCCCGGCCAGAAACTTGGGTGAGTAGCTGGAAAGTCCTTTCTGCAGCGCGGTAATCAGGCAAATTCAGCCCAACCTCGGCCAATACCACCCCAACCAGCGTCACCAAGGGCAGGTCAAGCCCCTTTGCCAACATTTGCGTCCCGATCAGGATATCAGCGCGGTGGGCAACGAAGTGGGAGAGGATCAGGTCGTGCGCGCCTTTGGTGCCGGTTGTTTCGGCATCCCAGCGCAGTAAACGCGCATGCGGGAATGATTCCATTAATAAGGCCTGTAATTTTTCAGTCCCGGCGCCAAGCTGACGGATCTGGCTGCTGCCGCACACCGGGCATTTAGCTGGCAGTTTGCGCTTGTAGCCACAGATATGGCAAATTAGGGCTTCCTTAGCGCTGTGGTAAGTTAGGGCTTTATCATCGCGAGGGCAGGAAAGCACATGACCGCACGCGCGGCAGAAGATGTAAGTAGCGCTGCCTTTACGATTGAGAAATAAGATGGCTTGTTGGTTTGCTGATAAGGTTTTGCCTAATTCCTGGACTAAGGCTGTGCTCAAGATGCTCCTGTTGCCAGCCTTCAACTCCTCGCGCATGTCCACAACCTGCACGACTGGTAGGGGCAATTCTAAAGATTCGCGTGGTTCATGCGTAAACTTGGCGGCAAGATGCGCGCTCTCGATAGCGTCACGATGCGCCAGGATGCGCTTGGGCAGGGTTAATAAACGCCAGTGCCCCTGCTGCGCTTTGTAGTACTGCGTGATGCGCGGATTGGCGGTGCCCATGAGGAGTAACCCGTTGGAAAGGCGCGCTAAGTGTTCGGCTGTCTCAACCCCGTGATAGTAGGGCAGGGTATCCGTTTGATCGTATGACTCGTTATCGCATTCATCCAAGACAACCAGCCCTAAACCGGGTAGGGGCATAAAAAGCGCACTGCGGGCACCAATGATTACTTTCAAGTCGCCCAAGCGTGCCCTGCGCCAGGTATCATATCGCTCTCCCTCGGAAAGCTTTGAATGGTAGATGCCAACCTGGTTTGGAAACCTTGCCAGGAAACGCCGAACGGTTTGGGGGGTTAGGGCAATCTCGGGCACCAAGACAATGGCCTGCCGGCCACGCTCTAGGGTCTCTGCAACGGCCCGCATGTACAGCTCAGTTTTACCCGAGCCCGTTATGCCGTGAATGAGCACTGGCTTGATAGGCTCTGCGCTACCGGGGGCGCTCAGCATCCCTTTAAGCTCAGCCCACACAGCTTGCTGATCGGCTGTCAAAGTTGGGGGGTGGCTGGGTTTCACCACGATTTCTTCCAGGGGATCGCGCCACACTTCAGTTTCATTAAAGTGAATGTAACCCTCTTCTGCCAGCTTTTTCAGGTCTGGGTATTTTGCCCCGGTCTGGGCATAAATCCAGGAAAAATCAATGGGCAGGGGTTCACTTGCCAGTAACTGCAGCACAGCCAGGCGCCTTTTGACCACCTCAGCATCCCTGCCAAGTGATTCAGCAATGTTTTCCAGGCGGTCCGGTGAGACACTGAGTTGGGCTGTCCTGATTGATTTCGGGCTGATGCGCGGAGAGGGCAAAAAGTTGCTGGTGTGCACCAAGCCTAAGCGGCGCAAAGACCTCAAGCTGGCGCGCCAATCCACGTGCCGAAAAGCGTAATCCAACTGGGTGCCCCGCAGTGGACCTCTTTTCTTCAACGTGTTCAGGAGTTGGGTTTCGATTTTCTTCAGGCTGCCTGGGTCAGGGTCTTTGTTTTCCGCTAGTTGAACCAAGACATCGGCATGCTGGCTTAGGCCAATGGGAATCATCAGGCCAATGCAGGCACCTAAAGGCGCAAAGGTCGCCTCCGAGAGCCACTTTGCTAAGGTTAATTGAACGGGCGTCAGCACGGGCTGTTCATCCACCAATTCATCTATGGCGAGTGTTTCAGGTACCTCGGGTTTTTCCAAGGTATCAAACACTAGACCCTGCACAACTTGACGGCCAAAAGGCACTTGCACCAAGATGCCCGGCTGCACTTGCCCAAGCAATTCCCCTGGAATGGTGTAATGATAAGTGCTGGCAATTGTTGGCAGGTTAATACCCACATCCGCATATCGCTTCATAAGTAAATTCTACCTTCTTTCCCCCACAACTTGATAATATTCACTTCGTAATAAAGACCAGGTACCTCGCGGCAAACGCATCCACACAAGCTGATAGTTTTGTCCTGTCTACTATATGCTCGCTTAAACTTAGCGCTGCTGCGCTTGGACCCGTCAGGCGGTCATAGACATCAATATTAAAAAAGGAATAATTTCTGGCAGCTGTGGCACTGATGCGTGACATGTCAAATTTGACCTGCGGCCAGGAATCCTGCGGCCAGATAATGGGGTGCTCGGCCAGTAAGATGAGGTCGTCCGGCAGGGTAGACAGCCAAGTTTCGAAGTCCTGCATGAACATATAAGAAAACGTTTCCTGGCGCGCTTCAAATGGCAGCAGATAGTTGGCATGAATGTTCCAGGGTTCAAAGACCATTCTGCTCCTTGAGCGGTATACCGTCAGGTAGGCAGAGCCATCGGCCGGCAGTTCGAAGATTGGCACATCCCTGCCATAAGCAGCCCCGATAACCAGGCGCATTTGGCAGGAGAGGTCATCAAAGTCATGACTTACATTGAGGTAGTAAACAGTGATATCTTTTTCTAAAAAAGTCAGGCTTTCTGAATGAATGCCCCTATCTAATAAGCGAAATGCAAGTAAGGCGCTTAATTGATTGACTTCGCCCGTCTCTTTTTCGTCACGCTCGGTGATGTAGGTATAGCCCCAATCAACCAGGTTGTTATTACCTCCCCTCAGCTCAAAGAGGTTGGCTGGTTGATAAACTATTGGAGTAGCGGTATCCCTGGGGGTTGGGCTGGGGATGGTAGTAGCCGTGCGGGTCGGCGTTCGCGTTGGCGTGCGGGTTATGGTCGGCACTAGTGTCGGCGTCAATGTAATGGTTGGGATTTGGGTAATAGTCGGCGTAAGGCTTGGGATTGGTGTAGGGCGATCTTGAAATTCTTTTTGGCAAGCCGTCAGAAAGATCATCACCAGCAAAAGGCTCTTGATCAAATGCGTTCTCAATACTGCCTTCTGTCTTATTCGCCGCATTTGAAAGTCCATTAAATTCGCTAGGCTGCCTTGGCAAAGACAGCGGCGCCATACCCCACTACAGAACTTTTATCGTGAGTTACATCTGCCGAGGTTCGATAATCCACCACCTTGACCAGGTTTGCCCCGAGCATTTTTGCGGCCCACATCACACATGCAACCGCCCCTAATCCGCATGCCTGGCCTTTACCGCTGGCGTGCAAATCGTAAAGGCTTGGAATATCAAAGTCAGCCACGGCTTCCAACACCGCTTGGTCTAATTTTTGGGCCTGGTTTTCATAGTAAAAATGCGACAGATCTGTAGAGGCGATAAAAAGTGTTTTAGGCTCTTTGCACAGCTCGGCCAAGATCGCACCCAAGCCTTTTGCCAGGCTAGCAGACTGATCTCGCAGCATAATCGGGACCAATTGAAATTCATTGGGGAGGCTGCGCTGCAAAAAGGGCAGTTCGATTTCGAGAGAATGCTCTGGGTCTCGTTTGACCGGGGATAAGGCAATCCCCATTTCTTCTTTTAAACGCAAATCAATTTGCTCAACCGTTTTCCTGGCAACCGGTACGAAGCCTAAGGGGGTTTGGTAGGCTTGATGCGCGCTGGTTAGAAGGGGTTGGGGGTAATACTGATGCGATGGAGAGAGGATCACCACCTGCTCAAACGATTTACCTCGCACGGTTTTATAAGCGTGGGCAGCGGTTAGACCTGAGTAAATATGCCCAGCATGCGGGACCATGAGCGCAATCACTTCGCCCTGAATACCAGGTGGCTTGGCGCGTGCCAAGTAATCATCTATAGTCGCGCTCAGTTTTTCTTTATCGGCGCTATACCACGTGCCAGCAATGGGAGAAGGACGGACGTCAGAATAGCTCTTATCCATAATTTAATTCTAACATAAGCAAGTTGTTGAAATTTGTTTGTGTTAAGGTGGTTACTGCAAAAAATCCCAGGGGTTCACACGGCCGTATTCGTCGTTACGCAATTCAAAATGTAAGTGCGGCCCGGAGGAATTGCCGGTGCTGCCCATCAAACCAATCGTATCGCCGCGAAAAACTTCCTGCCCGCAGCCCACGTTTATGACACTCAGGTGCGCATAGAGTGACTGCCAGCCATAGCCGTGATCTATGACGACCATCTCGCCGTAGCCATAATCGTTCCAGCCGGCATAGACGATCACGCCGTTATCCGCGGCAAAGATCGGGTTGCCCATCTTGCCAGCAATATCGATTGCATAATGGTTGGTGGAGGGTGAGTAATCAAAGCCGGAGAGGTAGCGCTCGGTGGACGGCCATAAGAAACTTAATGACCCCATTACGCCGTCATAGTTGCCCGTGCAAGCCCCGGGCCCGACATACTTGGCGGTGGCGGGGTTTTCGCGCGAGATGCGCGGTGTGCGCCAATCGGTAAAGACGCCCTGCCCACCGGGTATGATCAAAAGTGTGCCCGGCTCGATATTGGGATCGGCAAAATCGCCAATGGTTGCCATGCTCAAACCATTTAAGGGGAAATTCACGATATCTTCAGCGCTGACTTTGTAAAATTCAGACACACCGTTGAGGCCTTCACCAGCGGTCCACATGTGCAAGACGCCATCAACCGGTAAAATATTCAAGGTCTGCCCGGGGTAGATGATGTGAGGGTCTTCGCCAAGCGTGTAACGATTACCCCATAAAACAGTCTCGGGTTTAATGCCAAATTTTTCGGCAATGGAGAAAAGCGAATCACCTGCTTGAACGGTGTAGGTGGTTAACTCGGTGCGATTATGGGAGGGCAAAATAGTATGCAGTGTTACTTCTTTATACAATCCGCCTGAACCAGATTGTAATTCTTCAACCAAGAAGGTCGGTGCAACAGGTTCTAAAGTGGGGTATTGATTAATTACAGCATCCTCTGCCTTTGATGAAGCCAGCCCACCACTTTCAGTCGCATAGAAACGACCCATCAATAAAGCCACAACAACAAAAAGGCTTATTGAGAGGGAGGCCGCACCAAAACGCAGTGCTGATTCACCCAATCCAAATTGCAGGATCCTTTCCCACAATTTCACAAACCAATTATCGGGTGGGGATTGATTTGATTTGTCGCTTAATTTACTAATCTCATCAAATTCAGACATTTTATTTACTTCGAGATGATAACACGAGTCTAAAAACTAGGGTAGTCCCCCCATAATTGCAAAAAACCTTATGATTGGCTCCGTGAAACATAAAAAATGCCTTGTTGCTATTTACAGATATCAATAACCACCCCATGTCATTCAAAATTATGTTTTTTAGGTACGGGCGGGTTTATGTATGGAGGTGCCTGTAATCGTGCGGTATGGAAACCTTACCCTGTAGATATTTATAATCGCCTATTGCCAATTGTAAATGTGTGCCTATGTAGGGGAGGGTTTGTGCCTTGAGGTGCTTGCAATCGTGCGGTATGGAAACCCTCCCCTACGGCAATTTGATGTGCGGCCGTTTGTAGTGGCGGGTTTGTGTCTGGATGAGCTTGCATTATTCCGGTATGGAAACCCACCTCCATATCAAACATAATTGGCGTTCATACGTAGGGGAGGGTTTGGGCCTGAACGCGTTTGAATTCTTGCGGTATGGAAACCCTCCCCTACAGAAATTTATAAACCCTTCCCAGATCAAATAAATTCGCGTTCATGCGTAGGGGAAGGTTTTTACCTGGATGAGCTTGCGTAATTGTGAATTATAAACCTTCCCCTACAGATATTTTGACAATAAACATGACCGACTTATAAGCATTTGGTATAATTCTGCAAGTTTGGATTAAATGGGAGCGTATTATGCATGCAGTTGTTTCTTTATTACCAAAGGAATATGAGGACCAGGTTTTCCTGCTCTTGGATGAATTAGAGCATCATTTCGGCTTAAGGGGTGTCCGTACCACGCCTATACCTCATTTTACATATCATCTTGGTGATAGTTACGCCGAAAACAAAGCAACTCAAATCCTAAAAGACCTTTCTGAGCAGCAAACGCCCTTTGAGGTACAAGTTGACGGGGTTGAAACTTTTTATAGCACGCAACCCACTGTCTTTCTCAAGGTCAGGAAAAATCCTGAGTTACTTAAAGCTCATCAAACCCTGTGGAAGAATTTACTCCCCTATGCCAAAGGATTGAATTTACTCTACAGTCCACCTCTTTGGCGGCCGCATATCACCTTAGCTTATCAAGATTTAAAGCTGGAGAACCTGCGGCAGGTGCTGCGCTTCCTAAGGGAGAAGAAAATAGAATGGAAATTTAAGGTGGATAACTTTACCTATATTATTGCTAACGATGAAAGCGGTGCATTAACTCAACGCCTATTTAGTTTTTTGGATAAGCAAGATTAATCTAGAATATTTCTAAAAAGTATCCACAATTAGGCCGTTTTCATTGCGGTGTGTATCCAACAAACGGGGGTTTACACGCCCCATCCATTTTTCTGGTAAGAATAATTTTTGGAAATTGCCATACTCTTCATACAAGCCCTGCGCATCGTGCGTGGCAAGCATCGTCCAACCGACACCTTCTGCATCTAAATAACCCGTGACCGTTTCAATCAGCCACTTGCCCAGTCCGCGCCCTTGATAGTTTTTGAGAATAAAGACATCGCAAAGGTACGCAAAGGTGGCACAGTCTGTCACCAACCTGGCAAAGCCTACTTGCTGATCTGCCTCATACAAGCCAAAGCACAAAGAATTTTTAATAGCCTTGGAAATTATCTCTTCTGTACGGTCTTTAGCCCAATAGGATTCATTTTGCAGGTAACTAATAATTACGTTTAGTTGCAGGCGTTTTTTATCTGTACTGATTAAGAAATTTTCTCGCCAACTTTCCATAACGAACTCCGAGTTTTTCTTACTAATTTATTCCGATTCTACCTTATCGATCTTAACCCAACCAGGCAGTGAATTTATCGACGAATTGACAATCACACCGTCTGCATAATCAAAATGGTACAGCCTTGGCGCAGCATGGTTAAGGATGTAAGGGGTGATAATGCGCAGGTTGTCGACGACTTCATTTGATGTTAATACCCAATCAATTGGTTGCCAATTCAATAAGCCTTCGGAATTGCCCTGAATCTCCATCGGGGAAGGCAGCTCCGTGCCAAAAATGTATAGACCGCCCTGATAAATTTCAAACCCCCGCCAGGAGAGCACGCCATAAAACTTGGGGTTGGTTATGTTGAGCCCGGTTTCTTCCTTGACCTCACGGATGCATGCGTCGAGAGGGGCTTCACCTTTTTCAATATGGCCGCCCACACAATTCCACAGGCCCTGGTTAGGCGGATTCTTGCGGTGGAGCATCAGCAGCTGGTTCCCAAGCTTTATAAAACACAGCACAAAATCAAGGCCTTCAATCACGATAAACCCTCTTTTAAATAGTCTGGTTCGCTCCAGGCAATCTTAACATTATCAAGCCCTTGCCAATGCGCAAAATTTTGCAAAGTGCTGCTCAATGCCGCTATTAGCTCATCTGAGGGCTCAGCATTTGGCTCAAGGTAAAGTTTAATAATTTCGAGCAGTTTTTCCTTGCGCCAGGCTTTGGCATCCAGACGGCCAATTAACTGGCCGTTATGCAGAATGGGCAAGACAAAGTAGCCGTATTTGCGTTTTGCGGCTGGCAGGTAACATTCTATGGTGTAGTCAAAGTCGAACAGGGCTTTTGTGCGGGATCGGTCAGAAATTAATGGGTCGAATGGGGAAAGCAAGGTGGTTTTGTTGGCGATTAGGCTCCCGTTTAACGCTTGCGCAAGGGTTGGCAGGGTGTTTTTGTGTAGGTAAGCCTGCTTTTGATTCGGACCATCCACCTCAACGGGGAAAATCTCCTGGTCTTCAGCCAGCATTGGCAATAATTCAGCGACTTTTTTCTGGGGCAAGTAAAAATACTTGGCCACCCAGTCTTCCCGGGCGATGCCCAAAGCCTGAATAGCTTTTAGGACTTGTGACTTTATAGCCTCTTCATAGCTGGGCACATCTTCATCATGCCAGTTTGGTAGAACCCGTTCGCGCAGATCGTAGACCCTTTGGAACTTCTCGCGTTTTGAGACCATCAAGTCTCCCCTGGTAAACAAGTATTCCAAGGCCACTTTCTCGGATTTCCAATTCCACCATCCCCCGCCTTCATGATCGCTCTTAAAGTCAGAAGACTTAACGGGCCCGTTTAGGCGAATGTAATCCAAGACATTGGTCAAAATCTGCTCGTTTTCGCCAGCCCACTGCTTGATGTTATCCCAACCCACGCGGTCATCGAGCATCATGCGCCTGTAGACCGGGTAATCTTCAATGGGCAAAAAGCAGGCGGCATGCGCCCAATATTCGAAGAGGTGGCCTTCAGCATGGTGTTCGTCTAACCACGCTGGGGAGAAAGCGCCAAGCCGGGACCAAAGAATATGGTAAGGCGCCCTGGCCACGACATTGATCGTATCGATTTGCAGGGCGTGGATACGGCGAATTGCAGCAGCAACATCGCTCTTTTGGGCTACTGCAGTAGGATCTAATAATAAGCCTTGGGAGGCCAAGGCAATCTTCCTTGCAGCGTTGATGTCAATGATGATGTTTTCCATGAATACTTTCTTAACCAGTCGTTCTTGATTTTCCATTGAATGTTATCATCAAAAGAATCCTTGATGTGATAAGATAACTTATAAACCCAATAAATCGTTATGGCATATTGTAATTGTGTGGTGGTTGCTTGATTTTCAATCTTTCACAACCCGGGAATTTATCAAGCTAAGGTAAATGGATGATAACTGAAAAAGTTAGGGCTTGTTGGAATAAGAACGCAGATACCTGGACCCTGCTTGCGCGGGCGGGCTATGATGTTTACCGCGATTTTCTCAACACGCCGGCGTTCATGAAAATGCTGCCACCGGTTGAGGGGCTCGTCGGATTAGATATCGGCTGTGGTGAGGGAGAAAATACGCGCAAGCTGGCTGCTCGGGGTGCAAAAGTGCATGCCATTGATATCTCGCACACTTTTGTCAAACACGCCAAAGCCTACAGCCCGGATGATATTCCAGATATCAATTATGCCGTGGCAAATGCACTCCAGCTGCCCTTTGCAGACAGCGCGTTCGATTTTGTGACAGGCATTATGAGTTTCATGGATATCCCAAAGACAGACCTCCTATTAAGCGAAGTTTTTCGCGTATTGAGAAGAAATGGCTTTTGCCAATTTTCAATAACCCACCCATTCCTTAATACACCGCATCATAAAAATTTGCGCGGGGATGACGGGCTTACCTATGCTTATGAGGTGGGCGGCTATTTCCAGGCGCTTGAAGGTGAAATCTCTGAGTGGATTTTTAGCACGCTGCCAAGCGAACAAAGAGAAAAATTCGGTAAGTTCCAGGTGCCGCGGTTTAATCACACACTGAGCCAGTGGTTCACCATGCTGCTCGAGACAGGTTTTGTGATTGAAGCTGTGGGGGAGCCTTACCCTGATGACGACACCGTGCAGCGCTGCCCGGCGGTGCAAGACGCCCAAATCGTGCCTTATTTTCTACATGTCCGTGTTCGCAAACCAGGAGAATGAAAAATGGATTGGAAACGTGTTTTATTAAAGTTGCTAAAAATTGTCGGGCTGAGCACTTTGATTTCAACCCTGCTGCTGGGACTGTTCGGCTACCTGATTGCCGGGAAAGCAGGCCTGGGGAATAGCCTCTTATTGGGTGCGCTATTTGGATTCATTGGGTCATTGATCGTTTCTGGATACCAAATCTCTGCTTACTTTTGGAGCGGGTATGCTAGCCGCTACGGCCAATGGCATTTTGACGAAATGTCCAAACCTGATCCGAAAGATGAAAGCAAAAAGACAAGAAAATAGCGCTATCCTTGCCAAAAATTAGTAATTACCCAATTTTTCACCAATTTATTGAAATTTGATAGAAATTGAGAGTCTTTCATCGCTAAACTCTTTGCTGAAGATGTGAGTTTAGGAGATATTACTATGGAAGTACCACGACATTGGCGATTAAAGAAACAAAGATATGCTTTGGTGGGTGAGGTTTGCCCGCACTGCGAAGCAAAACTTTTTCCACCGCGTGATATCTGCCCGGAATGCGGCGGCGAGGCGAAAACGCCTTATGTATTTAGCGGCCAGGGTGAGGTATATTCTTTTACCCATATGGTCAATGCGCCAGCCGGGTTTGAAGAGCAAGCACCCTATACGATTGCGCTGGTCAAATTATCCGAAGGCCCTGTGGTAACAGCCCAGTTAACCGATCTTGGTGATCAACCTGTAGAAATTGGGATGCCTGTTGAGATGGTGACCCGCAAGATTCGCAATGACGGGGATGAGCGGGGGTTGATTATTTATGGGTATAAGTTCAGGCCGGTAATGGCGCATTAGCATCCTCGGTGATTGTGATAGTGAACCGCCTTCTGCGAAGCACACGGCGTGCTGAGATGGAGGGCGGTTTTTTTATGGCATAATAGCATCATATCAATGCGGCGCATTTAAGTGTTTGGCGGCATTTGAAGCATTTTAATCAATGATATTAATCCTATTCACTAACGATTATTTCTAGTCTTACACATGGTTTGTGCCAAGAAGTAATTCACTCCTGCTTGAAACAGCCATCAATGTTATGGCGCTTTATTCGTGCAGCAGAATGATAGGCCTGCTGCGATGAGCCACTTCTACATATAATTCTTCTTATACTCCCAAAAATTCTCTTTAAACCCTTCCAGCCAGGCTTCGATGAATGACCGCTGTTCGAATAAAGGCAGCAAATCTTCCGCAAGGTCAGAGAGCTTCATTTCAATAATCTTTTCGTCAAGCAATTCCATTGCAGAACGAACAGTATAGGGCTGGCGGCCGTCATTTGTAAGCTTTTCCTCCAGTGGTCTGATCTTTTGCTGCATGAACCACAGCAGGTCATAAAAATCGCGGCCTTTGATCGTGGCTGCTTCGCCCTTCTGAAAATTGCGCTCCAGGCAGGCCAACATCTTCCCGGCCATCATCGTTTCCAGTGTAAAATGCGCAGCCACAAAACTCCGGCCAAAAAGCAACACCGGCGTCTGGCGCACAATAGCGATTTGGCTGTGCTGGCTGACCTCCACTTTTAGATGCAGTGGTTCGTTGGCATGTGAGGTCAAGCCCAAAGCATAGAGAATGGGAAACTTTAAGGTGGTGCCCCGGACACCCCACTCCCCAATCTGGGTTTTGGCTGTTACCTCGGTATACCCAATAGTGGAACGGTAGAAAGTCAGTAGATCGTTTTCGAGTTTGCTCAAATCAATCCCATTGCTGTTATCCAGGTCGATATCTTCAGAAAGCCGGTTCAGGCCGTAGATCACATGCAGGCAGGTGCCGCCATAAAAATTGAGCTTGCTGTAGAGTGGGTGATTATAGAGATAATCGAGAGTATACGCCTGCAGGAATTCCTTGATGATCACCCGTTTGGTTTCATTAGGTAATAACGGGTCTTTTTGTGACAGAATGTTTTGCATCAACTGGATTAATGTCGGCATACGGTTTTCCCCAGGTTTTTCAATATCTGCTCCATCTTTTTGCTTTTGCTGATTTCCACGAAGGCTGCAAATTCGACCAGGTCATTTTCTGAGAAATCTTCAAGATTAAGACGCAGATCTTCTGCCAGGTTATAACCAGCCAACCGCCGGCTGCTCTTCCAAGGGCGTAAATAGAGAAAATCAAAAAGCGCCTTCGCCATAGTCGCCATGGCTATTGGAATTCCCAAGTATTCAGTGAATGTAAACCCCTGATAGAGGTCCGCTTTGATATTGCGGTAAGTAAAAGTCCCCAGTTTGTTTTCGAATACACGGGTCTGCTTGAGCGTTACCGCCGTAACCGGGTACGTCATTTCGGTGAGAATGGCGCTGCGCTGTAAAATATATTCCAACGAGAGATAGGACTGGGGGATCAAAATCGCGCTGACCATGGGTGCAAAATCAGCGTCCGCGCGATGCTGTTCGAAAAAGCGGCGCGTCATGTACACGCCTCTTTTTACCTGGATGATTTGCCCGGCTTTCATCCTGCGGTACAGCGCGGTTTGAACCGTGCCGGCAGCAGCCGATTCATCACCCAGAAGCTGTTTTACCGCTTCAATGGTAAAGTATGGAAAAGATTCAAGAGAGTCAAGGTTTTCTGATTTCATATAGGATAATAGACACCTTATGTCTATTATCCTATATATAAGTTGAAATTACAAGGGTATTACGCATTATTCGCTACTGCCCGGAACTGGCACCCATATGATCAATACACCGGCCGGGTTTGAAGAGCAAGCACCCTATACGATTGCGCTGGTCAAATTATCCGAAAGCCCTGTGGTAACAGCCCAGTTAACTGACCTGGGTGACCAGCCGGTTGAAATAAGGATACCTGTTGAGATCGGGATGAGCGGGGCTTGATTATTTACGGGTATGCTCTGCACTCCCTTTGGTCGTAAGTTTCGGCCGCGACTATAAAAAGTTTTTTAAGCTCTATATGTGGCACTATCAAGGGTGTTGAATGGCTAGATATACAGGTTGATTAATCTCGGGTTTGTTTATTTTAAAACGATACCCATACAGGATCATTCCCTCTGTGTGCAAAAGAGGGAATGATGTTTTTTGTGGCGTGGTATTGAGGTTAGTAATGATATCGTGCCTGTAAGAAATCAATTTTTTCCTCACGAACCAGATAGACAATGCGGTGTTCCTGGGTCAATCTCCTTGACCAAGCACCCGGCGTCAAATATTTGAGGGGTTCGGGTTTGCCAATCCCTTCAAAAGGGTCTCGTAAAATAGCCTCAATTAGGTCGAATGCCCTTATTGCCAGCTTCCGGTCCGTTTCAACCCAATAGCGTAAATCTTCAATGAATTCAGGCTGGAAAACGGCCGTACGCGCTTTTTTACTCAAGATCAACCTCGCGGCGTAATGCATCGACGGTTAGGGGTTGGGCTTCATTTTTTAATGCTCGCCCCAATGCGGAAATCAGTCGTTCGGCATTTGCCGGTGAACGCAGCAGGTAAGCCGTTTCCCTCAGGCTTTCCAACTCTGAAGCGGCGATCATGGCCACTTCTTCTTCGCCCCGGCGTTGAATGATGACGACTTCGCGGTTGTGGGTGACCTGATCCAGTAGTTTTGCCAGCCCATCGCGGGCTTGAGTATAGGTAGTCTGAATAGTCATAATTTTCTCCGTCTTGTACAGGATAACTGTACAACTTAAGGGCTCTTTTGTCAAGCATTTGCTATGGCTACCACAATATCCGGAAAGCAATCATAGCACCGTGAACCGAGTCGGATGTATGGGTATGCGCTGCACTCCCTTTGGTCCTAAGTTCCAGCCAGTAATAGCGCAGTAGCAACTGCGTGAATGAAAAGTTGAACCGCCTTCTGCGAAGCACACAGCGTGCTGAGATGGAGGGCGTTTTTTTATGGAAGGTCTTATTAATTATTTATCCCAAGATTTAAAAGCAGTGGATTTAAAATCGAACCAACCCTACCAACTATTTGCCAAAGAATGTCAGCCCATTTCCTTGGTCACATATATTCAGTTAATAATGGTGAGGATCATATTTGTAGGAATAGACCTCTTTGTATTCGAATATTGAAAAAAAGTGTATCATAAGTGTATAAATAACTTTTTAGGCCTTGTTTTAGATAGCCAATGTTCATAATTAATCTAATGAAATTTGGAACAATGTAAAGACCATGATTGGGAGAGGAGAAAAAATGGACGTTGAAGGAAAAGAAGTACTTTTCACCGAAAAAGTAGTGGCAGGTAGCAGAAATTACTTCTTTGATGTAAAGGAATCCAAAGACGGTATAAAGTATTTGGTTATCAGCGAATCAAGAAAAATTAGTGGAAGTAATGGAACTTATGAAAGTTATAAGGTAATGGTTTTTGAAGAACATTTAGGGTTATTTGCAGAGGGTATAGAAAAAGCATTTGGTTTTTTGGGGATCAAGAAAAAAAAGTTGAATAACATGGAAGAGATAAGACAAATATATCCCAAGGCGTATGAGCAATGGACATCGGAAGAAGATATACAGTTAATAGGGAAATATCATGAAGGTGTGTCCATCAATGAATTGGCATCTTTTTTTGAAAGGAAGCCAAGTGCAATTAGGTCTAGATTGGCAAAACTAAACTTAATGTAAGTGTGAATCAAAAAAGCAGGGTGGCATGTAGAACAGGAACAACGGCTAACAAGGCGTGCACCTGACGTATAAGATCTGTGGAGTTGTTAAACCTTGTGCGCATCCTACCCAGTAGCCACTAATGTAAACCGTCTGAGTGAAATACTGAGATCTGTTCCATGATCCGAGTCTTATATACATGTATGCTCTGCGCGCCTTTCGGCCAAAAAGTTTCGGCCAGTGATGGCGTGGTAGGAATCGATTGAATGAAAATGTGAACCGCTCTCTGCGAAGCACACAGCGTGCTGAGATGGGGGGCGGTTTTTTTATGGCATAATTGCATCATATCAATGTGGCGCATTAAGTGTTTGGCATTAGAAGCATTTTAATCATTCTCAAAAAGTGCAATACGCGATCCTAAAGGAGATAAACATGGCATATATAAAAGTGGCTGATATAGCTGAGTTACCGGCAAATTCAATGAAAGTGGTCATCGTAGATGGCAAGGAAGTGCTGCTGGCGAATGTAGACGGTTCCTACTATGCTATCGCCAACAAGTGCACTCATCTCGGTGGCTCCCTATCAAAGGGTTCCCTGGATGGGAGCATTGTTACATGCCCGAAGCATGGCGCTCAATTCGACGTGAAGACAGGGCAAGCTATTACGGGGGCCAAGATGGGATTCATTAAGATGAACGTGAAAGATGAAGAACATTACTCGGTTATGGTTGAAGGGACTGATATTTTGGTGGGAACGCCTTAAAGAATCCTGGTGTGCGAATGCTGCCCTACACCAACTGGAACTGGCAGCTTGAAGTTTGGTGGTACAGCAGCCAAGTGCTAGGATGGGTGGTTTTAGGGTTAGTTGCCTTGCTTTAGCCAGCTGCAGATGTGCTAAGCTGATAGATCTTCAACCTGTGATCTGAGTTGGATGTTTGGTTAGAGAATTAGACAGGGGTGGGTGCATCCCATACATTAGACCTAATTTAGAATTGAAAAGCAAAAAAGGCCATATCAAAAAGGATACGGAATATTAAGTATTTTCACAATTATTCAAGCTGCAGCAGCAAGGTTGAGTGCAGTAACAACGAAGTATCGTGGTTTGTAAATTGATTATCAAAAGTGTAGATTCTACGGAAGGCTTTCCAATTGGTTTTTTTTGCAGAAAAATTTTGCAGAATCTTTACACTCCTTGCTTTTGAATAAAGTGCATTACTTCAGCGTGTGTGGGACTGTTTAGCACGCCGGGGAAGCTCGCACACACCAGCCCTGCCACAGCCGCAGCGTACTGGATGATTTGGTCATCGTTCCACTGCTTTAACATGCCGTAGATGACACCAGCTCGAAACGAATCCCCGGCTCCTGCACTGTCTATCACTTGGACTGGATATGGCTTGAACTGCCGGATGGGCGCACCCCTTCTGCCATACAAGATGGCACCATCTCCTACTGTAAACACGACCAAACCTTCAGCGCGCTGCTGGTATTCGGCAAATAGCTCGGATAACTCAACCTCGGGATATTGGCGATTGCGAAACTCCCCAGAGATGATGACTGCTGCAGCAGCGCTAGATAATACCTGGCTGTTGGGGCAGTCAATTGAAACAAAGGGTACGCCCAATTCAACTGCGTACTCCCCAACCAGGGCGCTTTCAGCGTGAAATGGCGGGTCCACACAAACAATCTGCGCATTTGCCAGGTCAGGTTTCCGAGGGATATTCCACTTCCGAGTAGTAGAGAGTAGCTCAACATAATTGCCGAATATCGTCCGGCTGTGCTGATCTGAAAAGACAATTTCCCGAATCCCAGCAAAACCTTGCTTGACCCTCAAGCGCTGGGTGTCAATGCCATAACGACGGATGGTTGCCAGGATACGTTCGCCAGAAGGCGTATCGCCAATCCAATTGCCGTCGAGTTGTACGCTCAAACCCAAGCGACTCAGGACAATCGCTGAATTCAAGGCTTCACCCCCGGTCATAAAATGGGTTTCTGCAATCTCTGCATAGCCATCTGGTGGAGGGAACGGCATACTCAGCAGATGAAGTTCGCTTGAAGCGATAACACCATAAGCATACACATCAAAGCTTTTCATTTTCCTGCCTCTTTTACGGAGTCCAGATTCATAATTACCAAGCATCCCTGGTCGATGCCAAGCAATTGTATCTTGGTTTTTAGATCACTAGAACCCAGGATGTTAAGCACTACCACAGCAACAGCCATTATTATGAGCACTCACTTGAAGACAAAAATTTTGATTTGACTGATGGGTTTTTTTGATATCTTTTTCATCATAATTTCGCTTGTTCCGATTACTTCAATTGATTTCTCTTGATCTCTGAGACAAGCCAGAGAAAAATGGGACCAAAACCACCTCGATGTAGGGGCTAGTACTTTCTTGGGTAAAAAACCCTAATCAAGCCAGCACCTCAACTGCTTACAGGACTGAGATGACGGCAAAGAAATACATATCTCCCACAAAGAAGCCACACGAAAGATTGAAGGGGAGGTGAATCCAGAAAGCGATCAACAAGTTATTGCTCCGCTTCATCAAGATGCCCATAATATAGGTTCATGATGTCATCATTATCACATTGGCAGCAATTACGATCACAAACTGCGAACCGGCGTAGTCTGAGGGAATAAGCTATAGCAGTGCGTGCCAAATCCCACCGATGCATAAACCAAAGTACAGGAAATCCCTCGTTGAAGTGCCAATGCAAATTTCGCCAATAGGTCATCGCGTTTTACCTGGTTTGAGCGTAGTGGTGGAGGAAATAGTTTTGTTTTGAGCGGACCTTTAAACATAGATAAATTATATCTGATGTGTCTGCCCATTGATCACCGCTTGAACTTGGCCTTAGGAATCCTGGGCACTACGCAGTTGTCTGACATAAAACCCTATCAGAACAATTTCTATACCTATTTCTATTTGGAAAGCGCTGACCCCGCTTGGTACAATGCGTTCCATGTTTGAGATTAGGTCATGGGGACAAAAAAGGATTGATGCTTTCCGGGTATGTGCAAAAGCCGTCCAAAACCGTGTACTGCTTGACTAACCACTTTATTTGTACAATCCCGCAATGGGATTGCGGATTTACACAAGCTTTGGTACAATCATTTTGAATTAGCAATGGAAAAGGATCCGTATCAATGATAGAGCGAACTTTAGCAGCCAAAATGATCTCCCTGGCCCAAAAATTCCAGGTGGTCACTCTCACTGGGCCGCGCCAGTCAGGAAAAACTACCCTTGTCAAAGCTGTATTTCCAGATTTTCCTTACGTCTCCCTTGAAGAACCGGACATTCGCCAGTTTGCCCTGGCAGACCCGCGTGGTTTTCTTTCTAATTATCCTAATGGCGCGATCCTGGATGAAATCCAAAATACCCCTGAACTTTTTTCATACATTCAAGGGTTGGTAGATGCAAATCGCCAGGTCCAATTCATTCTGACAGGTTCATCCAACTTTCTTCTTATAGAAAAGATCAGCCAGACACTGGCAGGTCGTACTGCGGTTCTCCATTTGCTGCCCTTCTCTCTCCAAGAGCTTGAACCAATCGCAGGACAATATGAAAGCCTGATTTTCAAAGGTCAATATCCACGGATTTATGACCGCGATATTGCTCCCACTGATTTTTATCCGTCTTACATCCAGACTTACGTGGAAAGGGATGTGCGCCTGATGAAAAATATCGGGGATATCAACGCTTTTATCCAGTTTACGCACTTGTGTGCTGGGCGAATCGGACAGTTGCTCAATTATACAAGCCTGGCAAATGATGCCGGAATCAGCCCAAACACTGCCAAGGCATGGCTGTCTATTCTGGAAAGTTCCTATATCGTGTATCGCCTTCACCCTTACCATCGTAATTTTAACAAGCGTTTGGTGAAATCTCCCAAGCTCTTTTTTTACGATACCGGGGTTGCTTGTTCATTGCTTGGTATTCACGAAGCGGATCAAGTCCGCTTACATTTCCTGAAAGGGTCACTTTTTGAAAATTTTATTATCAACGAGTTCATCAAACACAATTTCAATCGCGGTAAAAATGTCCAGCCTTATTTCTGGCAGGACAACCATGGGAAAGAAGTTGATTGCCTGTTGGTAGAAGGTGAAAGGGTTACGCCGGTTGAGATCAAATCAGGGAAAACGATATCTAGCAGTTACTTAGAGAATATTAAGTATTGGCGATCTCTGGCGAATCTACCAGATGACAAGGGTTATGTTGTTTACGGGGGCGACCAATCGCTGCAAACGAGCGGAGGAGAATTGATCAGTTGGCGCAATTTAAACCGCATCTTGGATTAACAATCAAGATGGCTCTTGCCTAATGTACTAAGTGCCAACCCAAAGGATTGATTCAACAGATAGCCTCCTTGATCACTTACGGGATAACCTGAGCAATACTGGAACTTTCCTGGCTGCAGACTTCGTCGGATGTGGGGGAATGCTCTGCGCGCCCTTCGAGCGTAAGTTTAGACCGGTGATGGCCCATTAACCGCCTTTGTATATGTAAATGTGCACCACCTTCTGCGAAGCACACAGCATGCTGAGATGGAGAGCGGTTTTTTATGGGATAATTGCATTTAATATTCACGCAAAAAGGGTAATCACTCCATGAAAGTTCAATTTGAAGAAATGTTTCCCTGGGAATTTGCTAAAGCAATAGCAGAAACCCCAATATGCTACTTACCCCTCGGCGTGCTTGAGTGGCATGGTGAACATAATGCCGTCGGTCTTGACGCGCTCAAGGCACATGCGGTATGCATTCGTGCCGCACAGCAATCTGGTGGTATTGTTTTGCCACCCTTGTATTGGGCAACGGATACCCGGGAAGAAACCGGTCAGGGTTTATACCTGACAGGAGGGGTTGAACACGGCGAGCGCTACCATGTACCTGGCAGTATGTTCTGGATCAAGCCAGAAACGTTTCAACACTTACTGGAGGATATATATGAGGCTGTCCGGCGACGCGGTTTCAGAGCTATTGTGGTCGTGAGCGGACACTGGTCTAACCAGGGTAACCTCCCCGTGATTCGAGCGAGCGGGGAAGCGTTTTTAGCGCAACACCCACACACGAAGTGGCTGCTGTTGACCGATCAGGAAGTGGTGCCCGACCTACACTATCCCCATGAACACGCTGCAGGCGGTGAGACTTCACTGTTGATGGCTATTCGGGCAGACCTGGTTGACCTGACCAAGACCTTCGAGACCGATGGCGTGCTCAGGTCTCATTACGCCCAGCAACCGGAACATCTGCAGCGGCGACGCGCAACAAAACAAAAATACATCGGGGTGCTCACAGGGGAAGAAGGTACAAGCAATGACCCAGAGCTGACTGCCAGTTTGGAGAGGGGGCGTCTATTATTGGAAACGATTGCGCAGCGTATTGCCGAAAAGGATCAGGCTTTGTTGAGCGAGGTTGTCAGTGGCAAATATCTAAATGGATGCCTTTAAAGTTTGAGATAAATTAATGTCATTATAGAGATGATTGTAAATCTTATTTTGTTAATTTTTTATTTAGCTATCAAATTTTTAACACCCTTCTTATAATTTGATGTTGATTATTGTATAATCAAGGGCATAATTACATCCGTAATAAGGACTTTCTTCCAATTTTCTGTATCATGACTTTTACAAATCAGGATTATTGGATGGCGCACAATTAGCTTATTCTATGGCTAAACAACAGGACAGCAGAAGCTGAGGAAAATTACCAAATAAACGAATCTGCAGAAGGGCATTTGACAACTCATCTTTTTACATTAGAAATATTCAAGAAACATTTCGGTAATAAGCTACAAATTAATGAAAGAAAATAGAAATAAATGGATTTGGTGAACGATTGCATTAAATATAATCCATATGAAGAATTGCCTTATCTTGGATCGGCCAATTCCTAATACACAACTTCCATACAAAAATATGCTGAAATAGTCCATTCATGAACTAAGCGGGAGACAAATATGAAAATAACTTTCAATAAATTAATTAGACAAGATATCTTCACAGAAAGCTTTAGAGATTTTTTTTATGATAATGAGCTTATATTTCCTAAAGATGGAATTGTTGTAATTTATGGTCCCAATGGAGTTGGGAAGTCTTCATTAGCAAGTATTTTTACTGGTGAACATGGCACGGAGTTTGATTTAGTCTTAGATAGTGAAAGGTTTAATACTTCCCAAGCAAATTCCATTTTTCATGTAATTAATGACCAAAATGGAAGAAATATTATTCAAGGTTCCACCGAAGATTTCTTACTTGGGGATAACATTCGTAGGGAGTATGAGCTAAAAAAGGCAATAGATGCCGGATTTGAGCAGTTATTCAATACAGTATTAATTCCAAAGCTCAAATCTGATTTTGGAATCTCTAAAAAGGATGCTTTTTTGCTCGAGAAATTATGTGATAAAAAACTTACGCTTTTTATTTCTGATTTAGCAAACATGAAATCTAAAGGGGGAAATATTGATCGTTCTGAATTTCTTTCTTACATAGAAAACCTATGTTATGTAAATATTTATGATTTTGATGAATCTAAACTCCGTTTTCTAGTAAATGACTACAATAACAAAATCTCAATTGTTAAACAATTAATTGATATTGCCGAGAATAACATAAAAATCGATCATTCTTTTTCACGCATCGAGGAATGTACAGATGCAATTACACTGTTAACCAAGTATTACTATCTTCACGAATGTGTAATCTGCGATAATCCCATTGAGCGCACATCTCTTTTAGAAAAAAAACAAAAAGATAAAAAATCTATTTTCGAAAGTCTTGATAAAGCTACTCAAGAAATACTGGAGCAAATCCATAATCTGGTTGGGGAGAATGATCCCTTTGGCATTAAGAACGCCGTTACTCAATCAGCAATCTCGGAAAATCCTGATTGCATCATGGAAGTAATAAGGGAGTTTTTCGAGTATTTTGAGTTAGTGAACAAATTGCTCAATAATATGTTCGCAACTTGTCTTGATAAAACTAATCTGATCTCATACCAACGAGAGTATGAGACAATTGTTTCAGAAAAACCGGAATTCACAAGTGAAGATGTGTTGTTCATTGAAAAATTTATCAACAATTGTATTGATCGAAGAATTGAACTCCAGCGAGACTCGAAGGGAAATCTTGAACTACTCCTTGGGCAAAAAAAATTCCTTAACGAGGACAGAAAGAACCTTTCGCTAAGCAATGGCGAACAAAATTTCATCTCGATTGCATTTGAATTGTTGAAAGCAAAAAAGGTTCATGCAAAAGTTATTGTTTTGGATGACCCAATCTCAAGTTTTGACTCAATCTATAAGAATAAAATCGTATATGCAATCGTAAAATTTCTGAACCAAAAAAGCCAAATTTTATTGACGCATAATACAGACTTGATTACGCTACTTGAACATCAGAGACCCCAATCTTTCAACTTGTATTTATTGAATAATTCTTATGGAGAAAGAAACGGTTTCGTATCAGTTACGAAGGAGGAACAGTGTCTTCTTCTTTATATGAACAAACTATTAGATTTTTTTAGAGATGGGGTGAAGGAAGTTCTAAAGGATGAGTATAAGTATCTAGTTGCCATGGTGCCATTTATGAGAAGTTTTTCTCAGATCTTGAATAAGCCCAAAATTAAAGATGATCTAACTGGAATTATGCACGGTTATGGTACTAATAATGTAGATCTAACCCAAGTTTATAACGAATTGTTCGAGTGCTCATTTTTGTCAAAATCTTTTATTGTTTCAATTGATGATATTCTTAACATTGATTTGGATATTTGGGAAATAATTGATGCTAGCAAGTATCCTATGCTAAACCGAACATTTGTTCATATACTTACATACTTCAATTTGAGGTTAAGAGTTGAAAAAACGCTGGTGGAAAAATTCAAAATTAATACAAAAAAGTACGATATGCTCACAAGAATTATCGATAAAGCGTTCAAAGATGATAATTTGGACAATATACAAAAGCGCGTTTTCTTGTTATCACGAAAGACATTATTGAACGAGTTTAACCACTTTGAACAAAGTTTAAATATATTTCAACCAGCGATGGATATTACTGATACTGCTCTTAAGAAAGAGCGAGAAGACATTCTTCAATTTCTTGAGCAACTTAAGTCAGAACCTAATTCTGGGGCATGCTAATAATCGGTGTAAACACAAGCTATCAAAGAATGATCAGTATCTCTATCGCGCGGAACAAGTCAGTTGCATAAATACAAATGTAGACCGGGGATTATGCTTTGAGCGCAACATATCTGGGTGGGTGTGTGACCCACCTATTTTTTAAGGATTGATTCTCGGCTTTTAGAAAACAAATTAAGTTGAAGCAGCCTCCTTTATTTTTTGGGGGTAGGTTGGACTGGGTAAGAATTTCCGCAAGGTTGTTAAAAACTTTAAAAAAGGTTTATACTCTCATTATAAGCGAGCTTAATCCTCTGTTTTTTAGGATTTGCTTTCAAAAAACCTTACTTTTAAATATTATTAGATTTTTAACCAATACCTTGCGAGGGCAAAATGGAAAATAATAAAAAAGTCAGCATCGTTCGCATTGTCATCATGTTGTTATTGGTATTGGTCATTTTCCCACTGCTTCCCATCCTGATCTCTGGAAAATGGAACTGGTGGGAAGCCTGGGTGATGGGGGCATTATTTCTCCTGTCGTTCATCGTCAGCCGAGCCATTGCAGCCAAGAAAACGCCTGATATCCTCAAGGAACGCGCAAACTATAACCGGCAGGATAACACCCAGCCTTGGGATAAATGGCTCTCACCCGTGGTGGCCTTTGGGAGCGTCTTTATCCTGCTTGTGGCAGGGCTGGACGCATTGTACCAGTGGTCAAGCGGATTCCCACTTTGGCTAGAGCTGATTGGGCTGTTGCTCATCTTGGCCGGCTATGTTTTTGGGTCGATCGCGTTTATTGAAAATGCATTCTTCTCAGGCACGGTGCGCATCCAAGAGGAGCGCGGGCACAAGGTGGTATCCAGCGGCCCTTATAGCTGGGTGCGCCACCCGGGATACCTGGGCAGCCTTGTGGCCAGCCTGGGCATGCCGCTCTTACTTGATTCTATTTGGGCATTCATCCCGGTTATCGTTTTTGGGTGCTTCTTCGTCCTGCGCACCAGCCTGGAAGACCGCTTCTTACAGGCTAACCTGCCAGGGTACAGCGAGTACGCCCAAAAGGTCCGCTACCGCCTCCTGCCGGGTATCTGGTAGGTTCCGGTTATTGAGCATGAATTACTCTCCGCGCCTCATTTAAACTGTAACTTTTTTCCATTCTTAAAGTCTTTTCGTATTCATTCGTGTACATACTTCACTTGAGATGAGTCTTTCATTTTGATAGACTTAATTCGACTCAGCGTTAGGAAAGGATGAGTGCTATGAATAAGAATCAACCTGATTTGTCCAAAGAGGCATTTCAACAGCTATTGAACATTTTACAAGCGCGCTTTGAGAAGAACTTGCGCCGGCACGCAGGCTTTGCATGGGCGAGCGTGGAAGCGAAATTGCTTGAAAATCAAGAAAAGCTGTGGTCACTCAATGAAATGGAACAAAGCGGCGGTGAGCCAGATGTGGTCGGGTATGATGCTGAGACTGGTGAATTTATTTTCTTTGATTGCGCAAAAGAGAGCCCAATTGGCCGCAGAAATGCCTGCTATGACCGGGCTGCTTTAGACGCTAGGAAAGCCAATAAACCAAATGATAATGCCCTGGAGATGGCGGCGGCAATGGGGATTGAGTTATTAACTGAGGCGCAATACCGGGCATTACAGGAACTGGGTGAATTTGACACAAAAACCTCCAGCTGGCTCAAAACCCCACCAGAGATCAGGAAACTTGGCGGCGCGATTTTTGGCGACCGGCGCTATGAGCATGTCTTTATCTATCACAACGGCGCAGATTCCTATTACGGTGCCAGGGGTTTCCGGGGCGTTTTGAGGGTCTGAATTGAAAGGTACACTGATGGGCGTAAGATACTGCCACACGAACTTAGTTGCAAAAGACTGGAAGCGCTTAGCGGCATTCTATGTCGAGGTATTTGGATGTCAATACAAATACCCAGAGCGGGATTTATCCGGCAGCTGGGTAGATGATTTGACTGGCCTAAATGATGCAAACATCAGGGGCATTCATTTGACACTGCCCGGGTATCAAGACGACGGTCTTACCTTGGAAATCTTCCAATACAACGAAGTAATGAGCAATCCGGATAAACAAATTAACCAGGAGGGCTTCGGACACATTGCTTTTCTAGTGGATGATGTGGACCTGTACCTTGAAAAGCTTATCCAAAACAGTGGATCGTTGGTTGGCAAGGCGGTACGGGGACATGTACCCGGCGTTGGAAACATCCACGTGGTTTATGCTAGGGACCCAGAAGGCAATATTATTGAGATTCAAAAGTGGGCATGAGCCTGCAAAGGCGAGACAGTAACTTTAGGGGAGTAGGTGCCGCTGTTTTATGTCGCTAGAATGCCATCGTTTTTAATCGACCAAAGACACTGCTCTACACAATGAGCTGTTTGGGGAATATCCTATTCTTAACAAAACCCTCACAGTCATCTTGTTTGTGTATGGGTTGACGTATAATAAGCCAGCATATTGCCCGAAAAAATTTGACCGGCAAACCATATGATGCAGGAATTCTCAATCGATTTTCTAACCATCACAGGCACAAAACATTGAGGAAAAAAATATGATTATCAGGGATGAGACCCAAAAAGACGCTGTTGTTATCTCAGAGGTGACCGAGGCTGCCTTTAGACCAATGGAAATCAGCAGTCATACAGAGCAATACATCGTCACAGCGCTGCGTACCGCTAAGGCACTGAGCTTATCGCTAGTGGCAGAGGTTGACGGCCAGGTGGTTGGGCATATTGCTTTTTCACCCGTGACGATCTCAGACGGCAGCCAAGGCTGGTACGGGCTTGGTCCTGTATCCGTTTTGCCCAGCCATCAAAAAATGGGCGTTGGCTCAGCCCTAATTCGCGAAGGCCTGGCCCGCTTGAAAGCACTCGGCGCAAAAGGGTGCTGCCTGGTTGGGCACCCCCACTATTACCCGCGCTTTGGCTTTGTAAATGCTGATGGTCTTTCTGTTGAAGGCGTGCCGGCAGAGGCTTTTTTTGCTTTATCTTTTGATGGATCCTATCCACAAGGCATCGTGATGTTCCATGAGGGGTTTGGGGCAACTGGGGCATAATTGCCTGCAGATGGCAAAATTAACCAATGGGATCAGCCTAGATTACTGAACTGCGCCATTAAATACCTAAAGTTTTGATTGATCCCAAGTGAAATTTGCTGACGCTAAATAATCCTGGTTGTGAGCAATCTACCCTTCCCTATACCCGCAAAGAGCCAATGCGCCGGGGCCTGTGTTAATCCCCAGCACTGGCCCGGTCGTGTTGATGAGCAACTCCACCGGTTCAAACTCAGCTTGGATGCGCGCTGCCAGCGTTTCGGCCTTTTCTGGCGCATTACCGTGCAAGACGGCGATATGCAAGGCTTTATGGCTGCTGAGCTGCGCGAAAAATTTTCGATATAAGGCTTCAACCAAAGTCTTGTGCGACCTGAATAAGCCGACTGGCTCAACCCTGCCGCTGCGGTGATTGATGGAAACGAGGGGTTTGACCTTTAAGACATTGCCCACCCATTTGACCGCATCGCCGATTCGGCCGCCATGCTGCAGGTATTCGAGGGATTCCATGGCAACCAGTTGAACCAGGCTGCTGCGTACCTGCGCAATATCTTCTAAAATACCCTCAAGGTCTTTTCCCGCTGCTTTTGCCCGCGCTGCTGTCAGCACCTGCCAGCCGAGCGTCATAGTTGGGCCTTTAGAATCAACCACATGCACGGGCACGCCGACCGACTTTGAGGCGGTGACTGCCATTTGGTAGGTGCCGCTCATGGCAGCGCTAACGGTTAACATGATGATCTCATCAGCCCCCGCGTTGATTGCCGCTTGGTATGCGTCAATAAAATCTTGATGACTCGCCTGCGAAGAGGTCGGCCTTAGCGGGTCAGACGTTAAGCGTTTATAGAAATCAATGGGCTGCAGGTCTACCCGGTCTTTATACTGCTGATCGCCCCAAATGATGTACTGTGGGATCACTTTTATGTCATATTTTGCAATAAGTTCATCAGGAATATCACAGGTGCTATCGGTGAGAATTGAAATCATGGTTTTAACCCTAGTAGTATTTTTAAATGCAATCATACTATTAATTTTTACATCTAAAGCGCATGGCATCATAAGCGGGATTTTTCTTGTATGGGATAGATAAAAAAGACGTTGGTCAATAAGCTTCTACAAATTTACGCTTAATTATTATATTTATATTAAATTTATACAATATATTTTAGTCATCAATCACTATGGAGGCCAAATGAATATCACGACTACTTTCGAGCCATTAAAAGATACCCCCCTGCTGGCGATGCTGGCCTTTCTGCTGATCAGTATTGCAGCATACATATTACTTAGATTTCTCCTGGCCCATTGGCTAACTGGACTGGCTAAACGATCAGCTAATACCTATGATGACATCCTAATCAAACATTTACGGCCCAAGCTTTTATCCTGGGTTGCGCCCCTGATTGTGATCTATATCAGTGCCAGGTATTTCCCCGGGCAGCAAATTTTGATTAGCAAGGTTTCTTTGTTTATCATTTTATGGATTGCCGCGATAACCCTGGCATCGCTTTTGCATGCGGTCAATATCATGTATGAAAAACGGAAAAATTACAGCGGGGTGAGCATTGCCGGGTACCTGGACATTGGCAAACTGTTGGTCATACTTATGGCAATCATCCTGAGCATCACCATCATCACGGATAAGTCACCAGTGGTCTTGTTGACCAGCCTTGGCGCCGTTGCTGCAATTTTAATATTAATCTTCCAAAACACGATTTTATCTTTGGTTGCCAGCATCCAAATTGCCGCAAATGACCTAATCAAAGAAGGGGATTGGGTGGAAGTGCCTGGCTATGATGCTGATGGCGATGTTGAAAACATCAACCTGCATACGATTAAGATCCGCAATTTCGATATGACTTACAGCATCATCCCCACCCATAAAATTATGGATGTTTCGTTCCGCAACTGGCGGGGGATGCAGGAGAGCGGCGGCCGGCGAATTCAACGGTCAATCCTTTTGGACCAATTAAGCATCAAATTTTGCAGTGTTGACATGTTAAAAAAGTTACAAAAGATTGACATCATAGCTAATTTTCTTGAAAGTAAGGTTGATCAACTGGAGTCTTACGAAAAAGAGCATCAAGATCATTATGACTTGCCATTGGACGGCCCGCAGGTGACGAACATCGAAGTATTCAGGGCTTATATCGAAGCTTATTTAAGAAAGCGCCCTGACATCCACCTTGAAAACATGCCGTTCTTGGTTAGGGTATTGGAACCGAAGCCGACAGGCCTGCCAGTAGAGTTGTATATCTTTACCAAGACAACCCAGTGGGAGGCTTACGAAGCCATCCAAGCGCAAATATTTGACCACCTTTTGGCTGCAGTGAAAGTGTTTGATTTGCGCGTGTTCCAGGAACCAACAGGTTTAGACTTTTCAGCTTTAGCAAGAGAGGTAAACAGGTCTTCCGTGTAAAGCTATAACCCAAAAGGTGGTATGTTATGATTAATTCATCACTTTAAAGGCTTGGAGTATAGATGAGTTTAAATCAGATTAGCACACTTTTGCAGGAAAACATCCTTTATGCGCTTTTGTTTGTGGCTAGCCTAAGCGCTGTCACTTATTTTGTTGGTCAATTTATACTTGTGCGGGTTGTTAAGGCACTGGTTAAAAAGACTTCGACCAATTTTGACAACATCATCATCAAGCACTTGTCGTTGAAACGGTTAGCGCTGATCGTCCCCTTTATTGTTATTTTGCTTTCTATTGGTTTATTTCCCGGGAAAATTGGCGAGGTGCTTTCATCGATCAGCAAGCTAATGATTTTGTGGCTAATAACGCTGAGCTTATCTTCAATTTTAAAGGGTGCCAACATTGCCTATGAAAGCCGTGAGGACTACAACGGGGTCAGTATCAAAGGCTATATCGACATTAGCAGGTTAATCTTGATACTCATAGCGATCATCATCAGCGTCTCCATTATCAGCAAACAATCGCCAATGGTGTTGCTGGCTGGGTTAGGGGCAATCACCGCGGTTTTGATCCTTATTTTCCAAAATACTATTTTGTCGTTGGTTGCCAGTGTTCAAATCATGGCCAATGATTTGCTTAAAGAGGGCGATACGATTGAAGTGCCCGCTTTTCAAGCCAATGGCACCGTTATGGATATCACGCTGCACACCATTAAAGTGCGCAACACAGATATGACCTACAGCCACATTCCGACCTATAAGCTGCTCGATTCGGCCTTTGTGAACTGGCGCGGGGTGAATGAAAGTGAGAGCAGGCGCATTAAACGGGCGGTGATTCTTGACCAAAGCAGCATCCAATATTGTGACCGGTCAGTCATTAAACAGGTGGGGGCGAACCCCCTGCTGGCGGATTTTTGGAAGCGTTTTTCAGAAAAGGATTCCTGCGAAAATATGACCAATAGCGCACTATTTAGGAGCTATGTGGAGTATTATTTGCGAAACCGCGAGGATATTTACCAAACAGACCGAACCCTGCTGGTGCACTTATTAGCCCCGGAGCCGAGCGGCGTGCCGCTTGAAATTATTGCCTTCGCGAAGACGGTTGATTTTAAACGATTTGAAGAAATCCAATCAGAGATACTTGAGCACCTTTATGCTGTGGTCGGCGCCTTCAAGCTGAGCATATTTCAACTGGGCAACACAAACACGCCTAGCGTAGCCTTGGAATAGGCAGCACGAACTAAGTTATTTAATCAACCTGGCCTGTGTTCGTAAGGCATCTTAATATAGACAACCCCGTTTGATACGCTCGTTTACCATTCCTTATACCAAGATTGATACTGACCGTCTATAGGTCCCACTGTTGATTCGTATAGCGCGTTCGGACCTGGTTCAAACCCGCCGACAAAAGCCCATAAAGCCCCCATGCGCTGCAAGCGCATTAACCCTTCCGTCAAAAGAGCCCTGCTCAAACCTTTACGCTGGTGGGCTGGCACAGTGGCCACAGGCTCAAAGTAGGCGCTGCGTGTGACGTCATCAAACCAAATCGTGCAGAAGGAGGCTACTGCGCCATCTGGGGCGATGGCTACCAAATCGAGGTCCCGCCGGTAAAGCGGGGCCGTTTGAATATTGCGATACCAGCTTGGGTCATCACGATTTTCAACCGCGATCTTAATATCCCCTTCGTGAAAGCCCAACCCGGAAGCATAGCAGCGCTCGAGCAGCTCCAATCCATCCCCTAAGGCGCGGATTGTGTATCCTGCTGGTTTGGGTACTTCTGGAATGGGTAAGGCCAGGTCGCGCCGATGCTGCGTCTCCACCCAGCCTTTGCGTTCGTAGCCATGATCCAATAATAACTTGCGCCGAAGCGCATCATCCTGCATTGCCCAAACAACCAGGGAGCGTTTAGCTTCACTCTCGGGGACGGATAGCTTTTCTTCGGCGACTAGTAACATTTCTTCTTCTAATTCCCTGGTTTCAAAAGCGGGTTGGATCATAAAATGAACTTCATCCGGGCCACCATCCGGCATGGCTATGGCAACCAGTTCCCCATCCGCCTCCCAAAGGTGTGCCACGTCATTGAGCGTTACGTTATGGCAGTTTAAACAGGTGTGCCAGCGGGCATATTCTAACCTGGCAACCTGCCAAGCGCGTTCATGGTAATCATTTAAAACAAACACTTTGCGCAAAAAAGCACGCATTTTCCAAAAATCAATTTCGTTTTGATAGGGGCGATAAGTCGTTTTCATGTCATCCTTCTTATTAATTCAGTTAGGTATTCAATAGGTTTTGATAAACCAGGAAATCCTGGCTTAGGTAGCAGCAAAAAATGATGCTTTCGAGGGATGTGGGTGTCAACAAAAATGAACGCACCGCTTGCAGGGCAATCTCCGCGGCCGCTTGGTTGGGGTAGCCATAGACACCAGTGCTGATGCAGGGAAAAGCAATGGATCTAAGGTGAAGCGCATTGGCAATTTCTAAGCTGCGGGTGTAACAGGCATGTAAGAGCGCGGCTTCGTTATGAGCGCCGCCATGCCAAACAGGACCGACCGTATGGATGACAACCTTTGCGGGCAGGTCAAACCCATCAGTCAGCTTGGCTTCGCCCGTTGCGCAGCCGTCCAGCGCTCTGCAGGCTGCCAGCAGGCGCGGACCGGCCTTACGATGAATTGCGCCATCCACGCCGCCCCCACCCAGTAAAGAGTTATTCGCAGCGTTCACAATGGCATCCACTTCTAGGGTGGTAATGTCAGCTTGGATACAGGTTATTTTTGTCATTTATTCTTCCTCGTTTCATTTATTGAAGAAGTGTTGATATTTGCTCTGTCGATGATAGGTCGGCCAACCGCTCAATTTATCCAATACGTTGTCACATCTCAGCGTGGTGAGAAAATATAAATTAAGTATGCCATATGTATAAAATTAATGTGTAATAAATGCTCTCAATTCGCGCCCATCCATAACCAGGGCTAAGCAACCAGTAATCATGTTGACCCCCAGCATCCCTGATAGAATATCAGCATGATAACGCCAGATCTTGACTTTAGAAATCTATACGATCATTTTAACGAACCCGTGACGGCATTTGACTGCGGCCAGTTTTGTGCAATCCATAACCCTAACGGCAAACCTTACTGCTGCGATATTTGTTTTGCCATACCTGCTGCTTATCACCAAGAATGGGACTACCTCAGGAGTTCGACTGACCTGTGGCACGCTTGGCGGGGTGATGAATGTACTGGCGAAGTGGTTGACCCCAAATCGATCAATTTAGACACCCCTGAGCACATGTGCCTCTTGGCATGCAAAGGACCTGATCAATGTCAGAGGGCTTATCGCAGTGTGAGCTGCCGGCAGTTTCCGTTTTTCCCCTACATCACTGCTGATGACCGTTTTATTGGCCTGGCGTATAACTGGGACTTTGAGCCATTCTGCTGGGTGATCAGCCACTTAGACCAGGTCACCCCAGCTTTCAGGCAGGAATTTATACAAACCTTCGATGTTCTGTTGGGCGATTGGCCAGACGAATATGACAGTTATTATTATTTATCAGAAGATATGCGGACCCATTTTGCAAAAGTAAGAAGGCGGATCCCGATTTTGCACCGCAACGGGGGATACTACTTGTTAAGCCCAAAGAATGATCGCTTGTACCGCGTTGAGCCTGGACAATACAAACACTTTGGGCCTTACTAGCAGGTTAATAAACAAAACCCCCATCCAGAAAGACAGGGGTTAGGCTTAATATCCTAATGATTATCGGCGTTCCCTGGGGTTACGATTACCCGAACCGCGATTGCCGCCACCACGATTATTGCCGTAGCCAGGGCGATTGCCGCCGTAAGACGGCCTGTTGCCATAAGCTGGGCGTTCTTCACGCGGTTTTGCCACGTTCACAGTTAAAGGCCGCCCGTCAACTTCTTTGCCGTTGATTAATTCAATTGCTTTTTCAACCTCGGCCTGGCTGGTCATCTCTACGAAAGCAAAACCCTTTGAGCGGCCGCTAAAGCGATCCTTAATTACATCTACCGAAACAACCGTCCCGGCTTCGCTGAACAACGCCTTGAGTTCATCTGCGTTTGTGTCATACGATAAATTTCCAACATAAATTTTTGTTTCCAAGTTATTCCTCAACTTTTACTGGTGCAGACCTGGTTAAATAAAAACCCGCCATCATACAATACGGATGGCGACTAATAAAACACCAAAATCTGATTATAAGATGGCTAGAGTATAGCACAGAATTTGATTATTAAAAGTTGTGCGGTGTACAGGAAAAGCTGTACACTTTGGTTTTTAAAACTATCTGGACTAATTAGCTTTCTACCTTACGCCTATACCACTTTCGATCCTTAATCAGCAGTACCAGAGGCGCAAGGTCAGCCAGCACAAATAGCAGGTCAATCCAGCCAAAATCATCAAACAGGGTAACAACAGCGCCCGCGCTGAAGAACATAACACTGAGAACCCAGGCGGCGCGATTAGGCTTACCCAGTAAGACAGCCATCAGCACCAGGAACGCAGCGGCCGCAAGCGAGATGCCGCCATAAAATAGCCGGATAAATCTACTTTCGGGCAGTGCCCTGTGCAGGCCTAACAGCACAATTAACCCAAAACCAAACCAGATGAGTGCATTGATTAGGACAAGGGCCAGGGTTAACTTGACGCCCTGGGGATGATTTTTCATGTGGTTGCTCCTACCTTCTATTTTAAAACAAAAAACCGGGACAATATCAGTTATCCCGGTTTTAGATATCTAGTAATAGGTTATTTCACTTTATCCAGTGAGATGCCAAGGGCACCTGCCACGCCTTTGCCATAGGCAGGGTCAGCCTTTAAACAATTGCCAATGTGGCGGATCTTGATAAACTCAGGCGCATCGCCCATGTTGCGGGCTGTATTTTCAAAAAGCACCTGCTGTTGCGCTGGGCTCATCAGGCGGAAGAGCATACCGGGCTGAGTATAGTAATCCGAGTCATCTTCGCGGAAGTTCCAGCTATCCGCAGCGCCGAAAAGATCTAAGGCCGGATCTTTGAATTCGGGCTGTGCTTCCCATTCGCCGAAGCTATTGGGGGTGTAGCCCAGGGTTGAGCCGGCGTTTCCGTCTACGCGCATTTGCCCATCCCGATGAGATGGGTGTGCGTTAGCGTTCTTTGGGCTATTCACAGGGATCTGGTGGTGGTTGACGCCTAAGCGGTAACGCTGCGCATCGCCATATGAGAAAAGCCGTCCTTGCAGCATTTTGTCGGGTGAAAAACTGATGCCGGGCACGACTGCAGCCGGGTTGAAAGCGGCTTGTTCAACATCTTGGAAATAATTCTCTGGGTTTCGGTTTAATTCCAGCATGCCCACTTCAATCAAGGGGAAATCCTTCTTGAACCACACCTTAGTCAGGTCAAAGGGATTGTAGGGCATATTTTTAGCCTGCTCTTCGGTCATAACTTGAATGTACATTTTCCAGCGCGGGAAGTCGCCTTTGGCAATGCTATCAAATAAATCTCTTTGATGGCTCTCGCGATCTTTGGCAATAATCGCTTCTGCCTCTTGATCGGTCAGGTTTTTGATGCCTTGCTGAGTCACAAGGTGAAATTTTACCCAAACGCGTTCATTATTTGCGTTGATCATGCTGTAGGTGTGGCTGCCGAAGCCGTGCATATGCCGGTAGGAGAATGGAATGCCGCGGTCACTCATGGTGATGGTCACCTGGTGTAAGGCTTCCGGTAGGGAGGTCCAAAAATCCCAATTGTTCTTAGCTGAACGAAGGTTTGTTTCGGGGTCACGCTTGACGGCACGATTAAGATCGGGGAATTTATGCGGGTCACGCAGGAAGAATACCGGGGTGTTATTGCCAACTAAATCCCAGTTGCCTTCTTCCGTATAAAACTTCATGGCGAACCCGCGAATATCTCTTTCTGCATCAGCTGCGCCGCGCTCGCCAGCCACCGTCGAAAACCTTAGAAAACACTCGGTTTCTTTGCCAATTTCTGAAAATATTTTGGCTTTGGTATATTTGGTAATGTCATGCGTTACAACAAACTTACCAAAAGCACCAGAACCCTTGGCATGCATACGGCGCTCAGGAATGACTTCGCGATCGAAGTGCGCTAACTTTTCCAGGTACCAAACATCTTGCAACAGCATCGGCCCGCGAGGACCTGCGGTTATGGCATTATCGTTGTCTGGCACTGGTGCGCCAGCTGCAGTGGTTAATTTTTTCTTATTTTCCATTTTTCTCCTTATGAAATTATCTATTTGATTTTATTTTGACAAGCGGGACAAAGCCCCTTAAAAAAAACATTTCTTTCTTTGATCTCGAAATTTTGCAATCCGTTTATGGGTACTTCTTCAATTCGAATTTTGAAATTATAGATGCTGCCACAGCCCTGACATTGGAAGTGGCCGTGATTTTCGATCTCATAGTCATACCTGAGCTCAGCATCTTCTATGCTCAGTGTGCGCACCAAGCCTGCATCTACAAAGGTGTGCAGGGTATTGTAAATGGTTGCTTTTGAAAGCGAGGGGATGTCTACCATCAATGCATGATATATTTCATCCACGGTTGGATGCGATTCAACACTATTTAAATACGCCAATATTCTTAATCGCTGATAAGAAGGACGGATGCCCTTCTCTTTCATTTTTCGATTTAGAACTTCATGGTTTATATTCATTAATTTAAACGCTTCTAATATTAGAATAATTATAACATAATATTTATTATAATTTAGATGAACATTTTTCGTACTACAAATGCGTGAATACAACCAGGCAGTCAACTAGTGGGCGGAAAAAGCAATTTGGGGGATAAGCAAACACCTGGATTGCATAAAACTTTGAACTATTAATCTTTTTACCAAGGGCGCTAATTTTGCTGTCCATAAGGGTAATGGTTGGAAGGGTATCGTTATTAATAACCCATATTGACGGATTTTAAAGTATAGATTATTATCTAATGCAATAGATAATAATCTATTGCACATTATTTTGTAAGGATATATCAATGAGCGCAATTTTTCCAAAACTGGGGTGGGATATTGGCACGGCTTACGATCTTTTTGTCAGCCTGAAAGCCATCCATCAACCGGCAGATTTCGGCCTAAGGGCATCTTGGGCTGCAGGTGTCCGGTCGCGTTTGCCAAATGAGCTGCGTGACACGCTGGAATTAGCCACCACGATTATGCGGGTGCCGCTACCCTGGATCAAAAGCTTGCCGCAGCCCAAAAACGCAGCCGTGGTCGTTGCAATGATGAAGCAAATCCCTGCTGAGGATAGACTCGCCAAGCATTTCTGCAGCCCTATAATCAATATGCGTTACCGGGAAGTGTTAGAAAACACCAGGCCAAACAAAAAATATACCCAGGCTGAATTAAAGATTATTCGCGAAGTCTACCGAAATGACCAGCTTGCCCCATCAAACTTACCCGAACTACTGCACAAGGCTTGGTCTAACCGCAAAGCTTTTGGCGAAGCTTATTGCGCTGGGGTTGAAATGTTTGTCAGTAGCTTTTTCATTGAAGAAGAAGCGAGAATCATCCCCTCCTTACAAAAAGGGCTGGCGCATGCCCAGGCTAGGGCTGGCAGCCTTAGTGTACCAGTCATGCTGGAGGAGCTATCGCTGGGCGTACGCATGAGTGAAATTAAGCATTCAAGCCAAGTTGTTTTAGCCCCGTCCTTTTGGGGAGCGCCATTCATTTTTTATGATTACCTAGACAAAGACAGCTATATTATCCTATTTGGGGCAAGGCCAGATGATATGACCCTGGTTCCAGGCGATGTTGTTCCTGAAACCCTCATTAGAGGCCTTAAAGCTTTGGCTGATTCAACGCGTTTGAGGATTTTAAGGTACTTAGCGGATTCGCCACAAACGCCTACGCAACTTGCCCGCAGTCTGCGCCTACGCACGCCCACGGTCGTTCACCATTTGCTGGCGTTGCGCAGTGCCGGGTTAGTCCAGGTCAATATTTCACCCCAGGGTGAACGCCACTACGCAACCCGGACGGAGGGATTTCTCAGCACACAAGACCACTTAGAAAAGTTCGTAAACGGGGATTAGAAGCAGTGACACCAATCCATACAAGACTTAAAAAAGGGGCGGTTTCTGCTGCCAAAACCTATTATCAGCGCATAAAAGCATTTTCACCGAATGCCCGGAAATACCTGTTGAGCATCTTCGTTTTGGGTGCTGCGATGGGTATTTACCGCCTGCTCTTTAATTTTTATGTATTGAGCTTAGGATACGATGAGGCCATTTTGGGCAACCTCATCACCGCCAGCAACGTTACCACCTTGATTATTGCGCTTCCATTAGGATACTTGATTAACATCATTGGGCGAAAGCTTTCCCTGCTTTTGGGAACCGCCGGGATTGGCATAGCCGTACTGATGATGATTCTTTTCCCCTCCATCCCCATGTTTATCGCCATGAACATATTATTGGGTATTTCTCAATCGCTGTCAGGTGTTGCAATGGGGCCTTTCTTAATGGAAAACAGCAAGGGGGAGGAACGAACCTACCTCTTCAGCTTTAGCTCCGGCTTGAGAATGACGGCAACCTCCATTGGTGAATGGGTGGGGGGCTACATGCCGACCTGGTTTGGCAGTTTAATGGGCGTTAGCAGTATGAGCGCAGCGGCTTATTCCAGTTCACTTTCATTAATTGTGGTCGGGATAGCCATTTCGCTGATCCCCATCTTTTTATTGCAGGATAATCACCTGACTCAAAGCGAGAAGTCGATTTTTGCCCCGTTTGCATACATGCGGAAAAACCCGGGTGTATTGAGCCGGTTGATTTTGCCCATGTTGATCACATCCATTGGGGCTGGGTTAATTATGCCCTTCATGAACGTATTCTTCCGCAATGTGCATAACCAATCCGATTCATCCATTGGCATACTGTTTGCCTGGGGTTCATTAGCCATGGGCGCCGGCCTGATGGTGGCGCCAATTTTGGCAGAACGCTACGGCAAAATTCAAGTTGTGGTTGTTTCACAAGCCCTCAGCATTCCCTTTTTAGCCATGCTCGGCTTTTCACCCTGGTTCAGCCTAAGCGCCATAGCCTATTATATTAGGCTGGCTCTGATGAATATGAGCTCGCCAGTTTACCAGACCTTTGTAATGGAGCAAGTTGACCCGGATTCACGGGCGATGGTTGCCAGCCTGAACAGCATGGCACACCATTTCGGGTGGGCATTCAGCCCGTCCATAAGCGGTTACATCCAGGTAAATTATGGATTTTGGCCAGCATTCTTGTGCACTATCATACTTTATGCGATTTCAATTGTGATGTATTACCGCTGGTTTTGGCGCAACCGGGTTAAGGTCAGGGCCTTGTCGACCACATAAAACAGAATTAAAATCATCCCCTTTTCTTCAATTAGCTCAAAGTAATCTTTGAGCTTTTTTATTTAATTTTCATCTCGAAAAATGCTGGAGCCTGACATCCCATTGACGTTAGAAACGACGGTTTGGTAGCCGCGTACAAGCGTGCCTGAATAGGGCCCATCCCCCGCGAAAGCCTGCCAGCCGTCTAAAATCATTGGTAGGGACCCATCTGTGGCTAACCACTCACCATTAAATTTCCGTGTGAAATGAACGTGCGTGCCCGTGGCATTGCCGCGTTCACAGGAGGGATGGCCTATGAGATCATCTTGTTCGAGGAATTCGCCTTTTTGCACCCGACCTGATTCTGCAACGTGCATGTATACCAAAACCCAGCCCGTCCCCTCATTGCCGTCGCCATCCAAGTCTAAGGCCAAGGTGCCCCGGTAGCTGCGCGCAACCAAGCCCGGCGCAGAAGCGGTCACCCAGGCAGAAGATACCGCGCAAGCCGGCTCACCGGTAACGGGTGCGAAATCCAAGGCGCCCCGCGGTGTGCCAATTTGCCAGGTGGCGTGTGGGCCGGCTGTAAACGCCCAGCGCAAGCCCGGTAAAAACGGTAACGCAAGGGTTGGCTGGCTATCACCAGCATTCAACAGCGGTTCAACCGCACCAGCGCGCGCCCAAGGGTCACCAAAGAGGCCTTCATAAAACTTCAAAAAGCCAGCATCCCCATATACCGCATCCTGCCAATACTTTTCATAATAGATGGCTGAAAACAATTTTTGAATCGCTACCGTACCGGCGTTCAAATGGGGATAGATTTTTACCTTGCCGGAATCAATGAAACTCAACTCCGATAGCGTTCCATAACGCCAGCCGTAATAACCCTCCGCCAAAAAGCGCGCGGTGATCATCAGCTCCTTGTATAAGCCCTTGTCGTTTGCGGCACTAAACCCGATGGGGTAAACGTCCTTTTCTGCGCCATCAGGACTGCCCAAAACCCAGTTTGACCGAAATTCAAGGAACGCTACCAAGAGGCGCGGGTTGGTTGAGGTTTCTTCGGCTACCATCTGGATGATTTCGGGACCTGAATATACTTTTCCATCAAGCATTTCTGAATATTGGTTGATGTATCCGCCAGCTTTGGTTGCATAACCTATTAAATCAAATTCAAGCGCGTTTGGGCCATAAACCACCTCGCTGTCTGGCAGTGCCAACGCGGGGTATTTGTAAGCATTCTCGTCAAAGCCTGGGATGCCCAGCAATGTACCTACGGGTAACAAGTCTGATTCGGCTATCCCTGATGGGGCTGTTAATTGTGCGATTGGTAAGCCAAAGTGATTTGCCACCGTGCTTATTGTGTCCCCAGATTGACTGAAATAGGGATGGACATTTGGGGGTAAGTTGACTGCAGGCGTGGGGGTAACATTTTCAAGGATGCTGGGCGTGGGTGAAGTTTCCGGCGCGGGGTTTGCTGGGCTGGTTGGCGTCGCGTTTGACTGACCTGTGGGCATGGGGCTTTTAAAGATCGATGCGGACAGGGTCTGCCGTGCAGCATAAGCCGTGGCGGTTGCAGGCGTCTGGGGGCTTAGGGGCATATTACAGCTGGTCAGGCCTAAAATTACGACCAGGAGGTAAATTGCTATACTGTGTTTATTAATTGTCCTCATCATTCAAATTCTATCATGCCTATTTGAAAGTTAATTGGATGGATTAGCTTGTAAACCAGATGACAAAGACGGGGTTTGGTAGGAATGCCATTACGACTTCGCGCTATTTGATACAATGAGAAAAACATTCTCATAAGGAGCAGAAATGAACCAACCCGAATTAACCCAACAAGCGCTTGACATCCTGCGCAGTGGTGAGAACTTTCAGTGGTATGTCATTACCCTGTTAGCACTGGTTATTTATATCTATACCAATGAGTACAGTAAAAAGAACTGGAAGGGCATTGCTGCCGGCCTGTCTTTATATCTCGTACACTGGTTTTTTGAAATACTCAACGCCCTCATCCAGCACTTTTCTGGGCATGCGCTTTGGACGGTGCCAACGGGAACCTCTTTTCTTATAATGGTTGGGGTTGGGATAGAGCTGTCCTTCATGTTTGCGGTTGCAGGGTTAGTGTTAAGCAAGTTGCTTCCCCAAGATCCAAAGCAGAAGATACTCGGCATTAATAACCGCATCTTCTTTGCCATTCTGAATGCGGCCTTATTCTCATTTATCGAGATTTTCCTGGCAATGACGCCCGCATTCCATTGGGTTTACAGCTGGTGGGGGGCGATCCCAGTCTTCATTACGGTTTACATCCCGTTCTTCGTGGCCTCGTTCCTTTGTTACGACTGGCCGCCCAAGAAACAGCGCTTGTTTATAGGGGCCTTGTTTGCCATTGATGTATTACTGCTGGTCATTTTTGCGGGTTTCTTAAAATGGATATAATGGCTGATTAAAAATCGAACCGGCACTAAATTTTAAAACAAAACAGCTGTAAGCACGTTTTACAGCTGTTTATTTTACTGAATAATTAATTACAAAACCACGGTCGTATGCACATCAAATTTGGGCGGGTTTTCAAGATGTTTTTTGACCGCGCATAGCTCGGCCGACCTGACCAAAGAGGCATGATATTTTTCTGGGAAGTCCGGCGGCACCTGGATTTCAAGTTCAATGTTTTTGTATAGCCCTGACAAAGGGTCGCGGTCCATGCGCTGAACGATGCGAATACCGTCAGTTGGCAAGCCGCGCTGTTGGCAAAAACCAAGCACATAAATGCCTGCGCAGGTACCCATTGAGGCTAGAAACAAGCTAAAAGGTGTCGGGGCGGTACTAGATGGCGGCTGGTCGGTTTTAATAATAAACGAGCCGTATTCTGCATCTACCCGGGAGCCACCGGGAAAACTAATGATCATTTCTGCCATGCAATTTCTCCTTAAAATTATTTATGTAACTTGTTTTAAGATGCGAATTTGGAAGAAAAGTGACAGTGTCGGAATGATTTAGTATTAATTTGATGCGCGAAAATCGTAAATGCCATCTTGATAATGCCAAACATGCGTGCAGGTCGAACAGGTCAAGTCTTGTTTGCTCTCAGGCAAAGCCTGGCCGCAAATTGGGCATTGGAAAAAGCTCCCCGCAACCACTTCGGGGGCATAACCCACCATTCTCACACGGCTGAATATACTGGGTGAGTACTGCGCCACCTTACCAGTCCACTGCAAGAGCGAATCAATTTTCACCAATACTTTGAGCGGGACATGCTTCTTCAAAAATTCAGTGCGCAGGTAAGAGAGACTTAATTGTCTTTCGATTTTAAATTCAGCATCCTGCAGCCACTGGCGAATGGCTTTGGGGTGGAAGTCGAAATTCAGTTTAACAAACTCGACAGGCTCATGTGAAAAGGGGTTCCAGGATTGCTTGCCGGCCAAATAGCGCAGGATAGCTTTGATATTGCGTTTATTGGCAAACTCAAGGATAAAAAGGGCTTTTTGCGCCAAGACCCGCCGGACACTTCTGAGGGCAAGTTGGGGCTCTACCATGTGGTGCAGGGTGCGAATCATGGTCGCGCCGTCAAACAAGCCGTCCACAAAGGGTAAGCGATAGACATCTGCAGCCACAAACACATAACGCGGGTCACTGCCTAAGCGCTGTTGGGCTTGTTCTAGTTGGGTGCGGGAGTAATCTAACAGGACTACCTTATCATACATATGGAAACGGGGTGTGTTCCTGCCCGCGCCAGCGCCTAACTCTAGCATGAGGCTGCCCGCATTCGGCAACAGCCGCTGCAGGGCAACGGCTTCGGCAGCATCTTCGTAATCACGGCCGCCGTCTTCCCAAAAAGACTGCTGGTAATCTGAGCCCTCATAAGAGCAAACTGGCGGGGTAGGTGTCTGTTCAATCATTGATTAACCTGCTTTTTTTGAGTTAAAAAGGCGTCCGGACAGGTTTCCCGACGGCACCCAGAATGACCTCCTTACCGCTGCTTCCTCTCGGACCTGACGGGGTTCGCAGGGTTCCGCCGCGTCGGTCCCGCCCGAACGCATTTAAAGGATACTAGACTTAACCATTCATGTCAACATTGAGAGGCTAACCCATCTGGCATAAAACTATTGACAGCTCAAGCAAGGCGTTGATCACAAACATGCCTGAAGCCACAGCGACGGCAGCGGGAAGGTTCCTCATGCGAGCGCTTAATTTCAGCACCCGCTTGGCCTTTCGAGCGCATTTGCTGGATAAGCAGTTTCAGGACTTCTTCAAGTTCGGTTGAATAGTCGATTTTAAAGGTTTGTTTGGGGTAATTAATCAAGCCATAGGGCGGGCGGATGCCGGTGGCCTGATCAACCAGGTAACAATAAGCCGCAAGCTGGAAAATGTGAGCGTCATAAGGCTCTGGGGGCGTGCGGCCAGTCTTGACTTCTACAGGAATGAGCGCTTTACCTTGGCGCACGATGTAATCGGGTTTGCCGGTCAGGTTTAGGCGCGGGTCAAAAAAGGCTTGTGCCACCGCCTCTTTACGCCCCATGTCTTCGTAGAAGATTTGCCCGCCAGGCAGCCCGGTTTGATCCTTTTTGCGGCGCGCAAACAAGAACAAAAATGCTGCTATAAGGAGGCAAAGCAGCGCTAACCAAGTATTATTCAAAGCCAATAATTGACCCCCAAAACGATTAAAGCAATTAAGCCAATTAACAGGAAAGCCCAAGCCAGGAAATTAAGGAAGCCGGCAAGAAACACCTGCCGGCTATGGGTTTTGTGCAATTGCGACCCTGCGGCTAACTCGTTTATATTCTTTTGTTCAACCCCTTGCTGCTGGTACCACCACGCACGCTGACAGTATAGGTAGCTGCCCAATTCAGACGCCCGCAGCGGTCGCATTTAGTGGTCCTGGTTATTTAATTGTTGTGATAACTTCCCTAGTGCGTCTTCAAGCTCGTTTTGCCTGAAACTAACCGTGATATCCGCGCGTGTGCGCTCAACGATACCACGAGCGAGGTCCGTCTTGCGCCGCAAGCCCTGTGTGATGGCATCTGGGTAATCCATTGTAATCAACTGTGTAAAAATATCATCCATCCAAAGCAGTAAGCGTTCAACTTCTTTGGAGTACCCCGGACGCAAGAGGTCCATGCAGCGGCGGCGTAATTCGCCCAAGGTTTCTGCCAGCCCGCCCAGGTAGGTGGCGTATTCTGCGCCAAGCATTTCGGGGGTGGGGAGCGGCTTATCCTTAATTAAGGCTACCGTCAGCTCAGCTTCGACATACTCTTTAATGGCATCTTGAGTGTAGCCAGAGTAATACAAGTCGGCATCGTCTTTAAGATCCTGGCGAAGCTTTTGGACAATCGACTTTGCGGCTTGCAGCTGTTCAAAAGCTTCACCTTCCTCTTCGCGGTGAATGGCGCGAATGGCTAAGGAGGCATGTTTGGTGAGTTGCCGGGCTTGCGCCAGCGCTTCATCGCGCACCTTGGTGCGGCGGTCAAAATCCTCCCGGATTGCATCACAAATCGTGTCCAGTGAATCCATTATTTTGCTTCAGGTGATGGCGGGTTGCTGGTGTTATTAAAAAGGTCATCCGCCAATGTATGCGCTAAAGGCGTGCGAATCTCACCAAAATTTGCTTCGTAGCGGGCAATATTTTCATTCAATGCCTGCTGCAAGAGCTTAACCCCTAAGGGCGACATGACAATGCGGGATTTCACTTTTGGTTTCATATTTCCCGGCAAAATGGATGAAAAATCCATAATGAATTCACCGGGCGTGTGCGACAGGCGCACCACATTAGCAAAAACCGCTTCGAGGTCTTCGGGGAGGATGACATTTATTTGGCGAATATCAGCCACATCTGCTCCTAGAATGGGATATTGTCATCATCACTGACGCTATCTTCTTCTTCGGCTTCCGTCCCACCAGCACGTGATGACATAAAGCGCACTGAATCAGCGTGGATTTCAAAACTTGCACCAAAGGAGCCATCTTTCTTTTGGTAAACCTTTGGGCCGCCAGTGCTCAAATCGGGGGTGAGCCGGCCTTCTACCAGTACTTTAGAGCCTTTCTGTAAGTATTGGTTGCAGCTTTCAGCTTGATTTCCCCAAACAGACACTCTAAACCAGGTGGTTTCATTGATGTCGCGGTATTTGCGGCTGGTGGCGACGCTGAACGAGGTAACCGGTTTGCCATCCGGGGTGTAGCGCATTTCAGGATCGCGGCCTAAATTTCCTATGATGATTATTTTTTGGTACATTTACGATTTCCTTTCTTTTTATTGGGTAGACTTAATTTTAATGTGCAACGTATTGATGTACTAAGTGCCCGATTAGGTCTTATTCAAATCGGCTCATTAATTGTACTTCATTTCCCAAATCCGAAAGGGCATTTGGGCTTACCAGTCTTGGGTATACCATTCCAGGTAAATAGGGAGATGCTCCTGCCAGTATGAGCGCGTATGTTCACCCTTAAATAGGTACCAAGTGTGGGGGATATTGGCTTCAGCCAAGTCTGCTTCAAAGGCCAGGGCAAACTGGCGCTCCCGATCGCGATCGCCAATATCTAAAAATAAGCGCGGGAATTCATCTTTCGGTATCTTTAGGAGTTTCTGAAACGAGAGTTGACCCTCATCCGCCAAGGAGGGCAGGCTGTGCAAGCCTATGGCGCCGAATTGCTCCCAATTGGAAGCCCCGATGCGCAATGCCCAAGCCGCCCCGCGCGACAGGCCGCCTATAGCACGAAAGCGGCTGCCCACTAAGGTTTGGTACTGCGCATCAAACCAGGGCACCAGTTCACCCGTGATTATCGTGGGATAAATTAGGGGCTCTTGGGCGGTGTATTTAGGCTCATAGGGCATAACAATGATGAAAGGAGTGGCTTCCCCTTGGTTGATCATACGATCGGCTGCTTCGGTCACGCCCAACTCCTGCCATTGGGCATCATCTGCCCCGAGGCCGTGCAAAAGATATAATACCGGGTAACGCTGGGAGGGATCGTAGCCGTAACAGGGCGGGGTATAGACACGCAGGTGGAATAAGGTCTGCAGGGTTTCGCTTTCAAAGGACGCTAGGGTTACCGCCCCTTCGCGGAGGGTGCAGGCCGGCGTGGGGCTGGGGGGGATTTGCGTCGGCTCTTTAGTTGGCGCTGACGTCGCGGTGGGGGCTTGGGTTTTAGTAGCGGTTGGATAAGCCGTCTCGGTTGGTGCTGGGGGCTGGGTTGGGGTTGGCGTTGAAGACAGGGCAGCCGGTTGGCAGGCGCTCAAAATAACACAAAACAAAATTAATAAAAAGCTGGTTGCCGATTTTTTCAATATTGCCATCTTTCACGCCTTGACGATTGCCAACAAAACGGATTATACTCTGAGTTGCCGGGGTGTAGCGCAGTCGGCTAGCGCGCTGCGTTTGGGACGCAGAGGTCGGCGGTTCAAGTCCGCCCACCCCGACTTTTTTATTTAATACCAAATTTCTTATAGCGTACCCCCTTGGAATAAATTATGGTATTGCGTGTTATGTTTACTGGTTATAATAAGCATCTAACTATATTAATGTGGGTCTTTTAGGAGATCGCTTTGAGCATTGCTGTAAATAAAGAAGATAGTAACAACCCGTTTTTGTGGGTGACCATAAGCCTATTAAGCATTGCTGCTGTGGTTATGATCCTGTGGGGTACGCAAAACTATGGGGTCAGTGTTTCGCCAGACGGAAAGACCTATCTTTATTATGCCGGCGAATTGGCAAAGGGCAACCAGATTGACCTGACCGTCTTCCCGCCCCTTTACCCTGCCCTGTTAGCGGCTTTGTCATCGATGGCAAGCATTGAACCGTTTAGGGCAGCCCGCTTAATCAACGCCTTCCTGTTCGGTCTCACCATCTTTTTTTCTGGCTTATTTTACAAGCGCACCCTCAATGCATCGTTACTATTCCTTGTCTTGGCGGTCATCAGCGTTATGGTTGCCATCCCGCTTCTGCCTGTGTTCCTGGGCGCTTACTCTGAGCCTTTATTCATTGTTCTTGTGCTGTTAGCCTTAATCTGCTTAGATTCTTACCTGCGCAGGCCTGGTTGGCGCCAACTTATTGTGGGTGCCGTGGCTTTAGGCTTGGCTTGCGCTACCCGTTATGCCGGCGTGATATTTATCTTTTCCTGGGCTTTAAGTATTTTGATTTTCTCTAAATCCCCCTTTAGGAAAAAACTAACACACATGATTGTGTTTGGGGTATTAGCAAGCCTGCCTTTAGTGGTTATCTTGCTGCAGAATTATTTTAAAAGCGGGTCTTTTACCGGGACAAGGGTTACTTCCAGTTATAGTTATTTGGAAAATGCCAAGTCGATGGTGCTGAACATGCTGAAATGGTACATTCCGGGGCAAGCCTTTGAAAACAGTTTTGTACTTTATCCCTTCTTCTTTTTGCTCGGTTTTGGGATAGCGCTTTATTACAAGGAAGTATGGCAAAAAGACCGCCCGTCAGTATCGCGATATTTTCACATTATGCTGTGGATCTTAGGATACCTGGCATTCTTGATGATCAACGCCAGAACAACATTCTTGCAACTGATTGATAACCGCTACCTCGCGCCAATATTTATCCCTGCGAACCTCCTGGTTCTGGCTTTCTTCCAGGAACTGTTCAAGCTCATTAGGCTGCGTAAAGGGAGGCTTTTAGCGCAGATAGCGGTATGTCTTTTCGTAGCAACCTGGTTGATATACCCCCTCGCACGGGCAAATGCCAAATTTGATACACTGCGCTCAGAGGGCGAAGGCTTTAGCAGCCGATTTTGGCGCGAAAATGCCACGCTACAGTACATCGTGCAGAACTTCCCTGACCGAAAGGTCTACAGCAATAATTACCATGCCATCATTTTTCACAGCGGCCAGCTGGCATATGAATCCCCGCGCAAATACCGAGGCACTGCCACGCTAGATACTTTGGAATCACTGCGAGCTGGTTGGCCGGAGGAGGGCCAGGCTTGCTTGGTCTGGTTTGATCATATCCAGGAAGAACACTTCTTCACACCCGAGGAGCTGCTGACTTTCACCACCCTGGAGCAGCTGGTTGAATTTCCCGATGGGACGGTTTATTATTTATCAAGAGGTCAAGACCAGTGATGATTGCCCAAACATCTATCAGAATCCGTAATTGTAGAGGCAGGTTATGACGGAAGGACAGCCGTTGCTATCCATTATCATCCCGGCTTTCAACGAGGAGAAGCGCTTGCCAAGTTCGCTGGAAAAGATTCAAACCTTCGTGGAAGCGCAGCCCTACTTGACAGAAGTCATTGTCGTCGATAACGGCAGCACAGACCGAACCGCCGAGGTGGTGCATGTATGGGAGCAGACCCTGCCGACCCTGCGCCTGATCCAGGAGCGCCGGCGTGGCAAGGGCTTGGCCGTGCGGACTGGCATGCTGGCGGCCAAGGGGGCTTACCGCTTCTTTGCTGATGCGGACCTCTCCATGCCGATTGAAGAGGTGAGCAAGTTCCTGCCGCCCCAACTGGAGCCTTTTGACATAGCGATCGGTTCGCGCGAGGTGCCTGGCGCTAAGCGCTACGATGAACCAGGGTACCGCCACCTGGTTGGGCGGCTGTTTAATGCGCTGGTGCGTTTCCTGGCGTTGCCGGGATTACAGGATACCCAGTGTGGGTTCAAGTGCTTCCGCGCGGAGGTTGCCGAGGCGATTTTCCCGCTGCAGACCCTGGAAGGCATGTCTTTCGATGCGGAAGTGCTGCTGATTGCCCGCAAGCACGGCTATAAGATCCGCGAGGTGCCGATCAACTGGTACTTCAACCCGGACAGCCGCGTGCGCCTGGTGAAGGATTCGCTGCGCATGGCACTTGACCTGCTCGTAATGCGCCGCAATGCCAGGCTTGGCTTATATGACCCGCGTTAGTTTTGACCCGAGCCTTATCCCCCTCAACCCGGATTTAAGTTTTGAGCGCGCCTTGTGGCAGCAGGGGTTGACGCTTGTCGCAGGTATTGACGAAGCCGGCCGCGGCGCCTTGGCCGGACCGGTGGCGGTGGGGGTGGTGATCTTGCCGGCAGGTTTGGCTAAGATTCAAAGCCGCCTGGCGGGGGTGCGCGATTCAAAGCAGATGCGACCTGAGCAGCGCACTTATTGGGCTGAGCGGATTAAGGCGATCGCCCTGGATTGGCAGGTGGGGTTTGGCGGGGCGAATGAAATTGATGCGATTGGCATTGCCGCTGCCGTACGCCTGGCAGCCGGGCGGGCATTAGAGCGTATGGCGCAGCCCTGCGAACATTTGCTGATTGATTACTTCAAGCTCAAAGACGTGAGTACGCCACAGACTGCGTTGGTGAAGGGGGACTGCCGCTCTTTGAGCATTGCCTGCGCGTCGGTGTTGGCGAAGGTGGCAAGGGATGCGCTGATGGGGGAGATGGACGCGCGCTACCCGGGTTATGGCTTTGGCCAGCACAAGGGTTATGGGACCGAGGCACACCTAGCTGCGCTGGCGGTGATGGGGCCTTGTGCGGAACATCGGCGCAGTTTTAGGCCGCTGAGTGGGGGGTAGGTCGAATTTTCAAGGCGAAAGTATCTTCCCTTTTTTTCGTGCAGGTCACAGAGAGAAAATAAATGCATAATTGGTAAGATTGCTTCGTTCCTCGCAATGACAAAAACTACGGGGCGCTTCGCAGTCACTGCGTTTGCAACGCTTCCAGAGTGCTTCGCGATGTCAGGATCGGTGTCACTGCGAGTTTACGAAGCAGTCTAAAGTATAAATATAAGATTGCTCACCTGCACTGCGCAAGCGCAGCGCGGCGCAAGTGTCCCTACGGGACGCTTTGCAGTCGTGCCTCGCAATGACGAAAATTGCTTTCCTACGGGATACTGCTCGGTCGTGCCTTGCAGCTCTTCCAGAGTGCTATGCTATGACGTTTATTTGTCACTGCGAGCTTGCGAAGCAGTCTAAGTCAACTATGGGAGATTGCTTCACTGCGTTCGCAATGACACAAATTTGTCGCTGGGGCGATCATACGTGACCGACAGGGCTTTTTTATGTCGTGCAGGTCACAAAGCGATCATACATGTCTAGTTGGTGAGATTGCTTCACTGCGTTCGCAACTCTTCCAGAGTGCTTCGCTATGACAAAAACAGCTTACCTACGGGACGCTGCGCAGTCGTACCTTACAAGGAAAAGTATTTGTCGCTGGGGCGACCATAGGTGACCTGCAGTACTGGAATCAACGTAGTCAAAGCATCTGTAAAGCCCTCACCCTCCCCTCTCCCTTTAGGATTATTTGAATTGGCAATAAGTTATGAAAAGGGAGAGGGTTTTTAATGATTTTGTAGTTGCAGACCTCTGTATCTGCCCAGCTCAAAGAGTGCTACGCAAGGCAACCACAGCACTTTGTGTACTTCGTAAAGGGTTGCCCCTACGTAAGAAGGACCGGGCGAGCAGGGATTTTTCAAAATTTTTAATGAATTGCTTAATGAAAAAAGTGGGTTTTAGGCTATAAAGATTCTAATAAGATTACTCATCCAAACTACTTACCAGGAGGTTAATTATCATGAAATACAGGCTTAGAACGATCAACGCAGCGCTGGCGGTGATCCTATTATTCAGCGCGCTCGGGTTTACGCCGAAGGCAGTGCAGGCAAGCGCCCCAGCCGAACTATTTTTCTCAGAGTATATTGAAGGCTCAAGTTATAGCAAAGCCTTGGAGATCTACAACGGCACGGGTGCAGCAGTTGACCTGGCCGCGGGGGAATACAACGTCCAGATGTATTTTAATGGCAGCGCCAGTGCGGGGTTGACAATAAACCTAACCGGGACTGTTACAGATGGGGATGTATATGTTGTTGCTGGTAGTAATTCAACTACTCCAGCAGACCCAGCTATACTTGCCCAAGCAGACCTTGTGAGTCTTGCAAGCTGGTTTAACGGGGATGATGCGGTAGTACTTCGTAAAGGCACAACCATCATTGATGTCATCGGTCAAATAGGTTTTGACCCTGGGTCTCAATGGGGAGTAGACTTGGTCAGCACGGCTGATAACACGCTGCGTAGAAAGGATACGGTTTGCCAGGGTGACCCTGATGGAACAAATGTCTTTGACCCTGCCATTGAATGGGACGGCTATGCCAACAATACATTTGACGGGCTTGGCGCGCACACGGCTAATTGCGGCAGCACAGGACCACTCTCTCCCAAAATTAACGAGTTTTCTGCCAGTACCACCGGCACGGACGTGGAGTATGTTGAAATTTATGGCAGCCCGGAAACAGACTACAGCGCTTATAAAGTGCTGGAGATTGAGGGAGATTTTTATCTGGCAGCAACTGGCACAGTTGACGAGGTTATCTCGCTTGGCACGACAGATGCAAACGGCTTGTACCTTGCCAACCTCTCAGCAGGTGCGCTTGAAAACGGCACGATCACGCTACTGCTGGTCAAAGACTTTACAGGGGCACTTAACCAAGACCTGGACACTGATGAGGACGGGGTATTTGACATCACGCCCTGGTCCGAGATCGTGGATGCCGTGGCTGTTTATGATGGGTATGGAACAACTGATATTACTTATGGCGTGCCTGTTTTATCTCCGTATTATGACGGCCTTGCCTATGCACCAGGCGGCGCCTCGCGCTTCCCGGATGGCTTCGACACGGACGCGGCCACAGACTGGGTGCGCAACGATTTTGACCTGGCTGGCATTGCAGGAAACCCCGGTTCGATTATTTTAGGTGAAGCTTACAACACCCCTGGTGCTCCTAACGCGATTTATGTACCCCCACCGGAAGCCTGTGGTGACGACTTCACCCCAATTTACATTGTCCAAAACAACCAGCCAAGTAGTCCATACGTTGGCCAGGAAGTGGCAGTTGAAGGCGTGGTGGTCGGCGACTTCCAAAACAACGGCTTGCCTGATAATGGCGACCTGAACGGTTTCCATATCCAGGACCCAAGCGGGGATGGTGACCCCTTAACCTCTGATGGCGTCTTTGTTTATGCACCAGGGGCAGTTGATGTGGCGGTTGGAAATACCGTGCGGGTGCGCGGCGTGGTCTCTGAATACAACGGCATGACCGAAATCACTGTGTCACAGTTGTGGGTGTGCTCCACTGAACCCACTACAATCGAACCCACACCGATCAGCTTGCCCGTAGCTGCAGTTGAGGACCTTGAAGCCTATGAGGGCATGCTGGTGACCTTCCCGCAGGATTTGGTGATTGCAGAGTACTTTAACTTTGACCGCTACGGCGAGATCGTGCTCACCACCAATCGCTTTATGACCTTCACTGCGGCTTATGAGCCCTCTGTAGAAAATTATGCAGCTTACGCAGATATGTATAAAGTTCATAAGATCACGCTGGATGACGGCCGAACCGTGCAAAACCCTGACCCAGCCATTCACCCCAATGGTGAAATTTTTAATCTAGACAACCTCTTCAGGGGCGGCGACCTCGTCACGAATGTCACTGGGGTGATAGATTACTCATTTGGGCTATATCGTATCCAGCCGACCCAAGGCGCTAACTATACCCCAGCCAACCCCCGACCGGACGTCCCAACGTTTGAGTCTAATTTGGTGGTTGCCAGCATGAACGTGTTAAATTACTTCATTACGATTGATACTGGTGATGATATATGCGGGCCGAGCGGTGATATGGAATGCCGCGGTGCGAACACCGCAGAAGAGCTAGCGCGTCAGCGCGCCAAGATCGTGGCTGCCCTGGCGGGTATGAATGCAGACATATATGGTCTGATGGAAATTCAGAACGATGAGGGTGAATCAACGGCTGACCTTGTTGCTGGACTGAATGATATCTTTGACGATGGCACCTATAGTTACATTGATACTGGTTACATCGGCACGGATGCCATTAAACTTACGCTGATTTACAAGCCGGCGTCTGTAGAACCCATTGGCGAATTTGCCATCCTTGACTCGACGGTTGACGATCGCTTCTTAGACGATTACAACCGGCCGACTTTAGCACAAACTTTCATGGACGTGGAGACCGGCGGCATATTTACCATGGCCGTCAACCACCTGAAATCCAAAGGCTCGGATTGCAACGACATTGGGGATCCTGACGTATTAGACGGCGCTGGGAACTGCAACATCACCCGAACCTTAGCAGCACAAGCGCTGGTGGACTGGTTAGCAACTGACCCAACCGGCAGCGGCGACATGGACTATATCATCATTGGCGACTTGAACTCTTATGACAAGGAAGACCCGATTGATGCTATCCTGGCTGGCCCGGATGACATGATGGGCACAGAGGATGACTACACCGATTTGATCTTCCACTTCTTAGGTGAGAATGCTTATTCGTACGTGTTTGACGGACAAATAGGCTACCTGGACCACGCCCTGGCTTCCGCCAATCTATTTGATGAGGTTGCGGGCACGGGTATCTGGCACATCAACGCTGACGAGGCTGACTTGATTGATTATGATATGAGCTTCAAGTTGGACGCCCAAGATGCTCTTTATGCGCCTGACCAATTTCGCTCGAGCGACCACGACCCAGTCATGATCGGCTTGAACGTGTGCGATGAGATTGCCCCGGTATTCACGACCCTCAGTGTAACCCCCGACACGCTCTGGTCTTCCAATCATAAGTACGTTGAGGTCATAGCCACCGCGGAAGCCTCAGATAATTTTGACCCCAACCCAACCATCACCCTGGTCTCGGTTACCTCAAACGAACCAGACGATGGGGAGGATGATGGCAAAACCGTGGATGACATCGTGATTATCGACGACTACACCTTCTGGCTGCGGGCGGAGCGCTCTGGGATTGGCACCGGCCGTATCTACACCATCACTTACATGGTGACAGACGCTTGCGGTAATTACACCATACAAGAAGTTTATGTTACTGTACCATTGAGCATGGGTAATTAATACCCTCAGCTGATTAACAAAGTATCCAGAGGGCGGGCTTGACCCGCCCTCTGTGCTTTTAACCACAAAACATACCCCCTCCCCCAATTTTCGCCGTATAATAGAAGCGCATTACAGAGCTAAAGACAAAAGAGGATAGTTATGATCATCACACAAGACCTGGGTAAGGTCTTTAAAATTGGCAAAAAAGAAAAGACGGAGATCAGGGCCGTGGAAGGGCTGAGCCTGGCCGTGCGAGAGGGGGAGGTGTTTGGCTTTTTGGGCCCGAATGGGGCCGGCAAGACCACCACCGTGCGCATGCTGGCCGGCCTGATTGAGCCCACCAGCGGCAGCGCCACCATCAACGGTCTGACATTAGGCAAAGAAAACAGCGCCATCCGGCGCTCGATTGGCATCTTGACCGAGACGCCGGGCATGTACGAGCGACTGTCGGCAGAGAAGAACCTGGCCATCTTCGCGAACCTGTATGACGTAGCGGACGTGCCTGGGCAGGTGCGCAAGTATTTGCAGATGCTGGGTTTGTGGGAGCGCCGGGCAGACCCGGTCGGGTCGTTTTCGAAGGGTATGCGCCAGAAGCTGGCCATCGCACGGGCGCTGCTGCACGACCCCAAGGTGCTTTTCCTGGATGAGCCAACCTCTGGCCTGGACCCCGAGGCAGCCAAGATGGTGCGCGAGTTTATTGAGAGCCTGAGGGCACTCGGGCGCACGATCTTCATGTGTACACACAACCTGGACGAGGCTGACCGCTTATGTGACCGCATTGCCATCTTCAAGCAAAAAGTGATCGCGGTGGATACACCTGCCGCGCTAAGACAACAGCTGTTTGGGCGCAAGATCGTGGTGCATTTGGCAGCGCTGCAGCCCGAATGGGTAGATATGCTACGTAGCTTGCCCTTTGTGCAAGCAGTTGAGGCGCTTGAGAATAAACTCGTCATCAGCCTTGCCAACCCAGAGCAAGATAACCCCGAAATTGTGCGCCAGTTGGTGGGGGCTGGGGCAGCGATCCGCTTCATTGGCGAGCTCAGGCATTCGCTGGAACAGGTCTACTTGGAGATGCTGCACCAAAACGGGCAAGGAGGCCGGGCATGAAACATATCCGCACGATAATTGATAAGGAATGGGCAGAAGTATTCAAAAACCGCATGGTGATCTTCACCATCAGCTTTATGCCCTTGATTTTTACCATCCTGCCGCTGGTGATGCTGAGCGTGATGGGCGAGGCAGTAGGCGACATGAACGGCTCGACTGCGGATGTGCCGCAAGCTTTCCTAGCAAGCTGCAGCGGTTTGAGCGGCGGGGAATGCATGCAAATTTATTTGATGAACCAGTTCATGCTGCTGTTCATGATGATGCCGGTCATCATCCCGATCACGATTGCGGCCTACAGCATTGTGGGCGAGAAAACGACCCGCAGCCTGGAGCCGCTGCTGGCAACCCCGATCAGCACCGTGGAACTCTTGGCAGGCAAGAGCCTAGCGGCTGCCATCCCGGCTATCGTGGCCACGTTGGCCGCGTTTGGGCTGTTCCTGCTGGCGCTGCCCATTATCGGCGTCAGCGCGGGCGTGCGGGCTTATATTGCCGGACCAACCTGGTTGTTGGCGATTTTGGTGGTGGGGCCGCTGATGTCGATCGTGGCGGTCAATTTTGCTTTGTACGTCTCTTCACGCGTGAACGACCCGCGCGTGGCAGAGCAGGTCTCGACGGTAGTGATCATCCCGATTATGGCGGTGCTGTTTGCGCAGTTAGCCGGGCTGATCATCATCAATGTGACCTTTATGATTATTGCGATTGTGGTCTTGGCGGCGGTTGACGTGGGGATGTTCTACTTAGGCACCAGCATATTTGAACGTGAGACGATATTAACCCGTTGGAAGTGATCGATTATGAAAAAACGAGCTATATTATTTTGTGCAATTACCCTGGCAGTCGGCCTGCTTTTCAGCAGCCTCAGCCCCGCATCAGCGCAGGATGAGCCGGATTACCGCATTTCACTGCGGCGCGAGTTTGGTTATGGCGCCGGCAGTAATATCCGCGGCCGGATGAGCCTGCGCCTGGTGGGTGAAGGCCTTGAGGTGCAGCAGGTCACCTACCTGATGGACGGGCAAGCAATAGCCGTGCTCAACGAAGCGCCTTTTAAATTCGAGTTTCGTACCGATGATTACGGCTATGGCCCGCACGATATTTCAGCCGTGATTACAACCAAAAACAGCGAGACTTTCAACAGCAATACTTTGCGCTATAACTTCGTGACCCAGGCAGAGGAGAGCAGCGGGATCAAGAATATCCTCGTGCCGGTAGGTGTGGTTTTGATTGCGGCCATGGGCTTCAGCGCCTTGGTGCAGTTCATCGGCAAACCCAAGCAAGCGCCCCGGCCAGGCCAGCCGCGCAATTACGGCATGCTGGGCGGCACGATCTGCCCAAAGTGTGGGCATCCTTTCCCGCGCTCGCTGATGGGCATGAACCTGGTTGTGGGCAGGCTGGAACGCTGCGAATCGTGCAAGCGCTTCGTGTTGACCGTGCGGGCAACGCCAGCACAACTGGCCGAGGCTGAGGCCAGGGAAGCTGCCAGCGCCGCTGAAGCAGTGAAACCGCTTGACATGGAAGAAATGGGCAAAGACGCAATTGAAGAATCAAAATACTTCGATTCGCTTTAGGCCGATAATCATTTGACTTATAATGCCCGTCGACCCTTTCCACGCACAACTGGGCTGATGAGGCGGGTTGTTGCTCGCAAGCCTTTCCAGTGGTAAAATCCGATTAGATAAAAATTATTGTTTTTGGAGGTTTCATGGAACAGCAAGTAGCTAGTTTTGCTGTCAAGAAGGGTCTTGCACAGATGTTAAAAGGCGGCGTGATTATGGACGTGGTCACGCCCGAACATGCCCGCATCGCAGAGGACGCCGGCGCAGCAGCCGTAATGGCGCTGGAACGGGTGCCTGCGGATATCCGCGCAGACGGCGGCGTGGCGCGCATGAGCGACCCGGAATTGATACTGAAAATCATGGATACGGTCAGTATCCCTGTTATGGCTAAGGTGCGCATTGGGCACTTCGTGGAAGCGCAGATCTTGGAAGCCTTGGGGGTGGATTATATCGATGAATCTGAAGTGCTCACCCCGGCAGATGAAGCCCATCACATCTATAAACACGATTTCAAGGTCCCGTTTGTATGCGGGTGTAGGAACCTTGGCGAAGCGCTGCGGCGCATTGGCGAAGGCGCTGCTATGATCCGCACTAAGGGCGAGGCTGGCACGGGCGATGTGGTCGAGGCTGTACGGCATGCCCGCACGGTTTTTGGGGAGATCCGTACGCTTCTCAGCATGCCGGCAGAAGAGGTGATGGCCTTTGCGAAGAACATCGGTGCTCCTTACGAGGTGTGCATGGAAGTGCGCGCCCAGGGTAAGCTGCCGGTGGTCAACTTTGCCGCGGGCGGGATAGCCACCCCGGCAGATGCAGCTTTAATGATGCAGCTGGGCGTGGACGGCGTTTTTGTGGGCTCAGGCATTTTTAAGTCTGGCGACCCTGCCAAACGCGCTGCCGCGATCGTAAAAGCGACCACGCACTATCAAGATGCCAAGATATTGGCAGAGGTATCGAAGAATTTGGGCGAAGCGATGGTCGGACGCCAAATTTCCAGCATTCCTGACCAAGACCTGATTGCAGACCGCGGCTGGTAAACAAGCAAGCGCGGCAGGCAAACACATGAAAATTGGCGTATTGGCGCTGCAGGGCGATTTTGAGGAACACCTCAAGATCCTGGATAGGCTTGACGTCCAGGGTGTTGAGGTGCGCTTGCCTGGGCAATTGGCAGACCTGGACGGGTTGATCCTGCCGGGCGGTGAATCCACCACGATTGGCAAGATGGCGGTGGATTTTGGCCTGATTGAGCCTTTACACGATTTTGGGATGGCCAAGCCCACCTGGGGTACCTGCGCAGGGGCGATATTGCTCTCTAAAGATGCGCGCAGGCAGCAGCCGCTGCTCAATTTAATGGATATGACCGTGCAGCGCAACGCGTTTGGCCGCCAGGTATCTTCGTTCGAGGTAGCGCTGGATGCGCCATTCTTAGTGCATGAAGGGGAAGCGGTAAAACCTTTCCATGCCGTTTTCATCCGCGCGCCGATTATTGAAAGCATTTCCGGGTCGACCAAGGTGCTTTTGAGCCTGGAAGACGGGCGCATTGTGGCTGCCCAGCAGGGGCACCTTTTAGCCACATCGTTTCACCCGGAACTGACTGACGACGTGCGCTTTCACCGCTATTTTTTGGAGTTGATTAACCCTGATCCGCCCACTCGCCTGGTATGATTTTCCAGACCTTCGCAGAAGGTCAGAGCGGCTGCACAGCTTAGACAGTATCGCTTATCTCACGCACAGCCATCCTCTAACCCTGCAAAATTTAATCAAGCAATTGAATCCTGCCAGCAACTTCATCAGCACAGTTTGTGAACCGGAGGGCTGGGAGGGATTTTTGGCTGCACAAGTGCGGCATCGGCTGGGCGAGCAATTTGCACAAATGTCTTATATTATTGCAGATGCGCAGGCAGAACTGGACTTGGTGCCCGCCTTTTTGGAGGCGCTCATTAAGGACTGCGGGGAAAAAGGGGCTTTTTACCTGCTGAGCGACCTAAAAAGTGACTCGGTGCTCATCGAGGCCTTCCGGCAGGTTGATTTTAACGTGTGGGCAAAGCAGCGCTTTTACCGGTTGGAGGATGGGATCAGCGTGCCTGTGCAGGAGGATACGCCTTGGCGTCTGTGGACAAACGCAGACCTGAAAGCCATCCATGCGCTCTGCAAAAGCTTAGTGCCCAAGTTATTTCAAAATTTTGAACCGCTGACGCGCAAGACCGCCACGGTATTGGTCAATGATGCCCCGGACGGATCCCTGCGCGGGTTTGTGGATGTTTATATTGGCCCTAATGGCATCGTGGCTTTGCCATTGGTGCTGCCTGATTATGTGGATAACCCTAATTTCATCCTGGATATGGTTTCTGCGCTGCCCACACCTGGTCACCGGCCGATTTATATATGCGTCAGGTCATACCAGCCCTGGCTTGAAGATTTGATGCAGCGGCTGCCGACCCTGAGCAGCAGCGAACACCTGCTGATGATCAAGTACATGGCGGTCCGGCAGAAAGCCAACAGCCTGTTGAGCGTGCGCGGCTTTGAAAACCGGGCGGATAACGGCGTGCCGGTGGCACGCAGTGGGTGTAATCAATAATCAACGAGCTTATACCCGCTCACAGTAAAACAAGAAAATGCGTTAAAATAAAAGGTCGATCATTTTGCGTGATCGATTTATTTGACTTGAGAAGGTTTTAGAAATTTAGGTATGAATCAGACACAAAAAATTACTGATGACCTGGAAGCATTACTGAGCGTTTTGCCGCAGGACATCACAGGAAAAGTCAGTGCTTTAAATGACAGCGACAACCTGCTGGAGGTCATCATGGACCTGGGCAGGCATCCGACCGCGCGCTTTGTCGGGCGGGAGGTCGTTTTAGTGGCGCGCGAGATCACCGCAGCAGACCTGGCTTACGTGACAGACCGGATTGGCGAATTTGACGCCGATAACCGGGCTGGCTTGGAGCGCACCTTACACCGCATCTCCGCCATTCGCAACAGGCGCGGGCACATTGTCGGCCTAACCTGCCGGGTTGGGCGGGCCGTGTATGGCACGATTGACATCATTGAAGATTTGATTAAGTCTGGGCAAAGCATTTTGATCTTAGGCCGGCCGGGCGTTGGCAAGACCACCATGCTGCGCGAAGCGGCACGCATCTTGGCTGACAGCAGGCGCGTGATCATCGTGGATACCTCGAATGAGATCGGCGGTGACGGCGACGTGCCGCACCCAGCGGTCGGCGCAGCCCGGCGCATGCAGGTGGCCAAACCCTCCCTACAGCACGAGGTGATGATCGAGGCGGTAGAGAACCATAACCCAGAAGTAATTGTGATTGACGAGATTGGGCGAGAGCTCGAAGCGCAGGCAGCCCGCACGATTGCAGAGCGCGGCGTGCAGCTGATCGGCACGGCGCACGGTAACACCCTGGAAAACATCCTGCTCAACCCAACCCTGTCAGACCTGATTGGCGGGGTGGAGTCCGTGACGCTCTCAGACGACGAAGCCAGGCGCCGGGGTACGCAAAAGACCGTATTGGAGCGGCGCGCACCCCCCACGTTTACCGTCTTGGTGGAAATCCAAGATCGGCACCGCATTGCGGTGCACCCGGATATTGCCGCCGCGGTGGATTCGGTGCTGCGCGGGTACCCGCTGCCGCCCGAAATCCGCTTCAGGGATGCGAATAATAAGATCCACGTCCAAAAACCACTACTGCCAACTGCCAGCACGGCAACACAGAGCCTTAAGCGCGGGACTGGGATGGAGAAAACACCTTTCCAGCGCAATGGCGGCGAAAAACGCCAACAGCCGCGCTACGAAACCATAATAGAATCCGCGCCGCAAAGCGTCAAAACAAGCGATATTAAACAACGCAGTTTGTACGCCTACGGCGTGGCGCGCAACCGCCTGATTCAAACCATAAAATACCTGGGCGTGCCTGCACGGGTGGTGAGAAACCTTGAAGAAGCCGATACATTCGTCACGCTGAGGCGCTACTTCCGCGAACGCCAACAGCCCATTTTGGATGCAGAGGATAAGGGCGTGCCGATTTTTGTGCTTAAGTCGAACACGGTAGCCCAGATTGAGCAGTTTTTAGCAGATTTGTTCAATATTCAAACCCCGGCTGAGCGGTTCAATTCGCCAGTTGAAGCCAGCGACCAGGCCCAATTGGCTATTGATGCGGTTTTGAACGGGGAAAAATATGTGGACCTACCGCCTGCGACCGCTACAATTCGGCGACTGCAGCATGAGATGGCGCGTGAGGCAGATTTGATCTCACAATCATATGGCAAAGAGCCGAACAGGCACGTTCGCATCTACAGGGATTAGGCTATGTTTATCACATTTGAAGGACCAGAGGGCAGCGGTAAGACCAGCCAGCTACCCGGGCTAGCAAAATTCTTAGAAGACCAGGGCTACCAGGTTGTGCGCACGCGCGAACCAGGCGGCACCAAGATCAGCGACCAGATCCGGGCAGTCTTGACTGACCTGGGGAATAAAGAGCTGCATCCGCGCACGGAAATTTTGCTTTTCTTGGCTGCCAGGGCGCAACTGGTTGAACAAGTTATTAAGCCAGCGCTTGCTGAGGGCAAGCTGGTGTTATGTGACCGCTACGGCGACTCCACCCTGGCTTACCAGGGCTATGGTCACGGGCTCGATTTGGAAGCACTCCGAAGCATGTTAGCCTTTGCAACAGACAACCTGAAGCCAGATTTGACGATGTATTTAGATATCGACGTGGAAGCCGGCCTGCAGCGAAAACGCAGGGTGGATGAGTGGAACCGCCTGGATGCGTATGAAATTTCATTTCATCAACGCGTGCGCGATGGATACCATCAATTGATGGCGCAGGAACCAGGACGCTGGGTGATGGTCGATGCGGCGCTTCCCAAAGACGAGGTACAAAGCCAGATTCGCCAGGTTGTCTTGGCCAAGCTGGGACGGGATTTAAAGGCATAGTTTTTGTTACTTAATCACACGGCTTTTCAAAATTAAGGAAAGCTGTGACACTTTTGAAAGGTTAACGATGAAAATTTCAAGAAAAATTTTATTGGTAGTACTATTTGCGGCGCTCATCATGAGCGGGTGCAAGGTAAAAGAGTTCACCCCGCCGGCTGAGGAGCCCATTGTGATCGACACACCGGCAGTTGTGGTGACTGAGCCCGAGGAAGAAGCCCCCGTGGACGTTGCCCCGGTGGTCTTGGATGAGACCTTGCTTTTTGATGAGAACGGCAAGATGATTTGTAATGTTGTGCCTGGTTTTCTCACGGGTGATTCTGAAGAGAAGCAACGGGTGTATGACCTGATCGGCCCGGTTAGCGATGAAGATTGGGTGCTTGGCCCAGAGGATGCAAAATTGACCATCATCAAATACAGCGATTTTCAATGCCCCTACTGCGCCCAAACTTACGCGGTGCTTGAGGAATTGATCAAGAATTACCCAGATGATGTCCGGCTCGTATTCCGCCATTTACCGCTTAGCTCAATCCACCCCAACGCCAACTTAGCCTCCCAGGCTACTGAGGCAGCTGGACTTCAAGGCAAGTTTTGGGAAATGTACGCTATTTTATTTGAAGAACAAGCTAGCTGGTCATCCTTATCTACCGAAGACTTTTCAACCTGGCTAGCAGCGCAAGCTGACACACTGGGTATTGACGCAGACCAGTTCACTACTGACCTCACGAGCGACGCGGTTGTAACCAAGGTCTCAGATAGTTACACCAAGGCGACATCGGTTGGTTTGTCGAGCACGCCCACTCTGTTTGTCAATGGCAATTACATGGGCAACTTGGGGTACAGCACCCTGGAAGGTTTATTAACCGTTTATGACTTTGAATCTGAGATGTTCACTGAATGCCCAGATTGGTTAATTGACATGGACAAAAGCTATACGGCCACCATTGAAACCGAAAAGGGTGATATTGTGCTTGATCTGTTTGCTGATAAGGCACCTTTAGCGGTCAATTCTTTTGTGTTTTTAGCGCGCGAAGGTTACTTTGATGACATTTCATTCCACCGGGTGATGTACGATTTTGTTGCCCAATCGGGTGACCCAACTGGTACTGGCTTATCCAACCCCGGTTACCAATTTAAGAATGAGATCGTGGAAGGGCTGAATTTTGATGTGCCCGGCATCTTGGGTATGGCGAATGCCGGCGCAGATACTAACGGCAGCCAATTCTTTATCACCTATGTGGGCACGCCCAACCTGAACGGATCGTATACTGTCTTTGGTGAAGTGATTGAGGGTATGGATGTATTAAAAGAAATTACCGAAAGAGACCCACAAACAAACCCTGATGCGCCAGAAGGGGATAAGATCATTACAATTAGTATTGTCGAGAAATAAGCTTGTTGACTGAAAGCACAGCCTATAACGAAAGAAACGGCTTTGATTGGATTTCGTTATTACAGGCTGTGCTTTCAACTTATGCTGCGCTGAATGCTTTTGGGGGAGCCTTTGCAGCGCTGTTTGCTTTAGCTTTTCTCCCGGTTGATTTGATCTCAGACTTCCTTCAACCGGGTTTATTATTATCTTTGGGCCTAGCGCTCATTGTAATTGGCTGCCTATTAATTCCATCAGCCCTTATTGGATTTTACCGATTACGCCGCTTGCCCATTCCGCGCTGGTTGCTCTTTATATCCTTACAGCGGATTAACGGGGTATTCCTAGTTTTACTCATCCTGGTTCTCATAACTGGGGTGCTTTTATTTACTTGGCCGGAAGCGGCAACAAAGGCAGCTCCGTTTCTCAGCGTCTTGGCTATCAGCATGCCTATACTCATTTACATAAATATTGGCTCAAAGAATATGGCTGGTGTGCACCCACAAAGGCACTGGGGGGTTTTTGCATTCAGCCTTGCGGTAACACCATCCTTAATCATTTTTGCTGAGTTGGGTGTTTTATCCTTGGCCTTGGTTGTTTTTTCGCTTGCAGCAAGCACAAACCCCGAACTGCAGCGAATTCTATTTGAATTAAGTTCACAATTTTCAACATTACCGCAGGATCCAGAAAGCCTGTTGTTGATTTTGAAGCCTTTACTTTCCCAGCCATTAGTGATCCTAGCCTTGTTTTTAGCCTTTACTGTCCTGGTCCCGATCGTTGAAGAGGTTTTGAAAACCATCAGCGTGTGGCTGCTCGCAAAAAGGATCAGGAGCGTACCTGAGGGGTACGTGGTTGGCATACTTAGCGGGGCTGGGTTTGCACTGATGGAGGGCCTTTTCTCTCTCAGTGGTTTCGGCTCTGGCGAGGAATGGCTGGTCTTGATTTTAGGCCGCATGGGGGGAAGCCTCTTACATGTTTTCACAGGCGGTGTAATTGGGTGGGGCTTGGCCTCAATATGGCGCGAGGGCAGGGGTATCAAATACGCACTCAGCTTAATACTTTCACTGTTGGTTCATGGTCTTTGGAATGGGGTCGTACTGAGTGCCTCTTTACTGCCAATTGTCTATCCTGGTTCGGAATATCCCAAACTGGTAAATGTACCCATGATCTTGTATGCCCTGCTTATCCTGCTGACGGGTATCATGCTAACCGGATTTATCATTTTCAGTAAGCGTTTGCGAACCCATCAAACACTGATCACCCCAACTAATTAGGATACAATTAAAATCAAAACCATGAAAACAACGAATAATAAGCGCATCATGTCATTCATCAGGTGGGTTGCCAAGTTGATCGTCAGGCTTGAGATTATTGGTTACGACTTGATCCCTCAAAACGGCGCATTTTTGGTTACGACCAGCCATATCAGCCGCTTAGATACACCCCTACTTATGATTTCTACCCCAAGGGAAGATGTTATTGGCTTGGTTGCCAGAGATTACCAAAAACGAAGCTTATTTAAGTGGCTTTTGAATGCGATCGGGGTCATCTGGGTCAGCCGTGATGAAACGGATTTTGCAGCCTTCCGAGAAGCGGTCAGTTACCTCAATAAGGGCTGGATTGTTGGAATCGCACCTGAAGGTACCCGTTCTCGTGACCAAAAGCTCTTAGAGGGCAAGTCTGGGGCTGCACTGTTGGCGCAAAAGGCAAAGGTGCCGATCGTGCCGGCAGCTGTGACCGGGTCAGCAGATATGCTTAACAGGCTTCTTAAATTCAAGAAGATGCGCGTGCAAATACGATTTGGCAAAGCCTATTACCTGCCAGAAATGCCTAATCAAGATCATAAAGAATGGTTAAAACAGAGCACTGATGAAATTATGTGCCGTATCGCAGTCCTTTTACCCGAAAAGCATTGGGGTTTCTACGCCGAGAGCCCCCGCTTAAAAGAATTGCTGGAAGAAAAAATTCATTAAGCTTAGGAGCATAGATTATGATTCCAATCCGAGATAACCTTCCCACCCACCGCGTACCAATTATCAATTATTTATTAATTATTGCGAACATCGTCGCCTTTGCCTGGTTATGGCTGGCAAGCCCCGCACAGCAAGAGACTTTGGTATATGAATATGCCATCATTCCATCCCAATTTTCAAGCGGCATAGATACCGGTAACCTGCGCGACGTTTTCACGAGCATGTTCATGCACGCTGGGTGGATGCACCTGATCGGTAACATGCTGTATTTGTGGATTTTTGGCGATAATGTTGAAGACAGGATGGGCCATATCAAGTATTTATTATTCTATTTATTTGGCGGTGTGTTCGCTGCGGCAGCGCATATTTTCGTAAACCCTGGTTCCCAAATCCCAACAGTGGGTGCTAGCGGTGCCATTGCGGCTGTTTTAGGCGCTTACCTGATCCTTTATCCCCAAAGCCGCGTGGCAACCTTCATCCCACTGGGCTTCTTTATGACGCTAAGGACTGTACCGGCATCCATTGTATTGGTGGTATGGTTTGTTCTGCAATTCTTTGAGGGCGTTTTGAGCCTTGGTGCAGGCGATATGGGCGGGGTTGCCTTTTGGGCGCATATCGGCGGGTTTGTAGTAGGCGTTTTTATCGGCCTATTTTTCCGCAAGCGAAGCAAAGCATACCCTGCTCGCGCTTGGTAAATTAAACTCAATCGGGGCGGATCCTTTTATTGATCCGCCCCGTTTTTATTTAAGAATTATCCTACTTAGCTGTCACACTCAGTTTGCTCACCTGGATGTAAGGGATGAGCCCGTTAAAATATTCAAAAGGACCGCTGACCCATTCACGTTCCTGGCTGATGGCTTCGATATACTTCAGGGCCTCAAAGGCATTACCAGACAGCATGACATTTTTGACCCGCCCGGCGAGCTTGCCTTTTTCAATTTTATAGCCCAAGAATAAATTAAGTGAAAACTCCCCGTTGATGGGGTTACCTTGACCGAGGCCAAGAAACTCATGCACTAGCAGTCCCTTCTCAATACCCTTGATCATGTCGTCAAAAGAGGTTTCACCGGGGTTAATCACTAGGTTTGTGAGTTGGCGAGCGGTTCCGTGGCCTGTCGGTTGCACACCAGCGCGCCCGGCCGTGTCCAGGTCATAAATAAAATTGCGCAACACGCCCTTCTCTATCAAGGGCATTACCCTGCGGGCGGTGCCTTCGTTATCAAAGGCACTGGTAGCGGGACCAAATGCAATGGTCGGGTCATCCACCATGGTCAGGCGTGGGTCTGCAATTTGCTGCCCAATCTTACCGTGCAGCGGTGAGGCACCTAAGAAGACATTCTTCCCGTCGAGTGCCAGGCCTAGTGAGAGCAGTAAGGCAACTAAACCGGAGGGGGTGAAGATCACAGGGTATTCCCCGGAGGCAATGGGGGCAATGGTTTCAGCCATGCGGAAGTATTCAATGGCCTGGGCTGCAATCTCTTCTGTATCTACTTTGCGTTGTTTCTGCCCCAAACCCTTATTGACAAAAAGAATATCCGTTCCGCGGACAAGTTCGCCACCTGCACCGAGGTTAAAAGCCGTGTGTTTGGCGCTATACTTTGCGCCTTTCGAGTTGGCATAATCTACTTTGTAGATAATTTTTTGAACAAGCGCGCCAGAAAGTATTTCGGGGTTATAAGACTTGACCATGTCCATCATCTGCTGACCCATGCTGATCATTTCAGGTTTTTCAAGCGTCAGAAGAGCTGGGTCAAATATTTGCACAGGTTCTAAGCTTTGCGGTTCAGGAAAATCAAAATTAGCTGGGCTGCCAAATTGCGCTGCTTCAAGCGCGCGGCTCACCACACCTTCCACATCTGAAGGATCGGTGGTGCTGGAGGTGCCCACTTTCCCATCCACAATCACCTTGAGATCAATTTGGGTGCGCTGAGAGGACTCGGCTGCCTTTAAACGATCAAATTGGAAATCTACAGTGCTAGTTTCTGTCGACAGCATTACTGCTTGGGCAGACTGCGCCTTTTCCATCGACTTAGAAATGATTTTTTCAAGGCTCATTGCTGACCTCCTACCACACAATTTTGGATGCGTATATGCGGACCGCCCAGCCCCACGCGCAATGGATGCTGCCCTCCCTTGCCGCAGCCACCTGGTCCGTTGGGTTCCCACTGCAGGTCATCCCCAATGGCATCGATATTGTGCAGAGTTTCGAAAACGTTTCCCGTAAGGGTGACATCCCGAACCAATTCTGCGACCTGTCCATTGCGGATCATGTAGCCATAGGCGGCGCTGAATGTGAACATTTCCATGGCGGTCTGCCCGCCGATCATCTTTACCGCGTAAACGCCAAGATCTATGTCTTTGAGCATTTCGTGCAAGGGCACACTGCCATTATCTATGTAGGTATTGGTCATGCGGACTATAGGCGGGTGATTGAAATGGAGAGCGCGGGCATTGCCTGTGAGCGGTTCGCCCATCTTGGCAGCTGTCTCCCGCGAATGCAGCCTGCCGACCAAAACACCATCTTTAACCAGGTAGTTCTTGCGCATGCGCACGCCTTCGGAATCGTAACGGTGAGAGCCTAAGCCGCCTGGGTAAGATCCATCATCGATGATATTCAAACCTCGCACGCCAAATCGCTTTCCTAGCTGCATTAATTCCTGCATCTGGGGGTTTTCATAGACAAAATCAGACTCACTCAGGTGCCCAAAGGCTTCGTGGGTAAAAACACCGGTCATGATTTGGTCTGTGATCACCGTGTACTTCCCGCCTTTTACAGGCGGCGCAGATAGTAACTCAACCGCTTTTTGGGCTGCAGTGGCAGCTTGCTCATGGAAGCCTTCCACGCTTTGGTACCCATCGGCACCGCCGCCCGACTCAAAACCTTTTTGGACTATATCACCATCGCGCGCCGTCGCACCGACATAGATATTGACATCGGGTACTTCTTCTTCAATAAAGGTGCCCTCTGAGCTGGCAAACCAAACGGATTTGAAGCTATCTGCATAGCGTACGATTGAGGTCTGGATTTTCTCATGATACCCAAGCACAATCTTGTTGTAGGCTTCCATCAGGGCTTTTTTATCGGCCAAGGGCACCTGGCGGAAATCTTTGATGAGTCTTGCTTTGATGCAATCCACCACAACTTCGGTTGGCGCAAAATAGGTCTTGCCGCTGCCTACCAGCTTAGCGGTCAGGCAGGCTTCGCGCACCTGTTTTTTTAGGTCACCCAGGTCGTTAAAGGTGGCGTAGCCCCAACCGCCTTTATACAAGGCGCGCACAATACCGCCCCGCGTGCGCGATGACCCAATGCTGTCCAGGTCTGACCCACGGAAAATAACCCAGGTATTGACCAAGTCCTCCACGCGGATATCCACATACTCGACATCATGTCCTTTTATGGCTTCAAATAATTGATCTCGCATGCTTTTTCCTTTCCTTTTGAGAAGCGCTGCTTGTTAAAAAGTTAATATGCTTTCACGCAGCTCACCCCACTTCAAGGCGTCGCTGATGCCCTGGGTGATGGGCAGTTCCGCCTTCCAACCCAGCAGTTCAAGCGCCTTGTCTGCATTGGCATAAGCGCCAGCCACATCACCTGGCCTGGGTGGTTTGATAGCCAGGGGCAGCACCTTGCCATATACCTCTTCAAAGGCTACCAGGAACTCTTTGACCGTGACGCCGTTGCCTGTGCCCAGGTTGATGACTGCATACGGCAGGTCGGGTTGGCCGGCTTTTCTAATTACATCGTCGAAGCGTTCGACGGCTTTGATATGCGCCGAGGCTAAATCCCAAACATGGATGTAATCGCGGATGCCAGAGCCATCGCGGGTTGGCCAATCCACGCCGGTGATATTGAAAACAGGCTCTTTGCCGAGGGCTACCTCAACCATTTTGCCCAGCACATGGGATGGATTTTTAACATGGATGCCGGAGCGCATTTTTGGGTCTGCGCCAATCGGGTTAAAGTAGCGCAGTGCGATGCCTTTTAGATTGTAGGCGTGGCAAAAATCGGAGAGCACCATTTCCATCATATATTTCGTGCGTGAGTAAGGGCTGAGCGGCTTTAGGGGCGAGTCTTCCGTAACCATAAATCCAGGAACCACATCGTATATCGCGGCAGATGAGCTAAATACAACCCTTGGATACCCCAATTCCGCTAAATGCATAAAGAAATTCATCGACTTAACGACATTTTCACGGTAGTATTCATAGGGCATGGTCACAGACTCGGGCACGATGATCAGCGCTGCGCAGTGAATGGTGGCGTAAATATCGGGGTGATCTTGGAAGACTTTCGCAACCGCATCCCGGTTGGCGATATCGGCTTCGTAGAAGATATGCCCCTTGGTAAACTCTCTGCGGCCAGTAACGAGCGAATCTAGGATGATGGGGGTGTGCCCACTATCAACTAAGGCGGATGCAATGGTACTGCCGATATAACCCGCCCCGCCAGTGATAAGAATTTTCATAAACGACTCCTATATTATGCCTAATTTACCTGTGTGTGGCAATTTGCTTCAGTATAACGCAAACTTGGTGAAAATGGCTGCCATACCAAGCGCCACGGGGGAAATAAAAATGGCGCCTTATGCAGACGCCATTTGCTGTTAAGCAGTTTATTTGAGACAATAAGCTTAATTAATCTGTTGTATAAACCATCGGGTTTTTAGCCGTTACGCGCCTAACGATAAGTAAAACCAGCAAGCCGACTACCAGGAACAAGAGGATTGAACCGATTGCCCAGAGTAAGCCGTTTTGCTCGGCAAGTATCGGGTCAAAGCCATTATTGATGTACCAATTGTTTGCGCGGTAGGAAATCGTGCCAAACACAAGGGGACCAACAAAAGTACTGGTTCGCCCAGCCACGGAGAGAAAGCCGTAAAACTCAGCCGTTTTGCTGGCCGGCGCAAGCTGGCTGACCATTGTGCGGCTGACTGCCTGGGCGCCGGAGAGCGAAAAACCAGCAAAGGCACCGATAATAAAGAACCAAACGATGTCTTTAATAAAGAACAAGCCAATAATCGAAGCGATTAATACTAAAAGGGAAAAGATGATGGCTTCTTTGCTGCTTTTCTTGTCGGATATACTGCCGAATAATAAGGCACCAAAGGTGCCGGCAACCTGGATCGTTATCACAAACAAGATCAGCTGAATTTGACCCATACCGAAAAGGGTTGCCCCGATGATGGCAGCAAAATCCATCAACATCATGATGCCGTCGTTGTAAATCAGGAAAGCGACCATGTACTTGATGAACTCTTTATAGTTTTTGACATCCCGGAAGGTTTGTAAAAGCCGTTTGAAGGCTAAACCGACCTTAGTCTCACCAGCTGGTAATGTTTCTGGCTCGTGTCGCTCTTTCACCCATAAAAAGGTGGGGATAGACGAGAGCAGGTAAAACAAGGCTGTAATCAGGAAAGCATAAGGAATCATGTGATTGCCGATGAATTGAATGGGGATAAGCACCAGAATAAGAATGATAATGCCACCAATCATGCCCACAGCCCAGCCTTTACCTGAAACAAAGCCAATGGTTTCTGGTGTGGATACATCAGTCAAAAGGGCATCATAAAAGACCTGGGCAGCACGATAACCAATCTCCGCCATGATGAAGAACAACATGCCTATAAATACATCGCCTTCCCGGACAAAAAAGAGCAGCGCAGTAAAAATGATGGCTAGGGCTGTAAAAATAAATAAGAATTTCTTTTTACCTTTTGTAAAATCTGCTATGGTACCAAAGATTGGCGAAAGGATGGCGACAAGAATGGCTGCTACGCCAACCGAGATGCCCCACAAGCGCGTTCCCTCGGCCCCGCCTACGACTGCATTCTTAAAATAGGTGGAATATACCGCTAATAAAACCACGGAAGCATAAGCAGAGTTTCCAAAATCATACAAATACCAAGACCAGCGCGATTTTCGGGCTGGTTTACTCTTATCTAAAAATTGACTCATAATTCTCCTTAAAACAATTAATTTCCTAGCAAAAAATACGGATTGATTTTACCCTATAGGTCAGATATTTTGTTGGTAAATTGTTCTTCTTTTTAATTGTATACACCGTTTTTTGACACAGATTGGTTTCGGTTTTAGCCTGGCAAGCTGCTTGGGTGCTGCAGCTTGCGCGCTTCGCGTCGCAGATGAAGCTCTGAGACAATATGCGAATATTTCTCCCGGCTGAGTGGGTAAAAGTAGGCAAACAAGATGCCTGAGAATAACAACAAAGCGGGGATCGGCCCTATCATGATCTTTAGGCCAGTTAAAGTACTTTTAGGCTGCTGGGGCGCATTGGCAACATAACCGGTCAATTCTAGGACCATCAAAGAGAGTGGTACGGCGATTGAATTGGCAATTTTCCCTAGAAGTGTAATTAAGCTGTAAAAAACGCCCTCATGCCGTTCACCGGTTTGGTATTCATCCCACTCAATGGCATCTGGGATGATTGCCCAGGGGAGCACCTGCGCAGCACTCAAGCCTATACCAACTAAAAAGCACATCACCAATAACACCCAGAAGGGTGTTTCAGGCCTGACTAAAACAAGCGCACACATCACGACCGCCCAAAAAGCAACCCCGATCATGTAAGCCTTGCGCTTGTTGCCTTTTTTTGAAATCCAGGTCCAAAACGGCAGGGCTATGATGGCGGTAATGAACATCACCGCCATGATGATGCTGCTTTGGCTCTCTCGCAGAACGCCATACTTTATGTAGATTAAAAGGTTGGTTTCTAAGATGATAATCGTGAGCCAGGTCACCAAGTAAATACCTGCCGCAAATATGAAGGGTTTGTTCTTTAAAGCAGATATGAGGGAGGGGATTAGTTTTGGCGGCTGCTCAGGAACAAAGTCTTTGCGCTCTTTGGTTGAGAAGAAAACGACCAGGTAGGGTATCGCAGCTACCGCGCCGAATACCGCACCCATCAGGATCAATCTATCTGCGTTTGCAGGCGAGACGCTGCCTATCAGCATCATGGGGAGCGTGTAAGCAATCAGGCCGCCAATGATATTAAACAGCATGCGAAAACTGGTCACTTGGGTGCGCTCGTCGTAGTCTTCGCTCAACTCTGGGGTCAGGGCAAAGTAGGGCATATAAACAGCCGTGGCAGTAAATTCATACAAAAGGTATAGAAAAGCATAAAACAACACCAAAGCAGTTGTATTTGCAATGTCAGGTTTTATCCATAGAAGCAGGAATGCAAGGCCAAAAGGAAGCGCCCCAAAGAGCAGCCAAGGACGCCTGCGCCCAAAGCGTGAGCGGGTGCGATCAGAGAGATAGCCAATGATCGGGTCATTGATGTAGTCCCAACTGCGGCCGATGAACAAGGCAATGGCGGCCAAGCCAGGCGAAATACCAACCACATCCATCATAAACAAGGGGAAAATGGTAGCAATGATTGAATTCGTCATGCTATAACCCAGGTCACCGGTGCCGTATAAGATTTTTGTGAGGGTTGATAATTTCTTTGGCATGAAAAGGTCTCTCCCTAGTCGGATATTTTGAACCTAATAAGTTAACACAAGGAATTTTGTTGGGATACGAAAAATAGTTAGGACCAGTAAAAAAGGTTTGCTAATTAATAAGGACACAATCTACACCTTTAACGGGTTGATTTTATCACGTTCGAAGCATGTACTTTGCTAATAAGCCTGGAGTCTTTCAACGGGAAAATAAAACTCCCAGCCTTATGATATAGGCTGGGAGTTGAACCTTTGAAACTGGTCAGTTTATGAATTAGCCTGCTGCAGTTTTTTAATGCGTTTCCTGGAGGTGATGGTTTTTGTCACTTCTGCAGCAATGGAAGGAAGTAAGATCAACGGGATCATTTCCAGCCACTGCGCCCAACCCAGGGGGTAGGTATTGAAGATCGGCTGCAGGAAGGGGACATAGATGACCAGTAAAACTAACACAAAGGATGCTAGTACCGCCCAGTTCATCAGTTTATTTTTAAATGCACCAATCTTGAGCAAGGGGTAGTATTCTGAACGAGCAGTGAATGCCCTTAGTAACTCACCCATTGATAAGGTGACAAATGCCATTGATTCGGCTAGTTCGATATGGCCTGAGTCTGTATAAAGGCCGAGCGCAAATGCCGTCAAAGTTGCGGTGGTAATGGCAATTGTTTGGATTAATATGCCGAGCTGCATAAATTTATTGATGATGGGCTCTTTAGGCGGACGCGGCGGGTGATTCATGATATCTGGATCGCCTTTTTCGTAGCCGAGCGCTAATGCCGGCGCACCATCCGTGACCAGGTTGAGCCACAACAGTTGTATCGCCGTGAGGGGCACAGGCCAACCGAACAAGGCAGCCAGGAAGATAATCATGATCTCAGCAGCGTTACAGGAAAGCAGGTAATAGACAAACTTGCGAATATTGCTGTAAATCACACGGCCTTGCTCAACGGCATTGACGATGCTGGCGTAGTTATCATCCGTCAGGACCATGTCGGCTGTTTCTTTGGCTACATCGGTACCGGTGATGCCCATAGCAACGCCGATATCTGCCCGTTTAATAGCTGGCGCATCGTTAACGCCGTCCCCGGTCATCGCCACAACTTCATCGTTGGCTCTCAAAGCGTCCACAATTTTCATTTTGTGTTCAGGGCTGACACGGGCATATACATCGGTAATCTTAACAATTTCTTGCATCCCCAGCTCATCAACGTCATCAAGATCAGCACCAGTTAGGACTTGATGCCCAGAGCGCAGAAGGCCAATTTCCTCAGCGATGGCTTTGGCTGTGTTTGGATAATCACCGGTGATCATAACCGTGCGGATACCAGCAGTAGTTGCCTCTTCTAAAGCAGGTTTAACTTCAGTTCTGGCTGGGTCGATCATGCCAATCAGGCCTACAAAAATGAGGTCTTTTTCTAGTGCTTCACTATTAATCTCATCAGGAAGGGCTGGAACCAAACGGTAGGCCACGCCTAAGACGCGTAAAGCGTCACCGGTCATGGCATCGTTAGCTGCCAAAATTTCTTTGCGCATTTCATCGGTCAGGTGTTCATCGCCATTATTCAGATTCTGCTGATAGGCACATAGTGTCAAGACAACATCTGGCGCACCTTTTACTGCAATCACATGCCATTTACTTTTTTCATCATCAGCAAATGGTGAAATGTCGCCGTTGCCCGGGTTTTCAATCTCGTGAATCGTGACCATGCGTTTTCGATCTGAGTCAAAGGGGATTTCCTGACGGCGCGGATAGGCTGTGTTGAGTGACTTCGCAGAAGCACCAGCTTTGTGTGCTGCCACCAAGATCGAGCCTTCGGTTGGGTCGCCAATAATGCGATAGGTGGGCTTGCCATCAGTTTCACCTGAAAGTTCTAATTGTGCATCGTTATTTAATGAGCCGACCCACAAGGCCGTTTGTGCAGCTGAGTAATCTTTGAGATTGATGGGTTGGTTATCAACCAGGAATTCACCCACCGGCTCATAACCACTACCTGTTACGGTAACAAAATGACCATCTACCCACAAGCGAGTTACAGTCATTTGGTTTTGGGTGAGCGTGCCTGTTTTATCAGAGCAAATCACGGTTACTGAACCCAAGGTTTCTACGGATGCCAGTTTGCGGATCAGGGCATGACGGCGAACCATCTCACGCATACCGCCGGCCAGGCTGATAGTGACCACGGCTGGTAACCCTTCAGGTACGGCAGCGATGGCGAGGCTGACCGCTACCATAAATAAACCGATTAATTCTTCAATGGTGTTGGGGTCAGTTATCGAAAGGGCACCTGGAGCAGCGATTAAACGAACAGCACCAATTGCAAAAACAAGTCCACAGATAATCAGCGCGCCGTAACCCAAAATCCTGCCAAGGTCATCCAGGCGCTTCATTAGGGGTGTTTGTTCTTCCTCAACCGCCTGTAACATGGTGGCAATCATACCAAGCTGTGTCATCATACCCGTGCTGGTAACGACGCCTTTACCGCGCCCATAAGTTACCAGGGTGCCCATAAAGGCGGTGTTGTTCCGGTCGCCCAGGGGAATATCAGCATCATGGCAGACATTAGCATGCTTTGTAACCGGCACCGATTCCCCGGTCAGGGAGGCTTCGTCAATGCTGAGGTTAACTGAATCCAGTAAACGCAAGTCCGCTGGGATGTAATTTCCGGCTTCGATAAAGACAATATCACCGGGTACCAACTGCGGGGCGGGCACAGAAATACGATGCCCATCTCGCAAGACCTGCGCTTCTGGTGCGGCAAGCTTTTTCAGCGCCGCCAGTGCCTCCTCCGCACGCGATTCTTGCACGATGCCCAAGATAGCATTTAAGATAACAATCAAAAGGATGGCTCCAGCTTCAACGAAGTCACCAAGCGCTGCAGAAATGAGCGAGGCGACAATGAGCAAAATAACCACAAAGCTGTTCAATTGTGCCCAAAGCATTTGCCAGAAGGTGGTGCGTTCTTTTTCAGTTAACTCATTCAGGCCATATTTAGCCTGGCGCGCTTTAACTTCCGCGCTGGAAAGGCCTGTTTCAACAGGAGACGCAAGCTGCTGAAGGGTATCCTCGGCTGTAAGGGCATGCCAAGAGATATCCGGCTTGCTTTCCACAGGCTGAGCTATATTATTTTTTACATTCTTCATAATTCTTATTACTCCTAAATTTATTAATCCAGCAAACTGCAGAAAAGTACTAAATTCTGCAGTTATTCTAATATATAAAACATCGAAGAATTATAGTACATTAATTCCCTTTCAATAATAAAAATTTATGTTACCCGCAAAGCTGGTGCAAAATATAATTAGTGTCCCTGTGAATGTTGCCAGGTGCGCATGTTTACGCTACAATTCAGGCGTGATATGGGACATATTTGGACACGATAGCGCAGTTGCTTTCCTTAAAGAGCACACCAAACCAGAAAAGTTGCGGCATGCATACCTGATAACAGGGCCTCAAGGCGTGGGGCGGCGGTCGCTAGCCCTGGCATTCATAAAGGCATTGAGCTGCCCAAACCCGGTTGAGCCAGGTGTGCCTTGTGGTACATGTACTGTGTGTCGTCAAATCGATGCGCAGAATTTCAGCGACCTGGCCGTAATCGTGCCGGAAAGCGGGCATAAAGATATCCGCATTGAACAAATGCGCGAGCTGCAACGGACTATGATATTAGCGCCCTACCAGGCACCATACCGAGTTGCCTTAATCCTGAATTTTCAAAATGTGACGGCAGGCGCTGCAAATGCATTGCTGAAATTATTAGAAGAGCCGCCTTCTAAAGCCATTTTGATCTTGACAGCCGACTCCCAGGAGAACCTGCTGCCGACCATCTCTTCTCGTTGTGAGGTCCTGCGCCTGCGGCCGCTGCCTATTAAGGCAGCACAAAATTGGCTCGCTGAAAATAAAGGCCTCCCGACCTTGGATGCCAAGCTACTGGCGCACGTCAGCTCAGGACGCCTGGGCACAGCTTTGCACCTTTTTGAAAAGCCTGAGGTTCTTGAATTTCGCAGCCAGGTTTTGGAAGATATTAAAGACCTGTTTTCCGCTAACATAAGGGAACGTTTTGCTTATGTAGAAAGTCAAATGAAGCGCAAAGGGAAAACGCGCGATGTATTTTTTGAGATTCTCAGTATTTGGATGACCTTTTGGCGGGATGTGATGATTTTGGCAACTGGCGCTGATACCCCATTGGTTAACATTGACCAAGAACAATTTGCGCGAAAAGTAGCCAAGGCTATTGATCAAAAATCGATGTATGCCATGCTGCCCTTGTTAGAGGAAAGCTTAGCTCAATTGGATCTATATGTAAACCCGCGCCTGCTGATGGAAAACATCCTCCTGGCTTGGCCCAGGATTTAAAACTTTTTTCTTATTAAATATTTTTATACCTCTTTATTTTTGGGAGCCTACTTCGACCTGGTTGCTGTGTATAATTAATTTATCAAGCTTTTGGAGGTGAGAGATGACATCCGTATTCACATGGTTTGGCCACGCTACCTTGGGGTTGGAAACAGGTGGATTTAAATTGCTGATTGACCCTTACTTCAGCGGGAACCCGTCCGTAAAAATTAAAGCCAACCAGGTAGAAGCAGATTACATTTTAGTGACGCATGGACATGGTGATCACATAGGTGATACGGTGGAGATTGCAAAACGCTGTTCGGCGTTGGTGATCAGTAACGCGGAAATTAGCAGTTGGCTGCGTAAGCAGGGCGTCAAGACGCATGCGCAGCATATCGGGGGCGGTTACCAACACCCGTTTGGGTACCTGAAATTGACCACGGCTTTGCATGGTTCCAGCTTGCCGGATGGCAGCAACGGCGGCAACCCGGCTGGCTTTCTCCTGACAACCAATGAAAATAAGAAAATTTATATGGCAGGGGATACCGGTCTGTTTGGCGATATGCGATTAATAGGCGAGGAAGGCTTGGACCTGGCCGTTATCCCCATTGGCGACAATTACACCATGGGCCCTGCTGATGCCTTACGGGCAGTCAGGCTGCTAAGTCCAAAGGTAGTAATTCCTATCCACTTCAACACGTTTGACCTGATCCGCCAGGATCCTAAAGCCTGGGCAGAGCGGGTTGAGGCAGAGACAGATAGCAAAGTGCACCTGATGCAGCCTGGAGACACCTACTCCTTATAAAAGGAAAGCATTTATGCCCCAAGCACCCGAGCCAGAGGATATCAAAAAGCGCCTGCCGCCCGGACAGCTGCTGACTAAGCGTTTCCCGGTTTTGCATTACGGCGCCATACCGGCTTTTAACCCGGCAACCTGGACCTTTCAAATTTGGGGTGAGGTTGAAAAGCCCTTCGCACTTGGTTGGGATGAATTCATGGACTTGCCGCGCGTCAGCCTGACTATGGACATCCACTGCGTGACGACATGGAGCTTGCTTGATACGAACTGGGAAGGCATTCGCCTGCAAAGCCTAATTGATATGGGCTTGCTTAAACTAAAATCTCAAGCAAAGTACGTTATCCAGCATGCAGAATATGGGTATACCACTAACCTGCCGCTGGAAGTTGCCTTGAGCGATAATTTCCTGTTAGCCACGCATTATGAAGGCCAGCCCCTCACCCCCGAGCACGGCTACCCACTGCGCGGGATTGTAGGCGCAATCCCCGGGCGGACAGATCTGAAAGACGTTTACTTCTGGAAAGGCGCAAAATGGCTGCGCGGGTTGGAGTTTGTAAAAAAAGACAGACCGGGTTTTTGGGAAAGGGCTGGATACCACAACGAGGGTGATATCTGGCTGGAACAGCGCGCTGCAGAGTAGCTGAGACACAGCGTTGTTGCTTCCATTTAAGGCAGCTTAAACACTAAGCAAGCTTCTTTAATTTTGTAAGGAAAATTAACAAGGACTGTAGAAAAAATACAGTCCTTGTTTTTATTGATTAAGTAAGTGGTTTTGTTTACAGCTGGCGATTACGCCACATGTAAATCCCTAAGCCAATACCGCCAAGCAGTACAACCAGCCCTGCAATCCCTAAGATGGGTGAGCGGCCACCCTCAGCAGCGACTTCATCTGCTGGGGAAATATTAGAACCAACCTGGGCACCAAAATCTAGGGTTGCCTGGTCGCCTGCTTTGACCGTCAGGGCATAATTGGTGATCGTGGTGGCATTATATCCGTCCGGGACAGCGACACTGATGTTGTAATCGCCTTCAGGCACTTCAGAGAAACACAGTGGCTCGAGCAGTTCGGGGTCACCGCCAACGGTACTGCCAGTTAATGAGACTGTACCGGTGCGGTTATTAATGCTGACCGCGCCACCTTGGAGGTACAGTTCACCTTCAACGCGCATACCGTTGCCATCCACATCATCAAACAGCACGATACATATTTCAGCAACACCAGGTGATGGGGTTGGTGTGGGCGTCACATTTGATGGTGTTGCAGTTGGCTGGGCAGTTTCTGTCATGACAGATGGTTCGACAAAACCGATGAGCAATTTTTCACCAGGATAAATACCGCACTCAGAGCCTAAGGCATTTAGCTTGATGATTTCATCAATGGTTACGCCTGTTAATAAAAAGATACGTGTACAGGTATCGCCCTCTTGTACCGTATAGATGATTTGGCCATCTGCATTGGGCGTTGGGGTTTGGTAAGATGCCTGGGCCAGTGCAGGAACACTCATTGAATTTGACGTCAGCAGGAACGCTGCTGCGATCAATAAGAAGCAAGCCATTATTAAGACAATATTTTTATGTTTTTTCATAGTTACTCTCTTGCGGTGATTATAACAAATAATAACCATTCAAAATTAGATTTGGTAAGACTCTAATTATTCGATTTTATTTAGCGAAATATAATACATAGCAAGGCATGGATGGCTGCATGACTTAGTCAGAGTCCGGTCGATATCGTCACACCACTATTACAGAGCAAAGGCGGCTTTGTCTAGCCGCCTTAAATATTAAGAAATCTACCAAAATTAAAAGATTACCTTGGCTTATCACCTGGCTTATTATGGTGCTGCTATTGTTTCAAGTTCAATGATTAAGCCTTCAATCAAATAAATATTGATTTGCCCCGTCCCGCCACCAACTCCCTGGCCAACCCCAGTACCTGCACTCGGTGTCCCGCCGGTTATACTTCGCGGAACGCCACTACCGCCACCCATGCCCTTACCACCGCCGCTGCCCAGCAATTCTTGGGGAACGGTTCCACCATTTTCAGCCATTGCGGTTGCTCGACGCTCTTCACGTTCTTCTTCTGTCATAAGAATACCTGAATTTAATAGGTCTTCTGGTACATATTCAGCAATGATCGCCTGGTATTCCTCTTGGCTCATGGTGAAGTTTTCCAAATAACTCAACTGTTCTGCAGAAAACTCAGATTGAATTTGCGTAAACAAAGCATCAATTTCCGCTTGGGCACTTGTCTCACTCCCCAACAAATTCTTCATCACTTTCCATAAGGGTAACAAGGAATTTGCTTGCTCTGCAGACAGGTTCAAGCCAGCTTTTTCTAAAGACATGGTACCTACAATCAAACGCATTTGCGGACTCAGTTGCACTGTTTCCTGGGCTTGCGTTTGCGACTGATCATTTTCAGTTTGATTCTGATTGTTATCAGTTATTGTTTCACCAATGTCATTTGATTGCTCCTGGTTTGGGATAGATGACTGATCGCCAGCCTGTGATCCTGAACAAGCAGATAAAACTAGAACCATCAACATTGTGATTATTAATATTTTAATTTTCATTTTTTCTCCGTATTACTCATGTCTTAAAGCCACTATAGGATCAAGCTTTGCAGCTTGATTAGCTGGCAAATATCCAAAAAGAACGCCTACCAATGCTGCCGATCCAAATGCCAATATGATTGAAAATGTATCGACCACGGTAGGCATATCACCAAATTGTGAGAAAACCCACGCACCTGTAACACCAAATATAACCCCCAATAAACCACCAAACAGGGATAGGATTAAAGCTTCAATTAAGAATTGTAACCTGATATCCTGGGGGGTTGCCCCGACTGCCTGGCGGATACCAATTTCCCTGGTTCTTTCAGTTACACTCACTAACATAATATTCATAATGCCGATACCCCCCACAATTAACGAGACCCCGGCCACCCAAGCTAATAGCATTCGGAATGATTCAGTTGTTGCAGACTGCGTTTGAATAATATCCTGTTGCGTACTTATCTGAAAATCCGGGGATTCTAAAGGCACATCATGCCGTTTTGATAATAGTAAATTGATCTGTAAAATCACATCGTCTAAAAACGCTTTGTCATCAGCTGCAACATAAATGATTCTTACACGATCTCCCGCTATGCGTGAAAATTGACTGGTTATAAATTTATCAAATACCAGGGTGATCGGCACATATACACGGGCATCATAATCCACCCCAGAAACAAGGCCTTTTTCTTCAAATATGCCAACAACAGTCAACTTAACTGTTCCAATGCTAATTTTTTGTCCAATTGGATAAGCATCTCCAAACAATTCTTTCGCAATCGTTGCCCCTAACACAGCTGTGCCAGTACTTCTTTCAATATCCTGCTCATTGATAAAACGACCTTCAGAAAGTTCGATTTCGCGGACGGTTGTAAAATCAGGCGTGGTACCCAGAATAGACACATCTTCTAAGACGATATTGCTGTATTTAATTGTCTGCGTTGTAGATTGTTCAACAGCTACACCTGCAACATGTGGAACACTGCTGGCTATTGCTTCAGCATCTGAATAAACCAAGCCTCCAGTTGTAGCGGCCATTCCTCCCCCTGCACCTCCCTGACTAAAACTGCTCATGACAAAAACCAAATTTGCCCCCAGGCTATTGATCTGGTCAGCAATGGCTACTTCTGTTCCTGTACTGACAGCAATCATGATGATGACAGCTGCAACCCCGATGATAATGCCTAACATGGTTAGCATGGACCGCAATTTATTAGATGCAAGCGATTTAGAAGCTACATTGATAACATCAATTAATTTCATGGTTTTTACCTTTTACCATTTTTGTTGTCAGCTTCAACTAATCCATCACGTATCGCAATGATTCTTTGGGTTTGTTCAGCGATTTCGTGCTCGTGGGTAACCATCACTATTGTTCTTCCTGACTGGTGCAATTCATGTAATATTTCCATGATTTCTTCAGCAGATTTGGAATCCAAATTTCCAGTGGGTTCATCAGCCAATATCAAGACAGGATCATTGATTAGCGCCCTGGCAATAGCCACGCGCTGTTGTTGACCGCCAGAGAGTTCTTTTGGTTGATGATTTATTCGGTCACCTAATCCAACCACCTTTAACATCTCTTCTGCCTTTTCTTTCATTTTTTCTTGGTTACCTTCGGCGCTTTTACTGTACATCATTGGTAAAAACACGTTTTCTAAGGCGCTCATACGTGGCAGCAAATTGTAAGATTGAAATATAAAACCTAATTTTTTGTTTCGGATATTTGCCAACTGTGCCCTGTCTAATTTGCTCACATCTTGGCCATCCAATTGATATTGCCCAGCACTGGGCGAATCCAAGCATCCAAGAATATTCATTAAAGTGCTTTTCCCGGATCCGGAAGGACCCATAATTGCAACGAATTCTCCTTGATCTATCATGAGCGACACACCATTTAGGGCTGGCACTTCAATTTCACCCATCTGATAAATTTTCTTTAAATTTTCAGTCTTGATAATGGTTGAATCTGTCATTCAGCGATCTCCACAATACCTGTCGTAACCTCTTCCCCGACTTTTAATCCAGAAAGGATTTCTGCTGTGGTGAAATCAGTAAGGCCAACTTCAACCATCCGTAATTTCGGTTCTCCATTTTCAAGGACAAATACAGCAAAACTGCCATCCCCTAAAGGACGCAAAGATTCAATTGGGATTAAGATTGTATTTTCTGAGCGGCCGCCAATAATATCTACTGATGCATTTAAACCAAGCGGCAAGTTAAGTGGTTTGCTAAATGAACTTGGGTCTAACTCAACCAACCCATGCACATAAGAAACATTACCGTTTTTGACCAGTTCTGGCGTTATGGCTACAACAACACCTTTGAACAGCTCAGTATCGAATGCGTCAAAAATAACCTCTGCTTCATAACCAATAACCATTTGATCAAGGTCGGTCTCATCAAGGAATACTTCAAGAATTGTTTTTGATAAATCCGCTATCCTTAAAACTGTTGTGTTGTTGCCAACAAATTGTCCCGGGATTGCACTTACTTTAATGATGGTCCCATCCATAGGGGCAGTGATAACAAGGCCGTTCAAGTTATCTTCTGCAACGGCTAACTTTGCCTTTGCCTGGGCAAGCTTCGCCTCATATAAAGCAGCTTCCTCTGGATCAACGCCCTCCTGCAATGTTTCCATTTCACTTTCCAAGATAGCGATTTGGTTTTCTTTTATTTTTATTTGTGCATCGACTAAATCTTTCTCATCTTGGGTAGGGTAAGATAAACAATATTGCCAGTTAGCATAACTATATTCAACTTTTTGCTCTGCGCTAGCAATATCTGCTTCCAATTGAATGCGATCTAAATCAGTTGGGTCACTAGAGGCATAATTTTCGTCGAATTTTTCTTGTAAGTTTGCTAAGGTATCTACTGCGGTTAAATAATCAGCTTCATATTGAATGACAGAGTCATCGTCACAACGACGGTAATTTTGGGTGGCTCGTTCTGCCAACAAAGCGTCAAGATCTGATTTAGCATTTAAATAATCTATCATCATATTGGCAAGTTCTGAATCAAGGTTATTAATATATTCGTCATAGGCGGCTTGTTCAGTTATCACAGCGATTTTTTGTGTTTCCAAATCCAGAATTAATTGCGGATCCTCTTCTAATCTTGCTAAGATATCCCCTTTCTTCACAAAATCACCTTCTTCTACCATTATTTCCTGTACGAAACCTGACGAAGAGAATCCAAGCTCAACCTCTGCAAAAGAAATAAGAGTACCTACCCCAGAAGCGCTAATGACAATATCGCCTTTTCGAACCTTACTGGTTTTGACACTTTCTTCAAGCTGTTCAGGCTCTACCTTTTCAGATTTCCACTGAAAATAAAAGAATGCGCCTATACCTAAACCAATCATCACAACAAATAACCACCAATATCGCTTCATCTTGACTCCACAAATCCAGATTTTTGAATCTCAATTTTAATCTAAGATTATGTAGAAATTGATAAGAAGTTATGAAGTACTTATGTTGTTCAATCACCACCAAGCCAATCACTTAAATTAAAGACTGGGGTATGAATATGAATTACTTTAGCGATAATAAAGTGTTTTTTTAAAGCATGAAAGATGTCAAGTAAAACATACCCACAAAGGAACAATGCTCAAGTAAAATAGATATCGGAAAGAAAAATTATGGCTCAAACTTTTAGATCCCTGACTATAAAATGGGGCCTTTATTTAGTTCTGATCATGCTACTTGGTGCCTGCAGTAGTTTTAATGTGGAATATACACCGGAGCCCAGTCCCACGGCTACCCAGACTTTGGAACCAACTGCCACCATCGACTGGTTCCCGCGTACGGCCACACCCAGCCCAACCCCTTTTTACACACCAACGGCTGTTACCCTACAGCCAGATCGGCCTGAGGGTATTGGTAAGCTGCTCATCCAGGATGACTTTAGCGACACCAGCTTGTGGAGCACTGGCAGCAGCCCTGCCGGCAATATCGTGTATGGGGACAAAAGCCTATCTTTAGCTGTGGTGGGTGATAAAAGCACCCTTACTAGTACAAGTCAGCACAGTTTGCCTTCAAATTTCTTCCTTGAATTATCGGTCAATGTGGCGCTCTGCACACCTGGTGACCAGTACAGCCTATTGTTCTGGTGGACGCCGGAAGGCGCTGCGCACAAACTGCTTTTGAGTTGTGAGGGAAGCCTGCGCCTGGAGAGGTTAACGGGCAACGGTGGGCAAGTCTTACAAGACTGGGAAGTTGCCAGCCGGATGATGCCCGGATCCCCGGCGACCCATAAAGTTGGGATACTAGCTAGGGGTGGCGAGGTAAGCATCTACGTCAATGACCGTTACCAGTTTCAAGTTCGCACACAGCCTGACTATATAGGCGGTTTGGGCGTCCAGGCGCGGGCGGGTGGTGATACCGCTGTTACTATCGCCTTCTCCAACATGGTGGTTTACGAAATTGAACCTGCGAGGTGAGTCAAATCTCCCTGCATAATAAAGGATATAATGAAAGCAGCTTAGGCTTGCTGCATTTGGCCAATTAGGCAATTTCTTTGCGCTTGTAAGCCTAAAATAGTATTGGATCATAAATAATCGTGATGATCAAATAATACTTGGCAAAATATTGGAGGAATTCATCAATGACCGAAACCCTGAAGATTGTCATCCCAATGGCTGGATTAGGAACGCGTTTACGCCCGCTCACCTGGAGCCGTCCAAAGCCATTAATCTCTCTTGCAGGAAGGACCGTGCTGGATCACCTTTTGGATATGTTCTTAAGCGTCCCAGGCGCTGAGCACGCAGAGTATGTTTTTATCCTTTCTCCAAACCAACGCGACCTGATCCAGGAACATATGGCAAAAAACCATGCCGGCAAACAAGTGCATTATGTGTTGCAGCCAGAGATGAAAGGGCAATCAGACGCCATTTGGCAGGCACGAGAATACCTGAAGGGGCGTATGTTGATGGTTTTCTCAGATACGTTAATTGAAAATCGTTATGAATTTCTTGCCAATGAAAGGCACGATGCGGTGGCATGGGTTAAAGCCGTGCCCGACCCGAGGCGTTTCGGCGTGGCAGAAGTAAATTCTGCCGGGATGGTTACGCGGCTGATAGAAAAACCGCGCGACATGAACAACAACCTGGCGGTGGTTGGTTTTTATTATTTCCGTGAAGCTGAAAAATTACTTGAGGCGATTGAGGAACAAATTAAGCGCGAAATAGCGTTACGAGGCGAGTTTTACCTGGTGGATGCAATTAATATCTTGTTAGATAAGGGCATCCAAATGCGCACAGAGTCCGTAGAAACCTGGCTGGATGCCGGTACTCCGGAGGCGTTGTTAGACACAAACCGCTACTTGTTGGAACACGGGCGGGATAACACAAACAAAATCAAAGAATCTGATGATAATGTTATTATTCCCCCGGTTTATATCCATCCAGAAGCAAGAATTAACGGTTCAATTATTGGGCCATTTACCTCGATTGGGGCTGGATCGGTGATTCAAAGCAGCATCATTCGCGATACCGTCATTAGCCCGGGGGCGCATGTTACCAATACACACTTAGACGGTTCGATCCTTGGTCATCACGTGGTATTAAACGGTATTATGGGCAAATTTAACCTGGGCGATAATTGCTGGGGCAGCTGGTGAGCGACCTGGTCCGCTGTACGGCTGGCTGGCAGTATCCAGAGCGACCGACTGAGGTTCTTTGGGAATCAGATTGGCTGCGGGTGGAAAGTGTTATTAAACAATGGCATGAACCATCAGGATATTATTACTGGGTAATTTGTGATAATGAATACCATTTTGAACTTTTCTATAACGCTCACAATCAAAATTGGTACATTAGGTTACTTATGGGTTCTTAATGACCTGGTTTGGATGAATTACAGGATAAAATATTAACGAGTCACAACTAAAACAGCGAAAGGATCATGGAACAATCAATGACTACGCCCCATCTCTCAGAGCGCGTCAGCGGATTAAAACCTTCTGGCATTCGGAAATTTTTTGATATTGCTGCAACCATGGAAGATGTCATCTCTTTGGGCATCGGGGAGCCTGATTTCAGCACCCCACCCCCAATCATTGAAGCTGGCATTGCTTCATTAAAGAACGGGGAAACCCATTACACGTCGAATCACGGCTTGCTACCACTGCGAAAGGCTGTGGCAGCCCACCTAAACAAACTGTATGGCGTCTCTTACGATCCCACCCATGAAATTGTCATGACTGTGGGTGTGTCAGAAGCCCTATACCTCACTTTTACTGCGATATTGAACCCCGGCGATGAAGTGATCATCCCGACGCCCTGTTTTGTCTCATACCAGGCAGAGGTGATCTTAGCTGGGGGGATGCCGGTTGAAGTGCCCACTAACATGGAAAATAATTTTGAGCCAGAGCCTGCCCTCATTGAAAAAGCCATCACACCGCGTACGAAAGCGATCTTTCTTGGTTACCCCAACAACCCAACTGGTGCGGTAGCCAGCCTTGAAACCCTGCAAGAAGTAGCCCGGATCGCCGAAAAACACAATTTGATTGTCGTTTCAGATGAGATTTATGATCGTTTGGTTTACGATTTTACACATGTGTGCTTTGCTGCCCTACCGGGTATGCAAGAACGGACGATTCTGCTAGGTGGTTTCTCCAAAGCATACGCCATGACCGGTTGGCGCATAGGTTACGTGGCTGGTCCGCAAGCATTTATTGACGGATTGGTACGCGTTCATCAATACTCGGTCATGTCCGCGCCAACAATATCCCAATATGCCGCCCTAGAAGCGTTAAAAGTTGGCGAACCATACGTACAGGACATGATAAAAGAGTATGATCGCCGCCGGCGTTTGATCGTTTCAGGGTTGAATGCGCTTGGACTGAGCACTTTTGAGCCAAAAGGGGCTTTTTATGCCTTCCCTTATGTACAAAATACCGGGATGGATGACGAAGTCTTTGCCGAAAAACTTTTAAGAGAAGAACGCGTGGCCGTTGTGCCAGGCCGCTCATTTGGTGATGCTGGCATTGGCTTTGTGCGCTGCTCTTATGCGACTGCCTATGACAAAATTGAAGAAGCGCTGGCAAGAATTGGTCATTTCTTAAAAAGAAATACTTAATATTTAACCAGTTCTTTTCATTATCGACAAAAATTTATCTCTTTCAATAATTTGCCATCTTGTAATATCTTTAGATGGCAAATAATATATCAATTAATCCTATAGGGATGTACTGATAATGAATGTCTTATATCATTCTGATATAAATTTTATAACCACTTAATAATTCTGGATATATTTTTCAATCTGCTTTAGCAATCCAGCCGGTAAATTAAGCCCATATTGTATTACTATCATTATAAATGTCGAAATACCAACTGTGCAACTTAAGCGGAATTTTTTGATTCACAAATTTGCCTTGACGCAAATGCCATTTTCGATTAAGGTTAAGCTGTAGGATTACTTGAGGAAGAGATGATTTTTGTCCAAGAGAGTCTCACCCACATTCGCAGGACAGCGGGCACAGGACCGAGTTGCCCGCTTATCATTTAACAAAAAAATATTTTAAACTTAGGAGAGAAAATGGCAGGTTTAACAAATGCATTTGAAATGGCACAACAGCAGTTCGACCAAGTGGCAGACCAATTAGGTTTAGACCCAGAAGTGCGGGAAATGCTGCGCTGGCCAGCACGCGAGTTCCATCTGCGCATCCCGGTGCGCATGGATGACGGGAAAATGCGTGTATTCCATGGTTTTCGCGTACAGCACAATGATGCCCGCGGACCAAACAAGGGCGGACTTCGTTTCCATGCTTCCGAGACAGCCGATACCGTACGCGCATTAGCCATGTGGATGACATGGAAGTGTGCGGTTGCAGATATCCCCCTGGGCGGCGGCAAAGGTGGTGTCGTTGTAGACCCAGCAACGCTTTCGGTCGGCGAGAAGGAACGTTTAGTAAGGGGATATATGCGTGCCATGTGGCGTAATGTTGGTCCCCGTCAAGACGTACCCGCCCCAGACGTTGGCACCACGCCCCAAATGATGGGTTGGATGATGGATGAGTATTCCCGCCTCACCGGGCAATACACCCCAGGCGTGATCACCGGCAAGCCGGTTGGCGGTGGTGGTTCATTGGGGCGCACAGAAGCGACTGGTTTTGGCGTGATTTACACAGTTCGCGAAGCCATGAAACACCTCAAAATTGATCCCAAGACCTGTTCCGCTGCTATTCAAGGTTTTGGTAATGTGGCTCAATACGCTGCCATCGGGTTTATTGAACATTTGGGTGGTATTGTCAAGTGCGTCTCTTATTGGGACGGAAAAGACAAAGCATCTTATACCATTAGTAAAGAAGACGGGATTGACCCCCACTTCTTAAAGAGCATCACAGACCAATATGGTGCGATTGACAAAGAAAAGGCAACGGCAGCCGGTTACTCCATTGAGGATGGCGGCGCGTGGATTAGCAAGGAAGTTGACGTGCTTATCCCTGCCGCTTTGGAAGGCCAACTTAATGCAGAAACCGTGCACAAGATCCATCCAAAGGTAAAAATCATTGCCGAAGGTGCAAACGGCCCAACCACACCAGATGCAGACAAGGTCATTAAAGAGCGCGGCATATTTGTGGTGCCCGATTTCTTATGCAATGCGGGCGGCGTCACCGTTTCATATTTTGAAGGCGTACAAAATGATATGAACTTCTACTGGACTAAAGAAGAAGTCTTGGAAAAGCTAAATAATAATATGACCCAGGCTTTTGCAGCGGTTTTGGAAATGTCGCTTGCCCAAAAGGTGTACATGCGCGATGCGGCTTACATGGTTGCGATCCACAAGGTCGTGAAAGCTATGGAATTAAGGGGTTGGATCTAAATTACCCCGTATTGTAAACTTAATAAATCACTTAAGTGGCTGAAAATTCAGCCACTTTTTTATAATATTAATAGTGTGACTGGTTAGTCATATTACTTTAGGTGGTTAAAAATAATGTAAAATAGACAAATTATGAGAAAGCCGTCAGAAAAACGATTAATTAGAGAACAAATCACGGTTCAGAAAATGATCACGCTCTACTGCCAGGCACATCACGCCCCTGAAGGAGCATTGTGTGATTCTTGCCAGGAACTATATGATTATGCGATAAGCCGCATTAACGCTTGCCCCTTTAAGGAGAATAAACCCACCTGTGTGAAGTGCCCTGTTCATTGTTACCACGGACAAAGGCGTGAGCAAATCCGGGTAGTGATGCGCTATGCGGGACCACGCATGCTCTTCCGCTACCCTAGGTTAGCGCTCATGCACCTATTTGACGGCATCAAAAAACCGTGATTGGCAAGGTAACTGGAAAAAATAAGGCCTTCGATGTATACTTTAGGCAGGCATTATTCATCCCTTATACAAGGAGCGTGGACATCATATGAAAGCTATCGTCAAACAACAACAATTAACACACGGCGTAAATGTCGTAGCAAGGGCAGTTGCCCCCCGCAGCACCCTACCAGTTCTTTCAAACATCTTGGTCAAGACGGATGAAGGCCGCTTGCGCCTTTCTGCGACCAACCTCGAACTTGGCATTACGACCTGGATAGGCGCGAATGTTAAAGAAGAAGGTGCAATTACCGTCCCTGCACGTACTTTTGCGGATTTGGTTAGCAATTTGCCTAACGAGGATGTAACGCTCACGCTGGACATGAACACGCGCACGTTAAACCTGCGCTGCGGCACCAGCACGACGGATATTAAAGGTATTGATGCTGAAGAATTTCCCCCTATTCCTGAGCCAGACCTGAGCACAGGTATCCCCCTCAACGTTGAAAACTTCAAGGAGATGATACACCAGGTTGCATTTGCTGCCTCAACCGATGAGGCCAGGCCAGTACTCACCGGGGTGCATCTTACAACAGATGACGAGCGTTTGCTGATGGCTGCCACAGACGGTTTCCGCATTTCAATTCGCAGTTCGATCCTGGCAGAGAAACCCAGCCGAAAATTAGATGCTATCATCCCTGCCCGTGCACTTAGCGAACTGGCCCGTGTTGCAATCAATGGTGATGAGACATTGATGATGGTATTCCCACCAGAACGAGGCCAGGTCATTTTCCATCTAAAAGATGTGGAATTAGTTTCCCAGTTAATTGATGGTAATTTCCCGGATTACAAAGCCATTATTCCCCAAACCTTTAAGACACACACCGTTCTTTCCACGTTTGGTCTTCTGAAAGCCTGTAAACAGGCTGAAATCATTGCCCGGGAAGGCACCAACGTGGCGCGCCTTGATATTCAACCGGAGACAGAAGATGCACATTCAGCTACATTAGAGTTGACGGCTGTCTCGGAACAAACTGGCTCTTCTGAAATTACCGTTGATGCCTCTGTGGATGGCAATCCCTTACTGGTTGCTTTCAATGTGCGCTTTTTACGCGAAGTGCTCGAGGTCATTAAAACGCCAAATGTGATGCTTGAGACCAATGCCGCAAATACACCCGGCTTGATCCGGCCAGTGGGTGACGATTCCTTCAAGCATATCATCATGCCGATGCACATTTCTTAATTTTATTTTAATGTTGAATGAAGGCTGGCAGATGTGTTGCCAGCTTTTTTTCATTAAAATACAATGATAAAATCAAATGAATATTATAAAATAGAGGATCTATGACATTTCCGCCCAGTGCAAGTGATCGTTTGTTGAGTGTTTACCTAACACTTACCCAGTACCCAATTCTTGCCTCGCGCATCCGGGAGTTGATGCGGCAGGAAATGTACAGCCGCAACATACTGGACCCGCAGCAATTTATGAGCGAGGCAACGGCAAAAGCTGTCCAGTCGCAAGAACGCGAGGGGTTACACCACCCTCTCTTTGAGGAAGCTGCCGAGACCTGGGAAAACCGCAAAGGTTTGGTTGTAGACCAATTAACTGATTTCTACTTTGCTAGCAACCTTAACTTTGATCTATTAAATGAACTCATCCTAGCTGTATTAACTGAGCGGGGTGTTGACAGCGAAAAGGTGCTATACGAATTCAATCCAGAAACTGCCCCGCTGGAGCTGCTATTTAACCAAGGCATGATGATTGAAAAGATGTCGGCTTCTGAGCGCGCACCCTATGAAGCCCGCCTGCGTGAAATTAAGGTCGTTTTGATCCGCAACATGATCAGTGACCAACTGCGCTATATCAATATTGCCAAAGATTGGTTTACCATCTCTGACCTGGCAGAAATTAGGCGCCATAAGCTAGGCCATGGACGGATTGGCGGCAAAGCCGCCGGAATGATCCTTGCTTCAAGAATTTTAAAAGAGAAAGCCAACCCAAAATTAAAGGAAACACTGCGCACACCTGTATCGTTTTACCTTGGGTCTGACCTGTTTTACACCTTCCTGTCAGTCAATAATTTACTACATTGGAATGACCAGAAATATAAAGATGAAGAACAAATGCGGCATGATTACCCCTTGATTGTGGAAGACTTCATAAAAGGGGATTTTACGCCCTTCGTTTTGCAGTACATGGAAACCATCCTTAGCGCAGCAGGTGATAGGCCGCTGATTGTGCGATCCTCAAGCTTGCTGGAAGACAGCTTTGGCACAGCCTTTGCTGGTAAGTACGACAGCATCTTCGTTCCCAACCAGGGCAAACCCGAGGATAATCTATGCGCATTAAAAGAAGCGATCACCCGCATTTATGCCTCAACACTCAATCCCGGTGCCCTGCTATACCGACGCAGCCGCGGGTTGATCGATTACGACGAACGCATGGCCCTCCTGATCCAGGTTGTCGAAGGGCAAAAATTTGGGCAGTATTATTTTCCGCAACTGGCAGGCGTCGCTTTCAGCCACAACCAGTATCGCTGGTCTAAGCAAATCCGTCCAGAAGACGGTTTTGTGCGCTTGGTTTGGGGGCTGGGCACCCGGGCGGTTGACCGAGTCGGCAACGATTACCCGCGCTTAATTGCCCTAAGCCACCCAACCCTGCGGCCATCCTCCTCAGCGAAAGCAATTAAACGTTATTCCCAGCAATATATCGACCTAATCAATCTTAAAGCGGACCGCTTTGAGACCCTGCCTGTGAGACAGGTATTAGCAACAGATTATCCAGGGCTGCGTTATATCGCCCAAATTGACCAGGACGGGTTCTTCAGTTCCATACACAGCAAGATCGTTGATGCCGGACCTGAACAATTGATCTTAACTTTTGATGACCTCATGCTGCGCACGCCTTTTGCGCAGCAAATGCAAGGGCTTTTGCAAATATTAGAGGATGAGTATCGGTCCGCCGTGGATGTAGAGTTTACCGCGGAGGTTGTTGAGAAAGGAAACCAACCGCAACTCTTATTTACTCTTATCCAATGCCGGCCCCTGACTTATTTTAAAGACGGCAAGGAAAACCAGATCCCAGGCGGTATCGCAGAAGAGGACAAGATATTTTCATCCAGCATCCTGGTTGCGGGGGGAAGAATAGAAGATATTAACTACGTTGTTTATGTTTCGCCAGAGAAATATCATTCACTTAATACGCCATCCGACCGACACCAACTTGAACGCGCCATTGGGAAATTGAACGCGGCTTTAGACGGGGAGAGTTTTATTTGTGTTGGCCCAGGGAGATGGGGCACTTCTAACCCTGATTTAGGCGTCCATGTGGATTACGCCGATATTTATAATACCAAAGCCCTGGTTGAATTATCAGGCACGGACATCGGCATAGAACCTGAACCTTCGCTGGGGACCCATTTCTTTCAAGATTTATTGGAAGGTGAGATTTTTCCCCTCTCAACCCATATCGGCGAGGATATTTTCAACCACGATTTTTTTGTGAACACATCAAATCATGCAGGTGAATGGCTGCATAACGAAAACATTGAAAGCTTAAAGCTGATCCGGGTTGGCGATTTCAAGCCGAATTTCCACATTGAATTGATTATGGATGGGGATAGCGGCCAGGCTTTAGCATTTTTGGTGCCAAATAAGCAAGGTGTCAACGAATATAACCAATAGAACGCTATTAATTTGCCGCAAGGGGATTTACGCCATTGCCCTAAGCTGCAATTGCCCAATCAATATATTGCGTATTAATTGTTTCACGTGAAACATATGCCAAAAAAAATCTTTTGGATGTTTCACGTGAAACATTTTAATTACTTGCTTGATTTTGATCATGGAAACAAATCTTTATAAAAAATTTACTCAAATTTTTCATGAGTTTTGGTGAGTTAAAATTAACAGGAACGATTCTACAGGTTCTATTTTTTATTATTTTCAGGCTCCATTTTTGGATTTGGTAGCGGTTCAATTTACTTTATCCCTTGACCCAATATGCTTATTGGTATAAAATGTCACTTCAAATTACAGTATGCCCTCGTAGCTTAATGGATAGAGCACCTGCTTGCGGAGCAGTAGGTTGCGTGTTCGAATCACGCCGAGGGCATTTCCTTTTTAAATCATAGGAGGTTGCTTAGTCCCCAGAAGGGGACTACGTTCGAATCACGCCGAGGGCATTTCCTTTTTAAATCATAGGAGGTTGCTTAGTCCCCAGAAGGGGACTACGTCCGAATCACGCCGAGGGCATTTCCTTTCTAAATCATAGGAGGTTGCTTAGTCCCCAGAAGGGGACTACGTCCGAATCACGCCGAGGGCATTTCCTTTTTAAATCATAGAGGTTGCTTAGTCCCCAGAAGGGGACTACGTTCGAATCACGCCGAGGGCATTTCCTTTTCCAGTAATCATAGGAGGTTGCTTAGTCCCCAGAAGGGGACTTCGTCCGAATCACGCCGAGGGCATTTCCTAATTTACTTAAGTGGTTTTTTTAATTGTTTTTATTTTTACTATTAGGCCAAGGTGTATCGGTTTTGACTCTCGTTTTACAGTGTGTTAGGATAAAGACAAGGATCTTTTGTTCATGCAAGGTAGATTTGGAGGCTCATAATGAAAGTAAAACAACTCCCCCTTATACTATTGATCGTGCTGTTAGGATTAAGCGCAGCTTGTAACACGGCCGACACAGGCAGCCCAGCTATTAGTACCCCTGAAGAGACCCTTGACAGCCTTTACCCAGCAGTAAGTGAAACACTTGAGATTCCAACCAGTTACCCCATTATTACAGCACCCCTGGACACAGAAAGCGTATACCCAGTTGATGAAACCAGCGTATCAGTGGTGCCTGTCGAAAATTTTGTGCCCATCCAGTCATTGGAGATGTTTGCAGACGGCCAGGGTTGGGGCTTGTTTAATCGCTACAACTTGATGCACACCTCTGACAGCGGCCTTTCTTGGCAGGAGGTCACGCCACAAACAAGCTTAATTCCTGAGGGCGAATTTGGTCCAAGCCTCGATTATTTCTTCCTAAGTGGTAGTACAGCCTGGTACATGTTGTGGCAGTTCGAAGAGGGTACGCTTTTCCATACAACCGATTCCGGGGCAACCTGGACTGAGATTGGTCTTGGCTTGCCCGGTAAGCAATTATTCTTTTTTGATGAGGTTAACGGTTTCTTACTGAGCGACCTGGGCGTTGCAGCCGGTTCGCATTATGTTGCTCTATACTCAACCAGTGACGCGGGATTGACGTGGACGATGCAGTTCGCCCATGAGCCCGGCCTTTCAAAAGACCTACCAGAAGGCGGCAGCAAGAGCGGTTTATCGTTTCTGGATATAAATAAAGGCTGGATTGCTGGTAATGCGCCAATAGATAGGTTCATTTACTTATACCAAACAATTAATAAGGGCCAGAATTGGGAAGTGGTTGATGTTTTATTACCTGATGAGATTAGTGAAGTGTTTTTTGAGGCTGAGCCACCGATTTTCTTTGATAACTCCGCAGCGATACTGCCGGTGCGCGCGCTAGGAGAGTCAAGTGATTTTTCTTTGTTGTTTTTTAACAGTGCTGATGCGGGGGAGAGTTGGCAATTTGCCTCAAAAATCCCTGCAGGTACCCTTTATGACTTTGCTGACGCAAGCACTGGCATGGCAGGCGGCTCTAATGCTTTATTCAAAACAATGGATGGGGCAAAAACCTGGCAGGATATCTTTGGCTCTCTGTCAAATGGTGAGTACTTAATCGCTGTGCAGGTTGTCAGCGCTGAGACTGCCTGGATTTTGACATCGCCTTCACCTGAGGATTCTAACGCGCGTCATCTTTACCAGACAACTGATGGCGGGGTGAGTTGGAATTTGCTCCAAGCAGAAGTTGTCTATTCTGAGCCTAATTAATCTCGCATAAGCAATAGGTTTAAAACGAAAACTTGCTTTGATTATAAGAAAATCAAAGCAAGTTTTGTAATTAATTCATCACCCAGCTAAAGACCAGCGCGTTCTATCAAACTTGAATTCAACTTATAAGTGCAACTTTGAGGCGGTCAAAAGGGGCAAGCTGAGGTAACATAAGCTCTGAGACCGACAAGTCAAAGGAGCACAAATGCGAAACTACACTCAGCTTACCCAAGAACAAAGATACCAGATTAAGGCACTTTTGAACATGGGACACAATCAAAAAGAAATAGCCAGAGCAATTGATGTGAGTAACTCGACGATTAGTCGAGAATTGAAACGCAATCGAGGATTGCGGGGATATCGACCCAGGCAAGCTCAGATCAAAGCGATAGAGAGGCGCAAGCATAAAGTCACAAGGAGGATCACGGAAGCGACCTGGAATGTTGTCGAAGAGAGATTGAGGTTCGATCTTAGCCCTGAGCAAATAAGTGAATGGTTGACGAAGTATGAACTGCAATCTGTCAGTCATGAAACCATTTATCAGTATATATATGACGATAAGCGGGCTGGCGGAAACCTCTACAAACACCTGCGTTGCCAGAAAAAACGTCGCAAACGGGTGGGAACCTATGATCGAAGAGGGATTATACCTAACCGGGAGAGTATTGAAACCCGACCTAAGGTAGTAGAGACGAGATCCCGCCTTGGAGATTGGGAAATTGATACCATGATTGGAAAAGGACACCGTGGTGCTGTTGTGACCCTGACAGAGCGTAGATCTCGTTTCACTTTGCTGCGCACCATCCGTCATAAAAGTGCTGAATTGGTGGGAAAGACGGTCACAGAGCTGCTGAATTGGGTAGAGCATATCTATACCATCACTTCTGATAATGGGAAAGAATTCGCCAATCATCAATCTATCTCAGCAACGCTCTCAGCAAAATTTTTCTTTGCTCATCCATATGCATCCTGGGAAAGAGGGACCAATGAAAACACCAATGGCTTAATAAGACAGTACATTCCAAAAAATAGAGACCTTGATACAATTACTACTGAAGAAGAACTTTGGATCATGGATCGACTTAACCTTAGGCCTAGAAAATGTCTTGATTATTCCACTCCTTTCGAGATATTCTTCGGGCTAACAATTGCACTTACTAGTTGAATCTAAGAAATATAACACCAGCGATAAAAGGGCAGCAAATGGGATGATCACGAGCCATTCATTAACCTTGAACAATTTGGGCAGGGTGAGATCGCCAAAATCGCCTTTCATCAAGATGCCACTGCGCACCCTGGGGTAGACAAGGGCAAATAACCAAGACCCTAAAATGATGCCTGCCAAGCCACCTATGAGCGCATCTAACTGCCCACCGCCGATTGCCCCCGCAATTGTGCCGGGGCAATAACCCAACAATGCAAAACCAACACCAAAAATCAGTCCGCCAACGGCATTCTTACCCCAAGAGCCGGGTTTTACACTGAACTGCAGCCATCCTAAGCGGCGCATCAAGTGAATGCCGAGCATGCCGGTGATGACAGCGGTCAGGATAATCTTAATCACTGTGAAGTCAGTCAACAGCAGCTGCCCAACAATGACATCATAGCTGGTCACGCCGCCCTTATGGAGCAGGAAACCAAACAAAATGCCAAAAACAAATCCCCAAAGTAATTCTTTACTTTTCTTTGTCATTTCTTCTCCTATGCCACAATGCCATACAAGAAAAAGGCCATTAGGATGCCGCCTATGAAGAAACAAATGGCTGAGATCCATGAAGAGACGGCCAGCTGCATTGTGCCGCTGATGCCGTGACCGCTGGTACAGCCATCAGCCCAACGCGCGCCAAAGCCAAGAAATATACCGCCGATCAGGGCTGCGATTAATCTGAGTAATATGCCATCGCCAAAAGCGTCTGACCAGGTGTTTGGGATCAACTGGAAGGCAAAACTATTGGATGTTAGGGCAGAAATAAAGGCACCGATGACAATACCGATCACCAGCATGAATTGCCAGTCCACTTTGGGGGCTACTTCATGGAAATAGAGCCGATCTTGAGCCTTTTTACCCTTTAATAGTTTTTCAAGCATGCCTGCTCCCCGCGCAAAGGTCGTGGAGCAGCCCAAGGGTTTGCTTGAAATGAGCAATGTTATCCAACTCAGGATGCCTATGCCGATACCGACGATATAAGGTGACCAACGTGATTCAAGAAGAAAATTCATTGTTACTCCAATGCACTGAGATGTTCGTATTGTCCAGCCGAATAACGCGAGCCATGTGGGTTTACACAGACTTTGCATTCTTTAGCAAAACCAGCAGCGCTGTACCCCGTCATGCCGCCAGCTATGTTGTAAATTTCGTTGAAACCTTTCTGCTTTAGAATGCTGGCCGCCAGGCTGGAGCGATTTCCGGTGCTGCAAATCATAATGGTTGGCTTTTGAGGATCCAGTTCCGCAAAGCGTGTGCGCAGATCTGGTGTGGGGATATTAACCGCACCACTTATATGGCTGTCTGCAAATTCCAAAGGTGCGCGCACGTCCACAAGCACAAAGGACATTGCCCCGCTCAGTTTGTCATGTAAATCCTCAGCCGAGAGCATCACAATCCCATCAATTTTCTTGCCTTTGTTCACCCAGGAAACCATACCACCCTGAAGGTATCCTTTAATCCGGTCGATGCCAACCCGGTGCGCCCAAGTGTTAGCTATCTCAGCGTCAGTAAACGAATCCGCAACAAGTAAAATATCCTTGTCCTTGGGTAAGACCCAGCCAGCAAAGGTCGGGAAATTGCCGTTTAGATCGAGATGCCAGGCACCGGGAATATGCAAGCTGGCAAAAGCAGAATATCCGCGCACATCGAGTATCACCGCGCCGTTATCTTCAATGGTTTGGCAGAACTGGTCAGGTTTGAGTTCGTCAAGTTTTGGTAAATCTGAAATCAATGATGGCCCGTTGCGATTGATATCACTGCAGAGGCTGAAATGGTCTGGGGCAGGCGGCATGTCTGTTGTAAGCGACTTTATAAAGGCTTGTTTGTCCTTGATTTGCAGGGCTTCATTGTACAAGCGCTCGTAACCAATTGTTGTGAGCCATTTAGCACCCATAGAGCGCCCGCATAAAGAGCCTGCGCCATGGGCTGGGTAAACTTCAACATAGTCGGGTAATTTTAACAATTTATCGTGCAAGCTGTGATATAGTTTGCCGGCTAATTCCTCTGCCATATCCGGGAAGAGGTCCGGCCTACCTACATCACCGACAAATAACACATCACCAACAAAGACACCAATGGGGGACTCGCCGCGAGATTTATCCGTCACGACATAAACAACGTGTTCGGGTGTGTGGCCTGGGGTTTCAAGCACGTCTAAACGCATATCTTCCAGCTTGATTGAGTCGCCTTCTGCGACGCCAATGTGATCAAACTTACAATTGGCTGATTTTGGCGCATAAATCTTAGCCCCGGTTCTTTTTGCCAGGTCCATATGACCAGAAATAAAATCAGCATGCAGGTGCGTTTCGATGATGTGGGTTATTTGAACCCCTAAGGAACGCGCCTCTTTGATGTAAAAATCCACATCGCGCTGCGGGTCTATCACAGCACAAGATTCTTTTCCGGCCAGGATGTACGAACTGTGCGCAATCTTCTCCAGAAAAAAGTGTTTCAATAGCATAATCATTCTCCTTAATTGTTTAAGTTGGTTAAGTTCTTGTCATTTTTAGGACTGCTGAGCCAAACCAATCCCCTAAATACAAAACTTTCTTCATTTAGGAATTATTGCGGTTTTGACCCCTTTAGATTGTTCATTATAACTTATTTACAAGAGAGCTCTTTTTTTGGCGATCAGCATTATATTAATAATTGCATGAAATTGGGATTAAGAAGTATAATTTTAGTAGAGTAATTATGTCCAAATTTGATCATCCTAGCAAACACCTGGTAAAAAAGGGCTTATCCCTATTCGTATTGTTAATATTACTGGCGGTGAATCTAAACTTGGTTCATGCCGCATCTGCAAGCATGCCTGGTACACAAGAACTCGTTCCCGATAGCGCAGTTTTAAGCGAATTTGACCAGTTCGTCAGCCAGTGGACGCTTAAGCCAAGCCCGCCCACACAAGCGACAGGAATTATTCCCAATGCGCAGGAAAAGAAGTGGGTTTACCTTACCTTTGATGATGGACCTGACCCAGAATGGACACCCCAGGTCGTAGAAATGCTCAATAAATACAACGCAAAAGCTACTTTTTATGTCATTGGCAAAAGCGCAAAAAGCAATGCTGATACCATCCTGCTTATGGCGCAGGCCGGGCAAAATATTGCTAACCACAGTTACAATCACATTTCCCTGGCTGCGCTTTCTTGGACGGATTTTTACCTTGAAGTCAAAGATACAGAGCTCGCTGTTCGCGAAGCGCTCGTGGATTATCCAGACCTTGAAAATCAAATTGTCAGCTGCGTACGCCCACCTTACGGAGAAACCAGCCCAAATATCTGGACGTTTGCCAGCCGAATGCATTACGATGTTTCAATGTGGAGCCTGGATACAAGGGATTGGTCTGGTGTGAGCGCTGAAACGATCCGTGAAACTGTACTTGCAAATGTCAAGCCTGAATCAATTATCCTGATGCACGACGGCGGGAAAAACCGCACTGAAACGGTGAGGGGATTAGGCTTACTGCTACACGAATTAATTCGACAAGGCTATACGTTTGAGTCATACTGCACAGCTGACGGACAGGTCAGGGTCGGGCAGAATTAAGCAGTTCACTCCACCAGTATTCCAATTAATCCTTCGCGATCATAATAAAACAGGATTGCTTTGATTTGCCTTTCCTAATCCATGGCAAAAGGTGAGATTCCTTGGTTTCGGCGGATTATTAATGAACTGTAAAATAAATAATTAATATACAAATTAATGGCTTAAAAGGCTTGCATTAAGTTTTGATTTATGCTATAGTATTGTTGTTAGACGTTTGGGTGCCCCCCTCACCCAGGCGTCTAGCGTTTTAAATACTACTTAAGCATTTGGGGGTAAAATTTCTTCATCATCAAAATGTACACCTTTCATGAATGCTCAAACCCAGAATGCGGCCTTAGATTTCCTTTAGACCTTGATCTCCATAAAGGCAAATTCTGCCCACGCTGCGGGGAGATAATTAAACCAGTAGCTGAAGGTCAGAATCATCAGCTTAATATGCCCAGGAACCATGAAATTCCACTTTGGGGTTTATTAGATAATATCCGCTCAGGCTATAATGTTGGCTCCGTTTTCAGAATTGCGGACGGGGCTGGTTTAAGCCAGTTGTTTTTATGTGGCATCACACCCAATCCAGACGAAAATGACCAGGTCTGTAAGACAGCTTTGGGGTCTGAAAAGAGCGTGCCCTGGCAATATTACCCAAATGCTTTTAATCTCGTAAAGCAATTAAAAAACCAGGGCTATAGCATTTTAGCCTTGGAACTCACACCCTCCTCGATCTCTTTATTTGATTATGAGGTTGCAAAAATTTTTAATCAGCCGATGATTTTGGTTGTGGGGAGTGAGCGCGCCGGGATCGACCCAGGCGTTTTAGCACTTTGTGATGCCTCTTTAAGCATTCCTATGCAAGGACACAAAGAATCCCTAAATGTGTCCGTGGCTTTTGGCATTGCTGCTTATTGGCTCAGCCATTTAATTGGGAAAAAATAAGCCGGCAGGGTCATCTGCCGGCATTTCATGCTTAACTTTTTAAATTATCCTTTCGGTTCAATAACCGTTCCAGCTGGGATAACCTTGTTTTTTGGAATGACCACGATACCATCACGCACTGCGTATAGGTAATGGTCTAAGTCCACATCGGGTGGGAAGGGACGAATAACCACGTTATTGCCAATGCTGGCGTTTTTATCGATTATGGCGCCGACAATATCACAGTTTTCAGCAATACCAATTGGCGCACTGCCCCGCGTGCCGTAATAGTCTGCACCCATCAGGATGGTATCACGGATGCGCGTACCTGATCCAACCTGGCTTCTTAGGCCAATGACAGAGTGCTCAATATCGGCATTATAAATGCGGCAACCCTCAGCAAGCAGAACATCTTTCAGTTTACCGCCAAAAACCTGTGAGCCGGGTAAGAAGCGGGCGTGTGTAAAAATTGGGTTATTTGGATCAAACAGATCAAAAGCAGACTCTGCCACGGTCATTTCAAGATTGGTGTCATAAAAAGAGCGAATGGTTCCAATATCACGCCAATAGCCCGAAAAATCGTAACCGTAAACTTTTGCGCCTTCTCGAATGAGGTGTGGGATGATATCCCCGCCAAAGTCATCCAGTTGATGGTTGTGATTGTCCAAATTCAAGACATCCACCAAAGTTTTAAGTTTGAAGAGGTATATACCCATGGAGCCTAGATAGGGCATGTCGGGGTCATCCCGGCTGACCATTTTAGCTAAAGCCGCTGGTTCCTTTGGTTTTTCAGCAAAATCCTTAATGCGGTATTCTTCATCACGCTTTAACAGGCCAAAGCGAGAGGCTTCTTCTTTCGGTACCGGCTGCACCGCAACGGTCACATCTGCACCATTTTCCCAGTGGAATTGCGCCATTTTGGCATAATTCATGCGGTAGAGATGATCGCCCGCCAAAATCAGCACGTCATCTGCTCGGGCTGATTGTATTTCCATCAACTGCTTCCGGACCGCATCTGCTGTGCCTTGATACCATTCTGTATGCTCCATGGTTTGTTCGGCCGCCCAAATTTGAACCCAGCCGCGGTGAAAAGCATCAAAATTATAGGTCCTGGCGATGTGCCTATGCAGAGAAACGGAGTTGAATTGGGTCAGGACAGCAATACGGTAAATGCTTGAATTAATACAATTACTGATTGGAATGTCAATTAAACGATACTTACCAGCAATAGGTACAGCTGGTTTGGAGCGCATGACAGTGAGCGGAAAAAGCCGCTTTCCCTGGCCGCCTCCGAGAATTACTGCGAGAATATCATTCGTGCTGGGCATTTCCTATTTCTCCTTTCAACCTTTTTTTGATTAATGAAATCTCTATTATTAATTCGCAACACTGGAAATGATTAATTTAAATAAATCAATATTTATCCTTGTAGCTTAATTTTACCCTTGCTTTGAGAGACTGATTCAAGTAGTTCATTGGCGGCATTGAGTGTGGACTGGTTAGTTGGGCCTAGCATGCTTGCCAACTCATTTTGGCGGGTTTCGCCAGTTAATTCAAAAATCTCGGTTTGGGTACGGTGATCATGAACGAGTTTTGTGACATTAAAATGCTGGTCACCATAGGCAGCTAATTGCGGCAGGTGGGTTACGCACAAGACCTGGTGATTATTAGAAAGCCGCCAAAGTTTCTCTCCAACCATTAGTCCAATCCTGCCGCCAATGCCTTGGTCGATTTCATCAAACACCAAGGTTGGGATGGTATCGGCTAATGCTAAGACGTTTTTAAGTGCCAACATAAAACGAGATACCTCCCCACCAGAGGCTATTTTTACGAGTGGCTTCAATCCCTCGCCCGGGTTTGTTTCTACCAAAAACTCAACTTGGTCTATACCGCTAGCATCGAAATCAACCCTCAGATCATCTGAAATCTTTAGACCTGCTGGGTGTTCATGCATCTTCATATCCACTACAAAACGGGCATGTGTCATTTTGAGTTCATCCAGCTGAGTTTCGATGTTATTGGCAATGATTTGAGAAGCCGCTTTCCTTTGGTTTGAAATAAGTAGTGCTTTTTCTGCAAGCACTTCCATTAACTCTTGTTCTATAACGTTCAGTTTTTGAATCTGCTCTCCTGCAGATTCGATTTTTTCTAAGTCTTGCAAGGCCTGGGCTTGAAAAGCAATGATTGATTCCAAAGACCCGCCATATTTGCGCTTTAACCGGTTAATAAGGTCTATTCTTTCCTCAATTTGGTCAAGGCGCTGTGGGTTAAACTCGATTGACTCAGCGTAATCGCGCAATTCTAAAGCCAGGTCGGACAAATTGCTCAAGCTGACTTCGGCTTGTTCCGAGAGGTGCTTGGTATTTTGGTCAATACGGGTTAATTCAGACAAGGCATTGACAACCTGGCCAAGCAGGTCCGTAACCGAAGCACTTTCTGATGTGTTTTCGTCTAAGAGCAGTAGTGATTGCTGAGCGAGCATGCTCAAATTTTCGGCATTTGATAGCCTTGTGCGTTCCAGGCGCAGGCTTTCTTCTTCGTTGTCCTGCAAGTGCGCCGCCTCAATCTCCCGTATTTGATAATCGAGCACATCCTTCTGTCTTTCTGCATCGGTTTCTGACTGACGCAGGGATTCAAGCTCGCCCTGGACGGTCCGTAATTTTTGATAATCCAGCCGGTAATCTGCCAATAATTCTTGGGTAGCAGCAAAGCGATCTAACAGTTCCAGGTGGTGTCTTACTTTAAGAAGGGATAAATGCTCTGATTGGCCATGAATATCCACAAGCAATGCGCCTAATTCCCTTTGCAAACTTGCGCTGACACTGCGCCCATTGATGCGGGCTGTGTTACGTCCTTCTTTCCTGATTTCTCGGGCTAGGCTGAGGTAGTCGGGGTCTTCTAATAAACCTTCAGCTTCTAAAAATGCGTTTACGCGGTCCTTTACCCCGCCAGAAAGTGCAAAGCTCGCCTCAATTAAAGCCAGGTCTGCACCTGTACGAATAGAAGTGGTATCTGCGCGGCCGCCCAAAACCGCTTCCAGTGCATCCAGAATGATCGATTTTCCGGCGCCAGTCTCACCAGTGAATACGCTCAGACCGCTTTTCAGAGAAAGCGTTAGGGATTGAATGATTGCAAAGTTTTGAATGTGCAACTCGATCAGCATGTAACCCTCACCGTAAGCGAATACCTGACAGGTGATAATAAGCTGAAGAGGCACACAGTGCTATGAAGAGCCCTTGATAAAAAACGGGTATTAAGCCAAACAGAGAAATCCCGTTCGTAAGTAAAGTAATTAAGTTAATCAATAGCAGCGGCAGGCTACCAATAATGGCGCCCCATAGTACCAGGCGGAAAAGCAATTTACTGCGCCTTTTTTTGACCGCACGCCTGACCGCTTCGGCAATCAACATGCCAAAGGCGGGTGCGAGTAAAATCGTAAAAAACCCAATGCGGGCGGTTATCAGGCTGCCAAAAAAGGATAAGATTACTGCTATTACAAACCCGATTGGTAAATCTGCTGTTTTTGCAGTATCGAAGACTTTTTGTTGACTGCGTACACATTCATTGCAGCGATAGCCAGTGGGGGTTAAGACCGCGGTGGCAGGGGTAATCGGTTTGCCACAGCGATTACATCTTAAGGTGATTTCATTGTCATCATTTATGTTCGTTTCAGTTTTGTCCATTGTTGTTTAACTTTGTAATGGGGTTATTTTCCATGTAGGTGGAAATTCTGCGGTAAAAATAGTTTGGCTCAGAAAACCGAACCATTTTGAGTGAGTTCGGGTTGCTGGTAACGCGCAGCAAATCCGCATTATGCAACATCACCGAGTCCTGTCCATCGACACTGATTACTGTTTCGTGGTTGCTGTGCACCTGGATGCAGACACTGGCGCCCTCTGCCAAAACGACTGCCCGATCTAAGGATAGGTGTGGCGCAATAGGTACCAGCAAAATATTACGCAATTCCGGTGGTAAGATGGGTCCGCCAGCAGCTAGAGCATAAGCCGTGGAGCCGGTTGCTGTTGAAACGATCAGCCCATCGGCCATGTAACTAGTCAGGTAGCCTTCGTTGAGGTCTACCCTGACCTCGATCGGCCGGACGTGCTGCCCACGGCAGACAACCAATTCGTTGATTACGTCCCAACAACCTGAAGGCTTTCCCGATTTAAAAAATTCTACTTGCAGCATCATACGCTTTTCCAAGCGGTAAGCACCAGAAGCAAGCAGTTTTAGTTTTTCTCGCCAATCACTTTCATCTAATTCAACCAAAAAACCAAAGCGGCCGGCGTGAATGCCAAGCAGCGGCAGCCCCAAGGGCGCGCATTGATGCCCTGCCCTTAGGATCGTCCCATCCCCCCCGAGCGCAATGACCATGTCACAATTTTCAAGGACAAAGTTCTGGTTAGGTCTTTCAAAATCGATTTTGTCAATATGGGTTGAGATGTCCAAAGCTGCCAAATATTGGCTAACCTCTCGAGCCAGTTTGTCCGTCTTTGCAATGGCAACATTTGCAAGAATTTTAATATTTTTGGGTGGAATCAAACCAGGTGCCATAATCCCTAATTATAGCCCGAAATAATACCCTGTTGGATGAGGATAATTAAGGAATTTTACCTATAAGGTACTCCCATAAAAGGGTTAAAGCCCCTTCAGCTAAGGCTTCTTTATTGCCCAAGCGATCGAATGAGAATAAGAAGTGCCTTGTCCACGCACCATGCTTTGCCGCAAGCCCAATCCAGCCAGTGCCAACAGGTTTAGTTGGCGTTGCCCCGCCGGGTCCGGCAATGCAACAGGCTGAAAGGCCAATGTCTGTATTCAAGGTTTCCCGAACACCCTGTGCCATTTCCAAAACGGTTTGTGCGCTTACGGCACCGAATTGATGAAGGGTTTCCCAACTCACCCCTAAAAGCTTGACTTTGGCTTCGTAGGCATAGGCAAGTTCCCCACCGATAAAGTACACAGAAGAACCAGGCACATTCGTTATACGGTGCCCAATTAGGCCTCCAGTACAGCTTTCAGCCAAAGAGAGGGTCAGGTGTTTTTCTGTCAATAATTCCCCAACTAATACCTCAAGTGCTTTATCTTCATTATTCATAGCAGTTTCCAATCATTTTTTGTTTTTATCAGCAGGTTCAAGTGCTTGCCACAAGCGCACCAAATCCACTTCTTTGATGTATGTGGCAATGGAGTAGCTAATCCAGCCATCACGTGCCAGTTGCAGGGGGTCTTCACCTGCTTTAAGGCGCAGCTTGAGCTGATGAGATGAAATATTTTTCGTTCTTAAGCCTTTCAGGAAGACCAGCTTGGCACCTTTACTTAGTATGTGTTCAAGATAATCCTGATTCATTCCAAACCCGGGACGGGGGCAAATAGCAATGAGCGCCAATTCTAGAATACGATCAACTTTATACCACTTGCTGAAGCCTGGCGGATCACCAGAAAACACATCTTCGCCCAGCATGAAGACAATGCCCGTTTTCTCATCCAGGGTATCTCTCAGGGCGGAAAGGGTTTCGGCTGTGTAATTTGGTCTTTGGTTCTCGCTCACCAAGGTCTGCTCCAAACGACTAACGCTCACTTCCTGCACTAAGCCAGCTAGGTTTCGCGCAATTTCATGGGTAGCTAGTTGGCAGATATGAAAGCGATGTTTGTAAGTTAAAGGAAGCGAACCTTTGATTTCATGAAGGATAGGGTTGCGCCGATAGACCGGCATGAGTATTATCCTGGAGACTGCAATACCCTGGTCGATTAAGGCTTTTGTCCCGTCGGTAATCAGGTCAATGTGGCCTTGATGGATCGGGTCGGCGGAGGTACCAAAGACTAGCGTATAGGAATCAAACATCTTATTGTGCTTTCAATCCAGACTCGATTCTTGTAACTTCGTCCAGCCACAGGTTAGCACTGGCATCACTTGGCATATGCCACTGCCCCCTGGGGGACAGGCTTAGTCTCGTAACTTTAGGCCCGTCCGGCATGGCTGAGCGTTTGTATTGTTGGGCAAAGAAACGGGTGTAAAAGACCTTCAGCCAACGCAGGATCTCCGCAGGTGAGAATTCCTTTTCAAATATTTGAGAAGCTATTTTGAATACCTCTTTGGGGGGTAAACGCTCTTGGAGGGTGTAAAACAAAAAGAAATCATGCAAAATGTATGGCCCAATTATTGCTTCAGTGTCTTGCGTTGAGATTCCGTCGACATTTAAAGGTAAAAGCTCAGGTGTGACTGGGTCGTCACATATTTGGTGTAGCAATTTTGCCAGTTTCCCATCGAATAACTTATCAGCAGCCCAGGTTAAAATGGCCTTCACCAGGGTTTTTGGCACCCCGGCGTTGACATGGTACATGGACATGTGGTCGGCATTGAAAGTGCACCAGCCCAAAGCCAACTCAGACAGGTCGCCCGTACCGACGACCAGCCCGCCCACCTGGTTAGCCTTGTCCATCAGGATTTGGGTGCGCTCCCTGGCTTGGGCATTTTCGTAGGTGACATCAAATAAATCTAGGGCATGTTTCAAATCTCTTAAATGCTGGTTTAAAGCCTCATGGATTGGAATTTCTAAGAAGCTAACACCAACGAGTTTTGCCAATTGGGCTGATTTATTCAGCGACCTGCTGCTTGTGCCCGGACCCGGCATGGAAAGGGCAAAGATGTTTTGTTTGTCGATGCCAAGCAGCTCCATGGCGCGCAGGCTAACTAATAAAGCCAGGGTGGAGTCCATCCCGCCAGACAATCCCAAGACCAGCTTTTGAGTACTTGTGAATTTGATCCGCTTAGCCAGTCCGGCCGCCTGGATTTGCAGCGCTTCCTGGCAGTGCGCAATTCTTACCTGGGGATCTGCGGGGACAAATGGTGTGTGGGAGATGAGGTCTGGGTTTAAACCAGGCTCAGCTTGGGATTGGTTTGGTTTGTCTTCGGATTTTTGTTTGTTACTCCCTGGGCGCAGGTTTATGTCTACACACAGGTATTGCGTTTCAAAAGAATACAAGCTTGTCTCTGCCAGCAGCTGACCGTTTCCGGCTGCCAGGCATTGACCAGAATAGACTTGGTCGGTACTGGATTCGTTTGGCCCGCAAGACGCCAGCCCAATGACGAGCTGATGTTGTTCTGAAAGCCGGCAAACCACATCTTTAATTCTTTGAGCGCTACCTAATTCGGCTGGGATCGCAGAAGGGCAAAGGACTAGGTTCGCGCCGCGCAAAGCCAACTGGTTAATGGTTGGATCAGCTGATAACAGCTCATCACCAAAAGCGATGGCGATAGTGCGACCTGGCATAAGTGCAGGTTGAAATAGTAAACCAGGCCCAACCGGAATCGCCTGACTGTTTATCTCAAGCGTTTTTTGCTGGCAAAGCGCAGCAGGGCTAAATGAACGCTGATCTATTGACTTCTGTGCTAAAGCTTTCAGCATCATTCCTTGGATACCTCCAGGGGTTATAAAGGCAGCGGCATTATATAAATGCTGGTCAATCTTTATGGGTAATCCCACAATGGCGTTGATGTTAAGCTTCTTAACCGCTTGTTCAATCACTCGTAAAGCCTCAAGCGACTTTTGAACCATTAGTTCCTGCCCAAATAAATCACCACAGGTGGCACCCGTCAGGCATAATTCAGGGAAGAAGGCAAGCTGGCAGTTTTGGGCAGCTAATCTCTCAAGCGCTTCACAAATTTTGGTTGTATTATAAAAAACGTCGGCTACGCGCAATTCAGGAGAGGCAAGCCCAAGGCGCAATGAGCCCGCTTTAAGAAGACCTTTCAAGTTTTCAGGCATACTTTGATTGTATGTCAATTTTCCAGATAAGGGTCAAATTTTGCGTAAATTTAGTTTAGAAAGTGCTGCAATCGTTCAATTTGAAGCTTGACCGCCCCTGGCTCTTCCCGAAAGTATTCAAGGGTCAGCCATTTGGGCTGGCAGCGCTGCAGGGTCCAGCCTAATAAGCGGTAATCCGCTTCTTCAAGCGTATCGTGAGCATCAGTCAGCAGGCCATTCACCCGGCGCGTGCCTGCCAGGTGCACCTGGACGACATTCTCAAGGGGCAGTGACGCTAAATAATCTTCTGGGCTCAAATGTCGTGCTTCGGCGGAGATGCGCGCATGCGCTAAATCCAGCAGCATATCACAGCCGGTCTCCTTCAAGACTTCGGAAATCACTTGTGGGTCGCTCTCAAAGAAGTACTTAGAGGGGTGTAAAACTGGCATATTTTCCAATATGATCGGGAGACTAAACATTTTTTGCGCATTTTTAACTTGTTGGATGAATCGCTGGACTGACCTGTCACGATTAGCCTCAGGAAGGTAAACCGACCATTTGAGAGCTGGAAACGTAATATAGGCAGGCAAGGGTGCCAAATGAATGGAAATGAAGGGCGAATCAGGACAGAGCTGGAGGTAGTTTGCCAAATGGTTATAGCCTTTGTTATTAAAAAGCATGCGCCCTTGATGATAGTGGGTTTCTAAAGCTGGCAAGCTCTGCCTTGCAAAGGCAATCTCAGCAGGAGAGACTTTATCTACCATTTCAATGGCATCAATACTTAACGCCTCTTCAATAAGTAATTGCACAAGGGCTGATGAATGATTCACAGATAGCTTCATTATTGTTCCTGTATCCTACCCAATGTTTTTAATAAATCAATTTTAGTGCAGGTTCTCGCATGCAAAACCAATTAGCCAGCCATGCTGGATAATTGATGCCGAATTTGCTGTGCCAGGTCTACAAAAGACTGTGAGTAGCGCATGTCTTCATGCCTTGGGCGCGGAAGCGCAACCGGCAGATCCAGGCAAATCCTGGCTGGGCGGCTGGTCAGAACCAATATCCGGTCGGAAAGGTAAATTGCTTCTGGGATGGAGTGCGTGACCATCAAGACGGTCTTCTGCCTGGTCTGCCAGATGCGCAGCAGTTCCTCGCCCATGCGTTCCCTGGTGAGCGCATCTAACTGGCCGAAGGGCTCATCCAGCAGCAGGATGTCTGGGTCGTGCACTAATGCGCGGGCAATGGCAACGCGCTGTGCCATCCCGCCGGATAGCTCATGCGGGTAGCTTTTTTCAAAGCCCAAAAGGCCAACCATCTCAACCATTTCCATGGCTTTCTGAACGACCTCCGTGTTTTTCATACCTGCAAGTTCTAAGGGTAACGAAATATTCTCGAGTACATTGCGCCAGGGCATTAAATTGGCTTTTTGGAATACCATGCCAATCTTTGGCTTTTCAAAACTGCCGCTTGTGTCATGAAAAACAACTTGCCCCTGGTTGGGTTGGACTAAACCGATGATGACACGCAGGAGCGTGCTTTTCCCACCCCCGGAGGGGCCAATCACGCTGACAAAGGACGAGCTTTGCAGGTCAAAGGAAATATCATCCAGGACGTCCAGGCTGCCATCGCTTTCTACAAAGCTGACGCTTAAATTTTGGACGCTTAGGGCTGGTTCAGTCGATGAAGTCATTGGTAAAAGCCAGGGAAAGGTCGACAGGATTTTGCATCAAACCGATATTGATTAATAACTGCTGCATATTCTCCCAGCCGTTCATGTCAGAGTAACCCAATTGTTGCGTCTGCCACAATTGAATGGACTCACTAAGCACCTGCATTTGAATCGTTTTATCTGCCTGGGCAAGGTTTTCAACATAGCGGGTGCTAATATCATAAGCTTCGTCTGGGTGTTTGGCAGTATAGTCAATCCCTTTTAATACCGCTTGGGTAACCTTGCTAACTAGTTCAGGCTCATTTTTGATCGTTTCTTCATTGGTGACCAGGCCATTGCCCACCAGATCGAGATAATCTGATACCCGTAAAAGGTTCACATCATAGCCGAGCGACCTTAACTGGACTGGCTCGTTGGCTACGTAAATCACCGCTGCGTCCGTCTGCTCGCCCATAATCGCTTCAACCTGGGTGAAGCCAATCGATTCGAGGGAAATTTCAGTATCAGCCAGGCCAGCTGCCTCTTGTAAAGCTTTAAAACCAATGTAACTGGCACCGTAAAGACCGGGGATGCCAATGGATTTCCCTTTTAGATCTTGGGGTGCTGCAATGCCTTGCGATTCGAGCGAAACGACCCCTACGGGGTAGTCTTCATACCAGGCGGCAACGTAAACCACAGGCAGCCCCTGGGCGCGGCTGAGTAAAATTTGCTCACCCGATGCAATCATGAACTTTTGATTACCCGACCCTACCAGGGCAACCAGGTCAGCCTCGTTGCCATAGTTCAAACTGACCTTCAAGCCATTCGATTCGAAATAACCTTTATCAAGCGCTACATAAAAAGGCGCAAACTGGATATTAGGAATGTAGGTGAGGCTTATGGTCAAATCCTGGGTGGTTTTTGGAATTTTTACTTGGCAAGCGCTAATAATAAATAAAAAAAGTACCAAAATAATCTTCTTAATATGATTTTTATACTTAATCCGTTCCATAAAATAATCCCTCAATTTTTTCGCCAGGTTTGCCAGGCTAGCAGGCGTTTTTCGAGTAATACAACCAAAGCGTATAGGCTTGAGGCCATTATGATCAGGGTGATGACCGCCACAAATACCAAGGCTGTATCATACTGGCCGCGCCCGACGTTGATCAAGAAACCCATACCCCTGTCAGAGCCTACCAGTTCGCCCACAATTGCACCAATAACCGATAATGTAGCCCCAACGCGCAGGCCGCCCAGCAGGACGGGTAAGGCAGAGGGGATTTCCAGGTAGCGCAAAGTCTGCAGACGGGAAGCATACAGCGAGTGCATCAAGTGATGGAGATCCTGCGGCACTTCACGCAAGCCAATCACGGTATTGATCAAAACCGGGAAAAATACAATCAGGGCACAGATGATAACCTTTGCCAATAAGCCTGGCCCAAACCAGATGATGATCAATGGCGCTATGGCTACAATTGGGATGGCTTGCGAGGCAACCAGGTAAGGTGAGATGATATTTTCCAGGACGGGGGACTTTGCCAGCCAGTAACCGACCAGGGTTGCCAATATGCTGCCCGAGAACAAGCCTAGCAACACCTCCAGCAGCGTATAAGAAAGATGGCGCTGAATTAGACCCGTCTTGAAGGCGAAAATGAAGCGCTGCGCCACCTGGATCGGGCTGGGAAGCAGAAAACTGGGGATCTTAAAAATCATCACCAGGATTTGCCAGGTTAGCAAGGCAAGAAACAGGCTCACAAAAAACAACCAAAATCGGTTTTGGATAAAACCCGGCAACCTTTTTGGTTTCCTTTCTTGTGATCCTGGCAAAAATTCCTGTTGCATTGTTCCTTTTATAACACTAATCTGGTTTTTGTGAATTTTTATTAGATGAGGTTACCTGCAAAGCGAAACCTAAGCCGGCTTAACGCATGGCCTGGTCGAGGTCTTCGAGGATATCCTGCACATTTTCGATGCCAACCGATAAGCGAACCAAGCCATCTGTAATGCCACTGGCTAAGCGCAGATCCCTTGGTGTATTACGGTGAGTCATGCTGGCCGGGTGTTGAATGAGAGTGTCGACATTACCCAGACTGACCGCCAAAGTAGCCAGGCGCACACGGTTCATCATTCGCTCACCAGCCTCCAAGCCACCTTTTAACTCAAATGCCAGCATGGCACCAAAATCCAGCATCTGCGATTGGGCTAATTCATGCTGCGGATGGCTGCCCAGGCCAGGGTAGTAAACCTTTTCAACCTTGGGGTGCTCTTCCAAAAAGTGCGCTACGACCATGGCGTTGCTGCAGTGCCGCTGCATGCGTAAGGGAAAAGTCTTTAACCCCGTATTTGCCAGCCAGGTGTCGAAGGGACTGGGCGTCGCTCCAAAGATTTTGAAGGACTTTTGCAGAGGTCCGTGCACAAAGCCTGTGTCCCTGCCAATCAGCGCGCCGCCAATCACCTGGCCATGGCCAGAGAGATATTTTGTGGTCGAATGCACGACCAGGTCCGCGCCTAAGCTGAGCGGGCGCTGGCAGTACGGCGTGGCAAAGGTGTTGTCGACGACCGTAAGCGCAGAATGCGTATGCGCCAGGTCTGCTATTGATTTGATGTCGGACAAGCTAAGAGCTGGGTTAACCGGCGTTTCAAGATAGGCCAGGCGAGCCTGTGGATGGGCCTCAAAGGCTTCCCGCCATTCGGCAAGTGACGTGCCGTCCACCCAAACAATATTGAGGCCATATTTTGGGGCTAAGTCGTTGAACAAGGTGAGGGTACCGTCGTACAAGGCGCGTTGGGTGATGAGGGTCTCGCCAGCGTGAACACAGGTCAGCACTGCACAGGTAATAGCTGCCATACCGGAGGCAAACACTAAGCCTGATGCCAATTTTTGGGGGTCTGAAGCTGGGTTGTTTTGAACCAGGTCCCAGGCTTCCAGGGCAGCCAGCTTACGCGCTAGTTGCTGCAGGTTAGGGTTATTGATCCTGGTGTAAAAGTAGCCCTTTTGAGGATCGGCTGCAATAGCTGCTCCACTGAGGGTGTCTTCAAAGTGAAAAGTGGAGGTTTGGTAAATCGGCATGACGTGTGCGTGCTCAGCGTTTTCAAATTCAGCATAATGGCTGACTAATGTATCCATATTTTTGTACTGGTTAGTTTTTTTCATCGCTGCCTCTTTAAAACACCTGCTGGTTTTGTATCATTTTACTTGATTCAATCATAAAACGCGCCCTGGTTTTTGCCAGAGACATAGACTTAGTTCTAAGCCCGGTAAAGACTCATGTTAAAATTGGATTGTTGCCAATATCGTTAAGCCGATTCGCCATGGTCAATCCTACTCTTCCTGCAAAACGCGATCCAAAGGAAATAATTATCCCCTCTTTTATGCCCTTTTTTTGGTTTGCTTGTGCAATAGTGGCTGGAAGCTTGCTGGCAGACCTCCTAAAAATCTCCTGGTATGCCTGGTTTGTTTTGCTGGTCATTTGCCTCATCTTATGGTTTTTGCATAACCATTATAAGCAGCGCATTTACGTCTCAGACCGAATTCCCCTGGCCGCGATAGCCTTTATGATCTGCCTGGGCGGATTGCGCTACCAAGTGGCACAAAAACCAATTACGCCCCTGCAAAGCGCTTACTACAATGAGCGCGGATCAGTAGAAATTATTGGCCTAGTTAAGACCGCACCAGAAGAATTTGACTTTGCAGAAAACTTGGTTATCGAAGTTGAGTCACTGACCCCGCTCAGTTCAGATGAACCTTTAGTCACTCCCGAGGACGTGCGCGGGCAAGTCTTGCTGCAAGTGATGCCTGGCAGCGAATATGCCTATGGCGATCGGCTTGTCATTCGGGGAAACCTACAAACACCACCAGAGAATGTCTCATTTTCATACCGCGATTATTTAGCCCGCCACGGCATTCACAGCCTGATGACTTTTGCCCAGGTCAGCCGCATAGAGTCTGGGCAGAGTAAGCCGCTTCTTTCGCTTATCTACGCCTTAAAGGCTCGTTCAAAAGAGACTTTAAGCCAAGTTTTTGCTTCTCCTGAAGCGGAGCTGCTTTCAGGTATCTTACTTGGCGATGACAGCCAGCTATCTTCTGAGCTAAAAGCAGCCTACCAGCTGACAGGTACAATGCATATCATTGCCATCTCGGGGTTCAATATCGCCCTTTTAGCCGGCTTAATCACAACGATCTGCAATCGCTGGCTGGGTATTTGGCGCGGGACGATCGTCGCTATCGTGATTTTAGCCCTTTACACCATCCTGGTGGGGGCAGAGGCTTCGGTGGTGCGGGCGGCAATTATGGGTGGCTTTGGCATGGTGGGCGTCTTGATAGGCAGGCGGGGAAACGGGATGAATTCGCTTGGGGTGGCTGCGTTTTTCATGTGCCTGATAAATCCAACCTTGCCTTGGGATGTTGGGTTCCAGCTCTCATTATTTGCCAGCTTAGGGCTGGTAATCTATGCGCAGCCGCTTCAAGCCCGCTTTGAAGCATTTATTGATCGTTTTATTAGCAAAGATTGGGGGAAACTTTTGATCAGGCCAATCAGCGAATACCTGCTGTTCACCTTAATCGCCCAGGTCTTTGTGCTGCCCCTGATTGCATACCATTTTGGTGAATTATCGCTGTTGTTTTTACTGGCTAACCCGCTAATTCTACCCGCCCAACCGCTTGTCATGATCCTTGGCGCTCTGGCGTTACTGGGTGGTTTGCTTTCCCCGTTCTTAGGCAGCCTTTTAGCCTGGTTGGCCTGGCCGTTTGCGGCTTACACCAACCGCATGGTGAGTTGGCTAGCGCTAACTTTTCCTGGCGCTACCAGCCTAAGTGATTTTCGGTTTATATGGGTGGCGGTTTACTATGTCTTACTGTTTGTTTTCAGCCTTTCCAAGAACCCAAAAGCTGCCTTTAGATGGTTAGTGCAACCCAATAGGCTTGTATTTTATTTAGGCTGCCTTTCAGTGTTGAGCTGGTCCCTGGTCTTCTCTGCGCCAAAAGGTCAACTGAGTTTCGAAGTGTTAGCTGGCAGTAATAACCCTGTTGTCTTGATCGAATCGCCAACCGGCAGGTTCCTGCTGCTGAACGGGGCTGTGCCAGGCTCAGCCTTGAAAGAAGCATTAGGCAAAGCGCTGCCCTTTAATCATCGCAAACTTGATTTTTTAGTCATCCCCTCTTGCCGAAAAGATGACGTGGATGGGTTGGTTGGTCTGAGTGAGCATGTCAGCATAGGCACTGCGCTTTGGGCTTGCGATCCTGAGCGCATCCAAACGACGCGCCGGCTCTACCAGGCTATGCAAGCTGACAAGGTGATCCAGGCGACTTTCACTGAAGGGGACTGGCTTGATCTTGGCCAAGACGCATCCCTGAAGTTGTTGGATAACGGGAGTGAGGAAACATACATCCAGGTAAACTGGGAAGATTTCTCTGCGTTAATGGTCTTTGGTAAGCCAATGTTGAAGTATTATGAAAAAACAAGCCCGCATAGTTTGTTGATTTTGCCCGGCCAAACAGAGCCCGATGACCTGGACATTACAAAAATTGAGGAAATGCATCCACAAGCTGTCATCCTGAGCGTTGACAAACAACAACTGCCCCTAGACGGTTCTTTCCTGCTCAGCGATTTATTAAACGGCTTTTCAATAATAAGAACTGATCAGCTGGGGTGGGTTAATGTCAGGACAGACGGGCAACAGATGTGGCTTTTTTCTCAAAAGCGGCCATTAAATTGAGCAATTCACATTAATATACTTCAACATCAAAAGGTAAAACAATGACTAATTCAATCAAGCCAATAAAACCCACCGTAGCGCTGGTACGCTGCAGCAGTTATGACCCAGGCGAACTCGATTTAGCTGTCACGAAAGGCTTAGCCTTTTTAGGCGGCGCTAAAAGCTTATTTGAGTCCCAGCAAAAATTATTGCTAAAGCCCAATGTATTGATCGGCGAAAACCCTGATAAGCATGTCACGACACACCCAGCCGTGTTCGCAGCGGTCGCCAGGGCACTGAAGGACGCTGGCACCCAGTTGACTTATGGTGATTCGCCAGCCTTTGGGCCGCCATCCCTCTCGACCAGCCTGGCAGGCATTGCCGCGGAAGCGGAAAAACTGGGTATCCCCCTGGCTGATTTTGTCAATGGCCAGGAAGTCCCATTCCCCAAGGGGATGCTGATTAAGCAATTCTTGTTGGCAAAGGGGGTTTTAGAGGCAGATGCTGTCGTTTGCCTGCCAAAGTTCAAAACCCATGCACTGACGCGCATTACGGGGGCGGTCAAGAACCTGTTTGGGTGCATCCCGGGTTTGACCAAAAGTGAATTTCACGCCAACCTTATGAATGAAGTGCAATTTGGACGCATGCTGTATGACCTGAGCCGCTTAATCAACTCGCCACTGTGCATCATGGATGCTGTTGTTGGCATGGAGGGCAACGGGCCCCGCAACGGCACACCTCGCCAGTTAAATTTGTTAATCTTTTCAAACGATGCCACCGCTCTGGATGTGGTAATGGCGCGTTTGATTAATCTTGACCCGTTGTTGGTGCCGACGCTTGCAGCGGCGCAGGTACACCGGCCGGGGATTCTTGAGGATATTGTGCTGGTCGGAGAGGATTTGGATGCCTGCCGGATCCCTGATTTTGATGTAAACCGTAACCCTGGCAGCACAACGCTGAAAAAGGGCTTTTGGTCCAACGCACTGCGCCAACTTGCCTCGCCCAGGCCAGTGATTGACCCAGGCAAATGCCGGGTCTGCGGTACCTGTGTGCAAATTTGCCCGGTAAGACCCAAAGCGCTTAGCTTTCAAAATAACGACAGCAAATCTATGCCGGTCTATAATTACGATTTGTGCATCCGTTGTTATTGCTGCCAGGAAACCTGCCCTTATGATGCTATTTATGTCAAAACGCCGCTTTTAGGAAAGATCATTCATTAGATATGGGCAATCAGCAAGCAAAGTGGTGTCTTTCTATAAGTCACGAAACATATTGATAGTGGAATATTCGTAAACTCATTTAATTCACAAATTCGTTGAAATTATGAATTATGTGATAAACTTCATTAGAATTTATTAACTGTAAAGCTTCAGCATAACGGCTAAGCAATTAATAAATATTTTTTAACCTGACACTAAACTGAAGTAGAGGATAAAAGATATGCAAATCACCCGACAAGCAGATTACGCTCTGCGCGCCTTGCTTTACCTAGCACGTTTAGAAACAAACGAGCAAGCCCCAACCCATAAGATTGCTGAAGAAATGCTGATTCCACGATCGTTCTTAGCCAAAATCATCTCGCAACTCGTTATCGCTGGTTTAATCCGCACAGAACGCGGCGCACGCGGCGGGGTTGCGCTGGCGCAAAGCACAGATGATATTTCCGTTTACGATGTGGTCGTGGCAATTGATGGCCCGATTAATTTAAATGAATGCACACGTGACCACGACTCTTGTCCTTTTGGTGACACCTGTCCTATTCACCAGGTTTGGGTTGAGTCTGAGGCTATCCTGGTTGAGAAGTTGAAAAAATCTACCCTCACGAACTTGCTTGAACGCGAAGCAAAACATAAAGCTTAGCTTTGGTTAGCATTTAATTCAATATCACTAAACGCCCTATTGGGCGTTTTTTTATGAGATAATGCAAACATGATTCAATCCAACACCAAAACAAAGACGCTGAATTTAGAGATCATTTTATTCACCCTTATACGGACGGTCATAAACTCATCCTACAGGATGGTCTACCCCCTGCTGCCCTTATTTGCAGCTGGCTTGGGCGTATCAATTGCTGAATTGGGCATTGCCTTCTCGATTCGCTCGTTCTTGGGCGTGTTGGGGCCTTTCCTGGCTGTGTATGCAGATATCCGCGGGCGAAAGTCTGGGATGCTTTTGGGCTTGGGGCTGTTTACAGTCGGTACCTTTTTCGTAGCCATTTGGCCAAGCTTTTTTACCTTTATCGTAGCTTCGTCATTGGTTGTGCTCGGAAACGGGGTGTTTATCCCCTCCATGCAAGCTTATTTAAGCGATCGAGTTCCATACGAAAAAAGAGGTGCCGTTATCTCTTTCACGGAATTAAGCTGGGCCTTAAGCTTTATTATCGGTATTCCCATCATAGGGTTACTAATTGAAAAACTAAACTGGGTTAGTCCTTTTATTTTTCTCGGCGTGTTAGGGTTAGCCTTATTCATTTTATTAATTTTCAAAATCCCAAAGGATGCAAATCCAACGCGGGAAAAACAAGCTTTACTGGGAAATTTACGCTCTGTGTTGACTTTCTGGCCCGCTGTAGCCGGCATGCTGATGGGGTTTTTCTTCACAGGGGCAAATGAACTGGTTAACCTGGTTTTTGGGGTATGGATTAACGACAGCTTTGGGTTAGCCTTTGCAACGATGACGGCCGCTTCAATCGTCATTGGCAGTTCGGAATTAATTTCAGAGTTGCTTTCCGTATTTGTTTTGGATAAGCTTGGCAAGCGCAGGGCGATCCTTTTAGCCTTGCTTCTCAACAGTGTTTCATCCGTTTTGCTGCCGCTGACCGCCAATAATTTGACCCTGGCTTTGTTAGGGCTGGGCTTTTTCTACATTACCTTCGAGTTTGCGCTAATCAGTGGTCTGACCATGATGAGCGAAGTGTTGCCCTCGGCGCGAGCTACCGTAATGGCCGCCACCCTGGCTGCGTTTTCTTTAGGGCGCATGCTGGGCGCCTTAGTTGGACCAAGCTTGTATGGCGTTGGTTTTTGGGCAGCCTGCCTTGGGGCTGTATTGCTTAATGTTATTTCACTTTTCTTCCTGACCCAGGTGCGGTTAAAGCTGTCATCAAGCGCTCATTAAATTTTTCGCTTAATGCACCTTGATAAAATTTACGTAGTTTTTTTATCCCCAATATAAACCTCTGATAAAATAGGGCTATACGCTTGTAAGTTTGCCTAAGGGAGCAGCGTCATGCGTCATAAACCGCCCATAATCCAGCTTGCTATCATTCTAATTCTTGTATTAGCTACTTCTTTTTCTTCTGCAAGGGCACTTACGCAAGTTTTACCTCAAAATCACAGCTTAGAAGAAATGAAAAATAATTCTGTGCCTATAGAAAAGATAGTTCAGCCACGCGCGATTTTTGAAAATACCGATCTATCATGTTATCGGACTGTGGACGAAATTTATGCACTTGCAGAAGACTGGGAAGCTGAAAAACCTGGTTTTGTTGAATGGGTTGATATTGGGGATTCCTGGGAGAAAACACAAGGTTCAGACACTGGTTATGATATCAAGGTGCTGGTATTGACAAATGAGGCAATTACTGAGGAGAAGCCCGTATTATTCTTAATGAGCGGCTTGCATGCCAGGGAGTTGGCGCCGGTCGAATTAAACCTGCGCTTTGCTGAATACCTGTTGGAGAATTACGAGAAAGACGCGGATGTGACCTGGCTGCTGGACTACCGTGAGATTCATTTTTTATTTGTGGCTAACCCGGATGGGCACGAGATTGTTATGAATACTGGTGACTCGTGGAAAAAGAACACAAATAACTATTATTGTCCTGGTACAGATATGCGTGGTGCAGATCTTTTTAGAAATTTCCCTTTCCAGTGGGAATCGTTTTCAGACACCTGTTCTGATATATATCCCGGTTTAGAAACTCCCAAAGAACCTGAAACGACTGCAATTATTCAGCACTTATTTGATATTTTTCCTGATCAACGCGAAGGAGATGAACCAGTTCCTTTAGATATTCAAAACCTTTTTATTGATATTCACAGTTATGGTGAAGTAATTTACTGGCCTTATAGCTATACTTCAATTCCAGCGCCAAATCATGATCAATTAAAAAATTTAGCATACAGATTGGCAAATTTAAATCACTACCTACCACTCCGTGTTATTGACACACCTCAGGATAGCATAGCAGGGACACCTTTTGACTATGTTTATGGAGAATTGGGTGTAACTGCTTATACCATTGAGGTCGGTTCAGATATGGATGGAGGTTATTTTACGGTTTGTAGTGCAATTGAGGAATCAATAATTGAAAAAAACATTGAGGCCTTGATTTATTCAGCTAAAGTTGCGGATGCACCTTACCAGACTCCTTTTGGCCCAAATATTGTTAATCTGAGAGTCACCAGTGTTCTAAACGATAATGTGCCCTCATTAATGATTACTTCTAGTGTTAGTGATTTACTTGAATTTGACTACTCGATTTATACACAACCTATTAAATCGGTTAGATATAGTATTGATGTGCCATTATGGAAAGCCGAAGAAGAGGATTTAAGATTAATATTATTTCCTGTTGATGGTGCTTATGACGAAAAGGATGAATTTATTGAAGAGATTATTTTTGCAGAGCCATTCTCCACAGAATCTCACATCCTCTACATGCAGGGGCAGGACACAACCGGCCAATGGGGACCGGTGAGCGCGGTGTATTTCGCATATGAAGAACCTCCGCCTTTAGAGGATGATAAATTGATTTTTCTACCCTTGATATTTAAATAAGCTTTTGGATGATAAGATATACATATGGATAAATTTATCGTCATTGCAGGCAATATCGGCACAGGAAAATCATCCTTGGTGGGACTTTTAAGTGCCCAACTTGGTTTTGAACCTTTTTACGAACCCGTCAATGACAACCCCTACTTAGCCGATTTTTACCAGGACATGCCAGCTTGGGCATTTCATTCCCAGATCTATTTCCTTACTCGCCGACTGCGCATCCACAACCAGTTATTAGCTGTGCAGGGTTCTGTCATCCAGGACCGCAGTGTTTACGAGGATGCAGAAGTTTTCGCGCATAATTTATTCCTGCAAGGCGCCATAAGACAGCGCGATTATGATACCTACCAAGATTTATACAAAGTGTTGGTGGATTTTCTACCCCCGCCTGATTTGGTTGTCTATCTCAAAGCTTCGGTGGAAACGCTGCAAAAACGGATTGCTTTACGAGGACGCGATTATGAGCGCACGATCAGCAGTGAATACCTTTCCCAGTTAAATAATTTATATGAAAGCTGGACAAGTTCGTTCACTCTTTGCCCGCTCTTGACAGTGCCTTGTGATAACCTGGATTTTGTAGCGCGTCCAGAGCACTTAACTCTAATCGTTGATAAGGTAAAAGAAATGCTGATTGGTAAGCTAGAAGTACACTTTTAACAGATAGGATGAGTAAAATCGACCAGTTTTACCTAACTGCCAGCTAAAAACTATCACATTTTTAAATAATCACTTAAATCAGCATCACTTCCTGATAAAGGCGGGCGCATTGGCTCTTCACCCTTAGGTGTGATCACGATTTTTATGGCAGTTCGCACTTTACCTTCAATATTAATATCCACAAATTCCGGCACGCAAACAATATCAATACCGTCATTAAGCAAATAATTTCGTGCTAAAACAATCGCCTTGATAGATTGATTAATAGCACCAGCACCAATAGACTGAACCTCAACATACCGAAATTCTCGCATGACGCCTGCAATAGCCCCTGCTACAGAAGCGGTGCGGGAGTTAGCTGAAACCTTTATTATGGTCATATTGTCTCTCCCAAATGTCAAGTTATTAATAAAGCAGGCAGGATATAGAAAAATAATGTTCTTTTAATATTATTGTACAAGATTGTTACTTTGGAATCAAGATAAATTTTCCGAATATAATATGATTTTGGCTTTCAAACCGTAATTAACCATATATTTGTTTATAAGTTAATATTTAGTAGTCTTAGTAGGGGCTGTGGATAAGTGGATAACATGCAAAATCATAGTATTCTTTGTTTTTATACGCCATATATGCTAAAAGAAAAAATTACCAGACTTTATATGGGGATATAAAAGCAAAAGGTTATCCTTCTACAGCTGTGGATAAGTCTTGTTGATTAAATCTGCACATTAAAAACACCTCAAAATCATTAATCCCCAAATAAAGAACCTGCCATGCGTGGTTAAATTTACCTGAGATTCATAGAAAACTTGAGCGAGTTTTCCACAGTTCGCATAAGTTATCCACAGTTTTTTCCTACTTATCCACAGGTTTGTGAGGATAAAAGAGGTTTCATTCCATTAGCCAGGGCTTAAAAACCCTAAAGCCCGTAGGTATTTTTCCAAGCTTCTAAGGTAATTTCTACTTCATCCAGGAAGGAATCAAGACCGGAGAGACAATCCTCAAAACGATCTGCTTGGAATCCGAGAAGGTCACAGAAAGCGTGCCAGGCGTCGAGCTGTTTTTCGTCGTCTTTGAGCACTCCAATTGCCTGTCCCCAAGTTGTAATCATGGGCCAGATAGCGGCTTGATATTCTCCGCCCTCCAGCATGGCATTACAACTCAGAAGGTAGTATGCGCGCCTGGCAGAATGCAAATCGGGTGGGCAAGCCTTTTGTTTGGACGCAGCTACAATTGCTTCAGACCAAGACTGGTTCCAAGAAGTACATACTTCCTGGGAAAGCCGGTCTGCGCCAATTAGAGCCAGGAACCTTTCAAATAGACTGCTTTTGTTGAGCAGTTCTAAGCGAGGGGGTAATTCAAGGATAAATCGCCTGGTGGTCAGCGCTGGACCGCCCAAGGTAGCTAAGGCATTTGCTGCCATTTCAATGGCTTTCAAGTATTGAGGAAACCAAGCTGAGAGTTCCGGGGTTTCTAATTCTTGCAAGTCAAACCAGATTGCACGGGATTTTTCAGCAAAGGGCTGGGCGCGGCCGTAAGTATTCTCAGGACGGTCAAACTGGGCGCTCACACTGGACTGAATGAACTCAAGCCAGTGGTCTGTGTCGAGTAATATGGAAGCATGGGTGCAAAGAGATGGCCCTAGCCAAGGGTTCAAGCGTAATTGGCGGTGATAGGTGTAAAGAGATTGGTGATGGTGAACAATATCCAAAGAGATTTCATAACTAATCCGCGCAATTTCACGAGATACAGGCGGATCTTCTTTGTGCACGAAAACTAAATCAATATCTGTGGACCCACCTAATAATGGATCGCCCGTGAGAACTGACCCAGCCAGGTAAATGGCCACCAGGTCAGGGTTTTGGCGCAGGCGTTTATTGATCTCGTTGCGAGTCAGCTTGAGTAATAATTCCTGGGTTATGCGCACAGCACCTCCTTCTCGCCCATTTAGGTAGCTAATGGCAGGCTTTCCTGGAAAGGCACCAATTTTAATGCCTGCCTGATGCGGGTTTCTACCAGCGCCAGGTCGTCGGGTCTGCTGATAATATTCAAATTATCGGTATCTATCTTAAGTACATTATAAGGCAGATCACTATTGATAAAAAATGACTCATAAGCCTGGTTTAGTTCGTCTATATAGGCTCTTTCCATGGCACGCTCATAAGGCCTATCCCGGTGTGCAATGCGTTGCATGAGTACGTCCGTTTTGGCGCTCAAGTAAACGACCAGGTTTGGCTTAGGGATTTTTTCTGCCAGGGCTTCGTGAACCTTGTAATACATATCCAGTTCGTCCCCTTTAAGGTTTATGCGGGCAAAGAGGGAATCTTTATCGAAGGTGTAGTCTGAGATAATCGAGTTACCAGCCTGCAGTGTTTGAGGGATCGTATTGTTTTGCTGGTGATAGCGGCTGAGCAGGAAAAAGATTTGGGTTTGAAATGCATAGCGCTGGCGATCTGCGTAGAAATCGCTAAGAAAGGGATTTTCCTCAAAGACCTCCATAAGCAAATCTGCTTGAAAGGCTTTATGGATCAGCCTGGCAAGCGTTGTTTTGCCTACACCAATCACACCTTCAATCGCAATGTACATAAGCTAACCTCCGCATTCTTAGTGTTGGTAAGGCTAATATACCACATCCACGACAAACTTTCAGAGATGTGCTTGGGTGGGTTAACAATAATGCCCAGTCCTTTTAGCAAGCCAGAACTGGGCAAAAGAAAGGTTTATGGATTCTTAACTCTGCATATTTTCGAGCCGCTTGACCATTTCATCAATGACATCAAAGCCGCCCTGCCAAAAAGCAGCCTGGCTGATATCAATGCCGGCTTCGCTTAGCAATTGGACTGGCGCAATTGAGCCACCGGCGGATAAGATTTGCTTGTATTTAGGCTTGAAGGTCTCTCCCTCGATTTTGTATTTCTTGTATAAAGCAAAAACGAGCAATTGACCAAACGCATAGGCGTATACATAGAAAGGTGTGCTGTATATATGGGGGATTGAGACCCACTCCCAGCGAAACTCGTCGGAGAGTTCAACTGATTCCCCAAATTCCTCTTTTAGGTTTTCTAGGTAGGCATCTGAAAGTTCGTCAATAGAGGCATTATTAATGACCATATCATGCGCCTGGCGTTCAAAGAGCGCAAAGTAGATCTGGCGAATAATGGTTGCAAAAGCGTCATCTATTTGTCTAAAGAGGATATCGCGCTTAACGTCCTCATCCGTCTCCTGCTCTAAGAGGCGGTCTGTCAGCATCATTTCACCAAAGGTAGAGGCTGTTTCGGCCAGGGGTAGGCAGGCATGCTGGGTGAAGGCGGTGTGCTCTTCTGCCATCATGGAATGCAGGGCGTGACCCAGTTCGTGAGCCATCGTGGCAACATCGTCGGCTTTACCCTGGTAGTTCAACAAAACCCAAGGGGTCAGTTCGGGCAGCAGGGTGGCACAGAAAGCGCCGCTCATCTTGCCCTTGCGTACTTCGCTATCAAGGTGATTCTCATCAAAGACGCGCTTTGCCTTGGCAGCAAACTCGGGGTCAAAGTCATGATAGGCTTTAAAGGTCATCTCAGCTGCTACATCAAATGAGTAGCGTTTATCAGATTCTGAGATAGGTGCATAAACATCATAGCGGCGTAATTTTTCCAAGCCCAGCAGTTTGGCTTTGAGGTTAAAGAAGCGGTGGAAGATGGAAATATTCTGGCGGGTCACCTCTAACAAGGTGTCGATGACCTCATCGGGGATGTCATTGACCAGGTTGCGGACAGACATCGGGCTTGAAAAGCCGCGCAAGCCCAGGTTTTCATTACGCCAATCGCGCACAAGGGCCTGGTAAATTTGACCGAGAATGGGGCCGTCATTTTCGTAAACACGATAGAGCTCCTGGTAGGCACGTGCGCGTAGGTCTGGGTCTGAACCCCGAACATAAGCCATCAATTCCCCGCGGGTAAGCTCTTTCTCCTCGCCATCGACAGTCAATTTGAAGACATAACGGTTGGTGATTGAGTCGTAAAGCATGTTTAGGGCAGAAACACCGCTTACGTTCTTGATGTTGATCACTTTTTCTTCGGGTTCGCTGAGGGTAAACTGCTTGAAATTACGCATTTGCTGTAACCAATAGCGATAATCACCCGAGCTGCTCATTAAACGTTCTGAGTTGGCGTCATCGAGGGCTTTCCACCACAAATTGAAGAACAGCGTGCGATTGCTCATCTCTGCAGCGAATTGCTCAAACTGGGCAATGGCAATTTGGGCTTTTTGGTCTTGCGTGTTTGCAGCAAAGGCTAGCTCTGCAAAACCGCCTATGCGCGTCCCCAATTTTTGAATGGCCTCCATACCTTTTACAATGTCCATAAAAAGGCTTGTATCAATACCAGGGGTAAGGGAGTCGCGGTATTCTTCGAATTTACTCACCATTTCTTCAAGTAACTGATATGTTTTGGCAATATTTGGGTCATCAAAACCTGTGAAAAGATCTGATAAGCGCCAAGCGGTTTGTTGATATGTTTCATTTTTGTTCATTTATGTCCTCTTTTCTAATCATGTGGCTTAATTTTTTTAATTAACTTTATCATTATTCAGTATGTCTTCTCGAAAGCGCTGGCGCAAGTTATCAATTGGCTGCATCAATTGGGCTGCTTCGTCCCAATACTGCCAAAGCGTCCAGCCGTTGCTTGGGCCGTTGCGAACGCTGCGGGCAATCTCATGAATACTGCCGCGCTGGTTGAGATACAAAATTGCGCCATCTGCTAAAACGGTGGCGCTTAGCTCTTCTTGGCCTGTAAAATAAAGCTTTTGCCCGGGCGTCAGATAGCCATGTTCCACTAATGCCCCAAATGGTATGCGTTCTAAGCGGCGGGGGTCTGGAGTAACAAATACCGGTGGGTCAAATTCGAGCTGCAGGATGCCGTTGACCCTTTTCTTGGCAACGCGGATATATTTTGGTTCCACCTCAACGCCGATGAAGTGGCGGTGTAATTTCCGGGCAACGGCACCGGTAGTGCCTGTGCCAAAAAACGGGTCTAACACAACATCCCCTGGATTTGAGGAAGATAAGATGATGCGGTAGAGCAATGCTTCCGGCTTCTGGGTAGGATGGGCTTTTTTACCATTCTCTTTGATGCGTTCGGAGCCAGTACAAATCGGGATATGCCAGTCTGAGCGCATTTGCAAGCCCTCATTTAGATCCTTCATTGCGTGATAGTTAAAAGTGTACTTGGAGCCGTTTTCTTTTTGTGCCCAAAGCAGGGTTTCGTGGGCATTGGTGTAGCGTACCCCGCGGAAGTTTGGCATGGGGTTAGATTTAACCCAAACCACGTCATTCAGAATCCAGAAATTAAGATCCTGTAGGATCTTGCCGACTCTATAAATGTTGTGATAAGAACCGATAACCCAAAGAGTGCCGTTTGGCTTAAGCACGCGCCGGCATTCGGATAACCAGGCACGGGTAAAGCGGTCATACTCTGTGAATGTATCAAATTTATCCCAGTCTTCCGACACGCCTTCCACGCGGCTTAAGTTTGGGCGATAAAGGTCTCCCTGCAACTGCAAGTTATAGGGCGGGTCCGCAAAGACCAAATCAACCGAATCAGGGGGCAGGGTGGGTAACACATCCAAGCAATTGCCCTGGATGATCTTATCGACTGGCAGGTTATGAAGTTCTTCTGACATTATCTCTATTGTACTGGACGTCGAGTCAAAATGGGAGAGGCGATCAAAAGTTAGATAAAATTATTCTATGTATCTTTGTCACGATTACATAGTCCACACTTGGCTTATAATTTAGCAGGAGATAAATATGACCACAATTAAACCAGCCCATCCACAACAATTTGTTTTTTATCACCCGATCATTGTGCGCTATGCCGACCTGGACCCACAGCAGCATGTTAATAACGCGGCTTATTTTACATACCTAGAATCAGCAAGAATGGGGTATTACAGTGAAAGCGGGTTATGGAACGGGCAATCTGTGCGCGAAATTGGCATGGTAGTTGCTTCGATCCATATTGATTACCTGAAATCCATTCACTTCGATCAAAAAGTGCGCGTAGGTTTAATGGTGAGCCACATTGGTAATAAGAGCATCCGCTTTCAGCACCAGATTGAGGACGCAGAAAATGGCGATGTCTTTGCCCGTGGCGAATTTGTGATGGTGGCTTATGATACTGAAAATGAGCGGTCTGTTCGCGTGCCTGAAGATTGGCGTAAAAAAATTGCACAATTTGAAAAAACTGGAGATGTTGCATGACCTTACCCCCAATTGACCTTGAATACCAAGTTGATTTTCTGAAGCGTTTATTGAATACGCCCAGCCCGACCGGGTTTACAAGCCAAGCAATAGACCTGGTTGAAAAGGAATTATCTGTATACCCAGAGCTGACTTTAGAGCGCACCCGCAAAGGGGCTCTCTTGGCATGGCTGCCAGGCAATGATACGACCCAAAGGCACGCCCTGACGGCGCACATTGATACGCTGGGGGCCATGGTGAAAGAAATCAAGGGCAATGGGCGTTTGAAACTAACTAAAATTGGCGGGTTTGCCTGGAACACGGTAGAAGGTGAAGGTTGCCTGGTCCACACACGCCCAGGACAGACAGTGCGTGGCAGTATCTTATTTACCAAGGCTTCAACGCATGTACATGGGGCCGCACTGGGCGATGAGAAGCGCGACGACGCCAGCATGGAAGTGCGGTTGGACCTGCGCACCACTGATGCAGAACAGACCAAGTCTTTTGGCATCGAAGTAGGCGATTTTGTTTCCTTTGACCCGCGCGTGGAGGTGACGAACGGTTTTTTCCGCTCGCGGCACCTTGATGATAAAGCCTGTGCGGCTAACCTGGTTTCGGCAATTCACAGCCTGCACCAGGCGGGGTTAAAGCCTCAGGTCAGCACGCTGTTTCATTTCAGCAATTATGAAGAGGTCGGGCACGGCGCAGCTGCGGGGATCCCAGCGGACGTGAGCGAATTAGTCTCGGTCGATATGGCGGCCATTGGAGATGGGCAAAACTCTGATGAATTCCATGCTTCGTTATGCGTCAAAGACTCAGGCGGGCCTTATCATCACGGATTGAGCCAAAAGCTGCGCGGCCTTGCTGAGCAATATGCAATCCCTTACAAGGTTGACATTTACCCCTATTATGGTTCAGACGGCGAAGCGTTTTGGCGGGCAGGTGGAGACGTGGCAGTGGCACTGATCGGGCCAGGGGTAGATGCCTCGCATAATTACGAACGCACACACAGTGATGCGTTGCTGGCAACCACACAGTGGGTGTTAGCGTATTTACTGAATGGCTAAGCCATTATCAACGAAATTGTTAATAACGTTTCTGGGATTAATCAAACAAGATACCTAATTAATAGGATGTAAAAAAGACTAGCCTCTTTGCTAGTCTTTTTTGATTAACTTATTCGTGCGGGTAAATGGCTACTCGGTAAGGTTTTTAGCTTTGATGAGATCTTTGGATAATTGGACGCCAGCAAGCCCGAGGACAACCGTAAGCAGCGCATACACAACCAGCATGCCGATGACCAGGGTAAATGGCCAGCCAGTCGCTTCACGCGCACCAGACGCCAAGCCTGTCCATACTGCAATAGCCTGGCTTCCAACCAGCATAATAATCATCAGCAGGTAAATTAGTAGGACTTGTTTGAAGTGGGTGCGGGATATTATGGCAGCCAGCAACAGCAAACCGCCCCCAATAATAGCCAGAAGTCCGAGCTCGGCCGGCATCAGGTAATCAACCCTGAGTCTGTGGCGCGCAATTGATATGAAGGTGCCAGTAAGGATTGTGGTAAGCACTGGTAAAAAGAGCAAAACAGTACCGGTGATGGCAAGAATCCTGATAGAGATGTTATTTTTCCTCACTTTAAGTCTCCTTTTTGTTTATAGCCAAGAAAAATTATGAGTAATTTCATTTATATTGTATCTCCAAGGATTAAGCAGTACAATAGCCATCCTGGTTCTGAGTTTATGGCTTTGATGATTATTCTTAAGTGGGGAGCTGGTTAATGGTAATTATTAACGTTTTATCATAAAGCTTTGACAGGGGAGACTCTTAAGTCTTAATTTGGTAGAATCACACTAGATAAGTTAATCAAAGTCATTGGTTAATAACCTATTTTACAAAGTAGCGATTAATCTTGATAATTTTCTGTCAATCTTTGCTTGATTTTTAGCAGAATTGGCAAATAACCTTAAGGAGGTACTGCCTTGGCTGGCATGGAACAATTTACCCAAAAAGCAAGACGGGTTCTCAGCCTGGCTCAAAAAGAAGCGGAAAGGATGCGCAAAGAGCACATCGGAACTGAGCATATTTTGCTTGGTTTAATGCTAGAGGATGGCTGCATTGCGAACCGTGTATTGCGTGATCTGGGAATAGATTACGACAGAGTTAAAGACAAGGTCGAACTGGAGACAGGTTTCGGCGATTTTACAGGTAAAGTCACACTGGCATTAGACACCCAAAGGGTGCTTGAGTTTGCAATTGAAGAAGTAACGCGCAGCGGCCAGACGAGCATTGGCACTGAACATATACTCTTAGCGCTGACGCGAGAAGCTGAAAATACGGCTATGATGGTGCTGGAAATGTTAGGCCTGAGAGCTGAGCAGATACGCCGGCATACGCGGCGGGTGATTCTTGAAACCAAACGCGAAGCCGAAGAGGATCAAAAATCAACTATCGAACCTGCACAAGCACCAGTAAGCCGACCTTCACCCCGAAAAGAAAAAAAGGAAGCCGGCAAGACACCCTTGGTGGATCAATTAGCCACTGACTTGACCGGACTGGCTGAGGAAGGCAAGTTAGACCCGGTGATTGGCCGACAAAAAGAGATTGAGCGCGTGATCCAGATTTTGGCACGCCGAACGAAGAACAACCCTGCCCTGATTGGTGAACCCGGTGTTGGCAAGACTGCTATTGTTGAAGGCTTGGCGCAGCGCATTATCGAAGGGGATGTGCCGGCATTATTATTAAACAAGCGCGTCTTGCAGCTTGATGTTGGTTCGCTTGTGGCGGGTACGATGTACCGTGGTCAATTCGAGGAACGTCTCAAACGCGTTATCGATGAATTGAAGGCCTCAGAGTCAATCCTGTTTATTGATGAAGTGCATATGCTGGTTGGCGCTGGATCGGCTGGTTCGAGCGTAGACGCCGCCAACATCCTCAAACCTGCGCTTTCGCGCGGGGAACTGCAGGTGATTGGCGCGACGACTTTAAATGAGTACCGAAAGAACATCGAAAGTGACGCTGCTTTAGAGCGGCGCTTTCAGCCGATCGTAGTAGATGAGCCGACGGTTGAAGAGACTATCGAGATTTTACACGGCATCCGGCCGAATTATGAACAACACCACCGCCTGCAAATCAGCGATGAAGCACTGATTGCGGCGGCCAGGTTATCTGCGCGGTATGTGACAGAGCGGTTCCTGCCTGATAAGGCGATTGACCTGGTGGACGAATCAGCTTCGCGCGTGCGCATGTATAAAAGCCCCGCAGCTGAGAGCACAAAAGATTTAATGACCAAGCTGCGCAGCATCCGCAAGGACCTACAGAAGTCCCGGCAGGAAGGGAATAACGACGCGGTTCAGGCACTTTTGGTGCGCCAAACAGCGCTGGAGAATAAGCTTGAAGAGATGCGCAGCGGTTGGGACCGCGAGGCATCCCCTATGGTCACGGAGGAAGACATTGCAGAAGTTGTATCGATGTGGACAGGCGTACCGGTTATGCAAATTGCCACTGAAGAGTCGCAGCGCTTGCTAAAGATGGAAGAAGAACTGCAAAAGCGGATTATCGGGCAAGAAGATGCCATCCAATCCATCGCCAAAGCGGTGCGCCGATCGCGGGCTGGTTTAAAAGATCCAGACCGCCCGGTGGGTTCCTTCATGTTTTTAGGACCTACAGGTGTGGGCAAGACCGAGCTTACAAAAGCACTGGCTAAGCTTCTATTTGGAAGTGAGGAAGCGCTCATCCAGCTGGATATGTCCGAATTTATGGAGCGCCACAGCGTCAGCCGCTTGGTTGGTGCGCCGCCCGGATATGTTGGGTACGAAGAAGCCGGCCAACTGACCGAAGCAATTCGCCGCCGCCCATACTCCATCGTAGTATTTGATGAAATTGAAAAAGCACATCCCGAAGCTCATAGTATGCTGCTGCAGATTATGGAAGAAGGACATCTCTCGGATGCCAAGGGGCACAAGGTTGATTTTCGCAATGCGATCATCATTATGACCACCAATATTGGCGCTGATATGATCAAACGCCAGACCAGCCTAGGCTTTGCTTTACAGGTGGACGAGGAGCAGGAAGAACAGCTGGCATACGAGGAGATGCGCAAAAAATTGACCGAGGCGCTCAAGCGCACCTTCAGGCCAGAGTTTATCAACCGCTTAGATTCGGTGATTGTCTTCAGGGCCTTGAACCGGGATCATATCCGCCGCATTGTCTCGTTGGAAGTAGAAAAAGTTTCAGAACGGTTGGTTGACCACCAGTTAACTTTGAAGCCGACGGATGCTGCCTTAGACTTTTTGGCAGAACAGGGCTATGACCCAGAAATGGGCGCCCGCCCGGTGCGGCGTATCATCCAGCAGCAGCTCGAAGATAAGCTTTCAGATGCCATGCTGGCCGAAACCTTCAAAACCGGGGAGCTTATCATCGTGGACTTGGAGGAGGTTGAGAATGATGAGGGTGGTGTGGTTAAGACGATTGTACTTAAACACGATCAAACTGAAATTACGGAAATGGAACCCGACCTGGTTGAGGTGTAAGCTGTAATGGCAAAAACACATTCACAGTATGTTTGCCAGGTTTGCGGAAAGATCTCCTCCCGCAGTTTTGGACGCTGCCCCAGTTGTGATTCATGGGACAGCATGATAGAAGAAGTTGTTGAAGCTGAACCAGTTAGCTCAGCCCGTGCCGTGCGCGGGCTGAGTGGCTCATCCACCCCGCGCCGTTTATCAGAAATTGAGGGCGACAGCGAAGAAAGAATGACCCTACCAATGACTGAATTTGCCCGCGTCTTGGGCGGGGGAATCGTGCCAGGCTCGATTGTGTTGATTGGGGGCGACCCTGGGATTGGAAAATCGACCTTGACGCTGCAAATGACGCTGCAAATGGCTAAGGGGAACACGGTTTTGTACGTCAGCGGCGAAGAATCGGAACGGCAGATCAAAATGCGGGCGATGCGCCTGCTGCGAACTGAGAAGGACGGAGAAGCAGATTTACCAAAGCAGCTTTTCCTGGTCACCGAGACGAATTTAGCAGTAATTTTTTCTCATGTTCAGATGGTAAAGCCGAGCTTGTTGGTGGTGGATTCGATCCAAACGGTGACTTTGCCTGAAATGGAATCAAGCGCGGGATCTATTTCACAGGTACGGGAATGCGCTGCGCGTCTGCGTGAGTTGGCAAAATCGAGCGGTATGGCCATATTTGTGATTGGGCATGTTACCAAGGAAGGTGTCATTGCCGGGCCACGGGTATTGGAACATATCGTCGATACAGTTCTCTACCTAGAAGGGGATAATTTTCAGAGTTACCGCCTGCTGCGCTCGGTAAAGAATCGCTTTGGCGCGACCTCTGAGGTAGGCGTGTTTGAAATGCAGGAAAAGGGCTTGATTGAGGTGCTGAATCCTTCCGAAGCATTTTTGGCTGAACGCATGGTCAATGCACCCGGCTCGGCCATAGCAGTTACCATGGAAGGCACGCGGCCTTTATTGGTTGAGGTGCAGGGATTAACCAGCCCATCGAATTTTGGCAACCCGCGCCGCACAGCAAATGGGATCGACTTCAACCGCCTGCTAATCATCACTGCCGTGCTGACGCGCCGGCTGGGTTTGCGGTTGGGAGAGCATGATATCTTTGCTAACGTGGTCAGCGGTTTGAGGATATCTGAACCCGCGGCAGACCTGGCGGTGGCAGCTGCAATCACGTCTTCTATGAAAGATCAGCCAGTAAGAGCGGATACGGTTATGATTGGTGAAGTTGGCCTTTCGGGCGAGCTGCGCATGGTGAGCCAGATGCATGCACGTCTGCGAGAAGCAGCCAATTTGGGCTTTAAGCGCGCAATCATTCCTCGCCGCTTGCGCTCCGCCGAACCCTGGCCGAAAGGCATTGAAGTGATCGAGGTTAGGTCACTGCGGGAAGCGCTCAACCAGGCATTAATTGAAGTTTAGTTAAGAAAGATAAGGAAACCATCCATGAGTCAGAGCCTGTTAGATCATTTTCCACTGATTTCAAGAATTCGCCGTAACCACGGGCTGGAACATGCCACCATGTCTGTTTTAGGTGAGCGCTTTAAGGGACTGCCGATGGCGGGCATGTCTGGAGCGCAGGGGTTTGTCTTGTTTGCAGACTTACCAACCGAGATTGTGTGCGATGCCGGCCTGGAAGCGCTGAAGCGGCTGGAGGGCGGCGAGTCGAAACTGGCTGTTCACCCTAATTGCGGCACGAACCTGACCGTGGCATCTTTATTGGCTGGCTTGACGGCCTGGATCGTCATGGCAGGCATGAGTCGCAGTGCTCGGCTTAAGATTTGGAAATTCCCCCTGGCGCTTCTTTTTGCGGTACCGGTCTTCATTTTGACGAAGCCGCTAGGCATGCGCGTGCAGCGCACCCTGACCACTAACGCTGAGCCAAACGGCATGCAACTGGCGCAGGTGACTAGCCAAAGAATCAACGATCACACTGTCCATCGTGTGACGACGCGTTTTTAGCAGAAGCTGAATAAGGGATGAGCCAAGAAAAACCCATCGTATATATCCTCAGGGGCGATGATAGCACCCGTATTGAGATGCTAATAGCCAGGTTTAAAGCGGAGTTGGGCGACCCGAGTATGGCCAGCTTGAACACCAGCGTTCTTGACGGAACCACAGCAACTATTGAAGATATTCGCTCGGCAGCTTTTGCAATGCCGTTTTTAACAGAAAGACGGCTGGTGATCTTGAGCGACGCATTGGCACGCATCGAGTCAAAAAAGTCTGAAGAGGTTTTGAAATTCATTGATTTGTTAAATGGCCTGCCAGGCAGCACAGCCCTAGTTTTAGTGGTGGAGGATAAGCAGAGCTACCGCCGAGGAGAAGTCAATTGGGAAAAACTTACCGCTAAACATTGGTTAATGAAGTGGGTGAGAGAGGCAGGCTCGCGCGCCTGGGTGGAAGATTGCGCCATGCCCTTGGCGAGGGAAATGCCAGGCTGGATTATGCGTAAAGCAAAGGAACTGGGGGGAACTTTCAGCCAAGATGGGGCAAGAAAATTAGCTGAATATGTCGGCACACAAACTTTACGTGCCACCCAGGAAATTAACAAGCTGCTAACCTACGTAAAATATGACCGCTCAGTCACATCGGAGGATGTTGTTTTATTGACCGCACAAGAGCAAGAGGGGAATATATTTGAGCTTACCGATGCGCTGGGGGAGCGCGATGGCAGCAAGGCTTTAGCCCAGCTGGGCATCCTGCTGGAGACGAACGATGCACTCGAGCTCTCTGGGATGATCCACCGCCAGTTTCGTTTGCTGCTGCAAGCTCGCGAGATTTTAGATGAGGGGGATGGTGAGGAGCAAATCAGGGAATTGTTGAATTTGCATCCTTACGTGGCGCAAAAATTGACCCAGCAAGCCAGGCAATTCAGCCTAGATAGGCTCAAGGCGATTTATCACCGCTTGCTGGAAATAGATATTGGGATTAAATCTGGGGGCATGCCAGGTGAGGTGGCGTTTGAGCTACTCTTCACCGATTTAACCAAGCAATAGTTATTTTTAATTAAGTTTGGTATTGCTATTTATGAATCTTAATTAATCAAAAAAATCCGCTATATACTTAATTAACACCAGTAATCTTCTACCTTCTAATTTGGCATTGCACCAAGTAATATAACCGTTGAGGGTGTAGTTCGTTAGTATTAAATATGCAATAGGTCTGCGGAGGCCTTTATGAAGCAATTGTTAGTAGTTGTATCATTGTCAATTAGCATGCTTTTATCTGCATGTAATTTACCGCCGCAAGTTACCCCAACAGCCCTTCCAACTGAGACCCCCAAACAAACCCAGCAGAAGACCAACACACCAACACCAACACCTGAGCCAAGCGCAACACCACAGGTCTTTGAGATGGTGCCGGTAGACCCCGTGATTGGGATACCCCAGGGTACGGACGGGCTACCTTGGTGGAATGACAGCGTGTTTTACGAGATCTTCGTACGCTCATTTTATGATAGCAACGGGGATGGCAATGGTGACCTAAATGGCATTACCCAAAAGCTGGATTATTTGAATGACGGGGACCCCAACACGCAGGATGATTTGGGCGTCACTGGTATTTGGTTGATGCCGATCCATAATTCTCCCTCTTATCATGGCTATAATGCTATTGACCATTACGAGGTCAACCCCGATTACGGCACATTGGATGACCTAAAGAACCTGGTGAATGAGGCGCATGTGCGCAATATGCGGGTCATCCTTGACCTGGTATTGGATATTACATCAAGTGAGAACCCCTGGTTTGTGAGCGGGATAAACCCTGCCTCTCCTTATCATAATTGGTACATTTGGTCGGATGTTGATCCTGGTTATTTGGGTTCTTGGGGCCAGCAGGTATGGTTTCCACTCAACGGAAAGTATTTTTACTCTGCTTTTTCGGCGTATAGCCCTGACTTGAATTACCTCAACCCTGATGTCAGGGCAGAGGCCTTTAATATTGCCAAATATTGGCTGGAAGAGACGGGGATTGATGGTTTTCGGCTGGATGCTGCCAAACACCTCATCGAAGAGGGCACCAACCAGGTCAATACTGACTCCACCCACCAATTTTGGAAGGAGTTCCGGGTCTGGTATAAGTCCATCAACCCCCAGGCTATGACGGTGGGAGAAATTTGGGAAGACACACCCATTATGGCTAAATATTTACAAGGAGATGAATTTGACCTGTCCTTTGAATTTTACCTGGCTGAGTTAACCATACAAGCCATCAACGCAGGCAATGTTCAGCAGATTAATGAGCGCTTACAGATGGCTTACGACTTAATACCCAACCAGCAATTTGCCGTTTTCCTCACCAATCATGACCAGGAAAGGGTGATGAGCCGCTTTTTTGATAATGATGAAAAGGTGAAGGCAGCAGCTTCTATCATGTTGACCAGTCCCGGTACGCCTTTTGTGTATTATGGTGAGGAGATTGGCATGCAGGGTGACCAAATCCACGAGTGGTCGCGCCGGCCGATGCAGTGGTCTGGTGAACTTAACAGTGGTTTCAGCACAGCGACCCCCTGGGAACCATTGGGACCAGCCTGGTATGACTATAACGTGGCGGAAGAAACGGGCGACCCAGACTCGCTGCTTTCGCACTACCGGAACCTAATCCGGATTCGCAATGAACACGCAGCGCTGAGGGTTGGCGCGCTGAGCGTAGTGGACGCAACCAACCCGGGTCTTTACAGCATCCTGCGGGTCAGCCAGAAAGAGGCTGTGTTGGTGCTGGTGAACATCACTAGCGAACCAATCAGCGATTTCTTCTTGGCTAAGAGTAACAGCGCGTTGCAGCAGGGATTGTATAGCGCAGCTGTGATTATGGGCGAAGGGCAGGTTGAGGCGATCAACATTAATGCCAATGGCGGTTTTTTCCACCACGTTGACGGTCCAGAGATCCCACCTTACGGTACTGCCATCCTGCAATTGCATAGGAATTAGGTGTATAGGATTCCCTAGATATTGATTACTTTCCAATCCGCTAAAAACTAAGGAATAGGTGCTAAATAGTATTCGCGAGAGGTGTTTTCCATCGTCCAACCTCTCAAGCCTGATTTTTCTGATTCGACATACCACCAGTTTGCGTTATTGAAACACTCTGGTCCGCGAATGATAAACATTTTTTCCTTTGGATTGATATAGCCCAACACCTCTGCAGATGTATTTGGTTCGGTGCGCACGCGGTTTGGCAAATCAGGCTCTTCCTGGACAAATGCCATTTGGTCGACAATCAAGCGACTTGGCAGCGTGTTGGGGCAGAGCTGCCGGGTAGTGAGCGGAAACATATAAAATTCTTCGGTATTTCCCTCTGGGGTCCAGCCGACTTCATTACGGGTGGTGCGCACCTTCCAAAGGACCCAGCCATAATTGCACTTGGGGCCATCAATAATCTCAACCACTTCGCCCTGTAAAATTTCCCCAATGATGTTATCAGATGGGTGTGTATCAGGTGAGCTGCGTAGCCTGTTTTTTTTGCCCTCATAGCTTATATAGGCAGAATCGCCAACATGCAATTGCGAGGCGGCACAATTGGGTAGGGGGTAATACGCTTTTGGGGTCGGGGTGAGGTATTTTGAGGGCGTCTTGGTGGGTTCACTCTTTGTGTTGGTGGGCGTGGGGGTGGGCGGCTGAATCGTAAAGGTAGGGGCCCAGGTGAGCGTGTGGGTGGCTGTGGGCGGGAAGGGGGTATTGGGTGGCTCGGCGGTAGTAATTTGGCTGTCGGCTGGGGGAGGGGTTGCAGGCCTGCTTATACGCGAGTAGGTATTAGAACCACTTTTGAAGATCAGGGTGAGGGTGTCTTCTTGAAGGTCATAATTGACCAATTGAGGCTGGTCCTGGTAGGTGATTTTTAGCCTGCCGGGGGCGATGACAACATAGGATAGCGTTGCACCCTGGTTGAACCAGTTCTCTTCGATTGTGAGTGTGCCGGCTTCATCGAAAACCAGGCTGGAGGCAAAGTCTTCACTGCCGCCATCCGAGGAGGCGAACGCCCACTGGCCGAGCAGGGCAGTTGTGGGAGCAGAGGGCCCAGGCGCACAGGATGTGCTCAAGACCAAGATTGAGATAATGAGACTATTTATACAAAAATGTTTCATATTTTTCAAAATCCTCATCATTGGTAATTTGTTACCCAATATTACAACTTAGTTTAGATGAATAATAAAGACTTAAAAACTAAAAAACAATAAGAGAAAGATGATCTATAAGACACATTCATTTTTTCTCTTTATAGCCAATAATAGCTACCCAAATTTATCGAACCTGAATTTAAAAGGTTCCAAGCCAGGCATGCCGATAATGGCTTCACCAATTTGCATATTGGAGATTTCCCAGTCTTCCACCACGTTGGCATCGCGCACCTGTTCCACAATGCCGCGCGAGGCTACCGAAGCCATATAAACTTCCTTTTTGCGGTTGCGGCCAAACAAGCCCTGGATGAAACTGCGGGTGGCGGCGTCATTGACGTGGAAAGCCACGGTGGTCAGCAGCCCGGAAAGGATGGAGTGTGCCTGGGCTTCGCCATAAGCATGGAAAACCTGCTCCACGTTTTGTACACCGACGATGAACTTAGCGCCCAGGCTGCGGCCAAAATTGACCCCGTCATCCACGTGCTGCAGGTTGGGGATCAGGCGGAACTCATCGATGATGAACCAGACATTGCCCTCGCTCTTTTTGCGGCTGAGGGCTTCCTTGATGGCCATGTCCATCATCAGGCGGTAGATAGGCGTCAGCATCCCGCCGATGCCCAGGTCGTATTCCACGAAGATTATGCGCCCACCCTTGGCGCGGATTGACTTGCGGATCGAAAGTGTACCCTCCTTGCGGAAATTGCCAACAAAGATTTCGCGCATGTGCTGCTGCAGTTCGGAAATTACCCCCTGGGTTTGGGGGGAGCGATCGTCCGCAATATAGCTGACCATGGCTTTTAGATCATCATATTTCTGCAACACAGCCCTGATCTCAGCTGCTGGCGATTGATCCAAAAAGGTGCGTAAACGCAAATTTGAGGCCTGGGTTTCGGTCCGGTAAAAGTGCAGCATCAAGCCAGTAAAAAGATCCCTGGCTGCGTTGGGGAAGAAGGGTTGGCTGGATTGCTTGCTGCGTTCGTAGAATAAAGCCCGTGCGATTTCAATGATTTCTTCTTCCACAGAACTACCGGCATCGACCTCCTGGAAAATATTCCAGTAATCTGTGCCTGAGGGGCCGGTGGCTTTTTCATCATTACTGATGACGATATCACCGGAGCGATAAAATGCCTTATGGAAGTCGCCCTTGGTATCAAAGATAAGCATGACATCGTTGGGAGTCATGCGTTCACGCAGTTGGGCAATGATTTGAAAGATGCCGTTGGTCTTGCCCATGCCGATGCCGCCCAGGAAAAGCATGTGTTTGCTGAGCAGGTCATCACTGAGGGGCACCTGTTGGGCTCTACCGTGGCTATCCTTGCCGTGCAGAAAGCAGCGGGCTTGGGAACCGTCCAGGTTTGGCACGGTGGTTTTTAATTCATTGCCGTCGAAGACAGTCGTTTGTTTCATGGAAGTATTTGGCTGCATGAATTCATATCCTTTTTTAAATGCTGTAGCCAGAGCTGTAATCGTATTGTGTGTCAGGTTGGCTTTCTTTTTCAGGGGTTATCGAATCGCCCTTATTTTGCATAATCTCTGCAGTCTCGGAGGAAGACAGACCTGAACCCTGTATACGATTGCCCAGTGCTGAAAGTTGTTCCTCAGTTGGACTTCCAGGTAAATAGAAATTTTCAGGTATTTGTTTTGCATCAGCGGTAATTATGGATTGCATTTTTTCAACATGGTCATCAGGTATACGCATTACAGTCTCATGTTGTAAATATTCAACAATCTTGGTTTGGTCAGCACCTTGCAATTTTGTTGGCACAGGATGTCCATTTTCCGCAAGTGAGGCAATATTTTTTACGTCTTCTCCCATAGGGAATGGCCCATTACGATTGTGTCCCAACATCTTTTTAAAATCTGTCTTATAGCAATTAATATCTTGTTCAGAAATTTGACCCGGCATGCTTACATGGGATTTTACAGAAGTCAGCTCTGTTGATGAAGAGATATCAAAAGTTGGAAATTGATATCCTTTGTGCCCTAATCCAGCAATATCGTTAAGATTGACTGCGTCTCCTCCAATTTTCTTGAGAGCAGAATCTTCATGCAACCTTCCTTGTTTCTTAGTTCCTTCATCGTATTTATTAGGCTTTTCCATTATCTCACTCAGTATCCATACCCATAGTCATATGAAGAGCTGCGCGACGTGGACGGGCTTTCAGCAGCCAAATCAGCCGATGTCTGGCTCTCATTTGACAAAGACGGCTCGTTAGATTCTACTGCCGCTTGAGACTCTTGCTTAATGTTTTCTGCTTCAGGAGATTGTGCTTCAGCGGTATTACTTTCTTCTGCCACCGCTGTTTCTTCCTCTGGCGTAATTTGCTCAGCGGAAAATTCTTCGGTTTCAACAGCTTCATTTGATGGTTGAGTTTCTTCCTCAGGGGTCAAATCTGCTTTTGAAATCTCTTCAGCAACAGGTGATGATTCGTTTACCAGGGATTCGTTTGCATCTTGATTAGCTTGTAATTCATCGGATTGATCTCGCCCAGCATTCCTTTCTTGCATTAATTTATCCAACAAACCACTTACTCTATCCATCTCCTGGAGGTTTTCTTCAGCCACTTCTTTAGGCATTTGCGGATATTTTGCGACGTGATCTCTCAACTCCTCAAAATAGTTAATATAATAATCGCGCATTTTTGTGTATTCTTCTTCACTCAGGGGCATATTAACTCCTATCAAAATGCAAAGGCATGACAATTTTGCCGTGCCTTGGTTGTTTTTATCCCGCCGCCCATTTCTGGATGCCCAGATCGCCTAATTGCTGGATATCCAGGACAATTGCGCCGAGGTCTCTGGCAATTGCTTCTGCATCCTCAGCCGGATTGGCATTAATTGTCTGGCCTGGATTATTGTTTTTTGAAAATAAGGCCACAAAGGAATTCCCCTGAACTTTAATCCCAGAGCTGCCAGATGTTTTAGAGGCTACCTGCAAACCAAAGGATCTGTTGTGACCAATAGTGAGCATGTAGATGACAAAGTACGCCCCCAGGAGAATTACATAATTAAAAAGGCCGCCCTGCCTGGCTAACCGGGGTTCGTTGACGAGGTTCCAGGCAAATAATGCCATGCCAACTAAGAAGAGGATTCGAAAAACACTCATGTAAAATGAGCTGTCTTTTTTCTTCAAGATTGAATCAAGCGAGGTTCCTTCCAGGTTTTGGATGATTTTATCGCCAATATCTTTGTTGATAATATTCTTTTCAAACAGAAGCCCTACCAGGTAAGGGAGAATCAGGATAATACTGAAAACCCAGTCAGTTAAGAACTTCGGTAAAAGGTTACTTAAAAACATGGTGCCGAAATATAAAGCCGCACTGAAAAGCAGGAACTGGATCAGACTGAAAGATTGACCTATAAATGTGGATATACCCCCAACATCGTTTAGAGGAATTTCAGAAATAATCGCATCACTTTTAGTTGCTGTGTGTGCTTCACTGTGGTAAACAAGCCTTTTGTTTGTAATTGAAAGATAACCGATACTTGGTTTTCCAAATAAAGGTTTCAATTTTGTACAACGGTAAGAGCGGATTACATGCTCATTATCAGAAAGGGCAGCAAACGTTTCATTCGTTTCCATTAGCATTCTCCAGAGATTACTGCCTGGTCCACTTGGCAATGCCATAATCACCAAGCATTTGAATATCTAAGATTAACGCGCCTAGTTCCTTCAACATGATCTCTGCATCTTGTGCTGGCTCTGCGTTGAGCGACTTTTCAGCGGAAATTGATAGAAGCCCAATACCGGTGGTACTGGCAATGTTGATGGGTGTGCTGGCACCGCCCTTAGAGTTTACTTCAAGTGAGAAAGTCGGGCGACGGGCATACCAGAATGCACAAACCAAGACATAAATCAGGACCAAGGCTGCAAGAATAAATTGCCAACTTCCGGAGAGGTCGATCCCACCAAATAAGGAAAAACCTATGTTTCCCCCGCCCAGAACGATGAAGGATGCCATGGATACACCAGCCAAAACAGGCCGCCAAATGGATTTAACCGGCACCAGGAAGGTGCCAACCAGTGCGCCTACAGCAACCAGCCAACCAACAACCTGGAAAGCAGTGAATGATTCAATCGTGAAGGCTATCAAACCAAGCAAAGCGCTTGTGATAGAAGCGAATACTGAAGTTAATAATAATGCACCTAAAAGATGAAGAATACTGAAATAAATGCCTTTATAACTGCTAATCCCAGATACATCGGCTACTGGCACCTCGCTTTGGATAACGCTGTTTCCTGCATTTGATGCGCTAATTGCCTGGAAAATGACCCGTTTATTGGTCACCCCCAGGTAGCCATTTGTTTCAATGCCCAGCATTTTAGATTTGTAATACGTACAACAATAAGTACGCACAGATTGCTCCCCATCTGCCGGGGTAATATTATTTTGGATCAAGTCCATTAAACACCTCCATTGTATTTTTCTAGGGGATAAAAAGCCCTGCCCCCGATTTTGATTAAATTATAATTCAGTTTGGGAAACGCAAAATTAACTGGAAAGGTAAAAAAAGAGTTTTCTTGTTCCTGAGAGAAAATACGTTACTGATCTCGCTCTTCAAGCAGCTCTTTCAGCATTAGTCCATGGATAACCGGGTTGGCAGCCAGGATACTGACGGGGTCTTCCATGAAGTTTGGCTCGCCGAACATTTTGGTCACGATACCGCCAGCTTCCTGCAAGATGAGTGCACCAGCGGCAATATCCCACTGGCTGATTGAGACTTCCCAAAAGCCATCCAGCCTACCTGCCGCAATATAGGCAAGCTCCAGTGCGGCTGAGCTTAGGCGCCTGACGCCTTGGGTCAGGTGTGAAAAACGGATGAAGTTATTGAAATTGGCTAGGGGTGTATCCAGCAGCTGAAACCTAAAGCCGGTCACCAGGAGCGCATCAATTAATTGATCAATTTTTGAGACCTGCAGCGGAACTCCATTCACAAAAGCGCCCTGGCCGCGCTGGGCGTAAAAGCACTCGCCCATGAGGGGGTCATAGACGGCACCCAACTCAAGCTGGCCATTGAGCGCATAGCCTACTGATACTGAGAAAAATGACATACCGTGGGCATAATTCACCGTGCCATCCAAGGGATCCACAAACCATTGATGCTGAACATCACCGCTGTGCTGGCCGCTTTCCTCAGCGTTGATGCTGTGGGTGGGGAAGTGGCGCTGGATCTCACCGATCAGGTAGGCTTCGGAGGCTTTATCAGCCGCGGTGACCAGGTCGGCCTTGCTTTTGTGGTTGACCTCAATTTGGGTGCGGTGCATTTCGCGCAGGATCTGCCCGGCGTGTTTGGTAATCTCGATGACAAAATTCAGTTCAGGCTGCATAGGGTTTTGCTCTCATTTCATTGTGAAGATGTGCAATTGTAGCATGAGTAATAGTCAAAGTGTGAATTATGTGCGGTAGAATTAATTGTTATTCTTATTGCATTATGCATTTAAGCCAACCTGAGTTTAAGGAAGGATTATCCCATGGAAAGTGACATTAATAAGCTACCCCAATTTGCTATTTTACAGCTTTCTGGCTGTGCTGGGTGTGAAGTTTCCCTGCTGAACGCCAGTGAATGGCTCGATAAATTTCGCTTGGTTTATATGCCCCTGGTAGTATCTACGCACAAAGTGCCGGATGATGTAGAGGTGCTGCTGATTTCAGGCGGGGTGCGCAATGACGAAGATGCCTATAACCTGCAACGCGCAGTGCGCAACGTAGGCAAGGTCATTGCAGTGGGCACTTGTGCCATTTCCGGCGGGGTCACGAACCTTGGTGACCGGGATGAGGTCAGGGAGGTCTTCCTGTCTAACGCCAGCCGAGTCCATTTACCACGCCTGTTGACCAAAACACACCCGGTGGATGCTTTTGTAGATGTGGATATGTACCTGCCCGGCTGCCCGCCCACGCCTGAGCTTTTCATGGCAGCCTTATTAGAACCAGAAGGGTTTAAGGCTTCCAGCATTGTTTGCGGTGAATGCGGCAGGCGCAAGCTCACTGACATGCGCCCCAAGCACCTGACTGGGTTTCAGCAAGGAGAAGTCTTGCCGGATATCTGCCTGATTAACCAAGGGTATCTTTGTGTGGGCACATCCACCCGCGGTGGCTGCCGCGCCCCCTGCACGAAGGCGGGGCACCCCTGCGTTGGCTGCCGCGGTCCTTCCAATGCCTTTATTGAGAAGGAATCTGCAGTCTGGCTTGAAAATATCAAGCGTGTGTTTGAACGTATGACCGATATTCCCCCACAGGAAATCGATGAGGCACTGCGCTCGCCGCAGCTTTCCATGTTCCTGTTCCAATTTTCAGATTATGCAGGCGGTAACCGCCGCATCCGCAGCAAGGAAAAGGTGCTCTAATGACGACGCTAACATTCCCCTTAAGCCGAATTGAAGGACATGCCCGGGTTGTAATTGAGACCGAGGGCGGCGAGGTTTTGGCGGCCCAATTCCAGGCGGTTGAGCTGCGCGGTTTTCGCAGTTTTGTTCAGGGCACACCCGCAGAGCAAATGCCAGTGATCGTGCCGCGTATTTGCGGGGTGTGTTCCACGGCACACCATGTTGCCTCGGTCAAGGCGCTGGAAAACCTGTATGGCATTATGCCGCCACCCTTGGCGTGTGACATTCGCGAGGTGCTGCTGTTGGGTCAATTGATCCAAAACCAGGCCACCTCGCTGTTCATCTTTACTATGCCAGACCGCGTGAACGCGGAGAGCCTGTTCCACATGGACGAAAGCGAAGCCACCCGCGAAAGGCAGTTTACGATTGCCCAGCGGGCATTAAGGGTGCGCAAGATTGGTACCGACCTGATTACCCTGGCGGGCGGGCAGTTTATCCACCCGGTAAAGGCGCATATCGGCGGCATGACCGGCGGCATCAAGCGCGAAGCGGCAGATGGTATGTTAGCAGATCTGCAAGAAGCACTGCCGATGGCTTGTGAATTGTTTGATGAATATTGGGAAATGTCGCAAGCACTACGGGACCGCATTGGCACCTGGGGCGATGATGAGCCAACTTACTACCTGGCGTCAACCGAAGCCACCAAGCCGCGCTTTAACAGTAACCGCCTGCGGGTGATGGGACCGGAAGGAAGCGAAAGGGCGACCTTCCTGCCCTCGCAATTTGAGACCTACCTTGAATTTGAGGAGACGGATTATTCCTATGCCGGCCGCACCAGCTACCAGGGCGAGGTTATGCGAGCCAACAGCCTAGCGCGCATCAACCTGACAGCTTCAATGGGTACCCCCAGGGCGGATGAGTACCTGCAGCGCTTCACCCATACCTTCGGCAAGCCTGCTCACCCTATCCTGCTGTTTGACCTCTGCCGGGGCATTGAGCTGGTTTACGCGATGGAACGCGCGATTGAGCTGCTCAGCGAGGATATGGATTATATGGACACGGATATTGGGTATACACCCAGGGACGGGGTCGGTTTTGGGATGGTGGAAGCCCCACGCGGCCCGTTGATCCACAAATACGTGGTGGAGAAAGGGCTGATTGTTGATGCGCAGTTCATCATTCCCACGGTGCATAACATGCTGGCGATTGAGCGGGCGCTCAGGGTTGCTGGCCGGCGATACATCTCCCCGGCTGGGATCAACCTGGAATTGGAGAAGGCGGTTGGACGGGTAGTGCGGGCATTTGACCCATGTATTGCCTGTGCGACACAGTAATGCATTGCCTCACGCAGAGAACGCTGAGACGCCGAGAAAGAATCTAAATGATTACCTCGCGCAGAGATCGCAGAGACGCGGAGGAAGAATTAAAATGATTGCCTCACGCAGAGAACGCGGAGACGCTGAGAAAGATAAATGATTACCTCGCGCAGAGCTCGCAGAGACGCTGAGAAAGATAAATGATTACCTCGCGCAAAGAACGCGGAGACGCGGAGGAACAATTAAAATGATTACCTCGCGCAGAGCTCGCTGAGACGCTGAGAACGATAAATGATAATCTCGCGCAGAGAGTGCTAAGACGATGTGGAAAGAATTAAAATGCATGCCTCGCGTAGAGATCGCTGAGTCGCAGAGAAAAGAGATTGAATGATTTAATTTTCTCTCGCAGAAATCGCGAAGAAAAGATTTCTAGTTAAAAGTATTAAAAGCACTTACATAATGAATGAGAATGAAATTGGTACCGTAATTATTGACACCTCGATAAAAATTCATAAGGAATTAGGACCGGGCTTGCTTGAGTCGGTGTACGAGGTAATTCTTGCTTATGAATTGGAGAAAAAAGGGCTAATTGTCCAAAGGCAAGTGCCAATTAATATCATTTATGAAGGCATCCAATTTGACGAAGCATTTAGAGCTGATTTATTAGTAAATGATATGGTTTTGGTTGAATTAAAATCTATTGAATTAATAAACAATGCCCATCGTAAGCAATTACAAACTTACTTAAAGCTAAGTGGCAAAAAACTGGGATATTTATTGAATTTTGGTGCACCTCTTATGAAAGAGGGCATTGTTCGGGCCGTCAACGACTTGCCAGAATAAAGAGGTCATCCAGCAGGGCGAACGAGGCAACCAGTAGATTATTAATTCAAAGCCATTTCTCTGCGCCTTTGTGCACTCTGCGCGAGAAATAATTCTTATTCTTTCTTCATAAACCTGGTTTCAAACTTATTTAGCAGCTGCTTAAATTCAGGGGGCAGGTGTAGTATGGCTTCCTGGGCGATCCACTCTGGGATATCCCTATAATAAGCCTGGGCAATGCCACCGGTTATACAGGCGATTGTATCGCTATCTCCTCCGATAGAAATGGCGTTGCGGATGGCGTCTTCAAAGTCGGTGGATTCCAAGAAGGCGCTGATCGCTTCTGGCACGGAGCCCTGGCAGGTTTCGTCAAACTGGTTGACCTGGCGGATTAAGTCGATTGGGCGGGAAAGGTCGTACTCAAAGCGGGAGGTGATTTCGCGTTTAATATTGGCTTTGCTCTCGCCTTTGCGCGCTAGGAAAATGGCACAGGCCACGGCCTGTGCCCCTTTGATGCCCTCAGGGTGGTTATGGGTGACCACGGCGCTGCGTTTAGCCTCCTTGAGGGTTTCCTCCAGGGTATGGAAAGCAAACCCAACCGGGCTGACGCGCATGGCAGAGCCATTCCCAAAGCTATTATAGGGCAGGGGCTTGTCTGAGTAGATCCATAAGCCAAAATGGCCGCCATAACCACGGCCAGGATAGTGGCGTGAAAAATCCTGGTAGGTCTTGGTATAATCGCTGCCTTGCAGAAGCACCTTGGCCGTGGCAAAGGTTAGCACACTGTCATCTGTGAAGGTTGAGCGATTGTCAAACAACACAAACTCTTTGGAGCGAAGGTTGTTAAACTCGTAAACTGATCCAACAATATCACCGATAATACTTCCTAACATTTTTTCCTCCTTATTTATCTTTCGCCGTGGCACTCAGCTTGCAATTGTTCGTAGAAAGCCCGCAGAAAAGCATCGCGCTGCTCGGCAATTTGCTTGCCGGTATGGGTGAAGAGCAGTTCTTTGACCCTGCGCAGTTTGAAGAGGTACTCATGGTATGAGCTGTGGGGTTCCCCCGGCTGTTTAACGCCTGTTTCCAGGAATTGTTGTGACGGTTCGGCGTAAGATGGCTGCCCGTCCAATGCGGCATAGGCAATGGTGCGCGCTGCACCGATGGCGCCTAAGACATCCAGCTTATCCGCGCCAAAAAGGACTTGCGCTTCTATAGTCTGGGGTTTTTCACCCTTGTTACGGAAGCGGTGCGCGCGAATGCAGTGTTCCACAGCCTGGATGCGTTCCTCAGCCCAGCCTTCCTCGGTCAGCACCTGGCGGGCAAAAATGGCAGAAAGGATGTGGTGTTCCGCACGGGCTTCGCCAGGGTTACCAGGTGCGCTGCCTACTGAATCATGCAGCAGTGCTGCTGCGCGGATAATCTCTAAGTCTGCGCCTTCAGCCAGCGCCAATTTTTCAGCTATGCGGTAAACCCGCATGACATGATCAAAATCATGCACAGGGTCATCATCAAGGTACCAACTTTGGGCTTGTTCTACACTGGGCATAAGGACCTATGCCTCTTTAAGCGACAGCATTGACATTAGAATCATTTTTTAATGATACCTTAAATGCTGGGTAAAGCCCCTGTTGTGTTATAAAAAGCTGATGTGGATGTAACCCAAAACCTGGCCAACAATGACCAATAAGCCAAGCAGGATTAAGACCAGCTTGATGACTCGCCAGGCCACTTTAAACACCCCGCGCAACACAAAAATGATTGCCAGCGCGCCAAAAGCGATGATTGCCCAATTCACAATGGTGTGAATCAGATCGGGATCACTCAATTTAAGCATCCTTTATCCTATAGAAAATAGTTTTCCTCGTTTAAATATATAGGATACAAGATTCGTGCCGTAACGGTAACCGAGTTGGCGGTAATCAGGCACATTGAGCACTAACAGGTCGGTTTGTTTGCCTACCTCAATGGAACCGACTTGATTTTCGAGTTTGATAGCTGCCGCCGCATTAATGGTCACAGCGGCTATAGCCTGGGCAGGGGTTAAGCCCATGTACCTGCAGGCCAGGGCAATGATGAACTGCATTGATTCGTTCCAGGTGGTGCCGGGGTTAAGGTCAGAGGCAAGTGCAAGCAGCCCATCCGCCTCAATGATGGCCTTGGCTGGTGTATATTGGTTTTGTGCTAAGCCAAATGGCGTGCCCGGCAGGGAGACAGCTACTGAATCGCTAGCTGCCATTTGCTTAATATCTTCCAGGGAGGTTTTAACCAGGTGGTCCGCAGAAGCAGCGCCAAGTTCCGCGGCCAGGCTAGCACCGCCCAGGTTTTCAAACTCGTCAACATGCAGCTTGAGCGGGAAGCCGAGCGATTGGGCGTGCTCAAGGATTGCGCGGGTTTGGGCAAGGTCGAACGCGCTAACTTCACAAAACACGTCCACAAAGGGCAAGGATTGATGCGGCGCATGTTCCTGCCACCAGCTCTTGACAGCTGGTAAAGCTTCTTTACAGAGAAAGCGTGTGTACCCTGGGGCATCGTCCATAAACTCAGGTGGGATGGCGTGGGCTCCCATAAAGGTGGGGATTAGCTGTAAGGGTCCCATTTTATTCAGTTCAAGGATGGCTTGCAGTTGTTTGATTTCGGTTTCAATATCTAAGCCGTAACCGGTTTTAGCCTCCAGGGTGGTGGTGCCATAATTGAAGGCTTGCATAGCACGGTGATAAGATTGCTCAATGAGTTGCTCCAGGCTGGCAGCACGGGTGGCTTTGAGGGTGGAGAGGATGCCACCGCCCGCCGCCATGATTTCCATGTAGGTCTTGCCCTGCAGGCGCAGCTCAAACTCGGCAGCGCGGTCACCAGCCCAGACCAGGTGTGTATGGGGGTCAACAAAGCCGGGCATGACCACACAGCCATGCGCGTCAAATAACTCGGCCGAAGGATAGGCACTGAGCAGGTCAGCACTGCTGCCAACAGCTGTGATGCGCTCTCCATCGATAAGCACTGCAGCATCGGGCATAATGGACAGGTTACCGAGGGCGTGCCCGCGCTGAGGGCCGCCGGAGAGGGTGAGGAGTTGGGAGATATTATGCAATAAGATCATAAACCCATTGTAATAGAAAATGAATGGAATGGGAAAGTGAAACCACCTCTAAACGAAAAACAGAATCGTCATGAAAATGTGTGGAAAATCGCAAAGATCGTACGTAATATGTGTAAGTATGCACATAAATCGTACGAACTATGTGATTAAAGGATATAATTAGCATTCAAAGGAATGGAGGTGAATCATGTTTAGATTTGCGCATAATTACCTTGCTGAATGGCGTGTATCTAATAACCGTAAACCGCTCATAATTAGAGGTGCCCGTCAAGTAGGAAAAACGTGGTTAATGAAAACATTTGGGCAAAACTTTTATGATAATGTTGCCTATATTAATTTTGAAAACAATGAGCGGATGCGTTATCTTTTCAAAGATAATTATGATATTGATCGCATTCTAACTGGTTTGCAAATAGAGTCTAATACAGTCATAGATTCAAAAACTCTAATCATATTTGACGAAGTTCAGGAAGTGCCAAATGCACTTTCATCTTTGAAGTATTTTCAGGAAAATGCTCCAGAATATCACATCATTGCCGCAGGAAGCGTTTTAGGTGTTTTGCTGCATTCTGGAACTTCTTTCCCAGTGGGTAAGGTTGATTTCTTAGACCTTCACCCGATGAATTTTGATGAATTCTTGATTGCAACTGGTAATGAGCCTTTAGTTGATTTGATGAATAAGCAGGATACCCACTTAATCAACAGTTTTAAAACAAGATTAATAGAACTGTTACGAACTTATTACTTTGTCGGGGGCTTGCCAGAAGCAGTCCAGGTTTATTTGGAAAGTAATGACTTTTCTAAGGTTAGAGAGGTGCACCAAAGACTGCTTTTTGCGTACGAACAGGACTTCTCTAAACACGCTTCGTATGAGCTCGTTCCAAGAATCAGGCAAGTCTGGAACTCAATACCAACGCAGCTCTCCAGAGAAAACCGAAAATTTATATACGGAACGATTAGGCAGGGTGCAAGAGCAAGAGAGTATGAACTTGCCCTACTATGGTTAGAGGATAGTGGACTTATTCGCAAAGTATACCGAGCGGTCAAGCCTGAAATCCCACTTAAGGCGTTTCAAGACAATAGTGCATTTAAGACTTTTATCTTAGATGTTGGGCTGTTAGGCGCCTTAAGCCAATTGGATGCCCTAACATTATTAAATGATAATCAAATCTTTCTGCAATTCAAAGGTGCCCTGACTGAACAGTATGTTTTTCAACAATTAATCTCAAACAACAGATTTGATCCTTTTTATTGGTCAGAAGAAAACAGGACAGCAGAGGTAGATTTCTTAATTCAATCAAAAGGGAATATCTTTCCGATCGAGGTGAAAGCCGAAGAAAATTTACGAGCGAAAAGTTTAAAGGTGTATCAACAACGGTTCAATCCCATAAAAGGGATCCGTACATCTATGGCAGATTTTAGAAACGAGGGGTGGTTAGCCAACCTACCTCTCTACATGGTAAATCATTTAGAATCGATAATTAGCAACCCTACTCAGTGAGACCCGGGGATGAATTTGATATACGGAGACAAAAAATCCTCTATCTTGATCACGGTATTAATTATTGATAAAGATCAACCAACCAAGGCTTCAAAGCGGTCAACGATGCTGGCAAGGTAAGCGAAGGCATCTTCAACCGGCTCTGGGCTGGTCATATCCACACCGGCGTGTTGGAGCAGCGGGATGGGGTAATCTGACCCGCCGGACCCTAAGAACCTCAAGTAATCAGGCACGGCGTTTTCTACACCTGCTAGCACCCGGTTGGCCAGTGTATGCGCGGCGGAGATGCCCGTGGCATACTGGAAGACATAAAAGTTCATATACATGTGCTGGAACTGTGCCCAGGTAATGCCGATGCGCGCCTCGTCAAAGACGACCTCGTCACCGTAACCTTCCTTGAACAAGGCCGCACATTTCTCGTTCATGATGCGGGCATTTAAGGGGGCACTCTTTTCAACCGCTTCGTGCATGGCGAGCTCCCAGCGTGCCAGGGTAGGCATGATGAAGAAATAGCGGTGGAAGTTGGACATGGCTTCTTCAATCAGCGCGAGCTGTAAGGTCGGGTCGGTTTGATTTTTGAGCAAGTAATCACGCACCATGGCCTGGTGAAAGTTTGAGGCTGTTTCTGCTGAGAACATGGCGTAGCGGCTGTAGATAAAGGGCTGGTGCTTGTTGGTGGTGTAGGAATGCATAGAATGGCCGAGCTCATGCGCCAGTGTGCTGAGCGAGAAGACGTTGTTTTGATAGCTAATGAGGATAAAGGGGTGGGTATCATAAACACCACTGCTGAAGGCGCCCTGGCGTTTGCCTTTATTGATCGCGCGGTCCACCCAGCGTTCCTCCAGGCACCCGCGCCGGATGGTGCTGACGTAGTCCTCGCCCATAGGCTGTAAACCTTCACAAATCCAATCCACCGCCTGCTCGAAGGGGATGACAGGTGGGTTTTGGTTGAGAGGGGCTTTGATGTCGTAAACCTGGAATTCATCCAGCTTCAATGCCTGTCGGCACAGGCGCCAATAGCGGTGCCAGGTGGGCAGGTTGCGGGTGAAGGTATTGACCAGGTTGTAGAACACCTCGGGTGGGATGGCGTGCCGATATAAGGCTGCCTCAAGGCAGGACTCGTAGCGGTGCACGCGCATATTGAACAAGTCTTTTTGTAAGCCACCCATCTGGGTATTGGCAAAGGTGTTCTTAAGGGCTAAATAGCCATCGGCATAACTCTGCCAGGCAGTACGCCGCACTTCGCGGTCGCTATGTGTGATAAGCCCTTCAACGGTTGACTGTCCCACATCGTAGGCTTTACCTCGGCTGTCTTGAGCAGGCTCAAATTTAACCTCGGAACTGGTCAGGCTGGTATAGGTCTGAAAAGAAGCGCTTAGCGGCTGCCCAGCCAAGGCAGCGACCTCTTCTACTTCTTTAGTGCGGATGTGGGCTTGCTGGTGTTCTAAGTCGTCAACATAATGCGTATAGATTTCCAGCCCAGGAAGCTCATCCAGCCATCTTCTTAAAACCGGGATGCCAATTTCCATCAATTCCGGCTCAATAAAGGCACTAGCCGCATGCAGTTTGTGCATTAGTGCCATGCTCTGCCCCATCCTGGCCAGGGCATCCTGGTTGTTGGCATCAGTGGCTGCGCCAAGGGAGCCGTATGACATGACTTTCGCGCCAAGGCGCATGATTTCCTGCAATAGGTCAAGGCAGGTAAGCAGGGTGGATGGGCCTTCTATAAGCTTGCCCTGGAATTGGCTTATCTCTGGGATGCGCTCACTGACAGACTTTAAAGCTGCCTGCCAGTCTGTTACACTGGGGAAAATGCTATCCAGATCCCAAGTTTCTTCTATTGGTACATCTTTGCGGTTGGGTAGTTTGCTTGTATCCATAAAATAACTCCTTCGGTTTATTGCCTGATTTTGTTTGAAAGAATACCATAAACCAGTTAAAAACAAGCAAAAATGATCCTTCAGGGTTAGTTTGCTTGTTCTAAAGGTCTCTCATTAACCACTTTAGGTTATACTTTGATGAATAATTGCTCGCTAAGCCAGTGAATACAAAGGAGAACATGCATGCCGCGCAATAAACTCACCCACTACTTGCTTTTTGGTTCGCTCTATTTTACCCAGGGCACGATCTTAGGTTATTTTGCCTCACTCAATGCGCTTTACCTGTTGGAACGCGGACTGAGCATGACCGATATCGGCATCTTCGGGGCGATTGCCCTCATCCCTTTTATCATCAAGATTTTCCTGGGGATGCTGAGCGACCGGGTCAACCTGTTGGGCATGGGACACCGCAAACCGTACATATTGATTGGCCTGGCTGTTCAGATTCTCTGCCTGGTCGTTGTCCCTTTTGTAAATCCTAAAACGGCGTACTGGGGTTTTGTGGGCATTGCCTTCATGCTGCAGTTGGGTATGGCGCTCTATGATACCTGCACAGACGGCCTGGCGCTCGACACCACCCCCTTAGCTGAGCAAGGTAAGATCCAAGGGTTCATGGTGGGTGGACGCGCTATAGGCACCATTGCGGCGGCCTCCATGGTGGGGTTGTTAGCTGAAAATGTCTCTTGGAATGCAGTGTTTTGGGTGTTAGCGGTATTGACATTACTACCTTTACCCTTAGTTTTGCGTTTGAAAGAAAGTGAACGACCTGCTGAAAAACGTTTTGAATGGAAAGCTTTTAGGGCTTTTAAGAACTGGCCTGTAATTGCGGTAGGATTGGTAGGGCTGATCATTTTCATGGTGATTGTCGGGGCAAACCAGCTGGTTAATCCATTCCTGGAGCAGACCCTGGGCATCAGCCTTTCGCAAGCGGGCTTTATCACCTCAATATGGGGGATTGGCGTGGTTTTAGGCAGTGTGGTGGGCAGCTGGCTGATGAGCCACTTGGATGCCAAGAAAGCCACCTTGACCATCCTGGCCATGGTCAGCGTCAGCCTGATTTTGCTGGCGTTCATGGTACTCACATCTTTAGGATTGCCGGTGGCGATACTCCTGGTGGTGCTTTATGGGTTGGCCTACGGCAGCGCGCAGACCGTGACTTTTGCGCTGTGCATGCGCTTTGTTGACCAACGCATTGCTGCCTCCATGTTTGCCATCTTGATGGCTTTTACAAATATTGGCCAGGGCATAGGTTTGGGCTTGGGCGGGGCGCTTTCGGATGCGATAACCTTCCGCTGGACTTTTGTGGCCTTTGCCGCGCTGAACCTGTTGGTGCTGCCTTTCTTGCCGGCTATCTTTCGCAGAAGAAGCGCAGCGTGAGCTGTTCCTAAAAGTACTTGGCTTGAGAGAATGACAGCTGCATAGCATGCTTTAATCAAAGGCATGTCATTTAATCGTGATTAACGTGTCATTGAAAAAAACAGGCTTTGCAAGGTTTAAACAACAGCCTGGCAGGTGATAAAACAAGCAGCAGTTATGATAAACTACCTTAAACGATGAACGCAAAAACACTTCATACCCTGGAATACTATAAAATCCTAGCAAGGCTAAAGGAATATGCTGCCTTCAGCGCGTCTGCCGCGCTGGCGGAAAGCTTGCGCCCGACCAGTAATTTGACTAAGGCCCTGGAACGCCAAGCAGCTACGCGCGAAGCCAGGCATCTCATTAACACCAATGATGCCATCACGTTTGCAGGGGCAACCGATTTACGGCCGTTGGTTTCGCTTGCACAGCACGATGGCACCCTGGAGCCCGGGGACCTGTTAGCGATAAAAAATACCCTCATTGTTTCGCGTTCGGCAAAGCATATCTTTGAAGATGCGGCTGAAGAGGTACCTTACCTGGCCAATACAGCTGGGGACCTGGCTGATGGACTGGGCTTGATCGATACCATCAGCAAAACCATCTCTGACCGCGGGGAAGTGCTCGACTCAGCCTCAGAGGCGCTCGCCAAGATTCGCTCTGAATTAAAAGTGACTTACGAGCGCTTGATGGACAGGCTGATGCGCTACATTAACGACCCTACCAGCGCCCGTTTTTTACAGGATACGCTCATTACCCAGCGCTCCGGCAGGTACGTTCTGCCGCTGCGCGCGGAATTTAAAGGCCGCATCAAGGCCATCATTCATGATATGTCCTCTTCTGGGGCGACATTGTTCATTGAACCCCTGACCGTGGTGGAATGGAATAACCGATACAGGGAGCTGCAATTAGAAGAGCGCGAGGAAATCAGGCGGGTCTTATTTGCACTTAGCCAGCGCGTGGCAGAGCAGGGCCAGGCGATTGATGCCATGGTGGCCGCGATGGCACAGCTGGATTTGAGCCTGATGATGGCTAAATATGCTGAAGCGCTGCATGCCAGCGAGCCAGAAATGCTGCCTTTCAAGCAAGACGCTCAAAAGCACCACCCGGGCAGCACCGTGTACCTACTGCGTGCAAGGCATCCTTTACTTGACCCTGCCACTGTCGTCCCTATTGATGTTGTCCTGGATAATGAGACATTTGCCCTGGTCATTACAGGCCCCAACACGGGCGGCAAGACCGTTACGCTGAAAACCGTGGGCTTATTTGCCTTGATGGCGCAATCTGGGATGCAAATCCCGGCGCTTTCAGGCTCTAAGCTGAGCATTTTTCGGGATGTCTTTGCGGATATTGGCGACGAACAATCGATTGAACAGTCACTTTCTACCTTTTCGGGTCATATCACCCAGCTGGTAGCGATTCTCAAACGGGCAGATTCACACTCATTGGTCTTATTGGATGAGCTTGGGGCGGGCACAGACCCGCAGGAGGGTTCGGCGCTTGCCAGGACTGTATTGACGCACTTATTGGGCAGACGTATCACCAGCCTGGTGGCTACCCATTACCCGGAGCTTAAAGCCTATGCCCACGCTACACCTGGGGTGGTCAATGCCAGCGTCGAGTTTGATTTACAGACGCTCAAACCCACCTATCACCTGACGATTGGCTTGCCTGGGCGCTCCAATGCCCTGGCGATTGCTGAGCGTTTGGGGCTGCGGCAGGACATCATTGCCGCCGCAAAGGCTGAAATCAACCCGGCCGACCTTCGCGCGGAAGATTTGCTGGATGAAATTCACCGGCAGCGCGACCTAGCCCGCGAGGCGCTTATCGCAGCAGATAAAGCACGCATGGAAGCTGAATCGATGCGGGATATGGTTGCTGCCAGGTTGGAGGCGGTGGAAGATGAGCGATTGGCCATCCTGGAGGGTAGCCGCCTGCAGTCTCAAAAAGATTTGGACGCCTTACGCGGGCAAATTGAAGCCCTGCGGCGGGAGATGGCGCGTGCCCGTCAACCCCTGGATGTGGTGGAAGAGGTTGAGGAGATTGTTGAGGAATTAGAAGAAGTCGTTACCAAGGTAGAAGTGCGCAAGCCAGCGCAGAAAAAAAGCAGTAAGCAACTGGGTCCCTTGCGTTTGGGCGAGAAAGTTTTCCTCAAATCCATTGGCCAGGAAGGCGTGATTACGGCATTAAGTGAAGATGATTTGGAGTTACAGGTGGGGGTACTGCGGGTGCGGGCACGCAGGAGCGATGTGATCCGCAAAGATGTAGACCCCACAGCGACACCGCCTGAGAAAAGTACGGTTAAGCCAGCTGGCCATACGCTGATTCCGCATATGGATTCGCCCGGTCTCGAACTGGATATCCGGGGCGAACGTGTGGAGGATGCCCAAACAGCCCTGGTGAATTACCTGGAGCGGGCTTACTTGGCTGGGCTGCCTTACGCACGCATTGTTCACGGCAAGGGCACAGGCAGGCTACGTCTCGCCATTCGCGATATGTTGAAGGGCTCCCCACACGTGAAGCGCTGGGAGTCGGGGGATGATAAAGAAGGCGGCGACGGCGTCACCGTAGTCTTTCTCAATAACAGTTAAAAATTAAACGATCCAAAAAATTATTAAAAGAAAGGATCACCACTAGACTGTACCCCAATTTACTGGTGATCCTTATGCACCGGCGCCCTAATTCCGTGTGCCCGTTCGCGATAATTTCTATCCTTTTTATATCATCTAGGCGTGACCAAAACGTGGACAAAACCAGGCATTATAAAAACCAATTTGTCCTGGCTCGCATGAAACTTTCAGCAATTTCAGGTGATTGCGCTTGAGGGGTAACCTGGTCCATAAGGGTTTGGGCTTCAAGCAACTTTTGTTTGGCAGATTGTGAGTTTGGGTTAGCAAATTGAGCAGTTAAACGCAAGGCGGTGATTTGAGCCCAAATGTTATGGGTCTGATAAGTTTTATTTAGAAGCTCATCAGAAATCCGAGTAATTGCTTTGTCATCTTTGCGTTTGCCAGCAATCAGCATTAAGAGTTGTTTTGCCGATGTGGCGATATTGATTAATCCAACTGCTAAAGATTCTTCAATTAAAGTTTCTAGCAGCTCGTAAGCCTGGTCAGATTTGTCCTTGATGATCAAGAAACGTGCTTTAACCAACAAGGCTTCTTTGTGAATACCTCCCAACTCAGTTCTGATTGAGTGATCGATAACCGATTCGAGGATTTTTTCAGCTCTTTCAAGTTCGCCCAATCTCCCTAGGCAACAAGCAAACCGGGTCAGGTTCTCAAAATAAATTTGGGACACTAGCGGAGTTTTTGAAAGCTCTTCAAGGATTATCTTAGCGCTGTTCAAATCCTCTAAATATAAGTAAGCCGAACCCAACACACCCTGACCGCGCATGACCATTTCAAGGCGACCAGCTTGCGTGGCACTCTCTATGAGCTCTTTTGCCAGGCTAATGCCGCGGTCTAAATTGCCAAGCGAAATTTCAACGCAAGCAAGTATGTAAAGGAAATACTCCATCAGCCATTTGTTCTGCATCGATTGTGTCAGCGCTAAACCGGCACTGACATGTTCCTTTGCTTCTAGCGCTCTACCAAGGGCAAGTTGGTTATACCCAAATGAGAGATGTGCTTGGGCTTGTCCATAAGGCTTAAGCACTTCTTGATGCTTCTGGTAGGCTTCTTCAATAATTTCTAAGCCTATTTTTGGAAGCCCAGTTCGAAAATGCATTAAGCTGAAATGATAGTTTGCCTCGAAGATTATTTGCCTGTCAGAAATCGAAAGATTCTCTTGGTTAGTATCCAATACCTGTTGATAAGAGACCTTTGCTTCTGAGAAGCGATGCAGCATGGTCAGGCACATGCCTTGGTGCAAGAGGGCATCCCGTAAAATTTGGATATCATCTTCTGTTTTTAAATAGGTGATAGCTCTTTCAATTAATTTAAGCGCTTCGCTTTTTTCCATTTGCAGCAATAGGGCACGGCTTTTGTAGTACAAACTTGCCCCAATCAGCAGTGTGTTGTCTGTCTTTTGCCCCCTGGACAAGCTGTATGCGCAGATCTTTATTAGCAAATCTGGGTCTGAGCTTTCAAAAGCGTACTTTGCCCACTGCTTGCACGCTTGATGTAAAAGCTCATCAGAAACTTGGTCTGGAAAGTTAGTCAATATTTTTTCAACTTCCTGGTAGGCCGGGTTTGTTCCTGCCCGAGAGTAAAGTGACCAAGCTTGCTGGGCCACTTTTAACCACCAAATCACGGCTATGCGATAGTTGCCGCCTGCTTGATAGTGATTAGCAATCGTGCTTGCTCGAAAGTGTGCCTGTCCTTCCAGTTCCGTTTCAATAGCTTTTGCTGCCAACAGGTGCAAAGCGCTTATTTCAGGAGCAGTCATGCTGTTTAAAATGGAATGGCGATAGAGGTTATGTGAGAAGGTGAATCGCAGGGTATTACTTTTTGTATCTTTGACTTCTTGAATATGTCCATTAAGCGCTAGGTAATTGAGGGCTTTAATAATAGTTTTCGAGTCCTGTTCCAGCATGTGCTCGAGGATGGTAAATTCAAATTGGTTGCCAAGTATGGCCGCTGCCTTTAGAAAGGCTACATTGGTGGGGTCTAGTTGGGCTATTTTCCTTTCGTTGAGTGCTTGGATGCTCTTGGCAATTGGGATTACCGGATCTTTTGCCAGGTTCAGGTCTTGGTTCTCGCGTAGTGATTTTAATGTTTCAATAATAAAATAGGGATTCCCAGCTGTATGATCAGCCAAGGCATTAATGAAATTATCCTGGCTAAATGAGGGCCGGATTTGGTTCACAAGGTTGCGCACTTCGGGTTTGGTTAAACTTGGCAAGTTAATCTCTTTAACATCTTCTGTGCGCGAAAGGGTATTTATGAAATGGGTTAATTTTGGGTTATTATATTGTTCATCAAAAGCCAGAATAAGAAGGCCATTTTTTTGCAGAGAACCTTTTTGAATGATGAAATTTATTGCTGAGAGGGTGGCAGAATCCAGCCATTGGGCGTTATCAATTATGACTAACAAGGGTTGTTTTCGTGTCATAATATTAAGCAAAGTCTGCAGCGATTCAAATGTAAGCCTATAACCTTCCTGACTATTTAGGCGTTCAGGGGTTGAGAGTCCCTCTTTAATTTCAGCTAATTCAGGAAAAAGCAGCCCTAAGAAATTTGCCCAAACCTTTGGTAATAGCCGCCAGTCTTCAGCATTGACGCCGGAGCGGATTAAATCCACAATCGTTTGTAGGGGGGCGTTATCCTGGTCTATGCAGGCAGTGTATAACAGCCTGCAAGCAGGCCAGGTTTGTTGATATAACTCCTGCATCAGGCGCGTTTTGCCAATGCCACTTTCCCCTTTGAGGATGGCAAGGCCACCTTGGTGGAATGTTTTTTGCAATTGATCAAGTTCTTGGCTGCGCCCTACAAGTTGAGTATGAACACTGGTCGAAATGGGCCAGGGGGGCATATTATTTTCTTGTGTAATCTTCGTCAGCGCTTCTAAAGCTTGCCCATCTTGGACCAGTGCTTCGGGTAAGGGGTTGCCAGTCTTAGATTGGTAGTTATCTTTAAGGTAGCGATATTGAGCCCTGGCTTCTTCCAACTGCCCACTTTGCATGAGCAATTTGAGTAATTGATGATGCAGGTCGATATTGTTCGGATCGTAGTTTAGCAAAGTAAGCAGATGCCTGATGGATTGGTTAATTTCGCCAGTAGTATGGTAATGGGTGGCAAGCCGTTGTGTGAGTAGTTTGCGATAATTGACTAAGTAACCATCAGTGTAAAGCAACCACTCTTCAAACTCCTGGGATGGGATAAGCTTTGCGTCCATTAGGAAGTTCAAGCCATGCCAGCAACTTATGGCTTTCTCCATCTTTTCTACTAAAGTACTGGGAAGGGGTAGGTTATCTGGGTATACAAAAGGGCTGGTGCCAATAGCGCCATAAAGTGTTTCAAATTCCAGCTTATCGATCCTGACCAAAGAAGCATCCAAAGTGAGCTGGTCGTTGTAGCTTACGATCACATTTGGGAGGGGAAGAGCTTTACGTAATTTACTGATGAGGCCGCGCAGGTTATTGCGGGCATCTTTCTCATCTTGGTCTGGCCAAAACAAAAAACAGAGCTTATCCCGGCCGACAGATTTGTTTTCACTGGCAAGGTAATATAAGAGCGTGCGGGTAGCACGGCGGCTTATTGCTAAAGGCACCCCATTCCATTCGATGATGGGGTTTCCAAGAAGGGCTATACTTAGTTGGGTTGTGCTAGCAGCCTCAGTCAAGTTATGCTCCTTAATTCGACAGACTCACTAGTCGGGTTGCAGAGGTTTTACATAAACAGATAATTCACTTTTGTGAGGTAATTCTACCTTAAATTTAAAAAAAAGAGTCCCTACTTTTAATGATAGGGACTACTAAGAGAAATCCTCCATGCCGAAGGTGGGAATCGAACCCACATACCCGAAGGTACACGATTTTGAGTCGTGCGCGTCTGCCTGTTCCGCCACTTCGGCAAGTGCCATGTAGTATAACCATTTCCCTGTTTGTGGTCAAGACTCCCGCGTTAGTTGATGCTGGATTAAGTTTGGTAACCCATTTGGTAAATATAGGCACTTTTGTGATGAAATGGTTATAATGCATTGAAAATAATAAAACTGTTATCTGCTCTTTGCCCTTAGGTAAAAAGGGCATAGATTTAACCATTGGAGCGCATTATGCAATTAGGAATTATAGGTCTACCACAGTCTGGAAAAACCACACTTTTTAAGGCACTTACCGGCGCAGATATTCCCACCGAGATGTCGGCTGGTCAGCTTGAAGTGCACACAGCGGTTGTGGATGTGCCGGATGCCAGGGTTGACCAGTTGGTGGATATCTACAACCCAAAGAAAATTGTGCGTGCTAAGGTGACTTATGCCGATATTGCCGGCTTAGATGGCAGCGCTGGCAAAGAGGGTTTGTCTGGCGCTTTGTTTAACCAGCTTTCACAAATGGATGGCTATATCCATGTTGTGCGGCAGTTTGAGAATGCCAGCGTGCCTATACTTTCTGGTTCCATCGACCCTGTGCGGGATATCCAGGTGATGGATAATGAGTTTATCCTGAATGACCTGATTATGGTTGAACGCAAACTAGAGCGGTTGACTGAAGAGCACCGCCGCGGCGTGTCGCGAGAACGCTCTGTGGTTGAGGTGGAAATTGCCTTATTTGAGAGGCTGAAAGGCATGCTCAACACTGAAAAACCGCTGCGGCATTTTACTTTTACAGCCGAGGAAGAAAGGATCCTTTCCAGTTATGGTTTTCTAAGCCGCAAGCCGCAGATCATTGTGTTTAACCAGTCAGATGAGCAGGAAGTGCTAAAGTACGAATCACCTCACCCGCATACCGAAGTGGTCTCAATCCCGGCCAAGCTTGAAATGGATATTGCCGCGCTTTCAGAGGAGGACGCTGCTTTATTCATGGAAGAGTACGGTATTAGCGAGCCGAGCTTAAAGAAATTAATCCGCCTGTCTTATGAGCTTTTGGGCTTGCAATCTTTCTTTACCGCCAGCGAGAAAGAAGTGCATGCTTGGACCTTAAGACGCGGTGCGAATGCCCGTGAGGCAGCTGGTGTGATTCACTCAGACATGGAAAAAGGCTTTATTCGCGCCGAGGTTATATCCTTTGAAGATATTCTGACCTACGGAGGCACTGCTGAGGCGCGCGCCAAAGGGCGTTTGAGGGTTGAGGGAAAAGATTATATTGTTGCGGACGGGGATATCCTGGTTATCCGCTTCAATATTTAAGGCGGCAGGGTAATACAGTTAAGACTAAGTAATCCAGCTGTTGTGTTGGTCTGAGATTATATAATATCAGTCACTCAATAGGGTGCGCAGGGTGTGAGGGTCTACCCTCGAGGTAAGGTCAAAGCTCAGCGGGGTCACGGACACAAGCTGGTCGATCAGCACGGTTTTCAGGTCGCTGCCCTCTTCTGGGCGGTCCAAGTCAATGCGGATTTCATAACGCATATGGCCCGGCTCATTTAGAGATTTGCGCAAAGAAGGTTTGGGGTGATAGTAGCGCTCACGTGACTGACGTGTGATGACCCAGGGCGTTTTGGGGGTAGCACTGCTAGGAACATCGACCTTAAGTACGTCTACATCAAAAGGCAAGTGCACTTCCAGCATTTTCTTGGCAAACAGGTGTGTAAAATATGCTGCAACTGAGAAATCGACTTTGTTTGACAGCGAAAAATGATCACTCTGTACGGTTTGTAAAGACATTGCCAGGGCAGGGATGCCCAGCGTGGCAGCTTCTAAAGCAGCACCAACTGTGCCAGAAACCGTAACACCTGAGCCCACATTTTCGCCGTAATTGATACCCGAGACAACCAGGTCTGGTTTGCCTTGAATGATCTCTAAAACCCCGTGCAGGACGCTCTGGGCTGGTGATGCACCAACGCCATAGACGGTCCACTCTTTACCATGCACGGTCAGAGTCTGCGGTTGGAAAACCCCATCAGAATCTATTGGCAGGCTGCGGCCGGTGCTGGTGAATTGTTCGCGCGGAGCGACCACGTGTACAAAGCCCAAAGGCGCCAGGGCTTCAGCTGCTGCCCACAGGCCAGGTGAGTGGATGCTGTCGTCATTAGTCAAGAGAATTTGATATTTCTTCGAGTTATCCATTCAATGTAATTCTAACGAAAGATTTACTTTCAGGCAATGTGTTTTCGCAAAACCGCGCTTAGGTTTCCTGGGAGCCAGACAATAAAGCCGGTAAAATGACCAGCATTGCATCGCGAACTTCCCGAAAATCTGGCATATGATTGGTGGTGGCTGGGTCAAAAAAACTATGATGAATTTTTTTGCCCTTCCCAAGCCACAGTGGGCACTCTTCTGCCGCCGAATCACATACTGTTATAACCAAGTCGAAGTGCTCGCCTTTGAATGCATCAGCATGTTTTGATTGACCGTCATGCTGAATGCCGATCTCATCCAGGGCTTTGATGGCCAAGGGGTGCACATACCCTGCCGGCTTGGTGCCTGCGCTAAACGCTTGCCATGTTTTGTTATAGTGAGCGTTAACAATGGCTTCTGCCATTTGTGAGCGGCAGGAATTGCCCGTGCACAAGAACAGCACTTTGGATTTTTTAGATCTTGGGTCTGTATTCATTTAATAACTCCTGTGAGGGAAAGAGGATGGCTTTTGGAGTACAGACACTTTTACAGAAACAGCAGCCTACTACGCAGTTGAAGGGCTCCACGACGATGACCTTGCCATCTTCAGCCCTGGCATACACGTTATGTGCGCAAAGGTCAAGGCAGGCACCGCAGCCATTGCATAGTTCTGAGCTGACGGTGGGAAACCAGGGGATTTGTTCGCGAGGGTAGCCGCGCCAGGTGCCGTAGTTGTAAGGTTTGACGGGCTTACCTGTGGCGCGGGCACTGTAAAAGTTTTCGTATTCTCTTTTCAGAACGACCAGGTAATCTTTTATGGCTGGCTTGGGGATGTAATTATGCTTACGCACGCCTTGGAGCAAGATGTTGCCGACGTCACCATCATCGGGGGTGATATTGGCATCATACAAGGCATTAAACAGCTCTTCCAGACCCAGCAGCCCAGCAGGTGCGCCGCTAATAAATAACATGCGATAACTTAATTTACTCATAATAATTTACTGATTTTAATAATCAGGCAATGTACAGTGCTCGCTAACAAAGCTTTTCAAATGCCCAAGCATGGCCATGACGCCATTATTGCGCTGCGAAGATAGGTGTTTCCACAACCCAATTTCATCTAGGAATTGCACATCCATACTTAGTAAATCCTGCGCGCATTGACCAGAAACAATCGTGGTTAGGATGGCAGTGATGCCCCTGACAATTAGGGAGTCACTGTCTGCTTCCAGGTAAACCCGGCCATCTTCACAGCGCAGGGAAAACCAAACGCTGGATTGGCAGCCTTTGACCAGGTTAGCCTCGGTCTTATTAGCCGGGTCCATTGGTGGCATAGAATCACCCAGCTCAATCAGGTAGGTGTACTTCTCATCCCAACTGTCTAAAAAGCTGAAATCGTTGATTATTTCTTGTTGGAGCTCTTTAATCGTCTTCATAATATTTACTTTCTTAATATTTTTCGGGCGCGCATGATGCCATCAATAAGGGCATCAATGTCTGCTTTGCTGTTATACAGCGCCAGGGATGCGCGTACATTACCAGGGATCCCTAAGCGATCCATGATGGGCTGGGTGCAGTGCTGCCCAGTGCGCACCGCGATGCCGAAGGCGTCCAGCAGGGAGCCTAAATCGTAATGTTGAATACCCTGGATGTTAAAGGGCAGGATGCTCGAGCGTTTTTTGGGATTGCCATACAAAGTCAGGCCGGGTATGCTGGTCAACCTTTCAACGCCATAATCAAGCAAGTCCTCTTCATAGGCGCGCAACTGGAGAGAATCAAATTCCTTCAAGTAATCAATGGCCGTTGATAGGCCGATTGGACCTTCGATATGGGGCGTGCCGGCTTCAAACTTGAAAGGTAGCTGGTTATAGGTGGTATGTTCCAGGGAGACCGAATCAATCATTTCCCCGCCAGATTGGTAGGGGGGTAATTTTTCTAACCAGGATTCTTTGCCATACAAGACTCCAATGCCAGTGGGGCCGTACATCTTATGACTTGAAAAGGCGTAAAAGTCTGCATCTAAAGCCCGAACATCATGCTCAATGTGGTGCACGGATTGAGCGGCGTCTACCAATACCGCTGCACCAGCAGCATGCGCCATGGCAATGATATCAGGCAGGGGGTTGATGGTGCCCAAGGAATTGGAGATGTGGTTTACAGCCACCAGGCGGGTTCGTTCAGAGAGCATTTCTTTAAACACGGCCAGGTCAAGGTCACCATTATCATCAAAGGGGATCATTTTCAGAACCCCGCCCTTGCGCTGGCACATCAATTGCCAGGGCACAAAATTGCTGTGATGTTCCAGTTGGCTGACGATGATTTCATCACCAGGTTTTACAAAGGCTTCGCCAAAAGAGAATGCCACCAGGTTGATCGACTCGGTGGTGCCACGGGTAAAAATCACCTCGTAGGGGTGGGCAACGTTGATGTAATTGCCAATGTTCTGGCGTGCTTTTTCATGCGCCTCGGTTGCCAACATGCTCAACGTGTGATTGCCGCGGTGGATATTGCTATTGATGGTTTTGTAATAATTCGTAATGGCATCAATGACCACCTGGGGCTTTTGGGTGGTGGCAGCGTTATCCAGGTAGACCAGGTCATGCTCGTGGACCTTCACCTTTAAAATTGGAAAATCTTCCCTTGCACCGATGATTGATTTGTTCATATTAAATATTCCTAATATTCTTAGACTTATTTTACCAGCATGATCTTTGAAATGATTAGGCTGTAATAGGTAAATGCTAGCAAATTTTAACCTTGTATGCTTTGGCTATTGTATTTCAATAATCCAGCAATAAAATAATCAGTATTCTCAAGAGATATCTTTGCTCTTGGTTATAATAAAAGCAGGTCTAATGATGGGTAATGGCAACTTTTAAAGATAAACTAACCGCGGTGCGTGAATTGGGCTTACGCAAGCTGAGCCTGTTGGCTTTATATCGTTTTGGATTAAGCAGCGGTCATCTCAAGCGGGTTACTTCATATCCCATGCCATTTTCCCCTGACATAAAGCTCTTAACAACCGACCTGTTTTACCCACCCCAGCCGGATTTTTATACCCACCACGACATTTCACACAGCGATGCCTTGGCTGAGGCAGATGATTTGTGCAGGGGTGTGGTCAGGCTTTTTGGCGATGACCCCACATTGCTGAACCTCGTCCCAGGAGGGGCATTAGCGCACTGGAGCGATTATGAACTGAACCATGCCAGTTGGGGGGACGAAGATATCAAGTTGATCTGGGAGCCAGCCCGTTTTTCCTGGGCGTTTAAATTGGTGCGTGCTTATGCAATCAGTAAAAATGAAGCTTACCCCAATGCTTTTTGGTCAGCGTTCGACTCTTTTCAGCTTGCCAACCCGCCTTTCTTGGGTCCTAATTGGATGTCTGCTCAAGAAGCGGCTTTTCGCATTATAGCTTTTGTATTTTGTGACCAGGTATTTGCGACCTCTGAATCGTCATCTCCAGAGCGCCGGCAAGCCCTGTTGCGTGCCATCAGCGAGCATGCGCAACGTATCCCCCCAACCTTGATCTATGCGCGCGCCCAAAACAACAATCACCTGGTCAGTGAAGCAGTTGGGCTATACACTGCCGGGCTTTACCTAGCCAACCACCCGCTGGCTGAGAAATGGAAGAAACTGGGTTGGAAGTGGTTCAACTGGGCGATTCAAAACCAGGTCAGCCCACAAGGCACTTACATCCAGCATTCATGCAATTATCACCGCTTAATGCTGCAGCTGGCTTTGTGGATGCGTCACTTGCATAACCATTTTTCGCAACATGTGCCTTTCCCCGAGCAGACCTTATCCAAACTTGCGGCAGCTACCGAATGGTTAGCAGCCCTGGTTGATGCCAGTTCTGGGGGTACCCCAAACTTGGGTGCAAATGATGGTGCATTAATCTTGCCGCTTACATCCTTAACTAATGAGGATTTTCGGCCGACGGCGCAGGCTGCAGGGGCAGCTTTCATAGACCAAGCCATTTTTCCCGCTGGTTCCTGGGATGAATTGGGTGCTTGGTTTAACTTACACATAGGAAAAGCACTCAAACCAGTAACGCCTTCTAAAGACATAATTCGCATTGACTCAGGAGATAGCCATGCTTTCTTGCGCGTAGCCGATTTCACTGATCGCCCTTCGCATGCCGATCAATTGCATGTTGATTTGTGGCATAAAGGCATTAACATCGCTTTAGATGCTGGCACTTTTTCATATAACGCTGAGCCGCCCTGGCAGAATGCTTTGGCAAGTACCCTGGTGCATAATACGGCAGCCTTAAATGGGTTAGATCAAATGAAGCGGGTTACGCGCTTTTTGTGGCTCAATTGGGCGCAGGCGCAAATTACCAGGCAATTATTTGATGAAGCCGGCCATCTCGTTTCAGTTTCTGCGCAGCACAATGGGTATGCGCATTTAGGCTGGCTGCACCAGCGTACACTCAGCGCGCAGATCAGCGGTAAGTGGGTGATTGATGATTTACTTATCCCCATCAAGAAAAATTCACAACCGATCAGTGCGCGTTTAGCCTGGCTGTTCCTAGATAGCGATTGGGCGTTTGAGGAAGACTTATTAATCCTGCATTTCGGCAGCATGACAATGCATATCAAAGTCAAAGGCGCAGACTCATTGGCCTTGGTGCGGGCTGGTAAAACCTTATTCGGTGAGTTACAGCCTAACCCGACCTGGGGCTGGTATTCGCCCACATATAACAAGAAAGTGCCAGCGCTGCACTTGGTTGGCGCTTGTGAGTCAATTGACCCACCTTTCTTCAGCACGCATATCCAGTTTTTAGATTGAACCTGGACACGTAAAGCGAAATCAGCAATTCGAGTAAAATTGTTAACATGCACATTTTATTAATTCATCAGGCATTTGCGGCACTAGATGACCCTGGCGGAACCAGGCATCACGAATTGGCGCGCCACCTGGTGGATTTTGGTCATCAAGTGACGATTATTGCTAGCCCAGTCTCCTACTTGACCGGAACTGCTAAGGCACGCATACGCTGGAAAGACCGCCAGGTCGATGAGCGCGGGGTAGAGATTATTCGTGCCTACACTTTGCCAGCCTTGCACCGTTCATTTGTGTGGCGTGTGTTCAGTTTTCTTTCATTTATGGTCTCTTCGTTTCTCATTGGCCTATCGGTTAAAAAGGTTGACCTGGTTTGGGGAACGACACCGCCAATATTCCAAGGTGTCACGGCCTGGTTGTTAGCCCGCCTGAAGCGGGTTCCTTTTCTCTTTGAAGTGCGCGATTTGTGGCCTGCTTTTGCCATTGCGGTTGGGGTCTTGAAGAATCGCACTTTAATTTGCCTGTCAGAATGGCTGGAAAAATTCATCTATCGGCGCGCTGATCACATCGTGGTCAATTCGCCTGGTTTTATCGAGCATGTGAAGCTGCGCGGTGGCAAGCAAATTGATCTCATCCCTAACGGGGCTGACCCAGAAATGTTTGATCCCCAGCTTAGCGGGGAGGATTTTCGCAATCAACATAATTTAGGCATGGATTTTGTTGTTTTATATGCTGGCGCACACGGCCTTTCTAATGATTTGGGGGTTGTACTTGAGGCTGCTGAGCTGTTGAAGACGGATAAGGGGTTGCGGTTTGTGCTGGTTGGTGATGGCAAAGAAAAGCCAGCTTTAATGAACCAGGCTGGCAGCCGAAATCTTACAAATGTCCTGTTCCTGCCCCCCGCGCCAAAGACTGAGATGCCCCAAGTTTTGGCTGGCGCAGATGCATGTATAGCGATTTTGAAGCCAATCAAGCTATATAAAACGACTTACCCAAATAAAGTCTTTGATTACATGGCAGCAGGAAAGGCAGTGTTGCTGGTGATTGACGGTGTGGTTCGTGAACTGGTAGAACAAGCTGGTGCCGGTATATTTGTCGAGCCTGGCAACCCTGCAGCACTGGCATCTGCTGTAAGGCAATTGATGCAAAACCCTGGTGATGCAGAAAAGATGGGCCAAGCTGGCAGGTTTTATATTGAAAATATGTTCTCCCGCACCCAGATTGCCTCTCAATTTAATCTACTCCTTGAATCCTTATGGAGGAAAAATGGCTGAAAAAATTCTCGTAGTTGATGATGAAATTTCTTTACAAGAAACCCTGGCTTATAATCTCAAGAAAGAGGGTTATGAGATTGAAACGGCTGGTGACGGCACGACGGCTATCGACTTGGCGCGCGCTAAAAAACCAGACCTGATTATCCTGGATATTATGCTGCCTGGTTTAGATGGCTTTGAGGTTTGCCGCATTTTGCGCCAGGAGACAAATACGCCTGTGCTTATGCTGACTGCACGCGATGATGAGATTGACCGCGTGGTGGGTTTAGAAGTTGGCGCAGACGATTACCTAGCCAAGCCTTTCAGCATGCGCGAGCTGATTGCGCGGGTCAAAGCCCTGCTGAGGCGCGTTCGTCTCATCCGAGAGGAAGTTGATAGCAAGGCACAGGAAAGTGAGCAGCCCAAGCAGCTTACTTTCGGAAACTTGGTGATTGATATTACCCGCCGAGAAGTGCGCATAGATGATAAAGTAGTCCCATTCAAACCCAAAGAATATGAATTGCTGACTTTTATGGGACAACATAAAGGGCAAGTCTTGACACGCGAATTAATCCTTGAACGGGTTTGGGGCTGGGACTTTGTCGGTGATTCACGCACTGTGGATGTGCATGTGCGCTGGCTGCGCGAGAAGATTGAGGTCTCACCTGAAAAACCGCAACGCATCATCACCGTTAGAGGAGCTGGATACCGCTTCGAAGGGTAAAGATGAAGTTTCGCATTCGCTGGCGTATTGTCTTGCCATATGTCATTCTCTTATGTGCCCAGGCGCTAATCTTTGCAAGCGTACTCCCTCCAATTTTAAGGCGTGCGTATGAAAGAGCCTTACAGAGTGAACAATCGCCAGGTCTAACTTCTTTTTACCTGGTCACCGCGCTCCTGGCCGGCTTAGCAGTTATGGCGGTTTTGCTCCTCAGCCTGTACGTCTCCACGCAGACATTGGGCCCGCTTGAAAAGCTTACCCATGCGGCTAAACAGATGGGAGCTGGCCAATTCGATGAAATTGATATTCCAGCACCTAGCGGCGAAATCATCGAGGTTATGGAATTGAGTGAAGCCCTGAGGCAGACCGTTGATGAAATCCGTGCCCAAATTAATGCGCTGACGAATGAACGCTCCAAACTTTCCGCGGTATTGAGCCAGATGACCGATGGTGTGCTCATTGCAGATTCGGGCGGGCATGTTCAACTGCTCAACAAAGCGGCTGAGCGGTTATTTAAAACGGAAGAGTCGCAAGCGCTCGGCCGGTCGGTGGTTGAGGTAATGCGCCACCATGCGATTGTTGACCTGTGGACTGACATTAGTGAAGGGGAGCCAAAGACAATAACTTTAGAAATGGGTTCTGACCACAAGTTTTTACAGGTGTTTGGTATCCCATTAAGCGTTGAACTTCCAGGGTCTTCGATGCTTCTTTTCCAGGATCTAACCCAGATACACCGGCTGGAAACCATCCGAAGGGATTTTATTTCAAATGTCTCACACGAATTGCGCACCCCCTTAGCAAGCCTTAAGGCATTAACCGAGACCTTACTTGATGGTGCTCTAGAAGACCCACCCGCAGCCAGGCGTTTTATTGTGCGCATGGACACTGAGGTTGATAACCTAACCCTGCTGGTTAACGAATTATTGGAGCTTTCGCGCATTGAATCTGGGCGCACGACCTTTGAATTTCAGCGCATCTTACCTTGTAAATTATTGAGTACCCCTTGTGACCGGATGGCATTACAGGCTGACCGGGTTGGTTTGAATTTGCGATTAAGCTGCCCGCAGGACCTCCCGCCAGTATTTGCTGACCCAGACCGCATCTCCCAGGTGGTCATTAACCTGCTGCACAATTCGATCAAATTTACCCCGGCAGGCGGTTATATTAATGTGTCAGCCTGGTTGGATGGCAGCCAGGTGGTCTTTTCTGTCAAGGATACGGGGGTTGGCATCGCAGAAAAAGACCTCACACGCATATTTGAACGGTTTTATAAGGCTGACCGTGCCCGTTTTGGCGGTGGGACGGGTTTAGGGCTTTCCATTGCCAAACACATGGTTGAAGCACACGGCGGAAAAATTTGGGCTGAAAGTGAAGAGGGTAGCGGCAGCACCTTTTTCTTCACCATCCCAGTGGCATAGGGCATTGCTAACCCAATCATATTTTTTGGGTAAATAAAATGTTTTTTAGAAAATACATAGGTTGGATGTTAAAATAGGTTAACCAAAGGAGGAACAAATGCCTCGTTTTACACTGGATCGTGAAATTCGCTTGATACAAGATGAAGTATTACTGCTTGGCAGCTTGGTTGAACAGGCTTTACTTAATGCCGTGGATGCCTTAAGGCGGCTGGATGCGGAATTTGCGCATCAAATTGAGCGGGCTGATGAAGCCATTAATGAAAAACGCTTTGCCATTGAAAACCATGTTTTAATCTTGATAGCCACCCAACAACCAATGGCGCATGATTTGCGCTTGATGGCTGCTATTCTTGAGGTGATCACCGAGCTTGAGCGTATGGGAGATTATGCCAAAGGTATAGCAAAAATTGCTGCAGGTTTGGCAAATGATGAGATTTTTATCCCCATTCGCGAAATTGGATTCATGGCGGATACTGCCGTATCGATGTTACACCGTGCTTTAGGCGCTTTTATTGCAGAAGATGTTTCTTTAGCCTACAGTATTGCAGAAGAAGACCAACAAGTGGATGAACTTTACAACACGGTTTACTACAAAGTGGTGCAGAACATGATCGCTAACCCATCAACCATCGATAACACCAACCATATCTTGTGGGTTCTGCATAACATTGAACGCACAGCAGACCGCGTCACCAATATTTGTGAACGCACTGTGTTTATTGCCACAGGCGACATGTTGGAATTAGACACTTCGGATGACGAGAAGGACGTTTAGGGAATAGACTCGCCAGAATAATTTCATAATTTGACCAATGTGTGCAGAAGACTGGATATTCCTGTTAGCCGAACCGAACTAAAGTCGCAATTTTTAGTCGCATCCGTTATAATAAATTATAATGTTCACAAGCCCCCATTCGCTGCTGCACCTCACTACCGTCAAAGGGAACATTGCTGCTCGGGGGCTTAAATATTACTATAAACTCACCTTATTATTGAAAGGGGCTCCTAGTGTTAAAACCTAATAATACACGGGGCAAGCTGATAGTCGTTGAGGGCATTGACGGCTCAGGTAAGTCCACACAAATTGATTTATTGCATAAATGGCTCTTATCGCAGGGCTATTCTGTTTACTTTAGCGAATGGAATAGTTCGATGCTGGTAAAGAGCACTACCAAGGCGGCTAAGAAAGCTAAAAGCTTTACTCCCACAACATTTAGCATCTTGCAATGTACAGACTTTGCAGATCGCTGGGAGAACAGCATTTACCCGTTATTGAAAGCAGGTGTAATTGTGTTAGCCGACCGGTACGCCTTCACTGCTTTTGCTCGCGATGTAGCAAGAGGCGTAGATCCAGGCTGGGTGCGCAATATGTATTCATTTGCTATTCAACCAGATGCTGCACTTTATTTCCGTGTGCCATTAGATATTGCCGTTGAGCGCATCACTTCTGCAAGGGCAAAGCTCAAATATTATGAAGCCGGCATGGATTTAAACCTATCCGAAAACATAAATGAATCCTTTAAACTATTTCAGGGCCGTATTTTAGATGAGTATGACAAGATGGTGGATGAGTTTGGATTAATCAAGATAGATGGCACATTACAAGTAAAAGATCAGCAAAGGCAAGTCCGAAATATTATAAAGAAAGTCTTGAAAGACTGGGAAGGTTTGCCCAATCCGAACAGAGTACCTATTACACTCAAGAACCCCCAGGCTGCTGACAAGGGCAAAGGAGGAAAGAAATGAGAAACCCTATCTTTTACGGTGCCGGTTTTCCTTACCGCGAATTACAACAAATGCCAGGTCGCCTGGTTGTCTTGGAAGGCAGTGATGGCGTTGGTCGATCCACCCAAATTAAGCTTCTGCGGCGCTGGTTAGAAGATGAAGGTTATGCCGTCTCTGATACGGGTTTAGCACGCTCAACCTTGACCCAAGGGGGCATAGATGAAGCTAAACGCGGCCACACGCTTGGGCCACTTACGATGAGCCTGTTTTATGCAGCTGATTTTGCTGACCGCTTAGAAAACCAGATTATTCCAGCCTTACAGGCTGGCTTTGTGGTTTTATCGGATCGCTATTTTTATTCAGTGATTGCTAGGGATTGCGCGCGTGGTGTTGACCAAGAATGGGCAAGAAAATTATATGGTATTGCGCTCAAACCAGATTTGGTCTTGTACTTAAAAGCCAGCGTGCCGACCTTGGTATCAAGGTTGATTCATGGACGAGGTCTCAATTACTGGGAAGCTGGGATGGATATCCATATGGCTGACAACCTATATGACAGCTTCGTTAATTATCAAACCAAATTAAACGAAATATTCGATGGCTTAACGAGCGAATACAATTTTGTACCCGTCGATGCGGACCGCAGTGTGGACCTGGTCTTTGAAGAGCTAAAAGGTCATATACAGGAAGTGCTGTACAACCGTCAACCGAAGACAAAGAAGCCGCATTAATCTTCCTGAAGGCATCTTGGCTTTCGGGGATGAATAATTCTGCTTTAAAAGGATGGTGAAGACATGAAAATGCCAGATGCTGTTTGTGTTTATGGGGCACAGATCATGTCTAAACATCTGTCTGCCATGGCAGGTGAGATGGATGGTGTGCGCGCAGCGGAAGATATAGAGTATGTCCACCGCATGCGGGTAGCCTCAAGAAGGATGCGCAGTGCGCTTGCTTTATTTAAGCGCTGTTTTTTCAAGAAAGACTATCAACAAATTAACAGCCAGATGCGCACAGTCACCAAAGCGCTGGGAGAAGCGCGCGATCTTGATGTTCAAATTGCTGTTTTAAATGAAGTCGAAGCACAATATACCGATGAAAAATTAAAGCCAGGTGTCAAAAGGCTCATTCTGCGCCTGACCCATCGTCGCGCAGAAGCACAAATGCATGTTCGCTTCAGTATCGATCAGCTTGAGCAAGAAAGGGTTTTAGAAAACACGGCAAATTTTCTGACCCAATTTCAACAAGCTAAGGGACAGGTTTATTTATTCTCTCCCAGCCTTTACCAGCTGGCCTTTGAGGGCATCAAGATGCGCATTGATGCGCTTCTGAAACATGAGCCTTATATCCACGATCCAAACAACCAGGCAGAATTGCATGCCATGCGCATTAGCGCGAAGCGATTGCGATATACCCTTGAGGCTTTTGAAGATTTATACGGCTCTCGAATGAAGCCTTTTATAAACACCATGAAAGACCTTCAAGATTTGCTTGGGTTGATTCATGATATGGACGTTTGGGCAGCCTTTATTCCAGAATTTATTGAAGAAGAGCGTGGCCGCATTGTGGGTTACTTTGCAAACGACAGGCCGCTCAAACGCTTACTTCCTGGTTTAGAAGCTTTCAGGCTCTCAAGATTAGAGGTACGGGCTAAGGGGTATGATGATTTTATCCTTTTATGGCAGGAAATTACCTCTCAAAACCTGTGGCAGAACTTATTAAAGTTAATTAACACACCTATCGATGTAGATGCGGCAATGGATGTGATGAATGCGGTTGATAGTGAGGGCGCGTCTGAAGCTGAGCAAACATGAAAGTATGCATCATTTCAGATGTGCACGGGAACTTGCCAGCGCTTGAAGCAGTACTCGAACATGCTGCATCGCTTGGTATAAATGAGCCTATCTGGAATTTGGGGGACTTTGTAGGTTATGGTGCACAACCAGAAGAGGTCGTCCAATTACTGTTTTCTCGCAGGGCTGTGAGCATCATCGGGAATTATGATAAGAAAGTGTTGGAACGCAAGATGATTGAAAGCAAGTGGGCACGCGTAAAAAAGCCTGATAAGCGCTTGGCTTTCAATTGGGCATATGAGCATTTAAGCGCTGAAAGCCGAGCCAGGTTGACCATGCTGCCTGAAAAGCGCCTTATGGAGCTGGATGATTTACGGATTCTGATGACACATGGCAGTCCCCAAAGCATCGATGACTTTTTAAGCCCAGAGACGCCTGAAGATTATTTACAGGACATGGCAGAGATGGCTGGAGCGGATGTGATTTTATGCGGCAATACACACCGTGCTTTTGAAAGGCAAGTTGGCCGGGCAAAGTTCATCAACCCGGGCAGTGTTGGCCGGCCTGATGATGGTGACCCACGGGCGGCTTATGCACACCTGGAAGTAGTGACGGGCAAGGTGATGGTGGAATTTTTCCGGGTTGAATATAATGTGGCAGCAGAAGTCAGTGCCATCCAGGCCGCGGGTTTACCGGAAATATTTGGGCAAATGTTTATTAATGGCCGTAATTATGATGATATTGCCTGAAATTTTGAAAAAAAGTAGTTAGTGCTGGGGATTATTCAATCAGAATATTCAATAACCTGATGGGCTAAAAAATAATGTTATTTATTGAAGTGCATATCAATGCGCTTTAATTTCCCACAGGTAATGATGATTCAGCCAGTTATTAGATGTTAATAGGTTTTCCACAGCGCAATGATTCCAAGACAGCAAAACTTGCCCGGGTTGTCCCGAGAAGCTGGTCGTATGGAATGGGGGGCTGACCACTTGCGCGCAAGGCATTTAAGAAAGCCTGCCAGGCAGCCTGGTGACCTTTGTCCTGGGCTGTTGTGCTGCGTTTTAGCTTGCCTTTATAGATGGTTTCAAGGGTGCGAAAATCTTCCAAAACAGCAATCCGTCCGCCACAAAAAGCCTCAACGCGTTCTTTAGAAAAAGATCTATCGCCATTAGCCAGGTAAGTGACCGTGCCGATGGAGCCATCAGGATAACTGAATTGCATAACGACATTATCTTGGCTGTATTTGCCTTGATCTTCCATGGCATAAGCCTGCACTGCTGTTGGGTTTTCGCCAACCAGGAAGGTTAAGAAATCGATGAAATGGCAAGCCTCGCCAATAATGCGTCCGCCGCCAATTTCGGGATCTTGTGTCCAGTGTTCAGGCGGCAGGTAACCTGCGTTAACTCGATAGTGAGCAATTAGCGGCTCAGTGCGGGAACTAAAAGCAGATTTCATTTGTTTTGCCAACGGTGCAAAACGGCGATTAAACCCTGCCATTAAAAGGGGTTTGTTATCCTCAGCTAGAACTGCCGCCAAATCGTGTAGCTCATCCTGGTTTATTGCCAGGGGTTTTTCGCAAAAAACATGTTTGCCAGCCTCAAAAGACTGCAATATTTGTGCGGTGTGCAAGTTGTGACGGGTAAGAATGGCAACAATATTAATTGCTGGGTCTTCGAATACCGTTTGTGGATCTGAGGCCGAGTAGCCAAAACCGAATTTTTTGGCTGCATGCTGCGCGCTTAAGCCAGAAGCTGAGACAATTCCAATTGGCGCAACGCCTCCCACCTTTTTTACAACCGGCAAAAAGGTTGCCCGGGCGTAATTTCCAGCGCCCAAAACCCCTACTGCTAACAATGCACCAGGTGTGACTGAAATTGCGGGGGCAGCAAGATTAGCAACCCGTTGCGTTGGCGCCTCATCTGTCTGTGGATATGTCAGTAATACCCCTAAGAAAGATTCTTTCTTACTGGCTGTTATCAATTTATAAGCTTTATCAGCTTGTTTGATGGGGAATTGATGACTGATGAGCGGCGTGACATCAATATTTTGGTGTGAAAGCAGGTCAACAAAGGCCTGCATGTTTCGGCCTTCTGTCCAGCGCACGTATGCAATTGGATAATCCTGCCCTTTTTCCTCGTAAATGGGGTCGTAGCGACCTGGTCCGTATGACCTGGATACAACTAAGCTTAGTTCTTTTTCGTAATATACCTTGCGCGGGACATTTAACCCCACCGCGCCTACAGCAACCACTTTAGCCTTATCCCTAGCAATATTACCAGCAAGGATGACCGGGTCGTCTGAGGCGGTATCAGCACAGATTAGGACGGCATCTACGCCATTGCCTTTGCTGAAAGTGCTTGCGGTGTTTTCCGCGTCTTCGCGGGCAACAGCTTCGATTCCCATTTTCTGGGCAAGCTCAACCCGCTGGGGGTCGATATCAATGCCAATGACAAAGCAGCCAGCTGCTTTAGTAATCATGGCTGAAAGCAAGCCCAATAGCCCAAGTCCGATGACCGCAACTTTTTCTCCCAAACCCGACTCAGAAAGACGAAAGCCTTGCATGGCAATGGCACCAATGGTTGCAAATGCGCCTGCATTAAAATCAACATTATCAGGAAGTTTTACCAGTAGGTTTTGCGGGACAGTTGCATACTCAGCATGAACGGCATATCCTCCGCCGCCGCATGCCACGCGATCACCAACCTTGAAATCTTTTAAGGCAGATCCAACTGCAATAATAGTGCCTGCAGATGAATAGCCAAGTGCCATAGGCTGGTCCAGGCGGTTGGTGGCTGCTTGTAGGGTATTTACCAAACCTTCTTTGCGGGCTTTATCGAGCACCTGGCGTACCAGGTCAGGGCGTGACCTGGCTTTACCAACCAGGCTTTGCTTGGCAAATTCAACCAGCATCCGTTCGGTGCCCACCGAAACCAGCGATGCAGCCGTTTGAATTAAGGCGGCGTTATCAGCCGGTTGTGGTACAGGCACGTCGATAACGCGTGTCTCACCTGATTTCATGTCTTGAATGAGTTGTTTCATACGGTTTTTCCTGAATAATGTGTGTTTATTTAAAGATTATAGTCTAAAAATTCAGCCGAATTGATTGTCTTAGCTGTGCCTGAAACCCGAATGGTGCTTTTTACAAAAGTGAATTTTAGAAAATTGTTAAAATCCTTAAAAGTTACAAATATTTAAGAGCTTAGCTCGTAGCCTCATGCTATACTAAGGTCAATCAAATTGAGAGAACAATAACCGAAATAATCATGTCTTTTGTCCACCTGCACCTACACTCTTCGTACTCCGTATTGGACGGTTTTTGCAAGATTAAGGACCTCATTGCGCGCGTACAAGCGTTAGGGATGCCAGCGGTCGCTCTCACTGATCATGGTACGATGTTTGGCACGATTGATTTTTATAACACAGCCAAGCAAGCAGGGGTAAAACCCATTATCGGTTTGGAAACATACCTTGCCCCGCGCAGTATGTTTGATAAAGACAGTCAAAAAGATAAAAAAGCTGCCCACTTGGTGCTGCTGGCCGAAAACATGACGGGATATCACAACTTGCTGGAAATTGCTACTGCCAGCCAGTTGGAAGGCTTCTATTACGTCCCGCGCATTGACAGGCAATTTCTGGCCAACCATTCTGAAGGTTTGATTGCTACATCTGCCTGTCTCTCTGGAGAAATCCCACGAGCGGTATTAAACGGTGATATTGCAAGGGCTGAACGCAGTCTCAAGTGGTACCTGGATTTATTTGGCAAGGATCGTTTTTTCATCGAATTGCAGTCCCACAACATCCCGGAATTACCCATGGTCAACCAGTCACTCCTGACCCTTGGCCGAAAACTAGGGGCAAAACTTATTGCTACCAATGATGTTCATTACATCAACCCCCAGGATGCTGAGCTGCAAGATATTCTTTTAGCAGTTCAAACCGGTAAGGTCTTAGCTGACCCGGATAGAATGCGCATGACAGATAATTCGTATTATTTGCGCAGCCCGAAGGAGATGCGAGACCTTTTTGGGAATATCCCGGAAACGATCAGCAATACATTGGTGATTGCTGAACGCTGTGATGTCGATTTGTCATCTAAAGGGTATCACTTGCCGCAATTTGAGGTGCCGGCTGGGGAAACAGCGCAATCATATTTGCGCCATCTGTGTGAAGAGGGGTTAACCTGGCGTTATAAAGAGCGCCGCGATGATCCTGACATTCGTGCCAGACTTGATAGGGAATTAAAAACCATTCATGAGATGGGTTTTGATGCCTATTTCCTGATTGTCTGGGACCTTTGCCGTCATGCCAGGGAGGAAAATATCTGGTATAACGCGCGCGGCTCTGCAGCAGGATCATTAGTGGCTTTTGCCTTAAGAATTACCCTGGTTGACCCAATTGAACACAAGCTCATTTTTGAACGTTTCTTGAACAAGGGACGAGTGAGCATGCCCGATATTGACTTGGATTTCCAGGACGACCGGCGTGCTGATATGATGGAATACTGCAGCCGCAAATTTGGCGAAGATAAGGTAGCTCAAATTATCACCTTTGGCACCATGGCAGCGCGCGGTGCCTTGCGTGATGTCGGGCGGGTGATGGAAATACCACTACCAGAAGTGGACAGGGTGGCAAAATTGATTCCAGCAATCCCTGGCAAACCGGTCACCATCCAGAGCGTTTTGGAAGAATCCCCAGAATTGCGCGAACTGTATGACTCGGCAGCATACCTAAAACGCCTTATCGACACGGCCAGCCGAATGGAAGGCAGCATCCGAAATGTTGGCACACATGCTGCTGGTGTGATCATCAGCGATAAGCCAATTACAGAGTACATTCCCCTGCATAGACCTACCAGCCAGAGTGAGACCCTGCCTATTAAGACTGTGGCGCAATATGAAATGTCAGTCATTGATGAGCTGGGCTTGCTGAAGGTTGACTTTTTGGGCCTGGTTACCCTGACGATCATGTCGAAAGCAAGCCAATTGATTGCTGAGCGGCACAAAGTGCAATATACGCTTGATAACATTCCAGTTGCTGATCCAGCTGTGTATGGATATATCAGTGAAGGGCGTACAGCGGGCATGTTCCAACTGGAAGGCACGGGCATGACGCGCTACATTATGCAAATGCGGCCGACAGAACTGGCGCATGTCATTGCCATGATTGCGCTGTTTCGTCCTGGGCCTATGGAAATTATCCCAGAGTATATCGAGCGCATGCACGGCAAGCAAAAAGTGGACTATTTGCATGAAAAACTGCAACCGATATTCAAAGATACCTTTGGCCATGCTGTGTATCAAGAGCAAATCATGCAGGCGGCCATCGATTTGGGCGGCTATTCCCCGAGCGAGTCAGACGATTTGCGGCGGGCTATCGCAAAGAAAAAAGAAAAAGAAGTCATTAAACACCGCAAAAAGTTCATCAAAGGCGCTGTTGCAAACGGTATCCCAAATGAAACTGCCGAGAAGATATTTGACTATTGGCAGGCTTTTGCTCATTACGGCTTCAATAAGAGCCATGCAGCGGATTATGGTGTCATTGCAGTTCAAACTGCCTTCCTAAAATTGCATTACCCGGTCGAATATATGACCGCGTTGCTCTCAGCATGGAAGAACGACATTGAAAAGTGTGCCAATTATGTGAACGAATGCCGCAATATGGGCATTGATGTTTTGCCGCCTGATGTTAATACAAGCGGATATGACTTTGAGATCGAAGATCGCATCAATGAAAACCCTGCTATTCGCTTTGGCTTGGGGGCTATTAAGAATGTGGGTCAAAACCCCGTTGAGATTATCCTCCAGGCGCGCAAGGCAGGACCCTTTACCAACCTGACTGATTTTGCACGCCGGGTTGATTTGCGCCAAATGGGCCGGCGGCCGTTGGAGTGCTTGATTAAGGTTGGGGCGATGGATAGTTTAGGTCAGCGCGCCGCCATGTTGAGGGCAATCGATAGAATAATCTCGGTGAGCACTAGCTTTTTCAGAGCAGCTGAAGTTGGGCAATTGATGCTGTTCGGTTCTGTTGTAGACCCGGGTGATACGATTGTTCTGCAGGACGTCCCGTTATATAACCACCGCGAACAGCTTGACTGGGAACGCGAATTATTAGGATTATATGTTTCTGACCATCCCATGAATGCCTTTGCCGGCATCTTGCGCGAACAGGTCAGCCAATACTCTAATCAATTGGATGAGTTAGAGGTTGGTACAAAGCTAAAGGTCGGCGGCATGGTTACCAGGGTGAGGCAATTTCCCACTAAAACCTTGAAGAATATGGCTTTTGCCACACTAGAAGATAACTTTGGTCAAATGGAACTGGTGATATTTAGCCGGCCATGGGAACAGTATCGCACCTTGATAGAACCCGATAATTTCTTGATAATCGAAGGACGTTTGGATAAAAGAAATAACGAGCCTAAAGTCTTGGTAGATAAAGTAAGGGTGGTCGAACTGAGCGAGTTCCAAGGGGAGGGCACCAACCCATTCGCCCCAGATCCCTACTTTGACGAGGTCTTAGACAAATTCCTGCCTGATATCGCTTCCCTAACCAGTTCAGATGACACTTTACAGAGTGCTGACCCAGGTGAGGATGAATTTCATAGTGATGATAACAACGATAACAATGGGACATCTATTGATTCGGAGGAAAATGACGATTATTGGCAATCTGACAGCCTAGAGTCATCATTTGAGAGTGAAGACCATTTAGCTAATGTTGATTTGTTTATGGATGACGAGACAGACCTTCCCGATCCCTCATCCCCTGAGAATTCGAGTATTCACAACAGGTCATTAACCAATCCTACCGAGATTGAAAATACAGACGTTCAGCAGGCTGTAAAAGCTACTGGTGAACTTGTTGAAACCGTGATTGAAAATCACAATAACCTACCAGAGGAGTCTGGTTCGAGCGAAACAGAGCCAATGACGTTTTCTAAGAAATTGATCCTCACCATAGCTTCATGTGGCGATAAAGATCGCGATAAACGCCGTATCCGAAGACTGCACGGCATCCTGGTTTCTCGTCCTGGAAAAGATTACTTTTCTTTCAAAATATTTGAAGATGATCATTGGTATTTGCTTGAATTCCCCAATAATTCAACTAAATTAAATGATGTTTTAATCGATGAATTAATTCGAATGTTGGGGCCGGAAAACATTTTTGTCAGCCAATTAGCCAGCTAAAGTAACGCTATCAATTTTCATTACTAAACGACATAATTCTAAAACAAGCGGCAGACTATTCATCAGGGGCGGCTTTTCTTAAACAACAAGAGGGGAAGTGTATGACTACTAATCTGGTAGAATCGACATTGAAATCTAATCAGACTGGAATGAGACATGGCAAAAATTGATCTTGACCTTAACCCAACCTTACAGATTACCGTGGATGCAATTGGACAGCCGGGTGAACGTGTTTTTTATTTACAAGCTCATGGAAGAGAGTCAGTTTTCACGCTGTTGATTGAGAAAATTCAAGTGCAGACTTTAGCATTGGGCGTCGAACAATTCATGGCAGAGCTGAGTAAAAAATTTCCCCAACTGCCTAAAGCTTCAGCAGATTACCTGGAAGACGAGATGCACATTGAACAGCCAATTGACCCGCTTTTTAGAGTAGGTGAGCTCAGCCTGGGATATGATATCGAGCAAGACCTGATTGTATTAATTGCCTATGAAGACGATCTCTCGGCAGAAGACCCGGAAGATTTGAACGTGGCAAGGTTTTGGTGTACACGTTCCCAGATTTGGCGTTTAGCACACTGGGGAGTTGAATTAGCTGGCAGAGGCAGGCCTGTCTGGCCTTCATCAGGCGAGCCAATTGCGGGCAAAGACGAATTTTCGCCTAAAAACAACGGCCATAAACACTAAGAGCTACTCCACAAGGAAAAAATGGAGAATGAATTGGCGCTGGTTGCGCTTCGGGAAGGCTCTTTAGAGGTAAGCGGACAATTCACATTTAGTTCTAACTATACCTTCTTGGCAAAAGTAGATTACCAAGGCGAAATCATTGAAGCGGTGTACAAACCCTGCAAGGGAGAAACCCCCTTGTGGGATTTTCCAAGGTATTCCCTGGCGCACAGGGAGGTGGCGGCATATATTGTTTGTAGCGCGCTGCATTGGGATTTTATCCCGCCAACAGTTTTTCGTAAAAGCAGTAAAGCCTTTGGGAAAGGAGCTCTGCAACTGTATGTTAAACACGATCCAAATTACCACTACTTTGCCTTTTCTGAGGATGACAAGCAGCGATTAATGCCGGTTGTGCTCTTTGATCTATTGGCAAATAACGCTGACCGGAAAGGTGGGCATGTGCTCGTGGATAGGCAGGGAAAACTATGGGCTATTGACCATGGGCTTTGTTTTCATGAGCAAGACAAACTGCGTACGGTCATTTGGGACTTTTGCGGACAGGCAATACCCCCGAATCTGCTGGAGGATATCAACAGGTTTGCCTTGAGATTGGTTAATGATAACAGCCTGGTTGATTTGCTGGAGCAGCATATTGCCAGGAATGAGATCAAGGCGATGCTTTCAAGAATCCAGCGTTTGAATTATGAGCGGGTTTACCCGTGCCCCCCTCAGGATAGGCGAGCCTACCCCTGGCCGCCAGTATGAATAAATAATCAAAATAGGAGAAGAAAATGACTCAACAATACCGCTTGATTATGGCAGGTTTTGGCAATGTTGGCAAAGCAACAGCCAGATTATTGCTTAAGAAACAGCACGAACTTTTAGAGATTTATGGCATTGAGTTTATCGTGACAGGCATTGCTACTGCCCGCCATGGCAGGGCAGTTAACCCCGAGGGCATTGACCTGGAAAAAGCACTTGCTGCGGTTGAAGATGGCGGCAGCTTAAATGGGTTAAGTGTTCAAGCCTGTGAAGGTGATATGGTTGAGTTTATTTGTTCCTGCCCTGGCGATGTGCTTTTTGAAACCACCCCGGTCAATCATAAGACGGGACAACCCGCCATTGACCACATGAAAACCGCCTTGGAAATGGGCATGCATGCCATTACAGCCAATAAAGGCCCCGTGGCGCACGCTTATCAAATGCTGAGTAGTTTGGCAAAAGAGAAGAATCGGCGCTTTTTATTTGAGTCGGCGGTAATGGACGGCGCACCCGTGTTTTCGATTTTTAGAGAGTCTTTGATTGGCGCAAACTTACTGGGTTTTACGGGAATTCTAAACTCCTGCACGAATTTACTTTTAGACTTGATGGGGCAGGGGCAGAGCCTGGAAGAGGCAATTGCCTACGGCGCTTCCATTGGCATCACCGAAACTGACCCGAGCAACGATGTGGATGGTTGGGATGCGGCAATTAAGGTGGCTGCGCTATGCACGGTTTTGATGCATCACCCCATTACCCCTCAAGAAGTTGACCGGACCGGTATTCGCGGGATTACAGCCCCCATGATCCAAGAAGCAAAAGCAGCGGGAGAAAGGTGGAAACTGGTTTGTTCAGCCAGTCTTGAAGACGGAAAACTCACTGCCCGGGTGCGGCCTGAGCGGGTGAATTCCGAATTGCCGCTGTTTAACGTGGGTGGGACTAGTTCATTTGTGTTGTTGAAAACAGATGTCTTACCAGGTTTGGGTTTGTTGGAAAGCAACACTGAGCCCGAGACAACGGCTTACGGCTTGCTGGCTGACTTCATAAACGCTGTTACACACTAGGTTTGTCATGCCGCAAGTCTATTTATCCTTGGGCACTAACCTGGGAGAACGCTTGGACAACCTGGCACAGGCCAGGGCACTGCTGTTACCAGAGGTCCAGGTTGAAAAGCTTTCCTCAGTTTATGAAACAGCACCTTGGGGATATTTAGACCAAGCCAATTTCTATAACCAGGTCTTAATTGGTGAGACAGCCCTTACACCTTTGCGGTTGTTGAATAAACTTAAACGCATTGAAAATATACTGGGTAGAGAGCAAACTTTTCACTACGGGCCGCGCGTTATTGACCTTGATATTTTGTTTTATGAAAGCCGCATAATAAACACCAAACGGCTGCAAATTCCCCACCCACGGCTGCAGGAGCGCGCTTTTGTGCTGGTGCCGCTGGTGGAAATTGCACCAGATTTCGTGCACCCACAGCTGGGTTTAACCATGCAAGCGCTGCTTGACCAGGTTGATAAAGGGGGCGTGCAGAAGCTGTGCTGAGCCTTCTTGCGGTGCTGGTGTTAATTCTGCCAGGAATTTGTTGGTGGGTCTGGCAGGGCAATCGCGACGAGGATCCGCTCGAAAGCCTGGCTTTGATTTTGGGCGTTAGCATTAGCCTCAGCGCAGTATTCACACTGCTGCTATATCTGATTAAGCTGCCCATATCCTTGGTTGGCTTGATAAGTTGCTATTTATTATGGTTGGGGTTGATAACCTGGGGCTTGCTGAGAAAACATGATATTAAACCCAACTGGCGCTGGTTAGGCGCGGGCTTGTTTTTTATGGGACTGGTTACCTGGCGGATGTGGCAGGCCAGGGTATTGGTCTTACCAGCTTGGGTCGATTCGCTGCACCACGTGCTGATAGTGCGCAAGATGTTGGAGGCTGGGGGATTAATGGAAACGCTCAGCCCTTACTTACCGGGGCCGTTTTATTATCATTTTGCTTTCCATGCCTTTGCTGCTCAATTTGCTGCCCTGAGCGGCTTACCGCCTGTGCAAGCGGTGTTAGCCTTGGGGCAGGTATTAAACGCGGCTGTAGGCTTGTCTGTCTATCACCTCGGAAAAACCCTCAGCAAAGACTGGCGAATGGCAGGGTTGGCTGCACTATTGGTTACCTTTGCGACGAAAATGCCGGCATATTACCTGAGTTGGGGCCGCTACACGCTTTTGACAGGTTTGGTGCTGCTGCCGTTGGCTATGGCTGCCTCTATGCGTTTGTTGGCGGGAGAGCGCCGTTATTGGCTGGCAGTTATCTTGCTGACGACCGGCACGCTGTTGGCGCATTATTTTACAGCGGTTTTGCTGGCACTCTTTCTGCTGGCATTGGGCGGATTTCATCTTCTAACCACCTGCAAGACTCGCGCGGGTTGGCGAGACCTACTACGCCTGGTCAGTTCAGTCTTGGTTGGCTTGCTGCTGGCGCTGCCCTGGCTAATGCGGGTGTTTGCGTATACCAATATGACTTTAAACCCCGAACTCAAATTGCCCGAAACGCCGAATGGTTACTTTGGTAATACCGACCAGTGGCGCTACTTGTGGTACTTGTTGGGTCCAGAAAGTGGGTACGCTTTGCTGGGTTTGGCTGTGGTAGGCTTGGTGCTTGCCTCCTGGAGAACCAGGTGGCGACCCTTTGCCCTGTGGAGCCTGGTTTTGATGGCCTTTACCCTGCCTTGGGGCTTGCGTTTAGGGCGCTTTAGAAATGATCATTTTGCCATCATCTTATGCTTACCGCTAGCGGTATTAGGCGCCCTGGCAAGCGGAAAATTGGCAGATTTACTTGGAAAGGCGACCAAGACCCAGGTGGCATCAAAGGTCACATTGTCTGTATTGGTGCTGGGCGTGATTGCCTGGGGAGGATGGCTGACGCGCGACGTGATTAACGACCAGACCGTGTTGGCGCGAGAGGAGGACTTACGTGCGCTGGCATGGATTGAGGAAAACACCCCGCAGGATGCGCGCTTCCTGGTGAACACCACCGGCTGGGGCTTTGGCGTGTACCGCGGCGTGGATGGCGGTGCCTGGATCTTGCCGATTACCGGGCGCTGGAGCCTTGCCCCGACCATATTCTATCCCTTTGGGGCAGAGAAGGACTTCGTCAAAGTGGTCAATGATTGGGGCGCTAGGGCTTCACAGCTGCGTGGGTGCGGTGCAGACTTCTGGGCCTTGGTAGAGGAAGCCAGGCTGAGCCATGTCTATTTGCGCGAGGGGGTGGGGAATTTGAAGGCCGAGGCGCTGGAGGAATGCGAGGGAGTGGAAGGGATTTACGAGGTGGGCGGGGTGAGTGTGTGGAAGGTGGGGGAGTGAGGGTATAATTTTGGGGAAGGTAAAGTTAAATTATTAGAGCACTAGTATTATGATATCAATCTCAGATTTTTCACTGTGGGAATGGATTAAGGTTGCCGGTTCATTTGTACTTTTTTTTGGACCAGGATTACTACTTTTATCATTCTATTCAAGTAAAAGTAAATTTTCTCCTAATGTTCATTTGACTTTTGCATTTGGCTTATCCCTTGGTATATGGATTATCCTATTAATTTGGCTTCAACTTTTCAATATCTCATTAAATAAATATAGCGTTAGATTATTTTTTTCTATAGTATTTCTATCATGGTTGATTCGAGTAACCAAAAACAAAAATGAAATTCTAAATTGGTTCAAGGAAAAAAATAATTATTATGAATTAATCATTATTATATTTTCTATATTTATTTTTATTTTTTATGCATATGCTTACAAAGAACTTGTTGCTGGGATGGGCAGTGACAGCATGCATCATACTCTGATTTCTTCTCTAATTATGAA
>JAXGNE010000009.1:0-347611 GCA_040768105.1 Anaerolineaceae bacterium
AATTCACTAAGGTTGGTATTAGATTCCTCGTCAAATAATGTGATGGTACCGCTGACGTTTTCAAAAGCTTGGTCAGTATTGTTTTCAACCAGGATGAAGCAGTATAAACCCCCGCTCCCATCCGGATAACACACTGGATCATGCAATTTAGAAAACGGGTAAGCAGGTGTGGGGGTGAGCGTTGGTGTTGGTGTGGATTCAGTTTCAACTTGGGGTGTAATTGGGATCAGCAGCAAAGTGCCAACACCCATGAAGCGGGGGTTAACGGTTGGGTTAGCGGTCATGAGCACTTCCGGACTGATGCCAAATCGAAAAGCAATGCCATACATATCGTCTTTTTCTTGTACGCTATAGTAAATAGGCGTAGGGGTAGCTGTTGCCGAGGGAACAGGACTAGGTGACACGTAATCGGTAGGTATAAGGGTCGGGGTGGGTGTGTCTGAGGGGTAAGGCCTCAGGGTGCCTGCCAGGGTGATTCCAGGTGTGGGTACGGGCGTTTCTGTCGTTGCGCAGCTGGCCGTAAATATTGTCAATAGTAATAAAGCAATAAGCAGCTTTTTCATGTGGGTATTATACTAGTCTTGAGAGATTGACAAAACCCAATTGCCTAGGTGAGGTAAATATAAGAATCGCATTAAATTCAAGCGCTTGAGGCTTGATTAACTTATTTTGTGGTAATATATTTATTTGCAGTAACAACGGAGAACTAGTTTTTATGCCAACATATACCTATCATTGCGAAAGCTGCGGCATTCGCTTTGATCAATATCAAAAATTTACAGACGAACCGCTGACCATTTGCCCGGAGTGTGGTGAAATTGCGCTGCGTAAAGTCTATCAACCGGTAGGGATCGTATTTAAAGGCAAAGGTTTTTATGCTACTGATAACCGCTCGCCATCCGGCCAATCGCAGCTGCATAACAAGCCGGACTCGTCCAGAGAGTCAAAAACAGTTACTGAAAAGACCCCGGAGAAAACCCCTCCTGCGGAGAAAAAGACAACTGAAGCAAGTAAGGCTGCTGAATAAGCAGCTTTTTTCTTATCCGTTAATCGAAAGGCAGCAATGAAAGAAATCATTAAAGACTTGGGAAATGACCTAGTTTTGAGGCGCTCTACCCTAGAGGATACCGACGCTTTGGCGGCCTTCAATAGCAAAATCCATGCAGATGATGACTTTGATGCACTTGCATTAGCAGCTTGGACGAGAGACCTGATGATTGCCGAGCATCCCACTTTCAGCCCGCAGGATTTTACGATTGTTGAACATGTGAAGACCCACCAAGTTATCTCGGCGAGCTGTCTCATTTCCCAAACCTGGACATATGAGGGGGTGCCTTTTAAGGTCGGTAGAATTGAATTAGTAGGTACCCTGCCAGAATATCGCGGTCGGGGTTTGATAGGGGAGCAATTTAAAGTGATCCACCAATGGAGCCAGGCCAGGGGAGAATTGGTGCAGGCAATTACCGGGATTCCCTATTACTACCGGCGTTTTGGTTACGAGATGGCACTAAATTTTTGGGGCGGTAGGTTAGGATATGAAGCAAACATTGTCCCATTAAAGCAGGGCGAAGAAGAGCCTTATCGTATCCGTCTCGCTGTTGAAAGTGACATTGATTTTATTGCGCAGCTTTACACACAAGGATGCGAAAGATCATTAATTGCCACGAAATGGGACAAAGCACTATGGCTTTATCAATTGAACCGTTTAGAAGATTTAGATATGAATGGCCGTTGGTTATTTATTATTGAAGATCTTGAAGGCATCCCTTGTGGTTTCCTGGCTGTACCCAAAGTAAAATGGCACGACATGGCTGCCATAACCACCTATGAACTCATACCCAGTGCTTCATATTTCCAAGTAACGCCTGCAGTTGTGCGCTGGTTATGGCAGTTTGGTGAGGAGCAGGCAAAAAAACAACCATACCTACAGAAAACGTTTGGTTTTTGGTTAGGAGAAGAACACCCGGTTTATGTTGTCTATGGTGAGTGCTTGCCCAAAACCAGGAAGCCTTATGCCTGGTACTTGCGCGTCCCCAATTTGGCTGATTTCATTAAGCAGATAAAACCTGCTTTAGAAGGACACCTGGAAAATAGTTACCATGCAGGTCACAGCGGTGAGTTGAAACTTAGCTTTTACCACGATGGGTTGTTAATAAGGTTTGAAGAAGGCAAGATTGTTGCTGTAGAAACTTTACCTGGCGGAGAGCTAGGCAAGGGTGTAGAACAAGAAGGCATATCGGCTGCCTTTCCGGGCCTTACTTTCCTGCAAGTCTTGTTCGGTTGGCGAAGCATGGAAGAAATCAGCTATCTCTTTCCGGATTGTGAATGGAAAAACCAAGAAATCAAAACATTGATTGACCTGCTTTTTCCTAAGAAGACCTCAAATCTCTGGCCAATCTCGTAGTCTCAGGCTGCCAGGTTCTTATCCACGGCGGCTTGCAGGCGTTTATACTCAGCACTGCCCGCATACTCTCGCAGTTGATTGATGCGTCTGATAATTAGTGGGTGTGTTTGAAACATCTCCATGATTCGGTTATTTACTGCATCGTCTTGGGCATCAAGGAGTGCCATTGCCTGGTCAAAATCTGCCTGGGAACGGATATTGGGCGCGGCTAACCTTACCAGTGCAGAGATGGATTTGCTGAGGCTGCCTGCAGCTAATAACCCAGCCCGATCACAAGAGAATTCACAAGCCCTATTCCACCACTTGAAGGCTGCGTAAAGAATGATAGCTGCGCCAAATGGTGCTGGAACCCCAGCCATGCCCCCCAATATGGTATTCAACCAGGTATGGCCAAGCGCAACATGACCCATTTCATGGCCGATCACAAAAGCCAGCTCTTCAGGGTCCATAACCTGGAGCATAGGTTCATACATGACAATGACTTTTGGATCACTCAATCCGAAGGTATAGGCATTCAGCGCTTTAGCCTTGAGGAGGTATAACTGCACTGGCCCAGGCTGCAGGCGGCGATGACATACCGTGGCAATTTTTGCCAGGTTTGGGGCGTTATCTGGTCGAACGGGGTAAGCCTGCCGCATCAATGCCAGGTGATGCGAGCGGTTAGTGTAGATTGCCATGGCAAGAATGACGATGATAAACAACCCGCTCAAACAAAATGTAGCTGTGGCAGATATGATGATAACGGCCAAGACCAGGAAAATAGTTAACGCCAAAATCAAGCTTTCATTTGGGTAGCGATAGGCAGTTGTACGATACATAACCCGTCCTTTTTAAGATGTATTTGATGCTTAAATTAAATTGTACTCTGGATTATAAGCAAAACAGCATCCGTTTCTCGCGGATGCTGTGTAAATTAGCGATTAAATGGGTCTAATTCCTTGATATTGTCACAAACACAACAGGTCTGCGTTTAGTCTCATCATAAACGACGCTTTTGACCAAGTTTTGAACGTCTTTTTGCATGTTTCCATTAGACTGTTTGACCAGCCTCTGTATTTTCTTTTTAATCTCTTCAAAAAGTGCTGCAGAGTCTGCGCCGCTCATGAAACCTCTTGAAATGATCTCGGAATCAAGTAAGGCGCTTGAGCGCTTGTCAATGGTTAAATTCAGCAGCACAAAACCATCCTGGCTTAAAATTTCGCGCTCCCGCACGATTGAGCGATCCACATCACCTACACCCGAGCCATCTACAAACACATAACCGCCCGGAATTCTTCCCCCCAGTTTCATTTGCCCGTCTTTGAACTCGATGATCTGCCCGTTTTCAACCAAAGCAATGTGATCTTCAGCGATACCAACTTCCATGGCAAGCTTAGCATGTTGTTTCAGCATGCGGATCTCGCCGTGAATAGGAATCAGGTATTTGGGTTTGGTCAGATGCAGTAGTAGTTTAATTTCTTCCTGGCTAGCATGCCCAGATACATGGACGGGAGCTATGGCTTCATATATCACATCAGCGCCTTGCTGAAGAATTTTGTTCACTACACGATAAACCATTTCCTCATTCCCCGGAATTGGGTGAGACGACAAGATCACTGTATCGCCTTTCTTGATGTCGAAAAGCTTGTTGCTGCTGGTTGCTAAGCGACCCAGTATGGACATTGGTTCACCCTGTGAGCCGGTGACCATCAAAACAATTTTGTCATCTTTCATATTCAGGGCGTTATCCAGGGGGACAACAAGCTCATCTTCAAAATCAATATAGCCAAGTTTTTTGGCAATTTTATAATTTTCAGTCATGCTCATACCAACAAAAGCAACCTTTCGGCCGTTTTTCTTGGCAGCAGCAACCACTTGCTGCATGCGTGATATCAGCGATGCAAAGGTTGCCACGATGATGCGGCCTTTTGCGTTTTGAAAAGCCTTATCCAGCGCATCGTCAATGACGCGCTCGGAGGGAGTCCAGCCTGGTCTTTCTGCGTTGGTTGAGTCGGCTAACAGTGCTAAAATACCGCGCCTGGCAAATTCCGCTAACTTGGCATAATCGGTTGGCCAATTGTCAACTGGGGTGTGGTCAAACTTATAATCGCCCGTGTGCACAACCAAGCCGGCGGGGGTCTCTATGCCAAGCCCAATGCCGTCTGGAATTGAGTGACAAACATGGAAAGCCTCGATTTTGAAAGGTCCAATGTGAATTGTTTCTCCTGCTTTGATGGTATGGATAGCTGATTTAGTGTGAAAACCTCGCCTTGCTAATTTTCCTTCAATCATGCCACGGGTGAGTGGAGTTGCGTAAACAGGGGCGTTCACCTCGGCTAATAAGTGGCCAATGGCGCCGGTATGATCTTCATGACCATGGGTGATGATGATCCCTTTGACACGGTGGGCTTTATCCTTGAGATAATCAAAATCGGGGATAATATAGTCTATGCCGATCATATCGTTATCGGGGAACATCATGCCAGCATCGACCACAAGAATGTCATCACCGTACTCATAGACGGTCATATTCTTGCCTACTTCTCCCAAGCCTCCTAGGGGGATAATTCTTAATGTTTTTGATTTCATTTCTTTAAAACTTCCTTATAAAATTATTTCAAACGGGTTATAGCCCGTGTAAGTTCATTTTTTTTCTGGGGATATAAAAATCCCTGCAGGGTCAATCCGGCCGCAGGGATGCTTTTAGATTTTTTGGACGATCTTACCGAGACACAATCACATAATTTCCAAGACATGGCTGCAAATCCAGCCGGACTAAACTTGCGGAATTGTAGCATGTTGAGGGATTAAAGTCAAACAAGCGAATTTTGAAAAGTAAACCAAACCAAATGATTAACCGCCAGTTGTGGTTTTTATTGATACAATAATTAAACTTTAAAATAAAAGGTTAAAATCCGGAATGGATATCAAATTATCTGTTGTTATACCAGTCTATAACGAAGCAAAAACCCTAGCTCACTTATTGCAGTATGTATTTGATGCCCTGCCGGATTTGTTCGAAGTTTTGGCGGTAGATGATGGGTCAAAGGATGATAGCCGGCAAATCCTGACCAGCTTTGCTGCTGAAGAGAGCCGTTTGAAACCTATTTTTCACGAAGTCAATGCAGGGAAGACGGCAGCTTTGCGCACTGGCATTGCTGCGAGCACCGGTAATGTCATCATCATCCAGGATGCAGACCTTGAATATGACCCAAAAGATATCAATAAGTTAATTGCCTTGTTTAAGGATGACTCCGTTGACGCCGTTTATGGTTCGCGCTTTGCCAATTGGAATACCAAGGGCGTGCGCTACAGCCAGCATTATTTAGCCAATCGTTTTCTTACGATGCTATCCAATTTATTCACAGGCTTTAAGCTCACGGACATGGAAACCTGTTACAAGGCTATCAGGGGAGATTTGCTGAGGGCAATGCCGATTACTTCAGAACGCTTTGGCTTTGAAGTAGAGGTGACAGCTTATTTGGCGAAGCAAAATGCTAAAGTGCGAGAAGTGCCGATTTCTTATGCAGGCCGCAGTTACAGCGAGGGCAAAAAGATCGGCTTCAAAGACGGATTAATGGCGATCTGGTATATTCTAAAGTTCTCCCTGTCAAAATAGTTGGCTTGCTCATCTATTAAAGACGTTTAAACCTTAATCGGCATTTATAACATACAGCAAACTAGATCCGTAATCCTCCACCAATTCAGCCTCTTGCAGGAATTGTGGATTGTCAATCGCTATGCCTTGATCTGTTAAAACCCCTTCTAAAGTTTGCTCAAAGGGGAGGTGTACCACCACAAAGGCACGGTCGATAAGCTCATTATCGGAATTGAGAATAGCGGGGTCAAGTTGGTTGACGCGCCAGTAATACTGTAGGGGGATATCTACCGGGTCCATGGAGATGACAACATCACCAGCTTGAAGTTCTCCTGCCAGGTCGAGGACGATTTGTTCCACCGTACCTGGCTGTGCGTATTGGCGATGTAAGGTCACAGTATGCCTGAGCCCTGCGATTAGCAGCACGAGACAAATGCCAGCAGTAATAACCTTAATTGACTTCCTGCTCAACTTCATTTGGTCAAGCATGCCTATCAAGCCTGCAGCTGCCCAAACCAGGATAATAGGCAAAAATGCCAGCCACACCTTAGCCCAGGGATTTGGACGTTGAATCAATAAAACTGGAATTAGGAAGAGTACAGTTGCTAGTTGGAAGGGGATTTTTAGGCTGCTGATGCGCCTGTGGAGAATGATAGATATAGCCAATACGACTAATATTGGAATAATAAAAATCAGTGATACGTTGCCTGTCCACTCCTGCCAGGTGTCATTTAGCCGGTGAGGGACAGTCTGTATAAAATCGGACCAGGAGAGTGATTGTACAAAGACATTACCGAACAGTGACTCTCCACCCGAAGACAATATCACTGGCAAATAGGCAAAGGCCGTCAGGATGGCAGTCAGGGTTCCTGCAACAAACATCTTTATGAAGAAATTGATTTGGGATGAATAGGATTGGGAAAATTGTTTGAAAAGTAAATTCAACAACAGCCAGGTAAACAAGATACCAAATGGGTACAAAAACACCGGTACGGTATAAAAACCACATGCGCCGACCAGTCCTATAAGCACCCAAGCAAAGCTATTTGCATGCCTAGTGACATAAATGCCTAAGCACCAGGTGAGCAGCGTAAATAGGGCAATTAAGGTATATCCCCTGGCGTTGATTGAATAATCGACCAGGATGGGTGTTACAGCCACGAGCATGGCGGCAGAATAGCCAGCAAACCTATTATAGAGTTTGCTACTAAGCAAGTAGGCCGCAGGGACGAGCAGCCCGCCTGCCATAAGTGCCGGCAGCCGAATGGCTAAAACACCCTCACCAAGTAATCGCGTTGAAAGGTGCACGAGCAGCGTGTGCAGTAAATGGTTATTCGGCAGGTGATAATCAGAGAGGGCTTTGTTAAGGGGTCGGCTGGCGAAGGACAAAAAGGTATATGCTTCGTCGTACTGGATCGGTTTACCGCTGAGGACAATGCGAATGCCAAAGCCGATGAGTGTTATTCCCAACACCATTAAACCAGATTTCAGATCAAACTGGTTCTTCAAAGCTTTGAGAAAGACGGCAGCATCAAGCCACAGCTGTTTAAAGGCATCTTGAATTTTGGAAAGTGTATGTAAGAAAAAGCTGGTGGATCGTTTGTGAAAGATAAGTGCAAGCGTTCCGGTAAGCAAGAGCATGAGTCCAATGAATATTAGCCAATAGCGTAATTTGGCATAAATCAAAGTAAAGCTTTCAAATTGACCATCAGGTGTGTAAAGGTTAGCAATAACCCGGGCTATTTCGAATTTTGGGATCGAAATTGATAACAAAATCAAAACAAATAGGATAATTAGGCTATTCAAGAAAATGAAAAGCGCTTTTTGCAGTTTTGTCATGAGCTAAATTATAACAACCAGTGACTTCATTTACGACATGGAATAGATTCGATAAATTATCACTTTTATACTTTTCTTATTTGTTGTTTACTTTTTTCTAACATGAGCCCTTTATAAAATAATTGAATAACTTAAAAAATTCTTATATAGGAGGTACATGATGAACAATTTAATTCGTCGTGATCCCTTTAGGGAAGCATATTCAATGAGCAGCGCTTTAGATCGATTGCTGGAAAGAACCTTTAGTGATATGGGGATGGACTGGGAAGATCAAGGCCAGGTATATTTGCCTATAGATGTCATCGAGAAAGAAAATGAGTTCCTTGTGAAAGCAAATATTGCCGGTTTTGACCCCGAAAAAATTGAAATTACCTATACCAACAATATTCTGACTATTAAGGGTGAAGTGAGGGAAGAAAAAGAAAGCAAGGAAGAAGGACGATATCATCTCCGCGAAAGACGTTACGGCTCATTTTGCCGAAGTATCTCAATGCCCGGCATGATTAACAATAACAAGATTGCAGCTGAAACGGAAAACGGCATCCTTACCCTGGTTCTACCCAAGACTGAAGAAGCTCAACCTAAACGGATCGAAGTAAAAACAAAAAATGTTAAAGTAATTGATGGCAAAAGCAAGTAAAGTGCTAATTTAACAAAATCAAACCCCTGACCGCCAGTGTTACAAGCTGGCGGTCTATATTTAAGTTGGATTTGTTTTGCTTGAATGAATGCTTTTTATAGATATAATTAGGATAATATAATTATTATGAAAGGCGGGCAGCATGGATAAGTATCGTGTACCACAAAAAGGCACTATCAAATTGTCTGATTATGACCCCAATGATTCCAGCGAGTTTAAGGGTGGCAAAAAAGAGGGTAAGGAAGCGCTGCTCAAGCTAAATGCTGAGTTGGAGAAGCTGCAGGAATTGTTATATGCTGAAGGTAAGCATAAACTCTTAATCGTTCTGCAGGCTATGGATACAGGGGGAAAAGACGGCACCATTCGCCATGTATTTGATGGCGTCAATCCACAAGGTGTTAAGGTAGCCTCATTTAAAGTGCCCACCTCGGTTGAGCTTTCGCATGATTACCTTTGGCGTATTCACCAGCACACACCTGCAAAGGGCGAAATAGTAATTTTCAATCGCTCCCACTACGAAGATGTATTAGTTGTGCGGGTACACAATTTAGTTTCAAAAGATGTTTGGTCTAAGCGTTATCATCACATTAATGAATTTGAGCGCTTGTTGGCTGAGGAAGGCACTACGATATTGAAGTTCTTCTTACATGTTGATCTAAAGGAACAGGCAGAGCGATTCTTGGCACGCGTTGAAGATCCTGAAAAGCATTGGAAATTTAACCCTGGCGACCTGGATGAACGGAAGCGTTGGGACGAGTATCAAAAAGCTTATGAAGACGCGCTAAACAAAACCAGCACGGACTGGGCACCCTGGTACGTTGTGCCTGCCAATAAAAAATGGTACCGTAACCTGGTTGTTGGAACTGTTATCGTCGACACCTTGAAGAAACTAAAAATGAGTTTCCCGGCAGATGTGCCTGACCTGGAGGTTTATCACAAGCGTTTGCTTGAAATGACCCTCAATGAAGAATGATTAGAACATGGTTGATTCAAATCATGATCTAAAATTTGCGCTGGTCGGACGGCTGCAGCGGGATTTCATCCTGCCGCTTCGCGGGAAACCAGCTATTGACACTCTAGGTGGTGGGCTTGCTTATGCCGCTGCGGGGTTATGTTTTTGGGGGGAAACAGCGGGCCTGGTTGCGCGCGTCAGCCCTGACTATCCATCTGGGTGGTTGGAGCAGTTTACAAATTTAGGCTTTGATCTGAACGGCATTCAGCGGGTAACAGAATCCTTTGATCAACATTGGTTTGCTGCTTATGATATCTCAGATGGCTTTAACTATGACAATCCGCTCACCCATTTTGCCGCAAGAGGGTTGGCTTTTCCTCCCCAGTTACTGTCATATGAGAGCGAGATACACAGACAGTGCAGCAAAAACCAATACTGTGGTTATTCCATCCATGTCAATGACGTGCCAATTAACTACAGGGATGTTCGAGCCGCGCATATTGGCCCGCTTGATTTTATCTCTCACAAAATCCTACCATCAATATTTCGCACAGGCTTGGTGCAAACCGTGACAATGTGTTCTGCGCCAGGTTATATGGACCCTAACTTTTGGGAGGATATGCCGGCTTTGCTTACGGACCTAACAGCTTTCATGACGAGTAAAGAAGAGGCTTTGAGCCTTTTCCAGGGCAGGAGTATTGATTTGTGGGAAATTGCCGCACACTTGGCAAATCTCGGACCAGAGTATGTGTTAATCCGCTTGCCGGACGGGGGGCAATACTTGTTTGATGGCGTCAGCAAAAAACGCTGGATTGTACCTGCTTATAGCGTACAAGTAGCAGACCCTACTGGCTCGGCTGATGTATTCTCAGGTGCTTTTTTGGCTTCTTACCAACAAGTTTATGATCCCTTGGAGGCAGCCCTTATGGGAAACATTGCTGCCTCATTTGCAAATGAAGGCTCAGGACCTTTCTATTTATTAGATGCCCTGCCAGGATTGAGAGAAGCCAGGTTAGCCGTGTTGAGAGAATTGGTAAGTCAAATTTAGCCCAAGACCATTATTTGGGTTATATAATTGTAATTGAGAGGGCTTGAGGTCAGGCTCTCTTTCTTTTTAATAATTGTTCAAGTTGTTTTAAACGGACAAACTTATTGATATACAAACCATTTTGCATAGCCGATTGTAAATCTACTTCTTCATTGCTGTATTGCGATTTTTCATATTCACCAATCACCGTATTAATTTTCTCAGAAAGCTCTGGCAGTAAAGTCTTTAACTGCTGCCCTCTTTCAGTAGGCGTGTCAGCAACATTAACAGTGCTTCCCAGTCTTTCAATAGCCTTCGTCAGCATTTGGTAAAGTCTTGGGAGTGGTGCTTTAAGTTTTGGTGCGAGTTTAATCAGCAGGTTGAACATTGACGAATTAAGACGGTGTGCGTTTTTGTCTAGCCTTAAGAAATTAAACTGGAAGAAACGAGTTTTTGGGGTTGATAGTATCCAGATTATTAGGGCGATAAATCCTGTTAAAAATATTATGCAAAGCCAAAGCAACCAGATCATGCTAGTTTTTTCAGTTTCAAGCTGGGGAATAAATGGCTTTACCTCCTCGATGACGGTCGGGGTGGGCATAGCTGTGGGAATGGGTGGGATATCATCATCGATGCTAGGTAGAAAACTCGGCGCGGTTCCCTCGTTTTCGACAATGCCAACAGGCCGCTCGATGGCAGGCAGAGAGCTGGTAGGCTCAAATTCTATCCATCCATATTCTTCAAAGAACACTTCAGGCCAGGCATGTTTATCTTTTTGGCGCACGACAAATAATTGGTTAATGGCGTCATATTCACCTTCTGCATAGCCAACAGCTAAGCGGGCTGGTATGCCCAGCGAACGCAGCATCAACACCTCCGCGGTTGCGTAATAATTACAAAAACCTTCCTGGTGTGTAAAGAGAAACCATTCAATCGGGTCTACAGATGCAGGTATTTCAGGCAGCGCTTGGCTGTAGGTAATGTTTTCTCGTAGGTAACTCGTCACAGCTTGCGCTTTATCATAAGGACTATCTAGGTCTTGGGTGATTTCTAAAGCTAAGGTACGAATAGCCTCTGGAAAGTTGCTTGGTAATTGAAGGAAACGATCCAACCAATTGGGGTAAGCTGTGCTTGCGCTGCGCAGCTCGACCCGTGAGGCATTGCTGACCAATGCCCTAACCTGGTAAACATCGTCCTTTAGTAAGGGTGGGTCTGCAAATATTGATACCGGGTCCTGTTGATTGGGCAGGCTTTCTATGAGGTACACTTCAACAGCGCGGCTCAGCCAAGTAGGGGTGTTGACTATAAAAATGTTTTTATCAAAGTCAGCTCTAACATCAAAGGTATATGTGACCGGTGCACGGCTGAGCCAATCATATTGGTCGATTTCGAAGTCCTGTGGAAAAAGGGTGCTGCTTGAGAAGCCGCTGCTGGTGTACCATTGGTCATTAATGTATAGGTCATAAGTCTGTGCTTTCCAGTAATTTTTAAGAAGCCTAGTCTCTTCCTGGCTTGACTCCACCGTAAACAAAACCTCTGTGCCCACACTGATGTTATTACCCAATTTCAAGGTAGTACCAAAGGCAGCTTCATCTGTAATAGAATAACTTTCAATGGGTTCAAGGATGTCTGCAATGCGGTTAGTGAAATTCTTCCAAGGTTGGGTCAGGTTTGTCCAAAACTCGGAGTAAGCCTGTACCTCGGTTTGAGTCAATGGGATCATCCAGGCGATAGCAATAATGATAATAGAAACAAGCAAAATTGCTCTCTGGATATCTTTGGCAGCCTGTGGAGAGGGAAAGATTTGCTCCTGCTGCCAATTCTGTTTTTGTCTCAAGTAATTAAGCCTTCCAACGAGCATTATTGAGAAAAATATAAAAATTAACACGTAGCGTTCAGATCTTACGAGGCTAGCATCGTAATAACTGGTGCTAATCAAAGAAATGCCGCCTAATAAGATAGCTGGCCAGGCAGATTGATACCTGGACACGCTAAAACCGGCAATGAACCCTATCAGCCAGGTCAGGATAGCTAGAATAGCCAGGAATAGGATTGGGTCAGTAACAGGCTCCTCCATGGCGAATTGTTGGATGGATAGTCGTAACCGCAGCCAGATTATTTCAACAATGCGATCATACCAGGGGATGTGTTGAGGCAGGCTAATGCCATATAACCAATGGATAAAAAAGGCGCCGTAAGCAAGACCTAAAAGCGCAATAAACCATAATTTAAAGCGGCTGTAGCCAATAAACAATCCAAAACCAGTTGCGATTGTAATCAGGAAAACGAAAAGCTCAATACCCTCTGCCCATTGTGTGGCTGCGAGGCGTAGAGCAAGCATCAGCATAGCGAACAAGGTATAAAGGACGGCGCGCCAGTCCCAAACATTTCGAACTTGACGTTTCATATATTGAGTTTATCTAATTAGGCAGCTCTCGTCAATTAAATGGAAATAAAAAGTTCTATTTATTGATTAATTTAATTTCAAATACCCAAGGCCAAAACTTTCCCGTGACAAAAAGGCGGTCTGTCATTGGATCATAAGCTATGCCATTCAAGACATCTGCGTTTTGAAAGCCAGGGTCGCCTGGTAATAAGCCGGCAAGGTCGATAGTCCCTAAAACCTCCCCATTGTTTGGGTCAATACGCATGATTGTGTTAGTCAGCCAGATATTGGCATATACCTCACCGCGTATATACTCGAGTTCATTGATATTAGTAACCGGCAAGCGATCTAAGCTGACAGAAACCTCCCGCACGATCTCAAATGTCACAGGGTCTAAAAAGAACAGCGTGCTGCTGCCGTCGCTCATGATCAAGTTTTCGCCATCATGGGTTATTCCCCAACCCTCAGTCTCATAAGAAAAAGTGTGCTTGGGTTGAAAATCTGCCAGGTTATAAACAAACCCGACTTTTTCCTGCCAGGTTAGTTGAATCAAGCTATCTCCCCAAAGGGTAAGCCCTTCGGCAAAATAAGGCTCAGGGATTGGCAGCAACGCTAATATATTGCCGCTTTCGAGCGCAACTTTTCTTAATGAAGATTGACCATACAAACCTGTACTCTCATATAAAAATCCCTCATGAAAAATAAGCCCTTGTGTAAACGCTTGAGGGTCATGTGGAAACTTATTAATAACTTGATAACCGGCCTGGGCGCCAAGGTCGGGCGGGATAGAAGAAAAAGATGGCTGTTTGGGCTGTAAATAGAAACCCAGTGCTATCAAAGCTAGGAGTAATGGAATGATCAACATAAGGATAGTTTTTAGTTTGGCGGGTTTCTTAGTGTTTGTAGTCATGAGCATTAGTTTTCTGCAAAGTTTCTTTGCAAATTATAATCTCTTCAGGTCAAATTATGATTAAGGTCGAAATTGGATCTGTGGGCGATTTTTTCATCCATCGATTTTTGTTAAGCCACCCTGTAGGTGTATCTGGGCAGTATATCCCCAATCTCATGATAAAATTTCTTGAATTCAACTTATAAGTGCAACTTTGAGGCGGTCAAAAGGGGCAAGCTGAGGTAACATAAGCTCTGAGACCGACAAGTCAAAGGAGCACAAATGCGAAACTACACTCAGCTTACCCAAGAACAAAGATACCAGATTAAGGCACTTTTGAACATGGGACACAATCAAAAAGAAATAGCCAGAGCAATTGATGTGAGTAACTCGACGATTAGTCGAGAATTGAAACGCAATCGAGGATTGCGGGGATATCGACCCAGGCAAGCTCAGATCAAAGCGATAGAGAGGCGCAAGCATAAAGTCACAAGGAGGATCACGGAAGCGACCTGGAATGTTGTCGAAGAGAGATTGAGGTTCGATCTTAGCCCTGAGCAAATAAGTGAATGGTTGACGAAGTATGAACTGCAATCTGTCAGTCATGAAACCATTTATCAGTATATATATGACGATAAGCGGGCTGGCGGAAACCTCTACAAACACCTGCGTTGCCAGAAAAAACGTCGCAAACGGGTGGGAACCTATGATCGAAGAGGGATTATACCTAACCGGGAGAGTATTGAAACCCGACCTAAGGTAGTAGAGACGAGATCCCGCCTTGGAGATTGGGAAATTGATACCATGATTGGAAAAGGACACCGTGGTGCTGTTGTGACCCTGACAGAGCGTAGATCTCGTTTCACTTTGCTGCGCACCATCCGTCATAAAAGTGCTGAATTGGTGGGAAAGACGGTCACAGAGCTGCTGAATTGGGTAGAGCATATCTATACCATCACTTCTGATAATGGGAAAGAATTCGCCAATCATCAATCTATCTCAGCAACGCTCTCAGCAAAATTTTTCTTTGCTCATCCATATGCATCCTGGGAAAGAGGGACCAATGAAAACACCAATGGCTTAATAAGACAGTACATTCCAAAAAATAGAGACCTTGATACAATTACTACTGAAGAAGAACTTTGGATCATGGATCGACTTAACCTTAGGCCTAGAAAATGTCTTGATTATTCCACTCCTTTCGAGATATTCTTCGGGCTAACAATTGCACTTACTAGTTGAATCTAAGTTTCCAAACAAAGCAATAATTTATAACAAACATCAAGGATTAATAATTGGGAAAAGGAGTGTTATGACAACCGTAGTTGACCGATTTCTTAAGTATATAAAAATTGATACTGAATCCGCACGTGATTCAGACAACTTTCCAAGTACAAAAAAACAACTGGATCTCGCCATATTGTTACGTGATGAATTGCTCGAAATGGGATTGACTGATGTGGTTTTGGATAAGTTTGGCTATGTGATGGCAACTTTACCCGCCAATGTTGATAAACCAATGCCAGTAGTGGGCTTTTTGGCACACATGGATACCTCTCCCGATATGTCGGGTAAGGATGTAAAAGCGAAAATAATTGATAACTATGATGGCGGGGATATTGTGCTTAATGACGAAAAGCAAATCATTCTCTCCCCCCAACAATTTCCAGACCTGGCGAAGTACATCGGCAAGTCGCTCATTACCACCGATGGAACCACCCTTTTAGGTGCGGATGATAAAGCGGGTATTGCGCAAATCATGACTGCGCTGGACTTTTTCTTGGCACATCCAGAGATCAAGCACGGCAAAATCAGGATTGGCTTTACGCCTGATGAAGAGGTGGGACATGGGGTTGATTACTTTGATGTGAAGCGGTTTGCTGCCGACTTTGCTTATACCTTAGATGGCGGTGAGGTTGGCGAGCTGCAGTACGAAAACTTCAACGCTGCAACGGCGAAATTAACCATTCACGGTCGAAATGTCCACCCAGGTAAAGCAAAAGGTAAAATGCTCAATGCCATCCTGATCGCTATGGAATTTAACGAGCTGCTGCCCCTGTTTGAAAGGCCTGAGTTCACCGATAACTATGAAGGCTTCTACCATGTGTACTTGTTCAGCGGTACCGTTGAGGAAACCCATGTGGAATACATCATCCGCGACCATGACCGGGATAAATTTGCTGAGAAAAAGGTGCTGATGATCAAAGCAGTCAGGTTTATGAATGACAAGTATGGTGATGGGACGATAGACATGACCATTAACGATTCTTACTACAATATGAAGGAGATGATCGATAAAAAACCTGAGATCATGGACTTGGCGAAAAAGGCATATGAAACACTGGGGATTCAACCAAAGTTTGATCCCGTCCGCGGCGGAACGGATGGCAGCAGGCTGTCATATATGGGATTGCCGACCCCTAACTTGTTTACCGGGGGGCATTATGCGCATGGGAAGTATGAGTTTATCCCGATCTTTGCTTTAGAAAAAGGCGTTGAGGTCATAGTTAAGATTGCTAACTTGTTAGCTGAAACCAGCTGAAATTCTAATCAAAAGAGGTAAAAAAACGCGAGATCATCTCGCGTTTTTTTTATAAAGTTCCAATCAGATTAGCAGCAGCCATCTCCACAGCCATGGGACCCACAACCAGCACAACCGCTTTCGACATGGCCATGTTCGAGCTCTTTAGGTGTAGCTGGCCGCAGCTCAAGGATGGTAGTTTTAAAATGAAGATCTTTCCCTGCAAGGGGGTGATTCATGTCAAATTCAACGGAGTCTTCACTTAAAGCCGTAACTGTGCCGCTGAAAACATGACCCTCTTCGTCCCTGATGCGCATCGGGATACCCAAACTGATCTCGAAGTCGGGAGGGAATGATTCACGGGAGATTTGTACCAGAGACTCTTCGTCGTACTCGCCGTAAGCATCTACCGCAGAGACAAAAACCTCTCGGGTTTCACCAATTTTCATGCCGTTCAGTGCTGTCTCCAAACCAGGAATAATGTTACCGTGCCCTTGCAAATATTCGATGGGGCCTTTATCAATTTCCTGTCCTTCAACTGTGAGGGTGTAATCCATTAAGACAACCATATCATCTTGAACAGTATCCATTGTAAAATCACTCATTATTAATACTCCTATATTATTACCGGTAAATTCGGTTGATTTAATTTTTAGACGCATGATTATAACAGACTAATATCACATAAAAACGAGAATCCCAAGTTCTGATATAACGTTAACAAGTTGTCCAAGATAATCAGCCCCGGTTTAATAAGTTTGTACATAATGATCTTTCTCTTATAGAAGTAAGATATAATCCTTATTGAAAATTATTTTCAATAAGGATAGGAATGAACTGGCGAAAAACATTGTCTCAATCTGGTTATCGAATTTCAAAACCCAGGCAGGTTATCATGGAGATTTTAACCCAGGCAAAAGTACCGCTTACCCCCTTAGCGATTTATAACCAAGCAAGAAATAATGGGCGAAAAATAGGGTTAGTAAGTGTTTACCGAGCCTTGGAATTATTAACAAGTTTAGGTCTTGTTTGTTTGGTATATGCCAATGATGGTAGCCAGGGATATATGATTGCCTCAGAAGGACATCATCACCATATTATTTGTGAAGTTTGTGAACAGGCTATTGAGTTTTCTGGTGTGGAGGATCTCGAAGGATTAATCCTTCGCGTGCAGCAAGAAACCGGTTATACCGTGAGCGATCATTTTTTGCAGTTGTTTGGTGTTTGCCCAAATTGTCAGAAATTACTATGAGGTATTAAGCTTGAAGAAGAAGTTCATAATTTTATTATTAATAGGTTTTCTGTTAGGCGCTTGCAGTCCGCAAAAGGAAATCTCTCAAACCGCAGAGGAGCAATTAGGGATCAGCGTCAGCGTTTTGCCGCAAGCCTATTTTGTTGAAAGGATTGCGGGCGAATTAGCCCTGGTAAACGTGATGGTTGGGCCGGGTGATGACCCGCATTCATACGAACCTACACCAAACCAAATGCGATTATTGGATGAGACGGATCTTTACCTAAGCATTGGTGTGGAATTCGAGGACGCATGGCTGCCGCGGTTTCAAAATGCAAACCCTGAATTGCTAATTTCGGACATGTCCGCGGGAGTAGAAAGGATCCCGATGGCATTTGGTCATGAGGGTGAGGCGCATGGAGAACTTGACCCACATATATGGCTTTCACCTACACGCGTCCACCTACTCGCACAGAATACTGCAAGCGCTTTAATTGCGCTTGATTCGTCAAGGAAGCCTGTCTATGAGGAAAACCTTGATCAATTCTTGGCTGATATTGAAGCCTTGGATAACTATATTGACAATCTTTTCAAAGGTATCAAAAAGCGTCAATTTCTCACCTTTCATCCTGCCTGGGGTTATTTTGCTGACGATTACGATTTAGAGATGATATCAATTGAGGTAGGAGGCCAAGAGCCAAGCGCAGAATTACTTGCAGAGATCATCCGTTTGGTGGATACTTATGAAATTGAAGCCATCTTTCTGCAGAGAGAGTTTTCCAGCAATTCAGTGCAGGCGCTCATTGAAGAAACCGGCGTAGAGATGATTGTACTTGATCCGCTCGCCGAAGACTGGTTGGCTAACATGAAAATTATGGCAGATGCTTTTGCAGAAGCACTGCAGTGATATAGAAGGACAACAATGCATAATAAAATCGATTTTATCGAACCCATTATTTCACTAAAAGGAGTCTGGGCTGGATACGATGAGGACTTGATTCTTGAGGATGTCAATTTTGATATGTACCCTGGAGATTATATTGGTCTGATTGGCCCAAACGGGGGTGGTAAGACGACTTTAATCAGGGTCATCCTTGGTCTAATCAAGCCTATGCGGGGCAAGGTCAGTGTGTTTGGCCGCTCAGCGCAGGCTGGAAGGCGATTTATTGGTTATGTGCCGCAGGTCCCCAGTGAAGACAAAGACTTCCCAGCCAGTGTGTGGGACGTGGTTCGAATGGGCCGCTTAGAGTCTAGGTTATTCAAGCATAATGGGAACACGGAAGATGATGCGATAATAGAGGAAAAGCTACGCTGGGTTGGGTTGTGGGATTTACGAAAAAAAGCTGTCGGAGAACTTTCAGGCGGTCAGCGTCAGAGGGTACACATTGCTCGCGCTTTAGCGACCGAGCCGGCAATTCTTTTATTAGACGAACCAACCGCCAGTGTCGATATTGAAGCAAGCGGCAATATCTATGAATTATTGCGCCAGTTGAATGATAAGGTTTCAATCTTGCTTATTTCGCACGACATGACAGCAATTTCAGCTTATGTTAAGACCATTGGCTGTGTCAACCGCAGGCTAATTTACAACCGCGAAAAAGAAGTGACAGCTGACATGTTAGCGCAGGGTTATGAATGCCCGATTGACCTGATTGCACACGGCGTGCCACACCGCGTGCTGCCAGCACACAATCACGGAGATTGATACCATGGGTGAATTCATTTCGACCATGTTGGGTTATGGCTTTATGCGCAATGCTTTTCTGGCGGGCATTATGGTCAGCATTGTTTGTGGGGTAATCGGTACGCTGGTGGTGCTGAATAAAATTGTGTTTCTCTCTGGGGGCATTGCCCACGCAGCCTATGGTGGGGTGGGGTTGGCTTTTTATCTTGGCATCGATCCCGTGATTGGGGCAATCTCCTTTAGCCTTATCTCATCGTTGATTATGGGATTGGTGCAGCGCAAGACTCGCCAACGTGCAGATACGCTTATTGGTGTATTATGGGCAGTTGGCATGGCGCTTGGTGTCATTTTTATTAATCTCAGCCCGGGTTACAAACCGGATTTGATGAGTTACCTGTTTGGTAGCATTTTAGCAGTCTCAAAATTGGATATTTGGCTGATGTTTGGGGTTGCTGTTTTGGTGCTAATCCTGGTTAGCTTGTTTTACAAATGGTTCTTGGCTATTTCTTTTGATGAGACATTTGCTAGGATACGCAATCTGCCCGTGGATCTCATTTACATGTTGATGATCACCCTGATTGGCCTCACCGTGGTTGTGGCAATGCGAGTCGTTGGGTTAATCATGATCATTGCACTGCTGACTATTCCGCCAGCTATAGCAAACCTGTTTTCTAAAAGCATGTGGAAGATAATGCTGATTGCGGCATTCTTGAGCATCCTATTTACAACGACTGGATTAATACTTTCATATACACTTAACCTGACCAGCGGCGCTACGATCATATTGCTGGCAGGCGCAGTCTATATAATTACATTTATTGTTCAATCTATCTGGCGCAAGCTGCGCGCAACGACATAATCTGGTATTTATGAGATTTGAGCAAACTTGATTTTCCATTCTATAATTAATACAATACTTAGCGTCATACATTAGAATGGAAGTAAGGCTTATTGCACAAGTATTTTTATTTAAAAGAGTAGATTAATAATGAATTTGAAGGATTTTTTCAACGACGCCTTTGCAGTCAGGTTGGGAGTGCTTTTGGGCAAGGTTATGACTCGCCAGGCAGGTTATAAATTGGCAAGCTGGGCTGGTAAGTGGATCGCCGCGCATCCTAGTTACAAGATGGTTAAAGCTGTAAAGGCTAACCAGTGGATTGTGCTGGATGGGAATATTGACCACAGTGGACTAAATGAACAGACTAAACAAGTATTTCAATCTGCTGGACGCAGTTTATTTGATTTTTTTCATTATATTAACCAACCCGACAAATTATTTAATATTGTAAAAATGAGTCCAAATGCCGAAGCTGCTTTAACACGTATCAGGGCAAACTTACCGACGATTATCCTGGTACCCCATCTGTCAAATTTCGATTTGATGGGTTATACCCTGGCATTGATGGGTATCAAGGTGCAAGTGCTCTCTTTCCCGATGCCAAACAGCGCTTACAAGATGCAGAACAAACTTAGAGAACAAGCAGGTGTGGTCGTGACGCCCATGTCTCTAACTGCCTTCCGAGAAGCAAAAGTGCGCTTAAATAATGGCGGCACGGTCGTAACTGGGCTTGATCGACCTATCCCAGGTGAAAAAGAAGAAAAATATAGGCCAAGGTTTTTTGGCCGTGAAGCAAATCTCCCAGTTATTCATATCCGTTTAGCTAAGGAAACCAAATCGGCTATTTATGTAATGGGCTGTGTTGCCCATGACGACCTCACATACCATTTAGAATGTTCAGATCCAATTTTTGTTAAAGCCAAAGAGGATCTAACTGATGAAACAATAGAAAATGCAGAACGTGTTTTACACGAAGCTGAAAAGCTGATTCGCCAGGTTCCACAGCAATGGGCGATGTTCTATCCAGTATGGCCTGAAGTAATTGATGAAATATCACATTTGATGGGAAAGGAATCGTAATGGCTAAGAAGACACAAAAGCAGGAACGCATCAATGACATATTGTTGGGTCCTTTAGAAAGGCCAGCCTTGCAGTGGTTAGCAAGGCATATGCCTAAGTGGGTAACGCCTGATATCTTGACCGGCATCGGCATCTTTGCTTCTGTTTTAATATTTGTGAGTTATGCATTGGTTGGGCGAGGAGAAACACTGCATAACGGATTGTTATGGTTAGCCAGCTTTGGGTTCGTTCTAAATTGGTTTGGAGATAGCTTAGATGGCACTTTAGCGCGTTACCGTCATATTGAGCGGCCTCGCTTTGGATATTTTATTGACCACTCTGTGGATGCATTCAGCGCTGTAGCGATTTTTATGGGCTTGGGTTTATCTGGTTTGACTACGCCCCTGGTTGGTGCCCTGGCAACCATTGGTTATTTACTGGCAATGATCACGGTATACCTAAAAACCTTTGTTACTGGCACGTTTGAAATGACCAGCATGAAACTTGGTCCTACAGAAATTCGTTTACTGGCCATCCTCATAAACTCACTAATTTTCTTTATTGGGAACCCCATAATCACTTTGCCTGTTTGGGGACAGGTCAAATTATTTACGATCCTGCTGAGTGTGATTGCTGCCTTTTTATTTGTCTATTTTATTTACCGCACGATTGTTGAGGGCATGAGGTTAGCCTTGTTAGACGGCAAGCGCTTAGAGAGACGCTTAGAGCGCGAGGCGGCCAAAGCGGATAAAGGTCAACACAAACAGGAATTAAAAAGCAAGAAAGCTAAATGAAACGCAGGTTTTGATCACTCTGAGAGTAGGGGGTATTTCATTGTGCTTTATAAGCTAATCAAATCTACAAACTTAGGCGCGCTGTTAATTCGATACAGCGCTGTCTTTCTTTCTAAAACAATGAATAGCAGGGGCAATGGCTGTCATTTCGGGAAGTTTGCTGCCCAGTTTTGCAGGCAGCAGCTCAGGTAAATTTGTTTCAGAAAGATTGCTTACCTCGGCCAAAGCCTGGCGGGCAGGGTTAAGCATAACCTCTTCAAGTAGGCTCCCAGGATAACCAACCAGGATCACTTCAGGGTCTAACAAGCGCACTAAAGGGCATATACCTTTGCCAAGCCAATTCCCAGCCTCTAAAAATACCTGCCTGGCATTCACATCACCGCTTCTGGCAGCCTCCATAATTTGGTCAACACCGGTTTCTAAAGGCCAATTATTGGGGAATCGTAAGTGTGCTAGCTCTAAAATCCCAGCAGCGCTTGCAAATCCGTTTAGTGAACCAGGATCACCATAACCTGCTGGACCATGTTCAGAGATGATAACATCTCCGATGCGGCCAGATCGGCCTCGCCCGCCCCTGAAAACTCTCCCGTTGGTGAGAATCCCTGCCCGCAGTGTAGGCTCCATACTTAGAAATACAAGGTTCCTAACCCCTTGGCCAGAACCGTAATAATACTCAGCTAAGGCTGAAGCGTTGGCTTCCTGTTCGATGATTACAGGAATGTTATAGCTCACCTCAAGGCTGGATTTAAATGCAACAGACCGCCACTCAGGCAGATCGGGTGAAGCCATGATAGTACCATGCTCCACGTCGATATCACCGCTTATTGCCGCAGATAAAATGTCTGGGTTAGGCAGGCGCTGGGCGCGTACCATGGTCAACAATTTATCTGCAGCATTGTTAATGATACCCAGGGCGCTGCCAAAAGGCTCTTTTCTCGGCGTTTCAATGATTAATTTTTCAAAGATCAAGCCATTGATGTCGCTATAAACAATCATTGTTCGTGAGCCATTGATATTAAAACCCAGTACCCGAGAAGTAGGACTTAATTGCGTTGGTCTATTTGGTTGGTTTGCCATTTGAAATTCCCATCTAAGTAAGACATATTTAAATTAATTATAAGCCTAATCAATCATCACTATGGCGTTTACGGCCAGCCAAATTCTAAGTTTTTATAATGATCATGCTTTTTTGCGCATAATGGTAGTAAAATTGTGCTGTTAAAATCCTTATCTTGAGAATAATTGTATTTGTCTCAAAGTAACACAAAAGCTTTCATTGAGGAAAAAATGCAAAAAGCAATTATCAGTGTGTTTATTATTTGTTTGATTATCCTTGGGGCTTGTTCAATGCCATTAGACGAAGTCCCCACGCCTGAAGCTGAGCTGATCGAGCCATCCTTAGCGCTTGCTACCGATACCCCACAACCATCGGCTACGAATACTCCGCTGCCCACAGCAACCTATACTGCAACCCTGACCAACACAGCCACAAGCACACCGACGCCCTACCTGGGATTTCTAGATGCAGAATTATATCGCGCCTGGAACACAGAGAATCAAACTTTTTATTACTTTACAATTGGCGATGCGGAGCAGACATTCTACGGCACTGTTGATGGAAACCCAATAACCTGTGAACCAGATACGCAATACCCGGGTAATTTAGTTTGTGTAGCGGAAAAGTTCTTGTTTGGGGAGCCTTATAGTTATTTCGAGTTTTTTACTGATTCGTCTAGAACACAACTTCTGTATAGTGGAGAGTATTATACTGGTTTGGCGATTTTGCGGTCAGCTACCCCCACCTCGATTTATGCCGGCTTGATTTGGCCAAGAGCAGAATTTACTGCCGCTGATATCACCTGGGCAGGCGGAGAAACCTGGTGCCCGTTACGCGGCGTGAATATCACTTGCGAAACGGAGTATCGCAACTACAGTGGGGTGTGTGTGGTTGGCTCAACCTGCAATGATATGTGTGGTTTTTTCTACTCGGTGGATACCATCAAAGATCGGACGGGCGAATGGGAAGGCTGCGGGCCGTGCATTCCTTAGCGTTCGCGAACCCTAAGATAATGATTCTTCTATAAAGGCCAAAAAATAGGCACCAACAACATTGCTAAGCTAAAAATTAACAGGGTAAGTATCGACCCCACTTTAATAAAATCCATAAAGCGATAATTTCCAGGACCGTAAACCATTAGGCAGGCAGGCTCTAAGGGGGTAATGTAAGAGGTGGCGGCGCCTACTGCAATCATGATGGCAAAAGTGCGAGGATTTAACCCAAGCAGCAGTGCTGTTTGAATTGCAATGGGTATGGTGACTACAGCGGCTGCTTGGTTTGACATGGGTTGAGTAAGCAACATGGCTACGATAAAAAACGCCCCCAGCAAGAACAGAGGATTAAAGGCACCCAGCCGGATAACTAACTGGTTAGCAATAACTGTTGCTAAGCCAGTTTCTTCCATCGCTTTTCCAAGAGCAAGCATGCTGCTTATCAACAACCAGGCATTCCAGGATGCTGAATGGTAGGCTTGTTGAGGTGTGACGCAGCCAGTGACAAACACCAAAAGGGTTCCCAACAGCACAGCTACTGGAAGTGACAGGATGTTAAAAGCTACCAACAGCATGACGCCTACAAATATACCAATGGCTAAAGGTGCTTTTTTTGTGTCAACGGGTGCTTCTACTTTTGAACTAATGATACGGAAGCTATCATCGCTGCCTAAGCTGGCTATGGTATCGGGATCACCCTGCAGTAATAATTGGTCTCCTACTTGTAGTGCAGTTGAGGCAATCCGCCGGCGGATTGTTTTGCCTTTGCGGCTTATCCCCAATACTTGTAAACCAAAACGCTGGCGAAAATTGAGTCCTTTTAGCGTACGGCCAATCAGGCGAGAACCCGGCATCAAAATTACTTCAGCTAATTTCAAATCTTGTGAAATCTTTTCAGCCTGATCTTCTTCAGGATTGCCGGTAAACTCCACAAAGGATTGATTCGCCAAGGTTAAAATACCATCTCGACTGCCCTCTAAGAGCAGCTTGTCACCAGGCGATACAACCGTTTGACCCCTAGGGATTATGTTGGGCGCACCTTTTTTGATGATTCTTAAGACTGTTAAATCATACAGTTGGCCTAGCTTAAGGTTTTCTAGTGTTTTTCCAACCCAGGCAGATTTATTGGGGATGGATACTTCTGTGCAGTAAGCCAATAAGCCTTGCCGCATTTCCTCGTTGCTATCTGATGAGCGCAGCGGGATAAGGTGGCGGCCGATAAAGTACATATATAGCAAACCAACAACCAGGATGGGTATCCCTACAGGAGTCAATTCAAACATTCCAATCCCTTTGAGACCATGGTCGGTCAAGATGCCGCTCACGACAATGTTTGTAGAGGTGGCAACCAGCGTAACAGATGATGAGAGGATGGCAGCAAAGGCAAGTGGCATTAGTAACTTTGAGGCATTTACATGTAACCGCCTTGAGATACCAATTGTGACCGGAACAAAAAAGGCAGCTGTGGCAGTGTTGCTAATAAACGCACTCAAACCCGAGACTACCAAATTAATCATCCAGAATAAACGATTTTCATCTTTGCCAACCCGACTAAGGATTCTGCCGCTGAGAAGATGAACTACACCAGTTTTGACCAATGCAGTGGTTAACAATAACACACCTAGAATCATCAGCGATGTGTCAGACCCAAACCCCTCAAAAGCTTGTGATGTAGGAAGGATGCCAGTTAATATAAGCGACAACATGATTGCCAGGGCAACAATTTCCGCGGGAAAGATATCCACCGTGAATAACACCAAAGCGATGAAAATTATTATTAATAAGATGATCATGGATGCTGTCATGTGTGCCCTAATTAAATAAATTTCTCTAAAGTAACAAAGTAACTAAGTGAAGTATCCGCCATCAAGGTTTATTGGTGATCTTCTTAATAAAAAAATTTAAGTAAAGGTTTTTCAGCGCCTTGTTAGTACTTATAAATACCACCGCCAATAAACTCGCGAATAACGGAGTTTTCTGGCACTATGCTATCATCTTCCACAGCATGTAATTGATTCAACAAGGTATTAATACGTTTTGCGCGCTGCCAGGCATCATCTCGAAGCGGGTCACCCTCGTATTCCTTTGCCCACTCAGCAAACTCACTGCCAAGTTTATGCTTATACATGGGCAATTCATAAGGCATGGCGCTGTTAATGATTGTATCGGTTGTATGCATGTATGGAATGATATGGCGCAGCTCGCTGGAGCGCACATAATGCCAATGTAGTAAGGTTTTGTTTGGGTCATAAGCACGGTGGGCAGCATCTCGTAGCATGCGCCGAATCATGCGAATATCGGTCCACCTGACGTATTGACCAAAATTATCCTTGAGCTGTAAGAGTGGTTCAATGTACACCTTGAATTTCATTTCAGGTGGGATGTTAATGGTCATTTCAGGATATAAGCCGTGTAAGCTGTCAATCAGGATGATGTCATTCTTTGAAAGCTTCATAGGGGTTTGGTTTAGCCTGCGGAGGCCGGTCTTAAAGTCGTAATATGGAATTAAGACCTCCTCCCCAGCAAATAAACGCAGCAGGTGCTGATTAATTAGTTCAAGATCTAATGCCTGGGGTGTTTCAAAGTCATAGTCACCAAACTCGTCTTTGGGATGATCCTCTAGGTCAAAGAAGTAATGATCCACGTTAAGCGTGACCAGCTTTAGTCCTTCTCTGCCCAAGTAATCACCTATTTTTATCGTGGTGGTCGTTTTGCCGCTGGATGAGGGGCCGGCAATAAATACCATGCGCACCTCATCTCGGCGCGCAAGAATCATGGCAGCGGCATTTTCCACATCTTCGTGGTAAGCTGCCTCAGCGGCGGTTACAATTTGGGGCAAGGTACCCTGCATGATATGTTGGTTGAGGTGTTGAACGGTGTGAACCTCATGCTCAACAGCCCAGTCTAAAACTTTCCACAACTTTGCCCAGGGTATATTACCCGAGGGTAAGGCGTCAGCCTTGCTGCGTTTATCACGTTGTTTTGCCCGCTCATCTCGATATAGGATGTAAGCCTTGGCCACTCTGGCATGGCCGTTCTCAATTAAGACTTTCTCGACCAAATCCTGGATTTGTTCAATGTGCGGGTGAGTGCCCTCAGGAGTGGTTTGTTTCAGCAAATTGACCACTTGCTCAGTCAATGCTTTCGCTGTTTCTTTATCGCGTCCACCAACAGCGACAGCAGCCCTGTAAATTGCATTTGTGATTCGTTCTGGTGTAAAAGGCACTAGAGCGCCGGATCGTTTGATAACGTGGGTAATTTCAGCCATTTGGTCCTCTCTTATTTGGTGAATAAACGGACATTTTTTGCGTATATATTAATTATAGCATGTGCTGCTAATACCTTAATTTAATTCAGTATAAGGCATATTGAAAATGGAATGGAGGAGAGTTGCACATGCTATAATAGTGAACATGAATTCTAAGATTAATAAACCTTTTCCACTCATAATTGCCCATCGTGGTGCAAGTGCGGTTGCGCCTGAAAATACCCTGGCTGCCTTCAAATTAGCTCACCAAGCTGGCGCCGATGGCATTGAATTAGATGTGATGCTCAGCAAGGATAACCAATTAGTTATCATGCACGACGATACGGTGGATCGAACGACTAATGGCAGTGGTCGAGTGCGGGATATGACCTATGCAGAACTTGAAGAACTGGATGTGGGCAGTCATTTTTCAGCAGACTTTGTGGGTGAAAAGATACCTCTCCTAACCCAGGTGTATGAATTGTTGGGTAAGAAATTGTTAATCAATGTGGAATTGAAAAACTACGCTACGCCCTTTGATGATTTAACGGCAAAGGTCATTGAGTTAACAGAAAAATTCAATTTAGTTGATAGCATCATACTTTCTTCTTTTAACCCCATAAATCTAAGCAAAGCCAGAAGGATAAACCGAAATATCCGTCTAGGTTTGTTGACGGCTCCTGGAAAACCTGGAAAAATCTTACGAAGTAGAGTGGGTAGAATTTTCCCTTATGACGCTTTGCATCCCCATTACAGCGATACTAATTCAAACCTAATCCAGTACATGCATCAGATCAATCGTCATGTAAACGTCTGGACAGTGGATGATCCGGACGAATTGCTGCGTCTCAAAGCGCTTGAGATTGATGCAGTTATTTGTAATGATCCTAAATCTGCACGGGCATTCTTATCAGGATCTTAAGATGTATTTTTGTTCCCCCCGCAAACTCAATCTAAAGCTTTATTTGCTGAATATCATGCTTATCAGCAGCTTTTTATTGATGGGATTGCATGGGGAAGTTAAAGCACTGAACATTCAAGTTGAAAAGCAAGTTCAATCGCTATTAGACCAGATGACACCTGAAGAGAAGGTTGGCGAATTGGTTTTAATTACATTTGAGGGGACAAACATAAGACCGGATTCAAAGATTTATGATTTAATCGTCAACACGCATATTGGGGGAGTGGTGTTGAGTGCTGATCAAAACAATTTTAAAGAAACTGATACCGCCCTGGCAGCTTATGAACTTATTAACCAACTACAGACCATGGCATGGGAAAAAACGCAGGGAAATATCATACCCTTAGATCAAGGCTCATCACCTGTTTATGTGCCACTCTTTATCGGTATAGAACAGGATGGTAATAGTGCGCCATCGGATCAAATCATTAACGATTTAACGACTTTACCAAGCTTTTTGGCAGTTGGTGCCACGTGGAATGGCGAATTGTCAAGGCGTACTGGCGAGGCGATGGGGCAGGAATTGGCCGCACTTGGATTCAATTTATATTTAGGGCCATCGTTAAATGTCGTGGATACAATTAATACCGAATCAGCCGCTTATTTTGGCACGCAAACCTTCGGGGGCGATCCATATTGGGTAGGTGAAATGGGGAAAGCATATATTGAAGGATTGCTTGAAGGCAGCCAGGGAAAAATGGCGGTGATTGCAAAGCATTTTCCAGGCCTTGGCGGCGCAGACCGCTCACCTGAGCAAGAAGTTGCCACGGTTCGGAAATCGCTTGAACAACTAAAACAAATTGAATTAGCACCATTTGTTGCTATTACCACGGCTGGAGAGGCAGAAAAACCCTTGGTGGACGGCCTTATGGTGTCTCATATTCGTTACCAGGGCTTTCAAGGAAATATTCGTGCGACGACAAGGCCAATAAGTTTTGACAGCGCTGCATTGACTCAACTATTAGCTTTGGAACCATTTAACACCTGGCGCACAAACGGGGGATTGACGGTTAGTGATAACCTCGGCAGCCAGGCAATTAGGCGTTTCTTCGACCTAAGCGGTGAAGCATTTAACCCAGCTAACGTGGCTAGGACAGCCTTTTTAGCAGGTAACGACCTGCTTTACCTCAAAGATTTTCGCGCCGCTGGTTTCCCCGATTCCTACACGACGATTCAGACAACCTTGGCATCCTTTGCACAAAAATACAGAGAGGATCCTGTGTTTGCTCAGCGTGTAGATGAATCCGTTTCACGGATACTCACGACCAAATTGCGTCTATATGGTGAGTTTTCACTTGATGCTGTAAAGGCAGATGAAACAGGCATGAATAACCTTGGCAACAACTATGATACCGTTTTTAGCGTTGCCAGAGACGCTGTTACCCTAGTTAGCCCTAGTAAGAGCGAACTGGATGTGCTTTTACCCGCGGGTCCATCGACATTTGATTATGTAACCATATTCACTGATGTTCGCAACAGCCAACAGTGTCCTAATTGCACACCCGAACAGCTGCTCACAGTTTTTTCTCTTCAAGATTCACTTCTAAGCTTATATGGTCCTGGGGGCAGCAACCAGTTACAGCAAAGCCGTGTTTCATCTTATTCGTTTGCGCAATTATTGGAAATGTTAAACAGTAGGACTGAGCTCCCTGACCCACTACTAAGCGAAAATTTGAACCGTGCAAATTGGGTAATTTTCAATATGCTTGATGTTGACCCACAGTATCCAGGTTCTTTAGCCTTAAAACGAATTCTTGCTGATCGCGTGGATCTTCTGCGAGACAAAAACGTTATTGTTTTTTCATATGACGTACCAATTTATCTTGATGCAACCGAAATCTCAAAACTAACTGCGTATTATGCGCTGTATAGCAAAGCACCAGCTTTTGTGGATGTCGCAGCAAGAGTCTTGATGCAGGAAATTAAGGCGCAAGGTGCATTACCGGTTTCGGTTAGTTCAGTAGGATACGATTTGATTAAAGCAACTTCCCCAGATCCTAACCAGGTTATCGCTATCAACCTTGTGTTTCCACAAATTGATCTTGATCAAACGCCAACAGCATCCCCAGAACAAACCTTGGCAGCCCCGATGTTCTCCTTGGGTGAAATTATCGATATTGAAACCAGCGTGATATATGATCACAATGGCAATCCTGTTCCCGATGGGACGGTTGTGCGCTTCACGATTAGTGATACAGACGAAAATCTCATAGTTTCACAATTAGACGCAAACACCTCGTCTGGTATTGCGAGAATCTCTTATCGTATTGAGCGGGGCGGGACTTTGGAAATACAAGCAGCCAGTGAGCCAGCTGCCACTTCGGGCGTTTTGAGGCTTAATGTCGAAAGTGGTATTGCTGAATTAATTATGCCTACCCCTACCCCTCAACCAACCCCAACGCCGACAGAAATACCCACACCCTCACCGACTGCAACCCAAATTGTTCAGGAAGAACCTGATATCAACGCAGATGCTTTTCCAAAGCTAGCTGATTGGTTCCTTTCATTACTTGTAATTATGGTTGGGGCAGGCATCGCCTACCTGATCGGGTTTTACTGGTGGGGATCGCTTCGGTGGGGTTTACGTTCAAGCGTATGTGCAGCAATTGGCGGTTTTCTTGCCTACACCTTACTTAATTTGGGTTTTCCCAGTCTTAAAGCCTGGGTTGTTGAAGCGGGTACCTGGTTCGTGCTTCAGATGGCAATGATTGGGGTTCTGTTTGGATGGATTGCTGCGCTCATTTGGTGGATGAGAGACGAGAGTCACCAATTGCCTGACAGCTTTGGCAAGTAAATTTTCTTTGAAAACGTTGAAATTTTTATAATTTATAAGTTGTTTATCAGGGTAAGGATTAAACTTAACAGGGTTAGTCCCCCCAAGATTCCAATTAATGTTTTTTCCAAAGGTTGCAGTAACGCGATGGGTTGAACAGGCTGCCTGTGATTAGGCAGTGGCATTCTATCTGTAGCTAAGGTGTCCAGAAAAGCGCGTACATTTTTTGGTCTGTCGGTTGGGTGAAGCTGCATCGCCCAAAGTATAGCCCGTTCAACCCTGGTACTGATTGCGGGGTTAATTGTTCGCGGTGCGATCAAACTACTTGGATCTAAAAAACGGTCGCGGACATTGGCGGGTGCCTGATTGGTCAGCAAATGGTACAATGTGGCGCCAAATGCATAAACATCACTGCGGGCATCAGTATGAGCGCTATCACCGCCATACTGCTCAAGGGGTGTATATAGCGCGGTGCCTTGACCCTGTAAGATAGTGATGGTTACCTCGCCTGGTGCTAAAAGTTTGACTAATCCAAAGTCAACCAGCTTGATAAAGCCATTGGGGGTTAATTTTAAGTTGGAGGGTTTGATGTCCCTATGCAAGATGGGTGGGTCCTGTTCATGCAAGAAGCTCAGTGCATTACCAATTTGGGTTGCCCAACTTAATACATCTCGCTCTGCTAAAAATTGATTGCTTTGGCTGGCCCTAAGCATCAAGGTGCGCAGGTCATCCCCCGGTACATAATCCATAACCAGGTAATCATTATTTTCTATGGAAAAGAAATCAGATACCTTGGGTAAGTTTGGGTGATCCAGACGTGCTAAAACCGTTGCCTCTCGCATGAATTGTTCGCGGGCTTCTTTTAGGATTTCAGGGGTCAGCAAAGGATCGTACTCAACTTCTTTGACCGCACATAAGCGGCCAGACAGGCGCAAATCCTCTGCCAGGTAGATGCAACCGTAGCCACCCTGGCCGATGATTCGTTCTATTTGATAGCGCATGTTCAAGACTGCACCTATTTTTGTTTGAACAGGCATTTATCGATCCTCGTTAATAAATAAGTTCCTCTTTAGGTAACTAAAAACTCACTGCATAATCGTAATTGCTCGTGTTGATTTCGGCGTTGACGAGCTGTTATACTTATCTTATAAATATATATAATAATACAAATCTATTATAGCTTATGTTTGTTAATGAAGGAATTACACTGTAAACAATGCCGTATGCTGAACATGATTATCCCATTTTGATTGCCCAATCGGGACCTTTAGAGGGTCAGCGCTGGTTATTAAAATCGCAGCTAGTGATTGGCAGGGGCGATGATTGCGAAATTGTCATCCCAGATCGCCAAGTCTCCAGGCAGCATGCGCACCTATTACTCACAAAAGATGGTGTGATCTTAGAAGACTTGGAAAGCAAAAATGGCACATTTATAAATGGGCGCCGTATTTTGGAGGCTGAAACCCTCAAAGAGGGTGATGAATTGCAGGTGGCTTTAGTACAGCATTTTGTCTTTATCAGTTCAGATGCCACTTTACCATTGGAGGATTTGCCTCATATAACCATACCCGAAGCAAAACTTCGCATTGACCAAGAGGCAAAACGCGTTTGGGTGAAAGGCATCGAACTAGACCCGCCCTTGTCAATAGCGCAATTTAACTTGTTAAATGTCCTTTACAACAAGTCGGGGGCGGTTGTTACTCGCTCGGAAATCATCAGGGTAGTGTGGGACTCTGATACGGAATGGGTAAGCGAACAGGCTCTTGATGCATTGGTGCGGCGCTTGCGTGAAAGATTATCCCAAATAGATAACAGCCACGACTACATCGTAACCGTGCGCGGGCATGGTTTCCGTCTCGAAAATTAACCTAATTGGGAAATTAATTCTTGTTTAGGTTTTGTTGCATTGAAAAGCGCAAGACAGACCGGTTAATATCTCTTAAGCGCTGAACCATCGCAGCTTCTTCTCCCTGGCTTTCCACTTGGTTAATCAACCCTGAAAGCAATTGCAGAAAATCATCATTGATGATTTCTTTTGCCTCCTCAAGGATTTTGTTGATTTCAGTTTCATCCTTGGCTTGCACTAAGGCGTCAATCACTTCCAGGTAAATGCCAGAGGCACTTGCCGCCTGGAGAGTTTTCACGATTGTCTGTAACTTAGCTGCTTTGGGCTCATCTTTGGCGTTTTGCGCGTTTTGAAGTTCATGGCGAAGGAGGTCCACAAAGATTTGTGTGACTTGCGGAAGAGCTTTCTGTGTGGCTTCTTCCACGTTGTCAGAGGCCAGGATTTCACTTAATAATTTCGAAGCTTCATCAGTTTGAGCTTTAATTGCTTCGTCAATCTCTTGGGTCATATCCAGGAGTTTTTGGCGCAGCGCAACCAAGTTAGATTTGTCAGGTTCATTGGTCCTATCAATTCTTTCGCTTAATAACTGGAAGAAGCCATAATCTAACCCACCACGCGCCATGCTGACAATTGTGGCGAGGCGTATCTCGCTCTCTTCGGAAGCAATTATAAGATCCAGAAGGGACTCACGCGTGAGGCCTTTCTTGCTAAGCCCTTGCAATTCGGTGATCGCTTGCTGGGTTTCAGCAGTTTGATGCGCTAATTTTCGTCCAAAACTAGAGTGCTCCAGCAGTTTTTCCTGCAATGTGCCCAACTTTTGAGCACCAGCTTCATCCCCGCTGGCAGCTGAGGCTTCTATGAGACGCGAGAGTAATAAGAAGAGCTGGTCATCAATCAGGTCATCATCTTGTTGGATTGCTTCTGCTTGTGCCTCGGGGCGTATTAAGGCTAAGCGCTGTATCAGTGCTAAGCGGTCTTGTTGTGCTTTCATCATCTCTGGGGTGATACCGTCTGCTTCGAGGATTCTCTCGAAAAGCCTTTGCTGGGTGAGCATTGTTTGTGGTCGAAAGATGTAAGCTTTGCGTTTCTCAGGCGCAAGGTCATCAACTACTTTCTTAATCAACGGGCCAATGATGCGCTCTTGTTCGTTAACAGGAACACCTGCTTCTGGGGGGAAGAACGTCAACAACAATTCATTTTCCGGGTCGTGGTAGACGATGGGCGTTGGGTAAGGTCCTTGATACCCACAGTGTGGGCAGACTACTATGTTTGCCATACCAGATAATAATTTTTTCTTAGCGTCTGGGTCTGTGTTAAGGTCAAATAAGCGTGTCAATTCTAAGGTAACCGGTTGACGACACTTAGGACAGGATGCAGTTGTTTTTGTCATTTTATTCTTCTCCACTTCTTTGAGTTAAGCTTTAGGATTATACCATTGCCAAAAAATGAAACAAATAAACATTGTATTAGTGCGCTATAAATAAATCCGACCTGGTTGTGCTTGACAGTGATTTCTGCGGAGGTTAGAATAAAAAACCCGCCTGGAAATGCCGTTGAACGACTGCTGGCATTAGATAACTTCGGAATATAATTAGGAAGACAAATTGAAAGCCTAATTGTCAATAAAAAACAAGCGAAATGAAATTAATGTCTACTTCTCATCCTGTTTGCTCGATAATAATCCGTTCTTATAATGAAGAAAAACACCTTGAGCGCCTCTTAGAGGGCATTTTACAGCAGACGGTAAATGATGTGGAAATCATCCTGGTCGACTCTGGTTCGACAGATCGAACCCTTGAAATTGCTTCTCAATACCCAGTTCGGCTATTGCACATCGCGCCACAAGAATTTACATTTGGCCGCTCATTGAACCTAGGGATTCAAAATGCTCAGGCCGAGTTCCTGGTGTTCGCCAGTGCACATGTCTACCCAGTTTATCCAGACTGGTTAGAAAAATTGCTCGAACCCTTTTCAGACCCCCAGGTAGCCCTAGTCTATGGCAAACAAACAGGCGCAGAAACCTCACAGTATTCAGAGCACCAGATTTTTTCTCACTGGTATCCGAACATATCCCAGGCTCGCCAGATAACCCCTTTTTGTAATAATGCCAATGCGGGTGTACGACGCAGCCTGGCACTTGCACGGCCTTATAACGAGCTTTTACCTGGTTTAGAAGACTTGGAATGGGCGCAGTGGGCGATGAACCAGGGTTATTTCATTTCTTATGTGGCTGAGGCAGAGATTGTTCACATCCATAATGAAACGCCAAAGGGTGTATACAACCGCTACCGACGCGAAGCAATGGCATTTAAGCAAATTTACTCCCACGAGCAATTTAGTATCTTCGACTTTCTCCGCCTGGCAACGACCAACATTTTGAGTGATCTAAGGCATGCCATCACCCACAAGAAATTCTCCAACAGCTGGGCTGGCATTATTTGGTTTCGTACCATGCAATTTTGGGGCACCTACCAGGGTTACCGCAATTCAGGACCACTAACCTGGCAATTAAGACAAACTTTTTATTATCCACGTGCTCTCTCACATCCTCATTCTGAAAATAATAGGGAAGTTAACCCTATTCGTTACCAGAATCGAAGTGAGTAAGCTTTGTTAAGATTGCTGGAAGAGAATTTTTAGTGTTAATTGAGGACAGCATTTATTGCAGACAAAACCCCGATAGATTATAATAATTAAAGTTAACCAAGATTTATCCAAAATTACTAAAATCGAAATGATATCAAGGTGCTATGGATAAAAATCATAAAAACTTAACTGAACAGGTAACTCGCACTCAGCTTTTATGGTGTTGCGTGTGGACTGTGAATGTTCTAAGGAAAGGGGGTGGTATTCCAAAATTAAGCAATTGAAACTATCTAATTCACAAAATTATTCAGTAAAACAACAATGAAGGAGAATACAAGTACGGATAAGAATCGTTAAAGGAATAATCTTAGGCTGAATCTGAAATAAGGATCTCCAAACTGGCTTTATCTAGGCAAGTGTAATTTGGATTAGTAAGCCTTAGAAAAAGCGAAAAAAGATACAAGCGTTTAATCATTTTGTTTCAGGATTAGGCTGGATTAAAGGGTAGGCTTGGTCGGATGCAGAGTTTACACACCCATTCAAACTTATTAACCGATCAACAATATGCTCAAAGCAGAAGAGATAGTTATCGAATTTCAAGACTAGCAATGATAAGAAACAAAATTGTTCTTGAAAGAAATGAGTAATAATCAATTCGGAGGTTAAATGGATGCACCAATTTTGGAAATGAAGTCCATCACCAAGGAATTCCCTGGAGTCAAGGCGTTGGATGACGTCACTTTCAGTGTAGCGAAAGGAGAAATCCACTGCTTGGTAGGGGAAAACGGCGCCGGTAAATCTACCTTAATGAAGGTGCTGAGCGGTGTTCATCCTTTTGGTACGTATGATGGGGAAATCTATGTAGAAGGTGAACTTCAAAAATTTAATGGTATCAGTGATAGTGAGAAAGCTGGCATAGCAATTATTTATCAGGAATTAGCACTTGTCCCTGAACTGACAGTTTATGAAAATATTTTTTTAGGTAATGAAATTACCCACGGCATCACTATTGACTGGAATGAGACGGTTAAGGAGGCTAAAGAAATCCTGCAGAAAGTTGGCCTCGATGTAAACCCCTCAGCAAAAATACGCGATTTAGGCGTTGGTAAACAACAGCTGGTAGAAATTGCAAAAGCACTTAAAAAGGATGTCAAAATTCTTATTCTTGATGAGCCCACTGCAGCACTCAACGAGACTGACAGTGACAACTTATTAAACCTCATCAGGGGTTTGAAAAGTCAGGGTGTAACCTGCATTCTGATTTCACATAAATTAAGGGAAGTGCTGGCAATTGCAGATACCATTACTGTCCTGCGTGATGGTAAAACAATTTGCACGCTTGATGCCAGCGAAGGACAGGTCACCGAACCAATCCTGATCCGCAACATGGTAGGACGTTCAATTGATAATGTATTTCCCAAACGAGAAAATATTCGCATAGGGGATGTCGTTTTAGAGTTAGAGAATTGGAATGCCTATTCACCTTCGCTCGGACGAGACATCTTGAAAGATGTCAACATCAACGTGCGCGAAGGGGAAATCGTAGGGATTGCAGGTTTGATGGGCTCAGGCAGAACCGAGCTTGCCAAAAGCATCTTCGGCAATCCTGATGGCTACCGATTGGCTGGCACCCTGACACTCAACGGTAAAGCGCAGAAATTTAGAGATCCTCATGATGCGATAACCGCTGAAATTGCATACGTGACAGAAGACCGTAAAGGTAATGGGCTTATCTTGATCCAAGATGTTAAAAATAACATCACCCTGGCAAATCTCAAGCACATCGCCAAATCTGGTGTCATCAATGAGAATGAAGAAATCGTTATTGCCACGGATTATAAGGAGAGCCTAAATATCAAGACGCCCAGTATTGAACAGAAGGTGCGCAACTTGAGCGGCGGCAACCAGCAAAAAGTGTCTCTGGGAAAGTGGCTGTTTGTTAAGCCGGGTGTCATGATCCTAGATGAACCCACGCGCGGTATCGATGTCGGTGCAAAATTTGAGATTTATACCATCATGAATCGTTTGGTAGAGCAGGGCATGAGCATCATCATGATTTCATCGGAATTACCTGAAGTTTTGGGCATGAGCGATCGTGTATATGTCATGTCTGCAGGCAAAATTACAGGCGAGCTTTCCGTTGAAGAAGCGACACAAGAAAAAATCATGGAATTGGCAGTAGATTATTGAGGAGACCCCCATGTCAGAAGATACATATAAGACTAAAAAGAGTTTAAAAGATTCAGAATTAGTAAGATTGCTGAGGTCCAACATCAGCGAGTACTTCATGTTTATTGCTTTGATCGCAATAATGATATTCTTTTCCATTACCACTGATGGCATCTTCATTTCATCAAGGAACATCAGTAACTTGCTTAACCAGATGGGTTATATTGCGGTTCTGGCGGTTGGTATGACGCTTGTAATCGTCATCCGTCACATTGATCTGTCTGTGGGTTACCTGGCAGGTTTTTTAGGCGCTTTTACGGCTATTGCCCTAACGTTCTGGGGATTCCCAGTGGTTGGGGTGATCCCTATTGTGTTGATCCTTGGCGTACTTTCCGGCTTGCTGACCGCGACACCTATTGCAAAATTAGGCGTACCCGCCTTCGTTTCTACCATTTCTGCGGGTTTGATTTTTCGAGGTGCCTTGCTATTAGTCACCATGGGCACAGGCACGATCATCATTAAACAAAAATCATTTAACGCTATCGGCAATGGGTTTATTCCCGATCTACCAGACTTTGGTTTTTTGGATAATAATCACAAAATCACACTTTTGTTGGGCGCTGTTGGCATAGTCCTTTACATTATCAGTGCCATAAACAGCCGTAAGAAGAAAATCTCTTATAATTTTGAAGTCACATCTCCCCAACTGTTTATTGCACAGCTTGTTCTTGTTTCAGCTATCATTGCCTACATTGCCTGGGTGCTATCTGGTTATAACGGCCTTTCTTGGAGCCTGGTTGTTGTGCTGATCGTTGTGGCGGTGTTCCAGTTTATCATGACTAAGACGCCCTTAGGCCGCCATGTTTATGCTGTAGGCGGCAACCCAGAAGCTGCGGAATTGAGCGGTATCAGTGTATCCAGAATTACTTACATTGTGTTTGGTGCGATGGGTTTGCTCTCGGCGCTTTCTGGCATTTTATATGCTTCGCGCTTGCAATCCGCAACAACCACTGCAGGCTTAGGCTTTGAAACCGATGCCATTGCAGCGGCTTTCGTTGGTGGTGTTTCAGCGGCTGGCGGTGTTGGTAAGATCACCGGCTCTATTGTGGGTGCTTTGGTTATGATGTCATTGACCAGCGGCATGAACCTGATGGGTATTGATATTTCTATTCAGTACATCGTCCGTGGTGCGGTTTTGGTTATCGCAGTCATCGTGGACATGGCAACCCGCAAGGCTCGCCGTTAGGCGCCTAGTATTCTGGTGTAAATAAATAACTTCGTTTATAAGATTACGCAGAGGCTAAACATTTTTGTTAGCCTCTGCGTATTTATTATGATCAAGGCAATTTAACCGCTTTTAGTAGCGCTTAAGCTAGATGGGGAAGGCAAGAACAAATCAAATCGGGTTATAATGTCAAGCAGTAGGACAATTTCAAACTTTGGAGGTGTGCCTGATATGAAAGCGCTGCATCACCGGCAAGAAATTTGTACTGGTTGCTTAGCCTGTGAAATTGCTTGTTCGACAGCCTATTTTAAGACCGAGGATCGCAACAAATCATCGATCCGCATTCTCAATAACGACAATACATTTCATGCGAACATTTGCACACAGTGCGGGGAGTGTATCAACATGTGTACAGCGCATGCCATCTACCGCGATCGGAATGGCGTTGTGCGCATCAACAAGCACCTGTGTGTGGGCTGCATGGGCTGTGTAGGATTTTGTTCTGAGCTGGCTATGCATTACAGTGATGATCTCCCCGAGCCATTTAAGTGCATTGCCTGTGGAATTTGCGTCAAAGCATGCCCAGAAGGTGCGCTTGAAATATTAATGAGTAAGAGCTAAGGAGGGCCGGTCATGTCTAAGATCTTAAAAGAGTATACCTACACACCAGCGAAAATCGACAAGGGTTATTCCGGCAAATCCCTTTACATCCATGTGGGTGATTTGCGCATTGAAGAAAAAGAAGTCACTGAGTTTATGAAAGAAAAATTTGTGGGGGGTAAGGGCTTTGACCTATGGTATTTATGGCACGCAGTGACCCCTGAAACGCGTTGGGATTCACCTGAAAACGAAATCGTCATGAGTGCTGGGCCGCTGGGTGGAATCACCCAATATTCTGGCACGGGCAAGACCCTGGTTTGCGCCATCTCTCCGCTGACGGATATCCCAATTGATAGCAATGTGGGTGGTTATTATGGCCCTTTGTTAAAATTCTCCGGCTGGGATGCACTTGAGTTGCAAGGTAAAGCCGATAAAGACATCCTCATCTTTATTGATGGGAATAAAGGTCATATTATCATTGAGGAAGCCGATGATCTGCCGGAAGATTCTCACCTGCTGGCTGAAGAACTGACATCGCGTTATGCCGAAAATGAACAGGACAAGGTCAATGTCTCAGTCGTATCAACTGGCAGCGCTGCAAAGCATGTCTTGATGGGCATGCTGAACTTCTCTTTTTACGACCCGCGCAGGAAAACAGTGCGCTTCAAGCAGGCTGCCCGCGGGGGACTGGGTACGATCTTCCGTGATAAGCACATCAAAGCCCTGGTTGTGAAGTATAAGGGTATCAAGGGCGACACCAACAACCCCGCTGATTTGGCGACCCTCAACCGTGTAGGAATTAAATATCATAAGCAAATGCATGACCTAGATGACAAACAAAATGCCATGCGCAAAATTGGCACAGCTAACACCATTATGGTGATGGATAAGTACGATTTGCTGCCCACACGTAACTTCCAGACTGGTGGCGATCCAGACGCTTACAAAATTTCGCCGCAGGTTTTCATCAATGAATACCTCACCCAGGGCATTCATGATGGCTGCTGGTATGGCTGCACCATGTCTTGCGCCAAGACAGCGGACCACTTCCCACTTAAAACAGGCCCTTACGCTGGGCAGTGCGTCACCGTTGACGGACCCGAATATGAGTGTGCGGCTGGCCTGGGCGCAAACCTGGGCATCTTCGACCCGCAAGCCGTCCTGGAACAGAACTTCTACTGCGACACTTATGGCATTGACCTAATCTCTTACGCCACTACTGTAGCTTTCATTATGGAATGCTACGAGCGCGAAGAAATCAGCCAGGAAGATATGGGTGGGTTAGACTTGCGTTTTGGCAACGCCCAGGCTTCCCTGGAGCTGATGCATCAAATGTCACGCGGAGAAGGTTTTGGGCCACTGGCTGGTTTAGGTATTAAAAAGCTGAAAAAGATATTTGTAGAGCGCTTCGGCGCAGACGAGAATTTACTGAATGATATCGGCATGGAAAACAAGGGCTTGGAGTATTCTGAGTACTTGCATAAAGAGAGCCTGGCACAGCAAGGTGGCTTTGCGCTGACCAATAAAGGTCCCCAGCATGACGAAGCTTGGCTAATCTTCATGGATATGGTTAATAACCAGATTCCCAGCTTTGAAGATAAGGCTTACGCGCTTTATTATTACCCCATGTTCCGTACCTGGTTTGGCTTGTGTGGACTGTGTAAACTGCCCTGGAATGACATCGTGCCGGCAGATAATTACCTGACCGACACACCCGCCAAGGTGCCCGAGCATGTGCAAAACTATGTCGAAATTTTCAACGCCGTCACAGGCAAAAACATTGATAAGGAAGAACTCATTCTGCAGTCCGAACGAGTCTATCAATTCCAGCGCATCTTCAACATTCGCATGGGCAAAGGCTTGCGCGAGCACGACAGCGCACCTTACCGCTCGATGGGACCAGTCACGCGCGAGGAATATTTATCGCGCCAGGAGCGTTATGACAAACAGCTGCAAGAACTGCAAGGACTTGACCCAAGCACCATGACCCTGGATGAGAAGATTGCTAAAACCCGGGCTTACCGTGAAAAGCAGTTTGAATTGCTGACTGATGCGGTATACAAACGCCGTGGCTGGACGAATAATGGCGTTCCAACCCCAGAACGGCTACAAGAACTGGGCATGGACCTGCCGATGCTATTGGAGATTATTAAACCTCACCTATGATCACGGTCAACACCAAAGAACATCCCTGGCACAAGGGCATGACCGTGCGCACGGTCATTGAAGAGAAAGGCTATACCTTCACACACCTGGTAGTCAGGGTGAACGGCTCGCCATTGCACGAAAGCCTGTATGACAGCTTTGAGATCCATGATGGTGACGAGGTGCTGGTGCTGCACCTGATGGCTGGGGGTTAGCATGGATGCTGCGTGCTATTCCCGCAATTTTGATGCCATAAACAACGCGGAGCAGTTGGTTCTGGCTGACAAAACCGTGTTCGTGGCCGGCTGTGGTGGCCTGGGGGGTTACGTGGTGGAATACCTAGGGCGCCTGGGGGTGGGCCGGCTGGTGGTAGCAGACCCTGATCTTTTCGAGGTCAGCAACCTGAATCGCCAATTGCTGAGCTCGCACATGAACCTGGGCAAACCCAAGGTTTTAGCGGCCAAACAGCGCGTGCAAGCCATCAACCCGCTTGTCAGGGTGGATATTCACCAGGTCAAAATTACCAATGCAAATGCCCTTAGCTTGATTTCTGACACCGATGTGGTGGTGGACGCCTTAGATAATATCCCTAGCCGCCTGGTGTTACAGGAAGCTTGCAAAGAAGCAGGTATGCCCCTGGTGCACGGTGCCATCGCTGGTTGGTGCGGTCAGGTCTGCGTGGTTATGCCGGGGCAGGATCTTCTGGATAAAATCTATCCTGATGCGCAGGTTTGGCAGGGCGACGAAGCGCAGAGCGGCAGCCTGTCTTTTAGCGCTGGGTTGGTGGCAGCTCTACAGGCAGCAGAGGTGGTCAAGCTGCTGCTGGGTAAAGGCGCAGTCCGCCCAACCTTGGTGCTGATAGATTTGCTGCGTAACGAGATTATTGATATAGCAATATAAAAAATTTGTAAAATTTTTGGTCAAAAAAAGCAGGTTGGAAACCTGCCTTTTTTTGGGCGATTATATTTAAACATGTGTTGATAGGGAGGGGTTAACAAATATCTGTAGGGGAGGGTTTATGTAATGCAAGAATATAGGTGCGTACGGGCAAAAACCCTCCCCTACAAACGCTCGCACATCTAATTACTGTAGGGGAGGGTTTTCATACCGCACGATTGTTGGCACCTTCAGGCACAAACCCTCCCCTACAAACAAACGTATTTTTTTTAGATATATCCAGTTACATTCTCTCCTCCGCAGTTGTATCCGATCATTTCCTGCAAAACTTTGATTATTCAAATTTGATTATGATAAAATGACTTCATAAAAGACCAATAATCGAGGAGGTAAACCAAATTATGACCGAAGAACCTTCATTCAAACTCACCTATTCAACCATGTTCAACCCACCCGAAGAGCTGCACACGCGCTATGGGGATGCACTGGCTGGCCTAAAAGCCAACATGGGCCAGGAATTTCCCATGCTCATCAACGGCAAGGAAGTCTATGCTGAGCAGAAACACCAGGCTTTTTCACCCATCAACCGCGGTTGGCACCTGGCAACTTTCCAAAAAGGGACATCTCAGGATGCATTGGATGCGATTGAGGCAGCTAAGGCCACCTTCCCAGCCTGGAGCAGGATGAACTGGGAAGAGCGCATTTACCTGCTACGTAAATTTGCTGACCTGATCGACGAACGCATTTACGAAATTGCCGCTGCCATGACCCTTGAGGTCGGTAAAAACCGCACCGAAGCTCTGGGTGAGGTGGCAGAGACAGCCGACCTGGTGCGCTATGCCTGCGCACAGATCGAGGCTAACAAAGGTTTCGTGCGCCAGATGAACAGCGATCCGCTGGTTGGCTTCAGCTCTACTAACCAGTCCGTGCTTAAACCTTACGGGGTATGGCTGGTGATCAGCCCCTTCAACTACCCCACCGCCCTGACCTTCGGCCCTGCTGGGGCAGCCCTGGCCGCGGGTAATACCGTGGTGATGAAACCAGCCACGGATACCAGCTGGTCGCCCTCGCTTGTGTTGGACTGCATGCGCCAGGCGGGACTCCCAGATGGCGTGTTTAATTTCGTGACCGGACCGGGTTCCAGCATGGGCAAAACACTAACGGAAAGCCCCGATATTGCTGGCATCACCTTTACTGGCTCTTACGATGTGGGTATGCAAATCTACTGCACCTTTGGCGGCGCCCGTTACGTACGCCCGACCATCTTGGAAATGGGCGGAAAAAACCCCACTATTATTTCGCGCAATGCCAACATTGAAGATGCTGCATTGGGCAGCGTGCGCTCGTCCTTTGGCTTACAGGGGCAGAAGTGCTCGGCTTGCTCGCGTGTATTTATTGAAGAGCCACGCTACGAAGCGGTCACCAAGCGTATGGTCGAGCTGACCGAAATGCTCAGCATTGGCGACCCCACTGACCGACAGGTCTACATGGGTCCAGTGATCAACCAGCGCAGTTACGAAGACTACCAGGCTTTCGTTAAGGAATTAGGCGCGGTGGGCAAAATCCTGACTGGCGGCAAGATCCTGAGCGAGGGTGATTATAGCAAGGGCTACTTCTGCACTCCGACCATTGTGGCGGACGTGCCGCTGAATCATCGTCTTTGGAAAACAGAAATGTTTGTACCCATCGTGATGGTAGCGCCGGTGAAAGATCTAGAAGAAGCTATGCAGCTTGCTAATGATGTAGATTACGGCCTGACCGCTGGCATGTACGGCACGCAAGCCGAAGTGGATTGGTTCTTTGATCACATCGAAGCCGGTACGGTTTATGCCAACCGTCCGCAGGGCTCAACCACAGGCGCTTGGCCGGGCTTCCAACCCTTCGGCGGATGGAAGGGCTCTGGCTCCAGCGGGAAGAATGGCGGCGGGTTGTATTACGTTCAGCTTTATATGCACGAACAAAGCCGCACGCTGGTAAAGCGCAGCTAAAGGGCAGCTGGAAATAAGTGATATAGATTACCCGGATTACGGCCTTATTTACCAAACGTAATCCGGGTTTTATTGACAGGTAAGCAATGCTGAGAAGGTTATTTAGGCGAATTGGATTGATCATGCTGATTGTCAGCGCGGTGGCACTGGCCTGGCTTTTCATTACCCGGCAAACCGGTGAGGGTTTGCCCTCCATCGCCATTTTCCTGGTTTTTATTTTCTTGCTGGGTATGGCGCTGTTTGGTCGGTCTGGTAGGGTTGGCGAAAACGAAGAAAAACAAAGCGGCATTACCCCGCCCTCTCGGCATGCGAAGCATAAATCTTGGATAACAGGTGACAAACGAAAATGAGCAAATTAATCTCTCTTTCTGAGGCAGTACAGGCGTATGTGCACGACGGAGACCTGGTCTACGCAGCTGGTTTTACACACCTGATTCCTTTTGCGGCAGGGCATGAAATCATCCGCCAGGGACGCAAGGACCTGATCCTCGCCAGGGCAACACCAGACCTGATCTATGACCTAATGATTGCGGCAGGCTGTGCTAAAAAGGTAGTGTTTTCCTACTCTGGCAACCCGGGCGTGGGCTCTTTGAAATGGCTGCGTAGTGCCATGGAAGAAGGCAGCCTTGAATGGGAAGAGTATTCACACTTCAGCATGATCAGCCGTTTGCAAGCAGGCGCCAGCGGGCTGCCCTTCATGCCCATGAAACAAACCGGGGCTACCGACCTGGAGCGGGTCAACCCAAATTATAAACGGGTAACTGACCCATATACCGGTGAGGAAGTGATTGTGGTGCCGCCCTTGTTACCTGATGTTGCCATTGTGCACGTGCAGCGCGCAGATGTGCACGGTAATGCACATATCTGGGGCATTTTAGGTGAACAAAAAGAAGCTGCTTTCGCTTCAAAGCATGTCATCCTGACCGCGGAAGAGATCGTGAGCGAGGAAGTGATCCGCTCTGACCCGAACCGCACGCTCATCCCCGGCCTGGTGGTGGACGCGGTCTGCCACGTGCCTTACTGTGCGCATCCCTCCTACACCCAGGGTTATTACGACCGTGATAACGAGTTTTACTTGGCATGGGATGAATTGAGCAAAGACCGCGCCTCTGTAGATGCATATTTGGAAGAGTGGGTCTTTGGAGTGAAGGATCGCGATGAATATTGGCACAAACTAGGCCAGGAAACACACAAACGCCTTAAACCTGCCCAGCGCTTGAGCGAGCCTGTAGACTATGGGAGTTATTAACATGACAGATACCGCATACAATGCTACAGAATTAATGATTGTCAATGCAGCCAGGCTGTTACGCGATGGTGACCAGGTATTTGTGGGTGTGGGCATTCCCAACCTGGCCTGCAACTTAGCGCGCCTAACCCACGCGCCAAACCTGCAGATGATTTATGAGGCAGGGGTCATCGGCGCCAGGCCAGAGCGGCTGCCCTTATCAATTGGTGACCCAACCCTGGTGAGCGGTGCTACCTCGGTTTGCTCTATGTACGAGGTCTTCACCCTGTATCTGCAGCGTGGGAATGTGGATGTAGGTTTCTTGGGCGGCGCACAAATCGACCAGTTTGGCAATATCAACGCTACTGTGATTGGCGATTATTTTCATCCCAAGGTAAGATTGCCTGGTTCGGGCGGCTCTATGGAAATTGCTGCCTGGGCAAACCGCTGTTACATCATCACCCCCCACCAAATTCGGCGTTTTCCTGCCCGGGTAGACTTTCACACCTCGGTTGGCTTTTTGAATGGCGGTGATGAACGTGAGAAAACAGGCGTGCGCGGCAAGGGGCCTCAAGCGGTTGTGACCAACCTGGGCATCCTCACGCCAAATGCCAACGGCGAACTAATTTTAAGCGCCTTACACCCCGGCAGCAGCGTTGAGCAGGTGAAGCAAAATACGGGCTGGCCCATTAAGGTTAGCGAAGAATTAACGGTCACAGAAGCGCCAAAAAGCGAAGAACTGCGCATTTTGCGCGAAGAACTGGACCCGCAAGGAATATACATAAAATGAGTGAGAAAAAACACATTGAAATTTTAACGACCTTTAAGTTGACCGAAACCCAAGCTAGCCGCATCCGCGAGGTTAGCAAGTTGATCAGGCTGACCGTTTTACCCGTCAAGGAAGCCTCCGAGATCCCAGCTGATGCTTGGGAGAAGGCCGAAGTAATCTTCACCGGTAGCAAAGTATTGCCTCAATTAAGCCAGGTACCTAAACTGCGCTGGATTGCCTTCAACTTCGCTGGTGTTGAACATGCCCTTAGCCAGGAAGTGGTGCACCAAGAACGCATCCTCGCCACGACTTCCAGCGGGGTGATCGTCAGCCAGATTGGTGAATATGTCCTGATGGCGCTGCTTTCTGTTGGGCATAAACTTCCCCAAATGATGAAGCTACAACACGAAACAATATGGCCAGATGATGGTATGAAATCCCTTATGCCCTTGGAATTGCGCGACAGCACCGTTGGCATCGTAGGCTATGGCAGTATTGGGAGGGAAGTAGCACGCTTACTGCGGCCTTTTGGAGCAACGATTTTGGCAGCTAAAAAGAACGCCATGCAGCCGCAGGATACCGGTTATGTGCAGGAAGGCTTGGGAGACCCGCAAGGAGATCTTTTCCATCGCTTGTACCCGATCGAAGCATTGAAGGACATGCTTAAGGAGTGCGATTACGTGGTCGTCACCCTGCCGCTCACGGACGAAACGAAGCATTTATTCAATGCTGAGATGTTTGAGGTCATGAAAGAAAGCGCCTACCTGGTCAACGTGGGGCGAGGGTTAGTCATTGATGAACCGGCCATGATTGCAGCCCTGCAGGAGGGTAAATTTGCTGGAGCGGTGCTGGACGTTTTCGAAGAAGAACCCCTACCCAAGGATAGCCCTTTGTGGAGCATGCCCAACGTCATCATTAGTCCGCATGTCTCGGCTGCCAGCGCCCACCTGATGGACAATATTGTGGGCTTGTTTGTGGAAAACCTGCAGCGTTACATGGAAGGCCAGGCATTATTTAATGTCCTTGATGTAGAAAAAGGCTATTAAACTGAGCCTGTTCACCATACAAAAAATAGTATCAATGCGATACTATTTTTTTGATAATCGCGCATTATTTATTAGCTGCGCATGGTAGAATCGACACCATGGATCTCTTTGATCACTCCCTTAAAGATCAACTGCGCGACGAGTCACCCCTGGCTGCCCGCATGCGTCCGCGCACGCTGGATGAAATTGTCGGCCAGGATCACATTATTGGCCCAGGCTCCTTACTGCGGCGTGCCATCCAGGCTGACCGGCTGTTTTCATCCATTATCCTATGCGGTCCACCGGGGACGGGCAAGACAACCCTGGCCAAGGTTATATCAAACCTGACCCAAGCCCATTTTGAAACACTCTCTGCGGTTTTGACAGGCGTTGCCGATCTGCGCAGGGTCATTGCCGATGCCATTGAACGACGACGGCTTTACCGCAAACGCACTATTTTATTCGTGGATGAGGTGCACCGCTGGAACAAAGCCCAGCAAGATGCGCTCTTACCGCATGTTGAAACCGGAATGTTGACCCTGATTGGGGCGACCACGCAAAACCCCTATTTCGATGTCATCAAAGCCCTGGTCAGCCGTTCGCGAATCTTTGAACTCAAGCCGCTGACAGTAGAAGATATCAGCGCCCTTCTGAAGCGTGCTTTGAAAGACCCGCAGCGCGGCTTTGGCAAACTGGATACCCTGATTGATGCTGATGCCCTGGCGCACCTGGCAGATATTGCCGGTGGTGATGCACGCAATGCGCTCAACGCGCTTGAGTTAGCCGTGCTGACCACCCCTTTAAATCATAATGGCCAGATTCACATCACGCTTGATATCGCCCAGGAATCTATCCAGAAACGGGCTGTTTTGTATGACAAAACCGATGATGCCCATTACGACACTATCTCTGCTTTTATCAAATCTGTGCGTGGCAGCGATGCAGACGCAGCCCTGTACTGGCTGGCGAAAATGCTGCATGCCGGGGAAGACCCGCGCTTCATCCTGCGTCGTCTAATTATCCTGGCCGGGGAGGATATCGGCTTGGCTGATCCTCAGGGGCTGGTCGTGGCAAACGCTGCGGCACAGGCCTATGAATATATCGGCTTGCCAGAGGGCATTTACCCGATTGTTGAAGCCACTCTTTACCTCTGCACAGCGCCTAAGTCCAACTCCGCCGGGGCATACTTCAAAGCCCTGGAAAGGATAGAAACCGAAGGTGCCCAGCCTGTACCCATTCACCTCATGGATAGCAGCCGTGATGCAAAAGGCTTTGGGCACGGCCAGGGTTATGATTACCCGCATAGCCATGAAGGTCACTGGACTCCCCAGCAGTACCTGCCGGATGGGGTGGTGGGTTCCATTTTTTACGAACCCTCTGAAGAAGGCTATGAGAAAGAAGCCGGACAGCGCTTCAAGCAGTGGCGCGAGGCGCAGGCAAAAGCCTTAGAGGAAAAGCAGGCCACCAAACAGAAATGATTTTGGGTTCGATTTAAACAAAACAGGCCCAATGATTTGACATTGAGCCTGTTATTTTTTTTGGAAAAGTTTAGTCTTCTTTGTAATTCTTCAAAACTTCTTCGATGCGTTCCATAACGCTGTCGTCCAATTGGTCTACCACATCAACTGCTTTCATGTTCTCTACAACTTGCTCTGCCCTGCTGGCACCGGTAATGACCGTGCTGACATTGGGGTTTTTCAACAACCAAGCTAGTGACAGTTGGGCCATGCTTATACCCAGGTCTGCTGCGATAGGCGCCAGTTTGCGCGCTACCTCGAGTTTATTGGGATCAAGCGTGCGTTCCTGCAGCCACTTATAATTTTCAAGCTTAGAGCGCGTGCCATCAGGCGCAACACCTTCATTATATTTTCCTGTTAAAACGCCGGATGCCAATGGGCTCCAAGTAGTAGTACCATACCCCAATTCTTTAAAGAGGATGGCATATTCTTTTTCCATGCGCTTGCGGGCAAACATGTTGTATTCGGGTTGTTCCATGCTTGGCGGGCGCAGGTGATTCCTGTGTGCAAAGTCAACCGCATGCATAATTTCTGCTGCGGACCACATGGATGTGCCCCAATAGAAGGCTTTTCCCTGTTGAATGACTTGGTTGAATGCCCAAACGGTTTCTTCGATAGGCGTTTCTGGGTCAGGCCTGTGCGCAAAGACCAGGTCGACATAGTCCAGGTCAAAACGCTTCAGGGCATTATTCACACCTTCAATCACGTGCTTATAGTTCAAACCAACATCATTTGGACCTTTGCCGCCCCAGAATATTTTCGTGGAAACGAGATATTGCTCACGCGGCCAATCCAAATCTTTAAGTGCTTTGCCCATGATGACTTCTGCTTCGCCGTGGGCATAGGCTTCGGCGTTGTCAAAGAAATTTACGCCAGCATCATAGGCTGCCTTCATGATTTCTTTGGCTTCCCGAACGCCTACCTGGTTACCATAAGTAACCCATGCGCCCAAGGATAATTCTGATACTTTTAAACCGGCTTTACCGAGATGACGATATTTCATAATTGACTCCTTAATTTTTCTTTATATTATTTATATATGATGCAGGTTTTTGCCTTTCGTGACATCTTTAAAAGGATATTGTTTGCTAAAAGCTTTTATGCGATAATTCTTTTGCACCGTTAAGCAAAAAACGCATTCATTTCATTAATAAACATGCAAGGAAAAAATTATGTCAGCCTTATTCAACAAACTTAATCTAAAAGATGAAGAAGAAATCTTCATATTAAATGCTCCTGCAAGCTTTGCAGGAGAAATTGATGCTTTGCATGATGTTGAAATTAAGCGCACTGTTGACGCATCTAGTGTCATCCAATACTCCCTTGCTTTTGCAGAAAAGAAAGCAGACCTGGACCATTATTCTGCACTAGTTTCTGAGAAAGCAGAAGGGGATGCGGTTTTGTGGTTTGCTTACCCTAAGGGTAGTTCAAAGAAATACAAATGTGATTTCAACCGTGATACCGGCTGGGAGGTACTGATGGAAGCCGGTTTTAAGCCCGTCCGGCAGGTATCGATCGATGAAGACTGGTCCGCTTTACGCTTCCGCAGGATAGAATATGTCAAATCTGGTAAATAATCCTGGCACAGTGCTGGGAAAGATAATTATCTTGAATGGTACTTCTAGTTCTGGAAAAACAACTATTTTACAAGCACTGCAAAATGAACTATGTGAACCGTACCTGAATGTAGGCATCGATAAATTCATTTGGATGCTGCCCAAGCGTTACTTGGACCGACCATTGTGGGATGATGTCTTAGGGTTGGCGACGCAAGCAGGCACCTTAGGACACCAACTTTTTTCATCCATGCACAAAACAATAGCGCTCCTCTCAAGGCGCGGTATGAATGTTGTAGCAGACCATGTTCTTGTGGAGCTAGAATGGCTTAGGGAGTGTGCCGAGTTGTTTTCCCCACTGCCGGCGTACTTTATTGGTATAATGTGCCCTTTGCCAATCCTATTGGAAAGGGAAAGACTGCGTAAAGACCGCACCTTAGGGCAAGCCGAAGCGCAGTTTAACTTAATGCACACACACGGCGTTTATGACCTAGAAGTGGATACCTCGATCCTGTCAGTGTCCCAGTGTGTCCAAGCCATCAAAGACCGCCTTGAGAGTCAAGCGCCTCCCACCGCCTTCAAGCAAATCAATCAAAGCTTGAAATGACCTTGAAATTTATTGACGTCATAAAATTCCTATGATATGATTTCGTGCACGTTGCCCCCATCGTCTAGTGGCCTAGGACGCGGCCCTTAGCCCGAAGGGTGTATGCCAAAACCTTAACAATTTACCTTCATGCCCCCATCGTCTAGTGGCCTAGGACGCGGCCCTTAGCCCGAAGGGTGTATGCCAAAACCTTAACAATTTACCTTCATGCCCCCATCGTCTAGTGGCCTAGGACGCGGCCCTTAGCCCGAAGGGTGTATGCCAAAACCTTAACAATTTACCTTCATGCCCCCATCGTCTAGTGGCCTAGGACGCGGCCCTTAGCCCGAAGGGTGTATGCCAAAACCTTAACAATTTACCTTCATGCCCCCATCGTCTAGTGGCCTAGGACGCGGCCCTCTCAAGGCCAAAACCGGGATTCGAATTCCCGTGGGGGCACTTTGTTTTTAATTAGATAGTTTCTTTAAAAAATGTTGCTTAATCCCATATGCGGCCCTTAACCCGAAGAGTGTATGCCAAAGCCGGGATTCGAACGCAGCGCCGCATGCTTTTGGCGGCGACCCGTGGGGGCACTTTGTTTTTAATTAGATAGTTTCTTTAAAAAATGTTGCTTAATCCCATATGCGGCCCTTAGCCCGAAGAGTGTATGCCAAAACCGGGATTCGAACGCAGCGCCGCATGTTTTTGGCGGCGACCTGTGGGGGCACTTTGTTTTTAATTAGATTGTTTTTCTTAAAAATGTTGCTTAATCCCATATGCGGCCCTTAGCCCGAAGGGTGTATGCCAAAACCGGGATTCGAACGCAGCGCCGCATGTTTTTGGCGGCGACCTGTGGGGGCACTTTTTATTCAACCCTTGGTTGTTAATAGCAATTTTCGATTAAGGTGATAGATCAGATCACTTACCCAGGCTGAGACACCTTGCAAAGGTGTCTGTAAAGCCTGGTTCGGTGGTTAATTCCACATATTGGACATGTTTGGCAATTTGAACAGCTTCAGAGCGCACTTTGCGGGATAGAAGGGCCATTTTTGCGCCTGTGCCCGCAGCATTGCCCACCTGGACGAACTTTTCCAAGTCTAAGTTTGGGAACATCCCGATTTCTATGCCGCTCTTGACATCCAGGTATGTTCCAAATGCGCCAGCAATCATCACCTGGTCAATATCACTTTCTGGGACTCCTGCTTTTTCCAGCAGGATTTCAATCCCTGCACGAATGGACCCTTTCACCAATTGAATTTCGCTAATATCTTTACGGTTGAAGCTGATCTCCTTGCCTGCGTTTTCGCCTGCTTCAACCAGTACATATTCATACCCCTTTTGGCCTTTCCGTACCCGAGGATTGCTAGATCCTTTGGCAAAAGACCCCCGCGCGTTGATGACACCTTCTTTCAATAACTGCGCTACCAGGTCTAAGATGCCCGACCCGCATAACCCAATCGGTGCTAAGTTATCAATAGTCTGGTATTTCACCTGGTTATTTTGAATAAATACTTTCTCAATGGCACCTGGTGCTGCGCGCATGCCATATTGAATATGCGCGCCTTCAAAGGCAGGGCCAGAAGCTGTCGAGCAGGCATAGTGCTTTCCATGAGCGATCAGGCTGATTTCTGTATTCGTGCCAATATCCAAACCTAATACGACGCCTTTGTTTTCAAGCATTTGCGAGCCTAGCAGCATGGCCACATGATCCGCGCCGACAAAACCTGCAATATTAGGCAAAAGGTGCACATAAGTATCCGGGGAGGTCTGCAAGCCGAGCATTTTAGCACCAATATCTATCGCATCATACTCCGCTGGGATGTAAGGTGCTAGCCCTAACTGTGAGACAGGCAACCCCAGGACTAAGTGGTGCATGGCAGTGTTACCCACCAAAACGACATCGGCAACATCTTCAATATCTCTGCTAGCCTGCTTACATAAGCTGCCGGCAGTCTGGTTAAGTTGGTCTAGTACTACCTGGCGCAATTCGTCAGCGCCGTTGGGTTTGGTCATGGCGTAGTTAATGCGAGCCATTACGTCTTCCCCATAAGCAATCTGCGGGTTCATGACGCCTGAAGCAGCCAGCGTTTTGCCATTCGAAAGATCAACCAGGTAACAAGCCAGTTTGGTTGTGCCCAAGTCCACCGCCAAACCAAGCGCAGATGTGTCCGCTGGACGCAGCCCAATAACCTGCTCACCTCTTAAAAAAACGCTGCAATGGTGATCAAACCTGTGCAAGTCCTCAACCAAATGCTCCCGCATAGGGTCTGCAATTACCAGGGTTGGGTTAGTCAGAACCATGTGCAAGTGTTGTAAAACAGACTCAGGCTGCATAGACGCGGCCAGGGGGAACGGGATATCTACAAAAGTAACGGCAGGATCTAACGCAACATCAACAGTCATCCCTTCGGTCTGGATGCGTTGGGTTGTCAGCTGAGAATCGGGTGGAATGTATATGACTGTGTCGTCAAGCGCTCTAACTTGGCAAGCCAAACGCCAACCCTCATCAATGCGTACCGAACCAAGGGTGCTCTCTTCGGTTGGGTTTGGGGGAGATACTTGCCCTGAAATGACCTGGATCACGCAGCGGCCGCAAATGCCTTCCCCACCGCAGGTGGCATTTAATAAAATGCCGCTCTCTTGGGTAGCTGCTAAAATACTGCCTTTGCCATTGAAAACGAGCTTCTTTCCAATTGGTTGAATGGTAATTTCTACGCTCATTTACCCCCTTCATCTTCGGGATGAAAATGCTCAAAACAAATTACCTCACCAGGCTCAACCACGATAAACTCCTCATCCCAGGGGCCAAAGAGCATCTTCTTGATCAATCGTTGTGAACCTTCAATCTCTTGATAATTGAGATTGAAATCCCTGGCTTTTTGTTGCGTGTAAGCGCGGTATTTTTCCAATTCATGATGACCGGTATTAATTAGCGCAAGGCGTTTATAATTGCCCATCATGGTCTTATAAATATAATCTGCGTTGTCTTTGCCATATTGCTGGATATGTGTTTCGTACTCGGAAAATGGTGTATCCCCAACCTCAATCCATCCCTTGGTAAGGTAGTAAGTGCCGGGTTCTTTGGCGCTTTCCAGTGCGTATGCGCTTCTTGACCCCAGAAATACAGCAATGCAATCATCCACGCGCGGGATTACCAGGCGGCAATGTTTAGAACTGAGCCCAACCACACCCTGTGAACACAAGCCGTAACCCAGGATGATGGTATCAAAATGGTCTTCTACCGCATTAATAGCTGCCTGGAGACTTGCTTTTAATTGCCCTGGCTGGGCATGTAAGCCGAAATCAAATACCTGGTATTGCATGTCTTGTGGCAACAGCGGAAGCATCTCTTCGATAACGGTGGCACAAGCCATGACGAGGGTCTTTTTGTGGGTCACAATGTAACTTCCAAACCTTGCAATCTTTTCATCGTTTGATTTTATCTGATTTTAGTTGAAAAGATAGGCTTATAAGTACGATTCACCAAACCCTTTTTTTTGATTTGGATTGGTAAATTGAAGATGTTTGTTTTTGGAACTGGTTTTAGAATGAGAAGCCCGCAAAAGGCAATCAAGCCTTATGCGCATCCATTTCAAAACCTGGTATGCGCGCCTTTCTTTCCAGCCATTTTAAGAAGGCATTTAATACAAACACCATCACCAGGTAAATCACAGCTACGGCAATATAGCTGCCAATTGGATTGTAAGTAATTGTGGCGGCGCGTTTAGCCTTTGCCATCAAATCTTGGACTGCAATTAAAAATACTACAGCCGTCGTTTTTAACAAGGATATCGGCTCATTTGACCAGGCCGGGATGACCAGGCGCAGCGCCTGAGGCAGGATTATAAAACGGATAGTCTGCCAGCGCGATAAACCAATCGCCCTGCCGGCAGTCATCTGCGAGTCGCCAATTGAGATTATTGCACCGCGCAAGTATTCAGCCTGGTATGCGGCGCTGTTAAGTCCTAAAGCCAGGTAAGCTGATAAGGATTGGGAAAGGATAATTCCTAACGATGGCAGACCATAATAAATTAAAAAGAGTTGTACCAAAAGGGGGGTGCCCCTGAATAATTCTATATAACCAATAGCTAAAGACCTTAGCCAGAACGGCCCATAAGCCCTGGCTAAAGCCAGGCCTAATCCAAGCACCAAGCCAATTAACAGTCCAACTGCAGTCAGTTCCAAGGTCACGCCTGCACCGACCATGAATTCACTGAAGAAGCGCTTTAATAGGGCGGCCCAATCCTGCATTTAGGCTTCCTTTTCCTTTTTGCCATAGAGTTCAGTTATCTTCCACAAAAATTCACGTGTACGTTCAAACTTTGGCCGGTAGAAAAGTTCGTCGGGAGAGCCTTCTTCAACAATGCTGCCTTTTTCCATGAATACGATCCGGTCAGCCACCTCGCGGGCAAAACCCATTTCGTGGGTGACAACCAGCATGGTCATGCCAGATAATGCCAGTTTGCGCATCACCTCTAACACTTCGCCAATCAGCTCCGGGTCGAGCGCAGAAGTGGGTTCATCGAAAAGCATCACGCGCGGGTCCATGGCCAAAGCCCTCGCGATGGCAACCCGTTGCTGCTGCCCACCCGAAAGCTGGCCTGGGTAATGGTTCGCGCGGTCTGAAAGCCCAACCCGTTCCAATTCCTGCATGGCTTTTGCTTCTGCAGCATCTTTATCCATCTTCTTGACCCTCAACAAGCCTAACTTTACATTTTCCAGGGCAGTAAGGTGATTAAAGAGCAAAAAATTTTGAAATACCATGCCAATATGCTGCCTGACCTGGTCTTCATCCGTATCTTTCGCAGTGATTTCTTGTTCATCCAGCCAAATTTGCCCTGCATCAGGCTTTGTAAGCAGGTTGATGCAGCGTAACAGCGTGCTTTTGCCTGTGCCGCTGGGGCCAATGATCACAATCGTATCGCCTTCGTTTACATTAAGGCTGATGTTTTCGAATACGATATTACGTCCGTATTTTTTGGTCAGGTTTTTCACGGTCAGAATGGTGTTTGTCATAAGCTGCTCCCAAAATTATGGGTTAGAAGGAATCCGCAAGCGGTTTTCCAAGCGGTCTAATAAGCGGTTAGTGATAAAAACAAGTAAAAAGTAAATGACAGCCGCAGTGATGTAGGCCAGAAAGGGCTGTTGGGTGCTGGCGCTGATCAACTGTGCACGACGCAAAATCTCTGGGACACCCAAGGCATAAACGAGGGATGAGTCCTTGATGACGATGGCCGCCTCGTTTGACCAGGGCGGGATTGCTAGGCGCAGTGTTTGTGGCAGGATGATATAGCGGATCGCTTGCATCTTGCTCATCCCGATTGCGCGGGCTGCCATCATTTGCCCACCGCTGACGGATTGTATTGCGCCGCGCACAATTTCCATTTGGTAGGCACTGCTGATGATACCTAGAGAAATAGATCCCGCCCAAAAGGGTGAGAGGTTGATATTGCCTGATATAATAAAATACAAAATGAATAGTAAAACAATAGGCGGGATACCGCGCATCACGGTGCTGTAAAATTGCATAAATCGCCCGAGTAATTTACCCCCGTAAACAAATATGATAGCAAAAATGACACCAAAGATGAGTCCTGCTGGCAGTGCAACGCAGACCACACCTAAAGTGTAGGCTGTGCCTGAGGCTATATATTGAAGGAACTTCCCTATATCCAACCCAGCAACTCCATATTAATAGAAGCCCCCCCTGTTAAACAAAATTTTGATTGACCAACTAAAGTTAATTTAGTTGGTCAATCTGTAAACTGTAATTTATGTTTATTCGCTAAAATACTTAACTGCCAGGTCGTCGATGAATCCTTCATCCTGCAGTTCTTTAATGATCCGGTTTACTTCAGCTTGCAATTGTGTGTCGCCGTTGGGGAGCACGATGTTAATTGGTCCTGTTGAGAGCACGCCCGTAAACACAATATTGAAGCCTTCAAACTGCTTGACCAGTGCTTGGGCAGGCACATGGTCAGACATCAAGATGTCGATTCGGCCAGCTTGCAGGTCCAAGGCGGCTTGGTCAACGCGTTCATAGCGGGCAAGATCAGCTTCATCCAGTAGCCCGGTATCAACCAGGTTGCTTGTCAGCCAATCATCCTGAACCGTACCAGATTGCACGCCAACTTTGTAATTGGCGGCATCTTCAGGTTTGGCAATACTGCCGCTAAAGCCTTCTGCAACAACGAAAGCATCCTCTGATGTGTAATAAGCATCTGAGAAGTCAACTTCTTCTTCTCTTTCCTCGCTGTAGTTGAAACAGGCAATTGACATATCAATCTTGCCTTCTTGAACAGCAGCGATCAGGCTGTCAAAAGGCATATCTGTCCACTGCAGGGTAACGCCCATCCGTTTGGCTATTTCTGTCATCAGCTCGACGTCAAAACCAGCATAATTGCCGGCCTCGTCAACGAATTCGTACGGTGGATAGTCCGCTGAGGTACCAACAACGACTTTGCCCTCTTTCTGAATTTTATCTAAGACGGATTCCCCTCCTGCTTTGGCACATCCAGTAAGCATTCCCCCAATCAACAAGAACAAAACTGCAAAAACCAGACTTTTCTTCATTCGCTTCCTCCTCGAAATTGATATGAATTTATGGCTTGATAAAATTATTATAAATCAGATTCAGTTTTTTCTTATCCAGGATTACCTTAAAAGTCTTTTTCAGTTGACTTGGATTTTACTTTTGATCAATTTTTGCCCTTTTTCGGACCAGGTTCATTTCAATCAAGACATCTGTAGGGGAAATATGCTGCTCCATCTTCTTTAATTCGATATCATCGTCATTTTCAATACCCAACTTATCCTGGATTTCATCCAGCATTTTTAAGGCATGTGACAATTCATATTGGTTAAGCAAGCTCATTTGTAGGTCAAGATCAGCACGCTGATCTGCCTCTTCCTTGGCGCGATTTTGTGATATCAAAATGAAGGTGCTGATAAATAAGACTTCGATCGTGATAACACCAACCAGCAGGCTGAAGGGATAAGGGTCGAAAGGTTTGATTCCGAAGAGGCCGGTATTAATAAGGATATAGATAAGGATCACTAACAAGTGTAAATATAAAAAGCTGATATGCCCTACCGTATTGGTGATTTTGTCAGATAATTTTTGTTCAAAGCTGCATTGCTGTTGAGCATCCTGCCTAATTTTGAATATGGTGCGGATGTTCTCTTCTAAAACTTCTACCAGCTCAGGGTCATATTCTTCAATATTGTATACTTTTTCTTGATCTTCTTTCATAGTTAATCTCCAAAACAAAGTTGAAAGCCAGTTAATTATAACCCCCTGGATATTTATTAACGATTGAGAGACTTAACCTGAAAGGCGCAACTTGACTTGTAAAAATGTGTTATACTCCTGCAGCTCTCAGGTGAGAGCTTTAATTTTGGGAGTTTGTTTTGTTCATTCCATCAAACGCCTTGCTAAGCAGAGGCGTTTTTCTTGGGAGGGCAGCACCGTGAGGGGCTGCTTTTTTGCACGAAAGCGATTGCGGAATCATCAGAACTTTCCCCTAAACAAAAATAAAGCGGTATTAAGTTTTCTTCAGCTTAGCTGAAGTAAAAGTTTTTACTGCGCCAAATATTAAACGGAGTTTTGATGACAACACAATTTGATGATTTTAACCTGCGCCCTGAGCTGGTGCAGGCAGTGACAGCACTCGGCTATATCGAGCCGACACCGATCCAATCGGGCATTGTTCCCCTCATGCTGCAGGGTTTGGATGTGACCGGCCAGGCACAAACTGGCACGGGCAAAACCGCTGCATTTGCGCTTCCCATTCTTAATAATCTTGACCCAAACCAGGCTTTACCCCAAGCCATCATTGTAACCCCCACGCGCGAATTGGCACTGCAGGCTACGGAAATGATTGCCACCTTAGGTCAATTCTTTGATGTAAAAGTATTGGCCATTTATGGCGGCACATCTTATACCCAGCAGCTTTCTGAACTGAGAAGGGGTGTTAATATCGTGGTAGGTACACCTGGACGTTTGCTTGACCTGATTAAGCGGGGCAGGTTGGATTTAAGCCAGGTGCACACTGTAGTATTGGATGAGGCCGATGAAATGCTATCGATGGGTTTTATTGAAGATGTTGAATCTATTCTGGCCGCCACACCAGACGAACGCCAGACAGCCCTGTTTTCAGCCACCCTGCCTGCGCCAATCCGACGCCTGGCTGAAAAATACATGCACTCGCCGCAGTCTGTTAGCATCGAAAGCGAGCAGCTAACCGTCGCGGCCACCGAGCAGCGTTACTACCTGGTCAATGAAAAAGATAAACTAGCAGTTTTGACTCGCCTTTTTGAAATGGAAGATATTCGCTCAGCCTTGATATTTACCCGCACGCGCGCACGAACCGGTGACCTGGTCAACGAATTGAATTTGCGTGGTTACCCGGCTGAAGCTTTAAGTGGAGACCTGAGCCAGGAAGCGCGCGAACGAACTATGGCACGCTTTAGAGCAGGGCAGATGAAGGTCTTGGTTGCTACAGATGTGGCAGCGCGTGGGCTGGATGTGGATGATATCTCGCATGTATTCAATTTTGACCTACCAGATGACGCAGAAGTATACGTACACCGCATCGGCCGCACTGGGCGGGCTGGTAAAACCGGCATCGCAATCTCCCTGGCACGGCCTGCCGAAAAGCAGCACCTGCGCAATATAGAGCGCTTCACCCGCCAAGAGATTCAACAAGCTGAAATTCCCTCGGCTGAGGATATTTTAGCAAAACGGCAGGATGCCTTAATTGAAAAGATTAATATGTGGTTAGCGCGCAAGCGTGTTAAGGATGAACGGGCTATTGTGGAAATGATGGCTGCCAGCGGGGTCGACCCTTTAGAGCTAGCGGCTGTCTGTCTGAAAATTGCCCGGGCGGAAGAAAAACAGCGCCCAATAGCAGAGATTAGCCCACTGCCTGAAAAATCGGTCCGGCCTGAGCGGAAACCGCGAGGAGAAGGTCGTGATAGGCCAAGGTCAGAAAGGCGCGGGCAGCCGCGTGCTCGCATGGAGGGCAACCAGTCTCATGAGGAAGGTATGGTGCGCCTGGTGATGGATATTGGCAAAGTGGACGGCATCCGCCCGGCTGATGTTGTTGGTGCGATTGCCTTTCATGCCGATATCCCTGGGTCAAGCCTGGGTAGGATTTACATTCAAAACCACCGCACCATGGTAGATGTGCCTGAACAGTACCTTTCTAAGGTGCTGAAACCAGGAACAAAATACCAGGTGCGCAAGCAAGCCTTTGTCATTGCGTTGGCCGAACAAATCTAAGATAACTTGGCCAAGGTGCGGGTTTCCCTCATTGGGAAGCGCACTTGCCCATTTTTTAATTTATATTAAATTAATTTTTGTGCCAACTGGCAATGATTTCTTTGCTCTCTGCCAGGGGTTTGCCGTCCAATAGCTCTAGCTCATACCCCAATTCCAGTAAGCATTGGATGCTTTTATCATGCGCTGTGCGGGCGTGTGTGTCGATGAATAAAAGGGGATGATGCTCGGCGAGAATTTCCTTGGCGCCTTGCAGTACCTCGAACTCGGCCCCTTCCACATCAATTTTCATCACATCAGGCATGGGCACCTCCCCGCTTTTAATAAGGCTGTCGAGCGATAGCAATTGCACCTCTAACTGTCCCTGGCTGGCGATATGGCCCATTGCGCTGCTTTTGCCCAAATCAAAGAAAGTTTTACCGTCGTGATCGGAAACAGCAGCTTCGTAGAGTTTGATTCTTTGCTCAAGGGCATTGAGACCAATATGCTGCCTTAGAAAGTTAGTATTGCGCGGCAGCGGCTCAAAAGCAACCACGAAGCCATCAGGAGCGGTCAGTTTGGCAGCTAAGAGACTGAAATAGCCCACATTTGCGCCGATATCAAAAAAGATCTGCCCAGCCCTCAGCAAGCCTTCCATGGCTTTGCGCTTACGCTGTTCATAAGTACCCAACCAATAGCCGTGTTCACCCGCACCTTTAACCCAGCGCACACCCCTCATTTTTCCGCGTAAGATCCGCACAACAAGGTCTTCTGGAAGCAGGTCAAGCGGCAGACGTAGTAACCTGCCAATAATCGATGCTCTTGAAAATAACTTTGATTTCATAATTGATATAAACCGTTTCTAAGTGATTTTTCAATTATACATAAGTAATCCGCTAAATGGACTACGCAATAATTGCCTAGAAATCAATTACCAGATTTGAAGTACAATTTACGGTCTATATTAGAATAATAGAGAGAGCAAACCATGTCATTTGCCATTAAATATCCCAGGCGGGTCGTTATTCGCAAGATTCTATTAGCAATTGCGCGCGTCATTATCAAGCTGCTTACCCACTTTGAAGTAACCGGGCTAGAAAATATTCCAAAAACCGGCCCGCTCATCTTGGCCGGCAACCATGTTGCCAGCTTGGAAGCTCTGCTCATGGCGGCCTATTCACCGCGCCTGGTGGAATTTTTGGGTACAGGTGATATCCCCTTTGATTCGGCTTACGCTTGGATTACGAAACTTTACGGCCTCATACCCGTAAACAGAGGCAACCTGGATAGGGAAGCCTTAAAAAAAGCAAGTGATGTGCTTCTGCAAAAAGGCGTTTTGGGCATTTTCCCTGAGGGGGGCATTTGGAACCCTGCACAAATGGAAGCCCAGATTGGGGTTGCTTTAATCAGCCAGCGCACCAATGCACCTATAATCCCCATTGGCTTTGGTGGTATCCGTGGTGCCCTACCCGCCGCATTACATCTTAAAAAGCCAAAAATTACCATGGATATAGGGCGGCTCATCCCAGCCGTTATTCTGGATCAACAAACAGGCAGCACCAAACAGGTCTTACAGGCTGCCGCCGACGAGATCCTGAAGCAGATTGATCTGCTGATCCCCCCAGCGGAAAAACAAGCCTATAAACAGTACATTGACCACAAGTATGAATTAGAAATATCAGTACTTGGGGATAGGGGAAATGTGGATATTCCTGCTGACTTGCAAGTCAGCCACGGTAGTGCTTATGCCCATTTCTTGTATTCGCCGGTTCTATTAGACGCCTTGTTTCGAAACCTGGAATTACCTATCTTACCGCTGATGGACATGCATCCCCCGATGGACTTGGTACAGCTGAGAAGCGCTTGGCAAGTCATCCTACAATATTTAGATAACACCAACAGTGGATTTTTCACTTACCGCTTTGGTATGGAAGAAGGCTTGGCGGTTCAGCAAGCGTTAAAGGAGTTGACCCACTTACTGGATTGGGTTATGCAAAATCACTACAGCCTGCAACTTAAAGCAGTTCATGCCTATCTGGATACTAAAAGCAATCAACAATTGCAGCAAAACGGGGGTGAATTCCCGACCAGCATGGTGAAAGCTTACCAGAAACGCAATTCAAAAAAATTAGATAGATAATACCCGCAGTAAAACTTCGCGCCGTTTGGGACCTCGGCGATGCTCTGCCAGCAAAATGCCCTGCCAGGTGCCAAGGGTCAGTTTATAGTCGTCAATGGGGATATCAATGCTGACGGGCATCAGCAGCACACGCATGTGAGAGGGAGAGTCGTCCGGCCCCTCATCGTTATGCACATACCATGGCTGGTTTTCGGGTGTAAGCTTGTTCAGAAAGGTCTCAAGATCTTGTTTCACAAGTGGGTCATAGTCTTCATTGATAACCAGTGAGGCGCTGCAGTGTGGAATATAGAGAAAACACATGCCTTCCTTTACCCCCCATTTCTTGATACATTGCTGTACTTGCTCAGTGATGTTATAAAGACCCTTACCCTCAGTATTTATAAAAAGTGTTTCTTTAAACCAATTCATCTGTGACCTCTTCTATTTGCCTCAGCCTTCTTGGGTGGGTTTGATGTCCTTGATGTTAAGCTGCAAGCTCGATTGTCCCATATATTCATTTAGCTCAAAGGTGTAAGCAATATCAATGTATTTCGGTAGTTTGTCCAGCCAGTGGCCATGCCGAAAAGCAATGGCATCGAAATCCCGGTTGCCAGACAAGATGCGCAGTTTTAGATGTTTCCCATCAGCGCCAACCGTTCGTACGTTGCGCGTTTGGCATTTTCTTGAGCAGAATATGGCTTCGGGGTTATTTCTACCGGTTGGCTCTAAATAATGCAGGTCGTCCAATATCATGGGGATGTGTTTCCCCTCTAGCTTGTCTAGCTGGATTTCCCGGTCGATAAATAGTTCGGGAGTCAACGCTAAGCCTTTAAAGGTTTCAGCTGCCAGTGCGCGCAACCTGGCAATGAGTTCTGTCAAATTCTCATTCCTGACGGTTAAACCAGCAGCAGCAGAGTGCCCGCCATAACGAACTAATAATTCTGCGCATTGGTCTAAGGCTTCAGTGATATTAAATTCGTTTATACTGCGGCAGGATGCTACAGTATGCGTTTCATCTTGATGGCCGATAATAGCAGGGCGGTAAAAAGCTTCGGTGACCCGTGAAGCAGCCAACCCAATCACACCTTCGTTAAACTCAGGCGAAGCGGCAAAGATAATCGGCTGGTCTGGTTCGTCAGCATAACTCATGGCTATAGCAGCATCTTGGATTTCATTCATAATGTTTTGACGCTGGGTGTTTTGAGCCTCCAGTTTTTGTGCCAAAATCCCGGCAGTAAAAATATCTTTTGTCACCAACAGGTCAAAAGCGCTCAGGGCAGAGTCTATGCGTCCGGCTGCGTTCAGGCGTGGGCCAATATTAAAGCCAATGTTGCCGGCGTTGATTTTGTCAAGGTTAATCCCGGCTACCTGTGCAAGCGAAAATAACCCCTGTCTTTCGGTTCGGCGGATCTGGTTCAAGCCTGCTTTGACCAGCTCACGGTTTTCTCCAATCAAAGGAGCCAGGTCAGCAATAGTACCGATAGCAACCAGGTCCAGCCATCTATCGGCTGCAGAGCCGGGTTGTGGGTAGGTTTGCAGGTACGCCTGGGCTAATTTATACGCCAAACCGACCCCGGCCAGGTGCTTTTCAGGGTAAATATCCCCTGCCTGGCGGGGGTTGATCACTGCAGATGCGGGTGGTAATGGATCGCTGGGCAGGTGATGGTCGGTGATGATGGTCTGTATGCCCACTTCGTTAGCACGCTGCACCTCTTTGACCGAGCGTACGCCGCAATCCACGGTGATCACCAGCTGGATACCCTCGCTTGCAAGTTGATCAATTGCATCCAGGTTTAGCCCATATCCCTCATCAAAGCGATTGGGGATGTATACCCGCGGCTGTGCCCCCAAAGCGCTCAAAAATTCAAACATCAATGCGCTGGCGGTGACGCCATCGGCATCATAGTCCCCGTATATGGCTATCTTCACCTGGTTTTCAATCGCGCTGTGCAAAATGTCGACAGCCTTCTGCATATCTTTGATAAGAAGCGGGTTGGTGTCGTGTGATGCCTTACCCTCTATGAAAGCGCGGGCTGCCTGGGCAGTGCTCAAGGCCCGGTTATATAGGAGTTGGCGCATAAACGGTGAAAACTCACCCAGTTCTGCGTTGATGTAATCTGGAATTAGGGGAGCCACGACCCACCGTTTTTGTAATGGTTGATTCTGAGTTAAATTGTCGGATTCCAATCGTTTTATTCCAATCTGGTTTTCCAGGTAATCCTGGGCATGTTCCCTTATTTTACCCTGTCTGTACGGTGGATTAAGATGTAATGTTGTTTAGACCGTTTACAGATTTGCTGGTGATAGAATTATCAAAAACATTCAAATAGGTGATGGCTATGGAAGAACTTAAATCCTACTTAAATATTGCACCTGAGATAATGCACGCCAAACAAATGGGCTTACCCATAGTTGCCTTAGAATCGACGGTGATTACACACGGACTGCCCTGGCCAGAAAATTACCAGTTGGCGTTGGAAATGGAGCAGGTTATCTGCAAGGAAGGTGCAATACCGGCAACCATTGCGCTCTTGCAAGGCCAGGTTCATATAGGCCTAAACAGGGAACAGCTTGAGCACTTAGCCCAAAACGAGACTGCCAGGAAAATCAGCCTGCGCGATTTTGGGATTGCCCTGGCAGGCAAGCTTGACGGTGGCACCACTGTCGCCGCGACCATGTTTGCAGCGGAAAAAGCGGGGATTAAAATATTCGCTACCGGGGGTATTGGCGGGGTCCATCGACAGTCCATCTTTGACATTTCTGCAGACTTACCCCAGTTGAGCCGCTGCCCTGTTGTTGTGGTGTGCGCTGGGGCGAAGTCGATCTTAGATTTGGGAGCTACTCTGGAGTTTTTGGAAACCTGGGGTGTTCCCGTGATTGGCTATCAAACCGATTCCTTCCCTGCTTTTTTTGCCAGCAACAGCGGTTTAGCGGTTGATATCCGCGCGGAAACTGCTGAAGAAGTGGCAAGGATTGCCCGCGCTCATTGGGGCGTGGGGCTCAAAAGTGGCCTCCTAGTGGCCAATCCTGCCCCGGCTGAATCCGCGATGGATTATGATGGTATAGAGGAGACTATCCAGAAAGCCTTGCAGGAAGCTAGTTCAGAAGGCATTAAGGGTAACAAAATAACGCCATATTTGCTCTCGAAGATCAGCCAGTTAAGTGATGGTGACAGCATGAAGGCGAACCTGGCACTGCTGCTCAATAATGCCAAGCTTGCTGCGAACATTGCCCAACACCTGGTTGATAAACCTGAAAACGTGTTTTCCTTGTAAGTGCACCGCGGTGTCTGAGCTTCTTGGTAAACTCAACCCATAATTATTAAGCCAAGGAAGATTAAAAAGTAAAAAGGACGGCCTTAAGGCCTGGTGGTATTTGTTTGGGTCGGGATCTCCGTCCTGGTTGGGGTCGCCGTGCGCGTGGGTGTGGGCGTATTTGTCGCAGTTGGGGTGTTTGTGGGGGTTGTTGTAAAGGTATGGCTGGGTGTAAGCGTAGGTGTGGGCGGGTTGCCAATTACCGTGAAGTAACCCGAAACAATCCACTGTTCCCCTAAAAAGAATTGCAGCTCATAACTTCCCGGCAACCAATCCTCGGCAGGCAGTTCTAACTGCGCAACCCCATACCCGCCGGTGCCACCTTCCCAACGCCCTGTTTTGCTGCTTAAAAGCTTGCCATCCCTGTACCAAAGCTCTGTCCACTGCACGCCATCATCCATATTGTTGTAGCTATAAGTGCCGTAAATGCTGTCTAAGGGGTTAGTGAATTCAATGGCAGGCTCAACTGGTTGGAAAGCCTCATCAATTTGCTCGCTGAACAGGATAAAACTAAAAACGGCATTTGGATTGGGCGTGACCAATGCCTCAAAACAGGCTACGACATTTTGTGGGACAGAAGGTGTGTTGGTAATTGAAGGGGTATTGGTGATGGTCGGGGTGAGTGTGATGGTGGGTGTCAGGGTAATGGTCGGGGTCAGGGTGATGGTGGGCGTGAGTGAAGGAGTCAGGGTTGGGGGAAAATAGCGATAAGCCAAGGGTTCGCCCCATCGGAAAAGGAGAAGAGCAGCAGCAACGGCAATGAGAGCCAACACGATATTTCGGAAGGCGCGCTCATATTGCTGACGTCGTTTATAAAAAAAGGGAAGCCGCTTGCCAGCCCTTATGGCACGATAAGCCCGGTAAATGGACCAAATCGCTGCCAGGCTAGATAAGATAACGAGCAGTAACACAGTCGAACGAATATCGAGGTTCATGAAGTTGCCCTTTGCTTTGCATTATAGCTTAAATAGGTTCTTTTCGTTTGTCCCAATGTGAGCCCTGCAAATTACCTCATTTCTACGCCATCATTGGTAAAATTGTGTTGGTATATATTTATCCAGCCTGAAGTTTTTTGGAGGCATTGATGAGTCTTTCGCCTGGAGTGTTGCTAAAAGAACGCTATAAAATTACCAGCCTGATTGCCAGCAGTGGCATGGGAAATATTTACCTGGCAGAAGACCAGACGCTTAAAACCCAGGTGGCTGTAAAAGAAAACCTTTACTCAAGCGTAGATCATTCCCGCCAATTTCGCAGAGAAGCCACGCTGCTTGCCAACTTACGGCACCCTAATTTACCCCGCGTCATTGACCACTTTGTCATACCAGGTATGGGGGAGTACCTGGTGATGGACTACGTGCCCGGGCAGGATTTACGCGAGAAGGTCACCTCCCTGCGCAAACCGATGAGCGAAGCTGAAGCTGTCGCCATTGGCGTAAAGATCGCCCAAGCCTTAAGTTACCTTCACACAAGAACGCCGCCCATTATCCACCGCGATGTCAAACCAGCCAACATCAAAATGACACCCGAGGGGGATGTGGTACTGGTTGATTTTGGTTTGGCAAAGGTGCAGACAACTGACCTTACGGAAGCTGGCGTGCAGGGAGTTACCCCGGGTTTCTCGCCCGTTGAGCAGTATGGTGAAGGGGCGGATGCGCGCAGCGATATTTACGCTTTAGGTGCTACCTTGTATTATATGTTGAGCGGTCGTGTGCCTCTTGAGGCCTTGGACCGTGCGCTTGGCACCGATAAACTCGTGCCGCTCATGAAAATTAACCCCAAGGTTTCCCAGGCAACCGCGGTGGTGATTGACCAGGCCATGGCTTTGGAGGCAGATTTGCGCTTCCAAAGCATGGATGAATTTGTGCAGGCACTGCTTACTGCCTGCCCAGCCGCAGCCAGCTTGGCAGAGGGGGCACCTTTGGCATCTGCAGGCGAAGAAAACGCTGCTGGCAAGGCGGGGGGCAAACTGCGCAAGAGTAAAACACTCCTTTGGTTACTGCCGATATTATTGTTCTTGGTTGGTGCTGGTGCCTTGGGGTTGAAGAATGGCTTTTTTGCTAAACAACCCTTACAACCAACAGCCACCGAATTAGTCAATACCATGGAGGCTGCTGCAACCTCATTGCCCGAGCCTACTGCTACCCTGACCGAGATTGCAAAACCCTCTGCAACTGAAATCCCACCAACGGTTGCAGCGCCAACAGCAACATCCACGCCAGAGCCTACAGCTATACCCACGATTACCCCCACTGGGGTCGGCGGTGGTTTTGGGCAATTTGCTTACGTCTCCCAACCAGATGGAAAGCTACCCCAAATTTGGTTGATGTCTGCTGATGGCAGCACGCCATCGCAGCTTACTAATGAGGTGGGCGGCGCTTGCCAGCCGGCCTGGTCTGGGGATGGGAAGAAGCTGGCATACATTTCGCCCTGTAAAGGCCGGGCGGAGCGTTATGATGGGGCAAGGCTTTTTGTTTATAACATGGACACAAAGGTCATTGATGTCATTTCCAGCTTTGCCAATGGCGATTATGACCCAGCCTGGTCGGCAGATAGCCAGCAACTGGCCTATACTTCGCTAGCCACAGGCCGACCGCAAATTCATATTTTTGATTTTAAATCTAAGAAGAGCACGCTCATGCTGGCAGGCAGCATGGTCAACCAGCAGCCCGCCTGGGATTGGCTGACGCCAAAGATCGCCTTTGTTTCGCGCAGCCCGATAAACAATTTCAACCAAGTCTGGTCCTACGATTTGATCAGTTTAGCTACGCCGCGCATGGTTGCTGAGGGTGTCTGGAAGGAAACCTATCACCCAACCTGGGCGCCCGATGGCAGGGCGATTTGGTTTGACCTGGGGGTCAATAACGGCATCGCGAGCAAAGTGATTGGCGGTGGGGAATTGACCCTTGATACAGGCGTGCGCTTGCCCGAGAACCCTTCCATTTCGCCCGATGGTTCCTGGATGCTCTTTGATGGCTTGAATGACAGCGGATTGCGGGAGGTGTTCCTAATCTCCATGGGCGGGGGTACAGCCACGAGTATGACTGGCAATGCCTCCATAGCCTATGACGCGACCTGGCGGCCAGCGGGTAATTAAACCGCTCGGCTTAACTCACGGCTGTATTTTTGAGCGAAGAGAGCTGGCGTGCCACCAGTGTGCCAGAAGAGTAATTTTTCCCCTGGCTTGAACTGCCCTTTGCGCACCAGGTCAATCATGCCTGATGCAGCCCGGCCGGTGTAAACGGGATCCAGCAAGATGCCTTCATTCCTAGCAAATAATTCAATTGCCTCAATTTCACCCTGACCCATGATGCCATAGCCGCGACCAATGTAATCTGCGTTCACTAGCACATCCGTTGGTGCGCAATCCACTTGCATGCCGCGTTTTTGAGCAGCAGCCGCTACCAGTGGCGCCACGGTTTGCTGCAGCGTTTCAGTATGCACATCCACGCTGATGCCCAGTATTTTGCCCTTAAAGCCGGTGATATGGGCGCCTAAGATCATGCCGGCCTGGGTGCCGCCAGAAGAGGAGGCAAAGATGACCCAATCAGGCTGCATGCCTTGGTTCATCATCTCTTCAAAGGCAGCCGCATAGGCAAGCGCGCCCGTGGCGTTAGAGCCCCCGTAGGGTATGAGGTAAGGGGACTGCCCTGCAGCCTCTGCCTGTGCATAGGTTTCTTGAAGTAATCTATCCCGGTTTTCACGGCTTGTAAAAATAATCTGTGCGCCCAGAATTTTATCCAATAGCAAGTTGCCATCGGCCTGGGCAGGCGGCTCCCCGGTTAGGATGAGCGTGCAGCCCAGCCCGTACCGTGCAGCAGCAGCAGCTACCTGGCGGCAGTGATTGGATTGCACCGCCCCAGCGCTTAGCAGTAGCTTTGCACCCTGCGCCAGCGCATCGGCCAGCAGGAATTCAAGCTTGCGGGTTTTATTCCCGCCCATGGCCAGGCCGGTTTGATCATCACGTTTGATATAGATTTTGGGGCCGTTCAAAAGGCTGCTTAAGCGAGGCAGCGCTTCGATAGGGGTTGGTAAATGGGCTAGGTTAATGCGTTCGATCATGTCATCACGCTCCTTTTGGTTGATGCTTTACCTCGCCAGCGCATGATGTCTAACAAGCGCGGTAATATCTTGGTGTAAAGTTTATAAAAGCCAGGCTGGGTTGTGTAATCCCATGCGCCAATTGTGCGCAAAAGCAGGCCGTTAAAACCTTTTTTGAAGCGATAAACCCCAAATAGGGCATCGCTTTCATCGAAATCATCTGGCGCACCCCACATGTCATAAGTGTGGCAGCCTAATGCCTTAGAGCGTCGGATTGCTTCCCATTGCAGTAAGTAGTTGGGCATCTTATCCCGCTGTTCTTCCAGCGACATACCGTAAAGATAACGAGAAACCCCAGCAAAGTGAAAGATGAACACGGCTGCGATGGGCTGCCCCTCAAACTCGGCAATGATTGGCTCAGCCATGCCAGCTTCGATAAAGGTTTGCCACAGGGTTTGATAATAATCTTGGCTGCGGATGGTGAACCCATCCCGCAGGGCGGTCTTGGCATACATCTCATAAAGGGCAGGCAAATCTGCCAATTGGCCGGTCCTCAGGCTGACGCCTTTGCGCTCTGCCAGGCGGATGTTGTAGCGGGTCTTTTGTTTCATAGCCCCCAGCAAGGCATCCTCAGGCTGTGTCAAATCCAGCAGCACGGTATTGCGAAACTGGATTTGTTCGTCAGAGAATTGCCAGCCCCGCCTTATCGTTTCATCACTTATCTTTTGGCCGTTCAGGTCTTCATAAGCCTCAGCCGTGCCAGGTTCACCATACCCCAGCGGCAAATCCGGGTCAATTTTCAGGAAGATGGCAGAGGATTGCTGCGTAAATGACTGTAAATCGTCTAAAACCAAGGTGACATGCTCGGGGTTTGTCCAATCTAACACAGGTCCTTTAGGGATGTACAGCACCTGGAAGCGCGCGCCTAAGCCTTTCTGGGCTAACTGGCGTTTTAAGACAAGCGCAGCAGCAAAAACCTGGTTTTGTTCATCCAGCCAGGTATACGGCTGCATTTCCCAGCCATATTGTGACTTAATCTGCCCCCACTGCCAGCTTTGCAGGATATGGGCGCCGGGTAAGCGCTCAATGATCTCGTTCCATTGTTGCGGCGTTTCGATTTTAATGGGCTGCATACGGTTTGGACTCATCGGAATCGTGCTATCCTTGCTCGGGTTTCCTAGACTGTGCCAATTGGTACGCCCGGTAGAGCAGGGAGCGGTATACACGGACAAAAGCGGGTGCGCTGCGCTTAAGCTGGCCGCCAAAGCCGCGTTTGAACCTGTAGACGCCCCACAACCCATCTGAACGCTTCGTAAATTGGCTTTCAAGGGTATCCTCATCCTCATCCGGCACCCCCCAAAGGTCATAAGTAGTACAGCCTTTGTCTTTAGCCCAGCGCATAGCTTCCCACTGCAGCAGGTAAGTGGGCATACGGTTGCGTTCCATCTCACTGGAAGCCCCGTAGAAATACCAGGCTTGATCCTGGTGTGCAAAGACCATTAAGGCTGCCAGGGGCGTGCCTTCAAAATTGGCTTGCAGCAAGGCACATTGACCTGCGGGCGCAAACTGCGCATAGACCTTATTGTAATAACTTAATTCATGCAGGGCGAACTGGTCGCGCTCGCCAGTGATCTGCATCATCTCGTAGAACATTTTCAAATCATCTGTTTCCTGCACCACCACGCCCTTACGCTGTGCCAGGTTGATGTTGTAGCGTGTCTTTTGCTTCATATTGGCCAAGATTTGCTCTTCGGATGGGCGCAGGTCCACCAGCAGCGTGCGGCGGGGTTGGATGGTATGCGGATCGCTTGTAAACCCTTTCAGCCAATCTGAGGTGACGATCTCTGGGAGCGGCTCCCATAAATTGGGTTCCACGATCAGCATAATGGCTTTCTTCTGCTGGCAAAGCGAATCAACTTCTTGCCAAAGTGATTGCCAATTCTGGCCAATTGGTCCCTTGGGGATGTAAGCAATAGAATAACCCAAAGGCAGCTTGCGGAACAGGATTTGCGCACCGCACTCGGCTTGGCTTACATAGCCTGGTTCCCAGCCATAATGACTTTTGAACAGGCCCCAGCTTGCGCTTTGCAGCAAATGGGTTTGGTCAAAGGCAGCACAAAACCTATCCCAGTCTTGAGGGTTCTTTAGAATGGTCATGATGTGTTTATTTTACCGTCAGATTGGAAATTTTGCTTTAGCTGATGATCGTCAGGTCGAGCGGTTCTCCCTGCAGGGAGGCGCTGGGAAGCATATCTTCGATCAAATGGACAATCTCGTTGACCTGGCCAGCTTGGGCATAAATCAACAGCTGATCGATTGCTTGTTCCATTCTCTCGGAACATAGTTTCTCTTCTTCTGCAACTTTATACACATCTGGGTGGGTTGTAGGTGTAATTGACACCACCTCATCCCACAGGTCTTCGCTCAATTTTTCCCCTGGTCTCATCCCCAAGAATTCAATTTCGATATCCTTGCCTGGTTCAAGTCCTGAAAGTTTGATCAAGTCCTTTGCCAGATCCAAGATGCGCACTTGCTCACCCATATCCAATACGAAGGTTTCGGCACCCAAGCTCATGATCGACGCTTGCAAGACCAAGTGCACTGCCTCTGGGATGGTCATGAAATAGCGTTTCATCTCGGGATGGGTGATGGTGATGGGGCCGCCTTTTGCAATCTGCTGTTTGAAGCGTGGAACCACGCTGCCTCGGCTGCCAAGTACATTACCAAAGCGCACCACGCTAAAAGCCTTACCTGTGCGCTGGGCGGCATCGATGACAATCATCTCTGCCATGCGTTTGGTGGCACCCATGATGTTAGCTGGGCGAACGGCTTTATCTGTCGAGATCATTACCAACCGCTCAACATCAGCATTGATGCAGGCGTTGACCACGTTGTATGTGCCCAACACGTTATTGGTGACGGCTTCCTCGATGTTCATTTCCATCATTGGCACATGCTTGTGGGCTGCAGCATGAAATACAACATCAGGGTGATATTTTTCAAATATTGTCTTCAAACGATTGGCATCACGCACATCAGCAATAATGGGCAAAAAGTGTATTTCCGTGAAAGATTCTTTGAGTTCCAGTAGTGCTTCAAAGATACTGTTCTCACCATGACCCAAGAGCAAGATTTGTTCAGGATGGTGGCTCGCAATTTGGCGGCAAAGTTCCCGCCCAATCGACCCACCTGCACCGGTGACCATCACTACCCGGTTTTCAATGCTACTGCCAATGGCTTCGGTGTTGATGCGAGTGGGCTCGCGGCGTAGTAAGTCTTCGATTTCTACTTCGCGCAAGCGGCTGACGTTGACCTTGCCGTCCAACAGTTCGTAAATGGCAGGCATCGTGCGCGAGGGCACCCGGTTTTCCTGGCAGACCTGGGTCACATGCCGGATGACGCTGCCAGGTGCGCTGGGAATAGCAATGATGACTTCATCTATTTGACGGACGCGCAGGATATGGTTCAGATCTGAAAGCGTGGCAATGACCGGCACGCCATAAATTTTAATTTTTTGTTTTTCAAGGTCATCATCCAAAAAGCCGATAATTTCAATATTTAACTGGGGATTCCTTTGTAATTCGCGTACGACCATTACACCTGCATCGCCAGCGCCAACAACCAAAACGCTTTTCATGCGCCGGCCGGGGGTGAGTGCTGATGTGCTGACCTTATTTTCGGCCAAGATCCTGGAACTGAAGCGAGATGCGCCAATCAGCAAGACTGACATGAGCCAGTCGATGATCAGGACTGAACGAGGGAAACCCCTGAAGGCATTCAAAGCAAATAGGCCGATCATCAGGGCTGCTATAGCCATCGAAGCAACGCTGGTGGCGGTGAGCACCATCATCAGCTCGCGCATGCTGGCGTAGCGCCATACGCGCCGGTACATTCCGAAAAAGTAGTAAATTACTGGTTTGATAAGGATCGAAAGACCAATCATCCACAAGACCGAGGCTGTGTAAGTCGGGAAAACGGCTATCAATTCCAGCCTAAGGATGTAACTGGCAAGGATGGATACGATGGTGAGGAAGATATCGACCATCAACAAGTAGCGTACGCGGATTTTTCTGCCTAAAATGACCATGTCAGTTTTAGCGCCCTTTGAACCCAAGACTTGACCCGATTGTGCGGATCAGGATGACTATATCCATAAAGATGTTGTGGTGTTGAATGTAATAGAGGTCATACTCCAGTTTGACAGCGGTTTCTTCAACCGTTTCGGCATAAGATTGATTGATCTGTGCCCAGCCCGTGATTCCAGGTTTGACGAGCATCCTGGCGCGATAAAAGGGGATATCCTCCTGAAATATTTGTACAAACTCGTTACGTTCTGACCGTGGGCCAACCAGGCTCATTTCTCCTTGTAAAACATTCAGAAATTGTGGCCACTCGTCCAGGTGTGTCTTACGTAAAAAGCGGCCAACACGTGTAATTCTCGGATCGTTTTTGCTGGTCATGGGTTGTTCGCCATTGACCATGTCGCCCATGAACATGGTTCTGAATTTTAACAAAGCATAGGGATTTCCACCGCGTCCGAGGCGTTCCTGTTTGAAAATAACCGGTTTTCCCGAATCGATCAGGATGGCCAAGGCTACAAAAGGATAAATCACCACCAACACCGCCAAACCGACCAGCCCGCCCAAAACATCTAAGCCGCGCTTGAGGATGCGGTAAATATTGCTGGCAGGGATCTTTTCCACGAAGGAACGAATCACCCAGTCGGATTCCAGCAGGAATATCGGCACCCGCCCCAACAGAGATTCGTACATTTCTGACATGGTGGTCAGGTTGATGCCGGCTTCCTGGGCTGAAAGAATCGCGTGGAACATCCCGCTTTCCATCTCACCAGAGATGGCTAAGACCAGGTCGGAGATCTTTTCAGAGCGGATCAGCTCTAAAAGCTGGTCACCGCCAGCTAATATTGGGTACTCATGGATCTTAGTGCCAATCTTATTAGGATCATCGTCCACCAGGCCAATTAAATTAAACGGGGGAGGGTCTTGCTGGTCAAGCACATCCACTAGCGTGCTGCCGGCTTTGCCTGCCCCAACGATCAATACTCGCCGCTGCAGGCTGGCTGTACGGAATAGGCGGATGTATATCATGCGCCAGGCCAGTGTCAAGAGCGCCACGGAGATGATGAATACCGCCACTCCCAACCTTGGCAGGGAGTTTGGCTCTGAAGTAAAGTAAAAAACCAGGTAAAGGATGATGTAGATACTGGTACCCAGGCCAATGCCTTTCAAGGTTTCGATCAGGTTATTGGCTTTCTTCAGGTCATACAGCTCAATGATCAGGATGATCCACAAAAGCGGCAGAAGGTAATACCAAAATTCAGGCCGGCTGCGCAGGAATTCTATGGAAAAATTCATCCAGGCATCGCCAGCCGCCCAAAAATAAAGCGATAGGAAAAGTGCAATCAGCCCCATCAGCAGGTCGCCAATGATCAGCAGCCAGCGCTGTTCAGAGGGCTGAAGGTGCCATTTTTCGGATATGCCGTTGACGGTCATCTCCGCTCCTTCTCTGCCTTCACTTCGTTGCGCGTCAGCAGCCCGCGCAAGAAGCCCGCGCCCCAGCTGAAATGCATGGTTGCGATTGCCAGGGGTACGCTGTATAGGAACTTAGGCTGCTTGGTTTTAATGGCCATCTGGGTGGCTACTGCCAGCAAGACCAGCAGGTACAGCCCCAGCTCAATCAACACCAGCAGGGCAGGCAGGGGGTGCATGTATGCTCCAATCGAAAGCCCCAACAGGCTGAGCACGAACAAAGGCGGCAGTGCCTGGCGCAAGCGCAGGGTTTTGGGGTAACGCTTTAGCATCTGTGCTTTCCAAAAGCCGTAGCGCCAATACTGGCTGGAAAGCTCAGAGAGGTTTTCCCTGGCGTAATAAATCGAGCGGATGGCAGGGTCCAGCCAGATGCGCCCGCCGCTATTGCGGATGCGCACGTTGAACTCGTAATCTTCATTGGTCAGCAGCGATTCGTCAAAACCGCCGATCTGATCCACCAGGCTGCGTTTGAAGGCCCCAAAAGGTACGGTATCCACGTAGGCAGCCTTTTCTGCAAAGCGATAACGCGCATCGCCCACAGCCAGGGGATGGCTAGCCACAGCGGCAATCGTACGCGCCATCAGCTTCTCGCTGCGCGGGCGAATATCCCACACCCCGCCGACATTCTCAGCCAGGCCTTCTTCCAGGGCACGCACGCTGCGTTCGATGTAATCAGGTTGGGGGATGGCATGTGCATCCATGCGCAAAAAGATCTCCCCGCTCGCTGCACGCATAGCTGCGTTCAAGCCGGCTGGGATATAGCGCTTGGGGTTATCCACCATTAAAATGGTTAGCCCCGGGTTGTCCTTCTGGAAGCGCTTGATTTGCTTGCGGGTATCATCTTCGGACATGGCATCTGCAATCACCACTTCCATTTCTGCTTGCGGATAGGTCTGCCCATTTAACGCAGTTAAAAGAGGACGAATAGTTTCGCCCTCGTTAAAACATGGAATGATCACAGACACTTTAACAATTGTCATGCCAGGTAGTATCCTTATATTATAATTTTACCAGAGCTAAGCGCGCTGGTCTAAATAACCGGCTTTGCTTGGTTGATGCGATTTGGTAGCTTAGAACCCAGCGATCTACGGCAGCAGGGCGATCGTCTCGATTTCAACCGCACCATCTTTTGGCAATGCTGCCACCTGCACCGCAGAGCGGGCGGGAAAGTCCTGGGTGAAAAACTCGCCATAAACAGCATTCATCAGGGCAAACTCGCCCATATCTTTGAGAAATACGGTGGTTTTGACCACGTACTCAAGCCCGCTGCCGGCTGCCTCGAGCACGTTTTTGATATTGGTCAGCGCCTGGCGGGTTTGGGCCTGGATGCCGCCCTCCACCAGCTCGCCGGTGGCGGGGTCAAGGCCAAGCTGGCCGGCAGTGAATATCATCTGGCCGGTGGTGACTGCCACAGAGTAGGGGCCCAGCGCTTTTGGTGCCTTATCGCTCTTGATCGTGGTCTTCTTTAGAGGGGTCATATTATTCTCCGAATTGTTGTTATAAGGTGATTATAACATCTGCGAGCCAGCATACTGCGCCAGTGTAGCTTTATAGGCTTCACAGAAAGAAGTATGCTTTCACAAAAAACCAGGGCTGCTTGTTGAGAGCAGCCCTGTAAGTTAAGATTTGACGGCCAGCTTGTGCTTACTTCAAAATAAGCGGCAAGAAAATTGTAAAGCCACTGGGTTCTTGCCAGGTCAGGGTGAAGCTTTGCTGTGCATCAGTTCCAACCCCGTTGCTGGCTGTGATGGTAAAGTAATCAATGCCTTCAGTGTCTGCTGGTGGGGTGCCTGAAAGAATAGCTGTGCCATTCCCCTGGTCTACTAGGGTTAACCATGATGGCAAAGCATCTCCGGTGGAAATGGTTGGGATTGGGTGCCCCGTGGTTGTAATCGTGAAACTGTTGAATTCTCCAGCGGTAAAGGTAGTATTGTCAGCGCTGGTAATGCTGGGTGCCTCGTTAACCGTCAGGGTGAATTCCTGGGTGGCATTGGGTAGCACCCCGTTGCTAGCAGTGATATTTATAGTGTAATTGCCACCCGTGCCCGCCGCCGGTGTACCGGATAGTAAGCCTGCCATGGATAAAGTCACCCCAATAGGCAAGCTGCCTGTATAGGTTATGGAGCTGACTGCCGGGTAGCCTGTCGTGGTAACCGAGAAGCTTCCTGCACTGCCAACCGTAAAGATGGTGGCAGGATCGCTGGTTATGGTGGGCGCAACAGGAGTGGGGACAACCGTCAATGTGAATTTCTGCGTGGCAGCAGTGCCAACCCCATTGCTGGCGGTGATGTCAATTGTGTAATCACCTTCTGAGCCAGCTAGTGGCGTGCCATAGAACCTGGCTGTGCCATCGTGGTTGTCTACGAATTCTATCCCATCAGGTAGCGCGCCTATTCCGGTAATGCTTGCTGTTGGGTAGCCTGTGGTTACCACGTAGAAGCCCATATAATATGTATTGACGACAAACGTCGTATTATCCTCGCTTGTTATCGCAGGCGCTTGGTTGATTGTCAGGGTGAATTGCTGCATCGCAGGGTCAGGAATGCCATTGTCTGCACCAATTTGAATGACGTATTGCCCGCCCGTTGCTGCAGCAGGCGTGCCAGCGAGTGTGGCAGTACCATTGCCATTGTCAGTAAGGGTAATAGTTGCAGGCAGAGTACCGTTAACTATAGAAATAGATGGTGTGGGGTTGCCGCTGGTGGTTACAGTGAAGTTACCAAGGGTGCCAACCGTGAAGGTGGTATAGGGCAAGCTGGTAATGGTTGGCGCGAAATCGCCAAGCACAACCGTCAAAGTAAAGCTTTGTTGTGCATCTGGCAGTATCGTATTTACAGCATAAATTGTGATCGGGAAGGTGCCCGTTTCGGTGGGTGTGCCGGCTAGGGTGGCTGTGCCATCGGGGTTAGGCGTAAAGGTCAAACCGTTTGGCAGTGTGCCGGTTTTGCTTAGTGTCGGTGTTGGGTAGCCAGTTGTTGTTACAATGAAGCCGCTCGAAGCATCTACTGTGAACGTGGTGTTGTTAGCGCTGGTGATCTTAGGTGCTTCGTTGACCGTCAATGTGAAGGTCTGGGATGCATTAGGCGTAACGCCGTTAATGGCGGTAAGATAAAGTGTGTAAATACCACCTTCCAAAGCTGCTGGCGTGCCTGAGAGTGTGGCCGTACCATTGTTGTTGTCCACCAAGCTCACGCCATCGGGCAGGCCGCCTGTGTAAGTGATGTCATATACCGTGGGATAGCCGAATGCGGTAATTGTAAATGTCTTAAACTCCCCAACTTTGAAGGTAGTGTTATCCGCGCTGGTAAAGTAAGGCGCTTCTTGTACCGTCAGTGTGAAGGCTTCTGTATCGTCTGGCATCACCCCATTGCTGGCAGTAAAGCTGAGGGCGTACACCCCACCGGAGCCTGCTGTAGGTGTGCCTGAGAGTGTGGCTGTGCCATCACCATGGTCAACCAGGCTTAACCAAGATGGCAACGTTGTCGTGGTGATGATGGTTGGGGTGGGTTTTCCGCTCGCCTCAACTAAGAAGCTACCTGCGCTGCCAACCCGGAAGGTGGTGCTGCCGCCGCTGGTGATTTCAGGGGCTTGCAGGTCAAGCTCAGGTGTGTAGCTGCTGGTGTTGTTGTCAAGATTGGGGTCAATGTCACTTGCTGAGGTGCTGGAGATGACCGCCGTGTTAATGAGAGGGTTGGTGGGGCTGAGCTCATCGGCCAATTTGACACTGAATACGACCTGGTTCCATTGATCAACATTGATAGGTGCATGTTCCCAGGTCAGAATCTTGCCAGTGGCATCAATAGTGGGTTCAAATTCGCACCACGGGTCTTGTTCACCACACCAGTATAAGTGTGCCGATTCTGGCACATAGCTCATACCTTCTGGCAGGGTGTCGGTGATGACTGCGTTCCCGCTCATATTTATGCCTAATAAGTGTTCTCCCCTGTGGTTGCTGATATTCAGCACATAAGCGACTTCTCCACCCGGTACAAATTCCCCGTTATGCCAATATTTATCGATCAAATAATCTGGGCCAGCGGTCAAATCCAGGCTGTCGCTGTTATCATCCGGGTTGGTTTCTCCAGGAACGGTAGTGACCGAAGCCGTGTTAGTAAAGGTCTGCCCGTATGGGAAGTCTATCCACGGTATCCTGGTGTCAAAATCGATATCTACCCGCTGTCCGGGCTCCAAGCTACCGCTTGCAGTGAAGAAATGTTCACCCAGATGTGTGTCATCCCATGTCCAATTACCGTCATTGATACGCACTGTGTTGATGAAGGTCATCTCCACAGGGAAATCGTCACGTGCCTCTACATTTTCCACTGTCTCATCGCCGATGTTTTCCACCTCCAGGTGGTACCAGGCGTATTGATCGTTTTCATCGCTGCCTCCCCAGCCGCCATATTTCCTGATGCGCAGGTTGGGGCCGGGCTCATAAACCATTTCCTCCAGCACACTGGAATTGTTCTCGGTGTTTGTTTCTTCAGCCTGCTCAGTGATCGCAACTTGGTTGATCAGGGGAGTGCCTGGTGCGGTATCAACATCGATATCCAGCGCCATTTCAATGGTGCCCCAGAAGCCGGGGTCTAACCAATTTAGCTTCCAGGTGACCGTATTTTCACCAAAAACCGGGTCTTCAACATCCACCCAATCCCAATGATCCCAACCGGCAAAGCTGGTACCCTCTGGGATGCTGGCGGTAATATAAATACCTTCTCCAATTGTTGGTATCGCCAGGTTGCCTTCGTTTCTGAAGACGATGGCATAGCGGTAGTGGCCACCAGGCGTGAGCGAACCCCAGTGCCAGTTCTGCCATACCGATAGGTCTATGTTTTCTTCGCCGACGTTATGCGTGATGGAGGCCGTGTTATCTCCGCCTTCTCCCTCCACCTCGTTGCCGCCCGAAATGACTGCTGTATTGACTAATTCGGTGCCAACTTCAGCAATCGCAGACACTTGTGCAATGATATGGACTTCGCTGCAGGTATTGGCTGAGATGCAGGTGTGCGCCAACACCAGGGTCTTCGTCGTGGGGGTGTAGCTAATTTCTTGCCAACCAGGATCCGGGTCATTGCCAAAGAAGCCGTTATAATCGACCCATGCTGGAAGCGTATCTGTCAGGGTAACCGCACCGCTGCTGGTGGATCCGTAGTTGCAGACGTTGACGTTATAGATGAATTCCTGCCCAGCGGCCGGCTCCCAGGTCCAGGTGTCTTTGCCCACGTTCAGATGGGTATCGTTGGCAGAAACAGAGCCAAGCCAGGTGCTGATGCGTTCCTCATCGCCACTGGTGTTGGGGCTGGTAGTGCTGATTTCGACTGTGTTGCTTAAATCCCCTTCAGTTGCTGTCACCTCGGCAAATACGAAAAAGCCAATCCAGCCGCCTGGGTCGAGCGTGCCAACTGTCCAGGTCACCACAGTTTCTTCAGTGTTAACAGTGAAGGGTAAGTTTGCACTATCGCGGATAAAGGTCATGCCAGCCAGGGTGTCGGTGATGGTGACGTTCTCAGCCGGCAGGTCGCCCTCGTTGACATATTCCACGTAGAAAGCAGCATTCCCGCCAGCGGTTACCCCATCACCGATCAACGATTTTTGGATTTTTAGGTGTGCGGCCGAGCCGCTGCGTGCGATCAGCTCAAAGCTGGTGCTGTTATCATCTTCATTAGTATCACCGAGAGTTGGCCCAACAGATGCCTCATTAACAAACAGGTCGCCGTAGTTAAACGAAATCTCATCAGGTACATAGGTGTTGAAATTAATGCCCACGCTCCAACCGGGTTCCAGTCTTGTTAGCCAAACTGTGAAAGAATCCTCCCCAATAACAGGAATCCATTCTTCCCAGAAATTAAGGCTAATACCGCCGTCCAATTCCATATTAATCGGCAGGGTGTCAGTAACCAGCACGCCTTCAACCTCTTCGTCACCGATGTTTTCGACCTGCAGCTGGTACCAGGCATAGCGGCTGTCGCCGTGCCAGTCGCCCCACTTGCGGACGCGCAGGTTGGGGCCATGGTCGCGCACGGTTTCCTCGAAGCTAGCCGTGTTGTTTTCGGTATCCGTTTCTTCAAGTTGCTCTTCAATATGAACGGTATGAGCCAAGATGGTGCCAGCTGTTACGCTGGGGTCAATATCAAGGGTCACCTGAATTGTGCCATAGTAACCCGGGTCAAGCCCGTCCACGAGCCAGGTAACCGTGTTGCCGTCTACCGTGGGTTCGCCAAGGTAACTTGCCCAATCCCAGTAGGTCCAGTCGATATAATCTGTGCCATCGGGCAGGGTCAGGGTAACTTCGATGGGACTTCCCACAGCCAGATTACCGTTATTATTGAAATAGATACCAAAGTCGTATCGACCGCCAGGCACCAGGCTGCCGCCGTGAAAGCCTGTTCCGATTGAAAGATCGGTGTAAGGCGTGCCGACATTGTGATATAAATCAGACTGGTTATCATCAAGTTCTATGTCATTGTCAGCCTGGATAGTTACGCTGTTGTGTAGTTCATCGCCTTCTTGTGCATCCCCGTCCAAACTAACGCGCACATACACCTCCCGGCAAGACCAGCCCGGGATAGAGGGGTAGGTAAGGATTAAATCGCCTGTAGCCCCGAGTCCGCCATCCCACCCAGCCTCACGCCCCCACCAGCGTACCAATGAGGTTTGGGTAGGTAAGGTATCCGTCAGGGTCAGTTCGGTGCTGCCGGTCGAGCCGTTATTGCAGACGTTGATGTTATAAACGTAATCTTGCCCAGGCGCGGGGTTCCAGGTCCAGGTGCCTTTACCCACGTTCAGATGGGTGTTATTGGCAATGACTGTACCTGTCCAGGTACGCGTGCGGTCTTCAGGGCTGCCAGCGTCAGGCGTGTCAGAGCTGATCGTAGCTGTATTGGAAATGTCAATTCCTGCCGCAGCGTCTACACGGGCAGTTACATAAAAGCCAACCCACTCCCCGGCGCTTAGCGTGCCAATGGTCCAAACCTGGTCACCGGAGGCATTTTCCGAACGCGGTAAACCAGAGGTGTCGCTCAGGTAGGTCATGCCCTGCATGGTGTCAGTGATGATGGTGTTATAGGCTGGTCCTTTACCTTCATTTCGGTATTGGATGTTAAAGGTGACGTTGCCGCCTTCGCCTGGTTCACCGCCCTCCAGCCATTTTTCAATGCGCAGGCGCGGGGCCGGGTAGCTGAAATCGCCGATGACCTGGTGGCCGACCGATTCAAAGTAGGATACCATTAGGTCTGTATCTGGCATGACATCATATTCCCCTGACCAGCTGCAGCTGTATGGGTCGCTGCCGTTTGGCAGCACCGAATCTTCTATATCTCCAGGATTATCATTTTCCCAAATAGAACATATGACCCTGATCTCCTCGGTTTGTGGCAGCCAATCGGCATCCACAGTGCCGCTGATGTCTTCAGTATCAATGTCCAGATCGCCAGTGATGGTGCCGATTTTAACATCTGCAGTGAACTTAAGCGCACCGTCTACCTCACCATGAATCGTATCTCCTGGTTGGATGTCAGGGTGGCTTGGGATCCAATTTGCCCCTTCTGTGTTGGTATGAATTCCTGAGCTATTGCCTAACTCTGGCCAATAATCAGTTAGAAGCGTGATGTGTGCTTTTTCAGTTAATGTACCATCCAATACTTGTAAATAAATCTCATGCCCGGCTTCGTAATAGCTTTCGATCCAATCATGGTCATAATGCACACTTAGGATCAGTTCATCCGTATAGGCTCTATGAACGCTGAAGACCCAATGGCCTGCTGGGTCCTGGTAGAGCACAGCAATCTCCTGTCCGGGCTGCACGTCCCATTCTCCGCTCCAATCGCAGGTAAATGTGTGTTCCCCATCTGGCAGTACAGTTGCGTCTTTACTAGGTGTACCTTCAGGCGCGCCCCAGGGGTGGCATTGTACAGCTACCTCGTCGTAAGGTGGATCCCAGGGAACAGTAACCTTGCCGGTGAAGCTGTCTGTATCCGCATCCAGGGTTCCAGTAATGGTACCAAGTTGCACCTGGGCATAATAAGTTGTTTCATCCACCGTGACCTCACCAAACACCCAGTCCCCAGGTTGGATGTCAGGGCGTTCAGGGTTCCAAACAACGCCATCCATGTTGGTTGAAAAACCGGTTTGTCCATCTCCCCACCAGGGGATTTCGCTGGTGGTGATGGTCGTCCTGCTTTTTTCGGTCATCTTATCGCTTGTAGTCACCCATAAGGTCACATCATACCCGGCTGGGTAATTCCCTTCAATCCAGTCATGGTCGTAGTTGACATTTAGGTACAGGTCGAAGGATGGCTCGTTATAAACCCCAAAGACCCGGTGCCCTTCTGGTTCGCGGTAAACCACGGCGATATCCTGGTTATAATCCACGTCCCATTCAGTATCGGGATCCCAAGAGCAGGTGTATGTATCAATGCCATCAGGTATGATCCAATCGAACCTATCCGGTGCACCCTCTGGTGCCCCCCAGCCGTAGCATTCCACGCCGATTTCTTCCAGGGGATCGGTTGTCAACCACGTTGCCCCAATTGTGCCGCTGACGCTGTTGCTCTCGACGTCCACAGCGCCGGTTATCGCACCCACCCGGGCATCGGCAGTGTGAAGGCTAGTTTCATAACTCTCCGCATCCACCCAAGCTTTGATGTGATCACCAGCATCTATATCTGGCTTGTCGGGATTCCAAGTGGCCCCATCAGTGGAAAAACCAGTCCCGCCATCCCCCCACCACGGTACTTCAGCACTAGTCACAGTCGCAGTGGCTTTGAGTGTTTCAGAGCTATCGTAGACTTCAATTGTAATTTCATGTCCCGGTTCGTACTGACCCTGGCTCTCGATGGTATCATTTTCCGGGAAAATATCCAGCATCAGGTCTGGGGCGTGGTAGTGTTGCAAAAATTCAACTAATGCCTCTCCATGAACTTCATTGAAGTAAATATGGCCTTCCCCGCCGCGCGGGACGTCAAAACCGGTATCCGAATAGGTGTAATTACCGTACTCATCTGTCATAACCTCATAGGATGCACCATCCCACCAGGTATTGATTTGTACCCAGTCATTGGCACGGCTGCCTATCTGGCCAGAGATAGTTTCAGTGTCTGAATCGGCTGTTGCGGTTAGCGGGTGTGGAATTGGATAAAAGATTGATGATCCTCCCTCAACTTGTACAGTAATCATATCTGTTGAATTGAGTTCGATCGGCTCATGGATGCCCCAGCAGCTGTCACAGTTCGGGTCTTCAAAGTAGGTTGGGATTGTTTCTACGTCATTGATAGTGATGGTGACAGTGCTGCCAGGCACGGCTTCACCCCACATCCAGTCTTTAACGCCGTAGTTGAACCAGTGCCCCACGTTGTAAAGGTCACCAATGCGGGCTTCCAGGCGGGCACGGTTGCCATCCGGGGCTTGGTAGGTCAGTGCGACGGTGTCTCCCTGGCGCAGGTCATAGCCGTAAGCCGATAAATCCAGCAAAGCATTACTGGTTCCTGTTGATGGGACAAAGATGGCACGGTAGTCATCATCACGGGAAGCTTCTACCATCAGCAAACCCTGCGGGCCTTTGCCGGTGATTGTGTCTGTGTCATAATCGCCGCTGATGGCTAAATCTGGCACGATCATTTCGGCCGACCAGCCGCCTGAGGTAACGACCACTTTGTATCCAGGTTCCAGGTTATATCCTCCCAAATTCCCCAGCCAGAACCAGTTTGGGCCATCATCACCATCAGTGCTGGTTGTAACCAGGGGTTCGGTTGCAAATTCGTCCGCATAGAGGCTGGCAGTAACGGTATCGCCTTCATTCACCCAGCCGCTAACCGCATTATGAAATAGATTAAGCTCAAAATATGGCAACGAAGGCTGACCCCAGGCATACAGCGTGTTGCCGTTGCCCTCTGTGTTGTAATGGTCAAGTTCAATTGACTTGCCATCACGCAGGTCGAACTCAGTAAAGGTGGCTGCAAAGGCGCCGCTTGAAACAGCTGCCTGTTGGGTTGCGGTGCCATACAAGGGGTAACGGTCATACATCCATTGGATAAGCAGAATTTCTACATCTCCTTCCGGCATGCTTGTCCCGCTGACCTGCTCAGTGTCTGGGTTAGCAGTCCAATCAAATAAGAGCACCTCAACGGATTCTGAGAACCCTGCACCATCAGATAAGGTAGCAATATCCCCCGGGTCAAAGTTGATCGGCCCCCAAGCCCAATCACGGTCTCTCATGATGAAACAAACATTGTAATCATTACCAGCATCTGATGTCCAGGTAGTTTCCCGTGTATATGTCTCTCCTTCACCCTTATCCAGGCTTACAAAAATCGGTGCATAAGGGCTGTCCAAACGGCCACTCACGCAATCCTGGTTGGAAAGCGGGTCTTGTAACGCGCTGACAAAAGGCGCACCGCTGAGGATTTGCGTCTGGTTGCCAGATGCATCGGTCACCACCACCAAAACGTCATCGCGTGCTTTCAGGTCTGCCGTGAAGTCATGAGCGATACCCGAACTGCTAGCAGTGGTGTGCTCTTCTGAATAAACCCGATCTTCTCCCTGCCACTGCCAAAAACTCATGCGGATTTCAGCACCATTAGGAGCATCGCCGAGCAAGGTGTCCAATTCGGCATCAAATGAAAAATTACCCAGGCTCATAACTGTGGTTGTTAGCGGAGTGATCTCACCATCCAATAAGACCTCAACCGTGTCACCTGGCTCAATGGGAGCATCACCATATATAGAATAAAAGCCATAGGGACCGCTTGCAGTTGTACTACCGCTCCAACGTTCCTCGGTTGTGGAACCAACGTATACCGTTGCATTAATCCCTTGGTCAATGTCAGCATACCCGGCAATGCTGTTCATCTGGTGCACCATGAACACGTTCTCTGGGGTGATGTAATGGCGCATATTCAGTCCATCCTGTAAAAAATCCAGCGCTACTAGGCTCTCAGCGCCTAAATCTACCCCTGTAAGGTTGATGCTGAAAGCACCTGAAGAATCAGTTAAATCTGATCCAATCGGCGCCCCGGGTGATGGTGGCGTGCCGCTGCTGTCAACATTAATACCACCCAGGCTGGCGGTGACAGATACGTCAGCGCCTACACCGTCAATCCCCCCGCTGATCAAGTTACTTGACAAATCCATACTTGCCCCAGTCAGGCATTTAGGGCTAAGAGTCGTCGTTGTATCTCCCTCCGGTGTGATGCTGATTGGCCAGCCGCAATCAATCCCAATTTGGTGTCCGTCCGTGTTATGCCAGATGGGCGTCCAGAAGAAGCCAATCCCATCTGCCACCGCCTCGCCATAACCAGATGTGCTGGGTGTAGTCACGCTGACGGCCTGACCAGGGTCCACCCAACCCATCACCACGTCATACGCCAGGTCAATGGTGATCATGCCTGGCGGTAGGCTGCGTAGGTCCAGCCCGGCTGGCAGGCTGCCCGTAGGGCTATTCTGGCTGGATATAGTGATATCCGATAGTGTCGGGTCTTCGACCACGCTCACTGGCAAGCCCATGCGCTCCGTAGAGCTGGGCTGTGCGTCCATGCCCCTGAAGCTGCTTTGTGGCAGGGGCTGCCCTGGCAGCGTCTCATCTACGGGCTCGAGCACTTCCAGGCGCTTATCCGCAGGGATGCTCGGGTAGTTAAGCTGCGGTGTGGGCGTGGTTTCCCCAGGCGCTTCAGATTCCGCTTGCGGGGCAGCTGAAAAGCCCAAGCTGTCCTCAGCCGATACTTGCGCTTGAGGAAAAGCGCTCAGTGCCAGGCTGAGCAGCATGCTGATGGATAGGCAGGCGCGCAGCGCCCCAGATAAGAACTGATTTCTGCGTTTGGAAAACATGATTACTCCTTTTGGGTATTAAATAGGAAAAAGTGGCAGGTCGATTGGTGAATAAAACTCAATTAGCAATTCTTTATCTCCTTGTGGGTAGAAAAGAGCGAAATTAAATGAGATGAAGTGAGCTTGATGCTAACAATATTATAGTTTACGTCTTTGTCAATGGTGTAAATTCAAAGTGTGAATTCATGAAAGTATCACAATTCTAATGCACTGGAGCAAGGGTAAAAGGAATTGGTTCAGCCATTAGCAAAGGCTGAGGTTCAAACAATTTACGCATTGACTCCAGGCTGAAATACCTCCTGGTAATTTGCCATTCATCAGCCTGTTCTCTCAGGATTGTACCTACCAGACGAATAACAGAATTCTCATCAGGAAATACACCCACCACATTTGTCCTTCTTTTCACCTCCTTGTTCAAACGTTCCAGGACATTGTTCGAGTAAATTCTTGTCCAATGCTCCCTGGGAAAAGCCATGTAAGTAAGAATGTCATCTTCTGCACTGATCAACAGTTCAGCAGCTCTAGGCCAGCGGGCCGCCATGACCTCATACACAACTTTCAATTGTTGGCGAGCAGCTGCCTGGTCCGGTTGTGCAAAGATAGTGCGCAATGCAGCTGCTACAATTGCCTGGTCTCCGCGAGGGACATGTGAGAGTAAATTGCGCATGAAGTGGACCCGACATCTTTGCCAACTGCAGCCACTCAGCACCTGTGCAACAGCTGTTTTCAGTCCCTCATGAGCATCACTGATGACCAGCTGGACACCTTTTAGCCCTCTTTGTACCAGAGAACGCAGGAATTCCATCCAAAATGCCTCGCTCTCACTGGCACCCAGCTCAAAACCAAGCAATTCTCGCTCTCCCCACTCATTGACACCAATCGCTATGACCATCGCCAGGCTCACAATGCGTTTGTTTTGCCTGACCTTCAAATACAACGCATCCAGCCACATGTAAGGATATTGTCGATCCAGCGGACGATTGCGGAAATCCTCTACCACCTCGTCCAATTCCTTGCAAATGCGCGAAACAGCTGACTTATCAATCCCTGTCAATCCCATTGACTTCAATAAGGCATCCACTTTACGTGTGCTCACACCTTCAATATAGGCCTGCTGTACCACTGCCAGCAGTGCTTTCTCTGATGGCCTGCGCGGCTCAAGCAAACTGGGAAAGTAACTCCCCTCCCGCAGTTTAGGTATGCGAAGATCGATCTCTCCTACTCTGGTTTTCCAGATCCGCTCCCGATACCCATTCCGGTAATTCTTCCGTTTAGGTGTGCGTTCGTGCAGATCTGCACCGGTCATCTGCTGAGCTTCCAGTTCCATCACCATTTGGCTCATTACTCGCACGCTTTCTTTCAAAAAGTCTTTATCCTGGTCCATGCCCATCTTGCGTAGATAATCTTGTAATGCTATAGTTATCTTTGTCATCGTGTTTCTCCTTTCTTTTTTGGTTTCTGATACCTTCAAGAAAGCACACGATGACTTTTTTGTCAATCCTTTTTACACCACTTTATGAGACATTATCATATTATATATCAAATTAATTAAAAACTTAAGCATTTCGTGGCATATTTAACAATTACCTTGGATTATTTAAGGCAATGTCTTGGTTATTTTTGGAATAGGATTAAGAAAAAGTGCTCGTGTGGGCTAGCCTGGCAGTTAATCATGGCACCTTTTTGCTAACCTCGTTATAAAATGAAAGGCCATCCCTAAATATCTAGGGATAGCCTCTGCTTGGTATTATAAACGGCTATCGCTCACGCACCAGCGCGCTGAGCAGGGCGGTCAAGCCTAAGCCTATCAAGACCAGGGGGAAAATCACATCCCAATCATATAGGTTCGAAAGGGCGATGCCCAGGAAGATAAAACCGGTCACGAAAGCGCCGCCCATGCCGCTGCGCTGGGATGGGATCAATAGTTTCAACAGACCTTCTAACAGCAGGATCACCCCCGCACCCAGGAAGATCAATGACCAGGTGCCCAGGCTGAGCGCTTCTAACCCTTTAGGCATCACAGACTGTGGTAACTGCCAACCCACCAGCCAACCCAGGTTGTTAGCCAAAAACACCAGCCCAGCCCAAATCAAAATCAAAGCCCAGGCCACATCGCTCAAAAAGTCGCGCTGGTTATGAGGTTTGTCGCGATGCAGTTTAAGCTCAGCTGGCTCTTGTTCATTACGACCTGCCTGGCCAGGATTGGGTATGGTATCAAATGGATCTTGTGTGCTCATCTTTATTTCCTTTCTAAGTAAACAGACCTTTTTGTTCATTCACTATAGCATTAAATCCAGCGCTAAGCCTTAGATTTTATATGGGAAAAATTGATTCTAAAGATCAAACTGCAAATTGAGGATGCCTGGCAGCAGGTCGCTCACTTGCGAATAATAAAGGACTTCCTGGGCGATGCCTAACAACCCGGGGGAGACCTTTGTCCCTGTCTTTGCTAAAACCACCACGGGAATGACGAGAGCATAGGCCATGCCAGCTTCAATGCCCACCCCCACGCCTTTCTGGCTGGCTTCCACAAAAACCACCTCGCTTTTGAGGATTGCCTGTTTGCTATGGGTCATCAGTTCTTGGGGGCTGAAAGATTTTTCCCCCCATTCTTCGATATCTCGCACGATCACCAGCGCCTGGAAGCCGGCTTGCCTAAGCACGGCGGTCAGCGCTTCGATCAGGCTGCGGTTGCCCATATCGGGCAAATATTTAATGGCTAAGAAGGCCGGCTTCACTTTAAGCCTGCCAGTCGCCAATGCCCTTCCAGCAGTGATCCAGGTGTTCGGCCATCACGGCTTTTAGCTTGCGTTTCACCCGGCCCCGCGCTGCTTCCATCAAAGCCATGCCGCCCAGTTCGTGCAGGCGCTTGCCGATCTGCCTGGCTTCGCGATGGTGACATTGCACATCAAAGGGTCCGCCGGGTGTAAGCGAGAGGAAATCGTCTTGTACGCCAATTTTGACCAGGTTAGTGATTAATTTATCCACTTCCTGCCTTTTTAACTTATCCAAAGTCCTCAAAGCAGGGTCTCCCAATATTAAGTCCAAAATACTCATCTTAATTTTCCTTTCAACGATTGCACTTAATCATTATAAACGATGCTGCCCTTAACCTTTTGTTAATTATCCCTTGCATTGATTTATAAAGTATGATAATATTTCTCACCGGCGTTTAGAAGGTTTTGGCCTTCAAGGCGCTATTTATATTATATGCCAAGCCGTTTGCTGGCAAAACAGGGGCTTTCCCTGGAAAAAAAATTGACTAAAAAAGGAAAGAAAATATGCCCACTTCATACCTGACCCGTGAGGGATATGAAAAGCTACAGCAGGAGCTCGAACATTTACGCACCCAAAAAAGGCGCGAGATTGCCGAACGCTTGCAAGAAGCCATGGAAGATGGTGAGCTGATTGAAAACGCAGAATACGAAGACGCAAAAAACGAGCAGGCCTTTGTAGAAGGGCGCATCAAAGAGCTCGAACTGCTGCTGGCGAATGCCAGGGTAATCGATGAGTCCAACGGACAGCACGAAACAGTGCAGGTTGGCTGCCGGGTTACCATCCGCGAAGGAGATCTTGACCCAGAAACCTATTTTATTGTCGGCCCAGCCGAAGCAGACCCGCGCCTGGGGCGCATTTCGCACGAGTCGCCCATTGGCAAGGCGTTGATTAATCATAAGGTCGGTGATACAGTTAAGGTTGAAGCTCCAGGCGGCGCTTATACTGTTGAGATTCTCAAAGTTTGTTAATCTAAACTAACCCAAAATGCCCCGCCCAGGAATCCCCCGGACGGGGTTTTCATTATTAAGCAAGAAGAGGAAAATACCATGCTGCAAGACGAACTCTCAGACCTAGAAATGAACCGTTTAGAAAAAATCAAACGTCTGCGTGGGGAAGGCATTGAGCCATTTCCTGCCCGATCCTATAAAAACGCCACCACCGCCCAAGCCATCCAGGCTTTTGAAAACAGTGAGGCTGCCCAAAGCGGCGAAGTGCTTAGCTTTGTACTGGCAGGTAGGCTGCGCGCCCTGCGTAATATGGGCAAGCTCAGCTTTGCCCACATTGAAGACCGCGCTGGCCGAGTGCAGCTGCTCTTCCGTGTGGATGAGCTGGGTCAGGAACGCCTGGCAGACCTGGCACGCGATTTTGACCTGGGAGATTTCATCGAAGCCAGCGGCAGCATGTTCCGCACCAAGCGCGGCGAGGTGACGCTGCAGGTGGAGGATTTCCGCATGTTGGCCAAAGCCCTGCGGCCACTGCCGGCTGCCAAAGACGAGGTGGTAGATGGTGAAGTCATCCGGCATGCCACGCTCTCTGACCCGGAAACGCGCTACCGTCAGCGCTACGTGGACCTGGCGGTCAACCCGGATGTACGCGAGATATTCAAAATGCGGGCAGCCACCTTGCGTGCCCTGCGCGCATTTTTGGACGGGCAAGACTTCTTAGAGGTTGAGACCCCTATCCTCCAGCCGATTTACGGCGGTGCAGCGGCCAGGCCTTTCATTACCCATCACAACCAGCTTCATCAAGACCTGTACCTTCGCATCAGCTTTGAGCTGTACCTCAAGCGCTTGATGGTGGGCGGGCTGGAACGCGTGTACGAGATCGGGCGCGACTTCCGGAACGAGGGTGTTTCATACAAACACAACCCCGAGTTTACCCAGCTTGAGTTCTATATGGCCTATGCGGATTACAACCAGGTTATGGACCTGACTGAGCAGATGATCTCATATACTGCCCAAGAGGTCTTAGGCAGCCAAAAGATCACCTTTAAAGGCCACGAGATTGACCTGACCCCACCCTGGCGGCGCTTGTCCATGCGCCAGGCGCTCCTGGAAATTACCGGGGTGGATATTGAACAGCACCCAACTGCCGAATCGCTCAGCGCAGCCATGACCGAAAAGGGCATCAATCATAACCCTCAGGCTAACCGCGGAAAGTTGATTGGTGGGATGCTGGATGACTTTCTGGAGCCTGCCTGCATCCAGCCGACATTCATTTACGACTACCCGCGCGAGATCTCGCCTTTGGCTAAGAACAAACCTAACGACCCCAGGACAGTAGAGCGGTTTGAAGGTTTTGTGGGTGGCATGGAGTTATGCAATGCCTTCAGTGAACTTAACGACCCCTTAGAGCAGGAACTGCGCTTCCTGGAAATGGGGCGGGCTTATGCTGAGAACGACGAAGACCGCCACCCCATGGATGATGATTACCTGCGCGCCATGAGCTACGGCATGCCCCCTACGGGCGGGTTTGGCATTGGCGTGGATCGGCTGATCATGCTGCTAACGGGCAAGCGCAGCATCCGCGAGGTAATCCTTTTCCCACACCTGCGTGAGCGCGATGAAGACCAGGACGCCCTCGAAGCATAGTGCATTAGAGATTTTTATCAAAATTTTAAATGGAGAGCGGCAAGTTGCTCTCCTTTTTGATTCATGTTATGCACAAAAATTGGTAATTTGGCTTTTCTTAAGCTAAAATCATATCAGGTTAGGTACTGTTAACAACCACAAATGGGACTGGCTTTATAAGCATGGATGAAAAAGCATTGATTGACATGGCACTAGAAGGCGACATGAACGCCTTCAATCACCTTGTGCTGGCTTATCAAGATATGGCATTCAACACAGCCTACCGCATTATGTCCGATGGCCCTGCGGCTGAAGATGCCACCCAAGAAGCTTTCATCTCTATGTATCAAAAACTGCATACATATCATGGCGGCTCGTTTAAAGCCTGGATACTGCGTATTGTGACGAATGCTTGCTATGATGAGCTGCGCCGGCGCAAAAGAAAACCAACCGTGGCACTTGAGCCAGAAACGGACGAAGGCGAGCTGGTAGAATCGCCCAGCTGGCTGGAAGATGATGCGCCAAAGCCTGATGAAGCCCTGAATAATTCAGAGCTGGAAGAAGCGCTGCAGCACTGCATCCAAGCCCTGGATGAGAAATATCGCGCCGTGGTGGTTTTGGTGGACGTAGCCGGGGAAGATTACGAATCGGTGGCTGCGATTATTCACAGTCCCATCGGTACAGTAAAAAGCCGCCTGGCACGGGCTCGGCAGAAACTACAGCACTGCCTGCAGGGATTTTGGGAACTTTTACCCGCAAACTTCCGTCTATTGGATGTGGAAGGCAAATGAACAACAAACTCGGCATCTCAAACAAAGATTGGATCAACTTATCAGCTTATATCGACGGCGCTCTTTCCGAAATAGAAAGAGCTCGTTTGGATAAAAGCTTAGCGGAATCCAAAGACCTGCAGCAAGAGCTGGCAAACCTGCAGCGCTTGAAAGCAGCTGTGCGCGCGCTGCCTGCTAAGAAAGCCCCTCGAGATTTTATGCTCAACCCGGCAATGGTCAAGGTGCGCAAACAGCAGACAAAACTATTTGCCTCACTACGCCTGGCGTCCGTGGCTGCCACGATACTTTTCCTGGTTGCTTTTGCAGGCGAGGCTTTGCTCAAAGGCCAGATCTTTCAAAATCTACAAACGGCTGCCCCAGCCATGGAGGCGGCTTTGAGCATGGAACCGGACCAGGCTGCAGAGCAACCCCAGATTATCACATGGGGCTATAGCCCTGAAGCTAAAGGGCTTGGTGGCGGGGGAGGAGTTGGTGGTGCGCCAATGGCTGGCTCAGCAGAACCAATGATGCCCATAGAAGAAAGCCCTATTGAACTGGAAGTAGAAATACCCCAAGATCAACCTTCACTTATGGCTGAACCCCAAGAAGAGGAATTGGAGCTGGCTTCCCCGGGGACAGGTGAAGCGTTGATTTTAGGATTGCGCCCTGAGACAGAAGGCCAGGTGATAGAAGCGGAAAAAGATGTGCCGCGCGAACAGGAAAGGGGTCTTAACATCACTACCTTGCGCTGGGTACAGGGTGGTCTGGCTGCGATAGCACTAATAACCGGGCTTATTGCGCTAATCTTACACTTTCGGCGAAAAAGGCAAATTCAAACAAAATAAAAAGGCTGCCTTTCAATGCTCAGCAGCCTTTTTTCTTTAAATCATCCCCAGGTACTTGAATGAAAAAATTCGCTTCAACATTTGCAGCACACCCTGCGGCAGGTGAGCCTGGTCTTCCATGCGCATTTCGCTTTCATATGCCAGGGTTGTAATCTGGTCCATGATCACTTCAGTGACCTCGCTGACCAGTGCGCGGTCTTCAGGGTCTCCGCTGAAGCGTACAGCTTTACCAACGGTGACCATATAGGGGCCGCGTGGGTAGATGTGGCTGGGCAAACGCTCCCCAGAAATTTTGAAATTAATTGCTTTGAGCCGTTTGCGGTCCAGGTGGATGCCAACTGGGATGACATATGCCCCGGTGCTGAGTGCCATTCTTGCTGCGCCGCTGCGCCCCTTAGCAATGCCATGCTCAGGGCTCTCCCTGCCTTCAGGGAAGATGCCGATGGAGTGGCCGGCTTGCAGCCGTTTGATGGCCTGCGCCAATGCGTCGCCGCCCGGGTAGACCGGTATTTCACCAACTTTATGGAGTAAGTAGCCAGTAACGGGCGTATCAAAAGCTTTACCGATAACCATAACGTTTAAGCGGCCGAGCAAATGAATCAGAAAAGGGTCCGAGATGTTGGGGTGATTGGCTACGAATATTTTTGGCCCTTCAGGAAGGGCTTCATGCTTGAGGATATCCATCCTCAGCAGCACCCTGGCATAAAATAGAATTAATACACGTGCCACCTGGTAAACCAGGTTAAATTTTTGCCTGGGTCTAACGGGTTCTACTAAGGCTTTGATAATCAAGCCAAGTTTTGTTTTCATGGTTAAAATCCCTGCTTTTCGTATTTATCATCGTTGAAGTGTAACTGGATGAATTGTCTAAACGATGGGATAGAAAAGTGCCTTATTATATATGAGAAATAGAGTCTTGTGTAAGATGACTTTAAAAGAGATAAAGCGCGTTCAAATCGAGCGCGCTTTATCAGTTAATTAATTTTAATTGTTTACAAGCCTACTGCCTTTCGCAGTGCATCAACTTTGTTGGTCTTTTCCCAGGTCAGGTCAAGGTCATCGCGTCCAAAGTGCCCATAGGCAGCCAGGGGTTGGTAAATCGGGCGCAGGAGGTCCAGGTCGCGGATGATTGCCCGCGGGCGCAAGTCAAACACCTTGCCAATAGCTTCGGCAATTTTGTCATCTTCAATCGTACCGGTGCCAAAGGTTTCCACGTTGATGCTTAAGGGTTGTGCCACACCAATGGCATAGGCAAGCTGCACTTCACAGCGAGAAGCCAGGCCAGCGGCTACAACATTCTTCGCCACCCAGCGGGCAGCGTAAGCGCCAGTGCGGTCCACCTTGGTCGGGTCTTTACCGCTGAAGCAGCCACCGCCGTGCCGCCCCATGCCGCCGTAAGTATCGACGATGATTTTTCGCCCAGTCAAACCGGAATCACCCAGCGGCCCGCCCACCACAAAGCGCCCAGTGGGGTTGGTGAAAATGATGATATCCTCATCCACCAGTTCCTTTGGCAACACCGGGTTAATGACGTGCTCAATCAGGTCTTTGCGGATCTGGTCATTCGTTATTTCTTTGCCAGCTAGTTTATCGGCATGTTGGGTGCTGATCAATACCGTGTGGATGCGGGCGGGCTTGCCGTAGTGGTATTCCACCGTCACCTGGCTTTTGCCATCTGGGTACATCCAGCGCAGCGTGCCGTTCTTGCGCACTTCTGCCATGCGGCGGGTCAGCTTGTGGGCTAGGTAAATTGGCAGTGGCATCAGTTGCTCTGTTTCATCGCAGGCATAACCAAACATCATGCCCTGGTCTCCAGCGCCGCCAGCGTTAATAAATTCCTCACTGTATTCAATCGGCTGGGTTTTGCCATTCTGATCCACACCCCGGGCAATGTCGGGCGATTGGGAAGACAAGGCTATTTGTACCCCGCAAGTAGACCCGTCAAAGCCTTTCTTGCCGCGGTCATAGCCTATATCGGTTACCACTTTTCGTACCAGGGCATCGATATCGGCATAGGTGTTGGTAGTGACCTCACCGACCACCATCACAAAACCGGTCTTGGTGACGCATTCACAGGCCACGCGGGAGGATGGGTCATCCTTTAGCATGGCATCTAACACGGCATCGCTGATTTGGTCACACATTTTATCGGGGTGACCTTCGGTCACCGATTCGGATGTGAACAAATACTTCGGTGACTTCATAAAAGTTGTAGTCATAAAATTAACCTCCTTTTGGTTATACAAAAGCCCCTCGCAGAGAGGGGCATATTTTTGGATTTACGCTCGCCTCTCATCTTCCAGAAAAATCGATCTGCCGGAATTGGCACCTTGCAGGCTTTCACCTGGTGGTTGCCGAGGTATCATCGGGCCGGTCCCTCCACCTCTCTGGATAAGTGCGCCGCTTAGGGCTATTTAATTGTGATTGAGGTTATACCATGAAAAAACGCGCTTTGCAATAGTAAGTTGTTTGTTTTCTAACAAAACTTTGACCTAACTGATTCACAGGTAAAATTGATGGCATGAGAAGATACGACAGGGAAGTGAAAGATTGGCAGGGGATATTGGCGATCTTAGACCATTGCAAGATTTGCCGCCTGGGCATGCTTGTGGATGGCATGGTTTATATTGTCCCCATGAATTTTGGCTATAGCTTTGACGGTAAAACGCTCAGCTTGTTCTTTCATAGTGCCCTTGAGGGGAAGAAAATATCGGCCCTGCGGGAGAACGCATCGATCAGTTTTGAGATGGACTGCGCGCACCAATTGATATCCGCTGATAAAGCTTGTGCATACAGTTTTGCCTATGAGAGCCTGATGGGACAAGGCCGCGTCCAATTCCTCGAAACGGACCAAGAAAAGCTTGCAGCGCTGCAACAGATCATGCTGCATCAAACCGGGCAAACTTTCCCAGCCTCAGATTACAACCTAGCCAAGGTGTTGCTATTTAAATTAATTGTCGAAAAAATATCTGCAAAGAAAAGTCACTAATAAATCTTTGTTTCTTAGAGATTAATCTCTATACCCAGTCTCCACATACTTGGTTAATTCGCTTACACTCAATTCCTTGATGCCTAACTTATCTAAAGTGCGCCCTTTGCGCCAATAGTCTGTGCTGTGGATAAAGCATCCTAACCGGATAATGCTATTTATTCCGTTCACCGAAACACCATAGCGCTCACCCAGGGCAGCAATAGGCACCAGGCTCATCGGTATCTCTTCAAAAATATAGCGGTGGTTGAGGGTTGGCGGTGCTTTAATGCCGTAATAGCCAGACTGGTTGTGGATGGCCTGGTAAAGATTGTCTCCACGCGCATTATAGGCTAACTCCAACCATTCCAGGCCGGTGCGGGCGCGTAAGCCTAATGCAGAGGCTACTGTACAGCGTTCCCGGTCAATCACTTCTAATACATGTGCCACTGAGGGGGTAACCCCGTCAATATAAAATTCAAAATCGCCATGCCGCGCTTCAATCCAACCAGAGTTGAGAATGGCTAAAGCAGGATGAAATACCGCACCCATGTTATTCAAACCGGTCTTGAGCACATTGCCGCCGTCGATATACTGTGGGTAAGCGGTATGGATCGCCTCCAGCACAACCCGGTTTTGGGTAGCTGGTAAGGCCGCCAGGGGTACCGACTCTTTGATCCTAAAAATGCGGGCATGGCTGGGTCCTTCAGTGCGGCTGGCATAAATAAAGGTTTCTGCTTCGGCAATGATTGGCTTGGTGGTGCAGCCTTGCTGGTGCAGCACTTCCACAAATTCAATCGCACCGCAGGTGCGGCCGGGGTGCAGCAGGACAATTTGGCCATCCTGAAGGTATGGAGCAGAAAGAACTGCAATATCCCTGTGGCCTGATGAAGGAATGACAACCATGATCACATCTGCGCCATCCAGGGCTTCTTCGATATTATCGGTAACTTTTGCCAGCTCACCAAAGCCGCTCAAACTGCCTGGGTTTTCAAGGTCAATGCCGCCTCGCTCAGCGATAACCTCAATGTGGGCAAAAGTACGATTAAACAGGGAAACACGTTTTCCCATTAATGCCAGGTGTGCAGCCATGGCTTTACCGCCATTGCCAGCCCCAATTACAGTAAAGTTTAATTCTTTGGTCATGGTCTTTCTCCTTTGACTTATAAAAATTTGGACAGGCGTTTGTGCTCATCCAGTACATTACCCTGGGCGTCTACAGCCTCGCAGGCACCGTTGATAATCCTGGTCCGAATCAAGCCCGCAGCATGCTTATTATTCTTGAGATGTGGCGCATCCAAGATGCCTAACTGCATAGCTTTAGCTAATATTTGCGGGTCAGTCAGTGGGTCTGCTGTGCCCCCATAATTCCGAATCGCCTGGAGGGTCACCTGCGCGGACTGCATCAGTGCTTCTTTGCGTGCCTGCACGGCAGGGTCTGCGGTCATATCCGGTGCGCCTTTCATCGCGTTTTCAATGGCTTGCCTGGCCATCTTTGAAGCTTCAATAACATCATCAGCCGTTGCAGCATGGTCTGCCTCGGTATGCCCAACAATATGCACAATATGCGGTTTGAGCGCCATCTGCAGGTAAATGCTGGCAGCGAGGTGTGCCCGCGCAGCATTATCTTCCAGGGGGTAAGAGAGCAACCCGGTGCGGGTTTGGCGCCAGATGCGAAAATGCTTATCTGCCAGGGGTGCAATTAGTTCCAGGATGGCTAACATTTTAGCCAAATCCATGGCATCCGAAGTGCCAGGTGGGCTGTTAAACATCATCTGGGCGATATAATCACGCACGCCAAAGGCTTTTGCATTATAAGCTGAGAGGTAAGCCGAAGCCACAAAAACCACATCCGGGGCGTCGCGCATGCCCCAGTGATGGGGCTCATTTAACTCTACCGGGATGCCCCGCTGACCATACCAGGCCATTACCTTTTGATGCTCATGGATTGACTCGGCTAAATCTAAAGGGCCGCGTCCATCCACCAGGTTGAACCAAAACAGGGGAATGGCACACCAGGCAATGTTTATGGTCTCTACATACATTTCAGCCAGGCGCAGGAAATCATCCGTGCCGGAATAGGTGCGCATGAGGGGGTAATTACCTATTCTGGAAGCCTGGTATAAAGCGCTGTAGTCCTCAGCAGAGCGCACCGGCACCCCGCCAGCGCCTTTAGCGCGGGGATCCTGCCTTTCCGGGTGGAAGAAATTTGCCTGGGCGTCTTGGTCAATCCCAAGAGAAATCACATCCAGCGCCCTCACTTCAGCAATTTGACGAACACCTTCAAGGGATGCTTGCATGGTTGGTAGGCCAAAATGATGCCGTAAAACGGGGTAAGGTGCTTTCCATTCAATACGCGAGATCAAGTCTTGCGGGTAATTGGCTGGGTCGTCAGCCCGCCTGCGCTCCCCTTTAAGAAAAGCTAGCACGTCTTCGGGAGGTTGGCTGCCATCATAGATTTGTTCAAAAAAGCCCGGTAAGGCTTGTGCCCGTGCTGCTACTGGTGGGGTGCCGCCAAAAACAAAGCGTACGCCTGATTGCCGTAGTTCATCAGCAGATTCTGCAAATTCACCTAAAAGACGCTCGCCGGTTTCTGGGGTTAGACGGTAAGAAACACCCACCAAATCAGCTTGTTCATCTCGAACGGCCTTCAAAAAATCTTCAATGGGAACAGCAGGGCCTAAAAAGACGGTTCGCCAACCAGCCATCTCTGCCAAACGTAGAAAGTTGACCACGCCTGCAACATGTACACACTCCCCCAATGCGCCAGCCACTACGGTTTTCATTAAGCCTCCTTTATGAAATTTTGGTATTAATAATTGCTAAGAATTTTCAGCCACTGGTGAGATAAACGGCTAAAAAACACCCGTGCCGGGTCAGCTTATTTCAGACTGATAATTAATTTTACCTTATATTACTTTTGGCAGGCAAAATTGTAACTATGGCTTGATAATCAGCATTTAGTGCCTAATCAAAGTTCAATAAGGTTAAGACTTCCGTTAGGCAAAGGTCAAATAAAGTCTGCATCAGCTCATCTGGCACCTGGTATGCGCCGCCATAAGAGCCATCTCCAACGTCTTGGCGGGTTAGATCTTTGCCAAGGATATCAGGGCCGTAAACAACAGGTGGTTTGTCTTGCTTTGAGGCGTTTTCAATGCGTGTGAAAGGAAAGTTTTCGCTCCAATTAGCATGGGCATTAATGCGTTGATGCTGCTGGGCAAACTGGACAGCCGCAGGGCTGAGCCACCAGGCATACCAGCGCAACTGCAAGCCTGGTAACTGGTTGACCAATTCTACCAAAGACGTTTTAGCGGCTGTGTTTCCGCCGTGCCCATTCAAAATTAGGATGCGTGTAAAGCCATACCCATGCAAAGAGCGTACGATGTCCTCAACGACATTAATATAAGTTTGCATGCGCAGGCTAATCGTACCAGGGTAGCTCAAGAAATAAGGTGATACACCAAAATGCAAGGGTGGGGCAATTAATACTTAGGTTTTCTTGGCTGCAGCATCAGCCAAAGCCAGGGGAACTTTACTATCTGTCAACAGGCTGAGGGTGCTGTGCTGCTCGCAAGCGCCTAATACCAGCATGACGCGGTCATCATGCTGAAGATAGGCTTCGATTTGCTGCCAGTTTTGGTCTTCAAAATGCATAAGATGTGTCCTTTGTAATTAAAAACCTCCTGGCGCACAAAGTGCCAGGAGGTTTTGGATTCACAGTACTAGGTAACGATATTGATCAGCCGGCCAGGGATGACAATCACCTTGCGGATAGGCTTATCGCCGATTTGTGATTGCACGGCTGGGCTGGCAAGCGCCAGGGCTTTGGCAGCCTCATCGCTGATGATGGGAGAAACCGTTAATCGATCCCGCAGTTTGCCATTGACCTGTACCACCAGTGTGATCTCATCATCTTTGGCGGCTTCTTCATCTACCTTTGGCCAGGGCTGCTGGTGGATGGAATAAGGCTTGCCTAACCTTGACCATAGTTCTTCGCTGATGTGTGGGCAGACGGGTGCCATCATGCGCAGGTAAATATCAACAGTCTCCCGCCATTCTTCAGACCCATAAGCGCCGTTTGCCTTGGCTTTATTCATCTCGTTCAAGAGCTCCATCAGGCTGGAAATGATGGTATTGAATTCAAAATGCTCGTAATCATAGGTGATGGCCCTCAGCGTTTGGTGCACTTTGCGGCGCAAGTTGCGCAGCGTGCTAGCATCAGGCTTTCCGCCGTCCTCTTCCAAGACAGTAGACCAAACCCGCCTGAGCCAGCGCGAGGCGCCTTCTATACCGCTGCTGTTCCAAGGTGCGCCTAGTTCCCAGCGTGCAAAAAAGGTCAGGTACGCCCGTACGGTGTCAGCACCGTAACGATTCACCAGGTCATCCGGGGCAATCACGTTACCCTTGCTCTTAGACATCTTATCACCATCTTCGCCCAAGACCATGCCCTGGTTGCGCAGCTGCAGCATCGGCTCGGGTCCCTCGGTGATGCCACAATCTCGGCAGGCTTTATGGAAAAAGCGTGTGTAAATCAGGTGCATGGTGGCATGTTCGCTACCACCGGTGTAAGTATCCACAGGCATCCAGTAGTTATATTGATCTGGGTCAAATGGATACTGGTCATAATCTGGGCTGAGGTAGCGCAAGTGGTACCAGGATGAGCACATAAAAGTATCCATGGTATCGGTTTCCCGTTCAGCCGGACCGCCGCAGGTAGGGCAGGTCGTAAAGCGCCAGGTCGGGTGCGGTTTAAGCGGGCTTTCGCCAGTAGGCAGCCACGCCACATCCTCAGGCAGCAAAACAGGTAATTGTTCTTCAGGTACCGGTACAGCTCCACATTGTGGACAGTAAATCATCGGGATTGGCGCACCCCAGTATCGCTGGCGCGAGATCAACCAGTCGTGGATGCGGTGATTGATTGCCCCGTATCCAACGCCTTTCTTTTCAACAAAAGCTGTCGCAGCTTCCTTGGTCTGGTCTGCGGGTGTACCGCTTAGGGGGCCGGAGTTGACCATCATCCCAATGGCATCCACTGCGGTTTCCATCTCATCTGGGTCAATTGGCGCTGTACCCTCTGGCTGGATCACAACCCGGATTGGCAGGCCAAACTGCCTGGCAAACTCAAAGTCGCGTTGATCATGCGCTGGCACGCCCATAATCGCGCCAGTGCCATAAGTCATCAACACGTAGTCTGCCGTCCAGATGGGGATGCGTTCATCATTCACCGGGTTGATCGCATAGGCACCGGTGAACACGCCTGTTTTCACCTTGTCTGTGGCTTCGCGCTGTATATCAGATTGATATTGGGCTTGCTCTCTGTAGGATTCAACCTGCTCACGTTGGCCAGGTGTGGTTAGTTTTTCAACTAAAGGATGTTCAGGCGCAAGCACCATGAAGGTAACGCCCCATAGCGTGTCCGGCCTGGTTGTAAAAACCTCTAAGGGATCGCCAGCCTCGCTCTTGAAGGTTACTGATGCACCTTCCGAGCGGCCGATCCAATTGGTTTGCAGGGTGCGCACTGTTTCAGGCCAGTCGATGGTTTCAAAATTCAGCAGTTCCTCGGCATAATTCGTGATACGGAAAAACCACTGCTTCAGGTTTTTCTTTATCACAGGCGTTTCGCAACGTTCACAGTGACGGTCTTCGCCCTGTACCTGTTCGCGAGCCAGGGTGGTGTTGCAGTTGGGGCAGAAGTCCACCGGGGCTTCCTTCTGGTAAGCCAGCCCATTCTTATAGAATTGCTCAAAGAACCACTGAGTCCAGCGATAATACTTTGGGTCCGAGCTGATAATCTCCGAGCGCCAATCAAACATGGCGCCCATGCTGCGGAGTTGCTTACGCATATTTTCAATATTAGCGTAGGTCCATTTCATTGGGTGTATGCCATGCTTAATGGCAGCGTTTTCCGCAGGCAATCCAAAGGCATCGAAGCCGATTGGAAAGAACACGTTGTATCCAAGCATACGCTTGAAGCGTGCCCGTGCATCCGATGGTGTCATGGCATACCAATGCCCAATGTGCAAGTCCCCAGAGGGGTAGGGCAGCATGGTCAGTGCATAAAACTTTTCCTTCTTTGGGTCTCTATCGGCGTGATAAAGCCCGTCAGCTTCCCAGCGCGCTTGCCATTTAGGCTCAATGTCAGCTGGTTTGTAGTGCGGTATACTGGTTGGGTCATTCATCTTTACTTCTCCACATTATGCTTAAAAAAATAATCCCTGAGCTAATCAGGGACGAAGGGGACTCCGCGGTACCACCCTGCTTCCCAGGTCAGATGCCTGGACTGCTTGGATTTGCTATAACGGGCAAACCCGTCAGCGGCTCACTTGTTTCACCGCTACCACCTCTCTGTCAGGAGATAACAGACGAGTTCAGCCTTTGTTGCGCTCCGCTGCGCCTGCCGAGATCACAGCCCATCTCCCGGCTCTCTGGCGGATGGCTTACTACTTCTGCCATAGTGTTTAAGTAATTTCATTTTATCATAGAATATAGCAGGAAAAGGCCTGCTTTTGAAGGTGCATTGGGGTTGTATTATGGTTCAATCATTGTTAATGGGTGGATATTTTTATTGCGATAAGTGAGGTCGGGACGAGTCTCAAAACCAATTTTCTCCCAAAAAGCATTGCCTTTGGCGTTACCACCATATACTACCAGGGCAACTTTGTGGATACCCTCTCCCTTTAATGCTTCCATCGCAGCTTCAACCAGCGTTCGGCCAATTCCTTTGCGTTGATAAGCCTGGTCTACCGCCAGGTGATAAATAAAACCCCGCCGGCCGTCATGCCCGCTGAGGATAACGCCTATGATTGACTCTTTTTCTTCAGCTACAAAACAGGTGAGGGGGTTGCGCTGCAGGTATTTGTTGATCCCCTCGCATGAATCATCCATGTTATTTAATCCCATGCCAGGCGTGTTAAGCCAAAGCTGGTAGACGGCATCATAATCTTGGGCAGTCATCAATCGGATCTTCATTGGGTACCTATTAAAAAAGTAAGCGCTATCTCTTTACTCACCAGGCTGGAGTGCCCTGGTAATGTCCTTTGCAATTTTATCCAAGACTTCTCTCGCGGGGAATGTGCGGTTGTCGGGTCCAAAAGCCAGCCTAAAACCATCTTGTCTAAAGCGCGGAATGATATGAAGGTGTACATGGAATACTGTCTGGAATGCAACTTCGCCATCTGATAGTAAAAGGTTTACCCCCTCACACCTGACGCCTGATTTCCTGATTGCTGCGGCTATCCTCATGCCCATTTTGAAAAGATGTGCGCCTGTTTCCTCATCTAATTCAGCCAGGCAGGAGGCATGTTCTTTGGGAATGACCAGTACATGCCCGGGATTGACCTGGCTGATGTCCATGAAAGCCAGAACCTTATCATCTCCGTATACCAGGCTAGCTGGTACTGTGTCATTAACAATTTTGCAGAAAATGCAATCTTCCATTTAATTTTCTCCTTGACCTGAATGTTAGGCCAAGTATAACGGTTTTATAAGACTATTTAAGCATTTCTTTGGCAGATACCACTGCATATATTTTTTAATGGATTCAGGAAATCCCTCTTCGGGTGCCCCCGGCATTCTCAGACACGTGAGACGCGCTCCCAATTCCCCTGGCGAGAACGATTTGGCTACGGGCTATTAAGGGGAAAAACACCCTTGCGAGTGCTTTTCTTTGGTGGACCCAGGGGGACGCCCTTCGGGTGCCCCCGGCCTTCTCAGACACGTGAGACGCGCTCCCAATTCCCCTACGGGGACGATGTGCGCTATGGGCCCAGGTTATTTGTGTGCCCCATGGTGCTCCCAATTCCCCAGAAGGGGACGAAGTGCGCTATGGGCTTGTAATGTAAAAAGCACCCTTGCGAGTGCTTTTCTTTGGTGGACCCAGGGGGATTCGAACCCCCGGCCTTCTCAATGCCATTGAGACGCGCTCCCAACTGCGCTATGGGCCCAGGTTATTGGTTGTTCCCACGGCGCTCCCAATTCCCCAGAAGGGGACGAAGTGCGCTATGGGCCCAGGTTATTGGTTATTCCCACGGCGCTCCCAATTCCCCAGAAGGGGACGAAGTGCGCTATGGGCCCAAATTGTTAAAGTTTGCCTGGTCGGTGCCTGTGGTCTTGTCCATCAGGCGCCTCCCGGCTCATGATGGACCTGGAGGGATTCGAACCCTCGACCTCTTCAGTGCGATTGAAGCGCGCTCCCAACTGCGCTACAGGCCCGATTTCAGGGTTTTCAGATTCTACCTGAGAGGCGAATAACTGTCAAGCAAAATGATCAAGCGAGGCTTTTTCTTTTTTTCTAGTAAATCTCTGCTTATGGCACATAAGGTGGTAGTTCGAGCACTTTGCAAGTGTACCCCTCAGTGGTGCAGATAACATGCACCTCGAAAAAAGTAATGGGAGGCATTTCTGTCTCATCTGCGCCGCAGCAGGGACCCAGGACAAAACGGCTGTTATCGGGGTTCCGGAAGCTTACCTCGTATGTAAATTCGTTCTCAGGTGTGTTTTCCAGCAAATCTGCACTGTAAAGTTGTAGGCACATTAACCCGTTTTGCTCACAACCGCGTTTCAGCAGACCTGCCTTATCGCTTGGATCAAGGTCGGGGTTCCATCCTTGCAGCATCTCATAGGATCCACCATAAAGCTCAACCGCATTATCATATTTACCGTGATTTAAGTTAACATAAAAGTTGATAACGTCCATATGTGCCTGGGCTTTTAAAGGTGGGGTTTTATCAGGCAAAGGCACAATAGGTTCGGGGGTCGGCGTAGTATCCATAGGTTGGCAGGCGGAAAATAACAGGATAAGTAAAACCAAGTAAATATGTTTCATAGTTGTTTCCTTTGAGCAGTGTAATTAATTGATTTTCAAGTTGTAAGTACTCTCTTAATTTTATATTAATTTTTATTGCGCAATCAATGTATTGACAGCAATTAAATTGTTCCCTTGTAATTTAATAGCAAACACCAATTACACTGCAAAAATATAAAACATTAATCAAATATTAACTTGCCCAAAAGAAAATTTTTAGTTTTCCCTGATATAATCCTGTCCATAATGAAAAATTTAGTTGTTCTACAGGCTAAGCGCAAGCAATTATTTAACCAAACGTCTCTTGAAGGAGCGGTATTTGCGCTTAAATAGTTGAAAGCAACCTGATTATGGAATATCGAAAGCCTCCCTTCAAGGGGGGCTTTTTGTTTTCCACCAGGAGGTGTAAATGGCAGAATGAAGTGTTGGTTTAGGAAATTTGATTAAGTATTAATTTATTAACGAGGAGAAAAATGATGAAAAGAATAAGTTTGAATTTTATTGTAATGTTGTTAGGGTTGACTATACTCTTATCTGGTTGTGCACAGAAATCTGAGGCCCTTGTGGTGGTTACGGATGCCACATTTCCACCGTTTGAGACTGTGGATGAGCTGAGCAAAGAAATTGTCGGTTTTGACATGGACCTGATCCAGGCTATTGCTGAACGGGCAGGTTTAAACATTGAAATCCAAAATATCAGTTGGGATCCCCTGCTGGCTGGCATGGCGGAATGCCAATATGATATAGCTATCTCTGCCATCACCATCAAACCCGAGCGGGCTCTGCAAATGGGATTCTCAGACCCCTACACCAACGCAGGGCAAATTGTCGTGGTTGATATTGCCAACACCACCGTCAACGCGCATACAGACTTGGCTGGTTTAACTGTAGGGGCTCAAATTGCCACAACAGGCGCTATGCAGGCTGAGGCAATCGAGGGCGTCACCCTCAAAACCTATGACACTTACGAACTGGCATTTCTGGATGTTGTGAACGGGCAGATCGATGCGGTTATTGTTGATTATCCAACGGCTGTTGCCTTTGTAAATCAAAACGCCGACTCTCTTAAATTGGTTGGGGATGTATTTACCGATGAGGCTTATGGAATTGCCTTCTGTAAAACAAACACAGCCTTGATTGACCAGGTCAACACAGCATTAGCCGAGTTAATTAATGATGGCACTGTGCGTGAACTGGAAAACAAATGGTTCGCAGCTGATTAGACTCAGTGATAATAGCCTTTAGTGTTGAAGGCAATGAAAGGATGTAACTATGCGAGATAATGCCCTGATCAATAATAGACGATTATCTCCCTCCTTTAACAAGGTGGTTGACGGCTGGTGGGGTTTATTCGTGGTGGTAATCTTGTTAATTGGCGTTCTGGTTACCTATCAGCAAGACCCGTACTGGCGCATTATCAAATTCGTCAGTGATGGGATTGGGATTACCGTCTTGGTAACTGTGGCAGCGTTTTTACTAGTTTTATTTTTTGGATTAATTGCTGCTTTGGGTAGGCTTTCAAGTAAGCAGCTTATCAGGGCTGGTGCAACTATTTATGTAGAAGTAGCGCGCGGCATCCCCTTATTGGTACAGCTGTTATTTTGGTATTTTGCTTTCCCATCAGTCACCCGTTCAATTGGTCAGCAACTAAACTTGGTTGCCCTGCAAACGTACTTAGCGAACCCAGTCTTCATGGCAATTTTAGGCTTGACCTTTTGCTATGCGGCTTATATGAGCGAAATTTACCGCTCAGGCATTCAAAGCATTCCAAAAGGGCAGATGGAAGCCGCTCGCAGCAGTGGTATGAGTCACTTCCAGGCTATGCGCTATATTATCCTGCCACAGGCTTTGCGTGTGGTCCTGCCTCCCATTGGCAATGAGTTCATCTCGTTATTAAAAGACTCATCTTTGGTGAGCGTGGTAGCCGTGGCGGATATGACCCGGCGTGGGCGCGAATTTATGGCAGCAAATTTTATCCCTGTTCAAACCTGGATGATGATTGCCCTTTTATACCTAGTGATGACACTCTTTTCTGCCAGGATAGTGGCTTGGATAGAACGAAAAACGCAACAGGAGGTACGCTAGATGGCTGCTGAAGCAATTATCCAGGTCAAAGGCCTGCATAAGCATTTTGGTCAAACGCCTGCAGTAAATGGCGTTGATTTGGCAGTGTTTCCTGGTGAGGTAGTTGTGATTATTGGCCCTTCCGGGTCGGGTAAGTCCACCCTATTGCGCTGTATTAACCGACTGGAAAACTTTGAAACAGGCTCTGTTGTGGTGGATGGTATCCCAATGACCTCCCAGGAAAATATTAATAAGATTCGGGTTGAGGTGGGGATGGTCTTTCAGTCCTTCAACCTTTACCCTCATCTAACTGTCTTGGAGAATATTACCTTGGCCCAGAAGGTTGTTCGTAAACGCAGCAAAGCCGAATCCGAGCACAATGCATTTGATCTACTTAGAAAAGTCGGCATACCAGAAAAGGCTTACGATTACCCGGGGCGTTTATCGGGAGGGCAGCAACAGCGGGTAGCCATAGCCAGGGAACTGGCTATGAACCCAAAAATCATGCTTTTTGATGAGCCAACCAGTGCCTTAGACCCAGAAATGATTCAAGAAGTTTTAGATGTTATGCTGCAATTAGCCAAAGAGGGCATGACTATGCTTGTAGTCTCGCATGAAATGGGATTTGCACGTGCAGCGGCTGACCGGGTGATTTTTATGGACGATGGAGTCATCATCGAAGAGGGTACACCAGACGATTTATTTGACAGACCTCAAGAACTGCGAACAAGGCAATTCTTGAGCAAGATCTTATCTTAACCGGCTGATGCCCAGCATACTTTAACGAATAATCTGTTCACGGCCAGTGAACAGATTATTGAATTTTTATGATTGAAGCAGCAACTGACCAGGTTAGTCAAACCACCAGCTGATCGTGATTCTGCTTATTGATCTTGATCAAGAAGGTATACTCGTGCTGCCGGTTTGCTTCTTTTCATTTTTTACTTTACGCTTTTCTTTGATCGTAAGCTTGGGCTTTTTTCTTTGCTCTTTTTGGGCTTTATCTTTTGTTGCCATTTTTACACTCCTTTATTAACAGCTGAATAAACTCAACAATCTAATTATACAATGTCTGGATCGATATTTGAAGTAAATCATAACCTTGTGATTAGGAGAACTGCTAATGCAATTGCCTAATCGAATACTTAATGAACTCTGATGGTATGATTAAACTTGTCAGGGAAAATGCCAGATGTTATCATTTTTAGCCTGGAGACTAAATATTGAACGCGCTTTCTAAACAAAAACGCACGCGCTACCTTTTAATATTATTAATTCTATTGACAATACCTTGCTATTTGCTGGGCATTATTCTTTTGCGCGTCAATCGCGGGCCTTCACCACTTGCAGCCACAGCAACAAATACAGCCACAATAACCCGTACCCCCACTATCACCCTAACAGCTTACCAAACCAGCACCTTCACCCTTACACCAACAATTACTGAAACCCTAACACCGACGCTGACCCGCACCTTCACGCAAACGCCAACTTCGACGAATACTGCAACTCAAACATGGACGCCTACGGATACCGAAGCCCCCACCGAAACGCCTACACCCACAGATTTACCTTTGCCATCAGATACACCTGTAAGTGATATAACACCCTAAAGGAACACTTGAAGCTTATGAATGATATTTTGCCTTTATTAAAAAATTTACTTAACGCGCCAGGCTTATCTGGCCACGAGCAACCGGTTAGCCAAATCATTGAAGAGGCTTGGCGGCCGTTAACGGATGAGATTCACCGAAGCCGCATCGGCAGTTTGCACGCCCTAAAAAAAGGACGGTCAGCCGAACCGCGCCCCAAGGTGATGCTCTCTGCGCACATGGATGCAATTGGTCTGATGGTCACTACCATCCAGGATGGGCTATTACGCATTACCGAAGTGGGCGGTGTTGATGCGCGCATCCTGCCAGGCCAAATGGTCACCGTGCACGGCCGCCGTGACCTGCCGGGTATGGTTGTGCAACCACCTGCATTCCTTCTACCAGCGGAAGTTGGTAAAGGCCCGGTGGATATGCAGTATTTGTTTGTTGATGTTGGCTTGCATCCCCAGGAAGTAAACGACTTGGTTCGTGTGGGTGATTTGGTGTCCTTTGCCCAACCGCCCATTGAATTAAGCGGTGAGACTATGGCCGGACACACCATGGATAACCGGGTCTCAGTGGCCGCGGTGACGATCTGCCTGGACTTGTTACAACGCCGGCATCATGATTGGGACGTATGGGCAGTGGCCACAGCCCAAGAAGAAGAAACCTTGGGCGGTGCCCTCACCTCACCCTTCCAAATAAAACCAGATTTAGCTATTGTCATCGATGTTTGCTTTGCCAAAGGTCCGGGCGGCGGGTCCACTTGGTCATTACTTCCCCTTGGAAAAGGTCTTGGCATCGGCTGGGGACCGAACATTCACCCCGCCTTATACCAAGCAATGCAGGAAAAGGCAGAGGAGCTAGAAATCCCTTACATGCGTGACCTAATGCCGCGCATGTCTGGCACGGATGCCATGGGCATACAAATTGTCCAATCCGGCATCCCCTGTGTTGTGTTGGGTATTCCGCTGCGCTACATGCATACACCGGTGGAAACGGTCTCACTCAAAGATATCCGCCGCGTGGGCAGGTTAATGGCAGAATTTATCACTGACCTAGCGCCTGATTTTATGGATAAGCTGGTCTGGGAGGCATAAAAAACATGGCAAAAGATGAAAATAATAATATGAGCATTGAAATCACCCAGGAACAAATCGACCTGTTAGAAAGGCTTTGCAACGCCATGGCTGTTTCTGGCGATGAACAGGAAGTTAGGCAAATCGTCCTTGATGAGTTAAAACCTCTCGAATTGGATACAAAGGTAGATGCCCTGGGTAATGTCTTGGTGACCCGCCGGGGCTCCGACAAGAACCGGGTGCGCGTGATGATAGCTGCCCACATGGACGAGATCGGTTTTATGTTGGTCGATGACGAAGAGGGTGGGCTGTTTGAGTTTGTGGCAATCGGCGGCATTGACGAACGCCAGTTGGTTGGCAAGAGCGTGATCGTTGGCAAAGATCACTTGCCTGGTGTGATTGGTGCAAAACCAATTCACATGACTACCCCTGAAGAGCGTAAAACCGCCCTCAAATTAGACCAGATGCGCATTGACATGGGCTTGGATATCGGCAAAAAGGTAAAACCCAGTGACCGGGCAACCTTTGCGACCCAGTTTGCACAGATTGGCCCGAGCATCCGCGCCAAAGCCCTGGATGATCGTCTTGGGGTGGTTAACTTGCTCACATTGATTAAGCATGCGCCAGAGAACATTGACCTGCTGGCAGCCTTTACCACCCAGGAGGAAGTAGGCCTGAGGGGTGCAGGCGTGGCCGCGTATCACTTTGACCCACAAATTGGCATTGCTTTAGACTCAACCCCGGCTAACGACTTGCCAGCCTGGGATGTGGATGAAGAAAACACCCGCTATAACACCAAGTTAGATCACGGCCCGGCTATTTACCTGATGGACGCCGCGACCATTGCTGACAGGCGCCTGGTAGACTGGCTGGTGAGCAGCGCTGAAGCAGCGCACATTCCATGGCAGTTCCGCCAGCCAAATTTAGGTGGAACTGATGCTGGGGCGATTCACAAGGTGCGCGAGGGAGTCCCTAGCGTCTCGGTTTCCGTGCCGCAGCGCTACATCCATACAGCCGCAGGACTGATCCGCCTAGAAGATTGGGCAAACACTTTACGCCTGCTTCATACTGCCCTGGGGCGATTAACGCCTGAGATTTTAAATCGTTAGATATCTTAAAAATAATAGAATTTATTCAGAAAGATTCAGGAGAATGGTAATGAATGACTTGATTAAAAAATTGGTTGAAATACCAGGGCCATCTGGTTATGAAGACAAAATTCGCGCAGCAGTACAAGAGGAAATCCAGGACTTTGCTGATGAAATCCGGGTGGATGCACTAGGTAACCTGATTGCACGCAAAGGCAAAAAACAGGCTAACGGCATGCGGATCATGATCTCTGCACACATTGACGAAATTGGTTTGATGGTGACCCATGTGGATGCCAATGGCTTTGTACGCTTTATTGGGATAGGTGGGATAAACCCGCTTACCTGCCTGGGCGGCAGGGTGCTGTTTATGAACGGTGTCAGGGGTGTTATCGGCATTGAAAAACTGGAAGGCAAAGAAATCCCGACCTTAGACAAGCTATTTATTGATGTAGGCGCCACCAGCCAGGAGAATTGCCCGGTCGGGGTCGGTGATGTATGCGGCTTTGAACGCCCGTTTATGGCTTTAGGTGACAGGCTGGTTGCGAAATCAATGGATGACCGCATTGCGGCTGTTGTCTCTATTGAAACCATGCGGGCATTGAAAAAAAGCCCCCACGAAGTGTATTTCGTATTCAGCGTGCAGGAAGAAGTCGGCTTGAGAGGTGCTATCACGGCTGCTTATGGTGTAGACCCTGACCTTGGCTTGGCGGTTGACGTGACCCGCAGTGGCGATACGCCTAAAACCATCAAGATGGAAACAGCGCTTGGAAAAGGACCCGCCATCAAGGTGCGCGATGCTTCCTTTATAGCTGATCCCCGCGTAGTCAATTGGATGGTCAATACAGCCAAATCTGAAGGTATCCCTTACCAGATGGAAGTTTTGGAAGCAGGCGGAACGGATGGGCGTGCGATTCAACTGACGCGTGCCGGTGTGCCGGCTGGCTGTCTCTCAATTGCCTGCCGCTACATTCATTCGCCTTCTGAGATGGTGGACGCTAATGACGTTAAGAATGCAGTTAAGCTTTTGACTGCACTGCTAAGCAAAGAGGTGCTTCTCGCTTAGCCAGGTAGGTTGGCATCATGCCTTATAATTAGCTTGTGGCAGCGTTATAAGGCTCGCCACTGAAAATTGATTAATGCAGAGTTGTGTACAGGCGGTGTTGAGCTTGCAAAAAATGACGGATAAAAGAAAGACTAAAGCGCTGATTATTCAAGCGTTCTTAGCGCTCATGTTGCTGGTCAGCCTGGCGGGTTGTGACCAGATTCCTTTTGATATCGATTTACCCTGGTTGCAGGGAACCCAAGAGCCGCCTTCTAAAACGGCAACCAGCGTCTCAACCGCCGATACCCCCGAACCTGTTGATCAAACTACACCCACACCAGCGCCCCCACCGACCGACTTAATCATTTGGTTGCCGCCAGAGATGGATCCAAACGGGGCAGGCAGCGCAGCCGAATTATTGAAAGCCAAACTAAATGCCTTTTCAATTGCCAATGACAAGATCGAGGTTGTCGTCAGGATTAAAAATGCTACCGGCGCAGGGGGCTTACTGGATGCACTCACTGCTACAAGCGCAGCAGCGCCAGCCGGCTTGCCAGACTTGATCCTCTTACCGCGCAAAGACCTTGAAACAGCAGCGATGAAGTCGCTCGTTTACCCCCTGGATACTTTAACTAAAGTTGTTGATGAAGACGATTGGTATCCTTACGCACAAGATATGGCACTGATTCAAGGTGTCATCTACGGCATCCCCCTCAGTGGTGATGCGCTGGCAATGGTTTATAACCCCGAAAGTATTAATCCCTTACCTGGGGATTGGAATGCATTGGTTGAGGGAAACGCTGAGGTCTTGTTTGCCGCGGATGATCCGCAGGCAGCGCTCACCACAGCCCTTTACCTGGCTGCTGGGGGTGCCGTGCAGGATAACCAGCGCCGGCCGACCTTAATTGCTGAACCGTTAACACAGGTCCTTAAAGCCTACAAGGAAGGTGTGACTGCAAATGTGTTCCGTGAACAGACCTTCACGCTGCAATCAGAAAGCCAGGTCTGGCAGGCGTTTGAAAATGCTCAAGCCGGTGTAGCCATTGTCTCAGTTTCACGCTACCTGCATGAAGATCAGACGGGTATTAGCTTGGCGCCTTTGCCCCCAATCTCAGAAATTAACCTGACCACTGGTACAGGCTGGTTACTGGCTGTGTCCACGCCTAACCCCGAACGGCAGGCCTTAGCCACAGCATTGGCGGAATCTTTAGTGGAGCCTGCTTTTATGTCACAGTGGACTTTTGCCAGCGGGAAGTTACCAACCCGGCCGTCCGCCTTAGAAAGTTGGCAGCATAATGACCTGCGCACCATGCTCAACCAGATTTCCATGATGGCGGTTGTGCAACCTTCCAACACCATTACCAGCAGCATTGGACCAATCCTGCGGGATGCAACCCTGCAGGTCTTACGCGAGTTGGTTGAGCCAAGCCAGGCTGCCAAGGTGGCCGAGGAAAGTATTCAATGAGTGATCGACAGCCCCAAACCCCCAAGTCAACCGGGCCCTATCACATTTGGCCAGGTGCATCGGTGTTGCTTATCGTGCTTTCAATAGTTGTCCTCATATTGATGTTCATCGCCTGGGCAATGCCGGCGGCCACACCCAGGGCACCCGAAACCACGCTTACACTAGAACAAACCGAGGTCGGTATAACTGCAACACCAGACCCAACGCTCCTCACCCCCACAAACGGCGTAAATACATCCGAAGCAGAAGTCGGTTATGCCAATGGCATTATCGTTATCAGTGGAATGTTGATGTTGATTTTGTTATTGGCTACCTTGAGAGAAGTGCTTTGGCATCACAAGAAAACGACAGAAGGCCTAGACCCAGACGCCCATGACTGATCGATTAGATGCTTTTAATCAATACCGCTCGCAGATGAATGAGCGCATCACCCACATTGACCATTTAGGGATCAAGCGCTTTTTTAACCTGGATACCCAGGCTTATACCGACGCAGCCCTAGATGCGAAAACCAAAGAACTGCTGGGCTTGGTAGCTTCACTTGTGTTACGCTGCAACGACTGCATCGATTACCACATCATGCAGTGCGTTGACCTTGGTTGGACCGACGCAGAATTATTTGACGCCTTTAACGTGGCGCTTGTTGTCGGCGGCAGTATTGTTATCCCTCACCTGCGCCATGCCGTAGAGAGCTTGGATCTGTATAGATTGAAGCAAGAGAAGTAGAAACAGCTTCAATTTATCCACTTTTCAACCAGCAACCAGATTTATAACTTTCACCCTCCAAAAACAACCTGGCCAGTTCATAAGCAGCACCTATTATTTATAGGTAAAGTGGTATTTGAGGTTGTAAATTAATAAGAATTACCTTTATAAACGCAAAGATTGTTTGTATTTGATCAATTTGCTTATTTACAATTCAGTTTCACATAATTTGGGTTAAGGAATCAATAGAAAATCTATAGGTTGGTGTTTTTGGGGGGCAGTAGACTAATAATATAGTCCTATATAAAAGGAGAAACTGAAATGGATAATGAAAACAGTGTAATAAGTAAGAATCGTTGTAGGTCAATTCACCATCACCACGGCAGTTCAGGGGATGCTGTTTATGGATTGGGTGTGATCGGCGCGGCTGTTTATTACATCAGCCAGGCCACTACCTTCTGGATGGGTGCTTTGGGATTATTAAAAGCTTTTGTTTGGCCAGCCTTCTTGGTCTATGAAGCCTTAAGCGCTTTATTGTAACCGGGAGAAAATTCAGAAGTCAAGCCACCGCAAGCAAGCGTAAAGCAGTGGCAAACTGGAATTTTACTTAACCAGGTAAAGATATTTAATCTCCAAAGATGTGGTTGGTGTTTAGGTAACTTTTTTATATAATGTAATTGTCCAACCGAGTTCAACCCAAGAGGTGATTAATTGGATAGAACGAATTTAGAGATGATAAAAATTTCGGAGTTAGCAAATGCGCCACTTAAGTGGGTACAGCCGCGCCTGCGGTGGCATTTTGAACTGCGCTTTGGGGAGACAATTTTCGCTACATTAAGATTTCAAAGTGCTTTTAAGACTATTGCCTGGGCTGAGAGCGGTGATGGCAGTTGGGTATTTAAACGCTTTGGATTTTGGCAAAATCAAGCTAGCATCTGGGAATCAGGCACAGAGAAAGGAATCGCCATTTTTAAACAGCACACCTGGAAAAGAGGGGGCATACTAACATTTAACCATGGCAATCAGTATAAAATTAGGGTCAATTTCTGGTTTACTAAGTTTGACTGGCTGGACATGGAAGAGAATCCCTTGGCGACCTTTAATATGGGTGGTTTCTTCAAGCAAAATGCAGATGTGGAAGTTTTGCCGCGTGCTGCCACTTTGGCCGAATTGCCCATACTAGTCTTGTTTGGGTGGTACATAATCTTAATGAAAATAAGGGATGCTGCCGTGGTAACTACTGCTGCTGCAAGCTGAGGTAACATAGTCGCTGAGATCAATCAATCAAAAAAGTGTAATCATAAAAAATAACTCAGTTTCTTTTTAAAAAACCCTAACCAAGATAACTTATAAACAACTGTAACTATTAAACATGCATAGCCTTAACAAATGAGGGCTATCTATCAAGAAATTCAGCAGAATTGGCTAAAGGTTTTCTGCAATTATTGCTAGTAGTTTTGCTTGCATATTACAAACACTTGGCTTATCTAAGATGCATTAATCCATAAGCATTTGCTAATTATCTATTATAATTTTGAGATTATTGGTATTAATTAAATACCGCCCCTTATTAATTATTGTTTAATGCATCAAGTGGCATTACTTCAAATCAGTACATAGGCATATTTAGGAGGTGTTCTTTTGAATATATTCCTTATCATCATCATTTCGGTTGTGGGTTATTTGCTCGGGTCCATTTCCATTGCGCGACTTGTGACCCGGATAGTGAGACCTGACTTAAACCTGAATACTGTTCAGATAGCTGACAAATTATCGGGTGGAACAACGACTCTGAACGGGATTGGAGCCACAACTGCATCTATGTTGCTTGGAGCCCGTGTTGGTGGATTAATAAGTATTCTTGACATCCTTAAAGGTTTAATACCAACCTTGATTGTACGCATGCTGTTCCAGGATCAGAAATATTTTCTTATCATTGGCCTTGCTATTGTCATTGGCCATATATGGCCAGTGTATCATAAGTTTCGAGGGGGTGGTGGCCTATCACCTGCCTTAGGTGCTTTATTAGTACTTGATCCAATAGGAATCTTGATTTGTGTACTCCTTGCTTTTTTGATTGGCATATTCCTATTAAAAGAAATAACTTTCATTTTGCTTGGTGGACCATTCCTTTTTGTAATCTGGATTGCTATATTTAACCGGAACTGGTTTAACATAATCTTTATAATAGTATTGAATTTACTCTTAGTTATTGCATTACTTCCTGATGTATCTAGGTATTTAAAAGCGATGAAAGCTGGTAAAACAAATCTTGCCGATAGCATGGATGCCTTTCCTATGGGGAGAATGATTAAGAAAATGATGATAAAAATGGGCTTGGAAAAAAAAGTTAAAAATTAAGATGAACCAAAGAAGCCATCAAAATTATACGAAGCAGTTGCTTCTACAAAAGCTGACGCCAAGGAGCAGCCTCATTAACGAAGGCAATAAAGCTAGGCAGCTAGGAAAGCTTAAAAAGTTGGGCATGCGCGTCCCAGAAACATGGGTTCTTGGATTTGATGTATTTACACAATACTTAGCAGGCTCTCAAGTAAAACCCAAACTGATGGCTGAATTTAAAAGTAAACTGGATCAAAATAATTGTTATGCTGTACGGTCAAGCTCTAACATTGAAGATAGTCTCAAGTATTCTTTTGCAGGACTATTTAAAACCATCTTAGATGTCAAGGGCTTTGAAAATCTATACTCTGCTGTAGAGTCAATTTGGGATTCTGTCAAATCAAAAGATATTCAAGCCTATCTTGAACGAATGGAAGTTAAGGAAAAAAACATCCAAATGGCAGTCATCATCCAGGAGATGGTCATGCCAGTCTATTCAGGGGTACTTTTTAGTCATAACCCAATGACCGGATTGAGTGAAATTGTCATAGAGGCTGTGGAGGGGCCTGGTACTGCATTAGTGCAAGATGGGATTACACCTGAAAGATATGTGCATAAGAGAGGAACTTGGACTGCCATGCCAGACGAGGCTTAATTGAAAAGGCTGGCTTCGGCACATATTTCATTCATCGGACGGGCCATGGCTTGGGCATGGAAGCCCATGAAGCCCCCTATATTTTTGGAGAAAACGATTTAATCCTCAGCGAGGGCATGACCTTTACCATCGAACCAGGCATTTATCTTCCGGGTAAAGGCGGTGTACGCATTGAAGACGATGTTGTGATAACCGCCAATGGCCTGGAGAGCCTGACCGACCTACCCAGGCATGTATTACCGTTAGACTTATTCCGGGCATAAAAACAATGCGTCCACAAAGAGACCTGTATATATTAGCGGCGTCACTCGTATTTTGGGGCATGGGTGAGGGTTTATTTTTTATCTTTCAGCCGCTTTATATCCAGGAATTTGGCGCAGACCCGGTTCTGATTGGTACTATCTTAGGCATAACAGCTGCCATAATGACCTTGGCGCAGGTCCCTTTTGGGTATCTTTCAGACCATTACGGCCGCCGAACAATACTATGGTCTAGTTGGCTGCTAGGTGTAGAAGTTACAACCTTGACCATAAGCGCTCGCTAATGAGCTTTATCGGCTTTTGTTGTGGGTTTGTTATTATATGCCCTGACAGTACTTGCCGTCCTGGCCCCGATGAATAAGATTACATTGCTTGCGTCAAGGGGAGATTGGTCAGTTGGAAAAGCGCTAACCTTCATCTCTGCTTCTTATAGTGTCGGTGCTGCCTTTGCACCTATGGTGGGTGGGATGATTGCTGAACGCACAGGCTTGCGCTCTGTTTATATTATTTCGACCGTGATTTTTGTCATATCAACCACATTGATATTTCTTATTCGTAAACAACCCGTTGAACAACAAGAGCCTAACACCAAGAAGTTTGATATGCTGCGCAACAATCGTTTTGTTTTATCTTTGGGTTTGATTGCAGCAATCACCTTTGCCACTATCACAACCGCTTACCTCAAACTTTCTTCAAAATGAACGAGGCCTTTCCTTATCTAACATCGGTCAACTTGGCACTGTGATGAATATCAGCAATGTGGTCTTCTTATTACTACTAGGCCATATCCCCGTGATCAGCGCTTTTTTAATTGGCGAGCTGGCAATAATTGGTTTCACCCTGCTATTATGGCTGGGGAAGGGCTTTACATGGTTTATCCTCGCCTATGCATTACTGGGTGGGTATCGTCTCAGCCGCTCCATTGCCGCTGCCTTTGTGCGCCCGTTGGTCAAAGATTCCCAAGTTGGCCTGGCTTTTGGCTTTGTGGAGACCGCCAGCACCACAGTATTGTTTTAGCGCCGATTGTGGCAGGTTTCTTGTATGATAAGCACCCACTTAATGTGTTTCGGGTTAGCCTGGGTATATTAATCGCTGTTTTAGTGCTGACATTGCTTGCAATGAATTTTCGTGGGGCAGTAATGAAGCGGTTATCAACCCTAACGCGTAAGTAACTTTTTAGGAAAAATATGAAATTATCTTTTGTGCGTCTTGTCTTAGGTCCACTCCAAAATAATGTCTATTTGCTTGGCGATGAAGACACTAAAAATGCAGTTGTCATCGACCCGTCTTTTGAGTCTGAACAGGTATTAAACGAAGCTGGTCGCCAGGGGTGGACTCTTCGCCAAATTTGGTTAACGCATGCCCATTTTGATCATGTTGTTGGGGTTGATACAATCCGGAATGCTTATGACTCGCCATTACCTGTTGGGATGCATAAAGATACTTACGCCTGGACAAAAGCAATGTCAGCGTCTAAGCCGCTCGGCTTACCGGTTTTAGTACTCCCCTGAACAGGCTGTATTTCTCCCATGGCCAGTTACTGCCCTTATGCCTGGTGGGCAAAATGGGGTGGTTGAGGTCAGAGAGACGCCCGGTCATAACCCAGGCTCGGTTATTATCTTCTGCCCAGCGCTTGAAGTTTGTTTTTGTGGCGACGTCATTTTCCGAGAAGCATCGGCCGCAGCACGACCTGCCCGGGGGCGATTATGCCTGGCCATAAACGGCATCAGGGAACAGGTGTTTTTCTCTGCAGAATCAACAACGCTGCTTCCTGGTCATGGACCGCAAAGCAGCGTTGGCTATGAAAGGCAATTTAATCCTTACTTAGCGTAATTGACTGCTCTTGTCTCACGAATGACCGTCACGCGGATTTGTCCAGGATATTGCATGGTTTCTTCGATCTGGTTGGCAATATCCTTGGCGATGCGGTGAGCTTCCACGTCATCCACATCTTCCGGCTTCACAATAATTCGAATTTCTCGCCCAGCCTGGATGGCGTAACTTTGCTCAACGCCTTTAAAGGAATTGGCAATGCCCTCAAGCGCCTTCAAGCGTTTAATATATTGCTCTAGGTCTTCGCGGCGTGCGCCTGGGCGGGCACCTGATATGGCATCCGCGGCTTCTGCGATCACCGCTTCAACTGAAGTTTGTTCCATCTCGTGATGGTGTGATGCGATAACATTAACCACTGCCGGGCTAACACCGTGCCGCTTGGCAAACTCAGCACCGATCATGGCATGTGTACCATCTGTGTTGTGGTCCATTGCTTTACCTAAGTCGTGCAACCATGCACCAGCACAACCACTTCCGGTCGCGCGGAATACCACGTAATCACCTTGCTGGCAATCTTGGCTGTCTCAACGGCATGCGCCAGTTGGTTCTGACCGTAAGATGTGCGGAACTTGAGGCGCCCCAGCTTTTTAATGATCTCAGGGTGAAGGCCAGGTACGCCTGCTTCGTATGCCGCTTCGGTGCCTGCTTCAACGATGTCTTCTTCCATCATCTCAGTTTCTTCTTCCAGCAACTTCTCTATGTGAGCTGGATGGATGCGTCCATCCACGACCAGGCGGCTGAGCGTGCGGCGGGCAATCTCACGGCGCACCGAGTCAAAACAAGAGACGGTCACCGCTTCAGGGTATCGTCCACGATTACATCCACGCCTGCAGCCTGTTCAAAGGCGCGGATATTGCGGCCGTTGCGTCCTACGATGCGCCCTTTCATCTCCTCGTTAGGCAGGATAACCAGGGAGGTGGTCACCTCTGCCACCTTGTCTGAGGCAACACGCTGGATCGCATCAGCGATCAATTCGCGGGCTTTGACGTTGCCAGTTTCGCGGGCTTCGGCTTCAATCTGGCGGATTATGCGGGACATATCTGCCCGTGCTTCCTTTTCCACTTCTGCCAAGAGCACCTGGCGGGCTTCCTCCGTGGTCATTTGTGAAACGCGCTGCAGCTCTTCCAGGCGCTGGGAATAAATACCTTCAATTTCATTGGCGCGCCGGTCTATGCTGCTTTGGCGTTTGTTCATTGTTGCTTCACGTTGCTGCATCTGGTCAAAGCGGCGGTCAAGTTCCTCGCGGCGTCTGACCAGGCGGTCATCTTCTTTGTTCAACTCACTGCGCTTGTGGGCAATGTCACTTTCTGCCTGGCGGGTAATTTTCAGGGCAGCATCTTTGGCTTCTAATTCAATTTCACGTGCCTTCTCTGTAGCCTGGAGAAGAACGGTCTCTGCTTTTATTTCTTGTGCTTCCAGCTTGCGGCTTATTTTGCCTTGCCTAAAGTAAAAACCAATAAAGGCGCCCACAACTAAGGCAACCACCGCAGACACTATCGGCACTATCCAACCTAATTCTCTCAACATCTTATTTGCTCCAATTATTCATTTTCTTTTTGCACATCGCCTGCAGCTTCAGTTTCTTGCCAGAGCCTTTTCAGCACTGGTTCGATCACCGCGTATGGAAAACCACGCCTTGCCAAAAAGCTTCCTATTTTGCTTTTGAAAGTGTGCCAATCGCTTGTGCTGAACTTTGAAGCTTTAGATAAACCAGCTTTATATGCCAGTTTTTCCTCTTCTATGCCAGCAACTGCAAGCGCTTCTTGTATCGTGTCTTCGTTGACGCCTTTTTGCAGCAGTTCATACCTGAGCATGCGATGGCTGCGAGGTCTGAAGGTGTTTCGATTTTCTATCCAGGTGTGTGAAAAACTAGGATCACCCAAGAGCTTCTCATCCTTCAACCTTGCGACTGTTGTTTGGGCTAAGGCTTCTGAAAATCCTTTTGCGGTAAGCGAATCTAAAACTTCCCGTTCGGACCGGGGCCGGAAACTGAGATAGTGCAGCGCTTTCTGATAGGCTGTTTCAACCTCATCCTGTGAGCGCAATTGTTCAATCGCCTGCTCGTCAATTTTTCGGCCTACTTCTAACCAGGCAGCGGTGATGCGCGATAATGCAAACGCATACTCACCGTCAAGGTAAATATTTACCCTGGCAGGGTTCCGTTTTTGTGCCCTGATCGAAGTAATTTCTTTATCCATTTTAAAACAACTCAGCCATGGCGCTGTCTCACGACCATGGCTGTTGAAAGGATAAGTTTATCCACTTCGCGTTGCTTCGGCCATTAAGGGCGAATCAACTAAAAGCGGGATGATATGCAACTATCGCTATGCAATTTGCTGGTACTAAAATAGGTCAGCCAAATATCTGTTGGCTGTGTTTAGCCTGTCAATAACAAAAACACTTTCCTGTAAAACCGTGTAACAGGTTTTGGACTAATTATAAAAAAGCTCACTGTTAATAGTCTCATTTGCACTTATTTTAAGTACCATCATATGCCAGAAATTTAAACCTGGCGCTGCATTAATCAAACTCACTTCAAATACCATGGTCTCAACTGCAATTTCAGCAGTCTTGAAGACCACCATACATATTTTCTACCTAAATTATACAATAAAAATATTTAAAATAAGGATCAATATGATATGGATTGCCCTTCTTTATAAATTTTCATAAACAGGCGTGCATTCTCATGCTAAAATACAAGCATGAACACCATTGATCAAAATACGCCTGATAGCTTAACAATCAAGAAAGCCAAGAAGGAATCCCTGTGGCAGGTTTACATCCCCATTGCTTTATTTGCTGTCTTGATCATGATTGCTGCTGTTTTAGTGGCTTTGAATATCAATCAAAATAGCACTGGCTTGCGGCACTGGGCTGATTTATCAACGATATTGGTTATCTTGCCGGTTATGGTGATGAGCCTGTTTTTATTCATCCTGCTCATTGGCTTGATTATTGCCGTTTCGTACTTAATAAAAGCTCTTCCAAAGGCTGGTTTGCGAGTGCAGGGTTTTTCTGCCCAAATATTAATGATCTTAAGTGGCATATCTGATTTATTTACGCGGCCAGTTATTCAACTCAAAAGCGTCATTGCCATGCTGCAGGGGTTGTTATTGTCCCTTATTGGAAAATCAAAGCGAGGTTAGAGAATGGACTCAAAAGTTAAAATTAGAACATTAGTAATTGGTACCATCATTGGCGCAGCGGTTGGCGCTGGGGCAGCCTACCTGATGCTGGAACATGCTGAGGAACTGCAGGACGCACCGAAAATGACAGCCAACCAGGGCATTCAAGTAGGCCTGGGTTTATTAGGGCTGCTAAAGCTCATTTCTGGTTTTGGTAAAGGATAATTCGCGCAGCTCAGCGTTGACTGGTCATTCCATTGTTTGAAATATTATTTTTAGGCACCTCCGCATCTGCGCCGTCAATCCGACGCGGCTTATCTGCCCTGGTTGTAAAACACGAGGAGTATCGCTTCCTGGTCGATTGTGGTGAGGGCACTCAACGCCAGATTTTACGCTCTGGGGTGGGCTTCAAGCGCCTGAACCACATCCTGCTCACGCATGGTCACCTGGACCACATCCTCGGCCTGGCTGGTTTGATGTCCACCTTTATGCGCTGGGAAGCTATCGATGAAGTCAATATCTATGGCAGCCGGCATACCCTAGACCGCGTGGATGACCTGGTCAACGGGGTGGTGTTGCGCGGAACAAAACCGCCTATGCCCATTAATTTGCTCGAGATTAAACCAGGGCTGATATTCTCCTCTGAGCGTTTCCAGGTAACTGCCTTTGAAGTGAATCATCGCGGCTCTGATTCCCTGGGCTTTGCTTTTGAAGAGTTTTCCAGGCGGCCATTCCTACCCGAGAAGGCTGAAGCCTTAGAAATCCCCCCCGGCCCCTGGCGCAAAGACCTGGTGGCTGGCAAGGTCATCAGCCTGCCAGATGGCCGCGTCATCGATCCCGAAGATGTGCTGGGACCAGAGAGGGTCGGCACCAAGCTGGTGGTTGTGGGGGACGTGGGCAAGCCGCACAAGCTGCTGGAGCAAGTCCGAGATGCAGACGGGCTGGTCATTGAAGCCACATATATTATGAAGGAAGCTGATCTGGCAAGCCAATTTGGGCATACCACCGCCGCAGACGTTGCCAATTTGGCGCTTGAGGCAAATGTCAAAAATTTATACCTGACGCATATCTCGCGCCGCTATCGAGACCAGGATATAAAAGAAGAAGCTGAGGCAATTTTCCCCAACAGCTTTGTTGCACACGATTTTGACGTCTACCAGGTCAGGCACGAAGACTGACCTTCATCCCATTTCTGTTTGTAATTAACCTAAGGAGCCATCATGGATTTTATTGAACGAATCAAGAACGGGGATGTTTTAGTATCGGATGGCGCAACCGGCACTAACCTGCAGCAACGCGGGCTGGTGCGCGGTGAGGCTACTGAAAGCTGGGTGCTTAACCGCCCCCAGGAAATCCTCGCCTTGGCGCAAAGCTTCGTCGCAGCCGGTTCAGACCTAATCCTGACTTGCACCTTCGGGGCCACCAGCATTCGCCTGCAGGCAGCCAACCTGCAAGACCAGGTTGAGGCAATTAACCTGCGGGCTGTCGAAATTGCCAGGCAGGCTATGAGCCCATCCAAGGGATTTGTGGCTGGCTCGATTGGCCCCACTGGGCAAATGCTGCAGCCATACGGCACGCTCAGCTATGACGAGGCTTTTGCTGCTTACAAACAACAAGCCGCCTTGCTCGCCCAGGCTGGCGTGGATTTACTGGTAATTGAAACCCAATTTGACATAAACGAAGCCAAGGCAGCTGTCATGGCAGTGCGCAGCGTTTCTGACCTGCCCTTGGTTTGCTCTGTTAGCTTTGACCGCGGCAAGCGCACCATGATGGGCGTCAGCCCAGCTCAAGTTGCCCAGGAAATAGGGGCATTGGCGGTAGACCTGCTGGGGATCAACTGCGGGCGCAGCTTGGAAGATAACTTAGCTGCCCTGAAACTCCTGCGTGCTGAGACCGACAAACCCTTGTGGTTCAAGCCCAATGCAGGCCTGCCTAAATTAGATGACTCGGGCCAGCCTGTGTATGATGTCACCCCATCTGACATGGCTGAACAGGTGCCGGCATGGCTGGCAGCGGGCGCGCAGGTCGTCGGCGGGTGCTGTGGTACCAGCCCATCACACCTGGCGGCTATTGCCGCTGTAATTAAATCTTGACAGCCAATCAATAAGGCGCAATATCAAATACCAATTCTGGTCTTGCTCTTTCTGCCTCGCTTCTGCACGTCAATATAGGCCAAGTATGCGGGGTTGGTTTTATGTTAGAATCCCAAGTTAATATGAAGGTTGAAAAACTGGTTTTAGCGTCAAATTCTCCGCGCCGGCAGCAACTCATCAAACTCCTCGAGATACCTTTTGATGTCCGCCCTGCCGATGTTGATGAGCGCCAATTTCCAGGTGAGACCCCGGAAGATTACGTGCGCCGGCTTTCGCTTTGCAAGGCAAAAGCCATCACGGCCACACCGACCGAGGTGATTATTGCTGCGGATACCATTGTGGTGCATGGCGAGCAAGTGCTCGGGAAGCCAGTCGATAAACAAGATGCTTTTACAATGTTAAGCCAGCTGCGCGGCGATCAGCACGAAGTTTTCTCTGCTGTGACCATGATTGATAAGCAGTGCGACGTTGTTTTGACATTATTGGCAAAAACCGATGTTTTTATGCGCAATTATTCAGATGCAGAAATCAGGGATTACATTGCCTCGGGCGACCCGATGGATAAGGCCGGTGCCTACGCCATCCAGCATCCAGGCTTCAAACCAGTAGAACGCCTGTGTGGGTGTTATGCCAGCGTGATGGGTTTCCCGCTTTGCCATGTTGCCCGCACGCTGCGCCGTTTTGATATCGACCTGGCAGCAGATGTACCCGGCCAGTGCCAGGCACTGTTAGCCTATCACTGCCCGGTTCATGAAGCGATCTTGAGTTACCAAGAATGACCAATTAGTCATCGAGTAAATATGAAGCACAAATTTCTTCTCATTATCATCATCATTTTTATTGTAGCGGCTTGTGTACCCTCTGCCGCACCGGGGGAAGAGCCGACAGCAGCCTTTGAACTGCCTACGCCAATTATCCGCCTGACCCAACCCCCAGATGCAGAATCTGCTGCGGCAAGCTTTCTGGAAGCCTGGAAAGCGGAAGAGTATCAAAAAATGTACGACACGCTTACCTCCCTGACCAGGGATGCCATCACCTTTGAAGATTTCGAAAAGACTTACCGCAACGCCGCCATTGCCATGACCATGCAAAGCATGGATTACCAGGTTCTTTCCACCCTGGTAACGCCCAATAACGCCCAGGTGAACTACCGCGTCACCTATACAACCACCCTCTTAGGTGAAATCAGCCGTGAAACCACCATGAATATGTCCTATGTTGAAGATGCCTGGCGCGTGCAGTGGGAAGAAGGCATGATCCTGCCCGAACTGCGCGGTGGTAACGTGCTTGAGCTGCGCTATAAGATCCCAGCCCGTGGTAATATCTATGACCGCGACGGCAATGCCCTGGTAGCCCAGGATGATGCGGTTGCCTTGGGCGTAGTGAAAGGCTGGATTGACCCTGACTCTGAAAGCGGCATGGTTGGTTTGCTGGCAAGGCTGACGGACCAAACCACGGATGCAGTGCGCGCCAAGTATGAATTCGCCCAGGCAGATTGGTACGTAGCCATTGGTGATATCTCCGCAAGGGTGGCCGAACAAAACCAGGCTGCGCTCAATAGTTATGAGGGCATTTTGATGTCGCCTTTCCGCTCTCGTTATTATTACGATGGCGGCGTTGCCCCCCATGTGGTGGGTTATGTCCTTTCGATCTCAGTTGAAGACCTGGAGACATTCCAGCGTAAAGGTTACCGCGGTGATGAGAAGGTTGGCGCTTCAGGATTAGAGCTGTGGGGTGAAGAAGTCCTGGCAGGCACGCATGGCGGTTCGCTTTACGTCAAAGACCCGCAGGGGCAAATAGTCACTATGCTGGCGTCATCAGACTCAAAGCCTGCCTCAAGTATTTACACGACCATTGACCGTGAATTGCAGTATTACTTGCAGCGCTCCATGGGTGATTACAGGGGTGCTGTTGTGGTGGTGGAAAAGGATACCGGCCGGGTGTTAGCGATGGCTTCTAACCCCAGCTATGACCCAAACCTATTTGAGCCTACCAACAAAAACAGCCTGCTCTTAGGGGAATTGCTCTCTAACCCAGATTTACCGCTTTATAATCGTGCTGCACAGGGTGTTTACCCGCTAGGGTCGGTATTTAAAATTGTAACCATGGCAGCTGCCTTGGAAACAGGCGTGTTCACGCCCACATACCCTTATGATTGCGGCCTCACCTGGGAAGAAATCCCCGGTCTGACGCTGTACGACTGGACCTATGAACGTGAACTCCCGGCTTCGGGCAGGCTCACACTCGTAGAAGGCTTGATGCGCTCCTGCAACCCCTGGTTTTGGCATATTGGTCTCACTTTATGGAACCAGGGCTATACCACTGCCATTGCAGATTTAGCGCTGGGCTTTGGTTTGGGCAAAGAAACCGGTATTGAAATCCAGGAATTTGAGGGTAATGTAGAATACCCACAAAGCGACCGTGAAAATGTGCAGATGGCAATAGGACAGGGCACCATGCAAGTCAGCCCGTTGCAGGTAGCTATGTTTGTTGCGGCCGTTGGCAATGACGGCACTCTTTACCGCCCGACCGTGGTGGAAAAAATTATGCCGCTGGATGGCGAACCGATTTACAGCTTTGAACCCGAGGTAGTTGGGCAACTACCGGTCACGATGGAAAACTTGCAGGCCATTCAAGATGGCATGATCAGTGTTGCCAATAGCCGTCGCGGCACTGCTTACCGACAACTCGGTTCTCTCAGCGTCAATATTGCTGGTAAAACCGGCACGGCCCAAAACCCTGCTGGTGATTCGCATGCCTGGTTTGGTGGGTACACCTATAATGATGATCCAAATCGGCCTGATATCGCCGTGGTGGTCATCCTTGAAAACGCTGGTGAGGGTTCGGAAATGGCAGCACCGCTTTTCAGGCGGGCAGTCTCCTTGTATTTCTCTTTCAACTCAAATTACGGTGTGCTCATGCCCTGGGAAGAATCCCCATACGTGGTTGCCACACCAGAGCCTGAAACTACCCCTGAGCCAGAAGAATAAGTGTTCAAGATTCAGCACACCAGGAATTGCAGTTTATGACAGAAACGCTGACAGGCTTGGTTGTTAAAGCGCAGTCCGGCTTCTTAGTCGTCCGCACAGGGCAGGGGGACTACACCTGCCGTTTGCGCGGGCGCCTCAAGAAAGGCTCAACCGAAGGGGATGTGGTTGCGGTTGGCGACCATGTGCGCTTTCAACCCCAAGAGGATGGCACAGGTTCGATCGAAGAAGTCCTGCCGCGTCATTCCCTGCTCTCCCGCCAGCTATCCGGTATTAAATATGACTACCAGCAAATCTTGCTCGCAAACCCAGACCAGTTGGTGTTTGTATTTGCCTGCGCCAGGCCAGAGCCCCATCTGCGCTTGTTGGATCGCTTTTTGGTCGTTGCTGAATCCCAGGACCTTCCAGCCATCATCGTCGCTAATAAGGTTGACCTGGTAGATCGAGCGCAGGCTGAGCAGATGTTTGGGCTGTATGAGCGCCTGGGCTATGACCTGCTCTATACCTCCACCAAGACCAAACAGGGCATTGAAGCGTTGCGCCAGAAATTAATTGGTAAGATCTCTGCCTTTGCGGGCCCGTCTGGCGTAGGCAAGTCCTCCTTGTTAAATGAAATACAACCTGAGTTAGGCTTGGAGGTGCGTTCGGTCAGCCTAAGCACCACCAAAGGGCGCCATACTACCCAGGTGCGGGAATTATTTGCCCTGGATGAGGGCGGCTACGTGGCTGACATGCCCGGTTTGCGCACCCTGGCGCTGTGGGATATTGAAGGCGAGGAGTTGGATGCGTATTTCCGTGAAATGCGTGACCTGGTGCCAAACTGCCAGTTCAGCAATTGCACCCACAGCCACGAACCCGGCTGTGCCGTGAGGGCAGCGGTCGAAAGCGGCCAGGTGGACCAGCGTCGCTATGACTCGTACCTGCGCCTGCGCTTTGGCGGCGTTGAAGAGGATGATGAGGAAATAGCCGAATATCCCCCGGAGGACTAATCAATCCCATGCTCATGAAACTGCCTTTAAGAATTCCTTCACATATCCGCCTTCTCTCAGTCCTTGTCCTTTTGGGGCTCCTGTTATCCGCCTGCCAGCTTCCGGCGACACCCCCTGCCACCGAAACGCCAAGGGCGCTCACGCCTACCCCAACTTCAGCGCCTACTGCCACAGCGCTCCCGCCTAAGACCCTCACCATCTGTACGGCCGCCGAACCGCAGAGCCTCTATCTCTACGACGGCAGGCAGTCCCGCGCCAAGGCGAACCTGCTTGAGGCGATTTATGATGGACCTATCGATGAGGTTGATGGGCAATTACAGCCGGTCATCCTCGAAGCTCTACCCAGCCTTGAAAATGGCGGATTAAGCTTAGAAGAAGTGCTGGTGGTACCTGGCCAGGAGATAGTGGATGCCAATGGGCAGCTGGTGGTCTTCAAGACTGGGGTAACAGTCCGCCCCAGCGGTTGCCTGGAAAGTGCCTGTGCGCTCACCTGGGACGGGCGCGGAGAATTCTACATGGACCAGATGGTCTTGCAGTTCAGGCTCTTGCCAGGCATGCAGTGGTCCGATGGCAAGCCCCTGCAGGCCTCAGATTCGCTTTACAGCTACCAGCTGGCTGCCGACCCGCAAACGCCCATCAATAAGTGGGCAATCGACCGCACAGCTTCCTACCTTGCCCTGGATGAGCTGACCCTCGCATGGCGCGGTATCCCGGGTTTCAGCACCAGCCAGGTGCAGCAGTTTTTCTGGAGTCCGCTCCCGCAGCATGCCTGGGCGGTTCTTTCTCCAGAAGCGCTGCTGACTGCTGACCTCTCCACCCGCCAGCCCTTAGGCTGGGGCGCTTTTACCCTTTCTGAATGGTCAGCCGGCACATCGATCACCTTCAAGCGCAACCCTGTTTACTTCCGCGCCGCGCAGGGCTTACCTGGCCTGGACATCCTCACTTTCCTGTTCGTGCCAGACCCTGAGCAAGCCATTGACATGCTTAAGGCTGGCCAATGCGACCTTTTAGACAGTAGCTATCACTTGGAAAGCCAATTGGAAAGCCTCCAGGCTGATCTCAATGCGAGCGACCTATCTACGCTTGTTATTCCAAATAACATTACCGAGGAACTGGTGTTCGGCATCAAACCCGCAGCTTATGACGACGGTTATCAGCCTGGTTATGGTGACCGGCAGGATATCTTCGCGGACAACCGCACCCGCCAGGCCATTGCACATTGCATCGACCGCGAGCGCATCAACGCCGAGTTGTTAGGCGGCTATTCAAGCCTGCCTAGTTGGTCAGAAATCGCTTACGATCCGCTCAAAGCTGCGCAGCTCCTTGAAAGCGTGGGCTGGAAGGACGTGGATGCGGACCCCCTTACCCCCCGCCAGGCATGGGGCGTAGCAAATGTACAGACCGCCTTCCCCTTTGAAGTCACCCTGCTCACCAGCCAATCCCTCTTTCATGCAGCAGCCGCACAAATAATGGTTGAATCCCTGGGGAGTTGCGGCATCAAGGTAAACTGGCAGCCGCTGCCAGCCCAAGATCTGTATGCCGAGGGACCAGCTGGTCCGCTGTTTGGGCGCCAGTTTGACCTGGCCTTGCTTTCCTGGGCGGTTGAACCGCAGGCTTACTGCACGCTTTACCAAAGCTGGGCGGTCCCAAACCAGGCTAATTACTGGATTGGCACGAACCTGGCCGGCCTGCAGGATGGTAAATTTGATAGCGCCTGCAGCGATTTTCAATTGGCCGTCGGCCTTGGGTCGGCACACGCTGATATGCTGAAGCGCGCACTTAATGAGCAGATGCCTGCCCTGCCGTTAACTCGGCAAGTGCTTGTTTTGGCTGGAAAGGCTGATCTGCTGGCAAAACTATCTCAATCCAGCGCCAGGAGCGATTTCTTCGCCATAGAAACCCTTATGGACGTCGAATAACCGGCAAAATTTGTTTTTTAGGGATTGTTTTGTCAGCAAAATATGGTAATTGAACCTATAATTATAATCCAAATATTAGAAAATTGCCGTAATTGACTTTCCTTGACAATTTAATCAGCTTATGCTAATATGCTTTAACTAGCCCCATAGCTGGGGTATTACTGACTGGAAAGGCATGTAGTAAAAAAAGATGACAAATCGGTTCAAAACCCAAATAGTCTCTTCCACTGCAGCGGGTGCAGGTGCACCCTTGGCCAATCCAAAATCCATTTCACTTTATTCCTATAAGGAGGACTAAAAATGAAGCGTTATACCATTTTGGTTCTGAGCCTGCTTATTGTTATGAGCATGGTTCTGGCTGCCTGTCAGCCTGCTGTTGAACAACCAGCAGAACCGCCTGTCGTCGAGGAACCCGTTGAGGAACCTGTCGTTGAGGAACCCGTCGAGGAACCTGTCGAAGAACCTGTCGTTGAGGAACCAACCGAGGAACCCGAAGTCCGCACCACCCGCAAGGGCGGCTGGCTGGACGAGATCGTGGTCTCCGTTGTTGACAACTCCTCTGCCATCACCCAGATCGAAGCTGGTGCAATTGATATCTATGCCTCTGGCATGTCTTCAGATTCATTGCCCGAAATCGAAGCTGCGGGTTTGGATTATGCTCAAAGCAATGGTCTCTATTACGAGTTGACCTTCAACTTCTACGGACCAAAGTTTGATCAATCCACTGGCAAAGTCAACCCCTTCTATGCAGCCAAGGCTCGCGAAGCCCTAAACTGGCTGATTGACCGCGATTACATCAACCGCGAAGTCTACAATGGTGGAGCCCTGCCCAAATTCTGGAGCATCGTTACCAACATGCCTGACTACACCAAGATGGCAGAAACCGTACGCCGCTTAGAAGCCAAATACGCTTACGATCCCGCCAAGGCTGATGCCCAAATGGAAGAGGTCATGCTCGGTATTGAAGGCGTCACCCGCGAAGACGGCAAGTATGTCTACGAAGGCGAACCCGTTACCCTGATTCTGCTCATTCGTAACGACTCAGACGGTACCCGCGTCCCGATTGGTGATTATGTTGCCAACCAGCTCGAAAGCATTGGTTTTGCAACCGACCGCCAATACAAGCGCTCATCCGAAGCATCCCCAATCTGGGTGGGTGGTAATGTTGCTGACGGCCTCTGGCATGTTTACACCGGTGCCTGGTCCGCCACCATCATCGATCGCGATGAAGGCGATAACTTTGAATTCTATGACACTCCACAATCTGCTTACGGTTTCTCATCCACATGGCAAGCGATGCCATACCCAATTGGAACACCTTATGGTGACCTGGCTGATAAATTGGCCTACAACAAATTTGGAACACTTGAAGAACGCGATGCTGCCCTGGCCGAAATGCTTGAGATGGCTTTGACCGAATCAGTCCATGTCTGGATTGTTGACGGTAAAAACTTTACACCCTACCGCCAGGGTCTCGATGTGACCTATGACTTGGCTGCTGGTGTTGATGGCTCTCAAGTCTGGCCATATACCATCCGCTTATCAGATCAAGAAGGCGGTCAAATCAAATGGGGTCAGCCAGATCTCTTCGTAGATCCCTGGAACCCCCTCGCTGGCTCTAACTGGGCCTTTGACCAGGCTATTGGCCGTGCCACCTGGGGTGAGGCATACATGTATGATCCTCATACTGGTTTGATCTGGCCACAGCGCTTTGAACGCGCCGAAGTGACCGTACAGGAAGGCTTGCCAATTGGTAAGACCCTGGATTGGGTAGACCTGTCCTTTGCACCTGAAATTGCAGTCCCCGAAGACGCCATTGTTGACTGGGATGCCGAGAACCAGGCTTTCGTCACCGCCGCCGAGAAATTCCCGGATGGCACCACCGCCAAAGTCAAGAGCGTTGTCTACTATCCCGCCGATCTTTTTGAGACCGTAAAATGGCACGATGGTTCACCACTCGATTTAGGCGATATGATCTATGCATGGATTATTGGACTCGATCTTGGTAAAGAAGGCTCCGCTATTTATGATGAGGCTTATGCCCCCAATACCGAAGCTGTACTAGCTAACTACAAAGGTTTCAAGATCCTCTCTGAGAATCCGCTGACCATTGAAGCTTACGGCGATTCCTATCAGACCGATGCCGAATTGGATATCACCACCATGTGGCCGTCCTTTAGCTACGGCGAAGCCCCCTGGCACATTTTGGCAGCTGCTGCACGTGCAGATGCCGCTGGTCAGGTTGCTTTCTCGGCTGACAAAGCTGATGCAACCTCCACAGACACCACCACGGTTGAATGGTTAAGCCAGATCGGCGGACCAAGCCTGGGCTTCATTTCCGAACAACTGGATGCCATGGCTGCTGAAAGCGCTATCCCCTATGCGAATGTTCTTTCAGCTTACATCACCCCCGAAGAATTAGCTGCCCGCGTTGAAAACGCTAAAGCCTTCTTTGCGAAATACGGCCATTACAATATCGGTACCGGCCCCTACATCCTCGATGAAGTGTACCTGACCGAAAAAGTTGCCACCCTGATCCAGAACCCAGATCATGCTGATCTCTCCGACAAATGGCGCCAATTTGGCGATCCTAAAGTGGCTGAGATCGAACTTGAGGGTGAGGCCAGCGTGGTTCTTGGCGGTGAATTTGCATTTGATGTTTACGTAACCTTCCAGGGCGAACCCTATCCTGCCGAAGAGATCAAGGAAGTCAAGGGCTTGCTCTATGACGCCACCGGTCAAATCGTCAAGGTACTTGAGGGTGAGTTAGTGGAAGATGGCTACTACACCATCACTGTTCCCGCTGATGTTGCCGCAACAATGGAAGCCGGCGCGAGCAAGTTAGAGGCTGTGGTTGTACCATTGCCAGTAGCTATTCCGTCCTTTGTCGCGCTCGAATTCGTGACTGTCAAGTAATTCGATCGATAGACACTAATATTATTTGATTTGACAAGGTAGGGGCAAGGTGATTTACTCTCCTTGCCCCTACTCATCTAAATTAAGGAGGTAGGATATTATGGGATCAGTTGCCGAGGATGTCACGCCCACAGTAGAGAAGAAGAAATCTTCATCTAACAGCACCTTTACGCGGGTTATTAAATACTCTGGGTTCAGGTTGCTTTCCCTCTTTGTCACGGTGGTGATTGGTATCTATCTCACCATCATGATCGCCAATATGGGTGGCTACGTAGACCAGATGATGAAAGCAGAGATTCAGGAACGCATCACCATGCAGATCCAAATGAATCCAGCTTTTAAAAACCTAGACCCCGCTGAGAAAACAAGGTTAACTGAAGAGAGAATCCAAAATGAAATCGAAAGGTTGGATTTGGATCAGCCCCTGGCTATTCGAAGTGCGCGTTTCTTAAAAAATGCCCTGACAATGAACTTGGGCCGCGCACAGCACATGACCAGTGATAGCGGCTCGCGCAATGTCAGGTTAATTATCTTGGAGCGTTTACCTTACACACTGCTGTTGATGGGTACCTCCCAGTTAATCCTATTCTTCAGCACCCTCTTTATTGCCCTGGCGCTTTCACGAAAATACGGCAGTTTCTGGGATAAGGTGGTCATTGCACTTTCGCCAACCTCCGCCATCCCGGCCTGGTTTTATGGCATTTTTCTAATCTTAATTTTTGCCGCTATTTTGCGGATCTTACCTTTTGGCGGGGTGATTGATGCCCCGGTGCCAGATGACTTTTTGGGCAGGGCTTTAAGTGTTCTCAAACACTTAATACTGCCTGCTTCAGCTTGGATCATCAGTACCTTTCCGCTCAGCATCTACAACTGGCGTACCTTTTTCCTGATTTACTCCAGCGAAGACTACGTGGATACCGCCAAAGCTAAAGGCATCCCGGCCCGTGAAATTGAGCGCAAATACATCTTGCGTCCTACCCTGCCGACCATCATTACGTCGTTTGCATTACTGCTGATTGGGGTATGGACTGGCGCCACTATCTTGGAAACAGTCTTTAACTGGCCTGGTTTAGGTCGGGTCATTTTTAAAGCCATTGGTCTTTACGATACGCCTGTTATTGTTGGCACGACCATTATTTATGCCTATCTTTTAGCAGCAACTGTATTCCTTTTAGACTTTGTCTATGCCCTGGTTGACCCAAGGGTTAAAATTGGAAGTGGAGGAAAGTCATAATGAAAAACTTTATAAATACCTTCCGCGAAATCCTAAAATATCCATCTGCAATTTTTGGCTCATTGGTTGTATTAGCCCTGGTTGTGGCTTCAATCATAGTTGTTGTGAAGATCCCTTACAGTGAAGCCATCAATATTTGGCGTGGTGGTGAGGAAATTGTTGGGAAGAACCCGCGCACTGTACCGCCCATCTGGTACAACTGGTTCCGTAAAGATAAACTGGTTGTTTCGCTGGACATGGTTGAAGGCGATGAAGGCGTTACGGTTGAAGAGACTGTCACTGAAGGTGGCACGAACATTAAAACTACCACCTTTGAGTTTGATTACCAGTATAGTAGCTTCCCGCAAGACCTGGTTTTTTACTTCACATCCACCTATCAAGACAAGCAGCCTTTTGCTTCAGTCAAAATATTCACCCCAGACGAACGTGAGATTAAAGCGGGCAGCTTTGCCATTGGCACAACTCACACTTACCCCCTCAATCAAGATGATAAACTCAGGAAAAAATTAGACGGGGTTGTCCCCAATATTGGTTTGTTCATTCAAGAAGGCGACGAAGCTCAAAAAGTTGTCCAGGGTGTTTATAAAATACAAGTAGAATTAATTACCTTTGAAAAGGATTCCACTGCCCAGGCAGAATTTGTGATGCACGGCCAGGTCTTTGGCTGGGCAGGCACCGATCACCTGCGGCGCGACCTGACACTGCCAATGCTTTGGGGCATCCCTATTGCCCTGGCCTTTGGCTTGATCGCCGCTATGGGCACCTCCATCCTGACCATGATCATTGCCGCAGTCGGCACCTGGTATGGTGGGTTTATTGATGGCTTGATTCAGCGAATCACTGAAATCAATATGGTCATCCCCTTCTTACCCATCCTGATCATGATCGGTACCTTTTACTCCAGGAGCATCTGGGTCATTTTAGGGGCTACGGTGGCCTTGAGTATATTCACTGGCGCCATTAAAAATTACCGTGCCACCTTTATGCAGATCAAAGAGTCCACTTATATTGAAGCAGCTAAGGCTTACGGGGCCAAAGATAACCGCATCATTTTCCGCTACCTGGTGCCCCGCATCATCCCCCTGCTCCTGCCCGGTTTGGTTTCCTCTGTGCCTGGCTTTGTTTTCTTGGAAGCTTCCCTGGCTTTGCTGGGCTTGGGCGATCCTGTTCTTCCCACTTGGGGCAAAACTATTAACGAGGCTTATGGTAACGCCGCCTTATATCGCGGGTGGTACTACTGGATTTTACAGCCAGCTGCGCTTTTGATGATTACCGGTTTGGGCTTTGCAAGCCTTGGCTTTGCGCTCGACCGTGTCTTTAACCCACGCTTACGAGGTATGTAGAATGATGGCAGAAAAAACACTCCTGCAGGTTAAAAACCTGAAACTCTATTTCAAGACGTCGCGTGGATTGGTCCAGGCCGTGGATGATGTTGACTTCACCCTGGCGCCCAACAAGGCTGTTGTGGTGGTTGGTGAGTCCGGTTGTGGTAAGTCCTCTATGGCAAAAGCCCTCTTACGTTTGCTGCCCCGCAATGTCGGTGAATACTCGGGCAAAGTGCTCCTGAACGGCGTGGATACGATGGCCATGGATGATGAGCAGTACCGCACCGAAGTGCGCTGGGTAAAGATGTCCATGGTGCCCCAGGCAGCCATGAATGCCCTTAACCCGGTCATGAAGGTCGGTGACCAGGTGGCAGAACCTATGATTGTTCACAACGCCGTGGATAAAGCCGCCGCCTTAGAACAGGCTGCCATGATGTTCCAGCGTGTTGGCGTCCCGGTCGATTTTATCAACCGCTATGCTTTTGAGCTTTCCGGCGGCATGCGCCAGCGCGTGGCAATTGCCATGTCCCTGGTGACCGTGCCAGAACTGGTCATCCTCGATGAGCCGACCTCTGCCCTGGACGTGTTGACGCAGGCCAACATCATGAACCTGCTCAAACGCATCAAGAAAGAGATTGCCACCAGCTTTATCCTCATCACCCATGATATATCCACCTCCAGTGAGCTGGCGGATAACGTGGTGGTGATGTACGCAGGCCAGATTGTGGAAGTGAGTGATAACTACCGCTTCTTCACTGACCCTCTGCACCCATATTCAGCCAAATTAATGGCCTCGGTGCCAAGACTGCGCAGCAAGGTAGAACCAGACTTCATCACCGGGCAGCCGCCAAGCTTGATTAATCCGCCTACGGGTTGCCGCTATGCTGAACGCTGCCATAAGCGTTTCGATAAGTGCTCCGAAGAACCACCTACCGTCTCTGTAGATGGTCACTTGGTCAAATGCTGGCTATATGCATAATACTGGGAGATAACAACAATGGCATCTAAAAAAGAAATTGAAAACATAAAAGTAGAATACAGACCAGTAGAACCTGATACCCTGCTCTCCATCCAGGATTTGCATGTTTGGTTTGAATTACGGCGTTTTGGCTTTGGACATGCTGGTTATGTCCGTGCTGTAGACGGTGTCAGCTTTGACTTAAAAAGGCGTGAAACTGTGGCGGTCGTTGGTGAAAGCGGCTGCGGTAAATCCAGCCTGATGAAAACCATCCTGGGCATAAACATCCCCACCAAGGGCGAACTTTTCTTTGATGGCCAACCCATGACCGGTTTTTCAAAAGTGGAATTGCGCAATTATCGCTCTAATGTTGGGTATATCCAGCAAGATCCCTACGGCGCCCTGGCACCATTCATGTCGATTCAAAAAATAATGGAAGAACCGCTGCTCATTCACGGCATCAAGGATAAAGCAGAACGACTAGAACGAATCCATAAGGCCTTTGAAGAAGTTAAGCTAACCCCGGTTGAGGAGTTCTTACCCAAGTTTCCGCATATGCTCAGCGGTGGTCAGCAGCAGCGCGTGGTCATTGCCCGGGCGATGATCTTAAATCCCCGCTTATTAGTGGCGGATGAACCGGTCTCCATGCTGGATGCCTCCGTGCGCGTAGAAATTTTGCGCCTTTTGGATAAGCTGCAAGAAGATCATGAACTTTCAGTGATCTACATCACCCACGACCTTTCCACGGTTCGCTACTTCTCCGAGTATATCTTTGTTATGTACGCTGGCGAAGTTGTGGAAAAGGCCAAGGTGGAAGACCTGATCTATAACCCTTCACACCCTTACACCTGGGCTTTGTTAGCCGCTACCTCGGACCCTGACGCAAAGAATGTCAACGAATTCCAGGACGTCCCGCCTGGTGAACCACCCAGTTTGGTCAAGCCTCCCCAGGGTTGCCGCTTCCACCCGCGCTGCAGTAAGATGATTGCAGGGCTGTGCGATGTGGAACGCCCCCCAGAGTTTAAGGTCGGCCAGGGCCACCTAACCCGCTGCTGGTTGTATAAGGAGTCCGGTGAGTAAGATTTCGCCCACCCATATGGTCATTATTGGCAGCGTAATGCTTGTATTAGGTGCTGTTTTACCTTTTCTAATGGTCATGAAGGTGTTTCCGTCTACATTTTTTCTAAATCTAATTTCCTATTTCTGCCAGGTACTCGGCTTGTTTTTAGGCATGTACGGTGCTATTACCATTGTAAGGATCAACCGCAACCGCCACTAGCAAAGAATAAAGCTAAACTAGGACCACCAGTTACCAGGCTGGTGGTCTTTTTTTTATAGAATTAACCGTTTCCATTGTGAAACATTTAGCAGAAGGGTGGGTTGGCTGGATAACAAGTACCTATTGCTTTTCCAATCCCAACAACTCGACACAACCTGCGCCAACCCACCATGTTGTACCGATTCGTAGGGTGGGTTGGTTAGATAATGAGAACCTTACTATTTTCCAAACCCACTAACTCACCTTAACCCGAGCCAACCCACCATGTTGTACCGATTCGTAGGGTGGGTTGGTTAGATAATGAGAACCTTACTATTTTCCAAACCCACTAACCCACCTTATCCCGAGCCAACCCACCAACTTGAAGATGAATATCCTTTGCTCTCGCCGGTGTCCTCAGTGCAAAACCTCCGTGCGCAGCCCCCTGTCAAAGGAAGTAGGACCATAGCAAAAACCTGACAGATTAATCTATTATTGAGCAAACCTCCTCTCCCTCACCGAGGGAGAGGATTAGAGGTGAGGGTGCCGACCAAGATACATTATTTTGTTCCCGCCATTATTTACATTGCAAAGCCTCCATGCCCTGCCTTTGATATTGCCGGTGTCCACAGTGCAACGCCTCCCGTGGGACCGTGCGAGGCATCTGACCGTAAGGTCTCCCACAATCCCAACCGTGCGAGATATTTGACCTTCAGGTCTCACAAATCACACAGAACTTCTGGTATAAATTATTTCCACAGTCCAGATGCGCAGTTTATCACCGATATAGGGGAAGGTTTGCTGAGTTTAATTCACTAATAACCACAAGTACAAAAACCTTCCCCTACCAACATTTAACCCGGAATGGCTGGCCACGCGCAGAGCTCAGAGAGATACAACACAGCGGAGCGGGCTGCCTTGATTGCTCAGGTGTCCTCAGTGCAAAACCTCCGTGCGCAGCCCCCTGTCTAGGGCAGTAGGACCGAGCGAGATGTTTGACCGCCAGGTCTCCCATAATCCCAACCGTGCGAAAAAAGCTTATCCCTGAGCCATGCATAGAACCTTATGCTATGTATTTCCGATCTAAAATTTCTCTCCCCGATTCGGGGAGAGGATTAAAGGTGAGGGGTCCATCTGCGATAAAACTCCTCACATCGATGCTGTCAAATCATGATATATTTAACCCTTGCAGCTTATTGGCGATTATGCGATTCTATGCTAAAATAGTTGCCATTATTCTGGGGCATGGTGCAACGGCAGCACACCGGACTTTGAATCCGTGGATCCAGGTTCGAATCCTGGTGCCCCGGCCTGATAGTTATTGTGGAAACAGAAACAGACGACTCTTATAAAGTATTACCCAACGAGCAGGGCATCATTAATTTGATTCGCCAGGCTCGTTTATTCATATCCCGGAGCAATTGATGAAAACTGCATCCATTATTTTAGCCGCTGGCCAAGGCACGCGTATGCGTTCCAAACTGCCCAAAGTGATGCACACCATTTTAGGTAAACCCCTGATCTGGCACGCCATAAAGGTAGTTAAAAAACTATCGGACCTGCCTCCCGTTGTGGTAGTCGGGCATGGGGCAGACCTGGTACGCCAGGCTGTCGCAGACCAGGCCCAATTTGCCCTGCAGGCTGAGCAGCTTGGCACTGGGCATGCTGTCATGATGGCCGAATCGGCCCTGTCAGGCAAAGCAGACCTCATTCTGATCACCTTTGCTGATATGCCCTTGCTGCGCGCTGAGACTCTTGAGGCGCTGATCCGCTTGCACCAGTATGGTACAGCCCCCCTCACCATGACCAGCGTGGTCGGTGATGTGCCGCGCGGGTTTGGACGGATACTCCGCGACGCCGACGGCAAGGTCAAAGCCATCATCGAAGAAGCCCTTGCCACCCCAGGCCAACTGGCCATCCGTGAATATAATGTCAGCGCTTACTGCATTGATGCAGCATGGCTGTGGGCATCTCTCCCCAAAATACAAGTCTCCCCCAAAGGCGAGTATTACCTAACCGACCTGGTCGAAATTGCCGTTAAAGAAGGTCATAAGGTTGAATCTCTTGTCGTAGAAGACGCCAGCGAAGCCATGGGCGTCAATAACCGTCTTCATTTAGCCGAAGCGGAAGCCATCTTGCGCCAGCGGATCAACACTGCCTGGATGTTGGCTGGGGTTTCCCTCGTGGACCCGCTCACTACCTATATTGAACAAAGTGTGCGCATCGGGCAGGATACGACGATCTGGCCAAACACGATTCTTCAGGGTGAAACAGTTATTGGCGAAGACTGCGTCATTGGGCCCAACACGGTCATGCGTGACACCAAAGTTGGTGACCGCTCCAGCGTGGTTGCCTCGGATACAGACCAGGCCATCATTGGCAATGACGTCAGCATGGGGCCTTACTGCCGGCTGCGCAAAGGCGCCGTCCTAGAAGATCATGTGCACATGGGTAACTTTGGCGAGGTCAAAGACTCGCATCTCGGTCAAGGGGTAAAGATGGGTCACTTCTCTTATATTGGCAACGCCATTATTGGTGCAAACGTCAATATTGGCGCGGGCACCATCACCTGCAATTACGACGGCGAGAAGAAAAATGTAACCGAAATTGGAGAAAACACATTCATCGGCAGCGATACTATGTTGGTAGCACCGTTGAAGATAGGAAAAAATGCCATCACAGGCGCTGGCTCTGTGGTGACGAAAGATGTGCCGGATGATACGCTGGTCTTAGGCGTACCTGCACGGCCTAAATTTAAGGTGGAAAAGAGTGAATGATATAACCTTGTTGTGGATTTTATGCGCACTGTTGCTATTTTTTACGCTGCTTGTTTCTGCTGTAAAATCTGCGCTGTCCCATGCACGCCTGCCCTATTTACTTAATATTCGTGAGAGGGAACAAGAGCGCGTAGACCGCACAATTGCAACTATTGAGCGACCGCGCTTGCGCAATACGCTACGCCTATCCCTAATTATTGCGCACTTTCTCATGGCCGGCTTAAGCTTGCTTATTTTGTTGGATTACTGGCCGGAAATCAAATTGATCTATGCCTTGCTCTTGATCATACTTGTGGCATTGTTGGTAATTGCCTTCGAGTTTTTAATTGAGGGCTGGATCTTACATGACGCAGAAAAGTCTGCCCTCTCTTTAGCGCCTATTGGCAGGCTGCTGGATGGCTTGCTTTTGCCTATTTCCGCCTTGATGACATTGATGTTGGGTGAGCACGCTTCTGAAGTGACCCTTGCCACCATGACCGATGAGGAATTGCGTAATTGGGTCGAAATCGATCAACCTGAAAGCACGCTTGAAAAAGGCGAACGCCAGATGATTTACTCCATCTTTCATTTTGGAGACACCTTGGCCCGCGAAATAATGATTCCGCGCATTGACCTTTTGGCCTTGGATATCAATTCGACCATTGGCGAAGCCCGCAAAGCCTTTATTGATGCAGGACACTCCCGTGTACCTATCTTTGAAGAGACCATTGACAACGTGGTTGGCTTGTTATATGCCAAAGACCTGCTGGGCAATTTAAGTGATGATGACACCATTGCCTCCCAAAGACAGTTACTGCGCACGGCTTATTTTGTTCCGGAAGCAAAAAAGGTGGATGAGTTGCTGGCTGAAATGCAGTCCCGCGGGGTGCATATGACCCTGGTGGTGGATGAATATGGCGGTGTAGCTGGTGTGGTAACCCTTGAGGATATCGTTGAAGAGATCGTCGGGGAGATCCGCGATGAATATGATGAGATTGAAGAGCAGCTATTCCAGCAGCTTGGGCCTTATGAATACACATTCTTAGGGCGCATCAGCCTCGATGATTTGAACGAAGAAACCGGCTTGCACCTTGCCACCGAAAATGCAGATACCCTGGGTGGTTTCATGTATGGCGAAATGGGGCATGTGCCTGCGGTAGGTGAGAAAGTGCAGACTGAAGGGGCAATTTTTACCGTGCAGGAAGTCGTCGGTCGGCGTATCTTAAAAGTCCATGCGCTACTCACCCAACCCGAAGGCTCTGAAAAGGAGGAACACCATGCTAACCGAGGCGATTAAAAAAGAACTGGTATCGCAGGCCATCGAAGCCCAAAAAAGCGCTTATGTGCCCTATTCACACTACCAGGTCGGTGCGGCTCTACTAACAAGCGATGGCAAGATTGTCCAGGGCAGTAATATTGAAAACGCTGTCTACCCCCTAACGCTCTGTGCTGAGCGTGTGGCTGTTTTCAAGGCTGTGTCGGAAGGCGAGCGCCAATTTGAAGCAATTGCTGTGGTCACCCGCAATGGGGGTACGCCTTGTGGTTCATGCCGGCAGGTTTTGCGGGAGTTTGCCAAAGATATCTTGGTATTAATTGCTGATGAGGAAGGCGTTTTACATCAAGAAGTAACGCTTGAGCAGCTGCTGCCGTATTCCTTTGGGCCGGAAGACCTGGCAGAGTGATTCTCTCAATAAATTACCTTTTCATAAATCCTTAAATGTCACCCAAAGAAGCCCGTTCGTTTCATGCGCAAGCCATTGTGTTGCGGCATATGGAATTTGGCGAGGCTGACCGTATCCTGACTCTCTTCACCTTGGAAAAGGGTAAAATCAAGGCTATTGCCAAAGGGGTGCGCAAAATCAAATCCCGCAAAGCAGGTCACCTTGAGCCATTTTCCCTGGTAAATTTGTTTCTTGCCCAGGGTCGCGACCTGGCCATCATCACCCAGGCGGAAACTCAAAATGCCTTCATCAAGATTAAAGAGGACCTCACCCTCACAAGCTATGCGGCTTATATGGTGGAATTGCTCGAACGCTTCACTTACGAAGAGGGTGAGAACCGAGCCTTGTTCAAGCTCATTATCGATTCATTTATGCGTTTAGAGCACTCGCCTAACCCCACCACGGTTGTACATTACTACGAAATCCGCCTGATGGACCTGCTTGGCTACCGGCCAGATTTGATAAACTGCGCCAGTTGTTCCAAGCTGATCCAACCAGAAGACCAATACTTCTCTGCCCAAGCTGGCGGTGCGCTTTGCCCTGATTGTGGCCGGCAGGCACTGAATGCTTGGCCTGTTTCTATGCCTACCTTGAAATATTTTCGTCATTTTCAGCGTTCTAAATACGCCCAGGTAAAGGACTTACAGGTTCCTCCAGAAGCAGAAGCCGAACTCAAGCTGTTGATCGAACGCTACCTGACCTTCCTGCTGGAACATAAACTCAACACGCCGCAGTTTATGCGAGATATTGCCCGAGTTGATTAAAACGCGAAGCTAATTGCCAACTTACATTAAAGAACTGGGGGAGTGGATTTATTGGGTATAATCTATCCATTCATAAAAACAAAAATTGTGAATTATTATAAAACTCATCTGGAGACTTATCAGATATGACTGATGCGTTAGATTTTCAATCGATAATATTTACCTTACAAACTTACTGGGCGGAGCAGGGCTGCCTGGTCTGGCAGCCTTATTACGCGCAAGTTGGTGCTGGCACCATGAACCCGGCTACCTTTTTGCGTGTTTTAGGCCCAGAGCCCTGGCGGGTGGCTTATGTGGAGCCTTCTGTCCGCCCTGATGATGGGCGCTATGGCATCAACCCAAACCGCATGCAGCAGCATTATCAATTCCAGGTGATCCTAAAACCGGACCCTGGCAATCCCCAAGAACTTTACTTGAAATCGCTGGAAGCCTTGGGAATAGACCCACACCAACATGATATCCGTTTCGTCGAGGATAACTGGGAATCGCCCGCCTTAGGTGCTTGGGGGCTAGGCTGGGAGGTCTGGTTAGACGGGCAGGAAATTACCCAGTTTACCTATTTTCAACAAGCCGGCGGCAAACCCCTGGATGTTGTTTCGGTAGAAATCACTTATGGTTTGGAACGTATTGCCATGGCGCTGCAGAAAGTTAATAATTTTAAGGCGATCCAGTGGAATCCTGAACGCACGTATGGCGATGTTAACCTAGTTGCCGAGCGTGAACACTCCACCTATTATTTCGAGGTGGCTGATGTGGCTCGCCTGCGCGAGATGTTTGCCCTCTTCGAAGGCGAAGCCCTGCAGGCTTTGGCTAAAGGCTTGGTGCTGCCTGCATACGATTACATCATCAAATGCTCTCATACATTCAACGTCCTGGATACACGCGGCGCCGTGGGCGTCACTGAGCGCCAGGCTTTATTTGCCAAAATGCGCGATCTTTCCCGCAAAGTAGCTGAAGCCTACCTAGCCCAGCGCCAGGAAATGCAGCATCCCTGGCTACAGGAACATGATTCAGAACAGCCTGTAAAACCCCCTTCTAAGTTGATGGGCTTACCACCCAAAGCGCCTTTCCTGCTTGAAATTGGCACAGAGGAATTGCCCGCCGCCGATTTGCGTTCTGCCTTGGATCAATTGCATACCCTCACAACCACGCTCCTGGACGCTGCCCGTTTGGAGCATTCTGAGGTAAAAGTATGGGGCACCCCGCGCCGCTTGGCTGTTATTGTTGAGGAATTACAGACTCACCAGGCAGCCTTGCAAACAGTGGTAAAGGGTCCGCCGGCAGAGCGTGCCTTTGACTCAGAAGGGAAGCCTACTAAAGCCGCTGAAGGCTTTGCCCGCAGCAAGGGTCTTACAGTAGAGCAGCTGATTGTCAAAGAGCTGGATGGCGGTCGTTACGTGGTTGCTGAAGTTTTAGAAGCGGGCAGGCGGGCAGAAGAGGTGCTGTCCGAAGCCTTACCCGGCTTAATAACCGGCCTAAAGTTCAATAAAACCATGCGCTGGAATGAGAGTGGGGTTACTTTCTCGCGCCCAGTACGCTGGCTGCTGGCCTTACTCAGCACCAACCCGGTCTCCTTCGAATATGCCGGCTTGAGCAGCAGCTATAAGACCAAGGGTTTGCGGCACGCAGAACATCCAATCGAACCCATTGACGACTTAAATGCTTATCTCGACTTCATGAGCACCCAGGGTATAATTTTGGACCCTGAAGCACGAAAACAGAGCATCCTGCAGCAAGCTACGGCTTTGGCTGAAAGCATCGGTGGTCACTTGAAGGATGACGCGGCTCTATTAGAAGAAGTGACCCAACTGGTGGAACGTCCAACCGCCCTGCTGGGCAATTTTGATGCGAAATTCCTTGAGTCACTCCCTTCAGAAGTACTGATTGCTGTGATGAAGAAGCATCAGCGCTACTTCCCCGTCTTTGATGCCGAAGGCAAATTAATGCCCTACTTTATTATCGTACGCAATGGTGATGCTGCGCATGCTGAACTGGTGGTTGAGGGAAACCTGCAGGTAATTTTAGCCCGCTTTGTTGATGCCGAATTTTTCATTAAAGAGGACATGACAAAAAGCCTGGCAGAATTTTTACCTGCTTTAGACCTGCTAACCTTCCAAAAACAATTAGGTTCGATGCTCGATAAAACCCACCGGATAGAAGCCCTTACCCGCATCCTGGCTGACAAATTAGCCCTGGATGAGCAGGATCAGGCAACCGCGGCAAGCGCGGCCAAGCTTTGCAAGGCAGACCTTGCCAGCAGCATGGTCGTAGAAATGACCTCCCTGCAGGGGGTCATGGGGCAGTATTACGCATTGGCGTCTGGTGAAAACCAAGCTGTTGCTGAGGCCATTTTTGAGCATTACCAGCCCCGCAATGCAGATGACGAAGCCCCTAAAACTAAGGCCGGTTTAGTGATTGGCATTGCTGACCGCTTGGATAGCCTGGCTGGGCTGTTCTCGGTTGGCTTAGCCCCCACCGGCACCAAAGACCCCTTTGCCCAACGCCGGGCTGCCTTGGGCTTGGTGCAAAACCTGATGGCATGGGACCAGGACTTCAACCTGGCTTGGGGATTGAGGCAGGCCGCCGAAAAACTGCCCACAACAATCACAGATGAGACTTTACAGGATTGTTTGGCTTTTATAACCGGGCGGCTGCGCGGCTTGCTCATAGAGCAGGGTCACCGCTATGATGTGGTCGATGCCGTACTGGCAGTGCAGGGCGCAAACCCTGCTGGTGCCAAGCGTAACATTGCAGCACTGGAAAAGTGGGTAGCGCGCCCAGACTGGTCTGAAATTTTACCTGCCTACAGCCGTTGCGTCCGCATTACGCGTGACCTTGCTGAAACTTATCCTGTGAACCCAACCTTATTCCAGGAAGCCGAAGAATTTGACCTTTACCAAGCCCTGCTTAACGCGGAAAAGACACTTGGCACGCAAGAAGATATCAACGCTGCCTTGGCTGAAATTTTGGTCCTCATCCAACCCATTAACACCTTTTTTGATAAGGTCTTGGTGATGGTCGAAGACGAGGCCCTGCGCCACTCGCGTCTTGGCATGCTGCAGCTTATCGCCAACCTAGTCAAGACAGCCGCGGATCTATCTTACTTGGAAGGATTTTAGTTTATTCGACCGATGGAAAAAGATGCCTTAGATCACCTCATGCAGCAGCTCTTTCACAGCATTCCCAGCGCTAGGCTGAGCGATCCGCGTCACGAGGCGCTGCGCAATGAGCTGGAGCGGGTTATTGGTACCCTTGAACCCTTAGAAGCCATCCTGCTGCGACTGAGATACGGTTTATTAGGAGGTTCAGCCTTATCCATAGCGGAATTGGCATTTGGGATGAACCTGGGCGTAGAAAAGGTTCAAGACCTGGAAGCAAGCGCACTGCAAAAACTGCGCGAGCGCTGCTCAACCCGCAAAATTACGCGTTATCTAGGTACGCCTACAGAACAGGCACAGTAAACCCAGGCGAAGTTAAGCTAAAAAAGACTATAAAAACACATTGGTATGGTAACCACATGACAGAAAAAGAAAGAATGCTTGCAGGCAGGCTTTACATTGCACAGGGTGAAGAATTAGCACGTGAAAGTAAGAGAGCTAAGCGGCTCACCCGCCAATTCAATCTCACATCTGAAGAGGAATTAGGCAAAAGGCTTGAAATATTACGAGACCTGCTGGGCAGTGCCGGGAATAACATTTATATCGAACCGCCCTTCCGCTGTGACTACGGCAGCCATATTTACATCGGCGACAATTTCTATGCCAATTATGACTGCATCATCATCGACGTGTGTGATGTAAAGATTGGGATGAATGTATTCTTTGGGCCGAGGGTTTGCCTTTACACAGCTGGCCACCCACTTGACGCCGAGGTGCGCAACACCTTGCTGGAGTTTGGCAAACCGATTACCATTGGGGATAGTGTCTGGATTGGCGGCAATACCGTTGTTAACCCAGGCGTAACAATTGGTAGCCAGGTGGTCATCGGTTCTGGCTCAGTTGTGACCAAAGATATCCCTGCTGGCGTTATTGCCGTCGGCAACCCCTGCCGTGTCTTGCGTGAAATCAATGATGCAGACCGTGCCTATTGGCAGAAATTGCAGCTTGAATATCACGCTGAATTAATGTAAAGTAGTATTAATAAATAATTTTCTCACTGTATAACAGAGACTGTTTAGTAAAAGGATCAGATCATGAAAGCATTAGTTATCTACGATTCGTTTTTTGGTAATACCGAAATGGTGGCAAAAGCCATTGCCGCAGCACTAGCCACCAAGCTGGAAGTCACCGCTATCAAAGCCGATCAAGTTGAGCCGCAGCAACTCAGCGACCTTGACCTTTTGGTGGTCGGCTCACCTACCCGCGCCTTCAACCCTTCCCCAAATACCAAGTCTTTCATCAAAGGCTTGTCACCATTAACGGGAGTAAAAGTGGTTGTCTTTGATACGCGTCTTCCTGTTGAGGAAGCAAACTCAAAAGTCCTCGTTTTTCTGGTGAAGCTATTTGGTTATGCCGCTGAGAAGATGCTGAAAGGGCTTCAGAAAAAAGGTGGCCAGGCACTCCTGCCAGCGGATTGGTTCGTCGTCAAGGACTCTGAAGGCCCCTTGAAGGATGGCGAGCTGGAGCGAGCCGCAGCCTGGGCAGGGTCAATGCTGGCAGCACTGGGCGTTTGAAAATTCTAAAAACAGCTTTTAAATTTACTATCAATATTTGCTTGATTGTTTATTAATAAAACCATGCTTAAAAAGCTTTTCACCCTATTACTCATCATCATGCTGCTCTACCTGGCGCTTGGCACCGGGTTTTATTTCAAATGGGAACACGAGTTGGAAGCTTGTAGAAACTTTCGCGCAGCGCAGGGTGAGTTTGTGGAGCCAAAAGTATTTGGTGGAATTCTGGGGGCAGTCATGGGCATCACCAGCTGGCCATTCAGCTTGTATGCCAACCTGCTGCACTTTGGCAGTGCTTTTTCTACGCCCTGTGATAGGTAACTGGCTTCAGAGCCGGGTGTTTTCCCGTTATAAGAAATAAAAAAGCTGGCTCAAGTAGTGAGCCAGCTTTTTGTTGTTTACGAGATCGTCTCCAGGAATTGCTGCGAGACTGCCCTGATGTCATCCGTCGTGCGAATGCCATTCCATTCATCACCAGGCTGCACTAGGTTAGCCACCACGATGTTAGCGCCGTTAAAGATAGCCGAGCGGGCTTCGCGCAGATCCACACCGCCCGCAGCAGAAATGAGCACATCATACTTGCTGCGGATGCGATTGATATGCCTGTAGCGGATCATCTTCGAGCGGTTGCTCTCCTCGTCTCGCCCGCGATGGATCACCACCACGTCTGGCGGTTTGGATAGGGGACGCATCACCCTCAAGGGATCATCCACGCCCAGCATGTCAATCATGGAAATCATATTAAGCGCCTGACAGCGTTCAATGAATAAATCAAGCGTTTCCACCGGGCAGTTACCAATCACCGTGGCTGCTGTTGCGCCAGCCGTGCGCGCCAGGTCCACTTCGCCAACCGCACCATCCGAGGTTTTCAGGTCAGCCACGACATGCCCACGCCACATGCGCGCAATGGTTGCAATGCCGCGAGTGCCCTCCCGCTTGATGAATGGCGTGCCGGCCTCGATCAAGATGCGTGGGTCCTGGACAATCTTGGGCAGGGTCCCCAACACCATGCCCACGTTGTAGTTAAAGGCTATTTGTAAGTAGCGGATGTTATTATCAAGGATGGTCATCGTTTACTGCTTTGGCTGAATGAAATCTGTGAGCTTCCCTAAGTCTGAAGGTAGGAAGAGTACCAGCTTTTCGGATGGGTCTGAGGCAATATCCCGAATGGTTTGAAGCGTGCGTAAGTGCAGCGCGCCTGGGGTAGCAGCTAAAGTTTCTGCCGCATCGCGCAAATTCTCAGCAGCCGCCAACTCACCTTGCGAGGCAATGATGGTAGCGCGGCGTTCTCGCTCTGCTTCGGCTTGCCTTGCCATAGCCCTTTTCATCTCAGCCGGCAATTCCAGCTCTTGGATCTTGATTGATATAATATCCACCCCCCAATCGCTGGTCTCGTTATCCACGATTTCCTTGATTGCCTCAGCAATTTGCAACCTTTCAGTCAAAACCGAGTCCATTTCGTTGTTGCCAATTACATCCCTCAGGGCTGCCTGGGTGTATTGCCGAATCGCAAAGATGTAATCTTCGATCTTGATGATGACAGCTTCTGGGTCAATCACTTTGAAATACACTACGGCATTCACGAGCATAGGGATGTTATCACGCGTCATGACTTCTTGCCTGGGTACCTCGGCTGTTGCCAGGCGCAAGTCCACCCGGCGCATTCTCTGGAAAATTGGCCAGATGAAAGTCAATCCAGGTCCACGTACACCAGTGAATTTTCCTAAAGTGAAAATTACACCCCGCTCGTACTCCGTCAAAACCCGCAGCCCGCGCATAAAAACCAGGACCGCCAAGACAATCAAGACTGACAATAAACACAGTAAAACAGAACCTATACCTAAACCATCTTCGAGTGACATATTATCTCCTTATCTAAACTATTTTCCTTCAATTAATTCTACAATAGAAATAAGCCTTCTACCTGATATAATCTAATTAAAAGACTTAAAAAATATTACAGGCAAAAAAGCTTGCCTGTTATTGGAGGTTGTATGGAAATTACTTGGTATGGGCACTCCTGTTTTAGAATAACGGAACGCGGCATGGCCTCGGTTGTGACAGATCCTTTTGACAGCGATCAGGTTGGTTACGCCCCCCTTAAATTAAAAGCAGAAATTGTGACGGTGAGTTGTAATCACCCGGGTCATAATTTTATCAAGGCGGTCAAGGGCGATCCTCATCCTATCTTGGGTCCTGGCGAATACGAAATTGGCGGGGTGTTTATCACCGGTGTGCAGACCAATGGGCATAAGAGAAAAGAAGATGAGCAGCACAACACCCTCTACGTGATTGATTATGGCAACCTGACCGTTGCTCACTTAGGGGAGATCACCCGTGTACCCACCCAAACTGAAGTTGAAACCCTTGGCACAGTGAACATTGCCCTCGTCCCGATTGGTGATGAATCGAGCCTCAACGCCTCTAAAGCAGCTGAAGTAATTAGCCTTTTAGAACCCAATATTGTTATCCCTATGCATTATGCCCTGCCTGAAAGCAAGGTCAAACTAGATCCCTTGGCAAAATTCCTGAAAGAAATGGGCTTGACCCAATTAGAAACGATGGAATCCTTTAAGGCAACCGGGGTGACTGCCCTGCCTGAAGAAACCAAGGTAGTCGTACTGGACAGGCGAGAATAGTCCGTATCAGAGGGTGTTAGTATGGCTATAAAATTCATCATGACCTGGGATATCCAGCCTGGTAAAGAGCAGGAATATTTTGAATTCGTGGTGCGCACCTTTATGCCCGGTGCCAACCAAATTGGATTAAACCTGGAGGATGCCTGGGTGACCATTTACGGTGATCAGCCCCAAATCCAGGTTGGCGCTTTAGTGCCCGATATGTTAGCAGCCCAAAAAATCCTCCAATCCGATGCCTGGCACGATCTAAACACAAGTCTTCAGGAATACGTTGACAATTACCAGTTTAAATTAGTGCCCCTAAAGGGAGCCTTCCAGTTTTGAGATGCGTATAGCTGAAGCATTGCTCAGTTGGTATAAACTTAACGCCAGGGTGCTGCCCTGGCGTTCTGATCCCCAGCCCTATAAGGTCTGGATATCGGAGATTATGCTGCAGCAGACCCAAGTTGATACCGTCTTACCCTATTATGAGCGCTGGATGGTGCGGTTCCCAGATGTTTGGGCTTTATGTGACGCTAGCGAGCAAGACATCCTAGCTGCTTGGGAGGGACTCGGTTACTACAGTCGTGCGCGTAATTTGCATAAAGCTGCCCAGGTGATCTGCACCCAGTGGGGCGGGGAACTGCCTGCGGATGTGGATGCCCTGCTGCACCTGCCCGGTATCGGGCGTTACACAGCCGGGGCAATTGCCTCGATTGCCTTTGGGCTGGACGCACCCGCATTGGATGGCAATATTCGCAGGGTCTATGCGCGCTTGTTCAATATCAAATCACCACTTGGCACAAAAGACACCGAGCAGGCACTTTGGTCGATTGCCACGGCAGAATTGCCAAAGGGGCAAGCTGGTGATTATAACCAGGCCTTGATGGATTTAGGCTCAGAGGTATGCATGGTGAAACAGCCCGCCTGTGAGCGCTGCCCTCTGGCTGAATGCTGTCTTGCATACCAATTAAGCTTCCAAAACCAGCTGCCAGTCCGTAGGGTGAAACCCAAAGTCCCACATCACCAGGTCACAGCTGCGATTATTACGCAGGATGATCAGGTGTTAATCTGCAAACGTCCACCCGGCAGCTTGTTGGGAGGGTTGTGGGAATTCCCGGGTGGTAAGATGCAGGAATCCGATGCGGACCTAGCAGACTGCCTGAGGCGGGAAATCGTGGAAGAGCTGGGTGTGAGTATTACTGTGGGGGATCCCTTTGGCATTTACAAGCATGCTTATACCCATTTTAAAATCACCTTGCATGCCTTTTATTGCAGCTTAGATGATCACAACCAACCCACAGCATTACAGCATTCACAGATCTTATGGGTCACAACCCCCCAGCTGGCCGATTTCCCAATGGGAAAGGTGGATCGCCAGATTGCCAATCGATTAATGGAGATGGATAATGAGCGCAGAAACAATCCCCTTTGAGATTCAGCGTGAAAATATGGTTCGTGAGCAAATTGAGAAAAGGGGCATTAAAGATGCGCGGGTCCTTAAAGCCATGCGTCATATCCCCCGTCATGAATTTGTCACCGATGAGGCAAAAAACTGGGCTTACTCAGATTCGCCCCTTTCAATTGGTGAAGGTCAAACCATTTCCCAGCCCTTTATCGTGGCTGCCATGACTGAGCTGCTGCAGTTGAAAGGCCACGAGTGCGTCTTGGAAATTGGCACCGGCTCAGGCTACCAGACTGCCATTTTGTGTGAGTTGGCCTCCCATGTTTATAGCGTTGAGCGCATCCCGAAGCTGGCAAAAATTGCTGAGAAAAAATTGGCAGAGATGGGGCATGCAAATATCCAATTAATGATAGGGGACGGCACACTGGGCTGGCCTGATCATGCACCATATGATGCCATTATTGTCACCGCTGCCGCACCAGAGGTACCGCAAGCTTTGTTAGATCAATTGAAGCCGGGCGGACGCCTGGTCATTCCCATCGGGCCGCGCTTTTCCCAGGTGCTGCGCGTCTGGCAGCGCCTTGAAGATCGCTTTGAATGCCATGACAGCATAGGGGTCATGTTTGTGCCATTGATTGGCAAGCAGGGTTGGCCTTCCCCGTTCTAACCAGTCCCAAACTGGCGGTCGCCCGCGTCGCCCAAGCCGGGCAAAATGTACGCATGGTCGTTTAAACCCTGGTCGATCGCGGCAATGTGGATGGCTACGTCTGGATGTGCGTTGTGAAGTACCTCGATTCCTTCAGGAGAGGCAATCAGCCCCAAGAATTTAATTTTTCTAACCCCCCATTTTTTCAAGATATCAACGGTTGCCACAGCTGACCCGCCCGTTGCCAACATGGGGTCCAAGATCAGGCAGACTGACACAGTGGGTTCAATCGGTAGGCGGTTGTAATAAGCTACAGGTTTGAGCGTGCGTTCATCACGGTAAAGGCCGATATGCCATACTTCTGCGCTGGGCATCAGTTCCCAAACACCTTCAACCATCCCCAAGCCAGCCCGCAGGATCGGTACCAAGCCGATGCGCTCAAGCAGGTCAAAGCCATCTGCCTCGGCCAGGGGAGTTTGCACCTTGACAGGCCGCACCACTAAATCTGCCGTGGCTTCATAAGCCAACAAGGCCGCCAACTCACGCACTAACTCACGGAACTTCTTGGGTTCGGTTTGATAATCGCGCAGGCGCGTAATCTTATGTGCAACCAGTGGATGAGTGGAAGGATAAACATTATTCATTTTTTTTCTCCATTATGAGCGTTCTTTGCATATAAAAGGATAAACAACGCGCCAGTCCACAGCAGCAAGCTTAATGCCAGCAGCCAGGTGAAGGCGTTAATGTAAGAAAGAAAGCGCACCGGGATAGCAAACAAGCTGATCAGCAGGGCAAGTACCTGGGCAATAATTGCGATAATGGAAAGGGACTTGCCTTTCCGCAGCAAAAACTTGATCCGCTCTGAGCCAAACAACCCCAGCAAGAGCAGGCTGACCTCAAGGGCAATCCCAAACCCCAGTATCCAAAACGAAAGTTCAGAGCCGTTCTCCAGGTAAGCCAAAACCGCGCCGCCCAGGAACAAAATATAAGCAACTACAGACCAAAATCGAGCCGCTTTGCTCAAGCTCACTTTGTCGCTCCCAAATAGCCTGTGCCGCCATTTCGTTCAGCTTCTCTGCGGTTCCATTGACCAGGCAATATCAGCGGCACCAGCGCGCCTATGCCAACTAGCACGCCAAGCAAAAACAGGACCACGCCTATTAATTGGATGGGTGGTAAAGCGATTCCCAAAACAAAAATTAACACTGCCATCACTAACATTGCTGCGGCAATGATGGCTAGCAAACCCGCCAGGTGTTTGCCTTTTTTCTGTGAGGCCATGAGCAACCCATTAATATGACCGCTCTGCCCATTCACCAGGATAGGGTGTATTTGCCCTTCATCATCCTGGTACCAGCTGGCATACATGGGCAGCAGGAACTGGGTCCAGTTCATATCTTTATAAGCTGCCTGCAAAACAAAATTGCGTAAATGTTGTGCACTGGCAGCTGCCATACACTCCTGGCCGGCTTTTTGCTTAAATTGCTCTTCTGCGCCTTGCCAGGCTTCACTCGGGTCAAGATTAGGCAGTTCTATTAATGCCTCCCCAAGATCGGTGCTTTCGAAGGGCGTTACACTGCCCTGGTCATATTGGCCAAGTTGGGACAGGCGCAGTTTATGCGAGTCAATGGCAGGCACAGCCACATTCTCATAACGCCTGGATACGCTGCCCAGGCGTTTCTCATAACGGGTGCGTGTTTTTACCTCGTCACGGTTTTCCCAGCCATGTTGGCTGTAAGTGGCTTTAGCACTTTTGACCTGGTAATCAAAGCCCATTTCTGCCTGCCATTGGCCTTCGACTGTGCTGTCTACCAGGTACATCGGCCAAAACAAGGCCCGGCAATTTTTTAATAAATTGGCGCTGTTTAATCCATCTGGTGCTAACCAGATGCCCTCACAGAACGTGTTGAAAACGGATTGTAGTTGCGTCTGCCCGACTTTAAACGGCAGCATGAACTCTGGAGAGATCTTTTGCATTAAAACAGGCTGGGCTTGCAATTGACCCCGCCCACATAAGGGGCAGCGTTGTTCAAGCGCTGTTCTGGGAACCAGGAAAACCTTTTCGCACTGATCGCAACCAGCCGGGATCCGGTCAGTCTGCCAGGCAGTTTCACTTTCTGGTTGGATCGTTCTTGGTGGAAGAGGATTTTCAGTCATTAACCGGACTCCGATACTGAAGCTTTATTGTAAATGACAAAGCTGATTATGAGACCTACAACAAATAAGATCGCGCCAAATGCAATAAAGGATATGCCGATGCCGCCCAGCAATAGCAGGGGCAGCCCAACCAAACCCAGTAATGCGCCTGGTGCCAGGCAGGCACCAATCGCCAGCCATACCTTGGACCAGTCCACTGGTTTTTGCCCGGCCACTTTGCCAGTTTGGCCGTTAACCATCACCTGGTAGACCTTGTCCTTGTAGCGGTAGGCTGCCAGGTAAATTGGGAGGAGGATGTAACGCCAGCTCTCATCCGCAAAATCAGCTGACATACTGAAATTACGCACATAGGTGCTGGGAATATCGTCGTGGCACGCTTGTTTAGCGCGCTCCCGCATTTCCACTTTGGCTTGTTCCCAAGCTTCGGGCAAGGTTACGTCATAAGCTTGGGCTTGCAGGCCGGCCAGGTAATCAGCCTGGTAGGCAACTAAGCCCCCCATATCGAAGGGCAGGGTCTTGTATAAGATGGTTTGTGATAGGCGTTGTGGGGCAACACCGCTGATAGTCAGGTCGTCAACCGGCACATCAACCTGGCCCTCACGCCAATGCCAGGTGATATGCGTCCTGGTCTCCCAGCGTTTTTGGGCAGCATTATAAACCCGCTGGCTCACTTGCTGGCCAACTTCTGCTTCCCATTCAGCACTGATGTTGGCGTCAAAGGTCCAGAACGGCAAATACACCGCGCTTAATCGTCGAATCATAAACCCCGCAGAAAGCTCGGGGGGATGAAACCAACCCTGCCCAAGCCAGGTCAAAACCAGCGTGGGCAGCTGCTCTTTGGATAATTTAAAAGGTACCAAGAAGCGCGGTCTCAGTTTTTCCTCTTCTGCGACCTGCACATTAACTTTGTTTGAAGCGCAGTAAGGGCAGCTGGTAGCCACTGCGCCCTTTGGGTAAGAAAGCTCAGCCCCGCAGTTATCACAATGCAACTGACTGCGCAGCTCTCCCCAGCCCTGCTCAGCCTGGCTTAGCGTATCCAGGGTAAACTCAAACTCATCTGCAGCGCGTCCGACCCGCGTTCCCTCGACCTTTTGTTGATAACCGCAGTGCTGGCAGGCGATGCCGGAAGTGAGGATATCATAAGCTAAGTGCCCGCCGCACTGCGGGCAGGTGTAGGTCTTGGGGGATTCCGCCTGCGTGGTTTGCTTGGGCGGGGCAAATACGGTTATGCCTTGCAGCGCTGAGTCGACCTGTTCAAACCCTGGGGATGGAGAAAATTGATTCGAATAAACTGCTTTACTGTCAGTCATGAGGAACCTTTTACTTAAACTTACCTGACAAAATCACAAATTAATACTTTATATCTTAATTATTATAACGGGAATAAGCTCGCTCTCCCTATATTATCTACCCTGTTTCAACAAAACAGCTTTACAATTACAGCACGATGCAATTAATTATTGATGGGCATAACCTGATCCCGCACGTACCTGGGATCAGCCTCAGCGATCTGGACGATGAAGCGCAGTTAATCAGCCAGTTGTTAGCCTATTGCCGGGTAAAACGATGCCGGGCACAGGTATTCTTTGACCAAGCGCCGCCCGGCATGAGCGGCAGCAGGTCGCATGGTGCTGTAACTGCCAACTTCGTTCCGCAAGGCCGCACTGCCGACCAAGCCATCATGGCATTCTTAGGTAAGCTGCGCAAGACAGCCCGTAATTACAAAATCGTCACCTCTGACCGCCAGATCATTGCGGCGGCCCGTTCTTTCCATGCCGAGGTGATTTCCAGCCCTGAGTTTGCCAAGGAAATGCTGGCAGCCTCCGAAACCCACCCCAGTATCGACCCGCGCAACAGGACACTTTCTGAAGAAGAGGTCAACGCCTGGGAAGCTTTATTTAAAACCCGGCGCAAATCCAAGTAATAATTAAGTGCAATAACAATTTATTGGTATTATGCCCACCTCTCAGTACTGACGCAATAACTTATTGGTAAAAAACAAGTATTTTGAGGTTTATCCATGTCCCCCCCCATGCAGAGCAGCTTTATTTAACCTTGGTTCTGAGCCAGGACATTGTATCCACTCCAAGGGCCGATTTTGACAGAAGCAGTATCGAGCATAATGGGGATAGTATAGCGGATGTTATCATTGATAACAGGCAAGCGCTGTTTAAGGGTTTGAAAAGGGGTTTGGTAATTGAGGGAGGAATGTTCGCGGACATTGTTGTAGTAATAGTTATACCCCAATGATTCATCCAACAAAGAATGCTCATTGATGAAATAATAAGCACGTGGGATATAAAACTCATCATCGTCAGTACGATGGGAGCGTTCCACGTGAGCGTTTTCTTCACAATGGCCTTTGTGGTTCTGGATCAAGCTGCAGCCAAATCCTGAAATTAATTTTCGTAAGTCTTTAACCTTCATCCATGATTTGCCACCGAACTCCTCGCCGTTATCCACTGTAAAAACAATTTCAGACTTGACGCCATGCGAGCGCAACCAGGAGATAACCCATAAATAAAAGCACAAACCATTGGTCCAGGATTTCTCGCGGGAGTAAGCAATCATTTTGAAACGAGTGTTGACATCAATGGCACTCCACTGGTAATTTGGGATATTGTGACGGTCTAAATGTGCTATTTGGTCTCTAGTGAGCGCTTTTTGATCTCTAATATGCTTTAAATCGATCTGAACGATCTCAAAAGGCTTGGCGCTGTACCAATCCACAAATTCACGTTTGACCTTTCTATGCTTGGAAGAGGGTAGGTTATAAGTTATCCGCTGACGATTTCGTCGAACGATATGACGGATAGTCCCTGGTGGTACTTGTACCTGCTCATATTTTGCTAGGTAAAGCGAGAGACGTATAGAACCCAAATGTGTTTTGTTTTTAGCCTCAATCACCTTGTCTTCAATCTCTGAAGATGTCTTGTTTGGTTGTCTATTGGGTATCCGTAATCGATCTGATAAATCTCCACATGCTTGCTTTTTCAGAATATCATACACAACACTACGGTTGATCCCAAACACTTTGGCTGTCTGTGAGATGTTACCGCTTGTGCTTTCTAGATAATCTAGCACTGCTCTTCGCGCTGCTACTGGGTTTATTCTTCTAAGTTGTTTATAATCTATATGGTGTCCAGGATTCACTTCGTTTTATCTCCTCATCTGTTATTTGTCGTTTGCTTAACAACAATATTAACCTGATGTATTCTTGATATCCAGAGTGTATAGTATCTCCTGGACACCGCACACCTTTAAGTTGAATTCACACATCATTCCCGCTATAATTTTGCAACATCTAAATTAGGAACCGGCTGCAGAAAAGGACATTATTATGGAAAGTAAAGCACAATCCAGGAAGCGAAGAATTTTAGCTGTCTTAGCGCACCCTGATGACGAAACCTTTGGTATGGGTGGTACCCTAGCGCTTTATGCATCTCAAGGCGTCGAGGTCTTCCTGGTCTGTGCCACGCGCGGTGAGGTTGGCGAAGTGGATGCATCCTTTAAGGAAAAATTTCAAAGTGCAGCTTGCTTGCGTACCCAGGAATTGAAATGTGCAGCCGAGATTTTAGGCATCCGCGAGGTGATTTACCTCAATTATCGTGATTCGGGTATGCCCGGCTCACCAGAAAACCAACACCCAAACGCGTTAGCAGCCCAACCTGTGCGCGCTGTAGCAGAGAAAATTGCCCACATTATTCGCAACATCAAGCCAGATGTGATCCTGACCTTTGACCCCATCGGCGGTTACCGTCATCCAGACCATATCGCGGTACACCAAGCTACAGTCTTGGCTTTTGAGCTAGCCGCCCAGCCAGGGTCATTCGAAGACCCTGGCAGTTTACCTTCATTTAAAGCTGAGCGGTTATACTTCCATGTCATTAACCGCACCTTCTTAAAAGCTTCGATATTAACCCTGCGCTTGCTTGGGCAAGACCCGCGCCAGTTTGGCAAAAACAAAGATATTGACCTGCTCTCAATCGCCGAGCAGGATTTTCCGACCCACGTGTGCGTCAATTACACCCAGGTTGCCAAGTTGCAGGCACAGGCAGCCGCCTGCCACGCCAGCCAGGGCGGGGGCAAGATGAACAAGGGCTTGCGTGGGCTAATAAATGCCTTGTTCTTGCGCAAGGTGGACCAATTTATGCAGGCTTACCCGGCTGTTGAGGGTAAATCTGCCTGCAAACGCGATTTATTTGCAGGATTAAATCCCTGATTGCCGTGATGTTTGTCTTAAACTAGCCATAGCTGGCAGGATAGCCAAGAAAACTTCCCAATAAAACCTTTTGCAAGGCTTGTACGCTTGACTTGCTGTTATAATTAGATTTATAAGCTTTGTCGATGCTTTATGAGTAGCCTTATGCGGAAGAAGTTGTTATTAAAAATTATTACAGCCCTGCTCAGCGTTTGCTTGCTTAGCGCCTGCGGCCTCTCAAACCTGACCGATTTGACGCTTTTCATCCCTGCAGCTGCTGATCATCGTATCGATGTGCCGGTTTCATCCCAAGCCGAACCTGTGGTACCCGGCAATCCAGCAACTGACCCGCAAACGCCTGGTGAACAATCAGTGGATACGCCAACCCCTTTTAGTTTTTGGATATCTCCTGAAGTCCCTGGGGGAGCCTGGTCTATTACGGCCTTGCCGGCTGGGTTTGTGTGGGCTGAGGGTTTAATTGGTGATACTGTCATTTTAGGCAGTCAGGATCGAATGCCGCCAGGGCAGGTTATCTTAGGGCAAGGGCAGGTTATTTATGCCCTCGTAGCGCCTTTTTTCACGGTACAAGATTCAGTCACTGCCCAAGATTTGCAGTCCCTCTGGCAGGGCACGCCTCAAAGCAGCACTGAGGCCATCAAAAGGCTGTTGGTATTCGAGTCAGATTACAATGCACTGCTATCTATTTTAGGCGACGCACCCGGCGGGGATGTTATCTCCCCAACCATAACCGTTTTAGGGGAAGATGGCGCAGGCTTGTATAACCAGCTCAGCCCAAGCCAATGGGCAATCATTCCTTTTGACCAGCTCAACCCACAAATGAAAGTCATCACCATTGACGGCATCTCACCCCTGCGGCAGGATTTTGACGAACAGGCTTATTTATTGGAATCCACCTATTCACTCTACGCCAGTCCTGAAGTTGCCCAAGCCATCCCAGAGCAAGCCCTAACAGACTTATCATTCGGATTGGTTCCAACCAATCGCGACTCGCAACGCCTGACCAGCTTGGTGATGACCGGGGTGACTGCCCTGGTGCGTGCCACAGCCTATAAAATGGAAATGAATGGCATGACCTATCCTGCCCGTGATATTGGCGACTGGCTGCGTGGGGCGGATTTAACACATATCAGCAATGAAGTTTCGTTCTATGAGAATTGCCCTTATCCAGACCCTATCTCCCCAAGTTTGATGTTTTGTAGTTCGCCGGCATATATATCTTTATTAGACGATATAGACGCCGATATTATCGAGTTGACAGGCAATCACATCAATGATGCGGATTACCTGTATGATGTTGAAGCAGCACGAATGAGTTTGGATATTTACACCCAGCACGGTATGATCTACTATGGCGGTGGTGCAAGCTTAACTGAGGCAAAGCTGCCTGCTTTGATTGAGCATAATGGCAACAAGATTGCTTTCATAGGCTGCAATGCTCCAGGGCCAGATTTTGCCTTCGCTACCGCGGATTCAGCTGGCGCAGCGCCTTGTGAGGACCTGGTCTGGTTGGAAAATGAAGTTGCCAGGCTCAGCACAGAAGGTTATCTCCCCGTAGTGACATTCCAATACTACGAAGATTATCTAGATTATGCCCAAACCCAAATGAAGCGTGATTTTCGAAAGATAGCTGAGGCTGGCGCAGTCATCGTCAACGGCAGCCAGGCCCACCGCCCCAAGGAGATGGAGTTTTTCAACGAGGCTTTCATTCACTACGGCCTGGGGAATCTCTTCTTTGACCAAATGGGGATTACTTATAACGGGATATATTACCCGCAAACGCGTTGGGAGTTCATTCAGCGCCATGTATTTTATAATGGCAGGCATATCAGCGTTGAGTTATTGACAGCGATGCTGGAAGATTATGCCAGGCCTCGTCCAATGACTGAGGAAGAGAGAGCTTTCTTCTTAGGGTCAATCTTTTCCATTCAAAACCCGTTAGGTACGGGAGAGTGAGGTTCGTATGACATCAATTGGCACCTATTCACAAGAACCAATTTACACTATTAAAGCTGTCAGCAAGAGAACGGGCATCAAGACGGTCACCTTGCGTGCCTGGGAAAGGCGCTATGACCTGCTTAATCCTTCCCGCCTGGATAATGGTTACCGCCTTTATACTGAGCAAGATATCCAGGTCTTACTATGGACCCAAGAAAGATTGGCAGCAGGGGAGTCGATCAGCCAGGTTGCCGCCCAATTGAAGCATCTGCGGGAAAATGATCAATGGCCTGAGGCGGTGATGACCGCGCCAGTCGAGACCCCAAAAGAAAAGCCCCCTCGTCCTGCGCGCGATTATGCTGAAATGTTATTTGGCGCCCTGATAACCCACCAGGAAGATAAAGCCTCCCGCATTATAGAAGACGTTCAGAAGTACTTTGACATCCCCACCATCTTTGAAGAGGTTTTCTTTCCCAGCCTGGTATTGGTGGGCGAGGCCTGGTATCGCGGTGAGATCAGAATTGCCACCGAGCACTTTGCCTCTGGCTTTGTGCGCGGTCAGCTGATGAATATCTTCCTTTCCCTGCCTACCCGTCATGATGGTAGCCTGATTTTGGTTGGTTGCGGCCCGGAGGAAACGCATGAAATTGCCTCGCTGATGTTTGCCATCCTGCTGCGCCGTGAAGGATATTATGTTGAGTATTTGGGTCCAGATCTGCCCGTACAAGACCTGGTGGATTATGCTGCCTCAGTACACCCTAAAATGATTGTTCTCTCGATCAGCTCTGAAGAATCGGGTGCGCTGTTGAAGGGTTTGGCTGAACAATTGGCTGTCATTCGCGGTAAGCCCAAGCTTGTCTATGGCGGGCGCTATTTCAACGAAAATGAGGAGGCACGTGAGCGCCTGGGTGGGGTTTACCTCGGCCGCAACCTCACCGAAGGTGTGCAGAAGATCAAAGAGTTGTTGCCTGGTATTTAATCAAAATTAACGGTATTGCTCTCGGCTTGACTTTTAGCGGTTGAGTGTGCCGAGCGCGCAAGTGCTTCAGATTGTGTAAAGAGAAAAGGCTGTCCTTTTGATTGGGACAGCCTCGCTTTTTTGTTATTCTTACTTAGCTTTGAAGGTCAAGCTGTTGTCATTCTTGTCAACCAGGATGATCGCTCCCTCATCAAACTCACCAGAAAGGATCTTGAGTGCTAGTGGGTCTTGTACTTCACGCTGGATGGCGCGCTTTAGCGGCCGGGCGCCAAAGTCTGGGTCATAGCCAATTTCAGCGAGCGCCTGGCGGGCTGCTGGGCTTACTTCTAACTGGAAGCCTCTCTCACCCAATAGCTGGGCAACATGTTTCAATTGGATGTCAACAATCTTGGCTAGGTCTTCGCGCGTTAGTGATTTGAAGATCACAATTTCATCCACGCGGTTAAGAAACTCCGGTTTGAAGTGTGCCTGCAAAACCTGGTTAACCTGCTCGCGGGTTACTTCTTGTTCGCCCTGGCCTTTTTGCATCCACAATTGGTTCCCCAGGTTGCTGGTCATGATTACCAAGGTGTTGCGGAAATCTACCGTTCTGCCTTGGCCATCGGTCAGCCTGCCGTCATCTAAGAGCTGCAAGAGGGCATTGAACACTTCTGGGTGGGCTTTCTCAATTTCATCAAACAATACCACACTGTATGGTCTGTGCCGAACAGCTTCGGTCAGTTGGCCGCCTTCTTCATAACCCACATACCCGGGCGGAGCGCCAAACAAGCGGCTGATGGTATGCCGCTCTTGGTATTCGCTCATGTCAATCCGTACCATGGCGTTTTGATCGTCAAAGAGAAACTCTGCCAAGGCGCGCGCCAGTTCAGTTTTGCCTACGCCGGTAGGCCCGAGGAAAATAAACGAGCCAATAGGGCGGTTGGGGTCCTGCATGCCAGCCCTGGCACGCCGGACGGCATTGGAAACAATCGCGACGGCCTCATCCTGGCCTACCACGCGTTGATGCAGGCGCTCTTCCATGTGCAATAGTTTCTGCATCTCGCCTTCCATCAGGCGGCTGACCGGGATGCCGGTCCAATTCGCCACGATTTCAGCAATTTCTTCGGCGTCCACTTCTTCCTTGAGCATCGCGCCTTCTTTTTGAATGGTTTTAATGCGCTCTTCAGCCTCAATCATTTTGGTCTGCAACTCCCTCAGGGTACCGTAGCGCAGTCGAGCCGCCTTTTCCAGGTTTGCATCGCGTTCAGCTTGATCAATCTCTGTTTCGGTCTGCTCCAGTTTTTCCTTGGTATCTCTCAAGGCGCTGATGGCTTCTTTTTCGGTTTCCCAGCGGGTAGATAGCTGCCTTGCCTTTTCCTGCAGGTCTGCTAGGTCTCGCTTAAGTTTTTCCAGCCGCTCTAAGGATGCCTTATCTTTTTCCTTTTGCAGGGCTTGCTTTTCTATTTCAAACTGCATGATCTGCCGATCAACTTCATCTAAAGCCTGGGGCTTAGAATCAATCTCGGTGCGCAAGTGTGCTGCCGCTTCGTCAATCAAGTCAATTGCCTTATCCGGCATTTTGCGGTCGGAAATGTAGCGGTTTGATAGCGTCGCTGCCGCTATAACAGCCGGGTCAGTGATGCGCACGCCGTGATGCACCTCGTAGCGCTGCTTCAATCCGCGCAGGATGCTGATGGTATCCTCCACGGATGGCTCGCTGACGAATACTGGCTGGAAGCGCCGTTCAAGTGCGGCGTCTTTCTCTACATACTTGCGGTATTCATTGAGGGTAGTAGCGCCAATCAGGTGCAGTTCACCACGCGCCAGCATGGGCTTGAGCATATTGCCCGCGTCCATGGCGCCTTCGGCAGCCCCAGCCCCTATGACCGTATGCATTTCATCAATGAACAGGATGATATTGCCGTCCGATTCTGTTACTTCTTTTAAGAGCGCTTTGAGGCGTTCCTCGAACTCGCCGCGATATTTGGCGCCGGCCACCAGGGCACCCAGGTCCAACTGCACAATGCGCTTGTTCTTAAGTCCCTCTGGCACGTCGCGTTTTACGATGCGCTGAGCTAAACCTTCCACGATGGCGGTCTTGCCTACGCCTGGTTCGCCAATCAGGGCGGGGTTGTTCTTAGTGCGGCGTGAGAGGATCTGCACCACGCGGCGCACTTCTTCATCGCGCCCGATAACTGGGTCTAGCTTGCCCTGGCGTGCTAGAGCCGTCAGGTCTCGTCCGTATTTTTCCAGGGCTTGGAAGGTAGACTCAGGGTTTTGGCTGGTTACCGACTGGGATCCCCGCACCTCACGTAGCGATTTTAAGATAGCATCCTTGCTCAAGCCGTATTGTGAAAGCCGCTTGCCTTCAGGGCTATCAGCCAAACCCAGTAACAGGTGCTCAGTGGAGGTGTATTCATCCCCCATGCCCTTCGCAAAGCGCTCAGCTGCGCTTAAAGCATCAGCGGTGGAGTGGGCTAGGCCTGGCTGCCCTGTGCTATTGCCGTAAACTTTCGGACGCTCAGACAGCTCCTTTTGCAGTTCTTCCCTTAACATATCCACGCTGCCAGCAATTTTGGTCACCAGGGCAGGCACAATGCTTTCCTGCTGCCTCAGTAAGGAAAGCAAGAGATGCGCAGGCTCAATCGCCTGGTGATTCAGGTCAGTTGCCAGCTGTTGTGCACTCAATATGGCTTCCTGTGCCTTCTGTGTATATTTGTTTAAATCCATAAATTTCTTAACCTCATCCTACCCGCTTGGTTATTGCGGGCGTTTTTTTATTAATGTTTATGTGTATAGATTAAGAGGGCAGTGTCAAAAATTTGTTAACCAAACATAAGAATCTTGCAAGAGCATTGACAAGGAAAGCTACCACCTATATAATTATTTAGTCTAACTAAATAAATGGATTTAAACATGAAGATAAGTCAAGAAAATACCGACCGTTTTATTGCCCTGATGCTTCGTTTTCATCAACTGGGTGAAGCATTATTGCCATTTGATAACTTTAGTATTAGCCCAGCCCAGGTAGTGTACCTGGATTTCATTGCCGGGCATGGACCGTGCAGTTTGATGCAGATTACCGAAGGCCTCGGTTTGCGTCCTGCCAGTGTAAGTACCATGGTCAAAGTGCTGGAAAAGCAGGGGCTGATTACCAGGCAGGCAAATCCGGATGATAGGCGTTCAATTTACCTGCAGCTTTCCAGTAAGGGGCAGGAGGTCTACGCTGCCTTGGATCAATACCGCAGAGCGAAAGCTGAAAGATTATTGGTGCGCTTGTCTATAGAGGAACAAGCGCAATTCCTGGGCTTATTTGAAAAAACAATCAACGAATAGGATTAAAAGAGGTAAAAATTATGCAGTCAATTGTATTTCCAATCATTCGTTTCCTTCACGACCTATTTACCGCAGTTTGGATCGGCGGGTTAATCTTGCTGCCGCTGGTGATCTTGCCAGCGATAAAGAAAAACCCCAAAATTCAAGAGCCTAAAATGGTGATCCGTACCATCCAAAACCAGTTAAAAGTACCGGCCATCATCAGCATGGTCGGATTAGCCCTAACGGGTCTGTTGCTGAGCCGTAGAACCCCCGGCTTCTCAGGGCTGTTTGATTTCAGCAGCCAGTATACGCTATTACTTTCAGTCAAGCACATTTTTATGATGGTGATGATTCTCTTGGCGCTGACTCGATTGACATTGAATAAGAAGAATGAAAAGCAACCAGGTGCCGTGCTGGAAAAAGCGTCTGCGCTGGTGTTGGTCCTAAATGCAATCAGCGGTGTGGTGGTGTTGTTCTTATCGGCATACCTCTCTGTAGGTTTTTAATAGAACTTTATGAATACCCAAAGAATTAAGGTTGAAACTCGAAAATTGGTCAAAAATTGCCTTTGAATCCCCTTGACAAGAAACATCGTTTGGGTATAATTGCACCTTGTGCTTAAAACACAGAACTTTACAAAATGATGACCGCAGTTGTCCTCAGCGACTAAGCAAAACCTCAAACAGGTTTTACCCTTGACATAATGATTGTTTTGTTATAAACTAATTATTCCAAGGGATAACCGACAAGATCTCGCCTCTGGCAGATCATTGACAATCGAAAAGCTTTGGGTCGAGAGTAATCCACCCCAATAACGCAGTGCACAGTGGCCGGTGTTCAAAAAATACCGGCGCTTTAGTCTGTAAATTGTAAGAAAAAGACTTGACACGGTGGATGAAGTTAGGTAGAATCCTGCTCTCAAGTGGTCAGTACCTTAACAACTGAAAAGTGATAGGAAGATAGGTAAGAAAACAAACAAACCTCGTTAATTGTTTAATTCCGTCAAAACGAAACACCGAAAGGTGATAAATTTTAGCGGAGAGTTTGATCCTGGCTCAGGATGAACGTTGGCGGTGTGCCTAATACATGCAAGTCGAACGGAGATCATAAAGTAGTAATACCTTGTGATTCTTAGTGGCGAACGGGTGAGTAACGCGTTGGTGACCTGCCCCGAAGTGTGGAATAACAATTCGAAAGAATTGCTAATACCGCATGTGATTTTAGAGACTAGATGCTCTTTAATTAAAGGATTTATTCGCTTCGGGAGGGGCCTGCGTCCCATCAGCTAGTTGGTAAGGTAATGGCTTACCAAGGCTATGACGGGTAGGGGACCTGAGAGGGTGGCCCCCCACAATGGAACTGAAACACGGTCCATACACCTACGGGTGGCAGCAGTAGGGAATATTAGTAATGGGCGAAAGCCTGAACTAGCAACGCCGCGTGTGCGAAGAAGGCCTTCGGGTTGTAAAGCACTTTTTGAGAGGATGAGGAAGGACGGTACTCTCAGAATAAGTCTCGGCTAACTACGTGCCAGCAGCCGCGGTAACACGTAGGAGGCAAACGTTATCCGGATTTACTGGGCGTAAAGCGCGTGTAGGTGGTTCTGTAAGTAGGGCGTGAAAGCTCCCGGCTCAACTGGGAGAGGCCGTTCTAAACTGCAGAGCTAGAGGATGGTAGAGGGAGGTGGAATTCCGGGTGTAGCGGTGGAATGCGCAGATATCCGGAGGAACACCAGTGGCGAAGGCGGCCTCCTGGACCACTCCTGACACTCAGACGCGAAAGCTAGGGTAGCAAACGGGATTAGAGACCCCGGTAGTCCTAGCCCTAAACGATGTAGACTTGGCGTCGGTGGTTTAATCGCCATCGGTGTCGTAGCTAACGCGATAAGTCTACCGCCTGGGGACTACGGCCGCAAGGTTAAAACTCAAAGGAATTGACGGGTCCCCGCACAAGCAGCGGAGCGTGTGGTTTAATTCGTTGCTACACGAAGAACCTTACCTGGGTTTGACATAGCAGTGGTAGGGAAGCGAAAGCGGACCGACCCTTCGGGGAGCTGTTACAGGTGTTGCATGGCTGTCGTCAGCTCGTGTCGTGAGATGTTCGGTTAAGTCCGCTAACGAGCGCAACCCTCGCTGTGTGTTACAAGTGTCACACGGTACTGCCGATATTAAGTCGGAGGAAGGTGGGGATGACGTCAAGTCAGCATGACCTTTATATCCAGGGCTACACACACGCTACAATGGCCAGTACAATGGGTTGCCAAGCCGCGAGGCGGAGCCAATCCTAAAAAGCTGGCCTCAGTTCAGATTGCAGTCTGCAACTCGACTGCATGAAGTTGGAGTTGCTAGTAACCGCAGGTCAGCTATACTGCGGTGAATACGTTCCCGGGGATTGTACACACCGCCCGTCACGTCATGGAAGCTGGCAACACCTGAAGCCGGTATCCTAACCCGTAAGGGAGGGAGCTGTCAAAGGTGGGGTCGGTGACTGGGACGAAGTCGTAACAAGGTAGGTGTACCGGAAGGTGCGCCTGGATCACCTCCTTTCTATGGAGATCCAAGCTACTGCCTGAGGGCAGGCGCTTTACTCTAAATTTTCAACTACCTTTTATAAAGGGAATCGCTCTGATACGGTGAAACACAGAGCGTCGTTAACGAAAAAATGCTTCCTATCACTTTTGAGTTGTCAAGGCTGACAGACGGGCCTTTAGCTCAGTTGGTTAGAGCGTGCCTCTGATAAGGGCAAGGTCTCAGGTTCGAGCCCTGAAAGGCCCACACTTTCAAAGGAGTACCTGGGGATGTAGCTTAGTCGGGAGAGCGCCTCCTTTGCAAGGAGGAGGTCAGGGGTTCGAGTCCCCTCATCTCCACCTGGTTTGTCCAGGGGATGCGGAATACGGGTTGCCCGGGGATGAATGAATCTAAAGTGATTTGGATTTATTCATCGCCTGGCAACAGGTGAGAACGATAGCACCTTAATAACTGAATAACATTTGTAGGCCGTATCATATGTCTTTAGCGATGAAGATATATAATACGAAAATTAGTAATAAAAAACATGCTTGAAAAAGCATCGAATTCTCCGCATCACGTGGAGAAGCTACTAAGAGCTTACGGTGAATGCCTTGGCGTCAAGTGCCGATGAAGGACGTGGGACACTGCGATAAGCCTCGGGAAGCTGTGAACAAGCGTCGATCCGGGGATGTCCGAATGGGGAAACCCACTGTTGTAAACCAACAGTATCATATGGTGAATATATAGTCATATGAAGGGAACCTGGGGAACTGAAACATCTAAGTACCCAGTGGAAAAGAGATCATTCTCCTAGTAGTGGCGAGCGAACGGGGAAAAGCCCAAACCAGCCTAGCTTGCTAGGCCGGGGTTGTAGGGTCCGACATATGAGAGTTACAAAGTGAGACGCTAGCAGAATTGGTGTGGGAAAGCCAACCACAGAAGGTAACAGTCCTGTATGCGAAAGCGTCAAACCTCTCGTTGGATACCTGAGTACTACCGGGCACGCTAATCCGGTAGGAATCTGGGGAGTCCACTCTCCAAGGCTAAATACGCTTGACGACCGATAGTGAACAAGTACCGTGAGGGAAAGGTGAAAAGTACCCCTGTTAGGGGAGTGAAAAGAACCTGAAACCGTAAGCTTACAAGCAGTCGAAGGGCTAATGGCGGGTTGGTGCTATAGCGAAAGCTTGTGCGCACCGCTATGCCTGACGGCGTGCCTCTTGGAGAATGAGTCTGCGAGTTAATCTTTGTGGCAAGGTTAAGGGAGTGACACCCGAAGCCGCAGCGAAAGCGAGTCTGAATAGGGCGTGCAGTCGCAAGGATTAGACACGAAACCAGGTGAGCTAACCATGGTCAGGTTGAAGCGAGTTTAAAAGCTCGTGGAGGACCGAACCTACTAATATTGCAAAATTAGGGGATGAACTGTGGTTAGAGGTGATATGCCAAACGAACTTGGAGATAGCTTGTTCTCCCCGAAATAGCTTTAGGGCTAGCGTTAAGCGTTTAGTAACGGAGGTAGAGCACTGAATGGGCTAGGGGGCTTATTGCTTACCGAACCTAATCAAACTCCGAATGCCGTTACTCCAAGCATAGCAGTCGGACTCCGGGAGATGAGTTTCGGGGTCGAAAGGGAAAGAGCCCAGATCATCGGCTAAGGTCCCCAAATTTAAGCTAAGTGGGAAACGATGTGAGGTTACTTAAACAACCAGGAGGTTGGCTTAGAAGCAGCCACCCTTTAAAAAGTGCGTAACAGCTTACTGGTCGAGTGATCTTGCGCGGAAAATATAACGGGGCTAAGCTTAATACCGAAGCCATGAACTTTAGTGATTTTTCACTAATTTGGTAGGGGAGCGTTCTGCCAGCGAGGAAGGTTGACCGTAAGGACAGCTGGAGCGGGCAGAAGTGAGAATGCAGACATGAGTAGCGTAAAACACGTGAGAACCGTGTTCGCCGTATATCTAAGGTTTCCGACGCCAGGTCATTCCGCGTCGGGTTAGTCAGGGCCTTAGCCGAGGCCGAAAGGCGTAGGCGATGGATAGCCGGTCAACATTCCGGCACCACTTAAGATGAGTGATGGAGGGACGCAACGAGGTAGGCCAGCCTGTGATTGGTTGTACAGGTGTGCTTTACGTCAGACGTTGAGGTCTGTAGGCAAATCCGCAGACTGAGTTGAGGTATTGCAGCGTGCCCCTGAGGTGGAAGTGAGTTGAGCCTTGTTGCCAAGAAAAGCTTCTAAACGTTGAATCTTGAGTGCCTGTACCGCAAACCGACACTGGTAGATGGGTAGAATATACCAAGGCGAACGGGAGAACCCTCGTTAAGGAATTAGGCAAATTAGCCTCGTAACTTCGGGATAAGAGGTGCCTCCTGACGTGAATGAATAATGAGCGTTGGGAGGTCGCAGTGAAATGGTTCTAGGGACTGGTTAACAAAACCACAGGTCTCTGCAAAGCCGTAAGGCGATGTATAGGGGCTGACACCTGCCCAGTGCCGGAAGGTTAAAGGGAGAGGTTAGCGCAAGCGAAGCTTTGAACTGAAGCCCCGGTGAACGGCGGCCGTAACTATAACGGTCCTAAGGTAGCGAAATTCCTTGTCGGGTAAGTTCCGACCCGCACGAAAGGTGTAACAACTAGAACAGTGTCTCGACGAAGGACCCGGCGAAATTGAAATGGCTGTGAAGATGCGGCCTACCCGCAGTAGGACAAAAAGACCCCGTGGAGCTTTACTGCAACTTGGCATTGAGTTTGGATTTCATTTGTGTAGGATAGGTGGGAGGCTATGAAACTAGGGCGCCAGCCTTGGTGGAGCCGCCGGTGAAATACCACCCTGATGAACTCTAGACCCTAACCTTTATCCGTAATCCGGATAAGGGACCGTGCCAGGTGGGCAGTTTGACTGGGGCGGTCGCCTCCTAAAGAGTAACGGAGGCGCCCAAAGGTTCCCTCAGGCTGAATGGAAACCAGCCAGAGAGTGTAAAGGCATAAGGGAGCTTGACTGCAAGGCCAACGCGCCGAGCAGAGACGAAAGTCGGGCTTAGTGATCCCACGGTTCCGAGTGGAAGGGCCGTGGCTCATCGGATAAAAGCTACCCCGGGGATAACAGGCTAGTCAGGTCCAAGAGTCCATATCGACGACCTGGCTCGGCACCTCGATGTCGGCTCATCGCATCCTGGGGCTGGATAAGGTCCCAAGGGTCGGGCTGTTCGCCCGTTAAAGCGGTACGCGAGCTGGGTTCAGACCGTCGTGAGACAGGTCGGTCTCTATCCACTGTGGGCGTAAGAGATTTGAGAGGAGCTGCTCCTAGTACGAGAGGACCGGAGTGGACAGACCTCTGGTGTGCCAGCTGTCGTGCCAACGGCATTGCTGGGTAGCTACGTCTGGCAGAGATAACCGCTGAAAGCATCTAAGTGGGAAACTCGCCTCAAGATTAGATCTCTATATTCCCGTCAAGGGAGTAAGATCGCAGGTAGACCACCTGCTTAATAGGCAGCATGTGTAAGCGCAGTAATGCGTTGAGCTAAGCTGTACTAATGATCGAGTGCTTCCAACGTGGTGCGGGGAATTCGGTGCTTTTGATTACAAAAGTCTACAATGTTATTCAGACCTTTATTATAGAAATTGGTCTCTTGGTGATTGGAGCGGCAAGGGTACACCCGGTAACATCCCGAACCCGGAAGTTAAGCTTGCCAGCGCCGATGGTACTTGGGGGGCGACCCCCTGGGAGAGTAGGTCATTGCCAAGAGACTTTTCATTTAATTATCAAAATCTCTTTTTATTAATTTTCCTTATTTTGTCTTCGGCGACACCACTCCCGTTGGTCGGAGGCAGGTCATTGCCAAGAGACTTTTCATTTAAATACCCAAACAAAACATTTTCATTAAATAATACATCGGCGACACCACTCCCGTTGGTCGGAGGCAGGTCATTGCCAAGAGACTTTTCATTTAACAATACATCGGCGGCCCCACTCCTTTCAGTCGGAGGCAGGTCATCCCCAAGAGACTTTTCTGATAATGACTACTTAATCATATTTGTTAGATCTGCTCTTATTGATTTGAGACAGGGTAATTACATAAATTTTCCATTCAATTAATATAAGCAAGATTGGCGGGGGTCAGAAGTACATTTATAGACAACAAGACGGCATAGTTACCAGACTATACCGTCTTGTTAAGCTTAAATCTGTGAATAGTTAATCATTATGCCATTCTCGGCAACTTATCCAGACTCGCCTGGATTTCTTCATCTGTAGGTATATAGTCTTCCATTTTGCCGTCATGGAACTTTTCATACGCCAGCATATCAAAATAACCTGTGCCGGTTAGGCCAAAAACGATCGTTTTGTCCTCACCTGTGGCTTTGCATTTAATCGCCTCGTCAATGGCTACTTTGATGGCATGAGCGCTCTCCGGGGCGGGGAGGATCCCTTCCACCCTGGCGAATTGCTCTGCGGCTTCAAATACTGCAGTCTGCAGCACAGACACAGCTTCCAAGAGCCCTTCGTCGTAAAGCTCTGAAAGCACAGTGCTCATGCCGTGATAGCGCAGCCCACCGGCGTGATTTGGGGCTGGGATATACCCGCTGCCCAGTGTGTACATCTTAGCCAATGGTGTTACCATACCGGTATCGCAGAAGTCATATGCAAACTTACCCCTCGTGAGGCTTGGGCAAGAGGCTGGCTCAACAGCAATAAATTGATAGTCCGCCTCTCCCCTTAATTTTTCACCCATAAATGGGGCTATCAGTCCGCCAAGGTTGGATCCGCCACCAGCACAGCCGATGATAATATCTGGTTTAACTTGATATTTATCTAGGGCGATTTTTGTTTCTAAGCCAATAATTGACTGGTGTAATAGCACCTGGTTTAATACACTGCCTAAAACATAGCGGTAACCCTCGTGGGTTGTTGCATCTTCTACGGCCTCAGAAATGGCACACCCAAGGCTACCATTCGTCCCCGGGTATTCAGCAAGAATCTTTTTACCAATCTCGGTATCAATTGATGGTGAAGGCTTCACCGTTGCCCCATAGGTGCGCATTACTTCACGCCGGTATGGCTTCTGATCAAAAGAAACTTTAACCATATAAACCTTACAGTCAAGGCCATAATAAGAACATGCCATGGAAAGGGCAGTTCCCCACTGACCAGCGCCGGTTTCTGTGGTAATCCCCTTTAAGCCCTGCGCTTTGGCATAATACGCTTGCGCAATGGCAGAGTTCAGCTTATGACTGCCGCTGGTATTGTTTCCTTCAAATTTGTAGTAGATTTTGGCTGGCGTCTGCAGCTTTTCTTCCAGGCAGTAGGCTCTTACCAATGGCGATGGGCGGTACATCTTGTAAAAATCCCTGATTTGACCAGGAATCTCAATAAGCGCAGTTACATCATCAAGCTCCTGCCTGACCAATTCCTCGCAAAAAACACCTGCAAGCTCTTCAGCCTTCATTGGTTCATGTGTTGCGGGGTTGAGCAGCGGGGCAGGTTTATGCTTCATGTCAGCGCGAAGGTTGTACCAAGCCTTAGGCAGCTCAGTCTCTTCAAGATAAATTTTGTAAGGAATGTTTTCTGTTGTCATCGTTCTGTCTCCTCGTTGTTATTTCGGGACAGAATCAAAAAATCCTGTCCCAGTAATCTGCTGGGACAGGATCAAAAAAATCCTGCGGTGCCACCCGGCTTGACGTATCCTTAAAACACGTCCACTTTACGCATACAAACATATGCAGACTTTTGATAACGGAGAGTTATGCTCCGTCTCCCATACTTTAATATCAATTCCCGATAATTAATACTATTTCTGATTGCCCTCAGAAGTCCATTCAGTTTTATGTTTCCCGCCGTACTCACACCATCTACGGCTCTCTGTGGAGAAAGATATAAAACTTACTCACTCTTCTTCATCGGTTTCGCATAAAAATAGCACTGAATTGGTATCTTGTCAATATGGTTCTGCAAAAAACAATTTTTAATTAATCAGTATTCGAGAAAGTTATCCAACTACTTCGGCCAAGCTTGCTGATACGCCTCAAGCATGCGGCCGCACAGTGCGTCAAACTCCTTGCTCACCACCCGCCGCGACGAATCTGCCATATGCCAGTTAATGATGTCCTCTACGCCGCGTGAGAAAGGCGTGGTGCACACGAAATCGGGAACCAGGCGTTTGATCTTGCTATTATCCAGGATGAAACTATGCGCCTTATCGCCTAGCAGGCTAGCACCCCAATCTGGTGCATAGGCATTGATCAGGTCTGAAGGGATGTGCACGATATCCGCCTTAACCCCCAGCGCAGCAGCGATAATCTCATGGATGCGGTTCCAGGTTAGCCATTCATCCGATGTGATGTGGAAGCTTTCGCCAAGTGCATGGTCATTGCCGAGCAGCCCCACCATGCCTTTAGCAAAATCAGAGCTGTGTGTGAGTGTCCACAATGAAGTGCCATCACCATGCACAATAATCTTATCCCCGCGCAGCATCCGCTCTACCACCGTCCAACCGCCCTCAATCGGTAGGTAGTACTTATCGTAAGTATGCGAAGGGCGAATGATCGTGATTGGGAACTTGTCTTCTCGGTACGCGCGTTGCAAGCGTTCCTCGCAGGCCATCTTATTGCGCGAATATGCCCAATAGGGGTTATCCAGGATAGTAGATTCGCGCACAGGCAGTGTGGCTGGCGGGGTTTGGTAGGCAGAGGCTGAGCTAATGAAGATATAATGCCCACAGCGGCCTTGAAACAATTGCAGGTCGGTCTCGATGTGCTCAGGGGTAAAAGCTACCCAGTCTACCACCACATCAAAGCGTTCATCGCCAATGGCCGCGCGAGCTGAAGCCAGGTCGCGAATGTCGCCGTTAATTACCTTAGCTCCCATTGGGATCTCCCGTTCTGCACTACCGCGGTTGAGCAGCGTGAGATCAAAACCCCTTGCCAAAGCTAACTTGGTACTGGCTGTGCTGATGGTGCCTGTGCCGCCAATAAATAAAACTTTCATAAACACCTCCGCCTTAATGCTTGAAACTGATCGATTAATTTTACCTGATGAGTATGCTTTGTCATCAGGCCAAACACTGATGGTTTGGTATAGCCAAGCTTTTCAGCTAAGCATAGACTTGTTTGCTAGCCATTTAACAATACTAAGCTTTTTGATTAATAAAAAAATGGATGTAATAATAGCGTTAATTTGTCTACATAATATGATTTCATACTATAATCGAATTACATTGTTTATAAAAAAAGGAGAATTTTTATGAAAGCAACAGGTTTGATTTTTTCATTATTGTCAGCACTTTCCCTTCAGGAACAAAAGCTTTTCCTTGGTTTGCCCTGGTGGGGTTGGCTGCTGATCATTCTTGCTATTGCGTTGATATTATGGCTCATGTTGAGAGAAAAACCAGCGCATTTGTCAGAAAAGTTGCCTGATCCCACCGCAAAAAGCCCTGAGTTAGACTTAGCGCAAGAACCAGTTCCTCCCGCTGCAGCTGCCACGATAGATGAAGCAGAAGTGTTAGCAGCCAAGCGCAGCGGGCTTGACCTTGAACAAAAGGCAAAAGACCTGCTGGATGAAAGCGGGCAGGTTGAGTCACTTGAAGTCATCGAGACCGATCTTGACGGCTTGCCCGGCCCAGAAGTGGTGCAGGTGGTTGAAACGATGAAAGCCGAAGCTGAAGGTATGAGCGTCATCAAAACCACTGAGACCGTTGAATCTTTGATTGATGGCGAGGTGGTAAAGGGTGTATCGGAGACCTTATTTGTTGATACAGAAGATCTCGATGTCACCCGCGTTGCGCAGGAAGTCTCAACCGAAAGCGAGCATATGGATATGGTTGAAAACCTGGATGCCTTTGTGGTTGACAGCCAGGGCGTCGATGTCACTGAGGTGGCCGAATCCGCTTTTGATGAGCGCACTGGGATTGGTGTTTTAGAGGTCTCTACCACGGCTTTGGACGAAGCAAAGGGCATTGGCTCTGTAGAGGGTTTGCAGGCAGTGATTACCCCAGGGGAAGAAACGGTCCAAGAAAAGGAAGAAGCCGCCGAACAAGCGCTTGACCAGGCCGTATTTGACGAGATAATGGAAGACTTGGGCATCTCAGATGAAGAAGGTCAGGCTGAAGGTATTGTGCCTGAGAAAGCCCAGCACCTGGACCTGCCTGAGGTGGAACAGTGGACCGAACCCCAAGACCTGACCCTGGTTGAAGGCATTGGTCCGAAGATCAACAGCATTCTGCACGGCGCCGGCGTGAACACCTTTGCAGACCTGGCTGGAATGGATGCAGACAAAATAAAAGACATTTTGACAGAGGCTGGCCTACGTTTGGCAGACACCAGCACATGGCCTATGCAAGCCAAATTGGCAGCAGAGGGCAAGCTGGATGAACTGCAAGCTCTGCAGGATTCGCTCAAAGGCGGCCGTTTCGCTTAATCAATCAGGAAATCGAATCATATGCAAGGCAAGGACTGCCTGGTCAATCCTGGCACCTTGCCTTGCATTCTTAAGTAAACTATCGCCTGATCGCTCTGGTCTCCTGACCAGAGCGTAGACTTGACCGAAGGTCTCCAACATAATTTCCAATGACTCTGGTCTCATGACCGTGGGTTTCTAAATTTTACTATTGATCGCTCTGGTGTTTACTATCCCCGCAGCGCAGCGGGACCTGAGTGCAAAGCCTATTGATCGCTTTGGTCTCCTGACCAGAGCACAGAAATGACCGGAGGTCTCCAATATAATCTCCATTTACTTATGACCTTATTGATCGCTCTGGTCTCCTGACCAGAGCGTAGACTTGACCGTAGGTCTCCAACATAATCTCCATTTACTTATGACCTTATTGATCGCTCTGGTCTCCTGACCAGAGCGTAGACTTGACCGTAGGTCTCCAACATAATTTCCCATGACTCTGGTCTCATGACCGAAGGTCTCCCCGATTCTGTATGTCTTTACAATCCCTTTAGCGAAGCGAAATGGGATTCTATTGATCGCTCTGGTCTCCTGACCAGAGCACAGAAATGACCGGAGGTCTCCAATATAATCTCCATTTACTTATGACCGTGGGTTTCTAAATCTTATCTGATTTGATTTCGTCAATTTTCTAATTCCTACTTGACTCTCCCCCTAGGGTAGGATGTAAACTATAGTTGTTGCGACCCAACAGTATTAAGAAAGGATCAGGTATGCTCAAGATAGGTGAGTTCTCAAAAACAACTGGCGTAACAATCAAAGCGCTTCGGCACTATGAAAGCCTAGGCTTGATTAAGCCATATTGGATCGACAAGTACACAGGCTATCGCTATTACGACCATAGCCAAGTAATTCAGGTGAACCGTATCCTGTACCTGAAGTCCATGGGCTTTGCCCTACAGCAGGTCAGGCAGTTGCTCTCCCAGGACCTGTCACTAGAGAAGCAGCGCCAACTCTTTGAGAACAAGCGTAAAGAACTCTTAAAGCAAATCGAGGCAGACCAATTGCGCTTGGTAAACCTTGATCACCACCTGGTCCACGCGTTCGATAACCCTCAAACTTACTTAATCCAGAAGGAGAAACAAATGGAACTAGAATTAAAATCACTGCCCGCGTTCAAGGTCTTTGGACTGCTTTATGTTGGCAAGAACGAAAACCAAGAAATCTCAGCCCTGTGGGATCAATTTAACCAACGGGGAGAAGAGCTGTGCCCATCCACAACAGGCCAAGCTTTTGGTATCTGTCGTATGATCCCCACGAATACAACAGGGGAGTTTGAATACCTGGCTGGGGTTGAATATAAAGAAGGGCAACCCTTACCTCAAGGAACCGTTGTCCGCGAGGTGCCGGCCTGCACCGTGGCAGTCTTCAAGCACCTTGGCGCTGTAGACACCCTGCATCAAACTTATGTGCGCATCTACAGCGAATGGCTGCCATCCTCAAATTATGAACCCCTGGAGCCAGGCTTTGACATGGAAGTCTACAACGAAGAGTTTACCTTCTTCGCCCCAGACTCAGTCATGTATATCTACGTCCCTGTAAAACAAAAAGCATAACTTGATAGTCAGTCCCCAGCTTACACCTGGGGACATAATTTACGCCGAACCGCTCATTATTTAAGGCTTTTAATCTGATTGAAAATGATTTACACTTGAAGAATGATAAAAGAATAAACAAGCCTTTCATCGATGAAGAGACAGAACAATTATGTTATCCATCCTTGAGATCAAGCAATTCTTAAAGTACTACCCGCCAGATCAGGTTGACTTGGTGCTGGCACTGAGGGATCTGATTGCAGAGGTGGCTGCTGGCGCGACCGAAGTAATCCATACGCACACACAGTACTTGAGCTATTATTTTAGTGAGAACCGCGGGGGACCGGTCAGCGCAGGCATCTGTGGGATCGGTTTGAAGGATGATGGTATACAACTCAGCTTTCCACACGGCGCCTTTATCCCGGATCCACACAATCTGTTGACTGGCACAGGCAAAGCTATGCGCCACTTGGTTTTGAGGTCCTACGAATCAGTGCCTTGGGATGCGGTCAGGGAATTGATTCGCGAACACGCCAACTTCGATCCGCGCTCGTTTAGGATGAGTTAGAAACCTAACGATCGCACTGGTCTCCTGACCAGAGCGAAGACGTGACCGAAGGTCTCCAAATACAATCCAGTTAACCACCCACGATCCCCATGATCGCTCTGGTCTCCTGGCCAGAACGAAGATGTGACCGAAGGTCTCCAAATACAATCCAGTTAACCACCCACGATCGCTCTGGTCTCCTGGCCAGTGCGTAGACATGACCGAAGGTCTCCAAATACAATTCAGTTAACCACCCACGATCCCCATGATCGCTCTGGTCTCCTGACCAGAGCGAAGACGTGACCGAAGGTCCCCAAATACAATTCAGTTAACCACCCACGACCCCCATGATCGCTCTGGTCTCCTGACCAGAGCGAAGACGTGACCGAAGGTCTCCGAACATGATCTGGTTTATTACTCACGATTGAGTTGGTCCTTAATTTCCCCTAATGATCTCACTGGTCTTTACTATCCCCGCAGCGCAGCGGAGTAGGACCTGAGTGCAAAGCCTCCCTGTGGGACCAGAGCGAAGACGTGACCGAAGGTCTCCGAACATGATCTGGTTTATTACTCACGATTGAGTTGGTCCTTAATTTCCCCTAATGATCTCACTGGTCTTTACTATCCCCGCAGCGCAGCGGATTGGGACCCACGATCGCTCTGGTCTCCTGGCCAGAGCGAAGATTTGACCGAAGGTCTCCTTATCATATAAATTTGTTCCAGGCTCAGCTATCTTCAAGAGCTATAGGAAACACCAGAAGATTACCGTTCTCCCCCCTTAACCAATAAGCTGCAGAGGAATAAGCCCAATCTTCCGGGTTTCGTACAAATCCCTGCCTGACCGGGTTCATATGGATATAATCAACTTTTTGCTGCCAAAATTCTTAAGAAGCTATGCCTTCAGCATGCCAGCCAGGCTGCCAAACTTGCCTTTCACGATCATTGAGTTGCTTTGACCTTATTATCGTAGACAGTGATCCAGGCAGATTTTGATCAATATAATCTGCAAGTTTAGCCCCGCTGAATTTCCTGAAGCTTGTTATGGTCTGTTGTAGTCTCTTATTATTGAAATCAGCATCAAACAAAATCAAATGGATATGATTGGGCATAATGACATAGCTATTGATACGCAACCCCTTATTAATAACGCAGAAGTTAAGGCTCTCAATAATGATTTCAATTGGTTCAGGATGAATAAATACCGGCAGCCAGTCTGTGATGGTGAAGGTGACAAAGTAGACAAATACCCCATCTATAAATTTGTATCGATCCATTATGAAATTATATTGCAGAAATTAAGGCATTACTTTATTTAGTAGAACTATTATTAATTCAAATTTCATTTGGAGACCTACGGTCATCGGTCGCAACCGGTCAGGAGACCTGTGCTATCATAGATTTCAGATATCATTTGGAGACTTGCGACCAAACGTCGCGGCTGGTCAACCTACACATATCTCTAAAGTTAGGTTGCTACGCAAAATCAGCGAAATTCCACATTCTACTTGGAGACCTACGGTCATCGGTCGCGTCTGGTCGGGAGACCAGCGCGATCAAAGTATCATTGTGAGGATCTAATAAACCAGCCAATATTCTCGAAATAATTATTTTCTATTCCTCTTGCAGCGGGGTGTTTAGCTATCACAAACAATGTCTTGCCTAGTTTTGCTGCTCCAAACCCACCCTTGTCATGGATAACCACATTTTCACCTATTATACTTTGCCAATATTTAGAATAACCGGACCCCATAAACACTACAGCTTTTGGCTGAAAGGTTTTGATTTGAGATTGAATTTGCTCACAACGCCACGGGCTGCAATAATTTCTATATATCTCCCGATTTTTGAGGTAAGGCAGGCTTGACCATTCACTATACTGCCAGGTTGCTGTATTAGGTGAGGGTAAGGGTAAGAGTTCTAAAAGGCATGTCTCACTCTTTTTTCGGCCAATAATATCTCTTTGATAATCTTTGATATCAGACACTGATGTTGATAATCCTTTTGACGCAAGAATGATCCTGGCCATTTGCATCCATGTTCGTTGCAATTTTACGGGGTTGGTAAAGTATTCAGGATGATTGATCTTTATGTGAAACTTGTAAATATCAACTAATTCCGCTCCTCCCAGTTCATGCCATGTGTTTATGCGCCATGCAACTTGATCGAGGCTATTTCCTCCACCTTCTTCCATGCCAACAAACCAATATTGTCCTTCATAATTGCCAGAACCATAAAAGGTGGTTATAAAGCGCTGTAGCAACTCATCATTTATTACCATTTTTTACCTTCCAAAATTTTATCTCATCTCTTAAATATGATAAGATATTATCAGCATTAACCGGGATTAAAAGTGCCGGCTCTTATTAGGGTCTTTAAATTAATACAATCTATATTAAGGTTTCCAAACCTTCTGAGTACAACTGTTAATTCAACTGCAAGGCAGCCCGGAAACAAATTAAAAAGCGAAGAAAAACCTAATGAACATAGTCATGGAACAACCCGTCAACCCAGAACGAAACCAGGGCATTATTGTGCGCGTGGTCGGCGTGGTGGTGGATGTGGAGTTCCCATCGGGTGATCTTCCTAGCATTCATAATGCCCTACTGGTTCGGCGCAAACACCAAGACAATCTCTTCCTCGAAATCCAAGAACACGTTGGCACCAAGGTGGTGCGCGCCATTGCCATGGGAAGCACAGCTGGGCTGAGCCGTGGCTTGTTGGTCGAAGATCTTAACTCGCCCATCCGCGTACCGGTCGGTCCAGGCACACTAGGACGAATCTTCAACGTGGTCGGCAAACCGATTGACGAAAAACCGCCCCTGAAAACGCGCATGGTTCGCCCGATTCACAGCAAACCGCCCAGCTTGGCTGAGCAGCGCCCCACCACCGAGCCGCTGGTCACAGGCATCAAAGCCATTGACCTGCTAACCCCTTACCCCAAGGGCGGCAAGATTGGGCTTTTTGGCGGGGCTGGTGTGGGTAAAACTGTCTTGATGATTGAACTGATGCGCAACACCATCCGTCAGCACTCGGGCATTGTGGTCTTTGCTGGCGTTGGCGAGCGCAGCCGCGAAGGCAATGACCTTTGGCTGGAATTAAACGACCAAGGATTAGTTGATTCCACCGTCTTAGCCTTCGGTCAAATGAATGAACCGCCCGGTGCGCGTCTGCGCATCCCCTATACCGCGCTGACCATGGCCGAGTACTTTCGCGACAAAGAAAAGCGCCCGGTTCTAATCTTTATTGATAACATCTTCCGCTTCATCCAGGCTGGCTCGGAAGTCTCAGCTTTACTTGGGCGTCTGCCCAGTGAAATGGGCTACCAATCCACCCTGGAATCTGAGATGGGTACCCTGCAGGAGCGCATCACCACCACCAGCAGCGGCAGTGTCACTTCGGTCCAGGCGGTCTATATCCCTGCTGACGATATAACCGATCCTGCCGTGTCAGCTACCTTCTCTCACCTGGATGCTAACACCGTCCTTTCCAGGCGCCTGGTCAGCCTGGGCATCTACCCTGCCATAGACCCACTCCAATCAGGCTCCACCCTGCTCTCTCCCCTAATTGTGGGTGAAGAGCATTACCGCGTGGCAATGCAAGTAAAGGCCACTATTGCCCGTTACGAAGAACTGCAAGACCTGATTGCGATCTTAGGCATGGAAGAGCTGAGCCCAGCCGATCAGCAGACGGTCATTCGCGCCCGCAGGTTGCAGCGCTTCCTGACCCAACCTTTCTTTTCAGCTGAGCCCTATACCGGCAACCCCGGCAAGTTAGTACCGCTTGAAGAGAATATTCGCGGCTTTCGCGAGATCTTAGAAGGCCGCTATGACGACTTGCCAGAGCAGGCTTTCTACATGGTAGGCACCCTGGAAGATGCTCTTGAAAAAGCTGAACGCTTGAATAAACAAAATGAGGGCGATAATGCAGCTTGAGCAGCTCAGCTTGGAAGTATTAGGCGCGGAAGGGATGATCTTGAAGGCAGAAGAGATCAGCTCAATCAATGTGCGCATGGAAGACGGCACGCTCCTTGGCATACGCCCAGGCCACACCCCGCTTATAGGTCCTGCCCAGGCAGGCATCATCACCTACACCATGGCGGGTCAGTCGTACCAAGCCCAGATTGAGGCCGGCATCCTGACCGTGCGCAAAAACCTGGTGCGGATTTTGACTACTGGCACAAAACCTGGATAGCTGCGATACGCTTTGAAATTAAAGCTAACCAGGCCTGTATTTTACAAACAGATAACTGAGAAGCACTTGTGACAAACCAAGAGAAAGACCCTCTAAAGAGGAAATACCAGCCTCACCTTTCCGGCAGGGATCTCAGGGCTTCGTCAATCGGCTGGGAGATTGCCTTGCCCATAGTAGGTGGTCCGGTGTTGGGTTACTTTATTGACAGGCGCTTTGATACAGGCGTGACCTTTACGCTGATCCTGCTTGGGGTTGGGCTGAGTTTTAGTGTTATTAGCTTGGTCCGATTTATACAATATGAATTTGCGCTCATGGAGCGTGATAAGGAAGAAAAGAAAACAAAAGAACATGACCATTACGATAAGTGAAATTAGCCTTGGAATAGCTTGGATTGCAGCAGGTGCCTTGTTTGCTTGGCTTTTCATGCGGATGATGAAAGCCAATGTCAACCAATTGGTTCCTGGGCAAAAACCGCTCTCCGCACTGCTCTTAGTATTAGGCGCGTTCATTCGCTGGGTCTTGATGGCTGTATTGCTGTTCTATGCGGTAAGAATGCATCTAACCTATGCTTTAATATTTATCTTGGCGTTCACGATGATGCGTTTCATATCAATCATTAAACTGCACCGCCAGGTTAAAAGTAGTTTCAGATCGGCTGGGGAAGGATAGCGATGGATATTATTGAACATCCCGTTCTCTTCTACTTACTTGGAATCCCGATCAGCCAAACGGTTGTGATGACTTGGATTTTGATTGTTATCACCGTTGTTATTGTGCTGATCTTGCGCAAAGTTTTGCCAAGCCTGCTTGAAACAATGTTGGAGTTTATCACGGGTATGGTTGCGGATGTGTTGGATGTGGATAATCTTAACCCTTACCTGCCGCTCCTGGGCAGCCTGTTCATTTTCATCCTGCTTAGCAACATGCTGTCAATTGTGCCTGGGTTAAAATCGCCTACTTCAGATATTAATACGACCCTTGCCTTAGCCTTGGTGGTACTTTTTTCCGTACAGCTATATGGCATTCGCCAAAAAGGTTTTTGGGGTTATCTAAAGACCTTCTCTGATCCAATCTGGCTGTTTCCCCTGGAAATTGTTTCACAGGTTAGCCGCACGTTTTCGCTTACCCTGCGTCTTTTTGGCAATATTATGAGTGGAGACCTGATCGTAGCCATCGTTTTTTCAATCATTCCACTCATCGTGCCTGTAGCGATGATGTCACTCAGCTTGCTCACGGGTGTGCTGCAGGCATATGTCTTTACAATCTTAGCCGCGCTTTACATTGCTTCAGCTGTTGAAGTCAACATTGAGGATGAGAAGATGAGAAAAGCAGGCTCTAACAAAATTAGAAATAACCGAAAGGAAGAAAAATATGGAAAATCTTGAACCTGGTACCCTTGTTACAGTCATTACTATCATCGTGGCCGGCATCAGCATCGTGCTTGGGACGGTTGTACCCGCCATCATGGAAGGTCTTGCTGCTGGTAAGGCATTAGATGGCATTGCCCGTCAACCCGATGCCGCCCCGCAGATTCGCACCACGATGATCATATCCATGGCATTATTGGAGACCACAGCTATTTATGTGCTCTTGATCGTGCTGGTGCTGTTGTTCTTTAACCCGCTGCTTGAACGCTTCTTTGGGGGATAAACCATGCTGGAATTTAGCGGGTCGACCATTATTTGGGAAATTGTTAACTTCCTGGTTATCACAGTTGTCCTCTACTTTTTGGTCTTTAAACCGATCGTAAAACGCTCAGAAGAGCGTGCGCAAGAAAAAGCGCTCCTCTTGGAAGAAATGAAAGCTGACCGCGAAGCGGCAGCTATCAAACTCGAGGAGATAAATCACCGCCTTACAAATTTAGATAAGGAACTCCAGCAAATTGCAGATGAAGCATACGAGCAAAATAAGGTCCTGCAGGCAGAATTGCTGGAAGCAACGCATGAAGAAGCCAAACAGATTTTGCAGGATGCTTTGCTTGAGGTGCGCAAAGAGCAATTTGTGGATATGAAACAACATCAAAACGAATTGATTAACATCATCCTCAATATCTCCAGTCAATCCCTGCAAAAAGTCACCCCGCCCAATGTTCATGCCGTTTTGATTGAGGACTTAACCAAACAGATTTGGGATCTTGGCAAAACCCATATGAACCAGGTTCAAACCATCCGTGAGTCCCTTTCCGATAGGCAAGCTAAAGCTTATGTAACGTCTGCTATCCCCCTCACTGGCGAGCAAGAAGTAAGCCTGGTGCGCACCTTCAGTGCCCTGGCGGATAACAACATTAACCTTGAGGTTGACATAGATAAAAACCTTATTGCTGGGGTCAAAGTGCGTTTGGGTGACCTGATCATTGAGAACTCACTTGCAGCCAACTTAGAGGCGATTCGAGATGAAATCGTTGAATCGCTGGAACAGGTTAGCCTGGAACAAAATGATTGATTTAGACAGCGCGCAAGATCAAATCCTGCAGTCTCTGCGGACCAACTTGGGGGAAAAGAATTTGTTAAACCTCCCCAAAGACAAATTCGTCTCGGATGTCTTACAGGATATTAAAACCAAAAAACAAATTAAAGAGCGCAGCTTCAAAATTTCTGCCCTGGTGCGCAAACTAAGCAAAGTCAGCCAGGAGGTCAAACCCCAGGTTAGCTTTAAGAACGTTGGCACCGTGCAGCATATTGGCAATGGCGTAGCGACATTGTCAGGGCTTCCCTCCGTCCAACTGGAAGAGCTGGTTACCTTCCCTAATGGGGTGCAGGGCATGGTACTGAACCTCGACCGCAAGCACGTGGATGTTATCTTGCTCGGTCCAGACCAGGGTATACGCGGTGGAGACCTGACCTTGGCAACCGGAAAGCGCCTCAGCGTGCCGGTGGGCATGCAATTTTTGGGGCGGGTAATTGGTCCATTAGGACGGCCGCAGGATGAGTTGGGTCCAATCGTCCCATCAGAGTACCGCTTTATTGAACGGATTGCACCTGGGGTCATTGAAAGAGCGCCTGTGAACGAGCCTCTTTACTCTGGCACAAAAATCATCGATGCACTCATCCCACTTGGCCGCGGGCAAAGGGAATTGATCCTAGGCGACCGCCAAACCGGCAAAACAACCCTGGCATTAGATACGATCCTCAGCCAGCGCGGCACGGATGTCAAATGTATCTACGTAGCCATCAGTCAAAAGAAAACCTCTGTCATCAATGCCATTAACATCCTCAAGAAGGGCGGTGTGTTGGGGCAGACAACCGTCATCATTGCAAGTCCTGATGACCCGCCGGCTCTGCGCTACCTGGCGCCTTATGTTGGTGTCACACTGGCGGAGTTCCTCTTAGACCAGGGCATGGATGTTCTGATTGTTTATGATGATCTCTCCAAGCACGCCGATTCATACCGCGAACTGAGCCTATTATTGCGCAGGCCGCCAGGCCGTGAAGCCTACCCTGGCGATATTTTCTACCTGCACTCGCGCTTGCTCGAGCGAGCTTGCAAGCTGAGTGAAGCTCATGGCGGTGGCTCAATTACTGCCCTGCCCATTGTGACCACCCAAAAGGGCAATATCTCTGGCTATATTCCAACCAACCTTATTTCAATTACCGATGGCCAAATAATGCTGGATAACGATCTGTTTAACAAAGGCGAGAAACCTGCCATTGATATTGGTCGGTCGGTCTCGCGCGTGGGCGGCGCAGCCCAGGAAGACGCTATGAAGCTCATGGTTGGGGCGCTCAAATTAGAACTCTCCCAATACGAAGAAGTGGCACGCTTTGCCCGTTTTGGCACAGAAGTAAACGAAGCCACCCAAAGGCAGATTGCCCGTGGTATGCGCTTACAGAAGCTCTTAGGCCAAAACCCGCACGAGCCTGTCTCAATGGTCGACCAGGTTATCCTTTTCTTTGCCCTGACCAGGGACTATATGGACGCTGTGCCAGTGGAGGATATACAGCGCTTCTCACATGATTTGTTGGTTTTTGCCCATACGCAAGAAATCCAGTTAATAGACAGCATCAAATACCACCGCGCATTGGACGAAGCGCTGATAGAAGACATGCATAATATGCTGGGCGAGTTTGTTGCCAGGTGGCAAAAGATAGAAAGAGGTGAAAAATGAGAATGATGATGGCTGTTATTCCAAAAAACCAGGGCGAAGCCGTCCTGGATGCCTTGGTTAATGCAGGCTATACCGCAACCTTTAGTGAAACGCGCGGAGGTATGCTCAGGCAAAGTCAGCTTTCGCTTTTCATCGCTGTAAGAGAAGAAGAAGTATCGGTTGTGTTGGATATACTTAAAGCCCACTGTAAATCTCACAGCCAGGTTCATCACGGCAATTCCCCGCATCGTTTTGATCCAAATACCCAACATGCCATAGCTATTGGGGGCGGCGTGGTGTTCATCTGGACCCTAGAGCAATTTGAAAATTTGTAAGCGGTAAAGTATGTCTGAGATAAGCGAGCAAGCCGAAGGCCGGCTTGACAACCTGGAAAACATAGAACCACTGCTTGGTTCTTTGCGGGTGCTGTCTTTGAGTACTATGCAAATGGCATTGAATCGCAAAGAACACCTCCTGGCCTACAAAAATGAGTACTACCGCATCCTTTTTCAGGTCATAAGCACACTATCCAAAAAAGAAAGAACCACTGTTTTGCCTTCTAAGGCTGATTCCAGCCAGGCTGTCTTAGTCATCCTCGGCAGTGAGCGGGGCATATGCGGTCCTTACAACAAAAACCTTATCACTATGGCACAAAGTTGGCAGGCCCAACAGTCTAAAACCTACCAAATCCTCTCCTTCGGCACCCGCCTGGAGTCCCTACTCAAACAATCCTTTCTGGAGACAGATTTCAAGGGCTCTATCAGCAAAGGCTCTTTCCCCCAGTACCAAAAAGCGCATGCGCTGATTAATGGCTGGCTGGCTGATTTAAAAGCAGGAAAGCTGTCCTCTGTTGAGGTGCTTTCTTTTCGCAAGCCGCCCAATGGGTTTTACAAACCGATAATTTCAAAACTGCTGCCTATCTCTGAAGGGTTGGAGTCTCTCCCGGGTTTTGAACCAGAATGGCCGCCCCCAATTGTTGAAGGAGATCCACTGCCCATTATTCGACAGACTCTTGAACACATGGTTTCAATCAATTTCTACGAATTGATCCTTGAATCAATTACGGCAGAGAATGCCATCCGGTATAACCTGTTAGAAGAAGCCAAAGAAAATACCCGCGCGCTGATCGAAACCTTGACCATAGAAATTCAGATTCAAAAACGCCAGGCCATCACCCAACAAATCTTGGAAATGGCCTCAAGTGCAGGCTTGACAGCCTGACGTGTTCTAATCTGTCAGGTCTGGATAGATGTCTTGCGCATCTGCTGGCAGCCCTCTCACCACCCTTAAATGCTTTGTCACGTTTTCATCATCCTGCGCAGGGTAAATAAAGCTCAACCGCTCTGCTATAGCATTTGCAACCTGCCTAAATAACCCCACCATGCTGAAAAGTGCCCCCCAAGTTTTTTGGTAATCTGCCTCGGCATAAGTGCTCAATAGCTGCTGCCAAAGCATAGGATCAAGATACGCCTGGAAATGTTTGCCCAGTTTACCGGGGTTAACCTTGAAGTCGGTCTTAATCCCAATGTACCAGGTTAGCATCTGCATTAATTGCTCTCTCAATACCTGGTCTACCATGTGGCGAGCGTAAAGGATTTCACCGCGCCATAAGCCTTTAGCCGCGTAAGGGCACACCCACCAAAACTCGTTACAGCAGTCCTCGAATGCTTTTGCCGAAGGCAGTTTAGGCAGGTAGTCTGCTTCATTAGGGGCTGGCATGATTGGCAAGATGCCGTCTTTATCCAATAACACCACGCTCAGGCTGTCTTTTTCCAAATTATCAAGTTGATCAAGAGGGAATAGGGTTAGGTCGATGCGGTTGCCATCCATGAACTGCATCAAGTAGGTAAAACTATTATACTGCTCTGGGGTTGCGGTTTGCATCTCATCGGGTTTTTGCAAAATCATCAGCTCCCCAAAGCGCTCAATCCAAGTTGAGTCGGCCAGGAATGGCACTAAATCTTCCACAATATAAACGACATCGAAGTCTTGGAAGATATCGCGTTTTGCATGTGGGTTAGCACGCGAGCCATTGAGAATTACGGCGCGGACGCGTTCGTCTTGCCTGGCAGTGTGGAGAATGAGGTCTAGCATGTGTTTTTCGCTGCGCATGGGTTTTGCTCCTGGGCTTATTAATCAATAAAATTATAGCAAATTCAGGCTGATCTATTTTCAAGCCTGTGCTTGACAAAATTAGCTTAGATTCAAATATATCGTTAATAGAATCTGGTGTATAATATGGATCGCATTGTGCTATGCACATTTTGTGTATGGTATAATGAGTTGCGCATAGGAAAAGGGATTGACACAATTCATTCCGACGAGCAGAAATAATCCACCTTGAAGGAGGTGAGTACTTTGGCAAGTGTAACATTGCGACAAAATGAGTCGCAAGATTCTCTTCTCAAGCGCTTTCGCAAGAAAGTTGTCAAGAGTGGCGTGTTGAGCACAGTAAGGAGAAAACGTTGGTTTGTTTCCAAGAGTGAACAGCGCCGCATGGAGAAGAAGAAAGCAATTCGTCGTTCATACGCAAAATCGCATGAATGACAGCAGTATTAAGCAGGAGGTTTAATGGCAAAAGAAGAAGATAAGATTAGCGTCGATGGTACGATTATCGAGGCCCTGCCAGGTACGCAGTTCCGCGTGCGTTTGGATAATGGCCACGAAGTTTTAGCATACCTTTCCGGCCGTATGCGCCGTTATTATATACGCATTCTTTTAGGCGACAAAGTAAGAGTTGAAATGTCTCCTTATGACCTTGAACGAGGTCGCATTGTTTATCGGGAACGCCGCCCCAATTTGTCCTTGGACGAAGCATAAACCTAAATGTTATCAATGGAGCCCTGCATGCGCAGGGCTTATTTTTTTAACCCTAAACCCCCGTGTGATTAGCGGTAAAATCAATACATGGCAAAGGTCACCCTGGATGATTTAGTGCTTGAATCACATGTTCGCACGTTGGATATGCGGCGAGATTTGGAAATTGTGGCTGACCTGATCGAATCCTCTTTTGAACTGCAACATGATGTGGACGGCCAGGCTTTCCTGAAAGAAATGCGCCAAGCGGCTAAGGATGCACGTTTCTTGGGCTGGGTAGGTGCTTGGTCGCAATCGCAGGGTGAATCCATCCCCGGTTTCGTTTGGGAGCAGGACGGCCAGGTTGTAGGTAACGTCTCGATAATCCCTTTCATCAAGGGTGATAAGAAAACTTATGTTATTGCTAATGTGGCCGTTAAAGAAGCTTACCGCCGCCAGGGCATAGCCCGTGCCCTGACAGACCATGCTATTCGCTTTTTACATCGCCGAGCCATCACCGATATCTGGCTGCAGGTCAAAGCGACTAATGACGGCGCAATTAAGCTATATGAGAACCTTGGATTTCAACATTTTTGCTGTCGTAACACCTGGCGTGCTCATCCGCCTTTTACTCCTAAGGAAAAATCATACCCTGGCAAAATGCTTAGCTTGCGCTGGCGCAAGCGCAGCCAATGGCCGCTGCATAAGGATTGGTTGGAAAAGCTTTACCCCCCAGATATTCAATGGCATTTCTTGGTTAGCTTCGCAGATTTTAATCCCTCAGTTGCATGGCAGCCCTCTCACTGGGGAGAAGTGCTTAATTACCGCCACTATTGCTTGTTTGATGGTATAAACCCACTTGGCTTTCTAACCCGCCAAGCTACACAAACCTATGCTAACAGCCTCTGGCTGGCAATCAATCCAGATCTAAACGAAACCGATACAGTCTTAAAGTTGCTACAAATGTATTTGCGAAAGCCGCACGGCAGGCGCCCCATGCAAGTGGATTACCCCTGTTGTCAGGCTGAGGCTGCTTTCCAGGAGGCTGGTTTCAGTTTGCACCGCACCTTGATTTGGATGAGGCACGAGCCTGGGTAATAAAAAAGCTGGCCACTTTGTGCCAGCTCTTTCAATAAACGAACGCTTTGTTTAAAGTTCTTCGTCCACGATTGCTTCAATCAGGCTGAGAAATTCATCCCACTCTTCCTTGAAGAAATGTAAGGTCACATTATTCAATTCCAAATGGTAGGTGGACTCGCTATCTGGCTCATCTGCGCGCCAGGCAAGATAATTTTCAGTTTCTGCAATGGTGGTAGTGATTGGTGTATTTTCGTTTTCCATGTTATTTTCTCCTTAAATATTTTATAGTTTGATTATCGCACACTTTGATTTAACTTACCAGCAAATTAATAAGCTTATAGCATAACTCAGCGCTGACTGTTTATGCTTCTTTCCCGTTTTTTCGTTCTGCCAGTTTTGTACGCAGCCAGGCTTTGAACTTATCACTCGTTTTGCGTAAGAAGCTCACCCACTGCGGGGGTTGTTTATCTTCTACATACGATAGCCCCACCCAGGGGTCTTTATCAGCCATCTTGGCAATGAGATACTTCACCAAGAGCTGCAGCGTGGCAAATACTGGCGCAGCCAGGATGATCCCGATGATGCCGACCAGGTTTGCGGCGACCAACGCAGCGATCAGGATGGCAGCCGGGTGCACTCTTAAGGCATTACCCATTACCTTGGGAACCAGGATATTATCCAAAATGTTGTCAATAACCAAGGCGATGCCAACAACCAAAAGTGCATACCAGCCTGCCTGTAAACCAAAGGGATTGCTAGCCTGCAATAAGGCAACCAAACCAAAGCTGATCCAGCTGATCCAGGCGCCTAAGTAAGGGATGAAGCGTCCTAGGCCGGCTACAACTGCTAAGCCAAAGAAGAAATTAACCCCCATCCCACCCAGGTAAAATGTGTAAATCAAAATGGCAGTGCCGACCACAATCAACTCACCGCGGATGAACGAACTCCAGATGCGTGAAATTTCCGTGCTCATGCGGTCCATATCTTCTTTATAACCAGGGATGTTGATGTTCATCAAGCCCTGCCGCGAACCTTTAGTCTCTGATAAAAAGAAGAAGGATACCAAGTAGGTGATGAAGAACCAAAACAGCACATTCGCGCTGCCAGATAGCAATTTGCCCATCAATGACCCGGCCGTACCTAGGATGGGCTGGATTGCACCAACGACCTGGGCAGTGATCTCATCCCAATTAAAGGGCGACGTATCGATTTCTATCGGGCCGATGACGAGGTTATTCTGCGACAGTTCATCAAAAAACGCCGGGATCTTGTCGAGATTGTTTTGTATAAAAGAAATCAGGTTTTGAACCTGCTCCACCAGGGCAACACCGCCCCAGGTTACCAAGCCTAAAATAACCAGCGCAAAAAATAGGTAAACAATGGCCACCGATCCGCGCCAGCCGATGCGCACATACTTGTGTAATCCAGAACCGAGCGGTTGGAACAGGTAAGCGATGAGGAATGCTGTCAGCAAAGGGCCAATGAAATCCTGGAAGCGCACCACCAAAATCAAACCAAGCGCGGCCAGGATCAGCCCTACGATTAGCTTGGTCGTCCAGTTCCATTGCGGGGACTTTTTATTTTTAGGTGGTTGTGGTATTTCAGGGTTTGTTTCCATACTTAGTCTGCCTGGTTAGTTAATGAATTAAAGTACTTCTAAAACTTAATTATACAAGAAATTATTCCAGATAATAAAAGACCGCCCAACAGAGTGGGCGATCAGTGGTTGGCTGCGGCATCCTTTATCGACTTGCGAGGAGGGATGCCGCAGCGGTAACTATGTAACTACACATTGTTGACATCACCTCCTCATTCATAAGATGGCAATGAGGGCACTTTGTTTAGTGCACCTAAAGTATCGCATAATTCAGCAGGGAAGTCAACTATTTGCACAATACAGCGTAGTGCCGTTTTATGTTTTAATTGCTCCTAATTCCTATCCCTCACGCAAGCCCAGGATTTAAGGGTAAAATTCACCATTGGATTAGAAATCAAGAAAGGAAGTGTTATGCAATATCGACAATTTGGAAAAAATGATTGGCAGGTTTCTGCCTTAGGTTTTGGGTGTATGCGTCTGCCTATTTTGGATGATGACAGCAGCAAAATAGATCATGAACTGGCACAGGCCATGATTTACAAAGCCATTGATGCCGGGGTTAACTACCTGGACACAGCCTACAGTTACCATCGCGGGCAGTCTGAGGTGTTTTTAGGAAAGATTTTGAAAGATGGCTATCGCGAAAAAGTCAAGTTGGCCACCAAGATGCCCTCCTGGCTGGTGAAGACCGCTGATGATTTGGATCGTTTATTTGATGAACAACTTACCCGCCTGCAAACGGATCACATAGACGTGTACCTTTTACACGCCCTCAATGCCTCCCACTGGCAAAATTACCTGGACCTGAAGGTGTTTGATTGGGTTGAGAAGAAAATGTCTGAAGGCTTAATTAACAACCTGGGCTTTTCATTCCACGATAAGTACGAAGTCTTTGACAAAATTTTAAACGGCTACGATAACTGGGACTTTTGCCAGATTCAATATAACTACATGGATACGAACTACCAGGCCGGCATGCAGGGGCTGTACCAGGCAGCTGAAAAAGGCCTAGCAGTAGTCGTCATGGAACCCTTGCGCGGAGGCAGCCTGGCCAAGAACCCAGCACCCAAAGCTGTTGCGGAAGCATTTGCCAAATCTGGTAAAGAATGGTCACCGGCTGAGTGGGCACTGCAGTGGGTCTGGAACCAACCGCAAGCCTCACTCTTGCTCAGCGGTATGAGCACCATGCAGCAGGTGGAAGAAAACCTGGTCAGTGCAGCCCGATCGGGCATCGACACGCTCACAGCAGAAGACCTGCAGGTGGTAGAAGACGTCCGCCAGGCTTATCTTTCCCTGACCCCTATCCCCTGCACCAAGTGCGAATACTGTTTGCCATGCCCTAATGATGTTGCTATCCCAACCATCTTTGCGATTTATAACGAAGCCATCATGTACGACAACCCAAGATCAGCCCGTTGGGCTTACAACAATGAAGTCAAAGCAGAAAACCGCGCAGATAATTGCATCGAATGCGGCCTATGTGAAGACGCTTGCCCACAGCAGATCGAGATCATTGATTGGCTCAAGAAAGCCGATGTGTTTCTAACCGCTCAGAATAACTAAACATCGATTTAGATCACACCCAGGGACACTTATTGTGACTGAAACAATGCAAAAAACCAAGCAGCACCGCGGCAGCCGTTGGGTCGTGCTGATCATATTTTTGGTACTCCTTGGCGTATGGTTAGCCCTGACGCCGCCCGGCTTGTTAGGCAAGCTGGACGCCATCGGTTATGCTGTCTGCCACCGTATTGACGGCCGGTCTTATCACATCGGCGAGCGACAGGTACCATTGTGTGTGCGCTGCACGGGTATGTACCTCGGTGCAATGCTTTCCATTATTTTTCAACTTGCGCAGGGGCGTAAAGGCAAATACCCGCCCCTGAAAACCATCCTTGTCATGGGGCTGTTAGCGCTTGCTTTCGCCCTGGATGGGGTGAATTCTTACCTGCGCTTGTTCCCGATCATGCCCGGGGTGTATGAGTCACAGAATTGGCTGCGCCTGGTCACCGGCATGGGCATGGGGCTCGCAATCGGTGCGGCCATCGTGCCGGCTTTTCATCAAACCATGTGGCAAAGTTGGGAAGATCGCTCTGGTCTCGGCAGCTGGAAGCAGCTGGCTCTCCTGCTGCTGTTAGCAGCGGGGCTTTCGCTGCTGGTCTTGACTGAATCAATTTACGTGATGGTTCCGGCTGCCATCATCAGCGCCTTGGGGGTATACCTGCTGCTGGCGATGATCTATGCCATGGTTTGGGCGATGCTTTCAAAGAAGGATAATACTTACAAGCATTACAAAGAGCTCTGGCGACCACTACTGGGTGGTGCGCTGATTGCCCTGCTGCAGATTGCCGCCTTTGACCTAGGCCGCTACCTGCTGACCGGCACCTGGTCTGGTTTTAACCTATGATTATCTACTGTTTCATACCCTCGGTTTTGTTATAATTAGCCTGTCAATTGAATTATTAAGAAGGAAGGTTTTTATGGAAACAGTTGTTGGCGGCATCTTAGCTGCTTTTGGCCTCTCAGCCTCTGCAGGCTTAAATGCCTATATTCCCTTGTTGATCGTTTCCCTGGTGGCAAAGTTCACCAACTTGGTTACCCTGGCACAGCCCTGGGATGCACTGACCAGCTGGTGGACGATCGGGGTTCTAATCGTGCTGTCCCTGGTGGAATTCTTTGCCGATAAGATCCCGGCTGTTGATCATGTAAACGATGCGATCCAAACATTTATTCGCCCTACCGCCGGCGCAATTCTTTTTGCCGCCAGCGCACAAGCCATCACGGAGATTCACCCAGTCATATCTATCATTGCTGGTTTGCTGGTTGCGGGCAGTGTCCATGTCGTCAAGTCAGCCGCTGTCCGGCCGCTGGTCACCGACACAACCGCGGGTGTGGGGGATGCCCCGGTCAGCTTCATGGAAGATATTTTGGCGACCATGGTATCCCTTTTAGCCGTTGTATTACCAGTATTAATGGCAATTGTCCTGATCCTGATTGCTATTTGGATTATCTGGTGGGTCAATCAACGCAAGAAAAGACGCCACGCAGTATAATTTGAATTCATCATTTCATTTACTAAGGAGCACATTATGTCATATGATCAGTATTCACAAGGTCCAACGCCAGTGCAGCCATTGACAACCAGTCCTTGGGCTATTGTCAGCCTCATCTCAGGAATCGCTAGTTTCTTTTTCCTGCCTCTGATTGGTGCGGTCTTAGCGCTTATCGGCGGGTATTCAGCCAAAAATGAAATTCGCAGAAGCGCAGGCAGAATCGGCGGAAATGGCTTAGCCACCTGGGGCATAGTGCTTGGCTGGCTAAATATTGCCCTGGGTCTGCTCACGCTCTGCCTGGTCATTTTGATGGTTACCGGGGTGATTGGGCTGGGCGGCTTGGCTGCTTGCGGTCCATTCAGCGATTGGATAAACCAGTTGAATTATTAATCTAAACCTGGCATAAAATTCAAGTTATTAGGATATCATTAAGCAATAATCAAGGAGACACACATGGCAATACCAAACCAACCAATTTATGACCCCACACTGGAGCCCGAAGTTTTAGATGCGCTGCCACCCAAGAAGAAAACCAACAAAACGGTCCTGATCATCATTATCGTGGTGGCCGTGCTGTTACTGTGCTGTTGTTTAGCGCTGATTGGCGGCGCCATCTGGATGTTTACCGAAGGCGGTTACCAGTTAGAGGTACTCCTGCCCATCTTGCGGGCTGTTTAACAAACCTTAGTTTAATTACTAAACCACCCTATCTTAACCAGCTATCTCCAAAGGGGAGAGCGTCTTGCCTTTGTGGATAGCTATTAATTCGCCCAATGCCCACCAACATGTTTGGCGGGTTTCTTCATCTAAACCCAATGCTTCAAATTCAGCCTGGTCCAAAACTAGGTAACCGCCATCAGGAAATGCCAGCAAGTCCAAAGCCAGGTCATCATAACAAATTTCCTTTAGCTCTATCCTGGTCGGCCTGGTGATATTGCAGTACCAGGCTTTAAGGTGATCATCCTCCCGGTCATGGATCTCGTAAATGTTATACCAGCGATTGTCAAAATAAGCTTCTACGAAGCGGTCATTTTCTCTTAAGGTAATGCCATGAAAGGGCAGGTCCGAGCGGTTGAAAAAGGCTTCAATAACCAGCTTATGCGCGTTTCTTGATAAAACCCTGGCAGGATACTGCCAAACTTTGTCTCCTAGGTGATTGCATTTGACGATCGTCAGTGTTTGCTCAGTTGTATTTTCAGGCATCTTTTTTCCGCTTTCTCAGTTTGATGGATTAGTCAGGCAGGCACATGATGGATTCGGGAGGGAAATGAACCCTGACCTGCGCTTCGGGTAAAATTTTCTCTTCAGCATAGACAAATAGCTCGCCGCTGCCCAGGCAGTCTAAGCGCAGGCGGTATTGTTCACCTTGGAAGACGCAGTCAGAAACGACTCCTTGTATGCAGTTGAGGGTGTTTTCATTGTCATAGCAGAAACGGCCATCCTCGGGGCGCAGTAAGAGCGTGCAGCCTGATCCGACCGAGAGTTGCGCGCTTGAATTGGCGCTGACCAGTGTGCCAAGGCTGGTTTGAAAGGTGGGTGGTTCCAGGGCGCTTAATTTTCCAGGCAGGAGGTTGCCCAAACCGAAAAAGGCTGCCACCCAGGCAGAGTTAGGCTGGCTAAAAATAGCTTCAGGGCTGCCATCCTGCACAATCTTGCCATCATGCAATATCAACAGGCGGTCAGCGATGGCAAAGGCTTCTTCCTGGTCATGGGTGACGTAAATAGCAGGCATCTCGCTCTCGTGCAAGACCCGCCGCAATTCTTGTCCCAATTGCTCGCGCAGGCTGCGGTCTAAAGCCCCCAAGGGCTCATCTAGCATCAATAGCAATGGCTCAGGGGCTAGTGCCCTTGCTAATGCGACGCGCTGCTGCTCGCCACCGGAAAGATCTGTCACCTGGCGCTTGGCAAAGGCCTGCATGTTGATCGTTTCAAGTGCCTGCTTTGTACGGGTCTCAACTTCTTGTGTGGGCAAATCCTGCATCCGCAAGCCAAAAGCCACGTTCTGTTCAACGGTGCGGTGTGGGAAAAGCGCGTAATCTTGGAACATCAAGCCAAAACGGCGCTGGTATGGTGGCATGTCGCGTAAATCTTGGCCATCCCAAAAGACCGTGCCTGCTTCTGGCGTCTCCAACCCAGCGATAATGCGCAGCAAGGTGCTTTTCCCGCTGCCAGAAGCGCCTAGTAAACAAATCGTCTCGCCGCGCTCAAGCCTGAAGCTGATGCCCTGCAGCAGCGGTTTGCCTTCATAAGTTTTGAAAATATCTTTTACTTCAAGCATTAAAATACCTCTTCGCCGGGCAGGCGCAGCTTTTCAATCAGCCAGATGCCCAGGCTGCATACAATCAATAATAGGGTAGACATGGCAAGTGCCTGGCCGTAATTCAACGCGCCAGGCTGCGAGATATAGCGATATATCGCCACAGGGATGGTCGGGTTGTCAGGTGTGCTGATAAAGCTGGAAGCGCCAAATTCGCCCAAAGAGATGGTGAAAGCAAATACCGCGCTGACGAGCAGCGAACGGCGCAGGATGGGCAAATCGACCTCTCTTAAAACCTGCAGCGGGGAAGCGCCTAACATGCCGGCTGCCTGCCTTAACGATTGCGGAATGTTGCGGATGGCAGGCGCAAGCGTGCGCACCACGAAGGGCAGCGCAATCAGGGAGTGCGCGATAGGTATCAGGATGGGAAAGGCCGGGTTGGTCCAAGTCGGGGTGTTGAATACCACGATAAACCCCAAACCCAGGGTGACCGCCGAAGCGCCTAACGGCAGCATAAAAAGTGGGTCGATCCAGCGGTTCATCTTAGATACCTGGTTGAGCGCATAAGCAACCAGCGTCCCCAGTACGAGGGTGATCAGCACGGTCAAGCTGGAATAAAACAGGGAATTGCGGATGGCTGTGATGGGCGGCACGTAAAAAAGCGAACCCTGGCGATTTTCAAATAACTCCCGGTAGTAATCCAGGGTCAGGCCGGCCTCTACCTGTCCGCGTTCACCGCGCGCAGCTTCCAGCTTAACCACTGACCGCAACCCTAACCCCAGCAAAGGCGCGAGCACAAGCGTAAAGAGCACCAGCAGTAGGATGCTGATAAAAGCTTTTTCCTGCCATGTCTTCGGCTTGCGCAGGTTTGCCGACTCACTGCGGGGTGAGAGTGCACTGCTTTTGTGTGTGCTGAGCCTGTTGTGCGCAATCGATATTCCCAGCGTGCAAATTAACTGGATCAAAGACAATAACCCAGCCATCGGCAGGTTAAATAGATGAAAGGCTTGGGTATAAATCGATACCTCTAATGTGGCAAATTTGGGTCCGCCCAGCATCAAGACCACCCCAAAGCTGGTGAAGTCAAATAGGAAAACCAACAGGGCTGCCGCCGCGATGGCCGGGCTGAGCAAGGGCAGGGTGACCTCCCGAAAGGCACGCGCTGGCTTGGCGCCCAGCATGGCCGCTGCTTGTAAAAAGCGTTCATTCAACCCGCTCCAGGCTGCGCCGACAATCCTGATGATGATGGTGGTGTTGTAAAACACATGTGCGATGATGATGGCGGGGAAACTGTTTAGAAAGCGGATTGGCCCTTCTTCTAAATTGAGCAGCGCCATCAATCCTAAATTTATCCAACCCCGCGGTCCGAGCAGGGCATTAAAACCCGCTGCGACCACCACGGTCGGCAAGATAAACGGCAGGCTGACCAACAGCCTTAAGATTTTTTTGCCTGGAAAGTTGTAATGAGAAAAGACATAAGCGCTGGGTAAGCCCAAGGCAAGCGTGAACAGGGTCGAGAGCGCTGCCTGGTAAACAGTAAAGCCCAAAGGCTGCAGCACTTTTTGAAGGGTAATGCCATCCCATCCGCTGCGAAACTGGGCAGAAAAAATCAGCCTGAAGATGGCAAGCAGCGGCTGGTAAAAGAAGAACAATAAAAACGCAGCGGGCAAGAGCCACAGCAATAAAGCCCGCTTATCCGGGGTGTTAGGTCTGAGGAACCTGCCCTTGGCGCTTTGCATACCTTATTTTACTTGAGGACTAGCTCGGTCCAGTCCTCAATCCAGGTTTCGCGGTTCTGGGCAATCAGGGCTGGGTCAAGGCTTGCCGGCTGCTGGGGGATTTGCGTAGCCTGCACAAATTCAGCTGGCAATGCTGCCTGCGGATGTACAGGGTAGACGAACATCTGCAGTGGTACGTCCTCCTGGAACTCGACGCTCAGCAGGAAGTCGATAAATTTCTCTGCCAAAGCGAGTTTCTCCGTTCCTTTAAGTATGCCGGCAAATTCCACCTGCCGCCAGCAGGCATCTGGGCTGACAATCGAAGCGGTGGGTGCCTCGTCCAAAGGTTCCTCGGCGTAAATCAGTTCTGCTGCTGGGCTTGAGGCGTAAGAAACCACCATGGGCTGCGGACCGCGGCCAGAAGAAGCGCTGAAGTTCGTGTAATAGGCTGTTTCCCAATCTGAAGTCACCACCACCTGGTTTTCAACCAAGGCTTGCCAGTAATCCAGGTAGCCCTCTTCGCCAAAATGCGCGATTGTGGCTAACATAAAAGACAAACCTGGTGAAGATGTGGCTGGGTTTTCAACCGCCAACAAGCCGGCATACTCGGGCTTGGTCAAGTCTTCTAATGAACCTGGTACAGCCAGGCCTTTGTTTTCAAACCAGGCTTTATCATAATTGATACACACATCACCATAATTAATCGGTACAGCCCGTTTTTGTGGGTCCAGCTGGAATTGCACTGGAATTGGGGCTAAAGCGGGGGTGTCGTAACTTTCGAAGATCTCATTTTCCAAGGCGCGCGAGAGGAAGCTGTTATCTAGGCCATAAAATACATCAGCCGGCGGCGTGCCCTTCAGTTGCGTCAGGATGATGCGGTTGAGGGCGGCCCCGGTATCCCCACCCTTGACAAAATTGACCTTAACGTTGTTATCTGCTTCAAATTCTGCAATTAACTCGCTGCTGATTGCGAAAGAATCATGTGTCATCACCGTTAGGGCTTGGGGCGTTTCAGTAACCTCGCTGCTTGGTAAAGGCTGACATGCGCTCACCCCGAGCGCCAACAAAGCAATTATTAATGTAAGTTTTTTAACCATTTTTTACCTCCAAGATTTGGATATTTTGGATGCGTTGATGGATAAGCATCAAAGCACCAGAGTCAAACTCAACCCGGATACTTGTACTAAGAGCCACATTGCTGATGCCGCGAGATTGATCAGGGTAGAGCGTTTCATTATTAAGTGGGTATGCTAAGCCCTCAGTGGTGATGCCGTGCACAGGGCTGCATAGGGGCAGCAGGGAAATGGTATCGCCAGGGTTAACCGCCAGCTGCATAGACTTGCGGATGATTAATACCTGTTCCAACCCGTCATCCAGGCTAATCTCAAGCGCCTCAAAGTCTGCCTGGCTTAGCAGCGCTAGGTTACCCAGCGTGTGATCCAGCCGGCCGCCCAGGGCAGCCACGACCAACACGCGCTTGAATCCCCAAGCAATCACCTGGTAAAGTGCCAACTCCAGGTCGGTCTGGTCTTTGGCAGGGGGATACTTGAGTACCTGTACGCCTTCAGCCTCCAATTTTGAGAGGCTGGCAGGGTCTACAGAGTCGAGGTCGCCAATCAATAAGTGGGGGGAAAGGCCTAAAGCTGCCAGGTGGCGGTAACCGCCATCCACAGCAACCAAGTAGTCTTCTTCGCATAGCTTTATACGCCCCAAGTCCTTAGCTTCGCCGTTGACGAAAAGCACAGCGCGGTTATAAGTTGACATATAAAAAGCCCTCCTGCCTTAGGAGGGGTATTGTGTTTGCTTAATCCCTCCGCCGGCATTATCCGGATCAGGTTATGCGGGTCGGAAGCTCAATGCTTCCCTCTCAGCCTAGCACCACCAGGCTCCCCGTAGATCTATATCCCAATCATAACATTAATCATGCTTGAATTCAAACATACCTTGTATAAGAAGTGAGGGGAGTGGAGCGATGTTTCGTCCATTGCTCTAATGATTACCTATTAAAACCTTTAAGACTCGTCCCTTGCGCCTTTAATTCATTTCTAGTAAAATCAAGTTTTGCAGGCAAAGGCAATTTTGCCCCGAAAATCTATTGACTCATCGTCCCTATTTGGTTATAATAATAGCTTGCGCTTTGCGCCCCTTTACGGGGCTTTAACGACTTAACAAATTTGACTGTAGCAAAGTTTAGGAGATGTGAATGGCTGATTTAATGCCTCCAAAATCGTATGCCCGTATCCCTGTAGGTCTCGATATGCCGAAACTTATTCAGGTGCAACTGGATTCTTTCCAGAGACTTAAAGATGAAGGCTTGACGAGTTTGTTTAATGAAATTTCGCCGATTGAATCTTATAATAAGGACCTGCGCCTTTATTTTCCAAGCGACGATCCTTTAGCTAAAGAATTTGAATTGAAATACTGGTTTGAACCGCCCAAGTATTCCCTCGAGGAATGCCTGGAACGTGATTTGACATATGCCAGCCCCTTGTACGTTTCCGTGCTTTTAGATGGCGTCAATAGTGAGAAAATTAAACAGGACCTGTTCCTGGGCGATTTCCCTGAAATGACAGAAAAAGGCACCTTTGTCATTAACGGTACTGAGCGTGTGGTTGTCTCACAACTGATCCGTTCGCCTGGCGTCTACTTCGAATCAGATATTGACCGGGCAACCGGCCGTTATTTGGCAACCGCCAAACTAATCCCCGATCGCGGCGCCTGGATGGAGTTTGAAACTCGCAAGAATGATTACATCATTCTCAAGTTCAACCGCAAGCGTACTGTGCCGATCACGGTTTTCCTGCGTGCGATGGCGGTAGTAGATGATGGCATCCCCGATTCTCCGCTGACGGTTGGCTCGGACGAAGAAATCCTGGCCCTTTTTGCGGATGTGGATAACAACCCCGAGCGCCCCTTCATTCAAAACTCCTTTGACCAGGAACCTGATTATGAGCTGAGTGGTAACATGACTGTTGCCCAAGCATCGCTGATTGAATTCTTTAAACGCCTGCGCCCAGGCGATCCGCCCACAATTGATAATGCCAAAGCATTCTTGATTGAGCAGTTGTTCGATTACCGCCATTATGACCTGGAAAAGGTCGGCCGTTACAAGCTGAACCAGAAGCTGGATCTGCAAAACCTCATCCCGATAGCCCACCGCATGATCACTAAGCATGATGTGATTCAATTGGTGCGGCACATGATAGAGATTAATAACGGCGTTCAACCCGCTGATGATATTGACCACCTTGGCAACCGCCGCGTCAAAACAGTAGGCGAGCTGATTCAAAACAAGCTGCGCGTTGGCTTGCGCCGTATGGAACGCGTTATTAAGGAACGTATGTCCATTCGCGACCAGGGCAATGTCTCTCCCATCAGCTTGGTCAACATTCGCCCGGTGGTGGCTGCCTTACGCGAGTTCTTTGGCTCCAGCCAGCTTTCGCAATTTATGGAAGAAACGAACCCGCTTTCAGAGCTGCGCCACAAGCGCACCCTCTCCGCGCTCGGCCCTGGCGGCTTGCGGCGAGAACGTGCAGGCTTTGACGTGCGTGACGTGCACTTCTCTCACTACGGGCGCATTTGCCCTATCGAGACCCCTGAAGGTCCAAACATTGGCCTCATCGGTCGTTTGGCGGCTTATGCCACGGTTAACGAGTACGGTTTTATTGAAACACCTTACCGCAAGGTCAACCGCGTGATGCGCGGCAGTGACCCTAACCTGGTGGATCACCTGCTCAGGCAGGATATCAAAGACCCCGCCACCGAAGAAGTGGTTTACCCAGCCGGTGAGCGTGTGACCCCTGAGATGGCAGAAAAAATCCGCAGTTTCAACATTGAAACTGTATTGGTCCGCCCATACGTGACGGATATATATGAATACCTATCTGCTGATGCTGAAGACAAATTTGTTATAGCCCAGGCTAACGCACCATTAAATGAATATAGAGAGTTTCTCCACCGTGTGTCCTGCCGCTATCACTCTACCTTTGCCATTTATGACTATGAATACATCGATTACATGGATGTAGCACCAAACCAGGTGGTGGGCATCAGTGCAGCGCTTATTCCTTTCTTAGAGCACGACGATGCTAACCGTGCCTTGATGGGCTCGAACATGCAGGCCCAGGCTGTTCCCCTGGTACGCCCAGAGGTGCCGCTTGTCAGCACAGGGATGGAAGGCGCAGCGGCGATAGATTCCGGCCAGGTTATCGTTGCTGAGCAGGACGCTGAAGTATTGGCCGTCACCGGCGACAGCATTTTCGTCAAGCAAGCCAATGGTGACCTGAAAGTCTACAACCTGCGCAAATACCAGCGCTCTAACCAATCCACCTGCATCGACCAGCGCCCAGCTGTCATCAAAGGTCAGCTGATTAAGAAGGGTGATGTCATTGTTGACTCCTCTTCAACTGAAGATGGCAAACTTGCCTTGGGTCAAAACGTGATGGTTGCTTTTGTTGCCTGGGAAGGTTACAACTTTGAAGATGCCATCCTGATCTCTGAACGCCTGGTAGAAGAAGACCGCTATACCAGTGTGCACATTGAAAAGCACGAGGTAGAAGCGCGGGATACCAAGCTAGGCCCAGAAGAAATCACCCGTGATATCCCCAATGTGGGCGATGAAACTATCCGGGACCTAGACGAAAGCGGTATTATCCGCATCGGCGCAGAAGTAGACCCAAACGAGATTTTGGTGGGCAAGATTACCCCTAAGGGTGAAAAAGAGCTTACCCCAGAAGAACGCCTCCTGCGGGCAATCTTCGGTGAGAAATCCCGCGATGTCAAAGATACCTCCCTGCGCATGCCGCATGGTGAACGCGGTATCGTGGTGGACGTAAAAGTCTTCACCCGCGAAGAAAATTCTGACCTTTCGGCTGGCGTGGACAAAATGGTGCGTGTCTCAGTGGCACAGCGCCGCAAGATCACCGCTGGCGATAAAATGGCTGGGCGTCATGGTAACAAGGGTGTGGTGTCCATGGTTGTCCTGGTTGAGGATATGCCATTCCTCAATGACGGTGCGCCAATCGATATCATCCTGAACCCGCTAGGTATTCCCGGCCGTATGAACATCGGTCAATTGCTGGAGACCCACCTGGGTTGGGCAGCGCAGCGCCTTGGCTTCCGTGCCATTACCCCGGTTTTTGATGGGGCAAGCGAATTTGAGATTGAATCTGAAATAGCCCGTGCATGGATGATTGATGAAGCCTGGCGCGTCACTGGCGAGAAAGCCTGGGCATGGCTGCATGATCTAGAGCACGACCCAGACATGATCCGCGATGATGATGAAGTGCGCTTGCTCTATCTTGAGCAGTGGTTGGGTGGTTTAGGCTATGATGTCTACGAGATGCAGGAAAATCAAATCGTTGCTCGCCGTGCAGCTCTGCGTGAATGGCTGCGCGAGGAAGGTTACGATCCTTCCTTAATATTAGCTTTTGATGATATCAAGCTCAGCCTTACAGAGCGCGATGAACAAGACAAACGGGCTGTGGATGCCTGTATTCGCCTGTGGGCTAAGAGCCACCAGCGTGAAATCGAGCCAGACCTGGATTTACAGGCTTTATATATCCGTGCCAATCAAATCATGGCCGAAGTTAACGATCCTATCCCCACCCTCGGCAAACAAACCCTGCGGGATGGCAAAACCGGTATCGTTTATGATCAGCCAGTTACCGTAGGCGTTATGACCATGATGAAGTTGCACCACTTGGTTGAAGACAAGGTTCATGCCCGTTCCACTGGCCCATACGGCCTGGTGACGCAGCAGCCTTTGGGTGGTAAAGCCCAATTTGGTGGCCAGCGCTTTGGTGAAATGGAAGTTTGGGCGCTCGAAGCCTACGGCGCAGCACACACCCTGCAAGAAATGCTGACGGTAAAGTCTGACGATGTCATGGGTCGCACAAACACCTATGAAGCCATCGTAAAAGGCGAACCCATCGACGAACCGGGCATCCCGGCCGCCTTCAGGGTGCTTGTCAAAGAGCTGCAGAGCCTTAGCCTGGCAATGGAAGCCATTATGGATGACGGCGAAGTCATCCGCTTTGGCAAAGACGAAGAAAGAATACAACCACCCAAGATGCAAACAGGTTTGCTGGGTTTGGGTGAGAAGTTTGAATTTTAGAATTTGTTAACGCTCTGGTTGGGCAGAAAATTGAACTGCCTTGACTCACCTGAGCGTGCGTGGTAAAATCATGCCTCGTTATCGTGACCTTGGTGCCAAGAAACCCGCACCATCCTCGCGAAAAAATGTTAAAGATGTGAGGCCATCTTGTGTGGTGATGGCCTTGCTTATTGAATAGGAACTTTTGAAAATTATTTTAGATTTGGAGGCAAAGTGCCAACCATAAACCAACTTGTACGGAACGGTCGCAAGACCAAGAATCCAAAAAGCAAAGCACCAGCTTTGCTCTACACCCTTAATGCGGAAAAACAACGCCGCAAGCGTCAGCCAAAGGGTGCACCGCAAAAGCGTGGTGTGTGTACGATTGTGCGTACAATGACACCGAAAAAACCAAACTCGGCTTTGCGGAAAATTGCTCGTGTTCGCCTCAGCAATGGCATGGAAGTTACTGCTTACATCCCTGGCGAAGGGCATCAACTGCAGGAGCACTCGGTTGTTTTGGTACGCGGCGGTCGTGTAAAAGACCTGCCTGGTGTGCGTTATCACATCGTCCGCGGTACATTGGATTCAACGGGTGTTGCTAACCGCAAACGAGCCCGTTCAAAATATGGCGCCAAGCGCCCCAAGTAGTTAATTAAAGGACTTAATTGGGGCAAAGCAAGCGATCTTTTTGAGATTAAATGATTTTGTTTTGCCCTCTTTATTTTTGAGGAGAAAATATGGCGCGACGATATAAACCGGAAAAACGCGAAGTGCAACCGGACGTTCGTTTTAACAACGTTCATTTGCAAATGATAATCAACCGCATCATGCTCAATGGTAAGAAAAGCACTGTTACCAGCCTGGTCTACGATGCAATTGACCTGATTACTGAGAAGACTGGCAAGGAAGGCATTGAAGTCTTTGAACAAGCCCTCAGGAATGTAGGCCCTGTGATGGAAGTGCGCCCACGCCGTGTCGGCGGTGCAACATACCAGGTACCTATGGAAGTACCTCCAGACCGCAAGCTCACGCTGGCGATGCGCTGGATTATCACCGCTTCCCGTGCTCGAGCAGGAAAATCTTATTCCGAAAAGTTAGCAGCAGAACTCATGGATGCAGCAGAAAACCAAGGTGCATCTATCCGCCGCAAGGAAGAAGCGCACAAGATGGCTGAGGCCAACCGTGCCTTCTCACACTTCAGGCTGTAATTGCTGCTTGCCCGATTTAATCAACTAAGGTTTTTTTGATGTCTGCAGAATATCCGCTTGATCGTTACCGAAATATTGGGATTATTGCCCACATTGACGCCGGTAAAACTACGACCACTGAGCGGATATTATTCTATACCGGTAAAACCTACCGCATGGGCAATGTTGACGATGGTACGACGGTCACAGATTGGATGGCACAGGAACGCGAACGCGGCATAACCATTGTTTCTGCCGCAGTCACCGCTGAGTGGAAAGGCTATCGCATCAACCTGATCGACACCCCCGGGCATATTGACTTTACTGCCGAGGTGCAGCGATCCCTGCGCGTTTTGGATGGCGGTGTGGTGGTGTTTGATGCTGTGCAGGGTGTGGAACCGCAAAGTGAAACGGTGTGGCGCCAAGCAGATCGTTATGGCGTGCCGCGCATTTGCTTTGCCAACAAGATGGATAGGGTGGGTGCATCCTACGAGCGCACCATCCAGAGCATCCGCGACCGTTTAGGCGCAAAACCCCTTGCCATGCAAATTCCGATTGGCCTTGAATCTGATTTTATCGGTATTGTGGACCTCTTGCTGGAACAAGCAGTTTTTTATGACGATGAGACGGGTGTAGAACCCCGTATTGCCGAGATTCCCGCGGATTTAAAGGAAGAAGCTGCCCAAAAGCGTGCTGAGATGGTAGAGCGCATTGCTGAATTGGACGATGCTCTCACGGATAAATTCTTGGATGGCAAATCAATCAGCGTTGAAGAGCTCAAAGCCGCCCTGCGCAAGGGCGTGCTGGAAATGCAGGTGACACCTGTATTTTGCGGCACCTCTCTGCGCAATAAAGGCGTCCAATTAGTTTTGGATGCAGTGGTCGATTACCTGCCTTCACCCTTAGATGTCCCCCCAGTAACCGGCACCTTACTGCGCGATGGCAGCCAGGTGCAGCGGAAAGCAGATGATTCTGAACCGCTGGCAGCCCTGGTCTTCAAGATTGTCACCGACCCTTATGTGGGTCGTTTAGCATACTTGCGCGTCTATTCCGGCATGCTCAAAAAGGGCAGCACGGTTATGAATGGCGGTAAATCCCAGCGTGAACGCATTGGGCGTCTGCTGCGTATGTATGCAGACCGCCGCGAAGATATCGAAGAGCTTGGCGCTGGCGATATCGGCGCTATTTTGGGTCTGAAAAACAGCTTTACTGGTGATACGCTCTCCGATCTATCAGCCCCCCTGCTCCTGGAAAGCATCAGCTTCCCCGAGCCGGTCATTTCGATTGCGATTGAGCCCAAAACCAAGGCCGACCAGGATAAGATGTCAGATTCATTGTCTAAATTGGCAGAAGAAGACCCGACCTTTAAGATCCGCCAGGATGAAAACACCGGTCAGACGATTATCTCTGGCATGGGTGAGCTTCATTTGGATGTCTTGGTAGACCGGCTATTGCGGGAGTTTAAGGTTCAAGCCAATGTAGGCCGTCCTAAAGTGGCTTACCGCGAAGCGATTAGCAAGCCTGTGATGGACATTAATTACAAATACACCAAGCAAACCGGTGGACGCGGTCAATATGGCCATGTGGTCATCAACATTGAACCGCTTGATAACGGATCTGGCATCGTTTTTGAAGAAAAAGTACGCGGCGGCAGTGTGCCCAAAGAATACATTCCGGCCGTGGAAAAAGGAATCTACGAGGCAGCTGAAAGCGGCGTCTTGGCAGGTTACCCAATGACCGATCTCAAGGTAACCCTGACCGACGGCTCTTTCCACGAGGTTGACTCAAGCGAATTGGCGTTCCGCATGGCTGCTATTATGGCATTCCGTGAAGGCATCGAAAAAGCCAGTCCAATCCTGCTGGAACCTATTATGAAAGTGGAAATCATTATTCCCGAAGAATATACTGGCGATATCATTGGGCAAATCAATGCCCGGTCTGGCAGTATCTTGGGCATGGATTCGCGCTTTGGGAATACCCAGGCTATTAAAGCGGAAGTGCCTTTGTCTGAAATGTTTGGCTATGCTACCGAGCTGCGCTCTGGCACACAGGGCCGTGGCGTGTTTACAATGGAATTTCAACATTATGCTCAGGTTTCTGAGGCAGTTAAAAAGAGAATTTTAGGCTTATATTAAAGTAATTATTGAAGGAGTATATTAGATATGGCGAAAGCAAAATTTGATCGAAGTAAGCCCCACCTGAACGTGGGCACGATGGGACACATAGATCATGGGAAGACGACCCTAACGGCGGCGATCACGAAAGTGCAAGCATTGCGCGGGTTTGGGGAGTTTCGAGGATTTGATACGATTGATAACGCGCCGGAAGAGAAAGCGCGCGGCATCACGATCAACATCTCCCATGTAGAATACCAGACAGCCAAGCGGCACTATGCGCATGTGGACATGCCGGGACACCGTGACTACATCAAGAACATGATCACAGGCGCGGCGCAGGTAGATGGTGCGATCTTGGTGGTGAGTGCACCCGATGGTGCGATGCCCCAGACGAGAGAGCATGTATTATTAGCGCGGCAGGTAGAAGTGCCTGCGATTGTGGTGTTTTTGAATAAGGTTGACATGATGGACGATCCTGAGCTGTTAGAGCTGGTGGAGTTAGAACTGCGTGAGATGTTGAGTGATCAGAAATTCCCTGGGGATGAGATACCGATCATTCGCGGCAGCGCTTTGAAAGCCTTGGAAAGCACCTCGACCGACCCGAACGCACCTGAATACCAGTGCATCAGCGAGTTGATGGACGCCGTTGATAACTATATACAAGAGCCAGTACGCGAGTTAGACAAGCCCTTCATGATGCCGGTGGAAGATGTGTTCTCGATCAAGGGACGCGGCACGGTGGTGACAGGGCGTGTAGAGCGTGGTCAGATCAAAGTAGGCGAGCCGGTAGAGATAGTTGGTTTGCAGGACAAGAGCATGAGCTCTGTTGTCACCGGAGTGGAGATGTTCCACAAGCTATTAGATGCGGGTATGGCAGGCGACAATGTAGGTTTGTTACTGCGCGGTATCGACCGAGACCAGGTAGAACGGGGTATGGTCATCTCGAAGCCGGGCAGCATCACCCCGCACACGACCTTTGAATGCACGGTATACATACTGAAGCGAGAAGAGGGTGGACGGCACAGTGCCTTCTTTACTGGGTATCGCCCACAATTCTACATTCGCACGATGGATGTGACTGGTGATGTGACCCTGCCAGAAGGTGTAGAGATGGTATTACCTGGAGACAATGTCACCGGGTTACATGTGAAGTTGATCACGAAAGTGGCATTGGAACAAGGCTCACAATTTGCTATTCGCGAAGGTGGGCTGACTGTTGGCGCTGGTGTGATCACCAAAATTATTGAGTAATAGGAATAATATGGCAAAACAAAAGATTAGAATACGCTTGAAAGCATACGATCATCGCATCTTAGATCAATCTGCCAAACGGATTGTCGAGACAGCTGAGCGCAGCGGTGCCAAAGTTGTTGGGCCCGTGCCCCTGCCGACCAAGCTAGAACGGTACACAGTACGACGCTCCACATTCATCGACAAAGACTCTCACGAGCACTTCGAGATTCGCACCCATAACCGCCTGATAGATGTTATGGAACCGGATTCAAAGACAATCGATATGCTGATGCGCCTCAATCTCCCCGCTGGCGTGGATATTGAGATCAAAATCTAAAAGGTTGTTCACTGCAAAGGGCACCACCCCGCATTAGTGAAGAATCAATAACAATTTAAACCAAATTTACCCTTGATAAAAAAGCAAGGGTATGGTATCATTATAAGGTTGCCTTTTTGAGCAACTCTATAGGCAGTTTAAGAATTCGGATGACCGTGGACCTCAAAACAATTAATGTGTCGCGGTCATCTAATTGACTGAACTGCGATCGGAGATGATGCAGCTTTGCCCAAGCTGACAGTCTCGGCAAAATTTTGAATTAAACAGGAGAATAAAAAATGTTTAAAGGGCTGATTGGTAGAAAGATCGGGATGACCCAGATCTTCGGTAGTGATGGCACGGCAACGCCGGTGACCTTAATCGAAGCTGGGCCATGTTTCGTTTCTATGATCAAATCCGTTGAAAACGATGGCTATAATGCCGTCCAACTGGCTTTTGGTGAGGTAAAACCCAAACGCTTGAGCAAAGCGGAGTTGGGTCATCTCAAGAGAAATGAATTACCCCCAGTTCGTGTTTTAAGAGAATTCAGGTTTGCTAAAACCGCCGAGGTCCAAGAAGGGGATGAGCTTGGCGCAGATTTATTTTCGGAAGGCGATCATGTAGATGTAATTGGCATCAGCAAAGGTAAAGGTTTCGCTGGTGTTATGAAGCGCCATCATTTTGCCGGCGGTCCCCGCACGCATGGTCAGTCAGACCGACAGCGTAGCCCTGGCTCTTTGGCCGCGGGCACTACCCCAGGCCGTGTCTTCAAAGGCAAACGTGGTCCTGGTCGTATGGGTAATGAACGCGTCACCTCATCGAACCTGCGGGTAGTGATGGTGGATCGCGAGCGTAACCTGTTAGCCGTGAATGGCTCAGTTCCCGGGCCAAAAGGCGGCACAGTGATGATCAAAGAGGTTCGAAAGCAGTAGCGCTCACCTGAGAGCTGCCACTTTTCGTTGAATGGAGTTTAGATATCATGGAAGTTGATGTTTTCAACATGAAGGGTAACAAGACAAGTACGGTAAATTTACCGGACGAAATCTTCAATGCCAAAGTGAATGTTGACCTGATGCACCAGGCTTATGTCCGCCAGATGGCAAACGCCCGTCTGGGTACACATTCGACCAAACGCCGTGGGGAAGTCTCCGGTGGTGGCCGCAAGCCTTGGCGTCAGAAGGGCACTGGGCGTGCCCGACAGGGTTCAACCCGCGCAGCGCAGTGGGTCGGTGGTGGCAAAATCCACACCCCCAAACCCCGCGATTACTCCCAGCTCATGCCGCGTAAAATGCGCCGGGGTGCTTTACGCTCTGCCCTGACCGTTAAAGCCACTGCTGGCCAAATTGTCATGCTGGACGAGCTCTCGCTGCCAGAGATCAAGACCGCCTTAATGGTTGATGCTCTAAAAGCACTAACCAATGGCGCGAAGACCCTGGTTTTACTGCCTGCCAAGACAGAACAATACAATACCGTAATCAATTCCGCGCGTAACATCCCAAATTCAAAGCTACTTTTAGCAAATTACTTGAACATCCGGGATCTGCTGGGCTTTGACAAAGTCGTCATTCCGCTGGCTTCGCTGGATGTGATTCAGAGTTATTTAGGATAGGTAGGTAAATCAACATGGCTAACTCAGTATTTGATGTACTCAAGCGACCAGTTGTCACCGAAAAATCAAACTATCAAGCTAACGACTTACACCAATATGTGTTTGAAGTCGCTTCTAATGCGACGCGCTCAATGGTGAAGGAAGCCGTAGAGACTGTTTTTGATGTCAATGTTATTCGTGTCAACATTATGAACATGCCAGGTAAGGCAACCAAGAACTCCCGCAGCCGCCGACGCGCAATCCGCTCCGACGGGTACAAAAAAGCAATCGTCACCCTGGCTGCTGAAGATCGAATTCCCATCTTTGAAGGGGTAGAATAATGGCTGTAAAAATTTATAAACCCAAAACCCCTGGTCAAAGGCACAAGACCAGTTATACCTTTGAAGAAATTACCAAGACCACACCAGAACGCTCTCTGACGGTGCCTGCCAAGAAGAGCGCTGGCCGTAATGCTTACGGCCGAGTCACTGTTCGCCATCGTGGCGGCGGTAGCAAGCGCCAATTGCGCCTGGTTGATTTCCGCCGAGACAAGGTTGGTATTCCTGCCAAAGTCACCGCGATTGAATATGACCCAAACCGCACTGCGCGCTTAGCATTATTGGTTTATGCTGATGGCGAAAAGCGTTACATCTTGGCGCCGATCGGTTTGAAAGTGGGTGATAGCCTCCTTTCTGGGCCACAGGCTGAAATCCGTGTGGGCAATAATTTGCCCCTGGCAAATATCCCTGTTGGTACCACTGTGCACAGCATCGAACTGCAGCCAGGTAAAGGTGCCCAAATGGTGCGCTCGGCCGGTACCTCTGCGCAACTGCTTGCTAAAGAAGGCAAGTATGCCCAGGTCAGGCTCCCCTCAGGCGAGGTGCGCTTGGTTCTGCAAGATTGCAGCGCCTCAATTGGGCAGGTTGGAAATGTAGAACACAGCAATATCAAACTGGGTAAAGCCGGCCGAAAACGCCACATGGGCAGACGCCCTGAGGTGCGCGGTTCTGCAATGACCCCCAGGGACCATCCACATGGCGGTGGTGAGGGACGCTCCCCAATTGGTATGCCTGGTCCGAAAACCCCGTGGGGTAAACCAGCCCTTGGTTATAAAACACGTCGTAACAAAAGGACAACTAAATTTATTGTCCGCCATCGTTCTAAAGCGAAACGACGCTAAGAGTATGAATTGTTTATAAAAAGAGGACAATAACATGTCGCGATCATTAAAAAAAGGGCCATTCATTGACCCGAAACTACTGAAGAAAATTGAAGAGATGAACACTAAGGGCGAAAAGAAAGTCCTGCGCACTTGGAGTCGAGCAAGCACCATCTTTCCACAGATGGTTGGGCATACCATCGCTGTTCATGACGGCCGACGTCACGTACCTATCTACATTACCGAAAATATGGTTGGACATCGTCTGGGTGAATTTGCACCGACTCGCTATTTCCGAGGACATGTCGCCGAGAAAAGTTCGAGAGGACGCTAAAAGATGGCAACTGATGTTACAGCTAAGCTAAGTAATGTGTCTTCCTCAGCGCAAAAGGCACGGTTAGTTGTGGACCTGGTCCGCGGCAAACCCCTCCAGGAAGCCCTGGATATTTTGCAGCTGACGCCAAATAAGGTGGCTCGACCTGTTCACAAGTTATTAAAATCTGCTATGGCAAATGCTGAAGAAAACTTTGGCATCAGCCGTGATGATCTGTACGTCTACAAGATTTTTGCAGATGAGGCACCGACCCGCAAATGGCGTCGATTTGGTGCCCGTGGCCGTTTCAAGCCGATACTGAAGCGCAGATCACACATCACAGTCATCCTGCGTGAGCAAGAGTAGCAGGCAAACAGATAGGATATATTAGGAAGCAGGAGTAATTATATGGGTCGTAAAGTACATCCGATTGGATTTCGACTGGGAATCAACAAGCCTTGGCTTGGTCGTTGGTACGCTGAAGGACAGGAATACACCGATCAATTACATCAAGACTTGAAGATCCGTGAATTGGTAACTAAAGATTCAGAGCATTCTGGTGTTTCTGGCGTGGAAGTTGAACGCTTCCCCGGCAAAATCAAAGTTGCCTTACACACCGCCAAGCCCGGTATCTTAATTGGCCGCAAAGGCGAAAATGTAAAAATCATGCGTCAAAATCTGGAAGCCTTGACAGGTAAGAAGATTGATCTTGAGGTAAAAGAAATCAAAGCCCCTGATACCGATGCGTATCTGGTTGCATTGAACATCGCTGGTCAATTAGAACGCCGCATCAGCTATCGCCGCGCCATGAAGCGCGCCATCCAGCAAGCGATGCGCCAAGGTGCTGAGGGTATAAAAGTCTCCGTCAGCGGCCGTCTGTCTGGTGCTGAAATGGCACGCCGCGTCACCTTGCGTGAAGGTCGTGTGCCGCTGCAGACACTGCGTGCAGATATCGATTTCGCACGTGCGAATGCAAACACGACATATGGCGTAATTGGAATTAAAGTTTGGATCTACCGTGGACTGGTCATTGATCAGGGTGAGGAAGTTGCCGAAGCCACGGAAGGTGTTTACGTTAGTGAATAATTTTTCACCGGTGCAGAGCACTCGGTGGATAGTGAGGTAGTGGACTATGTTGATGCCAAAACGAGTAAAGTACCGCAAGCAGATGCGCGGTCGCATGAAGGGTAAATCCTATCGTGGTGCCGAGGTAACTTTAGGCGAATACGGTATAAAAGCCTTAGAGCCTGGCTACGTCAGCGCCCGCCAGATAGAAGCAGCTCGTCGCGCCATCGTGCACGAAATGAAGCGCCGCGGTAAGGTTTGGATCCGGATTTTCCCGGACAAACCCTACACCAAGCGTGCTGCGGAAACCCGTATGGGTAAAGGTAAGGGTCCGGTTGACCATTGGGTAGCAGTTGTAAAACCCGGCCGGATAATGTTTGAAGTGGGCGGCACTGATTCTGAATCAGCTTTGCGTGCTTTGGAGCGTGCCCGTTACAAGCTCTCACTGAAAACGAAAATCGTATCACGTGAAGTATTAGGAGAAGGTTCATGAACATCAAAGGAATAAGAGAACTTTCTACAGAAGACATCAAATCAAAGCTGGTGGATGCCCGCCAGGAGCTGATGAATCTTCGTTTTCAGATGGTTACCGGTCAGTTAACTGATACCAGCCGGTTTAAAATTACCCGGCGTTTGATCGCCCGATACGAGACCATTCTGTCGGAACGAGGTCTGAAGGTGAAGGAAGGTTAATTATGAATAGTAGACGTCGATTAAATGGTGTCGTATCCAGCAATAAAATGCAGAAAACTGTGATCGTGGAAGTGTCGCGTACTTACCGCCACCCCCTTTATCACAAGGTTGTGCGGACCAGTAAATTCTACAAGGCACATGATGAACTGAATTGCAGCGTTGGCGACAAGGTTCAAATCGTGGAGACCAAACCTATGTCTCGCACCAAACGCTGGAAGGTTGAAGCCATCATCAAAGAAGAAATTCGCCAGGAAGATGAATTAGAAACCATTGCAGGAGAAGAAGAACTATGATCCAGCAAGAAACTCATCTAAAGGTAGCGGATAATACCGGTGCACGCGAGATGTTGGTCATTCACGTGGTTGGCGGTACCCGCCAGCGATATGGTTACGTGGGTGATATTGTTATCGGCACCATCAAAAGTGCTGCACCACAGGCATCCATAAAGAAAAGCGAAATCGTGAAGGCTGTTATCGTGCGTACTTCCAAAGAGTACCGCCGTCCAGATGGCTCCTCCATTCGTTTTGATGATAACGCAGCGGTGATCCTTGATAATGATGGTGTCAACCCGCGTGGTACGCGTATTTTTGGCCCGGTTGCACGTGAACTGCGTGAAAAGGGCTTCATGAAAATCGTCTCGCTAGCGCCTGAAGTAGTGTAGCTGGTGTGTTTAGGAGTGTTAGTATGAATATGAAAATTCGCAAAGGTGATCGTGTCATGGTTGTGCGCGGTAACACTGCCGATAAAGGAAAGATCGGTGAGGTTATCCGGGTAGAGCCAAACACAATGCGAGTGGTGGTCCAAGGTGTCAACCTGGTCAAGAAACACCAAAAGCAGACGCAATCTAAGGGCCGGCAAATCCCCTCGGGGATTATCGAATTTGAAGCCCCGATCCATGTCTCGAATGTGGTTTTGATTAACCCCAAAGATGGCAAACCAACCAAGGTCAAACTTGATCGTGTGGATGGCGTGCGGGTGCGGGTGTCCAAACGAACCGGCGAGAAGATCGACTAAGGCTGTCAGGTGGAGAAAGATGAATAAATTGAAAGAAATGTATCGTGAAGAAATTGCACCTGCGCTATTCAAAGAACTTGAATTAGATAATGTCATGCAGGTGCCAAGAATTCAGAAAGTTGTGGTTAACATTGGCGTTGGTGAAGCATTAGACAACCCCAAAGCCTTGGATGCAGCGGTAAATGATCTGACCATCATCACCGGTCAAAAACCGGTTATTTTGGCAGCTAAGAAAGCCATCTCCAACTTCAAACTGCGTGAAGGCCGCCAAATCGGCGTCAAAGTAACCTTGCGCGGTGAGAGAATGTGGTCCTTCTTAGATCGATTGATCAATATTGCCCTGCCCCGCGTGCGCGACTTTCGTGGAATCTCTGCAGATTCCTTTGATGGACGTGGAAATTATACTCTCGGCATTCGAGAACAGTTGATCTTCCCCGAGATCCAATACGACAAAATCGATAAGGTCCGCGGGATGGAAGTCAGTATTGTGACAACAGCAGAAAATGACGATCAGGCACGTCTCTTGCTCAGCAAATTCGGAATGCCTTTTAGGAAAGGATAAGAATGGCTAAAAAGTGTATGGAATATCGCGAAATGCGGCGTAAATATGAAAATCAGGTAGTGAACCGCTGCCGAATCTGCGGCAGACCGCGTGGATATATGCGCAAATTCGGTTTATGCCGTATATGTTTCCGAGAATTGGCTTTGCAGGGAAAAATTCCCGGCGTGGTCAAATCATCCTGGTAATTTGGCCTGGAGGTTAAATAAATGACAATAACAGATCCAATTGCTGATATGCTTACACGTATTCGCAACGTGGCCATGACCAACCAGTCTTTGGTCAGCATGCCCAGCTCAAATTTGAAAGTCGAAATCGCCCGTATCTTAAAAGAAGAGGGCTACATTGACAGCTACGAAGTTGTTGAAGGGAAAGTTGCTGGCCAGCCCGTTCTGCGCTTACGCTTGAAATATATTGGAGAACGCCGGCACCGCCGCCCGATTATCACCGGGCTGCAAAGGGTCAGCCGACCCGGTTGCCGAGTTTATACGGCCAAGAAGGATATCCCCTGGGTGCTTTCTGGTATCGGGATCGCCATTCTGTCCACCCCTAAAGGGGTTATGACAGGACACCGCGCACGCAAGATCGGCGTCGGCGGCGAAATCCTTTGTAAGGTCTGGTAGGAGGTAAGACAGTGTCTCGTATAGGACGATTACCGATTAATATCCCTAAGGGCGTTGAGGTCAAACTTGACGGGTCTTATGTACACGTCAAGGGTCCCAATGGAAGCTTGGACTATAGCTTTTCGCCTGAAATTGGCATCCGCATGGAAGAAGGCCAATTACTCATCGAAAGGCCAAACGACCAACCCAGGATTCGTGCCCTGCACGGTACCACGCGCGCCTTGCTTAATAACATGGTCGTGGGCGTTAGCAGCGGCTTTGAGCGCATCCTTGAAGTTGTCGGCGTGGGTTACCGCGCAGAGATGAGCGGCAAAGATTTGATCCTCAATGTGGGCTACTCACATCCAGTCAACATCCCCGCACCTGAAGGGATCACTTTTGAAGTGGATACAAAAACAAAGCAGATCAAGATCAAAGGACGCGATAAGCACCAAGTTGGCCAAATAGCCAACGACATTCGCAAAATCCGTCCACCAGAGCCCTACAAAGGCTATGGCGTTAGGTATCTTGGTGAGGCTGTGCGCCGTAAAGCTGGTAAAGCCGGCAAAATGGGTAAGTAAAGGTGAATTATTATGGCAAATAAATCAAGAAATGAAGCACGTTTACGCCGTCATACCCGGGTTCGCAAGAAAATTTACGGTACGCTGGAACGCCCTCGTATGAATGTGTTTCGAAGTATCAATGATATTTATGTCCAGATCATTGATGATGACAACTCAAATACGCTCGTTTCTGCGTCCAGCATTGATAAAATGCTGCGCGAACGGATGGATGGCTTGAATAAAACAGACCAAGCTCGCCTTGTTGGCGAAGAGATCGCTAAACGCGCCTTAGATAAAGGAATCACCAAGGTAGTTATGGATCGCGGTGGTTATTTTTACACTGGCCGTATCAAGGCACTGGCTGAAGGCGCTCGCAAGGGCGGCTTGGAATTCTAAGTTAGGAGAAACAAAGGTCTATTATGGATGATTATCAAGCTTTAGAACAACAATATGACGAACGCGTCATCGATATTGCGCGCGTGGCAAAGGTTGTAAAAGGCGGCCGGCGTTTTTCCTTTAGAGTCACCATCGTAGTTGGTGATAATAATGGCAATGTTGGCCTTGGAATCGGCAAAGCGAACGCTGTGCCAGATGCCATGCGCAAAGCCACCGATCAAGCCCACAAAACCATGCGCAAGATCAGCCTTTCAGGCACCACCATCGCCCACGAGGTCATTGGTGAACAAAGCGGCGCACGTGTTTTACTGCGCCCTGCCTCACAAGGTACTGGCGTTATCGCTGCGGGTGGTGTGCGTGCAGTTTGCGAAGCCGCAGGCATTAAAGACATTCTAACCAAGTCACTCGGCAGCAGCAATATGCTCAATATTGTGCAGGCAACCTTTGATGCCCTGTCACAATTGAAATCGCCACGCCAGGTGGCTGCAGAACGCGGTAAGGACGTCCTAGACGTCACCCCGTTCTGGGAGCGGAGGAAGAATGGCTAAAAAAGTTGAACAAAAAAACAACCTGCGTGTTACCCTGGTGAAGAGCCCCATTGGTTATACCAAGCGCCAAAAAGCGACCTTGCTCGCATTAGGGCTGAAAAATTTAAACCAGACCGTGACACATATCGACAACCCCGCCCTGCGCGGCATGATTGCAAAAGTGTCCCACTTGGTGGAAGTTGAAGCGGAAGTTTAGGAGTAGCGATGCAGTTACATGATTTAAAACCCAACCAGGGTTCAAAGAAAGATAGAAAACGTGTCGGTCGTGGCCATGGCAGTGGCAGTGGCAAGACGGCCGGTCGCGGTACAAAAGGTCAAAACGCCCGCACTAGCGGCGGTGTTCGTCCTTACCACATGGGCGGTAACCTGCCTTTCTATAGGAAGCTGCCCTTCCTGCGCGGTGAAGGCTTTACCCCGATCAACCGTGTACGGTATGCCGAAATTAACCTTGAGAAATTAGCTGGCTTTGAAGCGGGCAGCGAAGTAAGCCCCGAAAGTTTGCTCGCAGCCAAGATCGTCCGCGATTTGGAAAAACCCATCAAAATCATGGGACGCGGCGAAATCAAAGTACCGCTCAAGTTTCAGGTGCACAAAGTGACTGAAGGTGCCCGCCAAAAGATTGAACAAGCCGGCGGAAGCATTGAAACACGCGCTCTTTAATGTGTAAAAGGAGATCAGTTTAATGAAACGGTCAGCTTGGCGCTTTTTATGGAAATCTGAAGATATTCGCAAGAAGTTGTTAATCACACTTCTTTTGTTGGGCATTTACCGCCTAGCTTCAAACATTCCCGTTCCGGGTATTGACCGGGCGGTGGTTGCTCAACTTACCCAAACAACGGGCGCAGCTGGTAACTTAATCAGCCTTTTAGACTTGCTGTCAGGCGGTTCTGTATCCAATTTCTCGATCCTGGCAATGGGCGTGTATCCATACATTACTGCCCAAATTATCCTGCAGCTATTGCAGCCAATAATCCCTGCCTTGGAACGAAAAATGAAAGAAGACCCCCGCGGCGGTCGTATTTGGATGGAAAAATGGACCCTTATTTTGACCATCCCCATGGCGCTGCTCTCGGCCATCGGCCAGATTAACATCTTCAATTCGATGCTGGGCGGCAGCTCGGTATTAACCAATTTTGGTTTTACTGGGGATAAATTACTGCCAACGACGGCCTCCATCCTATCCATGATGGCCGGCACCATGTTTGGTGTCTGGCTTGGTCAGCTTATTTCAGAATACGGCCTCAGGAACCAGGGTCTTTCCCTGATCATTTTTGCCGGTATCGTCTCGCGCATCCCGGTCAGCCTGATGCAGATCCTGACCAACAAGGAAACCTGGTGGCTGATCTTTGTGGTGGTGGCAATCCTGGTGTTGACCATCTTTGCCATTGTCTACGTACAGCAAGGCCGCCGTAATGTCCCGGTGATGTTCCCCGGCCGCCGCATTGGCAACCGCATGTCTATGCCCGTCAAGAGCAACCTACCTTTGATGGTCAACATGGCGGGCATGATCCCGATTATCTTTGCCCAATCGTTTCTGACCTTCCCGGCCATCCTGGCCTCATTCTTCCTGCGGTCGCAGACAGAATGGTTGGCTAACGCATCCAAATGGGTCTCAGATGCCTTTGGCGGCGAGACGGTGTGGTACCCGATTATGTATTTCATCCTGGTGGTAGCATTCTCCTACTTCTACACGGATGTATTATTTGCCCAGCAGGATTATGGCGAGAACCTTAAAAAACAAGGTGCTCAAATCCCGGGTGTTACCCGTGGAAAGCCAACCCAGCGCTACCTGACCAAAGTGCAGCGTCGGATCACCTTACCGGGTGCTTTTTTCCTCGGTTTCGTCGCAGTGATGCCCTATATCTTCGGTGCCCTGCTGCCCAGTGACTCGGCTAATGTATTTTTGGTCTCATCCGCAGGCTTACTGATTGTGGTCGGTACCGTTCGCGATACCTTCCAGTTGATTGAAACCGAGCTTAAATTGCACGGATACGACGATCACCTGATTAGCTGAGGAAACAAAATGGCAAAAGCAACTTACATCGTCATGCTTGGCCCTCCAGGGGCTGGCAAAGGTACCCAGGCCAAGCTCCTGGCTGAAAAATTAGGCTTAGTGCATGTCTCAAGCGGCGATTTATTCCGTGAGAACCTTACCAACCAAACTGAACTCGGCCAACTTGCCCAGACATTTATGAATAAAGGCGAGCTGGTACCCGATGATGTGACCATAGCCATGGTTAAAGAACGCTTATCCCGTGCTGATTGTGTAGATGGGGCTGTTTTAGACGGTTTTCCCCGCACGCCAGCTCAGGCTGAAGCCCTGCAAGCCTTTCTCTCTGGGAAATGCGCGCAGGTCGATGTCGTCCCTTACGTCAAGGTACCCGCAGAAGTGCTGGTGGAACGTTTGGGCGGGCGTTGGATGAGTCATTCCGGCCGCGTTTACCACGCTGTTTATAATCCACCCAAGGTGAAATGGCTGGATGATGTCGATGGCTCACCTTTATACCAACGTGATGACGATAAACCTGAAACCGTCCGCCGGCGCATAGATGTATACCTCGAGCAGACCTCTCCCCTGATTGAGCACTATCGCTCCTTAGGTAAATTGGTGGAAGTCGATGGCACCCAGCCTATCGAAGTGGTCAATGAGGCCATCGTAAAAGCAGTCACAGAGGCACATGCGTCGTGATTAGTTGGGAACGACAGATCAACATCAAGTCTGATAAAGAACTTGAGATTATGCGTGAAGCAGGCCGCATCAATGCCGAGACGCTCGATGCAGTAAAAAAAGCCATTGCGCCTGGTGTGAGCACGGCTGAGCTAAACGAAGTTGCTGAAGCAGTTCAGCGCAAATACGGTGTTTATTCGCCCTTTAAAAACTATGCCGGGCCATATCCCTACCCGGCCAGCATTTGTACCAGCATCAATGAAGAATTGGTTCATGGTATACCCGGCAAACGCAAGCTCAAACCTGGCGACATTATCTCGGTAGATTGCGGCACGGTTTATGAGGGTTTTGTTGGGGACTCGGCCTTTACAGCGGGCGTCGGTGAGATTAGCCCATTAGCACAAAAGCTGATGGACATCACCCGCCAAGCGCTTGACATTGCGGTGTCTTTAATGGTAGCCGGCAACCATGTTGGTGATATCGGTGCAGCAGTGCAGCAATTTGTTGAAAGCCACGGCTTTTACATCACCCGCACTTACACAGGCCACGGGGTGGGACGTGAGATGCACGAAGGTCCCCAGGTGCCAAATTACGGTGTCGCCGGCACTGGCTTAGCACTACGCAAAGGCATGACCATTGCCTTGGAACCGATGGTGTTGGTGGGCACACAGCACACCAAGGTCAAAGCAGATGAGTGGACAGTAGCTTCCAGGGATGGCTCCCTGACAGCCCATTTTGAACACTCTGTGGCTGTTACAGAAAACGGGCCGTTGATTTTGACGGCTTTATAGAAAAAATTGACCTAAGATAGGTCTGGACGAAAGAAGTAAAAGCATATATAATTGCAACTTTGCTGTAAAAAACGGAAGGAGTAAGTCTGATGAAAGTATCAGCATCAATTAAGAAACGCTGTGCAAAATGTAAAATAGTCAAACGAGATGGTCGTCTTTATGTGATTTGTGTCAACCCACGTCATAAACAACGACAAGGATAAGGAATCATAATATGGCACGTATTGAAGGTATTGACCTACCGCGCAATAAGCGCATTGAAATTGGATTACGCTATATCTATGGCATCGGTCCGAAGCGCGCCAATGAAATTTTGGCCGCCACCGGCGTTGATCCATCCATCCGTGTGAAGGATCTGGATGAAGCTGATGTCTCAAAAATGCGTGAATACATTGCTGGGAATTACAAAGTAGAAGGCGATCTGCGCCGCGAAGTTCAAATGAACATCAAGCGCCTGATCGAAATTGGATGTTATCGCGGATTACGCCATCGTCGCGGTCTGCCTGTGCATGGTCAGCGTACGAAGACAAACGCGCGCACACGCAAAGGCCCGAAGAAGACCGTCGCCGGTCGTGGTCGCCGCCGCGGAGCAACAAAGAAATAATCCATAGTTAGCTAGGCCTGCAAGCATTGGGCGGGGTTCCTTTCTCCCCAGCGGCTGCTCAGGCAGAAGGCCAGCTACGATTTAAAGATTGAGTGAGGAAGAATTATGGCCAAACAAGCACGTACGACACGGCGAGCAACCGGTCCACGCAAAGTAAAGCGTCAGCTCTCAGCTGCGCAAGTGCATGTATACGCATCTTTCAACAATACCATTATCACTGTTACAGATAAACAGGGAAATACGGTTTGTTGGGGAAGCTCTGGTTCAGCTGGCTTCAAAGGCTCTCGCAAGAGCACACCCTTTGCCGCCCGCCTGGCAACTGAGCAGACCATGAAGACTGCACAATCCATGGGCATTCAGGAAATTGAACTGATTGTTAAAGGCCCCGGTCCAGGTCGTGAGTCAGCGATTCGTGCCGTCCAGGCATTAGGTATGAAGATTACCTCCATTTCTGATGTCACCCCGGTACCCCATAATGGCTGCCGACCGCCCAAGAAACGCCGCGTGTAATACAAGAGATAATTAAGAGAGGATTTTAATGGCAAGATATACCGATGCGGTTTGTAAATTATGTAGACGCGAAGGCGAAAAGCTCTTCCTAAAGGGAGAACGCTGTTACACGCCGAAGTGCGCCTTTGAAAAACGTGGTTACCCACCAGGCATGCATGGCAAATTCGGCAGCTCACGCCCCGGGCGCGAGTCGGACTACGCCAAGCAATTGCGTGCCAAGCAGAAAGCGCGCCGTATTTACGGTGTGCAGGAACGTCAGTTCCGTCGTTTTTATCGATTAGCTCAAAAGCGCCGCGGCCTGACTGGCTTTAACCTTTTGCAGGCGCTTGAGTCTCGAATTGATAATATTGTTTACCGTCTGGGTTTCGCAGATAGTCGTGCACAAGCCCGTCTATTGGTTGCGCACGGACACTTTACGGTTAATGGTCAAAAGATGAACGTACCCTCTTATGCCGCCAAAGTGGATGATGTCATTGCTGTGCGCGAACAGTCTCGTACAACAACTTACTTCAAGGAACTGCGTGAAGGTGCTGAAGCTAAGACCGTACCCACATGGTTAGCACGAGATTTAAATAATCTCTCCGGCCGGGTTCTTCGTTTACCCGAACGCGGCGAAATTGATGGTAATCTCAACGAACAATTAATTGTTGAGTATTATTCACGCTAATTCGATGATTAGTATTGTGCGAAAGGATGCACAGGGAGGGTAAACCGTGACAGGAATTATGGATATGGTAACGCCTAAAGTAGAACGGGTCGATTTGTCCCGTAATTATGGAAAATTTGCAATTAGCCCACTCGAACGTGGCTTTGGAGTGACGGTTGGTAATGCCTTGCGTCGGGTTCTCCTGTCTTCGTTAGATGGCGTAGCAGTCACCTCGATGCGCATAACCGATGTGCTGCATGAATTCAGCACCATCCCCGGTGTTCGTGAAGATGTTATCCAAGTTATGCTGCAGGTCAAACAACTGCGCATGAAGCTTTTTGACGCGGATACCGCTCATGTACACCTGGATGTCAAAGGCGAGGGTACCGTAACTGCAGCAGATATCGTCTGCCCTTCCGAGGTAGAGATCATCAACCCCGATCTTTATCTCTTTAGTGTGGATGATAAAAATGCCCATGTCGAGATCGACCTGACGGTCGAACGTGGACGCGGTTATTCACCAGCAGGTGAGCGAACTGAACGGCTGCCCATTGGTGAACTGCCCGTGGATGCCATTTTCTCGCCGGTCAAGCGTGTGAACTGGTCAGTTGCCAACGCACGCGTTGGTCAAAACACCAATTACGACCGCCTGATTTTGGAAGTTTGGACAGATGGCACCATTTCGCCTGAGCAGGCCATGATTGATAGTGCGCATATCTTAATGCAGCACCTCAGCTTCATCGCCGGTATCAGCGAAGAGACCTTTGTCAAACCGGTTGTGGTGGAAGAAACACAGCCCACCAGCTTTATCAGCAGTGAAGCCGCCGAGACGCCTATTGAAAATTTGGACTTGCCTGTGCGTGTGTTCAATTCACTTAAGCGCACCGGCATCGCCACCGTGGGTGATGTGATCGAACTGCTCGATAAAGGCGAAGACGCCATGCTCTCCATTCGCAATTTTGGTGATAAGAGCTTGTTTGAGCTAAAAGCCAAGATGATCGAAAAGGGCTATATTGAAGAAGATGAAAGTGTGGAGTAAGAAGCAATGCGACATCAAGTAAAAGGATACCGTCTAAACCGCTCTGGTGGTCACCGCACTGCCATGCGCAAGACGATGATTAAACAGCTGTTCGAACACGAACGCATCACAACCACCCTGGCAAAGGCCAAATCAATCCAGGCTGAAGCCGAACGATTGATCACCCTGGCACGCAATAGCGCCGCCGAGGATGACACAACCCAGGTCAATGCCAGGCGCCAGGTCGCCGGGAAACTGGGTAACGCCAGCGCCGACATCGTCAAAAAATTGTTTGATGATATCGCCCCTCGGTTTAAAAATCGACCAGGTGGTTACACCCGCATCCTCAAGTTAGGCCCTCGCCAAGGCGACAACGCCGAGATGGTCCTGATTGAGCTGGTGTCGGAATAACAGCAATTATTTTTTCGGGAAGACGCCTGACGGTCTAAGGCCGGAAAGGCATGGCACATTACAAACTTATCCTCGCTTATGACGGTAGTGCTTACGCTGGCTTCCAACGCCAGGCGCAAAAACCAACCGTCCAGCTAGCGCTTGAACAAGCACTGCGTAAGCTTGGCTGGCAGGGTCGCTCGATCACTGCCGCGGGTAGAACCGATACAGGGGTACATGCCCTTGGCCAGGTAGTCAGTTTTGACTTTAGCTGGCGGCATGATGATCAAACCCTGCTGCGAGCGCTGAATGCGCACCTGCCAAAGGACATTGCTGCCCAAACACTAACGCAAGCGCCAGCAAGTTTTCACCCGCGCTACGATGCCTTGACCCGCCATTACCGCTACCAGCTTTATTGCCAGCCGGAGCGCAACCCGCTTTTAGAGCCCTTTGCCTGGCGGGTGTGGCCACAACCAGACCTAGCACTGATGAACGAAGCAGCCCAAGCGCTCCTTGGTGAACACAACTTCCGGGCTTTTGGTAAAGCCCTCAAAGAAGATGGTACCACCACTAGGCATATCTTCAAAGCGAACTGGCAGCAGGTCGAAGACGGCAGTAGCTTTGAAATTAGCGGCAATGCCTTTTTGTACCACATGGTACGCCGCATTGTGCATACGCTGGTTCAGGTTGGGTTGGGCAAAGACCCAGTCGAAATAGTCAAGCGAGGTTTGGAAACAGGTGACATCGGTTCGGTGCGCCTGGCACCTGCCCATGGGCTGACGTTCGTGGGTGTGGATTATAAGTAAAAATAGTGATTAGCCGTCCTCAGCAATGCTGAAGACCAAGCAATCTGATTTAGGAAAATGGAGAAAGTGACAGTGGATAAAACATACGTTCCAAAAGGTCAGGTGGAAGGTGAATGGTATCTGATCGATGCGGCAGGAGAAACCCTCGGCCGCCTGGCTACCAAAATTGCCGCGCTTTTAATTGGCAAGCATAGGCCAGACTACACCCCCGGCGTGGTCATGGGTGATCACGTGGTGGTCATTAATGCATCGCAGATTGCTTTTCATCCTACCCGCCTGGAGACCAAAATGTACTATCGGCATACCCTTTACCCTGGTGGGCTGAAGTCAGTTACATTACGTAAGCAGCTTGAAACGCATCCAGATCGAGTTATTCGCGCTGCTGTGCGCGGTATGCTGCCGAAAAATCGTTTAACTGCAAGATTTTTAGATAACCTCAAGATTTATGGTGGTTCGGAACATCCCCATCAGGGACAAGATCCGAAACCGCTGGACTGAAGGAGTAGCGAGGAATTATGGCAAATCAATATTATGAAGCTGTAGGTCGTCGAAAAGAAAGCACTGCCAGGGTGCGCATCATGTCTGGCTCTGGTACGTTTTTGATTAATGAAAAGAACCTGCCGGATTATTTCACCCGCCAAGGTGATGTGCCCGCCATTTTACAACCCTTAGAGGCCGTTGGCCAGGCTGCCGCGAATTTTGACGTGACAGTACACGTCAATGGCGGTGGGGTCACAGGCCAGCGCGATGCGGTCCAACTCGGTTTGGCACGCGCCCTGGTTTTGATGGACGAACACAACCGGGACTTATTACGTGGTGACCAGTTGCTGACACGCGATGCGCGCGTCAAGGAACGCAAGAAGCCAGGTTTGAAACGCGCCCGCAAGGCACCTACCTACACCAAGCGTTAAACTGATAATGAAACGCCTTTCCTGAAGGATTGGCGATGGGAATTCAAACCCTGTCATTATCCGCTTACACCTGGAACAGTTGTATTAAAATAGAGACGTTGTCATAGACGTCTCTATCTATTTAAATTGAAAGGTCATACAAACAACATGTCAAATCGAGGCATCGTACTTTTAGGCTTAGGGCCTGGGGACCCGCAGTTATTAACCCGTGAAGCCTGGGATTGGCTTGCGCAAATCGATGAAATTGTCCTGCGCACGAACCTGCACCCCGCGGTTGTTGCCCTGCCATCTCATCTGCAGCGTTTTTCGTTTGACTTGCTTTACCAAGAACAAGCCGAGCTTGAGCAAGTATTTGAAGAGATCATCAATAAAGTCTTGGAATTAGGACAGCGTCCTGAAGGCGTCACCTATGCCGTACCGGGGCACCCCTTTGTGGCGGAAGAAACCTGTCCAGAAATTGCCCGTCGTGCGCATGAACAAGGAATCCCGGTGAGGGTCATTGAGGGGCTCAGCTTCCTCGAACCAACCTTCCGGGCGCTCAGCTTGGACCCCTTCCCACAGTTAACTCTCGTTGACGCCCTGAAAATCGACCAGCTGCAGGTGCCTTCTTTTCCCTGCTCCCAGCCTGCCCTGATCGGGCAGATTTACAACCGCATGCTGGCATCCAACGTCAAGCTCTCCCTGATGTCCATCTACCCGGATGAGCACCCAGTCAGGTTAGTACACGCCGCCGGCATGCCCGAGCAGCGCATTGAGGATCTACCCCTGCATGCCATTGACCAAAGCCCACACTTAGGCTTCTTAAGCTCGCTGTACCTTCCCCCGCTGCCTTATGGGCATGCCTTTGAAGACTTCCAGGAAATTGTGGCGCGCCTACGCGCGCCCGGCGGCTGCCCCTGGGACCAGGAACAAACGCACGACTCGCTCAAACCTTACCTGCTTGAAGAAGCCTATGAAGCCCTGGAAGCGCTCGACAACCAAGATATGGGTGCGCTGCAGGAAGAACTGGGTGACCTCTTGTTGCAGATTGTATTGCATGCCCAGATTGCCGTGGACGAGTGCGAGTTTAATATGGCTGATGTACTGCAGACCATCTCCCAAAAGCTGATTCGCCGCCACCCGCACGTCTTCGCCGAGGCTAAAGTAGACGGCATCGAAGATATCCTGCACAACTGGGAACAGATCAAAGCTACCGAGCGCAAGGAAAACGGCACACCGGGTAAAAAAGGCATGCTGGACGGCATCCCCTTAGCGCTGCCAGCTCTCACCCAGGCGGACGCCATCCAGCGCCGTGCTCAAAGAGTCGGCTTTGACTGGCCTGAGATTGAAGGCGTCATTAAAAAAGTCTACGAAGAGCTGGATGAACTGCGCGCAGCTAAAGATGACGCAGAAAGGCAATCTGAGGCCGGTGATCTGCTATTTGCCGCAGTCAACGTCATCCGCTGGCTGGGCGTGGATCCCGAAGCTGCCCTGCGCGAAACCAACCGCCGCTTCAAGGTGCGCTTTGCTTACATCGAAGCAGCCGCCGAAAAACGCGGCATCAGCCTGGACGCGATGAGCTTTGAAGAAATGGACGCGCTCTGGGAAGAAGCCAAAGACAAACTGGCTCAATAAGGCTATAGTCACCGTTCAAACACAGAAAACTGGTTATACTTGCAGGTAATGGAAACACAAACCACCCCGCCAGAAAGCGCTAACCGCCAGATTGCCCGTGCTGCCGGCACGGTTATGGCTGCCTTCATCCTCAGCAACCTGGTTGGCTTGCTGCGCGGCATGGTCATCACTGGCGCTTTTGGCACCAGCGCAGACCTAGACGCCTTCAATGCGGCAAATCGCGTCACCGAGCTGTTGTTCAACCTGGTCGCCGGTGGCGCGTTGGGCTCTGCCTTCATCCCGGTCTTCACCAGCTTCCTGGTCAAAGAACAGCGCCAGGCCGCTTGGAAGCTGGCATCCGGCGTGATTAACCTGCTGCTGTTGGTTTTGCTAGCGGTTGGCGTGCTGATGTTCATCTTTGCGCCCCAAGTGGTGCGTTACGGCTTGTTTGTCTTGGTGCCTAATTCTGATCCCCTGCAAGTAGACCTGACCGTGCGCTTACTGCGGGTTATGCTGCCCTCGGTGGTCATCTTTGGCGTCAGCGGCATCGTCATGGGCATGCTCAATGCTCACCAGGTCTTTCTCATTCCTGCCATCGCGCCAGTCATGTACTCCCTGGGGATGATCTTCGGCACGCTTGTTCTGCCTAAATCCTGGGGCATCACCCGCCTGGCAATTGGTACCCTCATCGGTGCGCTGGGGCACCTGCTGATTCAGCTGCCGCGTCTTAGTCGCCTGCCAATGCGCAGTTACCAATTAGTCTTAGGCCTCAAAGACAGCGCTGTACGCGAGGTGCTGCGCCTGATGGGTCCGCGTGTCTTAGGTGCTGCGGTGGTACAGCTCAACTTCGTCGCCAACACCATTATTGCACTGGGTCAGCCGGAAGGCTCCGTCTCTGCCATCACCCTGGCCTTTGCCCTGATGCTCATGCCCCAGATGGCCATCGCCCAATCGGCTGCTATCGCTTCCCTGCCTACTTTTTCTGCCCAGGTGGCAAGGGGCAAATTTGACGAGATGCGCGCCTCACTGGCAGCGACTTTACGGGTGGTCTTACTGCTGGCCATCCCGGCCTCGCTGGGGCTGGTCTTACTGCGTGTGCCCCTGGTACAGGTCTTATATCAGCGCGGCCAGTTCGACAGCCGCTCCACCCAGATGGTGGCTTGGGCGCTGCTGTGGTACGCGGCCGGCTTGGTGGGGCATGCCCTGGTGGAAATCCTCAGCCGTGCCTTCTACGCCCTGCACGACACACGCACGCCCGTCCGCGTGGGGGTGCTCACCATGGGGCTTAATATTGGCCTCAGTATTCTCTTCTCAATCCTTTTTGTACGCTTGGGTTGGATGCCGCATGGCGGCTTAGCGCTGGCAAACTCGCTCTCCACCGCCTTGGAAAGCGCAGCCTTGCTCTTGCTGATGCGCAAACGCCTATCTGGGCTGCAGGGGCGCCAAATTTGGATTGGCGTAGGCCAGGCGCTGCTTGCCACAGGCCTAATGAGCTTGGCCATCCTGCTCTGGCAAGCCCTCATCGGCGGGCGTTCAGCCTTGCTGGTGCTTAGCGGCGGGCTGCTTTTGGGCTTGTTTGTTTACACCCTGCTGCTGTGGCTGCTCAAGGTACCCGAACTGCGCCGCCTCCTGCAAGTGCTCAAAGACAAGATTAAAAAATAAACCCCGCACGATAATCGCGGGGTCTTTTTATTATAGGGAGAAACCATGCGCTACCAGATCGGTTCGCCGCGGTCGCACAGGCCATTCCCATTATTATCCACGTACTTGCGGCACTTGCCGGGGTAAGGGCAGCTATAACGGCACAGCGCCACGCCCGTCTGCACCACGCTGACGCTCGTCGCGGTGGGGGTGGGCAGGGCTTGTGTCGGCATGGCTGTTGGTGCGGTGCCTGTTGTCTGTGTTGGCAGGTTGGTTGATGCCTGCGTTGGTTGCTGGGTCGGTATAGCGGGCGTCGTTGGCGCTGTGTTTGCCTGGCTGCCTGCCGCCACGGGCTTGGAACTGCTCAACAAGGCGCCCACACCCCCTGCCAAAGCTGCCAGTCCCAAACCGGCTAGGCCGGCTTGTTTAAGAAACATACGCCGGGAGAGCTGCTGGGGTGAGAGGCTTTCTAAGCCTTTTGCAGGCTTGAAGGCATTGCGGAGCGTCCCCTTAAGCCACTGCCAGTGCAGCGCGGTCTTTAGCCCCAACATGACCAGGGTAGCGTAAGAGGAGGCAAAGTGCAAGTCGCGCCAGGTCTCGTAGTGTGCCAGGTTCAAATTGAGCAGGGCAGAAATGACCAGGCCAGTAAAGATGATCATCACAAAACCGGTCGCCATCATCACATCCACGATAAAGCGCATGCGGATCTTACGCTGCAGGCAGGCCATCTTCTTGCTAATGGAACATACCCAGCGCCAGTGCTGCACTAAGTGCACCAGCAAGACGGATCCCACCCCCAACCCCACCCACTCGTGCAGGTCATAGCCGGTCAGGGAGGGGTAGAAGGTTAGTGCAAAACCCAGCAGGGCAATAATGTCAATTAAGATAATCTTCTTTTTCATTCCTGCAATTCTAATAGTTTCTGAAAAACAGGTGTTTAGATTTTGTATAGAAGATGTGAAGAAATTGTTAAGGTTTTCAGGCACTGGTTAGTAGATTATGAGCATTGCAGGGCGGCGCTGCCGGCGGCCAACTGATTTTTGAGGGCACGCCTGGAGAGATCATGCAGTGTGAAAGCTCGCATACAGGCAGGAGTTTGCGGGAGTGGGGGTAAGTTTGCCTCATACATGTTTTGGTAAACATAATTCTTAAATTAAGTATGAAAACAACTAAATTTATGTTATATAATTAGTGTAAACAATACCTTAGTCCCATAGCATTTTCTATGATAATTTTTTATAGGGTGGGATTACCTACCAAGGCTGCAAGTGGAGCCTGTCCTCTTTTTTTGTTTAATTAAAAGGAGCTTCCCGAATTATTACAAATGTGGTTTCAAACTTTTAGTGCAACAATATTATTGAAGACCTCGTCTGGCTTATAAAAGTTCAAAGCTTTACGGGGTCTTCCATTTAACTTCCGTTGTACTTCTTTGATCATATCTAGTGGTACTAGCGTGAAATCTGTTCCCTTAGGGAAATATTGTCTTATGAGTCCATTAGTGTTTTCGTTTGTACCACGTTCCCATGGCGAACCAGGATGGGCAAAGTAAACCTGTATGTTTGTATCGATTGTGAATTGTTCGTGGTCACTCATTTCCTTACCCTGGTCGTAAGTCAATGTTTTCTTCAGCTCAGCGGGGACTGTTTTAAAGGCTTCTGCGTAGGCCTTCCTCACGCTGAGGGCATCTTTCTGATTGCCTAAGGGAACTAGTATTGTATAGCGGGTAGTGCGCTCCACTAAGGTTCCCAGTGCACTTTGTTTGTATTTTCCCAGGATCAGGTCGCCTTCCCAATGTCCAGGTACCGTTCGATCAGCTACTTCTGCTGGTCGCTCTTCAATGGACAGCATATTGGCAATTTTTCCACGGTTTTCTTCCGTTTTGATCACTTTTTGTGTCCGTCGATACTTGTGTTCTTGCCGAAGCGCCTTGATCAATGTCTGCTTTAGCTCTCCTCTTGGCAACACATATATGTATTGATAGATCGCTTCGTGTGAGATTTGCATTGTCATATCCCAAGCATACTCTATTTTCAGCCTTTCGGAGATTTCCCTGGGAGACCACGCTTCTTTCAATTTCTCTATAACATATCGCCTTAGCGCTTCCTCCTTCGCCACTTTGCTTTTTCCTTTGCGTCTTGATGCCGCTGCAGTTCTTGCGCATCGACTGGCTGAGAAGGCTCGGTATCCGCTTTTACCCATGTTTCGCTTGATTTCTCGCATTACCGTGCTCGGCGTGCGATTAATTTCCTTAGCTATTGCTCTAATTGATCTCTTTTCTGCCAATCCTCTACTTATGCTTTCTCGTTCTTCGTTTCCTAGTCTTTTGTATTTTCCTTTTTGCATACGAATGATTTTATCTCCTCATCCGTTGCACTAAATTATTGATTACAAGAATAATAATTATCAAATTGAATAAATTTATCGATGTTTCAATAAGTCAAATAAGGGAGTAGTCATGCAAAACAAATATTTCCGTAATGCTCTTCTAGTATTTTCTTAATTAATTTGTTTTCTAATATTTAATCATAATGTGGATAAAACACCGACATCATCTGAATGCAACAGCATGGGAAACCCTGCTTACGCTTATTGTACAGAGATCATGGGCTATGAATATGAAGTTGTCACAATGCATGATGGTGCCCAAGATGGCTTCTGTAAGATGCCTGATGGGTTAGTCTGCCCGCAATGGGATTTTTATTCAGGCAAGTGTGGCCAGGAGTATTCTTATTGTGTGCAGATTGGTGCCAACCTTGAGTTGCACAATGATGGTAAAGACCCCTTTAGCCGAGAGTATTCAATTTGCGTTGATAAAAAGGGGCAGGAACTTGGTTCTTTTTGGGATTTATCGGGATACAGAATGGTTACAAGCGATTTTGACAAAGGTCTCTTTCTGTTGGAAAACGCTGAAGAATTAGTTTCACCCTTACCTCCAACGAGGGACATTCCATCCAGTTTTGACTGGCGTAATTATGGCGGCATAGACTGGATGACATCAGTAAAAAACCAGCTAAATTGCGGCAGCTGTTGGGCGTTTTCATCTGTAGGCTTGGCTGAAGCCCAAAATAACATTATTCCCAGTGATCCAAATATTGACCTTAATCTCTCTGAGCAATACCTAGTTTCTACCTGTTGTGATTGGTGTGGTGATTGTGATGGAGGTGTAGAAATTTATGGTCTGGAATATATACGGGATGAAGGTGTTCCAGATGAGGATTGTTACCCATATATGGCGACAAATAGCCTTTGCTCTGCAAGATGCGTGGATTATACATCGCGTCTTAAATATATTCCAAATGCTCATTGGGCAAGAAATACATCTGAACCATACCAATATACTGAATCAGATATAAAAAATATCATTAGTAATTATGGACCAGTTACATTCGGAATTGGTATAGATACGCCATCTGGTTCTTATTTTGATGACGATATTTTGCGTTGTGAACATGATATACCAAGTGATGGAACCTATTATGCGGATCATGCTGTTTTGGGCGTTGGCTACAATGATGAAGGTGGTTATTGGATAGTAAAAAATAGCTGGGGATCAGCCTGGAATGGTGATGGCTATTTTAAATTGGGTTATAACGAATGTAATGTTGCTCATACGAGGATAGGTTGGGTAGAATCTGATTTACCTAATACCAACCAGGCACCCATTGCCAACGCTGGGCCCGACCAGGTAGTCACTACCAACAGCCCGGTAACCCTTAACGGCAGTGGCAGTGACGACCCTGATAACAATGACCCCATCACCTATCAGTGGACACAAACAGCCGGCACGTCGGTGTCCCTGAGCAGTTCAACTGTAGCTAACCCAACCTTTACCTCCCCTGCAGCCTCTGGCCTGCTCACTTTTAGGCTGGTGGTTACCGATAGCCTGGGTTTAGCTTCTGCGCCTGATTCTGTCAATATCTTTAACGGGATCGAGCCATCTTTTGAACTCTATTTGCCATTAATAATGAAACCTGGTAGTACAGGATTTAACTCTCAATTTAATGGTAATGCAGATGGCTGGGAAGTACATTCTGGAATGTGGTATTACGATGATACATCGTTATTCACATATGGAAACGCAGGCAATTTATCCACTGTGAGTTATGCAGCTGACTTTACAAATTTGGATTATAAAGTACAGCTTGCTCGTGCAGGATCTCAATTAAACGGAAACCAGCTATTTATAAGGGGAAAGCCTGATCCGTTATCTTTGATCGGTGAATGGTATGAAGGATATATTTTTCAATATTCAGCAAATGGTAACTACTCAATTTTAAAAACTATCAATGGTGTAACTTCTGAAATTAAATCTTGGACATTTTCTAGTGCTATTAATCAGGGTTACACCTGGAATACTCTTCGCATCACAGCTAATGGGGGAACTCTTAAATTTTATATTAATGGTAGCTTGGTATGGTCGGGAACGAATACATCATTAACCTCCGGCAGAGTAGGAATCGGTATGTACTTGGCTTCTACCAGCACTACAGACTGGCTAGTTGTAGACTGGGCAACGCTAACTACATCTGTATCTACATCAGTTTCTGACTTGGATCAAATAAGCCCTGAACAGCAGTTATTGAATGATGCCATGGAGTCAAATTCTAGTGGTGATCTATACAATGCTCCATTAGATTAGATTAAATTAAGATTTAATCAATATTTAAATTAGTTGAACCCCCACCCACCCGGGCGGGGGTTTTCTATTCCCTTCACATTAATAAGAATTAATGTATAATTAACTTATACACCCCCATCCTCATCGCCGGCATCAGCTGCCGCAGCTTTCTCACCGCGCCACACTTCATCGTTACACAACGTAATTTCATATTATTTATCTCTACAAAGGAGATCAACATGAAACCTACCCTAGCCCTAACCCTCATCCTATTGTTCATCCTGGCTGCCTGCGCCCCGGCACCAGCTGCCCCGGCAGAGCCGCCTGCTGAGGTCGCACCCCCCAAACCGACCGACCCACCGCAGCCTACCAACACCTCCGAGCCAACCCAAACGCCCATCCCGCCTACTAATACGCCGGTCCCAACCCCCACCAGCCCGCCGCCCACCCAAACGCCCCTGCCTGAGGGCATCCTCTTCAGGGATGATTTTGAAGGCTACCTGCAACCCGGCTGGACCTGGATGAACGAGGACCCGGAGCGCTGGGAGCTGGTGGAGTTTGATAACGGTGGCTGGCTCAAAATCGTAGGAGATAAACCCGGCGGCTTCAACGAGCAGAAGAACACCCTCATGCGTCCCCTGCCGGAAGGCGATTTTGTTATCACTGCCCATGTAGTGGCCGACCCGCGCCAAAATTTCCACCAGGCCAACATTTTCATCTTTGAAGATGCCAATAACTACATCCGCATGAACTTTGGCTTCTGCCAGCCTTGTGAGCTGGAAAGCGGCGGCTATGGTTACTTCATGGAAACCATCATTGATAACAACCCCTTTGGAGATCTTTACAAAGTCTCGCGCAGCCCGGAAGACCGCGATGTCTACCTGCGCCTGGTCAACCAGGGCGGGCAGATCACCGGCTACTACGCCACGGAATTTGGCAACTGGCAGAAGATCGGCTTGTTTGGCAACTATTTTGATTTTGTCAGTGTAGGGCTGGGTGCCACCAATTCGGTCTTGCCAGAGATGAACGTCGAGGATATTGTCGCTTTATTTGATTATTTTGAGATCAGCCAGCCCTAAAGCCTGGCTGTTAAGGAATTCTAACACTTAGTAAGGCAGGCCTTTTGCGCCTAGCTTTAAGCTGCCTTGCGGTCTGCCCTTATGCCAGTGGCATCAGCTGCCATACGATCACCGAAACAGCGAGGCCAAACAAAACCCCGCCTAGCGCTTCGCCAGGGGAGTGGCCGATCACCTCGCGCAGGTCATTGATGTCTTCCACAGGCCAGACCTTGTTTTCAACCACTTTCTTGATGATCATGTTGATGCGCTCGGCCTGCAAGCCTGACTGCCTGCGCACGCCCGTGGCGTCATAGATTACGATCCCAGCGATGGCTAACGAAAGGATGAAAACCGGGCTGTCAAATCCAATATAATGGCCGATGCTGACCGTCACGGCCGTCATCAAGGCTGAGTGCGAGGAGGGCATCCCGCCTGCGCTGGCAAGCAAGCCCCAGTTCCATTTTTTGGTGCGCGCGAACTCAATCGGCACCTTCAAGACCTGTGCCAGGAACCAGGCGCTGAAGCTGGCAATTGCAATCGGGCTGCTGAAAATATCCACAAAGGGCATGCTTACGCTGCCTCGTCCAGGTCTTGGTCCTGCGCTTCCAGCAGGGTCTGCATTTTCAATTCGGCCTGGGCTAACAGCTGGCCGCAGCGCTGCGCTAATTGCTGGCCGCGCTCAAACAAACGCATGGACTCCTCCAGCGCCAGCTGCTGCCCTTCCAAGCTGCTGACCACTTCCTGCAGCGCTGCAAAAGCGCTCTCATAATCCATTTCATCAATCGGGGTGTTCACATCAGGCATCTTTTATTCTCCTGTCATATTTTTGGTAATATCGGCTGCCAGGCTGCCATCGCTGACCTGCAAGCGTACGCCCTCTCCAGTGCGCACGTCGCCCACCCGGCTGACCAACCTGCCATCTGCCTGGCGGGTGATGATGGCGTAGCCGCGCTGCAGCACGGCCTGCGGGTTCAAGCTCTCCAAGCGGCTGCTCAAACCGGAAAGCATCACCTTTTGGGCTTGCAAATACACCTGCGGGGCTCTTTCATGCCGCAAGACCAGCTCATCCAGCCTCTGGCGCAGGTTAAATATCTGGGTCTGCGGGGCGTAGCGGCGCAGTTGCGCGCTGAGTTGTTCCAGCGCGCGTGTATTCTCGCCCAGGATCGCCTCCAGCTCATCTGCTAATTCGGTTTGGGTAGCCTGCAGGTCCAAGCGCATATCGCTGATGCTGTAGGCCGTTGCCAGCTCGGCCGCCGCGGTGGGCGTGGGTGCGCGCAGGTCTGCCACGAAATCGGCAATGGTGAAGTCGGTCTCGTGCCCCACGCCTGAAATGACCGGTGCCTGCGAGGCATAGATTGCCCGCGCCACCTGCTCATCATTAAAAGCCCACAAATCTTCAATCGAACCACCCCCGCGCCCCACGATGATCAGGTCGGGCTTGACCTGCTGGTTCAGGCGCTGGATGGCTGCCACGATGCCGGCAGGTGCGTCAATGCCCTGCACCGCAGTAGGGGCTAAGACCAGCTTAGCCAGCGGCAGCCTGCGTGCGATGGTGTTGCGGATATCTTGCAGTGCAGCGCCGGTTGCCGAGGTGACCACGCCAATGACCTTTGGTGAGGCTGGGATGGGCCGTTTATGGCTTGGGTCAAACAGCCCTTCGGCTTCCAGGCGCGCCTTCAGGCGTAAAAACTCCTGGTACAGTGCCCCTTCGCCCGCTGGGCGCAACGTGTCTACGTACAACTGCACCGTTCCACCGGCTTCATACACGCTCATCGAGCCGTGCGCTTCCACGGCCATGCCGTCGCGCGGGGCAAAGCCCAGCCGCAGTGCCATGTTCTTCCACATCACGCAGCGCATTTGTGCTTCGCTGTCCTTGAGCGTGAAGTACAGGTGCCCAGAGCGGGGTTGCGAAAAGTTGGAAACCTCACCCCTCACCCAGATATCCTGCAGCACTTCGTCTGTCTCGAGCAGTTCGCGCAGGTAGCGCAAGAGCGCACTGATGCTGAAGACCGTCGGGCTGTGAAATGAAAAGCTATCCATAGCAATTAAGCATAAGCCACAAGCAGCGCCTTGTCAAATAATTGGATAAACCTCGATTATTGGTTCAATCACCCGCGCACTAACAATCATTTGATCCACCTTCTCCATCCGTCCTAAGCATATTAACTGATTAAATGATCAAGAATCTTTCCTTATTGGGGCACATATCGATTACAATTAGGCAATGGATCACCTCTGGACCCCCTGGCGCATGCAGTACATTAGCGAACACAAATCTTACGAAGACTGCGTCTTTTGCGTGGCTGCCGGGCTGGAAGATTGCCTAGAAAACCTGGTCGTCCACCGCGGCGAGTACACCTTCGCCATCCTCAACCGCTACCCCTACAACAACGGCCATCTGATGATCGTGCCCTACCAACACTGTGATTCACTCTCTGTGCTGGCTGAGCCCACGCTCAACGAGATGATGTGCCTGGCTAACACGGCCATTAAGATCCTCAGCGAACTATACCATCCCCAGGGCTTTAATGTCGGCATGAACCTGGGCACGGTGGCGGGTGCGGGCATTGCCGAGCACCTGCACATGCACGTAGTACCGCGCTGGGGTGGGGATGCCTCCTTTATGTCAGTGATCGGGCAGACGCGCGTCGTCCCAGAAGACCTGTCTGAATCATACGAGCGCATTAAAACAGCCTGGCAGAAACTGGCCTAAAACCTGGAAACCTCTTTCATGTTAAAATTATTGAGCCAAGACAATTAGCCTTGGCTCAAAATTTATACAAAACTCACTATTGAGGATTCTAAGCAGGTTAATTACTTTCTCCCAAACATCAGCCGCAGCAGCATCACCAGTCCCAGGCCAATCAAGATCACCGGCCAATACTGTACGATCTGCGGGTCTAGCCCAAAGCTGCCGCCAAACAGGAAGAACAGCACCAGGCTGATCAACATCAAGGTCAGCCCGCCCCCTGCCGCGCCGCGCACATTCCTGTCAACCAGCCCTGAGAATATGATCCCCAAACCCACAAAGCCCGGGATCAGCGCCCACATATATGACCAGCTGGCATAGCCCAGGCTGCTCTCCTGGAAGTAAAAAATCGCCCCTAACCCAACCAGGATGAAACCCGGGATGGCAAAGCCGCCCGATCGTGCCAGGATAGCCGTAAATAGGAAGATCAACCCCAAGCCTATAATGTAAAAGGGCCAGCTGATGAAGTCAAATACTTCGGGAAAAAGGTGGCGTGCAAGGGAAAGCACACCAAATAATATTAATAAAATGCCGCCAGCAACTGCTGATCTTTTATTCATAGAATCATGGCTCCATTTCACCTAAATGTTTTACTGACCCAAAGCCATTGATGCTTTGGGTTACGACTGGCGAGCCGTAATAGCTGACGCTGCCTGCGCCGTTGATGGTCACGTCTAAAGTATTAAGGACCCATAAGCGCACATCACCAGCGCCATTGAACACCACCGTGCTTGCCAGGCTTTTGAGGCCTTCTCCGTTATAGCTGCCTGCGCCGTTGACCAACACGTTTTGCATCGATGCCTCACCTTTTGTGCGCACGCTAGCGCCGCCAGCAATTTCAATATTAAGCGCTTGTACCAATATCTGCTCAAACACAAAATCACCCGCGCCGTTGATCTTCAGTTCAAATTCCTCCCCCTGCAGCTTAGCATTACTAAGCGCGATTGCCCCATTAACCGTAAAGCGCTCTAGATTCTGCACGGTAATGGTGTATTTAATGGTTCGGGTTGGGATGATGGCGTCTTTCCAGCTGATAGTGTCATAGCCCAAAGTCAGGGTGCCGTCCTCAACCTCGCTGGTTAGCTTGGGCAGAATGTTATCTTCCGCTTCAATCAGCAGGGCTTCTTTTTGACCCTGGATGAGCGTCACTTCACCCCCCCCGTTGAGAATAATTTTGTCAAATGCCAAAACCTGGCGCGCTTCCTGGCCAATAATGCCGCTGCCGCGTTCGATCTTCGGCAGGTCAAGCTCAGGCACCTCAATATCGGGCATCTCAATCTCGGGGACCTCGACCTCGGGCAGTTCAACGTCTGGCACGTTCACATCAGGTAAATCCACGCCAGGCAGGCTGAATGGCACCCCGCAGGCCACTGTGCTGAGTGCTAAGCTGATGAGAATTAAAATTAATGTAATATGCTGTTTCTTCATGTTTCATCTCCTTGCAGATGCAAACTTACTGATATTATTATTATAATGTCAATTCATCTTAATAAAATCACACATTGTCAATGGACCTGTTTGAAAGAATCACTTTCCAAACGCTAATTTTAACACCTTCTCACCTGGCATCTATAGCGATATAATAACATATTGTAAAATACGTCAGGTACGAAGTTCACTCGATCTGAGCAGACGATGAGTAAGGCTTTCGGAAACTTTTCTCAAAAAAACCATCACCGTCCATAACAGGCACTCATAGCAATTCATCTTTTTTGATGGGATTTTTACTATGGCAAAACGAAAATTAAAACGACAATTAAGTTTATTACAGGTTATCATGCTTGGCGCAGCCGGCACGATTGCTGCAGAGATATTTGTGCTCACCGGCCACGCCGCCGGTATCGCCGGGCCTGATGCGGTCCTGGCGCTGATCATTGCCGGTTTACTCACCCTACCAGTAGCACTAAATTACTGTGAAATGGCAACCACCTACCCGGTCACTGGCGGGGCGATGACTTATGTGGGCGAGGGCTTTGGCAAAGGCCTGATCATGTTCCTGGTTGGTTCCTTGGATGGGCTATCCAGCACTTTCTATGCCGCCTTATCTGCGGTTGGCTTTGCCTACTCACTCAAGGTCTTCCTGCCTTTCTTGCCTGTCGTACCAGTAGCAATCGGTGTGATTGTTGTAATGGGTCTGATGCACATTCGTGGTGTCACCCAGGCTGGTAATATACAGATTGTAATGGGTGCATTCCTCCTTACAGTCTTTGTTATCTTCATCATCTTGGGGCTAAATCATCCTGCTGGTTTTAGCTGGGACACCTTCGTTACAGGTGATGTTGTCTTTGAACATCATACACTCTTTGCAAATGTTGGCCGCATGCTCATGACCATTGCTCTGGTCTATAATGCTTATGTTGGTTTTGAAGTGATTGCAGATGATGCGGAAGAGATTACGAACCCAAATCGCAATATTCCCCTGGGCATACTGATTAGCCTGGCTATTGCCACAGTCATTTACACCCTAGTCTCATTTGTCACCATAGGCACACTGCCCTACGATCAGATAGCCGGCTCTGAAACCGCGCTAACCGATGCGGCAAAGATGTTTTGGCCCAAGCTCGGCGTACCGCTCATGGGTTTCGCTGGTTTGATCGCCACGCTTACCTCTGTCAACTCCGCTATGCTTTCTGCCACGCGCGAAGCCTTCACCCTCAGCCGCGAGCGAGTTTGGCCGCGCGCGTTTTCCCGGCTCAGCCGCTGGCGCACGCCCTACGCCGCCATAATCCTCATCGTGGTGATCAGTGCTTTGGTAGCCGCAATCGGCTTAGTGGATTTCCTCAGCTTTATCTCCAGCGCTGGCTACATGTTTGTGCTCTTTTGGGCAAGCTTGGCGATGCTTCGGCTGCGCAAGCTACACCCTAACATAGAGAGGCCTTTCAAAGCGCCTTTCTTTCCCCTAACTGCCTACCTGGCAGCCGGGGCAGGCGTTCTGATTGTTGCCTTTGCTGCCCCCAAAGCGCTGCTTTTCCTAGGCGTTTTGTTAGTTGTGCTTTCAGGTCTGTATTTCCTGTTTACATTTATTAAATCGCGCGGTGAGGTCCGGGTTCAGGAAGAGGAAGCCATCGGCGGCGGGCGTATTTTGGTAGCTACGGGTACCGTTGAGACTGCCAAGCAATTAGTGCGCCTTGCCACGCGCCTGGCCGAACACCAGGAAGATACCAGCATTTGCCTGTTCAGTGTGGTTAAGACCAACCCTACCATGTCTAAAGAAAACCTTGAGATTTTAACCAACCTCAATAAAACCCTGCAACAGCAGATGCTCAAGGTCACTGCGCCGCTAGCGCAAGCCCGCAACGTGCCCATTTACACCAAGTGCAAAACTGCCTCAAACATCGAATCGGGCATTGCCAATGAGATTGCTTCTCCCAACCCGGTTAATATGGTCCTGATGGGTTGGCCAGTTGACCAAGCCAAGGTCATGCTGCCGCATAACATTATCAAGGAAGTCTTGGTCAGCGCCCGCAAGGATGTTGCTGTGCTGCGTGATCGCGGTCTTAATGGTCTCAAACATATCCTGGTACCGATTGGTACCGGGCCAAATGCGCGCCTGGCATTAAAACTTGCCTCAAAATTAGCATACCGCAAAGAGGTCACCGTAACGGCTCTGCGGCTCATGCCGGAAGACCTGGACGAGGAAAAGCAGGAAGATGAACTCATGGTCTTACAGGAAATCATTGAAGAAGAAATGGGCGAACTACCCGATTACCTAACCACCCTGGTGCTGCCGTCCAATAACGTGCTGGAAGGGATCATCAACGAAACCAAGCGCGTGGAATACGACCTGATGATCATCGGTGCTTCAGAAGAAGTGTTCTCGGCGGAGTACATATTTGGCAAGCTCAACGATGCCCTGATCGAAGAGGTGACATGCTCCATGCTGATCGTTCGCCGCTACCAGGCTGAGCCTGCCCTGTGGCTGCGTCACCAAATCAAGCAGCTGGAAGAATAATCAAAAGTGGCTTTGCGCTGGAAAGACAAAGCCACTTCCTTACCAAAGCCTACCCAATCTTCCTGTCAAGTCAAAAGAAAATGTTACTGAACAGGTTTGGTTGGTTCAAAAGATAATGTTGCCGAATGATAGTCCTCCTCCATTCTTAAAGTATCAAAGATATTGACCGGGTTAGCATTTTCTGTAGATTTGACATGCCAAAGATTATAAATATTCTTCTCAAGTCTTTCACGTAGCGCTAGAATGTCAACCTGGTCGCGCATATACATGAGCAACTCAAGGTTGTGTTTTGTGACAGCATTGGTTTCTGCCAGACGATCCAAGGGTGGTCGCGCGTGGTCAAATACTCGTCGGTAATGCATCTCATCAAGATAATTTTTCTGGATTGTTTTCATAACAGGTTGGAAGAAATTGTGATAACACATGAGGTCATTATAAATTTCGCGTAAAATCATCAACTGCTGTAAGGTGTCCAGGCGACCATAACCGATATAAGCCCTAATCAAGCTGGCATTATTCTCCTCGACAAAGCGATTATCGTTTTTATGAAAAGGACGAGATCGGGATATATATAGATCGGGGAGAGCATCTTTCCAAAACCTGAGTAAATGTTGGTTGAAGAACTCACCTCCGTTATCGGGGTGTATTTCTATGACTGGGATCGGCAAATTCATCAGGATCCACTCAAAGCCATCTTTCATCACGCGATAACTACGACCAAAAACAGCTTGTATTCCGCACCAACCTGTCGCCACATCTGTCATTTGAATGGTATGAATATACCCTCCGGAACTGTCCTCGTCGCAATGCAGAACCAAATCAACCTCAAAGTGACCAGGTTGGGGGATATCATAAGGTATCCTGCGCATGGGGTATGTTTCTCTAAATGAGTTTCTTTTTCTTTTAGGGTATCTTTTCTGTCCGATTTTATCTGCAGTCTTATTGGTATTTGCCAGGGCTCTTTTCAATGTGGAGATACTGATCCTCTCTAAGCCTTCTAAAGTATCCTCACCCACAACTAATTGATGATGGTTACTGAGATGCTTTGCCATAAAGACAAGGTTTGGTTGAAGCCGCTCAGCGCATGGATGATCTAATACACGTGATATTATTCTGGCTGCAGCAATTACATCTCCTCCATAGGTTGGGCCCCGTTCATTGGTTCTTTTCTTTCGTGATAAGCGACCATTTAATATGCGAATAATGGATTTCCTGTTCATCCCGGTTACATGCTCCATATCATCAAGCATCTTACTTTTTTCTTTCTTTGTGGCTCCTCGATACAACTTCCACATTTTGTGTAAGTACTTCCGTCTTTCATTGATTGTCATTTCATCTTTTTCGGACATCGCTAGCTCCAGTAACATTATCTTTTGAGCTAACGATACTATTTCAGTAACATTTTAGATGAACTAACGCGATCTTTTGATTAAGCATCAAATTTATGATACGCTTAATCACCTTTTAATCGTAAACCTTTGAGGTTATTTATGGCATTTCACAAGTCACCATTTCGCCTATTCATCATCTTCTCCGTTCTGGTCCTGGCTGTTCTTGCTTGTGGCTCTCCTAAAGGTGAAACCAGCGCCCTGACCGTCAACGCCGTTCTTCCAACCGCTCCCCCACAGGTTGGCGATACCTTTGAGCTGAAACTAACCCTTTCAAACCAGAGCGATTACAACGAGGTTGTCTCAGAAGTACGCCTGCCTGAGCGACTCTTGGCCAGCGCTACGCTGATGAAAACCCTCCCAGAGCTGGAAGCGGGTGTCTCCGATGGTTATCAAACCAGTTTTGCCTACCCCCGCACCATTGCCCCTATGGGAAGTGAAACCCTCACCTTTGTTTTCAAGGCCGGGCAGGAGGGCGATTTTTCTAGTGATGGCACCGTGGTAACTGAAAAAGGCGATGTTAATTTTGTCTTTGACTTGCAAGTCGCCAAACAAACCATTGAAGGCTTTGAACCCGAACCTTCCACCGCCCGTACCCCTATCCCATTGGGACCTATTCCCTACCAGGCCGTGGTGCAGATCAGCGCCTTGGTGGAGGTGGATGGGGAAGAGATAGTCGGCTGGACGGGTTCTGGCACCATCATCTCACCCGACGGCCTGATCCTAACCAACGCACATGTAGTCAATTCAGACCGCTTCTACACCGTCAAAGACCTGGTCGTTTCCCTAACTGTGGCGCAAGACAGCAAACCAGTGGAAACATTCCTTGCCAGCGTCATCCAGCTGGATGCCAAGTTAGACCTAGCCGTGATCAAGATCCGCGCGAATATCAACGGCACCCCAGTCAGCCAAGCTGATCTTAACCTGCCGGCGGTTCCGCTGGGCAACTCCGACACCTTGACATTAGGCGACCCAATCGTCATCCTCGGTTACCCGGGCATCGGTGGCGATACCATCACCCTAACACGTGGTGAGGTGAGTGGCTTTACCTTCGAAGAAGCCTATGGCAACCGTGCCTTCGTCAAGACCAGTGCTACCATTGCCGGTGGTAACTCGGGTGGGCTGGCTGTTAATGAGCGCGGTGAGCTGATTGGCGTGCCCACCCAAGTGGGATCCGGCGATATTGAAGCAGCCTTTGTGGACTGCCGCCCCCTGGCAGATACCAACCGGGATGGGGTCATTGATGTCAACGATAACTGCGTGCCCACCGGCGGGTTTATCAATGCCCTGCGCCCTGTCAAACTAGCGCTGGGCTTGATTGAGGCAGCTAAGCTTGGGGAGGTGGCCATTGAACCAGGGGCTTCGCGCGGGGAGGAATACGAACTGGAAGGCGAAGTGATCTTTGAAGATGATTTTTCCAACCCCAATAGCGGCTGGTATACCAGCAACACCAGCAAAGGCAGCGCCGCCTATGAAGCCGGTGAATTGACCATCGAGGTTATGGCACCAGATTATGTGATCTGGTCAGAGGTTGAATATAGCCTTGATGAGATGGTTATGGTTGTGGATGCGCGCGTGATCCAGGGCGTTGGTGATGCTGATTTCGGCTTTGTCTGCGGCATCCAGGATAACGATAACTTCACCGTGCTGGAGGTCAGCGAAGACGGTTACTTCTCGATCTGGAAGTACCAGGCTGGGGAATTCATCTCCCTGGTTGATTGGACTTATTCAGACGAGGTAGCGGCTGGGGGGCCTTACGTGATGGCAGCCTATTGCGGTAGCGACGGCCTGGCATTAGCGCTAGATGGAGTCTTGCTGGCAGAAGTGGTCGACCCTGATTTTGTGCCAGGTAATATCGGCTTGCTGGGTGGTACCTTTGAAAAGACTGGATTTAAAGTGGGCTTTGATAATTTCTTCTTAATGCAGCCCTAGGGAGGCTTTAATGGACATAAAAAGCTTTATCGTTCACCACTTGGTCAAAGGCGAGGATCTCAATCATCACCGCACGCTCTTTGCCGGGCGCGGAGCGGAGTGGGTGGTGGAAGCCGGCTTCATTGCTGCTGCCAGCTTGCTGCCGCCGGCTAACGTGGTATGCCTCAAGGTGCACGGCATGCTCTTCCGCAGGCCAGTCCACCCAGGCGAGATCATCCGCTTTGAAAGCAAGGTAGTCCTGACCGGCCGCACACGCCTGGTATCCTACGTGCGCGCGCTGGTAGGTGAGGAGCTGGCAGTGGATGGCTTTATCACCTTTGTTTATGTGGACGAGCAAGGTAAACCGCAGCCCCACGGCCTACAAATGATGGCCGAGACCCCCGAAGACCAAGCCCTGCAGCAGCAAGCATTAGAATTGCAGTAATACAAGCTAAAAATTAAAAGCTCAAAGCTCAAAGGTGAAAGGAATAAAAGCAGCTGAAAGGACCAAGCTGAAAGCTAAATATAAAAACGCCTCTCCCTTTAAAGCTTAATTGACTTTATCTGAGCTTTTTCAAAAGGGAGAGGGCAGGGTGAGGGTTCAACGGTGATGTCAGCTATCAAGCCTTGGTGGGTGCTGTTCCGGTTTTGAACGCACCACTAACGGCAGCTGATAACTGATCCCATTCACTTTGTTTAGGGACTTCGTAGCTGATATCAAATAACCCTCTCCCTTTAAATCTTAATTGACTTTATCTGAGCTTTTTCAAAAGGGAGAGGGCAGGGTGAGGGTTCAACGGTGATGTCAGCTATCAAGCCTTGGTGGGTGCCGTTTTGATTATCAACGCATCATTTATAAAATTCTTGGATAAAGTAGGGGCGGGTTTATTGAGTTTCATTAACATGTATCAACCATTCCATAAACCCGCCCATCAATATTCTCTGCGTCTCAGCGATCTATACGCGCGTAATCGTCTTTTCTCATCGCAAACATAGTGTGGCGATCTTGGGTGTTAATTGCGTGTGTCAACCTTTGGTAGGGGCGGGTTCGCTGAGCTTCATTAACCTATTCGCACCAATACATAAACCCGCCCATCAAGAATCTCTGCGCGAAAAAAAAAGGCTGCCCCAACCATCCAGGGCAACCTTGTTCAAATCACGTAACTAAAAACTTATCTTCTGTTCATCCGTCTCACCATGCCGCTGAAGTACAACAACTGCAGCAGCGAGTTTGCCAACGCGGCCACGTAGGTCAGGGCAGCGGCGTTCAATACCTTCTTCACGCCCAACTCTTCTTCCGCATTCACCACCAGGCCGTTTTCCTTCAGCATTGCCCGTGCCCTTTTTGAAGCATTTAGCTCCACCGGAAGGGTAATTAGCGAAAACACCGCCCCAGCTGAGAAGGCTATCACGCCGATCTGCGCCAGGCCTCCCAGGTTGAGCATCAAGCCTACCAAGATCATGATCCAGCCCAGGTTCGAGCCAATGTTAACCACTGGCACGATCAACCCGCGCAGCTTGAGCGGCAGGTAATTGGTGTGGTCTTGCGCGGCATGCCCCAATTCGTGCGCAGCAATCGCCAGCGAAGCAATTGAGGGCTGGTTTGCCACCGCTGGGCTAAGTTTGAGCACATTACTTCGTGGATCGTAATGGTCGGAAAGCGTCCCTTGAGTGCCCTGGATGCTGACGTTACGCAAACCCAGGCTCGGCAGCAAGCGCTGTGCCGCTTCTGCACCCGTAATGCCCAGGTAATTGCGGATCTGGCTGTATTTCTTATAGGCAGATTTCACATAAAACTGGGCAATCAGCGAGAGGATGATCGCCGGCAGCATGTAAATCATATAATCGAGTGAAAACATTTTCTAATCCTTCCAGGCGCTCTTTACTCTGCACCTTCTAAAATCAATTCAACGGCTTTGTCAAGCTGTGGGTCGATCTCAGCTTCAAAGTCTTCTTCAGTATACTCAACAATGTGCTCTGGTGTCAGGCCAATTTCGCTGATCTGGTTGCCATTGGGGGTCAACCAACGCGCAATCGTGATGCGCACGCCACCCTGCTCGTTAGAAAGCGGGATCCAGTTTTGCACGGTACCCTTACCGTAAGTGACCACACCTACCAGCGTGCCTCGCCCTCTATCCTGGATAGCCCCAGCCACAATCTCGGAAGCTGAAGCAGTGCCTTCGTTTACCAATACCACCAGCGGGATCTCCGTGGCGCGTCCGCCGGCTTTGGCTTCATAGCTGTCGCGTGTACCGTCGCCATATTCCTCGTACATCACTACCCCTTCTGCAATAAATTCAGAAGCCACCTCGATGGCTGTAACCAAGTAACCGCCACCGTTATCCCGTAAATCTAAAATCAAGCCCTTGGGGTTCTGAGCCAAAAGCTCGTCTAGTGCATTGCGCAGCTGTGGGGTCGAAAATTCGTTAAAGGTATACAGCGCCACGTAAGCAACGTTGTCTTCCAACATCTCGTAGTCCACCGTCGGCACCACAATCTTCGCCCTTGTGATTGAGACATCAAAAACTTCCTCGCCGCGCTGGATGGTGAGCACCACCGCCTCACCAGCAGGGCCCAAGATGCGCTGCAGCACCAGGTCACCGGGGATGCCGGTCATATCCTCGCCGTTGATGCCAATTACGCGGTCCTTCGGGCGCAAACCAGCCGCCTCGGCGGGAGAGCCTTTCATGGGCGAAACCACTTCGACATAATCGCCGGTGATGTCCACCCAGGCACCGATGCCCTCATACTCCCCTTCCAGGGATTCATTGGCTTGTTTGTACTCTTCCGGATCCATGTAAGAGGTGTGCTTATCGCCCAGCGATTCCAGCATGCCCTTGATCGCCCCACGCATCATGGCCGTGGTATCCAGCGGTTGGTCAACATAGTTCTGGTGCACAAGTCCCCAAACTTCCCAGAAGGGCTCAAAAAGTGTCTCCAGTTCCTTGGGCGAGCTGCCCTCAAAATTGCAAATGCAGGCTGGGCATTCACCTTCCTCGGTCACAACCACGGGTGTGCAAGGCTCAGGGGTTGGGGTTGCGCTGGTACCCAACAGTCCCCCGAACAAATCTTTGGGAACCAGGTAGCCCGTGACGGCACCCATACCAAAGCTCCCAAGCACCAGCAGGAAAGCAATAAAAATGAATAAACATGACTTTAATGTTTTATTTTGCATGTGTAACTCCTAGTTAACAGTAAAAACTTCCTCAAGAATACCATACTCATGTAAAAAATTTGTAAATAAATTGTATAACCTGGCAACGAATTTTTTCTCAACCGCAAATGTGTTGTATTTTAGTAGGGGAGGGTTTCCATATCTAAATCATCTAAACCAATTCAGGCACAAACCCTCCCCCACGCATGTGAATAAAATATGCACAGGCTATGCTTTCCAGATCCTTTTGTAGGGTGGGTTGGAGCAATTATGGTAACTTGTCACTTGAGCCCTTATGCTGCTCCAACCCACCACCAAAACGGGTATCTTATGGTGGGTTGAGAAGGACAAAATTAAACTTTAGGCTAACAAAATGAGCCTTCTCAACCCACCCTACAAAGGTCATTGATTAAAATTAGCTAGTTTGGTTATGTTAAGATAATTATTTTGATAAGCACGTGATTTACCTTTACAATTCAAGCAATAGATATTATGTAGGGTGGGTTGGAGCAATTATGGTAACTTGTCACTTGGGTCCTTATGCTGCTCCAACCCACCACCAGAGCGGGTATTATATGGTGGGTTGAGGAAGCAACATTTTGATTAGGCATAAATAATAAACCCTCTCAACCCGACCTATAGTGTTTTGTTAGTTTATTGAAGTCGATCTGGTATTACTTTAGTGATTTTTTGCATTGCAAATGATAAGACAAACAATCTCCATGGCCTGCCTTACTTCGCGCTGTAGCACACAGCCTGTATCCCCGCTTGCACTTTTTTGCTAGGCTTGCTCAACACATCCAGCAAAACCGCGCTCATCGCCCGTACGCCTACCGTGATGCAGCCCTCGTCCACATCGAAATTGCTCGTGTGCAGGCGCGCATGCATGCCCCTCTCCGGGTTGGCAGCTCCCAGCCAAAACATAGCCCCAGGCAGGTGCTTGAGGTAAAAGGCGAAGTCTTCACAGTTAAAGGGGTAACCCGCTTTTATCTCCAAAAAGTCTTCCTCACTAATCACAGCTCGGAGCGCAGGAAGGCTCTGCCTGACCAACTGGCGGTCATTAATCACATCCGGCATGCTACCCATCTCACGCATGACAAAATTAACTTGCAAGGGATGGCAAACCTCATCGAGGGTTTCTTTTACGGTTTTTTTGGCAGCGCGCCTGAGCGCGCGGCTGGACGCTTTGATGCCCAAGCCCAGCTGGCCGCGGTATTCCGGTTCGTCCTCTTCCGCCGTGCTGGCAGCATAAACTACGAAATCCTGGAGTTCTGGGCGCCCATCCAGCATGCCCTGCCAGGTGGCCGCCTCCTCCTGCTCATCCTGCGGCAGGTCAAGCGTGTTGAGCGCATTAATCGCCTGGCAGCAGCTTTCGGCGACCAATTCCAGGCGTGCCAAGTCATCACCTTTTTGCTGGTCGCGCAGTTTGACCAGGTAGTGTTCAAATCCGCTGAGGAAAAGGCCCTCTCGATAACCAAGCTTACCGGCCGGCAAGGGGCAGACGTGCAAGCCAAACAGGGCTTCAGGTTTGGGATGATCTAATAGCCCGCTGCGGATGATCTTGAGCGCCCCGGTAATCTCTTCCTCCTCAGCTTGGAAGATGATTAGCACAGTGCCCTCAAACTGGTCACGCAAGCTGGCCAAGACCTTGGCCACACCGACCCCTATAGCGCTGTGCAGGTCGTGCCCGCAGGCATGCATCACGCCGGGCCGCTGCGAAACGAAGGTGTGCTGATTAGTTTCCTGGATAGGCAGGGCGTCTATGTCCACCCGCAGTGCCGCCACTCGCCCCGGTTCCCTGCCATGCACCAGCGCAGCAAAACCAAATCCGCTCAGGCAGCGCTCCACCTGTACCCCGCAAACCTGCAGGGCATTGATGAGGGTGTTGGCGGTCTGCTCCTCCTGCCCAGAGAGTTCTGGCTGCTGATGTAAACCCCGCCGCAGGCAGACCAGTTCCGGCTGCAGCTGCTGGCTGAGTTGCTTTATCTTTGTAAGAAGAACAGGTTCAATTGGCACAGGCTCTAAATAGGGAACAAACTGGGCAGGTCTGCCAGCTTAGCAATGGCGGGGATACCGTCGGGCGAAGGTTTGCCCACCAGCACGCCCTGCATACCAAGGTCGAGGGCGGTCTGCAGGTTTGCCAGGGTATCGTCAGCAAACAGGCATCTCTTTGGGTCTGGGTTACCGATCAGCTGCAGGGCAACCTGGAAGGCCTCCAATTGCGGTTTGCAGTAGGGTGCCACGTCGCGGATGTCGATAATCTGGCTAAATAAGTCCGCCAGGTCTAGGTGTTCCAAGATGCGCTGGGCATGTTCGCGGCTGGCATTGGTGAAGATGATCTTAGGCTGTGGGTATGCAGCCAACACCACCCGCAATTCAGGGTCGGGCGAGAGGTAGTTCTCCACGTCATCGGCATCGTGCACATAGTCTAGGTAATCTTCGGTATCCACATCATATTCGATCTGCAAGCCGCGCAGGGTAGAGCCGTAGGTGATAAACAAGCGGTCGCGAATGCTATTGACCTGTTCAGGCGGGAAGCCCATCTTCTCCCTTAAGTAGGTATCCAGGCGCGCCCTAAAAAGCGGCCAGATTTCGTTAGAAGAAGGGTAAATTGTCTCATCCAGGTCGATGAGCAGGTGTGTGATTGCTGGTTGTGCTTTATTAATAGCCATAGTACTTTTTCATTGCTTAAATTTGCTTGTGACTGCATGCTTGCGCACAGGCAGAAGACCATTATACCGTTATTTAGGCTGGTTCACCGGGAAGATGCACTGCAAACCAAGTTCCCCCCTCTGCTTAAAAGTAAGCACCATAACCTATCGCGCCACCCAGCGCTGAAGCTGCTCAGGCGGGCGGTAGGCGGCCATCCGCTTCAGCAGGGAGGAAGCGTCGCCTGCGTCAATCAGCAGTTGGCGGTGCTCAGGGTAAACGAAGTGCTCAGCGATGGCATGCTCTACCATACGCAGTAGAGGCTGGAAGTAGTTGTTGGTGTTCAGCAGCCCCACCGGTTTGGTGTGCAGGCCAATCTGCGCCCAGGTGAGCGTCTCGAACAACTCGTCAAAAGTACCCAATCCGCCGGGCAGGGCAATGAAGCCATCCGCCAGCGCGGACATGCGCGCCTTGCGGGCTTGGATGTCAGGTAGCACTTCCATACGGGTCAGGTTATTGTGGGCTAGGTTGGGGGTGTTGAGCCCCTCGTTGATCACACCGATCACCTCGCCGCCGGCTGCCAGTGCGCCATCCGCTACAGCACCCATCAAACCAGTCTTACCCCCGCCAAACACCAGCCGAATACCGCGCGTGGCTAGCAAGTTGCCCAGGTCGTAAGCGGCATCATAATAGCCCTGCGGCAGGTGGTCTGCAGAGCCGCAGTAGACGGTGATGGTGGATAGTTTCAGCATGGGTTGCCTTAAATGATTCCAAAAATAGCGCTTAGCGGCGCATGTGTTTTATTTCGCGTAGTTTATCTTTCTCTGCCTGGGTGAAATGCCCCGGTATGTGCACTTCCACGGTCACGTACAGGTTGCCACGCTGCTTGGGGTCTTTCAAGCTGGGCATACCCAGGTTTTTCAAGCGGAAGACCTTGCCGGTATCGGTGCCCTCGGGAATGTTCAGCGATACGGGCTTCTCCAGGGTGGGCACGTTAACCTCGCCGCCCAGGATGGCCGTATACATGTCAATAGGCAGTTTCATGCGCAAGTCATCCCCATCGCGTGTGAAGGTGGGGTGCGGCAAGACGCGCATCTTAAGATACAAATCGCCAGCCTGCACCCCTTGGCTGCTTTTACCAGCCTGCCCGCTCAGGCGGATCTTGGAGCCAGATTTGACGCCGGGCGGGATGCGCGCTTCAATGCGGCGGCCGTCTTCAAACTGCAAGACGCGCGTGCCGCCTTTAAAGGCTTCTTCGAGGGTGATTTCCAAATTGTGTTCAGCATCGCTGCCGCGGCGCGGGCGCACCTGCTGTTGCGTGCGTGCCTGGCCTCGGCTGCTAAAGCCAGTGCTACGGCCGCCAATCCCCCCGCCAAATAAAGCTTCAAAGAAGTCAGAAAAGCCGCCTAGGCCGCCGCCAAACATCTGGCTAAACTCTTCCTGGCTGACGGTACGGAAGCCCCCACCACCCTGTTGGGTCCAGTCGCCCCAGTTAAAATCTTCCGGGCGGCCGCCAGCGCTGCGGTACTGCTGCCACTGCGAACCAAACTGGTCGTACTTGGTGCGCTTCTCTTTGTCTGAGAGCACCTGGTAGGCTTCGTTAATCTCCTTGAAGCGCTCCTCGGCACTCGGATCATTGGGATTGACGTCCGGGTGGTACTTACGTGCCAGTTTACGATAAGCAGATTTAATCTCGCTTTCCGAGGCTTTCTTATCCACACCCAGGGTCTTGTAATAATCCTTATAATCCATCTAAATAAATCCTTCGTTCACACAAATTCAATAATACCTAATCATATCAAGTGAGTATAAGAATTTTCTATAATTTCATCAAGCTGCCGGGCAGTTTATTACGAAACAATTGGGTTTGGCAGTTCGCCGTATTCTCCGCGCATCTCTGGCGGCAGTAGGTTCGCAATGTGGCTCATGATAATGCGGCTGCTCTCGCGGATTTCTTCACGGCTGGGGCGTTCAGCGCTTGCCAGCTTGAAGGGTCCAAAGGCCGGGCCAATATTCGTCCAGATTTTGATGCGTCGTTTCTTATCCCGCAGGCTGCCCAAGATATCGTAATGGTTATCGCTGTAGGTGGCAATGGGGATGATCGGCACCCCGGAGCGCATGGCCAGGTAAGCCGCGCCGGGCAGCGCCCTGCCAAGTGGTGGGCGGTGGGTATGGCCTTCGGGGTAGATAACCAAAATGCCGTTTTGCGCCAAAACAGCTTCGGAGGCGCGCAGGGCTTCAAAATTGGGCGTACCCTGTTCGATTTTCAGGGTCTGCCAGGTGCGCGGGAAGATCTTCATCACAGTAGGCGCGTTAGGCATTTCCATGTCGCCAATAAACTCTAAGGGGAACTTGGTGGCATGGATAGGCCCAATAGTATCGATGAAATGAAAATGATTGCCCACAATTAGGAAAGGACCTTGTTTGGGCAGGTTCTCTTTGCCTGATATCTTATACTCGGTCAGTAGGCCGGCAGCCAAAGCCACACCCGCTTTCAATAAACCGCGGATAAAACGCCTGCGCGGGTAAGGATATTTCTTCTGCCAATCCACTTTAACTTCGTTTTGGTTTTGTTCTGTCATAAATTACTCCAACACATTCATTCACTAAACCAAGAAATGATGACTTTTCCAGTCTAATTTTATCGAATATTTAATTATTTTGCAGACCTTTCTTGAGCAGCAATTCTCCCACTTCGGCTGTGCTTTGCAGGATCAGCTGTGTGCCAGCCCGTCTCAGTTCTTTTTCTCGACCCAACCCGCACAAGACCGAAAGCGACTGTGCCCCGGCAGCTAGGGCAGCCAGCACGTCTACGTTTGTGTCACCAATCATCAGGCAACCTGAAGGTGTTATGCCTAGTTGCTGCGCGGCATAGAGAATGGGGTCTGGAAAGGGTTTGGTGTGCTTGCAGGTTTGTGAGGTGACCACCACCTCAAAGTAACGGTCCAGGTCAAAGTGTTGCAGGAATAGGCGCGTAGTGGCTTCATTACGCGCGCTCACCACCGCCATCGGGTAATGCCCGTGCAGGCTGTCCAGCATCTCCCCCACGCCTTCCACAAGCATGAACAGATCTGAAGGGTGTTTGCGCGTCAGCTGCCGTTTTGCCGTCCAATCGAATAGCCTGGCAAGGTGCACGTCCAGCCCCAACCGGTCGGGCAGGCTGTAAAGCAAATTGGCAGGCGACTCAGCTGTCATTACCAGCCAACGTGCAAAGCTATAAGGGTCTTTTCCTTTAAAGATAAATTTGAAGGGTGTGAGCCATTTGACCAGCCGCGAGACCATGTGGTCATCCGTATCGCTGAGCGTGCCATCGATATCAAACAACAAGGCCTGGATGCGGTCAAATTCCAGCGTCATGGTAAGCTAGTGCTGATCCTCTCGGCCAGTTCGCCGTTTGGTGCCATAATCCAAGTCGCAAAGCCATCGACTACATAAAAGAGACTGTAAGTATCTTGGCCTTGCCAGGCGCTGGTGGCGCCTGTTTTGGTCGACTTGCCCCAGCGTGCATCCGAGTAATCTGTAAAGGCTTTTACAAATTCATCCAAGTCTTGGGCTGTGTCCCAGGTGCTGCGCATCACGAATGCCAACTCCTTGGTGGTGCCGTTTTCATACACCAGGTAAGTATCGCCGCCCCAACCAGCGCTGCCCGTTAGAGCTCTGCTGTCATTGATGCGGATGTCCTTCTCAAAGCCGTGCGCCAAAATTAGGTAGGTATACCATTCGCCCATTACGTTGCGGTCAACCTCTTCCCAGCCTGTTCCCAAGCTGGCGCTCAGGTCTGGCAGGTCCACAGGGATGGGCAGATCGGTGGGGTATTTCTCGGGGTGCAAGATCTGCTCGGTAGACATGGGCACCTGCCGGTAAGCCGCGTCTACAGCCTCAAATCCGCCCTGGTCATAAAGCCCCTGCACGAAGGCCTGTCCCTTTACATAAGGAAACATGAAGTCTTCGCTCATATAATGCGGCGCGGAATCAAAAACCGGGCTTTCATAATCGTTGTAAAAGCTCATCAGGTCGCGGATGTCCTGCTCGATGGCGTAGGTCTGCAGCCACAGGGTCTCGGTCAAGACGGCATCGCCTTCGATCAGGGCTTGAATGCCGGCGCAGCGTTCTGTATCTTCCTGGCAGGCTTCGTCGGTGTAGCCCAATCCGTCGTTAAAGTCGTAGACTTGGTCTTGCAGGACGTGCGTATACTCATGCGCATAGGTGCTCTTTTCCATGCCAGTGAAGCCAGCACCCTGCACCACGTACATAGCTTTTTCTTCGTCGTCATAAAAGCCAGCTATTTGTTCGCTGTAAAGCTCAGTGTATAAACTGCGCAGGTCAAAATCCGCCGGCAGCAAGCCCAGCAGCGCCAAAACGCGCGCATCTTGGCTGGCATCTTCGGGCGTGTATTCGCTCAGGAAGTCGTTGATGACCTTATCGCGCAGTTCCGCGTCGCTCAACAGCCTGCGCGGCACAGATTGGCTGGGGTCCAGTCCGCGCAGGGATACAACCTGCGATTGGATCAGGTCCATGCTTTGGCTGATTTGCGGGTCCAGCGCGCTTTGCGCGGTTGAGGTGGGCAGCGGGGTGGGCAGTTGGGCGTTAGGGGTGGGTAACTGGGTATTGGGGGTGGGTAAAATTTCACCAAATGGCGCCACACTTGTGCTGGCCGGGCGCAAGATCAATACCCCCGCGCCAACCGCAGTTGCAGCCCCCAGGCACAGGCACACGATAATCAACAAAACCCCACAGCTCAACAGAATATTTCTCGTTCTCTTATCCATAAAATCTCTCGTCTCATAAGCAATATTGGACGAAGTATACCAGAAAGGGACTTCCCAATTGCTGAAAGATTAAACAAAAAAGTGCGGAAAAATCCTAGATTCCTTCTGAAAATTGTTCATTTAAGACTCAATCTATGATAATATTAATTTACCGTTACCACTCATGATTGATCAGAATGGTTACCTGAGGAGAACAATCAATGAAAACATTATTATTACTGCGGCATGCGAAATCCAGTTGGAAAGACAAAAAACTCAAAGATAAAGATCGACCCCTGAAGAAAAAAGGCGAAGAAGGGGCAGCCTATATTGGTAAGGTGATGCTTGAAAATGAACTGGTTCCCCAGGTGATCCTATCCTCCAGCGCCGAGCGTGCAAAGCAAACCGCTGAGATCGTTGCCAAGGTTTGCAAGATCAAAGAAAAGGTCACCCTGCTAGACTCTTTTTACATGGCTGAGCCACAGGCTTACCTGGATGGGCTAAAAGACTTGCCCGACCAAGTTGAGCGGGCGCTGATCGTGGGGCACAACCCCAGCCTGGAAGGGCTCATGCAGGTGATGGACGGTAAGATCGAAGCCCTGCCCACCGGCGGCCTGGCTTATTTAGTGCTCCAATTGAACAAGTGGTCAGACATCAGCATTGATACGGCTGGTGAGCTTATTGGTTTTTGGCAGCCTGCCAAAGAAGAGATAACAAAGGAAGAGGTAGACATGGCTAAGGAAAAGAAAGACAAGAAGGAAAAGAAGGAAAAGAAAGAGAAGAAGGGCAAGAAGGACAAGAAGTAACTTTTCTGGTTCTTTTTAATTTTTTCGTACCCTTTGGTACGAGGTAAGGGTCTTTAACAGATCTTAGTGCACCTTACGATCTGTAGTTTTGAGCGCAAGCTTGCCAAAAACGTATCTGCTGTGATGAACAAGTGCGCCGCTTTGTTTGCGGCGCACTTTTCCTTTTTTACCCCTCTATCGCTAACCCGCTAACCTGCCTGTGCGGTCATTGACCAAGGTTTGATATCCAGGTTGGTCAGCACATGCCGCACGAACATCTCGGTATTATTGATCTTGTTCTGCACGCCCGGCAGGGCGATCTTATTATGCTTCAGGAAGGCGGTTGTGACGTAGTCGCGGATGCTGCCCTCAAAGCGCGGGAAGCCTTCCACCTCCAGCGATACCCAGTTGATGGTGCGGTGGCGTTCGGAGGTGTCCTCTTTCATGGGCACAATGTAAAGGATGGTGGTTTGGTCTAACATGGTTAGCATGTTGATGTCGCCGGCGCTGACCACATCTTTGCGCAGCTGGCTGACGAAGCTGTTGGCGTCTTCATCCAGGATGCAGCCGCAAAATTCCAGCTCTTGGGCAGTGCGGTAGGCGTTGATGATGGGCCTGCCGGCAAAGCAGCGCTCTTCGATGAAAAACTCGCCCACCGAGATGGCCCCGCGCAGGGGGAAACCAGCCGCAAAGGATTTATTCAGCAGCGTGGCGCACACCGTGGCAAAAGCGGCGTAGGCTTGCAGGGTCTCGCTCAAAGGCAGGGTGGGGTCCACCGGCAGGCTCACCAAAATGCTGTCTGAGAAGATCAGCCAGTCAATTTGGGTCAGCGTGCGCTGCCAGGAGTCAACTTCAACCGCCTGCCCAGGCTCAGCCTGGGTACTGCCAGCGGAGGCTCGCAGCACGTTCCTGATAATAATTTCAGGAATGTTTACCAGGGTGTCAGAGACAATCTGGGCGGTTTTGTGGATGTCGTTGTTGAGGATAATTTGCTTGTAGCCCAGGATGTCAAAAAAGGCAACAAAGCCGGTTTGCGGTTTGATTGGGTTCATGTTAGGCAAGCTCCTGTGTGGGGGTGTATGTGATACCTTCCCAGGCTTGGATCGCCCAGGGCAGGTCGGAGGCTAGGTCGAGGTAAAAGGCCGTCTGCAGGCAGCTGGTGGGGGTGGTGGTGAAGGCGTGCAGTGCCAGGCGGGTATGCCCGTCGCGCACTTCTTCGGTCTGCAGGTAGCCAAAACGCTGCAGCTGCCCGGATTTTGATTCAAAAATTTCCAGCTTGGCGTCGGCAGCCTTGGCCTTTAACTGCGCCAGCAGTGTTTTGCGTTTTCCGCGGCAGTTAAAGACCGCTGCCAGGATGGTGCGCCCGCTCGTCCATAACACCAGCTGCCCCGCTTCCACGCGGCGCGAGTAGGGCTGGTCTAGCTGCAGCTGCCATTCAGGGGTGATCTGGTAGTTTATCATTTTCTTAATTCTCTTGCGCTTAGGCGTTATCAAAGTATATACTAAATATAGCCAAGCTTACAGATTGCGTCAAGTTAGCCCATAAATTGGAGGTTTTTATGTTTGATGACCCGCTCGGACCGATTACCCACTTTGAGTGGGGCAGCTATACCATTGCTGGGCAGGTGCACGGGGGCGGCCAGGGCGTTGGTAAAGATATCCTGCTCTCACCCCAAGGCATCAGCGCCTGGCACGAACGCGAAGGGCACACCCTCAAGCCCAAGATGTTGGTGCGCGCACTTGAACTGCAGCCAGAGCTGATCCTTATCGGAAATGGTGTCAACGGTGCCCTCAAGGTGGGCAAGAAGGCGCACAAAGCGGCCCAAGAAGCCGGTATTGACCTGCAGGTGCTCAAGACGCCCGATGCCTGCCGCGCCTATAACCCGCTGGTGCGCGAGGGCAAACGCGTTGTCCTCCTAGCCCATGGCACCTGTTAAGAGGAATTGTCATAGCGCAGCACTCTGTAAGAGTTGCGAGCCGCTTTACAAGGCGCGTCAATCCCTATGTAGGTCACGTTTCCAACGTGACTGTCACGCTGCAAGCATGACCTACAAAAGCATCTGTAGGGTGCGTTCCGGGTTTGAACGCACCAAAATACTGCTCTACAGTGGTCTTGAATCAATTATTATCCTTTCCCTACTTCGCGATACTCTTGTCCTTCTCCATTTGTTTTAATTCGTTAAATTTGTTGATTAGTTCATCAATTTTTTGTTCAGACTCATCGGACCAAAAAATAAACTCTTGCCTGAGAGGTAATTCAAACCTGGCACGGGATTCATTTGCCCATTCAAGTTTTTCTTTCATTACACTTGATATATTACACATTGGAATATCATCAATTTTTTCAGGGAACGCATAAATATATAATCTGAAGTTATCCATTAGTCTTAATGTCACTGTCCGCGGTTTACTGCGATTCCCATATCTGTCAATAAATACATATCGCCCCTCAAAATCAAATTTTGCATTTGGACCCATTTAATCCTCCAGTGCTTATTTATTAATTTTATCACGCTGCCAGCTGTAGGGTGCTTACCGTACCTGCCCCTGTTCATTTCCCGGCCTGCCCCAGTTCTGTTCAGGGGTTGAACGCACCAATTAACTTATTTTTAGACACACGCTGCAAGAATTTTGCGGCGCTTTTAAAGCTGGTCGGTTATCAATCTATATATTTGTACGACAAGCATTATCAATAAACTTCCTTGTCTCTTATTTCCTGATAAAATTAGCTTATGAACACACTCTATTACGGGGATAACCTCGACATTTTGCGCGATTACATTCCATCTGAATCGGTGGACCTGGTCTACCTTGACCCCCCCTTCAATTCCAATGCCAGTTATAACGTGCTCTTTGCCCAAAAAGACGGGGCGCAGTCCAGCGCACAAATCCGTGCCTTTGAAGACACCTGGCAATGGGATGAAAACGCCGTCCTGACCTATGAAACCGAGGTGGAAAAAGGCGGACCCGTGGCAGATGCCCTGCGCGCTTTCCGCCTGATCTTGGGCGATAGCAACATGATGGCCTACCTGACCATGATGGCCCCGCGTCTGATGGAACTGCGCCGCGTGCTCAAACCCACCGGCAGCCTGTACCTGCACTGTGACCCCACCGCCAGCCATTACCTCAAAGTGCTGTTGGATATGGTGTTTGGGGCAGAATATTTTAAGAATGAGATTTCTTGGAAAAGAACAAGCGCGCATAATGATCCTACTAGGTATGGAGCAAACAAAGACACAATTCTCTATTTCACGAAATCTAAGGAAAGAACTTGGAATCCTTTATATACTGAACATTCAGACCTATACAAATCTAGATTTCGAAAAAAAGACAGCGATGGCCGTTTATGGTCTGACTATGATTTGTCGGCTAAAGGATTATCTGGGGGTGGTTATGAATATGAGTACAAAGGAATTACTTCTTTGTGGCGATGTCCAATTGAAACGATGAAAAGGTATGATCAAGAAGGTCGTTTACATTTTACTAGAATGGGTGGTATTCGATTAAAAAGATACTTGGATGAATCTAAAGGTACAATTTTACAATCAATATGGGATGATATTCCACCTATAAATTCTCAAGCCAGCGAACGATTAGGCTATCCCACCCAAAAGCCTGAAGCTCTCTTGGAGCGCATTATCCAGGCCTCAAGTAATGAAGGCGATGTTGTCTTGGATCCCTTCTGCGGCTGCGGCACGGCCATTGCCGCTGCTCAAAAGCTCAACCGCCAGTGGATCGGGATTGACGTCACCCACCTTGCCATCGGGCTAATCAAACGCCGCATGGAAGATGCTTTTGGCGATGCGCTGGAATACGAGGTCATTGGCGAACCGACTACCGTGGAAGGTGCGAGAGAACTGGCAGAGCAGGATAAGTACCAGTTTCAGTGGTGGGCTTTGGGGCTGGTAGGGGCGCGTCCGGCGGAAGAAAAGAAAGGCGCCGACCATGGCATTGACGGGCGGCTCTACTTCCACGATGACTCCTCGGGCAACACCAAACAGGTCATCCTTTCGGTCAAGGGTGGCCATACCAGCGTGGCGCACGTGCGCGACCTGGTGGGCGTATTGGAGCGTGAGAAAGCTGAAATGGGCGTGCTTATCACCCTTGAGGAAGCCACCAAACCCATGCGCGCCGAGGCGGCTAGCGCAGGCTTTTACGAATCCGCTTGGGGCAGGCATCCGCGCGTGCAGGTGCTGACCGTTGCCGAACTGCTCGACGGCACCACCATCGACATGCCCCCCATCAAGCAGGTCAACCAGACCTTTAAGAAAGCCCCCCGCCAAAAGAAAACCAAACCCACCCAACCTGGGCTGTTGGGGGAGTAATTATATGTTAAGCACAGGTAAGAAAACCGATAATATTTGATAATTTACATTATAGTTTTCAAAAAAGGAATTTGAACACTATAGTAAGATTAAACTATAAATGAATCAAAAATTGAACCTACAGAATTTCCATTTAATCGTTTGTATAAACGAAGAGCTTCAGAGTCTGTCAAATAGCTAATAGTATCTGCAACAATTCGAATTTTCTCTTGTTTTGATACCTTGTCATTTTTTTTGCTTAAATTTTCTAATCGTTCTTGGGAACTTATAGGAAATAACTTCATCCATTTCGAATCTTCCATAACAGAGCATAAATTATTAAATAAGAATCTAATAATTTTTTTTGCTCCATATTGTTGCCTTAGAAGATTCGGATTTTCCCAAACAAATTGCTTAGTTAATTGTTTCAATAAAATTATCTCAGATGCAGCTGGTTCTTTCAGGATAATCGGTGACTTACTTGGAGAGTCAAAATTTAAATCGATACAATCAATTATTCTCTTTATCATCGATGAAGAAAATGAATGAATAGCAACACGTTGTTCATGTTTGCCAGAATATTTAGGAGGAAAAGGAAAGTTACCATAAAAAATTAATAATTCCTTTACTTCTTCTTCAGCCGATTTATTATGATCAATTGGATACCAAGGTTCTTTGGGATATTTAATTAATTTTTCAAGCTCTTTTATATCTGCTTCTTCAAAAATTTCACCAGATGGGATCAGATTAGCACGGAAAAAATCTTCAAAATCATGTATTGCATACGTAATATCGTCTGATAAATCCATTATTGATGCTTCTAAAGTCCGAGTTAGGCCTAATTCTTCAATTGATTTTCGAACATCTTCAAATTCTTGAAATTCCGAAGAATAAACGCCAAATTTCTCTGTGTTATCTAGTGGCTTATTAGTACACGACCATGGATACTTTAATATAGCATTTAAAGTTGCACAAGTTAAATTAATTCCACAAATATTGTCATAGCCATACGATAGTTTGTTCACAATACGAAAAGATTGTGCATTTCCTTCAAATCCATCAATATCTACCCCCAATTCCTCTCCCTTCTTTTTTATCAATTCGTCTAATTCTTTTTCTGCTAAATGACCGAAAGGAGGATTGCCTAAATCATGTGCTAATGCAGCAGCTTGAACAACATTTGGATCTAAACCACCTAATTGTAAAAGCTCTTCAGTATTGTGTTCATTTTTTATTTTTTCTGATATTCTGAATCCAATTTGCGCAACTTTTAGTGAGTGAGTTAAACGATTGTGAAAAGATTGGCCTTCAGCTGGATTGACTGTTTGTGTTACCCCACCTAATCTTCTTAGTGCTGAAGAATAAATTAATCTATCATAATCTCTTTGATACTCTGTTCTGTATTCGGTAGGTCTTCGAAAATTCTCATAAATTCGTCTGGAACGTTCAGCATCTGTGATAGCCATGGATTCACTAAATTATTTTTGTCAGTTGAATTTTTCGATCGTCTGTTAAGATTAACTTCTCTGAATATAACAAATTCCATATTACTCGTTTAATTGGATAACAACTATATTCAATTTCTCTATCAAATTTTTTTACGCCAGCCTTAACTAATGCAGAAATATCCTCAGCTTTTCTTTTGGATAGATAATCGATAATAAACACTTCGATTTTTTTATCAATATTTGCATCAACACCAACTACATCAATAACTGTTGTATCCATAGCATCTCCAAAAATGTTTTCTTAATAAAGTAATAACTATCATTAATTAGTATTAAGGAACGTGTTATAAATTAAAACTAAATCTAATTATATCAAATTTTTTAATCATTTCGTAATCTCTTTATTGAACATCTAACTTCGAATATTTAAGAATTGTTCTATAATTATTTTGTATTGTAATTATACAACATGCTTATCAAATTATTAAATTCTCTATTAAAAAATATCCTTTCCATATGTTTGAAAATTAGACAATACATCAAAAAAATTTTGGCTTTTGATAAAGGAGACCTATTATGAGAATTTACTTCTAATTAATAGAATTATTCGATTAATTAGAGCATTATCTAAATGGGAGTCTACTTAGTTTTTCATCTATCTTAGTGTTGTTTTATTGTGAAGATAAATTGTCTCGGGTTTCGTTTATAATTATTCCACTAAACACAACACCAAGGAGAATAACCCCATGACCCAAACCCCTCCCCGCTGGGACCTGACCAACGTCTACACTGGCCTATCCGACCCAAAGCTGCAAGCCGACATGCAGTGGGTGATCGACCAGGGCAGCGCGCTTGAAGCCTTCTACAAATCCGACCTGCTGCCGCTGACCGCCGAGACCGACCCGCAGCTGCTCAACACCCGCCTCAACGATCTGTTGGAGCGCCTGCAAACCTCTTACCTCAAGGCACACACCATTGGTGCCTACCTCAATTCCTTCATCTCCACCGATTCCTACAACAAGGAAGCCCTGCGCCTGCATTCGCAATTCAACATCCAGACCATGCCTGCCCAAAACACGGCCATGAAGATCAACGCCTGGCTGGGTAAGATCAAAGCTGCCCTGCCGGCTGCCCTGGCGCTACCCGGACCAGCCCATGAACACGCTTTCTCGCTTACCGAAGCGGCTGAGCAAGCGCAATACCTGATGAGCGAAGCCGAAGAGATTCTCGCCAACGAGCTCTCACTCTCCGGCGGGCACGCCTGGGACCAGCTGCAGGGCACGGTTACCTCGCAAAAGACGGCCGCGATCGAGCTGGAAGGCGAGCCCAAGCAGCTACCCATGCCCGCCCTGATCAACCTGCATGGCCACGCCGACGAAGCGGTGCGCAAGCTGGCCTACGAAACCGAGCTGCGCGAGTGGCAGACCATCGAAGAGCCCCTGGCTGCCTGCATGAATGGCATTAAGGGCACGGTCAACACGCTTAACAAACACCGCGGCCGCCAAGATGCGCTGCACTCCGCCCTGGATATGGCACGCATCGACCGCGAAACCCTGGATGCCATGCTGGGCGCCATGACCGATTCCTTCCCCATGTTCCGGCGCTACTTCCGCGCCAAAGCAGCGCGCTTCGGCCAGGAGCAGCTGCCCTGGTGGAACCTATTCGCGCCGGTGGGCAAATCTGGGCGCACTTACAGCTTTGACGAAGCCAAGGCGCTAATCTTGGAAAACTTTGCCTCCTTCACGCCTGAGCTGGCAGCCTTTGCCAAGGGTGCTTTCGACCATAACTGGATCGATGCCGAGCAGCGCCCTGGCAAGCGCGGCGGTGCCTTCTGCATGTCCGTGCCGGGTGTGAAAGAATCGCGCATTTTGTGCAACTTTGACGGCTCGCTCGATCAGACCATGACCCTAGCACACGAGCTGGGGCATGGCTTCCACAACTACTGCATGTTCCAGGCTAACCGCACCGAGATGCAGCGCCGCACACCCATGACCATGGCCGAAACCGCCTCGATCATGTGCGAGACCATCGTCTTCAATGCCATCATCAGCCAGGTCAGCGATCCGCAGGCAGAGCTTGCCATCCTTGAGACCTCCCTGATCGGTGACTCGCAGGTGATTGTAGACATCAGCTCGCGCTTCCTGTTTGAGAAGGAAGTCTTTGAGCGCCGCGAAAAGAGCGAACTGAGCGCTGAGGAGCTGTGTGACATCATGGAGCGTGCCCAAAAAGCCACCTATGGCGACGGGCTGGACGAGCGCTACCTGCACAAATACATGTGGACCTGGAAGCCGCACTACTATGACATCCATCTCTCCTTCTACAACTTCCCCTATGCCTTCGGCTTGCTCTTTGGCACCGGTCTGTATGCCATTTACCAGCAGCGCGGGGCAGACTTCATCCCCGACTACAAAGCCCTGCTCGCCAGCACTGGCATGGGCAACGCCGCCGACCTGGCAGCCAGCTTTGGCATCGATATCCGCGCCCGCAAATTCTGGCAAGACAGCCTGGCCGTGATTGAGAAGAAGGTGGACAGGTATTGCGAATTGTAAAACTGTTGAAATCTCAGGATCCCGTTCGAAAGAGCGGGGCCCTGAAAACTCATCTAGTTGCTTATAATATCTGGTAGGATGATAGTTATCGTAATTTACGAGGTGATTAGCTAATATTCTTGACGGAAAAGGACAACTAAGTGATAATTGTTTGTAGCAATAAAACGCTCATAAAGATGAGAATAACCCTATTACTGATTTTGATTGCTATTAGCAAACCAAAAACTTGACAAACTTCTCTAAATGTTGTATTATTTCACTAATCGTAGCCACGACGCCTCTTAACAATGCGCACCTTCGTGGCTCTATAATTTTAAGAGGTGATAATGGGGAAACAATTCCTAACCTATGAACAACAACTTCTCAATTTAACACAAAATAAAGGGCTCATCATTGAAGACGAAGAAAACGCTATCTCTGTATTAAAATCAAATAACTACATTCGTCTTCATATTTATTTTCAGCAATTTTCTGAGAATAATCGGTTCATTGAAGGGACAACTTTAGATCAAATTTTAAGTGCTTATGAGCAAGATCGATCACTGCGCCGATTAGTTTCTTATTACCTGGAAACAATAGAAATTAAAGCACGCTCCCTAGTTGGGCATGAATTAGGCAGAGCATATGGGCCAGATGCATTCTATGATTGTTCAAATTTCAAGAATGCAGTGGAATGGGAGAAATTAAATAATCAATTTACGAATGCTTCAATTCGTGATGAAAGTGATGCAATTGAAAATCATATTAGAAATCGCCCTAATGGGGAATCAGAGATATGGGTTGTTGTGGAGTATTTATCTTTTGGAGATCTATCACGCCTATTTGGGATATGTGATACAAGAATTCAAGCATTAATTGCTTCAAGTTTTGGAATACATGAGACTTTATTAAAAAACTGGTTAGAAGCCCTGTCAATCCTAAGAAATGTGTGCGCACATTATGGCTTTTTACGGGATAGGAAATTTCACACCTCACCAGCAATACCCAAGAAACTCAAATCCGATTTGGACAATAACAAACACCTTTATTCGCATGTATTGGCCATTTGTTGGTTAATCGAAAGTATTGAAAGAGATCAATTCATTGATCAATTGCACACATTAAAACCTGATTTCGATAAATACGGCTTTCCTGGCAATTGGGAAAAATATCTATATTAAAGTTCTATCGCTTTTCATGGGTAACGCCGCCGACCTGGCAGCCCGCTTTGGCATCGACATCCGTGCCCGCAAATTCTGGCAAGACAGCCTGAGCGTTATTGAAAAGAAGGTGGATAGGTATTGCGAGTTGTAGTTGCCTTACGGTCTAAAACGAAATATTAAACAAACCTGGTTGCAAGTATGCCTGCAGCCAGGTTTTGCTTTACGACCCAATTGAATTTGACACCACTTTACAGCATAATTGAATTAAGAAGGTTAAGGCTTTGATCTCGGTCATTTATCCTGCCTTGAGAAGATTTATCAAATAGGCAGAAAGTCGGTGAACAAATGAAAGGAGCGGTACATATGGGCACATCCTTGTTCTCTAACTCAAAACATTTCACCTTGCAGGAATTGGCAAAGGGTGTTTTTGCTGCCATTGCTATCGACGGCGGGGCGGCCATCTGCAATGCCGGCGTAGTGGACCTGGGCGGGCAGTTGCTGGTATTCGACACCTTCCTGACGCCTCAAGCCGCGCAAGACCTGCGCACCTTCGCCATGGCCGAGTTTGGTGTGCCGCCCCAACTAGTGGTCAACAGCCATTACCACAACGACCACACCTGGGGAAACCAGGCCTTTGAGCGTGAAGCACAGTTCATCGCATCCATCCGCACCCGCCAGCTGATGGAAACCGAAGGCAAAGAGGAGTTGAGGTGGTATGCTGCCAATGCCCTCAAAAAGCTGGAAGAACTGCGGGAAAAAATATGCAACCCCGAAGCCGGCACACCTGATTATGCCCTCAAAGGTATGCTGGGCTATTACGAGGGGCTGGTTGAAGCACTGCCTACGCTCAAGCCAATCAAACCTGGGATCACCTTTGACAAAAGGCTGGAGCTCTCTGGCTCAAAGCGCAGCTGTGCTTTGATCGCCTTCGAAGGCGCGCACTCGGGCAGCGATACCATCCTGGTCTTGCCCAAGGAAAAGATCATCTTCGCTGGCGACCTGCTGTTTACCCATTTCCACCCCTGGCTGCTGGAAGGCGATCCTGACTTGCTGCTGCAGACGCTGAATGCGATCGAAAAGCTGCAGCCAACCCTGATCGTGCCCGGTCACGGTCCGCTCGGCACCCTCCAAGACCTCCAAACCCTGGTTGGGTATGTGGAACAGCTCAAGCAAACTGCTAGAAGCCTTATTACCCAAAAGGGGAACCTGGCTGAGCAAGTGCACCAGCAGGTGATGCCGGTTGCATACCAGGATTGGCAGATGCCGCACCTCTACCATGACAACCTCAGCTATATCGCTAAGCGTCTAAGAGGAAGCTAAGCAGGCCATAAGTTCAGATCAATGCTAAAGGCTCAGCCTTACAAAACCCTGGTGGTCTCTGATATGATTAACCTACAAAATACTAAAAGGATAATAACATGTTTCGAGATGCATTTAGCGCAGCCTGGTTGATGCTGGGATACCTGGCCTTGCTGGTCTGGCTGGGTGTGCTGACCGCGCGGCTGGGCAAACTAAAAAAATCACCCCACGCCCCCTGGTACCTGGGGATGGTCTTCTGGCTGCTTGGCGTCACCCTCTATTTGGTTTTTGCCCGTGTGGGCGAGCCAGATGCCATCATTCTTATCACCGTCAGCCTGGTCGCGCCTTTGCTCTATTTCATCAACTTGCTCACCATCCTGCTGGATAAGAAGCACCCTTTGAAAGCAGACGGGGACAAGCACCTAGCCCGGCGCTACTTGCTGATTTTCCTGGCAGCGCTTAGCTTATGGGTGCTTGGACTGGTCTTGGTCTGAGGCAGGCCGCAGGAGCAAATGTAACCTAAGGATAGAAGCCATGAAAAGTATTACCTTACGACACCTAAACCCACAGCGAGATTTTGCATTGCTGGCAGAATGGTTCACCACCCTAGAAGGGGCAACCAATACTGCAGAGAGCCTGAAAGAATATTATGAAAAGACAATCTGGCGCATCCGCGAGCAGGTAGCGGAGGACGAAGCTGGCCAGGTGCTCGGCTTTTACTGGGCCGTCCGCGATGAGCACTCGCCGGAAAAAGCTTACCTAAACCTGTTTGTCGACCCCAACCAGCGCAAGCAAGGCATTGGCAGCCAGCTGATGCGGCTAGGCATCGCCGACGCCAGGTCTTTCGGTGCCACCATCCTGCAAGTCCCTGTTATGGATACCGACCCGGCCTTCAAGCGCTTTGCTGAGGGTTTTGGTTTTGAGCAGAAGCGCCATTCCATCGGCATGCACTTGGACCTGGCCCAATGGGATGACAGCGGCTACGACGCCCTGATCCGCAGGCTGGAAGGCGAGGGTTTTGAGTTCACCTCCATGCAAGCCTTAGGCAATACAGAAGATGCCCAGCGCCAGCTCTACCAGCTCAATAACAGCGCCACGCTGGATACCCCTAATGCGACCCAGGATGATGGCTGGCCAAATTTTGAAGCTTTTCAATCGTCTGTCTGCCAGCAGTCCTGGTATAACCCGGCCGGCCAAAAGGTGGTGATTGAGCGCGCAAGCGGGCAGTTCGTCGGCATGTGCGCTATCAGCACCGATGAAAGCGCACACACTGCTTATAATCTTTTCACCGGTGTGACGCGTGCGTTGCGCGGGCGCGGGCTGGCAACCGCCGTCAAGGTGACCGCGCTGCGCTTTGCCCGGGATGAGATGCAAATAACGGAAGTCTTCACCCACCACAATGATGAAAATGACCCCATGATCGCCATTGACCGTAAGCTGGGTTACGTCCAATCGCCAGGCACGATATTTATGGTGAAGGAACTAGTATGAAGATGACGCTTATGTGCTGGCTGACCTGCAACGCTACGACGGGACGTTTATCCTGAAATAAAGTCCAAGCCTTATATTTAAACAAACGGGAGGGCTTTTTGACCCTCCCGTGATTTTCTTAATCCCTAAGCTTATGCAATTTATCTTTTACCTACCACCCCTCCACCACAGCCCGCAGCTGGTCAATCTCCAGGTTGGCTTGCTTCAACTCATCGTGCATCTTATCCGTGCGGGCAGATTCAGCGCGCACAAAGCGTGTATAAGGCGCAATCGCCTCATCAATGCGCTCGTTGCTGCGCACCATTTCCTGCTCAAACTCGGCCTTTAGCGAGCCGACCAGCTGGTCGCGCAGCTTGGCAAGCCGCTCGTGCAGATCTTCCTTGGCTTTGCGCCTGCTGGATGGGATGATAAAGAAGCCCAGTGCTGCAATCACGCCGGCCGCCAAAATGCCGGTCAGGTCTGCCGTGGCGGTGGTGGCCAACACGGTAATCAGCGTGCCAAGCCCCACCGCACCAACCTCAACCGCCAGCGAGGCTGCCACCGCGTTTTGCGCATCGATGGCGATTTCCTCGGCTTCCTTATGCTTGTCGTAGGTATCCACCACCCGCTCGGCTTCGTCCCCGATCGCTTCTAAGAGGCGGCTGCGGTCGTAATTGAAGTTAGCATTCATACCGTCGCCGATCAGGTGTTCTTTATGTTCATGCTGCCGGTCAGCCAGGTAGCCAGTGATGGCTTTCCACTGGCGCAGGTCAGATTCCACCAGCCAGTCGATCAGCTCATTCACCTTTTGCTCGACCAGCTTGGGCACGTCCGCTACAACTTCGCGTTTGAAGTCTTCCTGCATGCGCTCGCGCTTAAAGAGTTCCATCACCTTGGCCAGGCGGAAGCGGTCTTCAAAAAAGACATCCCCGCGCTGTTCCATCTCGAAAAAGATATTTTCTACGTCTGCCATGCGGAAGGCAAAGTTCTTCTGCTTATCGGTCATGTAGATTTCCTGCTGCTGGTCCACGTTGCGCAGCAGTTCCAGGTCCTTATCCAGCACCGTGCGCTGGGATTGCACCGCCTGGTAATACTTATCCACCAGGTGTGCCCCCACGCCCAGGGGGTTAGTAAACTTGAGCCGCACCTGGCTCTTTTGGTCCAGCGTTTGCTTTATATACGTCTCCAACGCTTCAAAACCACTGGCCTGCCAAAGGTCCGGTTCACCGTTCTTGGCGCGCATCGCCAGGCGCGCGGAGAGCGGGAATATCTCGGGCGTGGTACCCAGCAGGGCGGTGGCGTTATCACGCACGAAGCTCACCACCTGCGTCAACTCGGCTTCGCTCTGCAGGATGTCAGTCTTGTTGATGATGATGATCACCTTCTTACCCCAGTCGCGGATCTGTTGCATAAAGCTGCGCTCAGATTCTGTGAAAGGCCGGTCCACCGAAGTCAAAAACAGCACCAGGTCTGCGCGTGGCACAAAATGCGTGGTCAGCTCCTCGTGTTGGCGGATAATGGCGTTCGTCCCCGGGGTATCCACAATGCTGACCTCCGCTAGCAGTTCTACTGGCAGCAGGATCACCTGGTGGTTCTCTTCCACCAGGGCTTGCTCAGCTTTCTCCCCAAAGCGCAGGATGTTGATCTGCGAGGTGGTGGGGGTGACGCCTTCCTTTAACAAGCGCTCCCCCAGCAGGGCATTGATGAAGGCGCTCTTGCCGGCGTTGAATTCGCCCACAATCACCAGTAAAAACAGGTCATCCAGCTGGCGGATGGATTGGCCTAGGGTATCCAGGTCTGCGCGGGTAGCGCCGTAGTCAACCAGCTTCACGCGCAGGTCATTGAGGAAGCTGCGCTCGCGCTGGAGTATTTGTTCTTGTTCTGCACTTAATATTTTCATAGTCCAAGCTCCTCGTTTAGATTATAGCACGCAGCCGTTTGCTCGGTAGAAGTTGAAAAAGAAAACTTGGGACGCAAATTTGTCTAGACTTCCATGTCTTATGTTAAAATTAATTAAGCGTTGTCCCTTGGCACTGACAAATTTCCTCCTGTCCGCCACAATGCCCGGTTTACATCCATGGAAATAGACTTGAACGAGCCAAAAAGTGCTGTGCAAACAGAAGCAGAGATCGAAACCCTGAGCGAGTCACTCATTGATGAATTGGTCGGTGCTGTTGCGCTGCCCAAAAATGCCTTTACCCACGGCTTGTTTTGGCGCCTCTTTCGCGGCATCACCGACCGCCTGGCCGCCCTGGGCGTACCTTTTGATCACCTGGTGCGCGATCAGGGCTTACCGACTGGCTGCCGCTGGGCTCTGACGCATTTTTGCCATCCCGCCTTAGTGCGCGGCCAGGAGCTTGTGCCAGCCCAAGGACCACTGCTGATTGCGCTTAATCACCCAGGCACCTACGATGCCTTTACGCTCTTCTCTGCGTTGCCGCGTCAGGATATTAAATGGATTTCTTCTTACATCCCCTTCTTCGATAAACTGCCCCATACCCGAAAGCATATCCTCTTTGCCGAAAGGAACGACCCTGCCGGACGCATGCTGGTGATGCGCCAGGCCATCAAGCACCTCAATTCGGGCGGTTGCCTGGTATACATTCCCGCTGGCCACCGCGAGCCAGACCCGCATTCCTACCCGGGCGCAGCCCAGAGTATTGACAATTGGCTGGATATCTTTGACGCCTTCTTTAAATACGTACCCGGTTTGCGCCTGCAGCCGGCCATCCTGAGCGGCATGGTCAGCCGGCGCTGGGCCAAACACCCGCTCACCTGGCTGCGCCGCAAGCAGATCGACCGCCAGCGCCTGGCCGAGTTTGGGCAGGTCATCAGCCAACTCTTGAAGCCGGGCAAGTTCAAAGCAACCCCACGCCTCAGCATTGGTAAGGCCTTGGCCGAGGACGAGCTACGCCAATTTGCCCCCTTTGACAGCCTGACCGTCGCGGCGAAAAAGATTAGCCAAAGCCTGCTGGAAGGGCACTGCAATGAATTTGGCTGCTGGGCGTCGCCAGTAAACACAGAAGCATAAATTGAAATAATTGATTTGGGGGAAACTCAGGCAACCAGGTGCAGCTGCAGCCCATATTGATTGAGCCAGGCGCGCTCCTGCTTCCAGGTCGGGTAAATCTCGGTAACCGCTTTCCAAAAGGCAGCCGAATGGTTTTTCACGCGCGTATGCACCAGCTCGTGCACCACCACGTATTCGACCGCCGACTCGCGTGCCATGGCCAAGCGGTAGCTGAAGTTGAGGTCATTGCGCCCAGAGCAAGAGCCCCAGCGCGTGCGTGCGCTGGTGATGCGCAGCTCGCCGGGTTTGAAGCCGTGGCTGCGCACGTAGGCCTGGATGTAAGCGGAGACCAGCTTGCGGGTCTGCTTACGGTACCAGGCGATGAACAACTGCTCGGCCTGGCTCTGGTGACTGGCGCTGAGCAAAAAGCCCTGCTTCTCATTGAAGCCAAACTTGGGTGACTGGCGCTGAACGATGTGCAGTGGGTACTGCTTGCCCAAGTACCAAAACAGCTGCCCCTCGCTGTAGCGTTTTTCCAGCTGAACGGCGGGCAGTTTAGCCATCCGCTCCCGCGCGCTTTCAATCCACCCGGCACGGGCTTTGAGCGCATAAGCGATCTGGGCTTGGCTGGCATGCAGCGGCGCACGCACCACCAACAGCCCACCCGGGCGTACTTCGATGCCGATGGTCTTGCGTTTAGAGCGGATAAGCTGGTCAATTTGCATGCACGTTGCCTCTGCTGGCTCACATTATAAACCGGAACGCAACCTTTGTCCCTGCTTGCTTGCAACGATTTGCCCATTATCGGTTAAAATGCAGGGGGAGCTACCATGCATCGAAAAATACTGACCCTTCTATCCCTCTTGCTCTTATGCGCCTGCAGTCTTTCTGCCCCGGCTGAGCCACTGCCGCTGCAGCCCTACACCGACCCTAGCGGCGTTTACCAGCTCAGCCTGCCGGAGGGTTGGCAGGTGAGCCAAGCAGACCAGGTGCTTACTTTTCGCCCCGGATTGGCTGCGAAGGGGGAAGGCGATCTCTACGTCAGCCTCCTGGTAGCCCCACTACCCACAGACGACCCCGAAGCGCTGCAAACGCAATCCTCCCAGCGCTTCGAAGCCTTCCTCAGCCAGCACATCACGGAAGAATACGAGGTCTACAGCCGCGGCGAGACCAAGCTAGCAGGCCAATCGGCACTGCTGATTGACTATGCCCGCCCTTACGCTGAGACCTTCCTGACCGGCCGGCTGGTAATGGCCGTTTTGCCTGGTTACGCGGTAGCCTTCTTTGGGCACGCCGAGCGCACTGCCTGGGAAGCATTCCTGCCGACCTTCAGGCAAATGCTGGCTGATTTCCAATTATTGACCACTCCCCTAAGCGGGACTAATTAAAATCAAAATAAAGTGCTATGATTAAGGGCAATATGTGGCACACCGCGCGTACGAAGCAGCACCCCTGGCAGTTCTACCTGCTGCTGCTAGCCCTCCTCGGGCTGGCGGGCTGCAACCTCCCCACCCAAGCCACCGAACCAATTTTCGTTCCGCCTGCCAGCACGCCCATTGCCCTCATCCCCAGCCCTACACCCGAACCCCCCTTCAAGCTAGGCGCGTTGGTAGAGGTGGCGGATGGCGGCTTTGCTTACCCGCAGGTTTTAGCTATCCAAGGTCAGCAAGGCGCTTTTACCGAACTGCAGCAGGGGGCAAGGGTCAGCCTGTCCTCCCCCAACCAAGACCTGCTCTTTTCACTTACCAGCGAGCAAACGGAACCAGGCGAAGATGCGCAAGATTGCCTCGAACGGGTCTTACTTGGCATGGCGCAGGATATCGACCAGTTCGTCCCCTCCAAACCCAGCCCGCACCAGCTTGGTGAGGACGAAGCTTTGCGCGTCGATTTCACCGGGAAGCTCTTCGAACAGCCTATCTCCGGCAGCCTGCTCCTCAGCATACCCCAAGACGGGCGCTGTTTCACGGCTATCGGCTTGTCTGTTGCTGCGGATCCAGAACCACGCTGGCAGGCACTCGGTCAGCCGCTCTTTGATGCACTGCTTGCCGGGCTGCGCTTTTTTGAGATGGAACAAGCCCCTGCCTGCCCACTTGCCAGCGACCCCAATTATGGCACCTCGCAGGAATTGCCCATCCGCGTCGGCAACACGAACCTCTACGATGGCGCGGCGCGCGAGGAGGCCTACCTGCAGACCCTGCGCGGACCGAACGGCGAACTGGTGCGTTATGAGCGCCTGGATGCGCTCATGCTAGCAGATCAATCGATCTTGGAAGTCTACCAGGTGAGCTACGATGGGCTGGAAAAACCTCTGACACTCTACCTGGATATGTACAGCTATGAAATGCTTCTCTTACCGCAGGGCTTTACCTGCGCAGAGCCCTTCCCCCTGGAGGCGCCCTAAGGATGCCCCCGCAAGATATCTGGGGCGATTTGGCGCGCCTGGACGGCAAGTGCCTGAAAACTCTTGAGCAGCGCCGGCCGTTCACCGTGCTGGCAGTCAGGGAGACCGGGGTAATCTTAGAATTACAGACCAGTGGCAAGCAGCGCCAGGTCTCGCGTGCAAGCCTGCAGGAAGCCTATGCTGCGCTTTATACCAGGCGCGAGCTGAGCCTGCACGACGTGAGCGAGGCGGTAGGCGCAAACCAAGCTTCCTACGTGGCCACCCTGCTGGCAACCCTGCCCAACGTAGCCGTCTGCCGCAAACCCATGGCACTCATTTACAACGGCCTGAGCCTGTTTGACTTAGATTGCTACCTGGTATAGCACGTCAAACAGGTCTAAGCTCAAAGCAAAAAGCAGGTGAAAGCTGAAAGGGGTAAAAGCAGTTGAAAGCTGAAAGGCTCAAGCTGAAAGCAAAAATGTCAATCACCACAGAAATCCCTCTCCCTTTAATTGTTTTTTGAGATTCCATGAACTTTCAAAAAGGGAGACATAGTGGTGGTGACCAGGGCAGGGTGAGGGTTTAACCGTTACCTGGTCTCAAATGCATTCGTTCGAAAAGGGTCGGTAGGGTGGGTTGAAGGCATCTAAAATTGATTATGATGTCATAATTGCGCTGTATTCAACCCACCAATCCATTAGCAAATACATTTCGGCATCGATCAGGACAGACTGAAGGTAAACAAAGGAAAAAATAATCAAGTTGTCATTGCGAGACCTCTTTAGAAGTCGCGGCAATCTCTTATCAGGGCACATAGAAATTACAACTCAATATTTATCAGCTTCTTTTTTGTAGGGTGGGTTGAAGGCAGTGCAATCTGATCAACTACGAAAAATCATTGTGCATTCAACCCACCAATCCAGGAATGGCATCGTGGTACCAAGCAGGACAGCCCGGGGGTACACCAATCAATCCTAGGTCAAGTTGTCATTGCGAGACCTCTTTAGAGCTTGTTGCAATCTCTACTTTGCCACCCTATGAGATCACAACTAAATAATTATCAACCTTTTTGTTGGGTAGGTTGAAGGCAAATAAAGTTGATTGCAGTGACAAAATTGCGTTGCCTTCAACCCACCAATCCAGTAGCATTTATAACGGTATCGTGGGGTCAATCATGGTCGGGTTTGGGTTTAACATATGTTGAATTCGAATTAATTCATGATAAAGACACCGTAGACTTCATTTCATAGGTGATTAATTACCACGCCTTTGTCCTTTCCAGCCGAGCAAGAAATTCAACAAAAGAGGAAATACCCTAGTAGGCACCCAATCACATAATCTTTACTGAGTCTCTTGAGCATCCATCAATTCAGAAATCGATTGATGGGTAGCAGTGCTTGCTAGGCCGAGAATGCGGTCATTGACTTGGAAAACCGTACTGCCGTTGGGTATAAAGAAACGATCTTCACGGGCAATGAGAATGATGATGTAATTTTTGGGCAATCCTAATTCCAAGATAGATTTTCCAATAATGGGTGATCCAGCATTGACATTAAGTTCCCTTAAAATGCCTGGCCAGCCGTGACCAGGGGTAGCTGTAATCGGAAATTTAATTTCCTCTGGGCTAGTATCTTCTAGCTTTAACTTCCGGGCAAAAAACGGAATAGTGGAGCCTTGAAGGAGTACAGAGAGGATCACTATGAAGAAGATGATATTGAAGAATAAACCGGAGGCATCCAATCCCGCTAACATAGGGTAGGTGGCAAGGATGATAGGCACAGCTCCCCGCAAACCCACCCATGATATAAAGGTTTTTTCTTGAAGAGTATTTTTAAATGGCATGAGACATAACCAAACGCTGACCGGGCGGGCGATGAACATAAGCACGATTGCCAAAATGAGTGCAGGGAGTAAAATTGGGACAAGCTGGCTGGGAAAAACAAATAATCCTAAAGCAAGGAACATCACAATTTGTGCAAGCCAGGCAAACCCATCAAAAAACTTTGATAGGCTGTTTTTATGCAAGAAATCAGTTTTAGCGAGCATCAAACCCATGATGTACACTGCCAGGAAGCCGCTTCCCTTCAAAAACAATGTCACAGCAAATGTGAGCAGTACCCAACCAAATGCCAAGACCGGGTAAAGGCCTTCATAACCTAATTTAAGACGGTTAATCAGGAAAAGCAATGCCTTAGCAAACAGCCAGCCCATAAATGCACCGACCACCATTTGTAAAAGCAACAAACCAAGCAGGTTAATGAAAGTCATATCAGGATTAGTGATAAGCTGGATAACGCCTACAGTCAGGAAGGCTGCCATAGGGTCATTGCTGCCGGATTCAAGCTCTAGGATGGAAGCGATATGCTTCTTTAAGCGCACGCCCTTGGAACGGAGCAGTGAAAAAACCGCGGCAGCATCTGTTGATGAGACAATTGCCCCTAGTAACATCCCCTCTATCCAGGAAATATCCAGTAAAAACGAGGCTGCAATGCCGAGAATCAAGGCAGTGATGAAAACCCCTAGGGTGGCAAGGATGATAGATTCCTTAGAAACCTGCTTTACCGCTTCCCACTCAGTATCTAACCCACCAGAGAAAAGGATCACAGCCAGCGCAAAGAAACCAACAGCCTGGGCTATTTGGGGATTATCAAAATAGATACCGCCAATCCCTTCAGATCCCGCAAGCATCCCAATGGCTAGGAAAAGCAGCAGTGATGGGATACCAAAACGGTCGGAGACTCTGCTCGAAATGCTGCTGAAAACGATTAACAACCCGATGATCAGGAGGACAAGTTCGATAGTCAAAGTGGCTGATACGCTCCTGTCTTACAATTTGGGTCTATTGTACCATCACGTTGAGAGGTGAAAGGAGGGCGTAACCGCTGGGCTGAATATTACTTAATAAAAAATCATTCTTGGAATGACTAAGTAGGCCAGGTCTTCACGAAGCACATAGCATCCTTGCCTTCCCTGCTTGAAGAGTACTATACGGACAAGTATGTCTTGTCCTTAATTATTTGGTTTGAAATTCGAGGAGTGAAGCTCATTTTCCCTTGATTGTGTTTCAGGACGGGTTACGACACACTTTAAGCTTTCAACTTTGAGCTTTCAGATCCATTCCCCTTTCCCCTTCGAAGTCCCTGAACGAAGTGAATGGGATCACCTTTCAACTTTCCTTACCCCCTCGCTCGCTTCCAGGCAATCCGCAAGACCAGGTTCAAATTCGTGCCGATAGCCGTGCCAGCGCTGAAGAACACGCTGCCCAGCCCGAACGAAACCGCCTGCCGGCTGGCGAGCAGTGACAACGCGTACGTCAACGCCAGCGAAAACAGCCAAAACAACACGAAAAGGATCGAGCGCTTGCCCAACACTTGCTTTCCCTGCAGCGTCAGGCGCGTGGTCAGGCCCCACAAAAAGCCAAAACCCAGCCCCAAAACGAAAGCCAGCGCAGCCAAAAGCGGGTTGACCGCGCTGCTCAGGAATAGCACGTTCACAATCAGCATCAAAACCGAAAAGACGATGCTAATCACGTGCGAGCGCACCCGCAGCGCACTGGCCTTTTTCATGCTGCGTATTAACATCACAAAGCCCACCACCAGCAGGATGATCGATACCACCCCCACCACCCGCGCCAGGACGGCGAGCAAGTCCTGCACCCATACCTCACTGCCTAGATCTGTGCTCATCTCATCCCCTATCCTTGCTCCGGCAAGCCAATTTCAAATAAAATCTTGGAAAACTGCTTTTGGTCCATGCCAGTCATGCTCACCAACAGGTCACCCTCAACTTCATCTGCCTTGATCACCAAGTTGACGAATTGCCCCACCAAAAACGCCAGGTGCAAGCCGCTTTCCTCCGCGTTCACCACCGCCAGCGAAGCGTAAGCAAAGGTCGGCAGTAGGGCTTCGCTCAACGCCACCGTAAAGTCGTTGGGCTGGTAGCGCCCGTCGGGCATAGGTGTCAGCAGTCCCTCCCTTTCCAACCCCGCCAGCAAGCCCGCCACCACTGCTTCTGGCAGGTCCGCGCGCAGGTAGGGGAACAAGTAGGGTAGTAGGACAGAGAGCCAGGTGATATCTTCGCCCAGCCTGATCTCCGCAAAGCGCGCCAGTAGGTCCGCAGCGCTGAAATTAAGTTGGGGCATAATCTCAGCCCTCAGTCTAGCTTCCATCCGGCGGGTATAAACCAAGTCCAAGACAGCCAGGTAGGCCAGCATAGGGCGCTGTGACAGGGCAAGCTCAAAGCCCAAGCCCTCGCGCGGACCGATCAGCAAGTGCGCTAGCAGTGCGTCGGAAAGGTCAGCGGGGGAGAGGGCGGGGTGCAAAATGGTGCGGTTTTCTTCTTTTTTATGCATATAGATTACAAACGTGTCCTTGCGGTAGCCTTCAGCGCTGTAAAGCGCGCTGATCGAGAGCTCCGTCAGGCTGCCCAACACCAGCTGGATGCTAGTATTGGGTTTTAGCAGTCCCAAAACTGCCCGGCGGGAGTGAGCGGTGGGGTGCAGCTTGCCATCCTTACCCGCCGCCACCAACCAGCCCTTATCCACCAGCAGGTTGATGAAAGCCGGGTCTGTCAACTTCTGGCGTTGGATGCCTGGCAGGGGTGAGCGCGGACCTTTTTCTTCGCTCACCAGCCCCAGCAATTGCCCCAAGTGGTGGTCATCCAAGGAAAGTTGCCCGGGCTTATCGCGTTCTTGCTTTGCCAGCTCGGCTTGCAGCGCTTGCGAGGTATACAGGTTTAATGGGTTAGTTGGCATCTCATCCTCCAAGGTTACTGGGTAAGTGCAGGTAATCGCTGAATTGCTGGTATAGCTGGCTGACCTCGCCTGGCTGCAGTTGAATCTCGGGGTTGGTTTTGATCTGCTGCAAGCGCATAATCCAGTCAGGCGGCTGCTCCCCGCTGCCGGCATTGATTGTTTTCCACACCCGCAGGGCTTGTTTGCCTTCCGCTACCAGCATTTGCTGCTGCGTCATGGGCACGCCGTTGACGGCCTGGTACTGGGTTGAGTGATAGCTGATCACCCTCCCGGCATCTGCTACGCTAGCAGCTGGGTCAACCGGGTAGGTCGGGACGGGGCTGGTTGGGCCTAGCCCAGGCAGTTCCAACACGTCCGGGTGCGCATCAAACATGACCGTACCGTTTTCTAACTGCCGCGCGGCCGTGCCGCGGAAGACCATATCCATCTTTTGCCAATGCTGTAGCGGTGCGCTGGTGTAAGCTTGCGGGTTGGGAACCACTTGTTGCTGGTGAATGCCGGGGAACATGTTCACCTCGGCCACCTCGGCGTCCAAGCCCTGTTGTTGTACCACCTGGTTGTAAGAGGTGCTAAACAACCGCTCCGCGCGCTGCTCTGCTGCCGTGCTGCCAGCATGCACGGTGCTGTCGTGGTCGGTCCAGCGCCCAATCGCGGAAGGCGAGAGCGGTCTAGCACCGGTGCCGGTCACCGTCACACCCTTGATATACGAGCTAGCTGGCTGTCCTTCCACCAAGACATTATCCAGGCGGCTGAAAGCCTCCAGCATGGCGTTTTTACAGACCTTATCACGGGTTTGGTAAATGAACTGCTGGGCGGTGGAAGGGATCAAGCCCTGGTTAACAGCCAGCTTGTATGCTGGGTTATTCAAGACGCGAATGGCAGCCTCGTTGGCGGGGCTAATCGTATACCCACCGCCTGGTCGAATTAAGTTATTCAAGTTGCGCTCCAGGTTGACGCCCTGGTTGTACATATCGGCAATGTCATTGGCAAGCTGGTTGTTGAGCGGGCGGATGTGGTTATTCAGGTAATTCTCCATGCCAAAGTCCACCCTGGGCATCGGCCCGGGGCTGTAGATAGGCTGGTTGACGAATACCCGCGGCCCCTCGCCCCAGTTTTGATGGATCACCGGCAGCTTTGGCTCAGGTTTTGGGGCAGCACCAAGCTTAGACATGGCCGCTTGCCACCACTTGGAGAGCTGGTCCACCCGCTCCGGTCCCAAAAGCCAGGAAGCGCCCTTGCCAGCCAGCTTTATCCCCAACTGGGCAGCCTTCTTAAAACCATAATCCACTGCCAGTTTCATCCCAGCCTCGCTGATGACGGCCTTTGCCGCGTCCCAACCCTGCAAGCCGAGCAGCTCAGCCCGTTCTTTGGCATACAAGGCGTTGCCGGTGGCCAAAGTGGGCATCCACACCACCTCGCTCGCCCCGCCAGTGGCAATGCCAGCTACCAGGCGTAAGCCCAGGGCAGTCCAACTGTTGGTTACATTGTTAAAGGCTTTTTGGCGGTCTTGCAGAGATTGCACCTTGCGGTGCCATTCCTCCGCGGCTTCATTTTGGCGGTCCATCTGCAGATGGGTATTGATTAACTTCTGCAGGCGCAGTAGGTTTTCTGCCTTCCACTCACCGTTTTGATAGACATCTGAATACATATGGTCATACAGATCAACCAGGTAATCGCTCTTTTCATAACGGTTGGTCATCTCCACCAGGCTCTTGCGGAAGCGTTTCCATTCGTCTTCGATGAGTTGCTGCTGTCCTTCCACCAATTTTTGCTTTTCACGCACTTTGTCATTCAGGTCCATTTGTTCTTGGTACCAGGCTTGGCGCTCTTTTTGCAGCTTTTCCTCAGCCTTTTCGTCTTGCTGCAGTTGTGCGTCGGCATGCTTGCGGTTGGCTAGCCACTCCGCCCACAGCCAGCCGCCTAAGACGGCCACGCTGCCTGCCCCAGCTGCAGCCGGCAGCGATGGCTTAAGCTTGGCGCCTTCAGCGTATTGCACGTTCACCAGCGCGGTCGAGACCCTGATGGTATTGGTGGTGCTGTTGACCGCCTGCACCGTGATGGTGTGTGTGCCAGGCGGTGGGTTGGGGAAGCTGAAGGAATCTGACCCGGCTGGCACCAAGTTGGCTTTGAGGGTATGGCCATCCATTACCCAGTAAATGGTATAGGCAAAAGCTGTGTCGCCTTCGCTGATCACGGCGCGGCAGTTGATGCCGTCCTCGGGTAGGGGGTCTTCGCTACAGGCCAGCGCCAGTGTAAAACCAGCGTTCACATCGTCCACCATTTCTACTGCGGGCAGGGGCTCATCCAGGTAAGCAGGGTCCTTCTCCTCATCTGGGAATAAACCGCCGATGAAGTCCGTGATCACGCTGGGCTTGATGGTGCCAATTAGGTTCTCAATTTCATCATAAATTTGCATTAAGGCATCTATGTCAATTTCCTGGTCGGCAGGCACGCCGGCTTCCTGGTCTATATTAGCGTTGGGGCAGGACCCGCCAGCCTCGATGCAGGAAACCAGGCGCGAATAGGGGCAGAAAGGCGTGCAGGCGTTGATATCAAAGCTGTCGTAGTCTACTGGCTCGAAACAGCCAGTCTTGCCTTCCGGGCAGGTGCAATGGCCGGTGTAATCTAAAAAGCCGATATCATAGCAATTGGACTGCACACAGCCCACCCCCGAACTGGGCGAGAACGAAAACCCCGGCGGGCACTGCGGTTGGGATTGGACGACCTGGCTGCTGCCGCCAAATAGCAGGATCAACGCCAGGAATAGGAAGAGAAGCTTGACCAGGTATTTACTTTTGAGAAAGTTCATAGGTGTCCTGCCTGTGAAAGAACAGAGAAAACCAAATACGCCAGCGGGTAGCGGGTTGAAGGGAAATGATGCGCTGTGAGTTAATTATAGTATGAATTAAGCCCGGGTGAAAAATTTGGTAGGGTGGTGTTAAAGGCGTGTAATCCTGGGCCTTGGTCTGTAATAATGCCGCCTTCAACCCACCAAGCCAAAACAAATCCATGTAGATTGAACGCACCAAATTAGCCAGTTCAGCGGTAGGGGAGGATTTGTTGAGTGTGATTACCTTATACTCCTCAGGGCCTAAACCCTCCCCGATAGACATTATTTGGTGCCGTAGGGTGGCGTTGAAGGCGTGTAATCCTTGGCCTTGGTCTGTAATAACGCCGCCTTCAACCCACCAGCGACGTAGGTCGGGTATGCTTGCAATGCAACCTACCTGACTGGCCTGGTAAGTTTTCACTGCGAGACCTCTATAGAGTCACAAAGTGACGTAATCGGGTCTTGCTTTCAAAATGCCTCAATTTGTGTAGGTCACGTTTGTAACATGACCTGTCACGAAGTGACGTAACATGTGTGCCCCCATTAACCAATTTATAGTGACTGCTTCTTTGATCTACTCAACCAAGCTTCGAGTATCACACCATACACTATCCCAGCCACAAAACTGATGTGATCCTGAAACCCAGTCGCGCTGTAAAAGGCAAAGGAAACCAAAAGCCCAAGAAGACCGCCGCGAAGCAAGGCCTTATTTCTGCTTGTCTCTTTCCAAGGCGCGCCAACCGCTAGGCCGATAATGACCCGGTTGTACCAAAGGGAGAACACAAACCCAGCAGAGGCCGTTGACCCTGAGCGAATATACGCCCCTACCACACAGATAACTCCCAGTAAAGCGCCGCCAATTAGGGCTACTTTCATTCTTTTGCTCATGCCTACTCCTTCTGGATCTTCAGCAATCCATGGTTAATTTGATTTCATTTTATCATTTTTAGCTATAAGGCGCGTTCCGGGCCTGCCCCTGTTCATTTCAGGGGTTGAACGCACCACCTTGACTGAATGAAGAGGTGGGATTAAAAAGTAGGTTAGGTATGGTTGCCCTGTCCCCGAAGTGAAACGGAGTGGGATTGCAACCTACCTGACAAGCCAGGTTGAAAACCTGGCCAACGAACTGTAGGGTGGCGTTGAAGGCGCATGAACATGAGCCTCGATCTGAAATACGGCAGCCTTCAACCCACCAGGTAGGTAAATTTTGGTTAGAGAATCCCTGAATGACGAGGTGGAACGAAAAAAAAAGTAGATCAGGTATGGTTGCTCTGCAACCTACCTGACGAGCCAGGTTACAAACCTGGACTACTGAGCTGGTTAAAGCTCTGTTAGCTCTAAGGTTTGGAGATTGCTTCCCTGTGGTCGCAATGACAATTATAGGTCAGGCAGGTAAATTTTATTTTGAAACCCAATTGGTGGGTTGAGCAGGCTTTGCTACAGACGGATAATGACGCACATTTATCCTGCTCAACGCCACCCTACGAAAAGTGTCTGCGGGGGCTTTTGCTTAAGTTGAGAAACCAAATTTAGGCTAGGGGTATGGTGTCTTCCGATCTTGAACACACCAATATATGCAATGGGCTGCTCGTGGCAGCCGGACGAACTGACACCCAAACGAGTGCAGAGAGATCATCCTACATGTTGGGCATCTTACTGTAGGGTGGCGTTGAAGGCGCATCAATATGAGCCTCGATATGCAATAAGGCAGCCTTCAACCCACCAGACCCAGAAATCCCGTTTGAGCCAGGGGTAGGGTGGGTTCCGGGTTTGAACGCACCATACTGAGGCTATGTGGTGCGAACTGCCTGTTCCTGTAAGGGTATCAGTTCGCACAACTTGTACCCACCAGGGTATTCGCCCGCCCCTACCTCACCATGCGCTTCAAAATCCCCAAACCCGCCCCCAACAAACTGCCCACGCCGCGTGCCTTCGCTATCTGCACGTAGGTATCTGCCGTGTTCCTGGGGATCTTAGGCTGCTCCGGCTCATCTCGCAGCGCCATTTCCAACGCTCCGCTGGGGCACACCCCCACGCACAGGCCGCAGCCAATGCAGCGCGCCTGCGCAAACTGAATCTCCCCGCTACCATCCAGGCTCAGCGCTGCCATCGGGCAGATCTCGGTGCAGGCCGCGCAAGCAATGCAGGCTTCCTGGTCATAACGCACCACGAAGGGGTTCGCCACCAGCTTTCCTGGGTTGGGGTCTTCCTTAATATGCCTTAACACCCCGCAGCAGCAGCTGCAGCAGGTGCACAAAAAGATCGGGTTTTGTGAGTTGGAAGGCTGCAAAACCATACCCTCAGCTTGTGCGCGCCGGATGATCTGCATGGCTTCTTCAAAGGTGATCATGCGCCCGTTGCCGTTCTTTACGGTGCTGCGCGCCGCCCCGTCAAACGACAGGCAGCTCTCCATCGGCTTGCCGCAGCCCTTATCCAAGAGCTCCCGTTCCTGCCGGCAGACGCAGTTGCGCACAGCGATTTCTGTCTTAGCGCGCAGGATCGCTTCCACCTGCATATAAGGCAACACCTCCGAGGTAATTGGGATAGCCTGCATGACCGGGATGGTGCGCATCTGCGGCAGCTTTTTCCACGAGCCGTGCTCAAAATAGAACGGCGCGTAAGCTTCAAAAAGCTGCACCAGTTCCAAGTCTAGGCGGTTCACCTGCCCCTCGTAAAAGCCGACCACAAACTGGCTAATACTGTACTGCGGCTCCTTGCCTTCTGGGTGATTGCCTGAAATCAGCCCCTTACGCAGCATGCTTTCCAAGAGGGTATTGGCTACCTCCAGGCTCAGCCCGGCTTGCTTGGCAATGTTCAACACCGGCTGGTCCAGCAAACTCAAGTGCAGTGCCAGTTCGGCTTCCTGCGGGGTGAAAAGGTGCTCCAAAATGCGCAGCTCCAGCCCGTCCGGGGTGGCTGGGTAGCTGGCAGGCAGGCTATCAAGGTATTGGGCAAGGCGTTGATAGGCATCGCTCATAGGTATCGGGTCTCCAAGCCTTGATTATAGTGCAAATACCCCGATACTGTTTGGCTGAAAATTTGAGTTAAGGAATAATTAATAAAACAATATGAATTTTGGAGGGATGCCGTGAAAATGATCAAATACAACCCCGTGATGCAATTTGCAGCTGATGATGAAAGCACTTGCTGCGGTTTTCGCTTTTGGCCTTGGCTCTTACCGATTGCTGGGCTAAGCGCACTGCTGTGGCTGATGCTGCGCGAACGCACTCAAAGCCACAGCACGCCAGTGCATGTCCGCCCGCCTGTCTCAAACGAGCCAGACGACCTGACCCTAATCAAGGGCATTGGCCCCAAAATCCAGGAGGTCTTGAACGCTGCCGGGGTCAAGACCTTCTCACAGTTAGCCTACATGGAACCAGCTGAGATCGTCACCGTCTTGCAGAGTGCCGGCCTGCGCCTGCCCGTGGTGGATACTTGGGCCGAGCAGGCATACCTGGCCACCTTGGGCCAGATGGATAAGCTATCCGCCTTCCAATCCAACATCAAAGACGGCCGGCTCGGCTGAGGCCACACCAAATTACAATTTCAAGCCAGAACCTATTTGTTACCGAATTATGTAGTGCGAACTATCCGTGCTAGATTTGTAGTGCGAACTGCCTGTGCCCGATAGGGTATTAGTTCGCACACATATCATAATCCTCCAAAACTAGCTATATTACCAACTTAATCACCAAACAGTTGGGTGGCGTTGAAGGCGGCTCAATTACGGGTTAGCTTTGGCGAGTAATCCGCCTTTAACCCACCAGGCCACACCTCTAACCTCACCAAACCAAGATCCACAGCCTTTCCGCATGCCCCTACTTGACAATTGCTATCAAACAAATCCATGCAAAGATCAAACATGACCGCAAATCCAAATTCGAGCCAGTTGATTATCTGTTTTTATTATGCTAAGCTCTAAATATGCCGAGCAATTAAACCACTTTACCATCGATAAAAGTATCATTTGCTTCTCCGCGGTCAAATCACGTCAATCTTCGGCACTGAAAGGAAAGGAGACTATCGATGTGATCTTTTGTTTTTCCAATTTTCTAAATCTAATCTTTTAATTATTCTTAAGGAGAAAATATGACCCGTAAAGCGTTCTTCACCATTTCTGCCATCGCACTTTTTATTTTTGGCTTGATGGCTTTGTTAATACCAGTGCAATATATTGGGGCTTATGGTTCCATGCTTGATACGGTTGGTGCTTTCGTCTGCCGCTATTGGGGCTCCGCATTCCTAGGCATGGCTGTGATCTTATGGTTTGCCAGGGAAGGCGAGGCCTTTAAATTGATCAGGGGCATCCTGCTTGGTGGACTGGTCACCACCGCGACGGGTTCCCTGGTAGCGCTGGCAGATGCCATTTTGGGTGACCATAATGCACTGATTTGGACCTCGGTAATCCTTTATGCCATCTTCGCAGCAGGATTCCTTTACTTCTATTTAAAGAAAAGTAACTAACAAATTATTACCTTTAAAAGCACCAAGGGGAACCCACAAATGAATATACCAAATTAAAAACTGGGTGGCGAATGAGTCACCTAGTTCAATGACGGGTTGCTTGTTTAGTGCTAGGGTGCTTTTTGGGAATACCCTGATTCAATTCAGGAGAAGGACCAGTATACTGTCTATAATTGATCGCTTTAGAAAACTAAAATACTCTCCCTTTAATGATTGACTGCAGTTAAGTGTATTTCTAAAAGGGAAGACATCGTGGTGTCAACATGGTCAGGATTGGTTTAATCGGTAAACTAGGCTGAAAGCCAAAGATAAATCCCTCTCCCTTTAATAATTATCATCATTTAAATGGGTTTCTGAAAAGGGAGAGGGTAGGGTGAGGGTTCACCAGTCACGTTGGCATTCGGTCTGGTTTAAAGTTTATAGAGACACAGCTATCTATTGAATTAACAACGCAATTCAATATTGTATCAACCAGGGTAAGGTGAGGGTTTACAGTAGGTCAGGTGGAAACCTGGCCTACCAACCTGTTGTTTAACGCGTCAGCTAATTAATTAATCAGCGAATCCTTTACAGCTTCTTCAGCGCCTCAATAATCACATCCGCTGCATCCGAAGCAGAAAGCTTACCCGTATTAATAACCAAATCATACAGCAGCGGGTCGTGCAGGTCCTTCTCAAAATAAGTGGCCACAAAATCCACATGCGCCTTGTCATGCTCCTCCACCACCCGCAGGGCGTCATCATGCGCCAAACCCAAGCGTGCCTGCCATTTTTGAATGCGCGTCTCCAACGGTGCCACCACGCGCACGTGCAACACATCCGCCTTGTCCGCCAAGACCACCTGGCTGCCCCGTCCAACAATGACCACATTACCAAGGTTATAGGCTTCCAGGATCAGGTGCTGCACCTGCGCCAGGGTCAGCGCCTCGTCATATGTCAGCAGCCCGCCGGCGGCCGGACCCTCCGGGGCCTGGATGACGCTGGCAATGCGCTCGCGCAGGGTCTTGACGTGGTGTAAATCAGCGGAGAGGTCCTCCACCTGCTGGGGGTCCCAGCCAACCTCCTTAGCTAGCGCCGCCAGCATCTTCTTATCAAAAAAGCCATAGCCTAAACGCTCACACAAAATGCGTGTAATCTCGTTGCCTTCACTGCCTGATTGTCGGGAAATTGTGATGACTGCCATTGAATTCTCCTTTAAGTTATTGGTAAGTAAAATAATTAAAGCGGCTCAAAACAGCCGAAATATCGTGAGTAAGCAGATCGCTCTGCAGCTAAATTATACCGAATTTGCCCAAATTAGACAATTTCTATTGCGTTAATCCAGGAAAAGTAAAAGTGACTTCCTCTCCCTCCGCGGAGGGAGAGGATGGAGGTGAGGGTGGTAGGTTCAATTGATTTCATGCAAAAGCAGAATATGCCAATTAAGAAAACCAGAGTTTTTTAGTGAACCCTCACCCTTAATTAAGGGAGTGGGTAACCAAGTATGTATTTTTGGGTAGATTCAAACTTCCCTGCTGAGGTCTGACGGTTTTTCAACGCGACAAGTTGTTTTTCCAGCCTTTAACGACACCTTTCAAATATTGGGTGATTCCCAAAAAAAGTCAATTTTGCGGTTAGAATTAGGTTAAACAAATCACTGCCCTGCGCGGCAAGCGCTCCAGGCATCATCCCGGAGTAAAATCCTGCCGCAGGGACTTAGCTGGAGGTACCATGAATCCACTGACTTATGTTCTAATTGGCTTAGCCCTGGCGCTGGTTGCGCTGGTGCTCATCATCCTCTTCCGCACGCTCGACTTCCCGGTCGAACGCGCTGAGGTTGCCCCCGCAGCCCTCCCGGCGGTGGACGGCAAGAGCGTGGCTGAGCGCATTGGCTTAGCCGTGCAGTATAAAACCATTGCCTACCCTGAACAAGAAAAAATTGACGGGTCACAATTCAAAGGCCTGCACCAACTCTTTGAAACCCTTTACCCCCAACTGCATTCGCAGCTCAAACGCGAGCTGATCAACGACTATTCCCTGCTCTACACCTGGCAGGGCAGCAACCCAGATCTGGACCCGATCCTCTTCATGGCACACCAAGACGTTGTGCCGGCCGATGAAAGCCCGGACTCTGGTTGGGAACACCCGCCCTTCAGCGGCGAAATTGCTGATGGTTACGTATGGGGTAGGGGCACGCAGGATATCAAAGACGTGGTGATCTGCCTGCTTGAAGCAGCATCAGAACTGCTCAAAGAAGGCTTTCAACCCACCCGCACCATCTACCTCGCCTTTGGGCACGACGAGGAAGTCTCTGGCAACCACGGTGCCAGGGCGATCTCAGATATGTTGAAAGCGCGCGGCGTGCAGCTCTCCTTCGTCTTGGATGAGGGCGGCAGCATCATGGATAACTTTGTCGAAGATGTTGACGCACCCGTCGCCATGATCGGCATCTCCGAGAAAGGCTATCTCAGCCTCAAATTGCAAACCGACGTACCCGGCGGGCATTCGGCCATGCCGCCAGAAAACACCGCCATCGGCCTGCTTGCGCTGGCAGTGGCTGCCCTGGAAGCCAACCAGTTTCCCTCGCGCTTGGAGGTGCTGCAATTTATGATGAGTTACCTCGGCAAGGAAGTACCTTTTATGCAGCGTGTGGCCTTGGCAAATACCTGGCTGTTTGGCAATATGTTGAAAAAGAAAATGCTCAAATCGCCTACTACCGCGGCCAGCATGCGCACCACCACCTCGCCAACCATCTTTCACGCTGGCCAAGCCGAAAACGTGCTGCCTGCCAAGGCTGAAGCGATTGTCAACTTCCGGCTAATGCCGGGGGATACCATCAAAGATGTCTACGAACGCGTGCGCAGCGTCATCGGCGATGACCTGGTCACCCTGGCGCCTGCCAAAGGCGAGACCCTCGAAAGCGAATACGGCTGGAACCCCACGCCCGTCTCGCCCACCGACTCAGCCCAGTTTGAGCGGCTGGATGCCATCATCCGTTCCGTCTTCCCCGGCGTGCTGACCGCGCCCTTCCTGGTCACCGGTGCCACCGATGCGCGTTACTACGCCCGCATTTGCTCAAACACCTTCCGCTTCTCACCCGTCTTGATGACCAAGGCTGACCTGGCTGGTGTGCACGGCAAGAACGAGCGCCTCTCCTTCGAAAATGCGGGGCGTATGGTCGGCTTTTTCATCGAGTGCATGCGCGAAATCAGCAGCATGGGCACCGAGGCCGATATGCCGCCCGTTGAAGTGATTCGGCAAGTGGAATTGCCCGAATTTGAACCCGAACCCGAGCTGGTCGTCAAACCGATGAAGAAAGGCTGACCCGGCTACTATTATTTAATTCTAAATAGGTGCTCATACGAGCATCTGTTTATTTAACTTACTATCATTTATTATGTGGTTTCAAACTTTTAGTGCAACAATATTATTGAAGACCTCGTCTGGCTTATAAAAGTTCAAGGCTTTACGGGGTCTTCCATTTAACTTCCGTTGTACTTCTTTGATCATATCTAGTGGTACTAGCGTGAAATCTGTTCCCTTAGGGAAATATTGTCTTATTAGTCCATTGGTGTTTTCGTTTGTACCACGTTCCCATGGCGAACCAGGATGGGCAAAGTAAACCTGTATGTTTGTATCGATTGTGAATTGTTCGTGGTCACTCATTTCCTTACCCTGGTCGTAAGTCAATGTTTTCTTCAGCTCAGCGGGGACTGTTTTAAAGGCTTCTGCGTAGGCCTTCCTCACGCTGAGGGCATCTTTCTGATTGCCTAAGGGAACTAGTATTGTATAGCGGGTGGTTCGCTCCACCAGCGTTCCCAATGCACTTTGTTTGTACTTTCCCAAGATCAGGTCACCTTCCCAATGTCCAGGTACTGTTCGATCAGCTACTTCTGCTGGTCGCTCTTCAATGGACAGCATATTGGCAATTTTTCCACGGTTTTCTTCCGTTTTGATCACTTTTTGTGTCCGTCGATACTTGTGTTCTTGCCGAAGCGCCTTGATCAATGTCTGCTTTAGCTCTCCTCTTGGCAACACATATATGTATTGATAGATCGCTTCGTGTGAGATTTGCATTGTCATATCCCAAGCATACTCTATTTTCAGCCTTTCGGAGATTTCCCTGGGAGACCACGTTTCTATCAATTTCTCTATAACATATCGCCTTAGCGCTTCCTCCTTCGCCACTTTGCTTTTTCCTTTGCGTCTTGATGCCGCTGCAGTTCTTGCGCATCGACTGGCTGAGAAGGCTCGGTATCCGCTTTTACCCATGTTTCGCTTGATTTCTCGCATTACCGTGCTCGGCGTGCGATTGATTTCCATAGCTATTGCTCGAATTGATCTCTTTTCTGCCAATCCTCTACTTATGCTTTCTCGTTCTTCGTTTCCTAGTCTTTTGTATTTTCCTTTTTGCATACGAATGATTTTATCTCCTCATCCGTTGCACTAAATTATTGATTACAAGTATATAAAAGTATTGCTTTTTCACTCAGCAGAATGTGGACAATGAATCAAACCAGGCCAAAGAGAAAACAAAGAGATAACAAAAAATTTCTTGAATTCAACTTATAAGTGCAACTTTGAGGCGGTCAAAAGGGGCAAGCTGAGGTAACATAAGCTCTGAGACCGACAAGTCAAAGGAGCACAAATGCGAAACTACACTCAGCTTACCCAAGAACAAAGATACCAGATTAAGGCACTTTTGAACATGGGACACAATCAAAAAGAAATAGCCAGAGCAATTGATGTGAGTAACTCGACGATTAGTCGAGAATTGAAACGCAATCGAGGATTGCGGGGATATCGACCCAGGCAAGCTCAGATCAAAGCGATAGAGAGGCGCAAGCATAAAGTCACAAGGAGGATCACGGAAGCGACCTGGAATGTTGTCGAAGAGAGATTGAGGTTCGATCTTAGCCCTGAGCAAATAAGTGAATGGTTGACGAAGTATGAACTGCAATCTGTCAGTCATGAAACCATTTATCAGTATATATATGACGATAAGCGGGCTGGCGGAAACCTCTACAAACACCTGCGTTGCCAGAAAAAACGTCGCAAACGGGTGGGAACCTATGATCGAAGAGGGATTATACCTAACCGGGAGAGTATTGAAACCCGACCTAAGGTAGTAGAGACGAGATCCCGCCTTGGAGATTGGGAAATTGATACCATGATTGGAAAAGGACACCGTGGTGCTGTTGTGACCCTGACAGAGCGTAGATCTCGTTTCACTTTGCTGCGCACCATCCGTCATAAAAGTGCTGAATTGGTGGGAAAGACGGTCACAGAGCTGCTGAATTGGGTAGAGCATATCTATACCATCACTTCTGATAATGGGAAAGAATTCGCCAATCATCAATCTATCTCAGCAACGCTCTCAGCAAAATTTTTCTTTGCTCATCCATATGCATCCTGGGAAAGAGGGACCAATGAAAACACCAATGGCTTAATAAGACAGTACATTCCAAAAAATAGAGACCTTGATACAATTACTACTGAAGAAGAACTTTGGATCATGGATCGACTTAACCTTAGGCCTAGAAAATGTCTTGATTATTCCACTCCTTTCGAGATATTCTTCGGGCTAACAATTGCACTTACTAGTTGAATCTAAGCATATTAAAACCTCCAATTAACAAATTAAATAGATTGAGTAATGTGACTTCCACTTGCAAAATGCCAGCATGTAAATAGATGCGACAAAAGTAAAGCAGGAAACTGTGTTGATTTTGAATAATGGAAGAATGCAAGTTCTGATTAGCCAGTATATTACCCCCTTTTGGCAAAGTAACATAAATTCCCGAAAGTCATTGCTTAGGCTGCTATAAACGGTGATGTAAACTCCATTTAGAGTCAAGTGACTCCATTAGTTCTTGATGTTGGGACTACTTATTGATAGGAAGTAGCTATATGCAGTTTTATAATTATACTTTTACCTGATGCTTTTAGATAAAATTTTGAACTCTTAGTGTCTAAAAATACATCTTGTTTCTAAAGTTTAAATCAATATGATATCGAAAATCTAGACTGTTTGTATTAGCGATCATTATAGTCCTTTTAAGTCTTGCAGGCTACTCAGTTATCGCACAGACCGAAGGACCCACTGGTAATGAACTGGAAGAGGTCCAGGTGTTACGGGCAGAAGATGGTAATTTAACAGCTGTTCCAGACCGCAGCGTTACCTATAAGCCACTTTATTATTTCTCTGGTTTACTAACGCAACCTGGTGTTAAAGGTACTTCGATAGCATGTACCAATATTGATCCAACAAACAGTATTGAAATGGAAGTAATTCTATATTCTCACGATGGTTCGTGGTTTGTAATAACATGGCCTACATTGACTCCCTTAAGAACCTATAGGATAGAATCAACACAGATCCCCTTTCATACGGAGGACAATAATTTAAATAGTGGTTGGACTGTCAACCAGGGTTTTGGAAAAATATCCGCTAATAGTAAAAACCTGATATGTACGGTGCAGGTGTTGGATGCTGCGCAAAACCCTCCACGTTGGATGGAATCATTACCCATCTATGGGCAAGGCTCTTGCTGTTCATTCTTACCTGTTATATTAAATTGAGCTTCTGATAGTCAAGGTCCTTTGATTGCACTGGTCTTTATTATCTCCGCAGCGCAGCGGAGCGGGACCTGACCAGAGTGTGAAAATGACCGCAGGTCTCCAAATCAAACCTCCTCTCCCTCGTGAGGGAGAGGATATGAGGTGAGGGTTCAGACTTTGACCGCTCTGGACTTTATTATCCCCGCAGCGTAAGTTTTTAATCAGCTTTTCTTCCTTTCAGCTTCCGATCGCACTGGTGTCCTCACCAGTGCGAAAGCTTGACCGCAGGTCTAAAAACACTCAAAACCCAACACATTCTTGTAGGGTGCGGTTGAGGAGGTTGAAAGCAACGACATCTATCTTATCAACATATACCTCCTCAACCCACCATTCAGATTGCCTTAGATAGCGCAGGCCTTTATTATCCCTGCAGCGCAGCACCCAACCGGTGTAGATATCGTCCGATCTCTGTGTAAAATGGTGAAGGGATCATATCTACGTTTCAGGCTTTGTGCCTAAAGGGAAGGTTTAGATTCACCTTCACCGTCCTAACTGATGTCTTCTACCTCTCTAGCATACACTATATCTAATATACAAGGGGAAGGTTTGCTGAGTGACATTACCTAGAAAACATCAGTGCATAAACATTCCCCTACCAAGATCCAAACTCCGATCGCACTGGTGTCCTCACCAGTGCGAAAGCTTGACCGCAGGTCTCCAAACACTCAAAACCCAACACATTCTTGTAGGGTGCGGTTGAGGAGGTTGATAGCAACAACTTTATTCTTCCCACTGAGTACCCCCTCAACCCACCATTCAGATTGCCTTATATCTCACTGATCTTTATTATCCCCGCAGCATAACAGAGTATTGCAAATCATGCGTAGATACCGTCTTGAAAGTCAAGCAGAAAAGTTGAATTGCTTGTGATATTCCGCATCAAAAGGCATCTGGGTCTTCAAAACGCCATAGACAATGTGCAGTAATTTACGCATGGCAGCAACTATAATAGCTTTATTAGCAAGTCTTCGGTCATGCAATCTAACTTTCAATGATCGGACCACAGGATTATGGTTCGAGGCAACAATTCCAGGCATATACAAACAAGACCGTAACTCCCTACGACCTTGTTTTGAGATACGTGTTTTCTTGTGCACAGATGAACCTGAAGAAAACCCTTTAGGGTTCAGGCCAGCGTAGGCAGCTAGTTGTGATGCGCTTTCAAAAGTGCTGATATCCCCAATCTCAGCCAATAACCTGGCCGATGTTTTGTCTGCAATACCCGGAATGGAATTCAGAAGTTCCTGCTGTTTCTTCAGATTAGGTGTCTGCTTGATAAAGTTTTGGATCTCCTTTTCAGTGGCTGCGATACATGTTTCCAAGTAAGCCACATGTGTTGAAAGGTCTTTTACCACCCACTCATCCTTCTCACCACTTGACAATCTATTTTTTTCCTGCTGACAATTCGTCTTTAGGTCTTCTAAACGTCGTACAAGTGCCCTTAAATGCTTTATTTCGGGGCTAAGTGGCTGCCATAGTGTCGGATTCTCCTTCAAACAGAACTCAGCAATCAAATCTGCGTCAGCTTTGTCAGTTTTATTGCGATGTAGTTTGCTCTCCCCATAATGCTTGATGCGCGCTGGATTAACCACGCTTACAGCATGGCCTTGCTTATATAGGTGCTCAGCTACTTCTTCGCCATATTGTCCGGTGGCTTCTAAACAGGCATGCACCTGCTCGACTTGACGTGAAACTAACCATTTATCTAGTGCCTTGTACCCTTCTGAATTATTGCTGATGACCTTGTGAAACTTACCTCGTTCTGTGATCAATACCAGGTCAAGTTTATCCTTGGAAACATCGATACCTAATATATATTGCATCTTACACCTCTTTTTTGATAAACTATGTTTAGCATCGGTCAGGCGCATGAATTGGATCATCCTTGTGAATGCAAGCTCATCTCTGGTATGTAGAGAGGCTTCAGATACCGTCCGATCTCTGTGTAAAATGGTGAAGGGATCATATCTACGTTTCAGGCTTTGTGCCTAAAGGGAGGGTTCAGATTCACCTTCACCGTCCTGACTGATGTCTTCTACCTCTCTAGCATACTCTATATCTAATATACAAGGGGAGGGTTTGTAAAATATCAAAAATCTAGATAAGTCAATGCATAAACCTTCCCCTACCGAAACCCAACAATTGCGCTGGCTAAATCAACGATACCTCATCTATCCAGGTCCAAATCGTTTTGGTGGGTTGAAGGCGGCAATATACTCGTACCCATTAGCCTTGTGTAACCGCCTTCAACCCCACCCTACCCCAAATAAACCCTCACCCAACCCTGGTCACCACCACAATGTCTCCCTATTAAGTTCAAGCTACGAAATTATGTCATTAAGCACAATTAGTTGTGCGAACTGATACCCTGACGGGCACAGGCAGTTCGCACTACATTTTCCTAAAGTTTAATTCAAACAACTTACGCCTTATAAGGGTTTTTTCCTTTGAGCTTTGAACTTTGACCTTTCAGCTGCTTTTATAGCTTTCACCTTATTTTTCTTTCACCTATCACCTATCACCTATCAGCTATCACCTACGAAGTCCCTGAACGAAGTGAATGGGATCACCTTTGAACTTTCAACCACTTCTCGCATCACTCGCTCACCAACCACCACAACTTTTTATGGTATCATAAGCCAATTGTAAGCGCCCAAACCAGGCGCTTGCACCATGGCAGCAAACCAGGCCGGGCAGTTGCGCGCTTCAACCTCAAACATCATACCGAAGCACCCGCCCCGCCGACCTAACCTAAAGGAACTTATGAAAAAAAACACAGCAACCCTTGTCTACATGATCCTTGCGCTCACCCTGCTCGCTGCGCCTGCCTGCAGCCAGGTGGAAAAAGCGCTTGAAGATCTGCCGCATCCCGTGCTGAATGTCATCTCCCCCGAACCAGGTGAACTCACCGCCGAAGCTGAAACAGCCGAAGCCCTCGCGCAAACCCCACCCCCAACAGCCACGCACGAACCCTTTTACGGTCACGCCCAAGCCACCCCGCGTGCCTCGCTGACCCCCATGCCCGTCGGCACCTACAAGCACTTCCTGGATATCGATGGCCTAGAGCGCTCCTACTGGCTGCAGGTCCCACCCGACCTGGACCCAGCCCACGCCGTACCCGTGGTGTTCCTTTTCCATGGCTACCGCGAACCCGCCGGTGAGTTTAACATGTCCAACTTTAAAGAGATGGCTTACATTTCTGGCTTCCTGCTGGTAACCCCCAATGGCTCTGGTCCCCTGGACGATATTGCCTGGGACGCTGGCGGCTGCTGCGGCATTGCGGCCGAAGAAGGCGTGGACGAGGAAGCATTTATCCGCGGCATCATGGCAGACCTAGAGCAGTATTTCATCCTGGATAGCAAGCGCATCTACGCCACCGGTTACTCCAACGGCGGCATGCTCTCTTACCGCCTGGCCTGCGAGATGTCGGAAGTCTTCGCTGCCATCGCACCCGTGTCCGCCACCCAGTTTTACGAGCCCTGCCAACCCACCCAGCCAGTTTCCATCCTGCATGTACACGGCCTGGCTGACCCAATTGTGCCCTACGAAGGCGGCGGTGAGCTCCTGCCGGTCACCTTCCCGCCTGTCGAAGAGGGTCTGCAGTTTTGGCTGGACTACAACGGCTGCGAGGGAGAACCCACGCAAGAGCAAATCTGGCCCAGCACCACCCACACCGTCTATGACGCCTGCCAGCTCAACACGTCGGTTGAGACCTACTTCCTCGAGTACCACAACCACGACAAACTCAAAACCGATACTTTCCGCCTGGCCGAGGTTACCTGGCAGTTCTTCCTAGAGCACCCAAAGCCGTAGATTTAGCCTTGGTTGCGCCTTCTGAATGACGTGCCATTACTATTGAATGCGGCAGTTATTGTAGGGTGCGATCCTCTGCTGATCGCACCAATTTTTTTTTGCTTTTTAGATTCGTAGGTCACGTATGGTTGCGCAGCAACCTACGTGACATTATCATGTGTCACGTTGGAAACGTGACCTACAAAAACCTCTCATCGGGGAGCACTCTAGTTGGGCTGCGAGCCCTTTTAGCGGCATGGTAATCTCAAGACTCGTAGGCCAGGTATGTAACCTGGCTGACGAGTTCAATTTCCTCTCCCTTGAGAGGGAGACACAGTGGTGTCAACCAGGATTAGAGGTGAGTGTGCTGGTGTTGTAATACCATCATTATCATATACCGCTCGCATTAGTCTTTATTATCCCCGCAGCGCAAGTTTTTAATCTACTTTTCTTCCTTTCAGCTTGACCCTTTCAACTTTCACCTTCTTCTATCACTCTGGTCTTTATTATCCCCAAATCACTGTAACTCAGTTTTTTTCCAGTGTCGGGGAAGGTTTGCTAAGTGAAATTGCCTAAGAACCACCAGTAAGTAAGCCCTCCCCTACCAACCCAGTCTCCTAGGATCGCTAACCGCACCTAAAGCTAGCTGACCTCAGCGCATGCAAAAGACCACAACTTACCAAAATCCCAAGTTATTCCCACAAAGAGCTTCCATACTTAAGAAATTAAACTCTTTTTTCTGTAAACTAATATTAGGACGGGTCATTGTTTTCCTATCAGCTACAAGCTACGAGCTACAATCTTCTTCCCTTTCACCTTTCACCTTTGAGCTTTCACCTTTCACCTTTCACCTTTCACCTTTGAGCTTTCAGCTTTGAGCTTTCACCTTTCACCTTTCACCTTTCACCTTTGAGCTTTCAGCTTTGAGCTTTCACCTTTCACCTTTCACCTTTCAGCTTCTTGTTCCTATCAGCACCTTATTTCTGGTACACTTAATCCCCAGAGACATAATCATGGCGCGCTATTTCCTAGGTGTTGATACCGGTAATTCCAAAAGCCATGCCCTAATCGCAAACGAACAGGGGCGTGTCTTAGGCATTGGCATCGGCGGCTGCGGCAGCCCGGAGGTCTTGGGCTACGAAGGATTCAGCACAGTGTTGCACTCCCTCATCAGCGAAGCCCTAACCCAAGCTGGGCTTTTCCCTTCCCAAATCAGTGCAGCCGGATTCGGCGTGGCAGGTTACGACTGGCCTTCCCAGACCCAGCCCTGCCTGGAGCGCATCGATGCCTTAGGTCTTGGCGGGCCATCCGGGCTGGTCAATGACGCCCTGGTGGGTATGCTGGCCGGTGCGCCAGCTGGTTGGGGGGTTGGCTTGGTGGCGGGCACTGGCTCAAACTGCTGGGGCATGGACAAATCCGGCCGCATCGGGCGCATGACCGGCCTGACCTTCCTGATGGACGAGGGTGGCGGTGCGGGGCACCTGGTATTGTGGGGCTTACAGGCCGTTGGCAAAGCCTACACCCTGCGCGGACCGCAAACCATGCTCACCGAGCTGTTCCTGCAGCGCTTTGGCGAACCGGACGTGCTCTCCCTGCTCCAGCGCTTGTCCGCCCAGCGCGAATTAGTCGACCCATCCCTGGCGCCCCTGGTGATGCGGGCTGCGCAAGAAGGCGATGTGGTCGCGCTCGAAATCCTGCAGCAGGCTGCCGAATCCCTGGCTTCCCTCTGCCTTGGCGTAGCGCGGCAGCTCAAGCTTGAAAAGGGCTTGTTTGATGTCGTCCTGATCGGCGGGGTCTTCCAGGCCGGCGAGCTGCTCATCCAACTCCTGCGCAACGTCATCCTGGACGAAATGCCCGGTGCACACCTGCTGCGGCTCGATGCGCCACCCATGCTGGGTGGTGTTGTCCTGGCAGCCAAGCAAGTGGGGCTGAAATTGGGGCAAAACAGCCTGCAAAGACTTACAGCTGAAAGCAAGGCTTTCTTAAAAGATTATCCACCGGAAGCATAGACTATCACACATCCTCTGCATAAAGATTGGATCCTAACATGTCAAAACTAACCCTTCTGCCCTACAACCTGCCCGGCCAAATCTACCGCAGCCCGCTGCCCTTCTCTTCAATGTTTGACCGCCTGGAAGAGGTCTGGCCGGCTTATAAAACTGCTGGTGTCCAGCATGTGGTCATGCTACTGCCAGAGCGCGAAGCAACCCAACACAGCGGTCGGAATATCCGCCAGCTTTATGAGCAAGCCGGCCTGCAGGTCATCAGCAGCCCAGTGGAAGACTTTTCCGCCCCGCCCCACGGTAGCTTTGACGCGGCGATCCAACAGGTGATCGCACTGGCACAGCAGGGGCAAGCCATCGCCGTCCACTGCCATGCTGGCATCGGGCGTACGGGCATGTTCGCTGCCTGCCTAGCGCGCGAGCTGTGGGGCTGGAATAGTGATGACGCCATTGCCTGGGTACGCCAATTCATCCCCCAGGCCGTCGAGTCCGACTTCCAGGTGCGCTTTGTCGAAGAATACCAGCCCAGCGGCAAACATAACCCAAAGGAAAATAAAACCTAAACCCACCCGCGCGTTATCCCATTTCAAAACCTAAGACACTGGTCTAAATACAGCGCAGCGTACAACCTGGGTAGGGGAAGCTTTGCTAAGCTTAAGTAGCTTATCCAACTCAGTGTAAAAATTTTCCAAGCCCAAAGAGCAGAGCGAGACCCAGTCCAGTTAAAATTGCTCATAATTTAATAAGCAATCCTCCTCTCCCTCGCCGAGGGAGGCATTATGGTGGCAACAAATTCCAGAGGTGCGAGTGAATCTCATTGAATAATTACATCTAGATTCATCTGACAGAAGTTATCCCGACCTAGTATCAGACAAAGCCTATTCCAGAGATATAAATTTCCTTAAGTTCAATGGAATTAACCTCCTCTCCCTCCTTGAGGGAGAGGATTGAGGTGAGGGTGGGTTCAATTCCGTATAATCATTAAGCATATCAATCAATCTTTGTTTTACTTAGAAATATATGTAATCAAGAACAATATTTACTTTCATGATAATATTTCAACATGCCTGACCAGTCAGCACACAACAAAGCTCGCTACCTGAGAAAGAACTAGACAGACGCAGAGTCATTATTGTGGTCCAGATTGCGCGCCAGGCAACTAACAGGAATCAAATTCAGGCGTCAACATCCTATAGGGCCATACGTTCTAGATTTTTATTGCGCCGAAGCACACTTAGCGGTTGAGGTTGATGGCAGTCAACATTTAGAGTCAATTGCGATCAATCAAGACCAAGCCAGGACGAAATTTCTTGAGAACAAGAGCATCAAGGTGATCCGATTCTGGAATCATGAAGTTCTGGAAAACTTGGATGCTGTATTGGAAAGTATTATTTTTACGCTTGATGAGATTATGTCTGATAAGCACCATCAATAAAAATTTTATAAACCCTCACCCAACCCTCTCCCTTGATACAATTTCCAGAAATATCATGCACCCATCCAAGGGAGAGGGCTTTTTAGCAAAATAGATAATTTGCTAGCAATAATTTGGAATTGCCGCCAAAATCGGTGTGTACCTAAAAAATTCGAGCACAGGCCTTTATGTAATTACATCTATTCGAATATTTTGACCTCAGCAATCCACACTCAAAATGCAGACCATGACCAAGCTAGAGATCTAAATTGGCGAAAATTCAATGGGATTGCGACTCCTCTGCCTCAGCGGGGAAGAAAACTTAATATTATGGCGAGGGTGATGATAAGTTCATTTTTAAGCACTGGAGTCAACAGCAGACCCAGCTTGTAGAAGATCATTCGAGGACCAATTATTAGCCCTATTAATTAAGAATATCTGACCTCAGCCATCCACAACCAATAAGCAGACCATGACCAAGCCAGAGATCTAATTTAGCGAGACTAATGGATTCAACCCCTCTCCCTCACTGAGGGAGACATAGTGGTGTCAACCAGGGCAGGGTGAGGGTGTGTGCACTTCGCACATTAGATAATGGCTGCATAATCAATTTTTTCTTCCCCATTAAATGCTAAATGGCTGGCGTTTCCACCAGCCATTCCTAAAAGGAGATCAATATGGTTCTAGTTCGGCAACAGCACGCTGTCGATCACATGGATCAGGCCGTTGTAGGTTTCAATATCGGTAATAATTACCTCGGCATCATTGATAAAGACCTTGCCGTCTTCCACACGCACGGTCACTTCTTGACCAAGCACTGTTTCAGCACTTTCCAGGGTCACCACATCGCTCGCCATCACTTTGCCTTCCACAACATGGTAGAGCAAGATGTTTTTGAGGGTTTCGAGGTTCTCTGGTTTCAGCAGATCTTCCACGGTGCCAGCAGGTAATTTTGCGAAGGCATCATCGGTTGGGGCAAAGACGGTGAAGGGACCTTCACCTTTGAGGGTCTCAACCAGGTCCGCAGCTTCCAAGGCGGCTACCAATGTGGTGAAGCGGCCATCAGCGACTGCAGTTTCCACGATATCTATCGGTGGGATAATCACGCTGTCGATCACGTGGATGACACCATTCGAGGTTAGGATATCGGTGATGATAATCTCAGCGCCATCAATCATGGCTTTTCCGTCCATCAGGCTAACCTTGGCAGATTTACCCTGCAGGGTTTCAATCTTCTCAAGTGCTAACACATCCGCGGCAAATAATTGGCCTTCAGCAACATGGTAGAGCAAGATGTCGCTCAGGGCAGGGATGTCGGCCAATAAGGCTTCTACGGTGCCCTCTGGCAGCTTGGCGAATGCATCATCTGTGGGTGCGAAGACGGTGAAGGGGCCTTCGCCTTTGAGGGCATCCACTAAACCAGCAGCCTGTAAGGCAGCAGCTAAGGTGGTAAAGCGGCCGTCGGCGACAGCGGTGTCAACAATATCCGCTGGGGGCAGGAGTACGCTATCAATGACATGGATGATGCCGTTCGAGGCTTCAATGTCGGTGATAATTACTTCGGCCTGGTTGACAAATACCTTGCCATCGACTACTTTGATAGCTACAGGCAGTTCGGCGGCTGTCTCAGCGCTACTGAGCGTGACAACTTGTTCGGCTTTCACCGCACCAGGGACAACATGGTAGAGCAAGATTTCGCTCAGTGCGGGGATGTCAGCCAATAAAGATTCGATCGTGCCAGCTGGCAGCTTCGCAAAGGCTTCGTCTGTGGGGGCAAAGACGGTAAATGGGCCTTCGCCTTGCAGGGTCTCAACCAAACCAGCAGCTTGTAGCGCGGTGGCTAAGGTCATGAAGCGCCCGTCCGCTACGGCGATATCAACGATTGTTTGCGGGGCGACTTCTTCTACAACTTCTTTAACTTCTTCTACGACTTCCTCAACTTCAGGAACGACAACTGGTTCTTCTGCGGCAAGAGGTGCACAAGCACCAAGGGCTAGGGCGATAACTAAAACTATGGGTAAAACAATGGTCTTTTTCATTTCTTCCTCCAATTAATTTATTTTTTATTTTTCAATGTCAATATCTTACAGTTTATAAAATGTTTGTACAACATATTGTATAGGGTTTGTACAATAATATTTGACGACTTTTTGAGAATTCGCCTGAAATTTGCATTTTTGAATGCTTTTACGAGATTTATGGTTTAATGAATAGTAGAAACAATTTATTATCTGGTTTATTCCTATCAAAACCAGGATACAGGCAATTTTTTCTGAGGTGAAGTGACATGGAATCGGTCAATAAAACATTGTATATTCCTTTATATGGCAAGGCAACGGTGAGCAAGCAGGGCATCATCCTAAACGACCCCAAGGCCGAGGCAATTTGGGCTGAGACAGGGATAAAATTGCGGGGAAAAGCAAAATCCAATTTGTTAGCTTATTATATGGCCATGCGGGCAAGGGTATTTGACGATTGGACAAGCCAACAGCTCACATCGCACCCAGGCGCGCTAGTGCTTCATATTGGCTGCGGGCTTGATAGCCGCGTGGAAAGGATTAACGCGAGCACCTCGCTCTGGGTGGACGTTGATTTTCCAGCGGTAATCGAGGAAAGGAAGCGCTATTTCAGCGAATCAGATCATTATCAAATGCTAAGCGCAGATGCATCCGGCACAGGCTGGATCAAGGCTCTGCCAAAAAGCCAACACGCCATTATCGTTATGGAAGGTCTGAGCATGTACCTTACTAACCAGCAATTGCAAAATTTGTTCCTGGCACTGCAAGGGCACTTTGAGCACATCTTCCTTCTAATGGATTGTTATTCAGCTTTTGCTGCCAGGGTATCTAAAGTTCGCAACCCAGTCAACACCGTCGGCGCAAAAATCGTTTCAGGCTTTGACGACCCCCGCTTTCTTGAACAAAACCCAGGCATTCGCTATACAAAAGAGATGAGCATGTGTACCCCTGAGCTAATTGCCCTATTAGGAAAGTTTCATCAATTTATGTTTAGATGGCTACTGGATGGCAAATTTGCCAGGAGTGTTTACCGCTTGTTTGAGTTTGAAATAAAAACTTACCTGCCTTGAGCAAGATTACTTACTTTTCGAGTAGCCTTTGCATTACCTCATTCAGATTCTGTTGATGGCTAGGGCACTAAGCCAATAAAAAATCGATGATATTCACCAGTTTAATGCCCTGGATTTGTTCTTCTATATGATAATCCATGCTAAGTAAAAATTTGGGGTAGTTATCATTAATAGACAACAGGCTCTTCAATTCACGGGCTAAGACGCGCTCATCTGCTAAAGATAAAGCAACCTGAAAATATACTTTCTCTTCATCCTTCGTAGCCACAAAATCCACTTCCTGTGAATCATTTACGCCAACCCGGATATCATAACCCCTGCGGATCAACTCTAAAAAGACAATGTTCTCAAGCACATAACCAAGGTCAAAGTCTCGAAAACCCAGCAGGGCATTTCGCAAACCGATATCCGCCAGGTAATATTTATGCGGTGAGTTCAGTATACGTTTTCCTTTTAGATTGTAACGAGCCGCTTTGTAAAGAATGAATGCTCTTTGCATTGCTTCAAGGTAGTCAACAACGGTTCTTGATGATGTTAACCGCCCATTGCTTGAAAGGTAATTGGCAATATTATTAGCCGAAACGAGATTACCAATATTATCAAACATGAAGGCTAAGATAGCTTCCAGCAAATCCACATCACGAAAGTTATTCCGGGCGATGATATCTTTAACCACAATGGTGTTAAATATTCCATCAAGAAAATTTCTGGCAGCTTCATCATGAATAGGTAATTCAAGCAAGCCTGGAAAACCTCCAAAGCGTAGGTAACGGCGAAAAAGTGCCTGTGGCTCTTCATTAAAATTACCTTGGTACTCCTTGAATGAAAGCGGCAGTAAGTGAATTTCAACATACCTGCCGGCGATATAGGTGGATAAATCTGACGAAAGCAGGAAAGCGTTTGACCCAGTCAGAGTAATATCACAATCTAAATCTACCTGGAAACTGGCAATAGCCTTTTCCCATCCTGTCACTTCTTGTATCTCATCCAACAAGATGTAATTCTTACCTGCTTGAAGCTTGTCATTAATATAGGAATACAGACTCTTATAGTCTTTTAGGTGCTCATACTGTAATGACTCGAAATTGATTAAGTGAATATTGCCAGGAGGAACACCTTCTTGAAGCAAATGATTGAAAAATTGCTGCAGCAAAAAAGACTTTCCACAGCGTCTGATGCCTGTAATGACTTTTACAATATGGCTACTCTTGTATGTAATTAACTGGCTTAGTTGCTTTTCTCTAATAATCATATTACTTTTCCTAAATATTGTTTACCATAGTAAATATAATTCAAATATTATTAATTTTATTTATTATACTACACAATATTGTTATTATGCAATATTTATTTACCATAATACACAATATTACCAAACCTGCGAGGTGTAACGTTAGATTACTATTTTAGTGTGAGAATAACTACGGTGAATTAGAAATCTGAATCTGCTTTTTGATCAGGCGGGATCTGTTCCAAAAACAGGGTGACCTCTGGGTTGATCTGCCCCTCCGCTAGGCCGGGCAAATCGGGCATTTCGTTCACTCGGAAAAAGGCACCGCCCCGACTCATCTCAAGCGTATCACCCGCTCTAAGGTTGCCGTCCACCTTGAGCAGGTAGTAAAACACATTAAACAGGTGGTTCATCAAGACGGCTGGCTCATCCCCCGCACCCACCAAAAAAGCCAGCTCTGGCAGGTTGAAGACGCCGTGTCCCTTACTGACCAACCAATACAGCTCATCATTCAAGGGCACCTTCAAGTAGCCAAACCACAACAGGAAGGGGATCGCGTCGTAATAGCTGCGGATGCGCTCGCTCTCCAGCGTATCCAAGACCGGGTGCGCCGTCCAGGCCAGTTCGTTCACCACCCCCACCAGCCCGCTGTGCTTGAGCGCATGCGCCACCTTATAGAGCGCAATCATCTTGGAGAGCCCGTCTTTGGCCTTACCGGCATAGCTGAGCACAATTTGCGAGCGGTGCGCTGCCAGCATCTCCTTAAAATCGCCCTGCCAGCGGGTCGCGCTGATGATCTGCTGGGTGATCTCTTCCGGCAGCGGCAGGCTGGCGCCCAAGAGCTTGATCTTATGCCCCTCAAACTGCACCTCTGCGGCCAGCTTATCCTTTTGCCCCAGGCGGATATCCACCAAAACATCTTCCGCATGCGGGCGTTCTTCGACAGCGCTGATCGCCATGGCCATCTGCAGCGGGTCAGGCACCAGCAGTTCAGGCTGGCTGAAAACCAAGGTGATGCAGGGTTGGTAATACAGGCTTGGGCACATGGTCGCTCATATCCTTCTTACATGATTTTAACCTACTTTCTAATTAATCAAAAAAACCCGGGTGGTGAACCCGGGTTTAATTGATTTGTTTTTCAAAATTAGTGAATGTCGATCGTAAAGGTGAAGGGATATGAGCCTGTGCCTGGCATAGAGCGTATGTTGATAATGTAATCTTGCGAGCTGGGCAACACCCCTTCATAACTAGTGCTTTCGCCCATGCTGGAGAGCAGCACAGTCCCATCCACGCCGTAAATGGACAGCGCCAGCGAGCCAACTGGTGCCACACTCATCTTAAGGGTTTGCCCAGCGGCAGCCCAGGCGATGAAGTTATGCACCCTGCCGGCTGGCACGCTGCCAGTAGTGGTCAGGCCGTATGTGCCCGTGGCAAAGCTGAGCCGCTGCGGGATCATCAAGTACAGCTCGAAATTAGCATTGCTCGCCCCGGCGCGAATGTCAATAAACCAATCCCCGCTGGCCGGCAGGTAGCCACGGTATGACTTAGCGTTGCCCATCGGGCTCAGCAGCACCGTACCTGCGCGGGAGGAAATCGAAATGGCCGCGTCCTGCCCAGAGCTGAGGCTCACGTCAATCAGCTGGTCTTTAGCCGCCCAAAACACATAGCGCTGAGATTTATAGGCAGCCACAGACCCCACCACGCTGGCGTTGGTCGTGCCCGTGGCAAAGTTAATCCGCACTTCAGGGATAGTGGGTACCGCTGTTGGGTAAACAATCACAGCGGTAGGGAATATGATCACCGCGGTGGGTGGGACGGATGTGTTGGTTGGTGTGGGTGGCACTTCCGTCGGGGTTGGCGGCACTTCCGTCGCCGTAGGCAGCACAGTGGTTGGGCTCTCAGTCTCAACTGGCGCAGCCTGTTCGGTCTGCATCTGGCTGATCTGCTCATCTACCGACATCTTGGTCAGCGTGGCCTGCGCGAAAAGCAGTGCCTGCGTCTCTTCGATGCCAGTCTGGGTGGCCGGCGGGCTGGGAAAACAGGCAAATAGAAGCGCACTGCCTAAGATTAAAGTCACAAGGATATAAAGCTTTCTTTTCATGAAGCCCTCTTTTCGTCCTGGTCGGACAATAGTTGGAAACTAGTTAATGAAATTATACAATAAATCCCCTGGTCAGGGCAACAGGGACTTTAGATTTAGGGTGGGTTCCTCTATTGAACGCATCAATCCATACACTATCTCCTTGCATAAATAACGAAAATCATTAACCATGAAACTCTCTCCCTTTAATGACTGATTACGGATAAATGGATTTGTGAAAAGGGAGACATCGTGGTGGTGACCAGGGTAGAGAGAGGATTTACAACTCTTTCGAGTAGTCAGGTTGCAACCCTCACCAACAAACAATTGCCTAACAATTAATCACCATCAAGTGCAATACCATGACTTTTGGGTATTTCTTTTCTATAATTGTATTTTGACTAACTGACCTAAATTGAAAATGAAATATATGCATCGATTAGTTTATTTATGCTAAACTAGTCTTATAGACATAAGTTAACATCGCATCTCATCAAAGCCCCATCACAAAACATCCTAATAATCTTGGCTTATGCTAAATTAGTTCGCTTTAACTTTGTAACAATGTTATTTGAATTATATGGGTTTCTAATTTCCTTGGAGGGAGCGATGAAAACAAAACAGATAATAACTTGTGCAATAATTTTAGCCTTATTGCCTTTAACACTTTCAGCGGATGCTGCTGTCTTGCCCGCACAATTACCTTGGTCTCAATCTCGAGTAGATGGAAATTGGACAGATTTTCTCGGCACATATGTTTCACTTGCCCATGATCCAATAACCGGGAAAGCTTTTATTAGTTATTACGATGAGCTTTACAATGATCTGCGTATGGCTTACCAAGTACCTGCTGGCACAGGCAATTGCGGCACCAGCAATGACTGGCGGTGTGAAATTGTCGATTCTGAAGGGGATGTGGGGAGATACAGTTCAATCGATGTAACTCATGTGCAACCTCCATCCCCAGTACCATCGTACTTAAAGATAGGTATTTCCTACTTTGATGTAACAAACGAGGCGCTCAAATATGCTGAGGGAATTTTTATTTCGTCGCCTACCTGGACAATTGAAGTAATAGAAGATTCTACTGGGAATTTGGACTATGGTGAATACAGTTCGGTGAAATTTGGGTCAGATCATCACCCTCGCATTGCTTACCACATGTCTAATAATTTAACCCCCTCATATGGAGCTGTAAAATTCGCCCATTATTTTGGTGATGGCTCAGGAAATTGTGGAAGTGATAACGATTGGAGATGTTCCGTTGTAGATGGCATGCAATACCAGCCTAATTATGGCACTCATCTATCATTGGATATGGATTATACAGACAATCCATACATTGCCTATTATGATCCAGTATTAGGAGATCTACATTACACACATTTAATTATGTATTCAAATAGTACCTGCACGAACCCAGGTTGGTATTGTGAAGTGGTAGATAGTAATGGGGATGTTGGCATGAATGCATCCATCCATGCAAAAGACAATGATACTGATTTACTTAGCTTTGCCTATTATGATGCCACAGAGAAGCAAGTTAGATATGCCTACCCCGAGCCAGGACATGGGCTCGTATCCTTTGTGGTGGATGAAACGGGAAATCTCCAAGGTGGTATCTCGCTGGCAGTGGATGCCCAGGGTTATCCAATCATTGCTTACATGAACTCTGAATCCTATGGTTCTGGTTCAGACTTAAAAATTGCTCGCCCAGCGAAAGCCCTTGGACTCAATGCTGGTAATTGTGGTCATTTGAAGCCATACTCTGTGTTACCTTTGCTATACTGGTACTGTGAAACCATTGTATCGGGTGGCGAATTGACCAAAGTTGCAGAATATGCTTCCTTGAGCGTCGACCCATCCGGTCTGGCAGCCGTGGCTTATTACGTACATGACGCGTCCGGTCGTTTAATGTTCACCCGCCAGTGGTTCACAAATTATCTGCCACTAATTACTAAATAATCCATCCCAGGCCACATCCCTGGCTTAACTTTGCAGTAAGAATTGCAAGGTGCTCTCCTCACCTGCACCATTTCAATCCTTGTGTCGAACACATCAATAATTAACGACCTCGCTTTAATATAAGGGGAACATCGTGGTATCAACCTGGGCAGGACTAGGCTTTACCAATAAATGAGGCTCTTACTCGGATTAAGAACACATAAAACCTGATTTACTTCTCAACTCAAGCCCTCTTCAATTACCAGTAACCACTAAATCGTTCCAGAGCCTTCAATCCTGTTTATCGACTTCTTAAGATAAATTCCTCAAGCGTCGTTACTGGCTGTTTGCAGACGAATCCTTCACACACATACACCGTCGTTTTACCATCGATCATCGGACGGTCCGCAAGCAACCTTGGCGATCTGATCGGCACAGGCACCTTAGCAGCAGCCACGATGGTATTTGGCCGAAATGCTTTGTTGATCTCCCGCAGGAATACCTTAGACTCTTCAACAAGCGGGTCGCCAATGAGTGCGATTTGTTCGGTCGGATTCAAGTTGAAATCTGCGGCAGCCAGCCAGCGGCCAAACGCTGTTGGATAATAACCAGCGTCCTCGGCGACCAACCCTAACGCTTTTTCGGCACGCTGCCGCCATGCTTCATTTTCGGTAAAAGCTGCCATTTTAAGCAGAGCTTCCGCTGCCAGGGCATTCCCTGAAGGGGTTGCGTTATCCTGCAGTTCTTGGGGACGCCTGAGAACCAAATCCGCTTCACTGGTTGTATCGTAAAAACCACCTGCTGGGTCGCTAAACTGTTCAATCATCTCTTCGGTTAGCGTGTAAGCTTCAGCAAACCAGCGGTTATCAAAGTCGGCCTGGTAGAGTTCGATCAGCCCCAATATTAGCGCCGCATAATCCTCAAGGAACACCTCACGGCCTACCCGCCCATCCCGCCAGGCTCGGCGCAGTTTGTCTTCCACCCGCAGTGAGGTGAGCAAGAAGTCGGCGTTCTTTTGCGCCATTCGCAGATAGTCGTCGCTTCCCAAGGCGCGTGCAGCTTGCGCAAAGGTCGCAAGCATTAACGCATTCCAGGAAGTCAACACCTTATCATCGGTTCCCGGCCTGGTTCGGCGGTTTCGCGCTGCCAGTAGTTGGGTCAAACGCGCAGCAAGCCTAGCCCTGACCTCATCAAGTTCCAAATCAAACTGACTGGCCAGGTCCATATCACTAGTAGCGCGCTGTAAGATGATTTTGCCCTCCCAATTTCCTGAAGCCTCTACGCCGAAAGCCGTTTCAAAGAGCGCGTCTTTCTCACCAAATACAGCCCTGATTTCCGCCAGCGTCCAAACATAATACTTGCCCTCCACGCCCTCTGAGTCAGCGTCCAGGCTGGAGTAAAACCCGCCTTTTGGATCAAGCAATTCATTCTTCACAAAATCAAGCGTTTGTTCAACCACCCTGCGGAATAGTGGTTCGCTGGTAATTTGCCAGGCATGCAGGTACACCTGGGCTAATTGGGCGTTGTCGTAGAGCATTTTTTCAAAATGAGGGACTAGCCAGTCATTATCTGTCGAATACCTGGAGAAGCCGCCCCCAATCACATCATATACTCCCCCTTGCGCCATGGCCTTCAAGGCATGCACAACCACTTTCAGGGTACCTTCATCTCCCAAGCTAGACCGGCGCAGTAAAAAATCCAGCGCCATGGGCTGTGGGAATTTCGGTGCGCTGCCCCAGCCGCCATGCGTCCAATCATAGGTCCTAATTAACCATGCTGTTGCCCTGGCCACAATTGCTTCAGTAAACATGCCTGTTTTGGCTGTTTTTTGTGCTTGCCCAGATAATCCGGCCAGTATCTTTTTGCTAGCCTCATACAGCTGTGTGCGGTCCTCCTGCCACATGGATGCCAGCGTAATCAAAACATCCTTGAAAGCAGGCATGCCATAGCGGGATTGCGGTGGAAAATAGGTGCCCCCGTAAAAAGGGACAAGCGCCGGGGTCAGAAAAACCGACATCGGCCATCCCCCCTGAGAGGTCATGGCCACAACGGCTGCCATGTAAATGCTATCCAGGTCAGGGCGTTCCTCCCGGTCCACTTTGATGTTGATGAAGTGTCGATTCATAATCGCCGCAACTTCAGGATCCTCAAAAGATTCGTGCGCCATAACATGGCACCAATGGCAGGCAGAGTAGCCAATGCTCAAGAAAATCGGTTTGTCTTCATTGCGCGCTTTTTCCAGCACCGCCTGTCCCCAGGGGTACCAATCAACCGGGTTATTTGCATGCTGCAGCAGATACGGGGAAGTGCAATCGCTTAAATTATTAGGCATGGTCTCCTCAAGTCAGTGAGTGCGTTAATTATTAGAACGCACCAATATTCATCAATTGTAATGAATATGGCAGGCTTGTGTTGAAACAAGGTTAGGCAATACCGCCCAAAACCCGTTTATGTTGATGGGCGCCATGCTCAACAAAATGAAAAAGGTAGGCATCATGGTGTTAACCAGGGCAGGGTGAGGGTTTTTTTAAGTCAGGTTGCAAGCCTGATTTATAAACCCGGACGCACCGATTTGGCCGGTTCGGCGGTAGGGGAGGGTTTGTTGAGTCTAACTTCCACATGGGAATAAGGGCATAAACCCTCCCCAACAGACATTGTCTGGTGCCGTAGGGTGGCGTTGAATGCGAATAATCCAGCAAAGTAGGTCAGGTTTGCAACCTGACCTATAAACCACATTATTGTAACGGTAGGGTTCGTTCTGCACTTGAACGCACCAATATTTTGACTGTACCCTATTACAAGTAGTCCAAATCACTTGTGACAGGTCTTGTAGTGCGAACTGCCGGTACCCTAAAGGGCACCTTGCCCGTCAGGGTATCAGTTCGCACACAGATATTAACCATCCGTAACGAGCCATAAATCATAAACCTACTCAAACTAATGGGTCTGCCTTTGGCAGACGGACGAACTTACAGTTCATCCTACATCACTGTAGTGCGAACTGCCTGTACCCTAAAGGGCACTTTGCCCGATAGGGTATTAGTTCGCACTGACTGTGCCCTAATGGGCACCTTGCCCGTCAGGGTATCAGTTCGCACAACCTGAACCCTGAAGGACAAATTGCCAACTGAGAAAACAGTTCACACAAATTGCTAACATCAGTAGTATAAAAACCCTCTCCCTCTAATGGTTGATTCCAATTAATAAAATTCTTAAGAAAGGGAGACATCCTGGTGTCAACCAGGGAAGGGTGAGGGTTTACCAATTCAGTTAGTCAGGTTATAAACCTAACCTTTAAACCTAGTGTTGAACAGACCGTTAATTAACAACCCTCTCCCAGGCAAGGAACACCTTGTGGTGGTAACCAGGGCAGGGTGAGCGTTTGGCAGATAAAGTAGGGTGCCGTTCTGAAGTTGAACGCACCATCTAATCTTCTATCAGAATTTCTTTACAGCTTCTTCAGCGCCTCGAGGATCACCTCGGCTGCTTCTTCGGGGCTAAACTTGCCAGTATTGATCACCAGGTCATAGAGCAGCGGCTCGTTCAAGTCCATGTCAAAATAGGTCTCAACGAAATCGATATGCGCCGCATCGCGTTCTGCAATCTTCTGCTGGGCTTCCTCGTAGGTAAGCTTCTCACGCGCCTGCCAGTTGGCAATGCGCTTCTCTAGCGGTGCTACAACACGCACGTGCAGCACGTCCGGCTTATTACCCAGGATGATCTGGCTGCCGCGCCCAATGATGACCACATTGCCTTGGTCGTAAGCCGATAAGACCAAAAACTGCACCATGGCAGCGCTGAGCGCCTCGTCATAGGTCAGGTAGGTGCGCAGCGGTCCGGATGAAGCCACCCCGTAAGGCAGGTCAAAATTGCGCAGGATCTTCTCCATCTTGCTCTTGACCGTATGCCCATCAGCGGAAATATCCGCCACCTGCTCTGGGTCCCAGCCCAGCTCTTTAGCCATTTCTAACATCATATTCTTGTCAAAATAGCCATACCCCAGGCGCTGACAAAGGATCTGCGCGATGGTATTGCCTTCACTGCCGGATTGTCGGGAAATGGTGATTACTGCCATTAGCTACTCCTTATAACAAAGATTTGTAAAACCAGGCGAACCCGGTTTGTAAAGCAGGCATTACACACAATTGATAAGCTGAGGTAGGTGAGCTGCGCTAAGCCCATCGTTAGATTGATTATACCAAAGCAAATGCCAAAGCAGCAGTCCCAAAAGTGGATGAAACCTGCCTCGCTAAGACCAAAACTCCTAAAATGGCTGTGCTTTATCACTTCTAGATAGTTTCTTCCAAAGACTTTAGAGCAAGCAAAATCAAATCCACAGCGCGTTCAGGCGGGTAGCGGTTCGTGTTCACGACCAGGTCGTACAGCGAGCAGTCGTTCAAGTCACTATCAAAGAAAGTCTCGACGAAATCGATATGTGCCTTATCACGCTCGTGCACACGCTTGCGGGCCGCCTCGTAGGATAGGTCTTCGCGTGCCATCCAGGTTTGGATGCGCTTTTCCAAAGGCGCGACCACACGCACGTGCAGCACGTCGGGTTTACCTTCCAAAACCACCTGCCCGCCCCGCCCGACAATGACGACATTGCCATGGTCATAAGCCGATATGATGAGTTGCTCTACCTGTCTGACCTTCAAGGATTCCAAAGACTCACTTGGCAGGGGCGATTGATAACCACCGGTCAGGCTGAATGGCAGCGTAAATGAGCCCAGAATTTTGTCGAGCAGTGACGCAGCATGATGCTGGTCTTCAGACTCATCAAAAACCTTTTCTGAGTTCCAGCCCATTTCTTGAGCCAGTTTGACCATTAAATACTTGTCAAAATAAGCGTAACCCAGGCGTTCGCACAGCAGATGCGCCACCTTATCGCCCTCACTGCCAGATTGACGTGAAATGGTTATAACAGACATGTCTTCACCTTTCAGTAACGAACACACCCTAAGATGTCACCTACACAGCTATGAGATTCTGAGTCGAATAATGTGGGAACGTTGATTTATTTTAATTATAGAATTATGTATATAATAAAATCAAGTGTCTATTTGAACCAAATCTGGAATATTACCAAGTTGAGTCAATGATCAACACTTCGTTAATATTTTCAAACGGCGCTGTTCATAAATAATTGACCAATTTATAGGAGAGTGAGATGGGTTTTAAACGATTCATGAGTTTTGAACGGATGGTAACCCCCGTTATCATCAGGGTTTTATTCTGGATCAGTTTGGTGATCGTCGTGCTCGGGGCAATCATCGCAGTCATTGCTGGCGTGATCAGCGGCATACAGAATGAGAGCATCGGGATCATCATTGCCAGCGTATTGGCTGGGCCAGTGATCCTGGTCGGTGGGATTTTGGGCGTACGCGTGTATGCTGAGCTGCTAATCCTGGCCTTCCGCATCAACGAAACCCTGACCGATATCAAGACCCTGCTGCAGAAGCAGGAATAGCCAGGCTGCTAAGCTAATCTAAATTTATCTGCCTTGGTTTATTTTTTATTCGGTTGAGCTTTTTACTAACCATCAGCCGAAATCAATCACGGCGTGCTGCTAGTTTAACCATGGGTTGCCATTTGCCAGCTTTAAATACATTAAATCAGCTACGCCTATAAGCTGGGGTAAAATGAGTGAAAGCTAAAACAAGTTGTTAATGATGACTAAAAGGAAAAGAGACAAGCAATCCATGATTGATGCGTAGGTGGGCATGTTAGAAGAACAAGAATACACAACAAGCCAAGAAAAACAATCCATCTTTACAGAAAAGCTGTTACGCTATTCCGGGATTCTTGCCTTGCTGGTTGCATTGATACTCTTCCTCAGCAAAGCGATCAGCGGGCTTACGCTTTTTGAGTTTGGGGATGAGACCGAAAAATTTGTCGCTGCCCAGATGATGAAGCAAGGCCTGCACCTGTATAAAGATATTTATGCAAATCACGGGTTATTGCCATTCTTATTCGTCCAAATTTACACCTACTTAGTCAGCTCAACAGATTTTTCCTATGTACGGCTGATCAATGTCATTATTGCCTTAGTTGCCACCTTTTCCCTTTTTACCAGCCCTGTCCTGAAAAATCTTAAAGACAAACTCTGGGCAAGTGCTACTTTCCTGGCTTTGCTGTCTTCAGTCTGGGTGGTGCAGGGGCTTCATTTTGTATACTACCATTCGATTGGGGGCCTTTTGTTTGTCATCCCGCTCATGCAGATGGCACTCCCTGCTTTGATCAATGGCAAGGTCACCAAACGTGGGGCCTTTATCTCTGGCTTTGCTATAACGCTGATGTGTTTTGCGTCTTATTCTTTCGGCATTTCAGCGCTCTTATTGGTTATTAGTACTTTAATTGTCATCAACCTAAACGAGATAGAGACCCGCAAGGCTATACTGCAATTTGGCTTAGGTACTATTATTGCTGCTGGCCTGATGGTCATTTGGCTGCTGCTTTTTGGAGATATAGTTGGTTACCTTGTTTATCACTTTTACATCAATCAGAAGTATTACCCTAATTACGCTGCTGTTTCATTGATAAACATATTTGATAATTTTGAGCTTTCTTTTAAACCTAATCGAATTGTTCAGTCACTGGCTTTGTTACAATTGCTTGCCTGGGTTTTCCTTGGATACTTCATCATTAGCTCTCACAGAAATCGACTTTATGCGCGACGGATAATCGGATTAATCTTGCTAGCCATATCTATGCTGATGTTAAATTTCCGCGGCACCTATCTCTTCCACAATGCGGGTTATGTGATCAACAACATCGCTTGTTTTGCTGTTTTTTCTACCCTGATAATTGCCAAATTTAAGAGCAGTTACAAGCTAACAGGTCTGGTAAGCCTAGTCCTTGTCACGATCTTAAGCGTGATTTTCATCAATAACAATGCGATTTCTACGCCGCACCGGGTGTCAGTTCCCGATTTAAACAAGTTCCAAGTCAAATTGAAACCTTCAAACGAAACACCCTATCAATTCGTCAGGGATATTACCGAACGGGACGATAGGGTGCAATCACTGATTTTTAACCAGGCATTTTATATGAACGCCAACAGGCTGCCGGCTTCTGGCCATACTTATTACCTGCCCTGGCAAGCAGATTACCAACGGAATCCTTTCCCTGGCTTTGATATCGATATCTGCCATGACCTGTTAACAGTGCAACCCAAGGTAATATGGTTCGACAATTGGAAGGTTTGGGGGCAGTACCTGGTCGGAGAGTATGAACCGTGTGTGTTAGATATTATTCTAAGCGATTACACACTTGTTTTACCTAACCTGTATGTCCTCAACGAACTGGCCGATACATTAGGCTTGGATGTGATGACCAATTACAAAATGCATGAACACAGTTTTATTATAGGTGATGAATCAATGGAACTTGCCATGACTGGAAAGTACCTAGCTGATCCGCGTCCCTTAAGCAAAGTAGGCATCCTCTTTAGCACGGCCGAGAGCACATTACCGGCTACAAAACAACTTAATTTTATCCGTCAAGATGGGGGCATTCACCAGGCTAGCGTAGAAAGATCAGACTTAAAAAACAACAGGTATCATTTCTTTGATCTGCCAAGTGGCAATTATGTTTCAATGACAATCAACACTATTACAGGTCAGGGTATAAGCCTTTGGGAGAGCCATAAAGACACGGGTGAAAAATACACCTGCCTGATTTACGAGTTTGAAAACGGCGAAAAATTATTTACGCCCGGTTGCACACTTCTGTATTAATTTTCTTAAGCTTCTGGTCTTTTTCTACAAGTTCGCAAATAATTATTTTGCAACTTTATAACCCCTTCCGCTCCAGCCATTTGAGGGCCTCGCGGGCAGACAGGGGGTGCAGGTCTGTCTCGGCGACGAAGGCACGCACGGCCTGGGCATCCACGCGCGAGTAACTGCGCAGCGCCACCGAATTTAAATGACTCTTTATTGAGTGGAAATGCACAACTCAGGCTAAGTATTTTTTAAAGGCTTACTTGGTAATACCCTTATTATTTTCTTAAACTAAATCAGATGGATTTGTAAAATAATCTTGACAACCTTGAATTCCTAGTTTATTATTTATGAGTTGTAGGACGTCCTATGTAGTATGACTACAAAACCTATCAAATTGGTAGAAAGAGGATAAATGATTACACACCATTTAGGTATTTCCAGTAAAGTTCCTGACCGGATCTATGATTATTTAAAAGATAACATCACAACCGGGAAATTCCACTCTGGTGAGAAGATGCCCTCAGAAGCTGAGCTGGTTAAAGAATTAAGTGTCAGCAGGAATTCTTTGCGCGAAGCCATAACGCGCCTTGAGCATGAGGGATACCTCGTTCGGAAACATGGGTTAGGCACCTTTGTTATGAATGTGAAGGTTGACAAGGTCAATGCAGCCATAGACAAATTATATTCAACCAGCAAGCTGATTGCATCTCAAGGGATGGTACCCGGAGCCGAAGACCTTACCACATGCCTCACCAAGGCGGATGAGGTTATTGCAGAAAAGCTTGAAATCCCAGTTAACTCAGACGTCGTTTGCATCCAGAGAAGAAGAACGGCAGATGGGAAACCATTCTGTTGGGATGAAAGTTACTTTTCCGCTCATAAAGCCTTACTTGATCAAGAAGCATTAGAAGCAAGTGTCTCCCTGATGGACTACGTCGAACTAAAGCTTGGGGTAAAAATTGACCATGCGATAGCCAATTTACGGCCAGCGGTTTGTGATGAACTGATCTCAAAAAAGCTATTAATCCCCATTGGTTCATTGATGTATATCGTTGAGCAGGTACATTACCTTTCCGAAACTACTCCAATTTGGTTTTCCCGAGTTTGGTACCCTGAAGAAGTTATCACTGTAAAAATCCTGGTCACCTGGTAATGTTCAGATGAATAACCAGATTTACTGTTTTGGGATCATTAACCTGGATGTGATTACATATCCAGTCAATTCTTGGCCTGTTTCAGGGGAATTAGTCCATGCAGACAACGTGATTTTCACCCCTGGGGGGACTGCCCTGAACACAGCTGGAACCATTAAGATTCTCTCTGGTAAACCGGTTGAGTTGTTGGGTTGCGTCGGGAATGACGATGCGGGTACTAGGGTCAAAGATTTCCTACAATCCTTAGGATTGTCAACGACCGGGTTGGTAGTCCATCCTAAAACGAACACTGGCATCTGTATTGTAACTATAGACTCGTCGGGAGAAAGATCTTTTATTTATTCATCTGGCACAAATTCTACAATTTCTTCCTTCAATGAATTCCTACCAAAAATAGAAAATGAAAGTTTTGTCCATTTAGGCGGTGGTCTGGATTTGCCTTTGCTTTCGGGTTTAAGTTTATTTCAAATTGTAAGGGAACTAAAAGAAAAAGGTTGTTTTGTTTCCATGGACTTAGCCTGGGATTGGATGAACAATGGTTGGGGTAGTTTAGTATCTAGCTTGAAGTTTATCGATCTGCTGAGCATGAATGAAAAAGAGGCAGCTTTCCTCACTGGTTTACATAATGTTAGTGACTCAGCATCTCGAATTGTACAAGCCGGCTGCCCGTTGGTGATCATCAAACTGGGAAGCCGAGGGGCATTTGTCCACTCACAGGAATACCGGGGCATCGTGCCGGGCTTTTCAGTTCCTGCGGTCGATTCAACAGGCACAGGCGATGCATTTTGTGGTGCACTGATTTATTCCTTGACTAACCACTGGCCAGTCTATGAGTCTATTCGTTTTGCAAATGCAGTTGGAGCTCTTTGCATCCAACAAGTTGGGGCATTAGCTGGCATTCGCAGCTATCAAGAAACACTCAGATTTATTCAAGAACAAGATGCATCCACGCCGAAGTAAGGAAAAACCATGGAAGTTGAACAAGAAATCTTAGTCATGAAGAATATCTCAAAAAAGTATCCAGGTGTGCAAGCACTGGATGATGTCAGCTTCACTTTGCTGGCCGGAGAGATTCATGCCTTGGTTGGTGCGAATGGGGCCGGAAAATCTACCTTAGTTGGCATACTTTCAGGTGCCCGTACGAAGGATTCAGGTAGCATTTTTGTAAATGGGGAAGAAGTTAATATCACTGACCCCCTTTCGGCGATAGAGATGGGAATTGGGTATGTTCCGCAAGAATTAGTCTTATGTGAAAAATTAAGTATTGCAGAGAACATTTATCTAAACAGGCAGCCGAGATACAAAGAACACTTGCCAATCACGAACACTAATGAAATGTTTCAAGAAGCAAAAAAGGTAATGGATCAGCTTGGTATCGATGCAGATGTTCGTGCACCGGTGGGAGACTTTCCTGTAAGCACGCAACAAATGGTTATGCTCGGGATGGCACTTTCACGCAACGCTTTAATAATGGTGTTGGACGAAACAACCGCATCCCTAACCAGCAAAGAGATACAAAGCTTATTTGAGGTAATGAAAAAACTGCGTGATGCAGGCCACGCCTTGGTTTATATCTCTCACCGGCTAGAAGAAGTATTTGAAATAGCAGATCGTTGTACGGTTCTACGGGATGGAAAATCGCTAGGTACTTTCCAAGTTAAAAAGGTAACCCGCGATATGTTAGTTAACCTGATTACTGGCAAAATCTTGACGACCGAAGTGAACACCCGTGTTTTAGATCCAAACGTGGCAAAAAAATTGTCAGTCAAAGGCCTTTTCGTGCCTAATAAACTACATGGCATCAGTTTTGACCTTAAGCGTGGTGAAGTTTTAGGCCTTTTTGGCCAGGTTGGGTCTGGTAGAACTGAAGTATTAAGAAGCATTTTTGGGTTAGAAGATATTGCCCAGGGAGAGATTTGGATCGATGGAAAAGCTTACACTGCCAAGTCACCCTCTGTTGCAATTGATCATGAAATTGGTTTTTTAACTGAGGACCGTAAAAACCAGGGATTGGTTTTGAATCTACCGATAGTGGATAATTTCCTCATGGGTGTTTGGGAAATCGTGAAAAAGTGGTTTGTGATCGACCAAAAGAAACAATCTGAAATCGGTAATGAAAAGATGATATCTCTGCAGATTAAGGCAAAAGATGCCTTCCAAGAGGTTGGGTCACTGAGCGGCGGTAATCAGCAAAAAGTGGTCTTAGGAAAGTGGTTGATACGAAATTCAAAGATTCTATTGTTAGACGAACCCACTAAAGGAATTGATGTAGGGTCGAAGGCGGAGTTTTACCGCATTATTAAAGATGTGGCATCTAAAGGGATCAGTGTCTTACTAGTATCATCAGAGCTTTCCGAAATTATGACATTAAGTGACCGTGTGCTGGTTATGAAAGATGGCAAGATAACTGGCGAGTTTGAAATATTAGCCACTACCGAAAAAGAAATTCTTGAAAAGGCATTATAAGGAAAAAACATGAGGAATAATTTTGACCAAACAAAAAAGACTCCATTCTATTATTTGATAAAATTCATTAGGTCACAAAGCGGTGGTGTTTTTATCACCCTGTTTATCTTGAGTGCCGGTTTCAGTATTTTATCTAAGCCCTTCTTTTCTTTAATGAATTTGAATAACATTTTGGTCCAATCATCAATGACCATTATTACAGCCGTCGGTCTAACTTTTGTCATATCCATGGGCGGTATCGATATTTCAGTGGGCTCTGTGGTTGCCCTGACCGGTGTGATTATGGGTAAGGCCATCCAGGCGGGTATCCCCGGCATTCCTGCCATCTTAATCGGTTTGATTGCTGGTGCTGGTTTGGGATCCATTAATGGCTTTTTTGCCGGCAGGATGAAAATCCCGCCCTTTATTATCACTTTTGCGATGGAAGGTATCGCCAGGGCAATGGCTTTGATAATCACTAAATCTATCCCTATCTATGGCTTCCCAAAGAGCTTTCGCTGGTTTGGGACCGGATGGGTTGGCGCAATCCCTGCCACAGCAATTATTTCAATTACTGTGATACTCATTGCCTATTTTGTCATTGAGCGGACCAGTTTTGGGCGTAATACTTTAGCGATCGGCGGTAATGCTGAAGCAGCAAGGCTGAGCGGTATCAAGGTCAATAACCACATCATATTTGTTTATGCCTTATCTGGAGTCACGTCTGCATTGGCATCTGTAATTCTTACTGCCAGGTTAAACACAGCCGAACCTATTGCAGGCTACTTCATGGAAATGGATGCCATTGCTGCGGCAGTCATTGGTGGGACCAGTTTTTCCGGCGGTGTAGCACCCATCTTAGGTGCGTTTATCGGCGCTCTAATCATCACTGTTTTGCGTAACGGGCTGACCCTGTTGAATATTCAACCATACTACCAGCAGTTGACAGTGGGTATCGTCATTGTTGCCGCTGTCTTAATTGACCAGGCAAGAAAGCAAAGGAGGAGTTAGTGAGTGTGTAATTAAAAACGATAATTCAAGAAGAACCAAGTAACCAAACAAAAAATTGACAAGAAAAATTAAGGAGAAATATGAAACTTAGGAAAATTACTTTTATTCTGATGATTGCCATGATGATTTTTATGGCAGCCTGTGGAAAAGCCGAACCGGTTGTTGAACCAACCGAAGAACCTGCTGAGGCTGGTCAGACAGTTGAAGCGACCCTGTTTACAGATACCATAGCGGATATCAGGGAGTCTGTTGCCGCTTCTGGCGTACAGAAGCCTACCGAAGCAGTTAAAGTTGGCGCACTACTTATTACCCTGGCCAACCCCTATTGGGTAACCGTCCAGGAAGGTTGGTTAGATACTGCCAAAGAGTTGGGGATTGAAGTAGACATCCAGACAGGCCCAAGTGAGGATGATATCGCCGGACAACTTAATACTTGTGAGAGCATGGTGGCTGCGGGGTATGATGCCATTGTGGTTAATACGATTACTGAACAAAACCTTGTGCCTTGCATCATCAAGGGCAGCAAAGCTGGCATCCCGATGATTGACCCCGACGGTCGGATCGATATCAAGGCTGTTGAAGAAGGCGGCGGTAAGCTTTACCAGGGTAGTACTTTGGATTATTACGAACAAGGTATGCTGGGAGCAAAATTCATCGTCGAGAAGTTAGGTGAAAAAGGCGGTAAGGTTGCCATAATCGAAGGTTTGTTAGGCTCTCCCCAAGGTGAGGCAAGGCGAGATGGCGCAAAGGATACGTTTGAAGCTGCTGCCAATGTTGAAATTGTCTCCATCCAGGCTGGTGATTGGGACCGCCGTAAAGCCCTGGATGCAACAACTAACATTTTACAAGCGAACCCTGACCTAGCCGGGATTTATTGCGCAAATGATGTGATGGCTCTGGCTGCCTACGAAGCTGTAGCTGCAGCTGGGAAAGAAGGCCAGGTCATTATTGTGGGTACTGACTTCATTGAAGAAGCCAAAGAAGCCATTAAAGATGGACGCTTAGCAGCTAGTGTTGCTTTCTCGCCTTACATGGAAGGCATGATCTCCGCTTACTTTGCCCTTATGGCTATCAATGACATGGATATCAGCTCCACACATATTATCAGTGTTCTTGTTTCAGCTGAAAACGTAGCTGAGATGGAAGATTGGAAGTAACATGAGTAAAGAAGAGCTTTTTGCAAAAATCTATGGTAGTTTGGCAGGGGTGGCCATTGGGGATGCATTAGGATTTCCGGTTCATGATCTCTCTAAAGAAGAGATTAAAAAGAGATATGGCGGTTTAGTTGATCGGATGATGCCAGCCTTTGCAGATGACTTCATTCATATTGGCTATGTTAAAGGTCAGGTGACCGATGACACAATTCTTTCCTTATTAACTGCCCAAATTCTTTTAGAGACTAACGGTAATCCTGCCATTGAGGACGTTGTAAAAAGCTTCAGTATTTGGGCAAAGAACAATGAATCCTTTTGGACAAAGGGCGATGTATTTGGCGACACTACCAAGGCATCACTCAGGAAAATGATCAATAGCATCGGAAAAGGGATAGCTTGGACACCTGACTTGTCCCGCGGATACGTTGGCGTGGGATCCTCAAACGGTGCAGTAATGCGCATTTCCCCAGCGGGAATGGTAAACCCGGGCAATCCACAGCAAGCCTGCAATGTCGTTTTCCCATTGGTGTTCCCCACCCATCGCACAGATGTAGCGATTTCAGCTGCCTGCGGGCAAGCAGCGGCGGTTGCAGAAGCATTAAAAGAAGGCTCAACCCTGTCATCTGTGGTTCAGGCGGCCATTGAAGGCGCTGAATTTGGCAGTAAATTGGGCAAAGAAAGGGCATATGTTGTACCCTCTGCATCAGTAGCTCGCCGGATTGAATTAGCGATGGAACTGGTGGATAGAGCAAAAGATCCAATAGAAGCAGGTTACTTGATTGAAGATTATATCGGTTCATATTTGCCAGCTGCTGAGACACTCCCAGCAGCAATTGGTGTATTTTATGCTTGCAAGGCAGACCCCCTATTAACAATGCAAGTGGCTGCTTCCATTGGCGGCGATACTGATACGGTTGCCTCTGCGGCAGGAGCAATTGCAGGTGCGTTTAGGGGTATTTCAGAAATTCCCCAGGGCATGCTGCAAATGGTGGAAGAAGTAAATCACCTCAAACTCTACCAACTGGCAGAAGCATTGACTGATATTGCACATAAGTAAAAGATCTAAAAAGGATCGCTAAATCGAAGCGATCCTTTTATTATTTAAATTTTGGGCTGCTTCACACAAGTTTTGTAACAAGAGCAGTGGAGCCCAATTTGTGTTTATTAAGCAGAAAAATGTGAGAGGGTTTGTTATAGTCCCTTCCGCGCCAGCCATTTGAGGGCCTCGCGGGCAGATAGGGAGTGTAGGGGTGTTTCGGCGACGAAGGCACGCACGGCCTGGGCATCCACGCGCGAGTAAGTGCGCAGCGCCCAGCCAATGGCTTTGTTGATGAAGAATTCCTTACTGCCCAGGTTCTCGCGGATGATGTCTTTGAGCAGCTCGAAGTCAGTTTCCTGCTTGTAGCCTAGCTGGAAGAGAATACAACTGCGCCGCAGCCACAGGTGCTGGGATTGGCGCCAGTCTGGCAGGGTGGCATCGCGCACATCTGGGTAGCGCTTGAAGTGTGCGCCGACAGAGGTGCCAGCCAGGCTATCCACCGTATCCCACCAGGATTTGGTTTTGATCAGGTAGGCCAGGCTGTCGATGAAGTTTGGCGGCAAGACCTTTAGATACTTCTCGAGTAAACCAATCCCAGCAAATTGGAATTCGCGTTCAGGCAGTGCCCACAGTTCACGCAGGATGAGATCCAGATCCGCCAGGTCGGGTAGTCCGCTCTGGGCAATACGCGCTCTAAGCAACTGTGATAGGGCACCAGTCTTAATGCCCAGGAAGGGGAACTGGTTGCGCATGTAAGCCGCCATGGGCACCGCGGCAACTGGGTCAGCAGCAACTTCGAGGTCAGCTTTGAGTTCTGAGACAAAGGGATGCATGGTGTACCTCCATAGCTTGAAGGCTTGTTAAGTTTAATGCATTGATATTCAGCTGGCGCGTTTGACCATATCCACGGTGGCAATGACAATGCCCACTGCCATGACGCCGTAGCCGACCAAGTGGTTATCCCTGAAGAACATGCCCGCAATGACGAACACAAACGCTAGCGATCCAAGCGAGGTGAGCTTTTGCCCAGTTGGGCGAGGACCAAAGACAAAGATTAACAGGGCTACGAGTGCTAATGCAAAGAGGGTGATGACGAGGTAAGTTGTGGCTGAATCCATGTGTACTCCTTTTTAGGCTGCGGGGTGGTAGGCAATGTTACCTGCAGCTCTGATTGAATTAATTAATGACATAATCATACTTGCTTAATCCTTCCTTGACAATTGGTCATGACTGGTTATCTTGGTAACCTGTAAGGTAATCATCCTAAAGCACTCAACATCAATTACACCTAACCCTCACCAGTACACGCAGGACGGTCGTCGTCTCAAAAGATTGGACACGCCAAGAATAGAGATTAGGAAACCCAAAACCTCTTTAATGGGCGCATTAAATGGGCGGGACTCATAAAGTGATCGCCATGAAGATCCCATGGCTGTGGTATTGATGGGTGAACTCATAGATGAAGCCGATCCGTTCACGGGGGTGGATGTCCTTTTTCCTGTCACGGCGGACGGCGCGTTTGGTCTGCTGGGGGGTATGGCTGTAACGCCGCTGGGTGTGGGCGAAATTGGGGCTGCTGTCCTCTTTACCACACAACGCCCCGTTCACCTGCTTCAAACGGCCTTTATTCGCTAAACTTATCCCTGACACGATTCGGTTATTGGGCAGTTGCCTGCGCAGCTGACCCTGCTTAGTATAGTGCCCGTCCTGGTCGTAGAGTTTGATGGCCAGCTCTGGGTTATCCTGCACAGACCCATAACTGGCATAGTTGAATTGGTTGATCACTTGCGCTTGGTTCTCGTAGGCTTGCTGCGTGCGCGGGGGCACGCCAGAGAGCTTATACAGTGTCTGCCTGGAGACCAAGCCCTTGAAGCGCAGTAGGTACCCTGCCCAGCAGTGTGAGAGCCAGCCTTTGGCGATAAATACAGATAGTGGAAGGTTGACTGGTCTTGCTAAGCGTTCACAGCCAGCTTTCATGGCCCCAGCCTGCCAGGAACATAAACCATACACTTTACCCAGTGGCGTAATTAGACCTAGAGTCTCCGCTTGTCCTAACCAGCGGGTGATGGTCTGGCGGGGGATATCTAAGCTATGCAAGTATTGCCTGAAGGCTTTAGCAGGAATGAAGCCGCAGCCGGGTTGGTCAAAGCCTTTGGCCAGGAACCACAGCTTGTAGGCTGTGACCGGTTGGCCTGTGTGGATAGCTTTGAAGAGCAGTTCTGGGAAGAGCTTGAGCTGGTCTGCTGCAGTTGTAAGCATTGTGCTATACTGTGAGGTAGAGGGACCGGGAAGCAAATAAGCTGCAAGGTCACTCTGCCCTAGGGAGAGCGCCGCGGTCTGCGAAACTACAGGCGCTCTCTTTTTGATCTCCTTTCGAATAGAATACTTGTTCTAATTATTCACACAAATGGGGGTATTTGTCAATGTCAAAAGCGGAAGTTTTCAAACGAGTTTTTGCCGATTCGGCAATTTTTTGCGTGTAGACCTAAGCTGAAAGTTCAAAGCTGAAAGCTATAAAAGCAGCTGAAAGCTCAAAGTTCAAAGCTCAAAGGAAAAAACCCTTATAAGGCGTAAGTTGTTTAAATTAAGCTTTAGGAAAATGTAGTGCGAACTGATACCCTGACGGGCACAGGCAGTTCGCACAACTAAATGTGCATAATGACATAATTTCGATGCTCAAACTTAAAAAGGGAGACATTGTGGTGGTGACCAGGGTTGGGTGAGGATTTATAGGTTTAAAATGTAGGTCAGGTATGGTTGCCCTGCAACCTACCTGACACGTCAGGTTGCAAACCTGACCTACTAGATGGGTGAGAGTTCGTTGTGTACGGTCAGCGCTTTGTTGGATTTTGGTAGGGGAGGGTTTGTGCATTGACTTATCTAGGTTTTTGATATTTTACAAACCCTCCCCTTGTATATTAGATATAGAGTATGCTAGAGAGGTAGAAGACATCAGTCAGGACGGTGAAGGTGAATCTGAACCCTCCCTTTAGGCACAAAGCCTGAAACGTAGATATGATCCCTTCACCATTTTACACAGAGATCGGACGGTATCTGAAGCCTCTCTACATACCAGAGATGAGCTTGCATTCACAAGGATGATCCAATTCATGCGCCTGACCGATGCTAAACATAGTTTATCAAAAAAGAGGTGTAAGATGCAATATATATTAGGTATCGATGTTTCCAAGGATAAACTTGACCTGGTATTGATCACAGAACGAGGTAAGTTTCACAAGGTCATCAGCAATAATTCAGAAGGGTACAAGGCACTAGATAAATGGTTAGTTTCACGTCAAGTCGAGCAGGTGCATGCCTGTTTAGAAGCCACCGGACAATATGGCGAAGAAGTAGCTGAGCACCTATATAAGCAAGGCCATGCTGTAAGCGTGGTTAATCCAGCGCGCATCAAGCATTATGGGGAGAGCAAACTACATCGCAATAAAACTGACAAAGCTGACGCAGATTTGATTGCTGAGTTCTGTTTGAAGGAGAATCCGACACTATGGCAGCCACTTAGCCCCGAAATAAAGCATTTAAGGGCACTTGTACGACGTTTAGAAGACCTAAAGACGAATTGTCAGCAGGAAAAAAATAGATTGTCAAGTGGTGAGAAGGATGAGTGGGTGGTAAAAGACCTTTCAACACATGTGGCTTACTTGGAAACATGTATCGCAGCCACTGAAAAGGAGATCCAAAACTTTATCAAGCAGACACCTAATCTGAAGAAACAGCAGGAACTTCTGAATTCCATTCCGGGTATTGCAGACAAAACATCGGCCAGGTTATTGGCTGAGATTGGGGATATCAGCACTTTTGAAAGCGCATCACAACTAGCTGCCTACGCTGGCCTGAACCCTAAAGGGTTTTCTTCAGGTTCATCTGTGCACAAGAAAACACGTATCTCAAAACAAGGTCGTAGGGAGTTACGGTCTTGTTTGTATATGCCTGGAATTGTTGCCTCGAACCATAATCCTGTGGTCCGATCATTGAAAGTTAGATTGCATGACCGAAGACTTGCTAATAAAGCTATTATAGTTGCTGCCATGCGTAAATTACTGCACATTGTCTATGGCGTTTTGAAGACCCAGATGCCTTTTGATGCGGAATATCACAAGCAATTCAACTTTTCTGCTTGACTTTCAAGACGGTATCTACGCATGATTTGCAATACTCTGTTATGCTGCGGGGATAATAAAGATCAGTGAGATATAAGGCAATCTGAATGGTGGGTTGAGGGGGTACTCAGTGGGAAGAATAAAGTTGTTGCTTTCAACCTCCTCAATCCACCCTACAAGAATGTGTTGGGTTTTGAGTGTTTGGAGACCTGCGGTCAAGCTTTCGCACTGGTGAGGACACCAGTGCGATCGGAGTTTGGATCTTGTTAGGGGAAGGTTTATGCACTGGTGTTTCCTAGGTAACTTCACTCAGCAAACCTTCCCCTACAGCGGTAAAAAAGACTCGCTACACCGCATTGGGGATAATCTATACCAAAGCAATAAGGCTGGGTTTTTGTAGAAGAAGGTTTATGCACTGGCATTTCCTAGTTAATTTCACTCAACAAACCTTATCCTGCAGCGGTCCATAGGATCCCTGTTGGCGTAAGGATAACTCTATCAGGCCAATCAAAGAAAAAAGCCCACTATGCTTTCGGCATTTGGCTTTATAGGGTGGGTGAGATAACCAGCCGGTTGGGCTGGTGGAGAAGTTTGTTTATTTTGGGGGTCAGATCAGACTTCGCGGAAGCGCATGGGCAGGCAAAACTGGCCCGAACCATCTACTTCGAGGGCAAAGGTGCTCAGGACGGCGTCTGTGGGCAGCAGCCCGTAGAGGTGCGGGAATAGTTCGCTGCCGCCGTCCGTGTTTTCATAGACCAGCTTGGCACCGGTCAGCTCGGGGTCGATGGCTAAGACGATTAAGCCCTCTACGCCTTTGTAGAAGCTATTGGCAACTTTAGCGACTTGGTGCAGGTCTGAGCAGTGGATGAAACCGTCTTCGCTGAAGCCGACTGGCTGGTAGACATTGCGTTTTTGAGCATGTGCCCAGGCATCTTGATGGGTAATGTGGTAAATCATGTGCTCCTCTTTAAACTTGACAGAGAAAATTGTGGGCTTGTTACACCCCTATTGTAACGAATAATTATCGACGTTTCATGAAAAGGAGGTTAATTTTCCTGATAGGATGTTAATAGTAAACAGCTATAAAGAAAAAGGTAAATTATTCATGTGTAGTGTTTTTTACCTATCCTATGTTATAATGTGGGCGTTAAATTCAGCTGGCAGGCTGGCGAATATTAACAAGAATCTGACAGACTGCGAGTATAATACTATCGAATTGGTTCATTAGAACACCTTGAAGGAGGATTATTGTAAATGAAAGTTATTGTTGATAAGGATTTGTGTCTTGGCTGCGGCATTTGTGAGGGCATCGCACCCGAGGTTTTTAGCCTTGAGCGCGAGCCTGTGGCTGAAGTGCTGCTCGACCCTGTACCCGAAGAATATTGGGATGCTGTCCGCGAGGCCGCTGAAGAGTGCCCTGAGGCTGCTATCATCATCGAAGAGTAGTAAGTTATTTTAGAAAAAGGATTATTAATCATGAAAGTTACTGTAGATAAAGATCTGTGCATTGGCTGCGGCATTTGCGAAGGTATCGTTCCAGAGGTTTTCAGCCTGGCAAGTGAACCTTACGCTGAAGTGCTGCTCGACCCCGTACCCGAAGAGTATTGGGATGCCGTGCGCGAGGCTGCTGAAGAATGCCCCGAGACCGCCATCATCGTTGAAGCGTAGCATAATTTCATAATAAACTAGCACACCGCCTCAAGCCTGAGGCGGTGTGTTTTTATTTAACCAGATGGGGGCGGGTTATCCCGGCTCGATTAGTCCTTGGGCAACCGCTTTGGCGAGCAGCTGGCTGGCTGTCTGCGCACCCAGCTTATCCCGCAGGCTGCTGATGCGGTTGCGGACGGTGCGCTCGGTTAGGCTGATGTGGCCGGCAATCTCACGAGTGGTCATGCCCATCGCCAGCAAGTGCAGCACCTGCTGTTCGCGGCGAGTGATCCTTTGCCTGCCGGGTATGGGCGGGGGTTGGCGGCGCGTCACGATCACGCGCTCACCATCCAGGTCAGCATGCAGCAAATCCCGCTCGGTCGGGAAGTAGCGCTGCCAGTTGCCGGCGTTGACCTGGCGCAGCACGCTTTCAGCCTTTTCGGGCACGTCCAAGACACGGTAGCCCTGGCCTTCAACAAATAGAAATACTTGCGTCATTGCAAAAATCCTCCTTAAATGTGCTCGTTCTAATTGCCATCCACAACTTTTTCAAAAGTAAATAGAACAAATATTCTAATATTATTATGCAATTAAATAAGCTATTTGTCAAGCGATTTGGTTGGTTTTGGCGCGTTTGGTTATGCTTGTGGCGCGGGGAGGCGGGCAGGCTTTTGGCGGCGGTTGAGCAGTAGGAAAGCCAAGACGCTCAGCAAGCCGACACAGATACCGGCCAGCCAGGGAGAGCGCAGCCCAAAACGGTCGCTGAGCATGCCAGCGCCCAGCGGACCCAAGCCGGTGGCGACGTTCCAGGTCAGCCCGTACAGGCTCATATAGCGCCCGCGCTTATCAGCTGGGGCTAGGTTTGCCACAAAGGCGGTGGCGGTGGGGACGACGGAAAGCTCCCCAATGGTCATGACCACCATGGCGATCCAAAAGCCCCAGAAGCTGCTGCTGAGGGCGATGATGAGCATGGCCAGGGTGTAAAACATGGCCCCGCCTGCCATGACATAGGTGGGTTTGAAGCGCCTGGTGCGGCTGGTGATTAACACCTGCAGGAACACGACCATCAGGGCGTTGGTGGTAGGGATCCAACCGTAGGTGGCTTCGGGGATCCCGAAATTGGTTTTGAGGTAAACAGCCAGCAAGACCCACACCAGGGCGGCACAGAGCTCCATCAGCGCGAAGGCGCCTACCAGGTGCATGAAGATGCCATCTTTGAATGCCTGCAGGTAGCCGGTCAGCTGGGATTTGAGCGAGCTGGCCATGTCTGCCGCGGTGGCCTGGTAGGTTTCTTTGACGAAGAAGATGACCACCAAGCCGTATAAGCACAGGGCGGCTGCTGCCAGGTAAAAACCAGTTTGATAAGAGGTGGAGAGGATGAAACCACCCAGGGCAGGCCCAAGCGCCACACCGACGTTGCGGCCCATACGCAAGAAGGAGAAGGCATCCACGCGCGCTTCTGGGGGGAACATGTCGGTCATCATGGCGTCTGTGGCAACGCGGAAGATGGGTCCGCAGATGCCGCTCATGGCCATTAGGATGGCGAAGTGCCAGTAGGTTTGGGCAGCACCATAGAAGAGATAAACCAGGCCATTGCCAACCAAGCCAAAGACCATGATCCACTTGCGCCCGTAGCGGTCCAGCAGGGGGCCGGCCAGGAGCGAGGAGGCCAGGCCTGCCACGGCGCTGATGGACATCAGGGAGGCGATGGCGGTGTAGGGCAGCGCCAGGCGTTCGCTGACGTAGATCATCAGGAAGGGCCAGATCATGCTGGTGCCGGTGGTGGAGAACATAATGCCGACGAGCATGAGCCAGAATTGGCGTGGGTATTTTTGGGTGTAGTGCGATCGTCTCACGGGTGGCCTGGTGTGCGTTGTGTTGATTGAAGATGCCATTTTACCAGAAGTTGTGGTTTTGAGCGGGGAAATGGGATGATTGGTGGATCCAGGGTATGCCTTGGGGGATAATTTTAATCCTGGGGGTGTTCATGTTTGGAACGCGCCAAATAGACTCCCTGGCCAATTTGGTAGGTTCAACCCCAGGAAGGAATTGGGGCAGGTGCGGAATAAAGCCTGCACCTGCGCGAACTAATACCTGGCAGGCAATATTACCCTGGTGGGTAGAGGTTGTGCGAACTGACAGTTCGCACTACATGGATTAGTCTTGGTTTGGTGGGTTGAAGGCGGCGTTATTATAGATCAGGGCTTTGGTTTACACGCCTTCAACGCTACCCTACGCTACCATACAATTCCTGTTGGGGAGGGTTTAGGCCCTGGTGAGTATAAGGTAATCAGGCTAAGCAAACCCTCCCCTACCGCTGGATTGGCCAGTTTGGCGTGTTAAACCTCAGAAAGGAACTGGGACTTTCCCAGAAATGAACAGGGGCAGGTGCGGAACCTGTCCTACTACCATTTTTTGGAAGATATCGATAAATCACGGCTTGACAAGCTGACCCAAATTTTGCTAAAGTATTAATAACAACACGTTTCCCTGCAGCAAAAATCTCATAATAAAAAGGAACAAATCATGAAACATCGAATCCTTACCCTATTATTTGTAATTTCCCTGATCCTGCTCGCGCTCAGCCCGGAGCGGGCTGGCCTGGCGCAGGAGAATCCACCAGCCTATGATCTCACGGAAGGCGAGCGTGCGACTGTGATCACCCCGGTGATTGGATACCAGGGCAGGTTGGTGGAGGGGGGTACCCCGGTGACTGGTAACCGTGAGATGACTTTTAGACTTTACACTTCTGTTGACGGAACAATCGCTTCATGGGAGGAGACGAAAACAATTTATGTCAGTAATGGCTTGTTTCAAACTGCCCTGGGAGATACAGTACCATTTACAAATAAGACTGTCTTCAACTACGATTCATGGCTAGAAACCACCGTGAATGGAGTGACCTTACCTAGGCAACAACTCATGGGTGCACCTTATGCCATCACATTAGCACCGCAAGCTGGGATTTTGGACAATTCTAGTACTCGCACTCTGAGTATCATAAATGAAGGTATTGGAATAGGCGTGGAAAGTGTTGGCGGGATTGGGGTTCATGGAGCGGGCACTTCCACTGATGGTATTGGTGTACTTGGCTCCAGTTCGACAGGTCATGGCGTGAAAGCTACTAGTTGGTATGGCGTGGGTTTATCTCAATCAGCCCTTTATGCTGAAGCAGATGGTTCCGGCGGTATAGCCCTATGGGCACATAACGACAGCAGCACAAGCACAGATGCGGCGTTCGTTGTCAGCAATGATGGTAGTGGCGCATTAATTAAAGGTTTCGGGGGTGATGGCGGAGAGTATGAGTTTGCCATAAGTAATGCTGGGGATTTCTGGCAAGAGCTTGATGCAACTGGATTGGTTAAGGCGGCGGTTTATTTTTATTGTGACGACAGTGGTTCGGAGGTATACCGCTTCTTTAATAATATTAATGGCGAAAAGATAACTGTTACAGATGGTTACACAAATGGTTATTGCACGCTCGATTTAGGATTTGATGTCAGTACGCGGTATTGGGTTGCGATGAACGCTCAAAATTCTATTAATTCATGGAGCTCTAAATGTGCTTATGCAGGCACAACATTTTTCTGCTATAGCTGGTTAAGTAGTGGTACAGCAACGCAATCCCCCATCATGCTGCTGTTCTACTAGCGAGGGTGCCATGCGGAAAACGATTATTCTGCTGATTTCCTTCTCTGTGCTATTTCTTATAGCTGCCAACTTCTTTGCACCAGATATTGCCATTGATTGGTGGGCGATTGGGCCTTCCAGCCAGGTGATGAGCGCGGGGAGTGTGGAGCTGACTGGTATGGTTGGCCAGGCGGCGGCGGGCGAGCTGAGTGCGGGTGGGTTGAGCCTGTGCGTGGGGTATTTGTGCTGGCCTATTAGCCAGGAGCTGGTGGACTTTTTGCTTTACCTGCCGCTGATTTTGAAGTAGGGTTGTTCGTGTTAATTTGGTGGGTTGAAGGCGGCGTTATTATAGACCAAGGCTTTGGTTTACACGCCTTCAACGCCACCCTAGGCTACCATACAATGCCTGTTGGGGAGGGTTTAGGCCTTGGTGAGTATAAGGTAATCAGGCTCAACAAACCCTCCCCTACCGCTGGATTGGCCAGTTTGGCGTGTTCAACTTCGGAACGCACCATATTACTGGCGAGCAATATTACCCTGGTGGGTAGAGGTTGTGCGAACTGACAGTTCGCACTACATGGATTAGTCTTGGTTTGGTGGGTTGAAGGCGGCGTTATTACAGACCAAGGCCCAGAATTACACGCCTTCAACGCCACCCTACGGTACCATACAATGCCTGTTGGGGAGGGTTTAGGCCCTGGTGAGTATAAGGCAATCACGCTCAACAAACCCTCCCCTTGTATATTAGATATAGAGTATGCTAGAGAGGTAGAAGACATCAGTCAGGACGGTGAAGGTGAATCTGAACCCTCCCTTTAGGCACAAAGCCTGAAACGTAGATATGATCCCTTCACCATTTTACACAGAGATCGGACGGTATCTGAAGCCTCTCTACATACCAGAGATGAGCTTGCATTCACAAGGATGATCCAATTCATGCGCCTGACCGATGCTAAACATAGTTTATCAAAAAAGAGGTGTAAGATGCAATATATATTAGGTATCGATGTTTCCAAGGATAAACTTGACCTGGTATTGATCACAGAACGAGGTAAGTTTCACAAGGTCATCAGCAATAATTCAGAAGGGTACAAGGCACTAGATAAATGGTTAGTTTCACGTCAAGTCGAGCAGGTGCATGCCTGTTTAGAAGCCACCGGACAATATGGCGAAGAAGTAGCTGAGCACCTATATAAGCAAGGCCATGCTGTAAGCGTGGTTAATCCAGCGCGCATCAAGCATTATGGGGAGAGCAAACTACATCGCAATAAAACTGACAAAGCTGACGCAGATTTGATTGCTGAGTTCTGTTTGAAGGAGAATCCGACACTATGGCAGCCACTTAGCCCCGAAATAAAGCATTTAAGGGCACTTGTACGACGTTTAGAAGACCTAAAGACGAATTGTCAGCAGGAAAAAAATAGATTGTCAAGTGGTGAGAAGGATGAGTGGGTGGTAAAAGACCTTTCAACACATGTGGCTTACTTGGAAACATGTATCGCAGCCACTGAAAAGGAGATCCAAAACTTTATCAAGCAGACACCTAATCTGAAGAAACAGCAGGAACTTCTGAATTCCATTCCGGGTATTGCAGACAAAACATCGGCCAGGTTATTGGCTGAGATTGGGGATATCAGCACTTTTGAAAGCGCATCACAACTAGCTGCCTACGCTGGCCTGAACCCTAAAGGGTTTTCTTCAGGTTCATCTGTGCACAAGAAAACACGTATCTCAAAACAAGGTCGTAGGGAGTTACGGTCTTGTTTGTATATGCCTGGAATTGTTGCCTCGAACCATAATCCTGTGGTCCGATCATTGAAAGTTAGATTGCATGACCGAAGACTTGCTAATAAAGCTATTATAGTTGCTGCCATGCGTAAATTACTGCACATTGTCTATGGCGTTTTGAAGACCCAGATGCCTTTTGATGCTGAATATCACAAGCAATTCAACTTTTCTGCTTGACTTTCAAGACGGTATCTACCGCTGAACTGGCTAATTTGGCGCGTTAAATCCCGAAAAGGATTTTATACTGTGCGAACTGATACCCTGGTGAGCAGACATTGTGCGAACTGACAGTTCGCACTACATTAATAATTCAGACTATATGTATTGCCTAAATAAGTTGTGTGAACTGATATCTTGGCGAGCAAGGTACCCTTTGGGGTACAGGCAGTTTGCACTACATTAATTTCCTTTCAGCTTTGAGCTTTCACCTTTGAACTTTCAGCTTTTTACTTCTACGCGCAAAAAATTGCCGAATCGGCAAAAACTCGTTTAAAAATTTCCGCTTTTGACATTGTTTTTCTTTTTCATTCGTGCTATGATTTGCACAGTAAATAGAATAAATGTTCTATTTAGAGGCAGCGAATGAACCCTCACACTACACTCAAACTTTTCGGTCTCTCGCTCGCCTCACGCTGGGGAGTTTGCCCAGATTGCCCACCCTGGGCGGCTCCCTGGCCATCTCATTTGGAGGCATGTTGAAGGAAACAAAGGGTCAAAAATTGGTTCGCATGATGCTGGAGGATGAGCGTTACGTTCAGCCTTCGCTCTATAACGAGTTTTATAGCGCGGCAGAGCGCAGGGACCTGCATAAGGCGCTCAATAAAACACTGTGGGAAGAGATCGTGATGATGCGCACGGCTTTGAAGCGCTTTTTTGGCTTGCTGCAAAAGGAGGAGGATGCCGAAAGGCTCAAGTCGCTGACGGATTCGATCCAAGCGCTGGGGCTGGCCTGCACGCGCCTGGCTCGGCTGATGCAGATCAACCAGCTCTTGCAAGCCTCCCAGCCGGGTTTGGACCCGGGCACGCTTAACAAAGCCCTGGAGTACTTGATGGGGCAGTGGGAAGAGACCAAGGAGGATCAATGGTTACAGTCGATCGGTTAAACACAGTGAGCTCGTTTTCCCGGAGGTGCTTATGAACGAAGAAGCGGGCGCTTTGCTGATCAGCCAGCTGAGGCACGCCAACAGCCTGCTGCAGGCGCGCTTGAAGCTTTTGGAAAGCAGCCTGGCACACCAGCAAGCCATCCACGAGCAGCGCCTGAAGCTTTTAGAGGCGCAGATCTTGGACCACGAGACGCGCTTGCGCAGCGCCACCGAGGGCGTGACGCAATTCAAGATTTTTTCTGGCCTGGCTTCGGGCGGCTCCAGCTTGATGTCGCTGGTGGCGGTCTTAAAGGCATTTTTGGGAGGATAGGCCGTGATCACAAGCGCACCCAGCCAGGTACAACTTTTGGCGTTTGCCTTTGCCGACCCGACGCGTTACTGCCAGGCTTTCGGCAGCATCCGCCTGCGCAGCTACCAACAGGACGTGGCGCGCGCGGTGGTGCGCTCGGTCTTGGGCGGTCTGGGGCACTCGCTGGTGGTGATGTTCCCGCGCCAATCGGGCAAGAACGAACTGCAAGCCCAGCTGGAAGCCTACCTATTAAGCCTGTTTTGTGAGCGCGGCGCGGAAATGGTCAAGCTTTCGCCCACTTACCAGCCGCAGTGCCTGAATGCCATGCGCCGCTTAGAAAGGGCGCTGAACGCAAACCAGCTGACGCGCGGGCGCTGGCAGAAAAAAGCCGGCAACCTGTACCGCCTGGGGCTCGCCTCGCAGCTGTTCTTATCCGCCGCGCCAGAGGCCAACATCGTCGGGGCGACCGCGGCTACGCTGCTGCAGGTGGATGAGGCGCAGGACGTGGGCATTGACAAATTTGACAAGGAAATTGCCCCCATGGCCGCCAGCACAAACGCCACACGCGTCTTTTGGGGAACAGCCTGGACGAACGAGACCCTTTTGGCACGCGAGCTGCGCCTGGCAGAGGCTGCCCAAGCGCGTGACGGCATCCAGCGGGTTTTCCGTTTGTCGGCCGATGCGGTCTGCCAGGAGGTGCCGGCATATGGTGCTTTCGTGGCGGAGCAGGTGCGGCGCATGGGCAGGCAGCACCCCTTCGTGCGCTCGCAGTATTACAGCGAGGAGATTGACGCAGGCGGCGGGCTTTTCACAGCGGCGCGGCTGGCGATGATGCAAGGCACGCACCCAGCGCAGCAAAGCCCCAAGCATGGCGCAATTTATGCCATGCTCTTGGACCTAGCAGGGGAAGATGAGGCTATGCGCGAGGGCAGCGGGGCAGCGCTTTCAAATCCTGGCCGGGATGCCAGCGCGCTGACGGTGGTGGAGGTGAGTTTGGATGGCGCGGCGGATGACTTGCTGCGCAAGCCCAGCTACCGCGTGGTTTGGCGGGCGACCTGGGTGGGCGAGAAGCACGCCGCCTCGTACGCCCGCGTGCGCGCCCTGGCTGAGCATTGGCAGGTGCGCTGGCTGGTGGTGGATGCCAGCGGGGTGGGGGTAGGGTTGGCTTCGTTCTTGGCTGATGCCCTGGGCGAGCGGGTTTTGCCGGTGGTGTTCAGCAGCCAGGTCAAATCGCGCTTGGGCTGGGGCTTTTTGGCAGCCGTGGACAGCGGGCGCTTCAAAGATTATGCCTGTATGGACGATGAGCAGGGTGAGCTGGCAAGATTGCACAGGCTGTTTTTCCAGCAGTTGGCAGCCGTGCAGTACAGCGTGCGCCCGGGGCCGGAGAAGCTGTTGAGCTGGTCGGTGCCGGAGGGGGCGCGGGACCCGGCTAGTGGGGCGCTGCTGCATGATGACCTGGTGCTTTCGGCGGCCTTGGTGAGCATTTTGGACCAGCAAACCTGGTCTACCGGCAAGGCGGCGCTGATGGTCCCGGCGGGTGATCCTTTACAAGACATGGAGAGAGGTTATTAAATGACTTATTTCAAGGACAATATGGCGAACGCTTTCGGGGTGGACCTGTCACGCTTCAATACCAGCGCGGACGGGCGCCAAAAAGTGGACTTTAACCAACTGGCAGCACACCAGCCGCGGGTGAGCTTCATTGCCATGCGTGCGGGCATTTCCTGGGGATACCAGGACCCCTGGTTTGCGTATTACTTCAGCGAGGCGGCGCGCATTGGGGCGTTCAGGCTGCCTTACCACGTTTTGCACCCGGCTGAGAGCGCTAGCGCGCAGATGGACCACTTTTTGCGCATCGTGGGTGAGGAAGCGCTGGGGCAGGTGCGCTTGGTGTTGGACCTGGAGCTGGATCACCAGCAGCCTACCGAGCGCATTACCGACACGCTCTTGGCATGCCTGCGCATCCTACAGGCGCGCACAGGGCGGCTGCCGATCGTGTATTCACGCGCGGGTTGGGTGGACGCGCACCTGGCGGTGAGTGACCTGCCCGAGTTGGACTGGTGGCTGGCGCAGTACTTGTGGCAGCGCCCCTACCCGCTGTATACGCCTGAATACCCCTGCCCGCCGCTGCTGCCCAAGGGCGTGCGGTCTTGGCTGATCCACCAGACCGCTAACCGCGCGCCGGCCATCGGCAGCCCCAACTTTTACATGGATTACAACCGCTGGCATGGGGATGAGGCGGCGTTGCGGGTTTATTTTAGCGCGGCAAACCCCGGCAGGGCAGTCATCTGCCCACTGGACGGCGCGGTCTGCCCGGTTTTGAGCCCAAGAGAAATATTACAAGGAGGTGAGTAGGTATGACAGGAAGAGGACAAAGCTTGTTGGAAAAGCTGTTACAGAAGCCGCTGCAGCGCATGGTTAGGGAGGCACTGGCTGTGCGCGAGGATGAGAACAGCCTGTTGGTGGGGGCACGCAGCCTGGATGAGGGCACGCGGGACCGCTACGCTTGGGACCGGGCACATGTGATGGAAGATTGTTTGGATGCCTGGCGCCTGAACCCTTTGGCGCGTCGCATCGTGGAGCTGACCAGCCAGTACGTGGTGGGAGGCGGCTTGGTGGTACGCTGTGGGCACGCGCCGACCCAAGCCTTCATTAATGCCTTTTGGCAAGAGTCACTCAACCGCATGGATGTGCGCTTGGTGGAGATGTGCGACGAGCTGACCCGCACAGGCAACCTGTTTTTGCTGCTTTCAACGGACCAGGCCGGCATGTCTTACCTGCGGGTGGTGCCTGCCAGCCAGATCAATACGATTGATGCTGCCGAGAATGACATCGAGCAGCCCCTGCGCTTCATTTGCAAACCCGAGGGGATTGGGGAGGTAAGGGTTTTCCCGGCTTACCAAGCTGCACAGGACGGTCCGGACCAAGCTGGGCGCTTCCCGGCCGTGATGCTGCATTACGCGGTCAATAAGCCGGCCGGCGGGCAGTGGGGTGAGCCAGACCTGGCGCCGATGCTGCGCTGGCTGGCACGTTATGCCGCCTGGCTGGAAGACCGCGTGCGGCTGAACCGTTTCCGCAACGCCTTTTTGTACGTGGTCAAGGCGCGCTTCAACAGCGAGGCTGCCCGTCACAAGCGCCAGCTGGAGCTGGCAGCTAACCCGCCTTCGCCCGGCAGCATCTTGGTGACGGATGAGAGCGAGGATTGGTCGGTGATCTCGCCCAGGCTGGAGGCGCTGGATGCCAGCACAGATGGCCTGGCGGTAAAGAAGATGATCGCAGCTGGGGCGGGGGTGCCTTTGCACTTTTTGGCAGAGCCAGAGTCCGCCACGCGCACCACGGCCGAAGCTTCGGGCGGACCCACCTTCCGGCGCTTTGAGCAGCGGCAGCATTTTTTCCGCTGGCTGGTGAAGGACCTATTGGGGGTGGTTTTGGCAAGGCGTGCCATGCTGGACGGCAGCGTGGACCCGGGGGCAGGGTTGGCGGTGTATGGGGCGGATATTTCCGCGCGCGATAACCGCGAGCTGGCCGAGGCCGGCAGCAAGGTGGGGGAGGTATGCGGCAGGTTGTATGAGCTGGGCTTGATTGATAAGGAGGAGCTATTGCGGATTGTGTACCGCTTTTTGGGCGAGCGCCGCGAAGGCGGGATGGGATGAGGTGGTTTGGTGGGTAGTCTCGGAGTCAAATTCATTTTCTCGCGCAGTAGTAGGGTGCGTTCCGGTTTTGAACGCACCAACCGACGAGTAAAGGTGAGAACGGTGCATAAGTGTTTTGTCAAGTTATAAACGTGGCATACGAAATGGGGATGGTGTGTGCAACGGAGGAACTGCATTGAGATTGCTCATCTGCACTGCGCAAGCGCAGCGCATGTGTCCCTAAGGGACGCTACGCAGTCGTGCCTCGCGATGACAGGAATCTTGTGATGACAGAGTGGGTGTCACTGCGAGCTTGCGAAGCAGTCTAAATTGGTTAATTACTAATTTGATTTGTTGTGAGATCGCTCACCTGCACTGCGCAAGCGCAGCGCGGCGCAAGTGTCGTGCCTCGCGATGACAAGAATCTCGCAATGACTGGTTGTTTGCGAAGACAAAAGATAAAGAAAGGAGATGTATGGAAGAAGTTCGAACACATTTTTCACTAGCAGCACAAGCCCTAGACCCACAGCGCTTTGAGATCTTGGCCATCACGGCCGGGCAAGCCAACGGCTGGCAGTTTGATGGCGCGGTGCTGCAGCGCTCGCTGAAGCTGTGGGAGGGCGTGCACTGCTTCATCGACCACAAGTGGCAGGCCCGTTCGCTGCGCGATATGGCCGGCGTGCTCTCAAACGTGCGCTGGGACGAGCCCAGTCAGGGCATCTGTGCTGAGCTGCGTGCCATCGGCCCAGCGGCAGACCTGCTGCGCGATATCGGCCGGCAGGTTCTAACACCCCAGCCAGACCAGCCTGCGGTGCGGGTCGGTTTTTCGGCGGATATTTTATTCAATGGGCGGGGGAAAAAGGTGGAGGAGATCTTGCGCATCTTCTCGGTCGACCTGGTTTTCAACCCTGCCCGCGGGGGCATGTTCGTGCGTGCCCTCAACCACATTCAACCTAATTTTGAAGCACAAGGAGGAACGACAATGCAAGAAACAATTGAAAACGAGGTGCAACCCAGCCCGCAAGACGCGCAGGAAAGCACCCCAGGCGTGGAGAGCCAGCTGCAGGAGCTACGGGCGATGCGCCAACAAATGAGCACCTGGCTTTTGGAGAACAGCTTGGCGAACGCACGGCTGCCCAAAGCCATGACCGAACGCCTGCGCCTGCAATTTGCTGAGCGCAGCTTTGCCCCGGCTGAGCTGCAGACCGCCATCCAGGAAGCCAGGCAGCTGCTGGCAGAGGTGAGCGCCGGGACGCAGGTGGTGGGGCCGGCACGCGTGGAAGGCATGCTTGAGCCTGGTGAGCGCCTGCAGGCCGCGGTGGATGACCTGTTTCACCTGCCGCGCGAAACCAAGCTGAGCGCTGTCAGCGCCCCGCGCCTGACGGGCATCCGCGAGCTGTACCTGATGCTGACCGGCGACCATGACCTGCACGGTGGTTACTACCCCCAGCGGGCACAGCTGGCCACCACGCTCGACTTCAGCAGCCTGGTCAAGAATGCGCTCAACAAGCTGGTGGCGAACACCTGGCAGGAACTGGGCAGGGCTGGCTACGACTGGTGGAAGGACATCAGCGTGCAGGAACACTTCAACAGCCTGCAGGACATCAGCGGTACCTTGGTGGGCACGGTGGGGGACCTGCCGGCCATCGCCGAAGGCGCAGAGTATACCGAGCTGGCAGTGGGCGACTCGGGCGAGACGGCCAGCTTCACCAAGTATGGCGGGTACATCCCGCTCACGCTGGAGCTGATTGACCGCGATGAGACCCGCAAGCTGCAGGCTTACGCGCGCGAGCTGGCTTCGGCCGGCATGCGTAAAATTTCACGCCTGGTGGCGGCGGTCTTCACCCAAAACGCAGGCATCGGCCCGAGCATGGCGGACGGGGGTGCCCTGTTTAACACCACAGCGGTGACCAGCGCGGGCGGGCATGCCAACCTGACCACCACAGCCCTTTCCGGCAACCAGTGGGATGCGGTCAGCCAGGCGGTTTACAGCCAACCGATGCTGATTAAGAACGAAGCTGGCTTTTATGGGTCAGGCCCGATGCTGGCAGTCAACCCCAAGTTTGTCCTGGTGCCGCGCGCGCTGCAGAAGACCGCCATGGAAATCTGCACGGGTGCCTTGGTGCGCGAGTCGGGTTATGTGTATGACAACGTTTTAAAAGGCTCGGCCGTGCCGGTGGTGGTGCCTGAGTGGACAGATGCAAGCGATTGGGCGGCCGTATGCGACCCGCGTGTTGCGCCTGCCATCTTCGTGGGCGAGCGCTTCGGCCTGATGCCCGAAATCTTCGTGGCAGGTGAGGCACTCGCACCAGCGGTCTTCATGAACGACGAACACCGCCTGAAGGTGCGCCACTACCTGGCCGTGTGGGTGAACGACTTCCGCCCGTTGCACAAAGCCAACGTGGCATAGGCTGATCAATTATTTGAGTAAAGGAGATAAAGATATGGGATATGTCAAAGTAAGCAAGATCAACCAGTTCCTGCCGCCAGCGCTGTTTGGCAAAGCCGGTGGCACTTGGACCCTGGGGGTTTCTTCCAACGTGGTGGCGGAGACGCGCAGCACAGCAGACAGCAGCTTTGCGCTGTACCTGCCCATCCTGGCGCCATCCTCAGCAGCTTACCGGCAGGGCGCGCGCTTGGAATCCGTGACCGTGTATTACAAGATTGCCGGGGCTGCTGCGGACGACTTTTCTGCGCCGGTCTTGCACAAGATGGCACTGCCGGTTGCTAGCGAAGCGGCCAGCGGGGCGGCGCTCAGCGTCACGATGGACGGGGGGCACGACAGCGCCGATGAGCGCAAGGCGGTTGGCACGCACAGCATGACGGTCAGCCTGGACAGCCCCTGCTGGCTGGGGGAGGATGAATGCCTTTGGCTGCAGTTGAGCGTGGATGCGGCTGCCAGCACGTCTTTCAGCCTGTACGGGGCACGGGTCAACTACGATTTGAATTTGTAAAAAAGGAGCATGATGGAAAAACTAAAACTACTCTTGGCATCGCGCAAGTTTTGGGCAGCCTTGATTGGCTTGGTCTTGATGCTGGTGAAAACCTGGCAGCCAGACTTCCCCTTGGAGGCTGACAGCCTGGCCGGTATGCTGGCCGTCTTGGCGGCTTATATTTTGGGCACTGCCCTGGAAGACGGCCTGAGTGCAGGTCAACGTTAGCAATTGAATACGAGTGGCTGGCGGTGTGGCCCTTGATTGCACCGCCAGCCTAAAAGAGAGAGGTGAGCCATGAAATTACAGAGCATCACGCGCATCATCCCGCGGCTTGTTGGGGAGGGTGCGCTGGATTATGATATTAAAGAAGACGGGCTGCTGGTGGTGATCGATGCACAGGGTAGGAAAGTTTGCTTTACACCGGCGCAATTTGAGCCCATATTAAAGGAAGGGAGGCTGGCTAACGGAGGCGCGACTGCTTTAGCAGGCGAGCACATTGATGCAGCTGCGCAGGCTGATGCAAGCATGAATGGCAAAGCAGCAAAGAAAGGTAGGCGGGCATGAGCGACCTGACCGATTTGCGCACGCGCCTGGTAAACCAGTTTTTGGACCCCAATAACCTAGTCTTGAACGCGGACCAGCTGGACGAGGCCATCCGCTCGGCGCTGGAAGCACTTTGCCACCAGCTGGGGGAGCACCTGACCCTGGCCGGCCTGGACCTGGCCATTGAGACCACGTTGGACGAGTTTGAGATGGCGATCGTTTTGAGCGGCGCGGCAGCCTTTGCATCCGAGTTTTTGGTACGCCACCGCCTGAGCCATTTTTCCACCAACCTGAGTGCAGACGCTGCCCTGCTGCAGTGGAGCAGTAATTTGCGCCGGCAGTTTGAGCGCCAGCTGGAGAGCCTGCGCCTGGACGAGCTGCAGCAGACCGAAGAGCTAACTTACGCACCCTGGGAATGGGATGAACCGAGCGATTGGGAAGCGGACGATTGGACCAGCCCCGGGAGCAGCGCATGATTTACCTGGCAATTGGCGACCTGCGTTCGAACCCCGACTATGCCTGGCTGCACCTGCAGGGTCAGCCCTTGATGAGCGGACTATTGGGGTGCAGTTACGAGCCGCAGGCTAGCAGCGAGGCGGTTGTGGAAGAAGCCCTGACCCTGAGCTTGAATGGCAGCCAGGCCGAAATGGGAGCGGTTTTGCGCAAGCTGGAAGAGTTTGTTTACCTTGCGAATCGCTTCACGGGGGAGGGGGTGGGTAACCCGCGCTACCTGCGCCTGAAGTACGCGGGTGAGAGCTTGTATTCTTACGCACGCATCCTGCATGCACGCCTTGAGATGACCGGCAACAGCCTGGCTTACCACGACCAGGGTTCACTGGGCGTGCGGTTGGTCTTTTGCCGGCCAAATTACTTTGATTCAGATGAGATCCCCCTGCCGCTTTCGAACGGCAACGGCGCTAACCTGACCAGCGGGCTGACGCTGTTGAACCACGATGACAGCGGCAGCGGGCATGATAACTTCTTTTACGTCAGCGCGCTGAACCTGGAAAACCAGCTGCCTGCCCCGCTGCGAATCGAGCTGACTAACACCACTGCTGTAGGGGCGCTGGGGGACTGTTTGATTGGTTCCCAGCAATTTGATGCCACGAGCGGCAGCCCGCAGCTGACTTACGAAGCCGAGAGCGGCACGGGCGGCAGCACAGTCAGTGACGGTAGCTGCTCGGGTGGGAGCTTTCAACGCCTGGTATGGTCGAATAGCAGCTGGATAAGCCTGCTCAGTTGGACGCTGCCGGCCAGCACGGTCAGCGCCTGCCAGGGCAGGGCATATCGGCCAATTCTACGCCTGGCAAACGCGCATGCCTACAGCGATTTGCAGCTCAGGCTAGTGGTGAGCGCGGGCGGGGTGAGCTTATATGAAGGCGCTCCAACCCAGGCAGAGCCGAGCCTAGGCTACTGCCTCCTGCCGCCGCTGAGGCTTCCCAGCGCGGTTTTAGCGCGTGTTTTGTATGCCCGGCCGCACACCCTCAGCCTGCAAGCCTATAAGCCTAACGGCAGCAGCTATACCCTGGACCTGGACTACCTGCTCTTGCTGCCGCTGGATTCCTGCTCGCATTACCAGGCCATCCTGCCCCTGGCACAGAACGACAAGTTGGTGGATGATGCCTTCAGCGGGCTGACCTACGCGGTGCAGTCCAACCAGGAGCTGGCCACGCACGTACCCCTGCAGGCCAGCCACCACCTGGCACAAGGCTATGGGGCTTACTTTTACATCTTCCAGGCCGACAGCAGCCAGCTGGCCCCGATTGAGCGCAGCCTTTCGGTCAAGGCCTGGTACCGCCAGCGCAAGAGGATCCTATGAGCTACCGGGTGACCTTTGAGTCATTGAACTTTGCGCGCACCAGCCAGCCACAAGTGGATTTGCAGGTGCATTCGCTCAGCTGGTCCATTTACGGCGGTGCGGAAAGGGCTGTGATTGACGCACGCGGCAGCGGGTCAGACCTGGCGGACCTGTTTGAGCGCCTGCGCGCGCCGCTGTGCATTTATAACCGCTATGGTAGCCCGGTATGGTGGGGCTATTTAAATGAAGTGAGCCTGCGAATGGGGGTTGGACGCCTGACCCGCAGCCTGGATGAGATGGCCAACCGCCTGGCCGTGCGCTACCGCTACCTGGCCCCTGTGGACCAGCTCGGCGAAGTGCGCCAGACCGATTGGGCGGATGACCCTGCCAGCCAGGCACACTACGGCATCAAGGAGCGCGTTTTAAGGCGCGATTGCATTAGTGAAAGTTACGCAGAGCAGCTGCGCGACCTGGGCCTGGCGGTGCAAGCGAACCCGCAAGCACGCTTTGAGCCTGGGCATGCGGATTGGCCAGAGGGGGTGAGCGCGCGCTTGGTGGGTTTGGGCTGGGCACACACCCTGGATTGGCGCAGCTACCAGACCAGCGCCGGCTTAATTGGCAATGCCCCAGCCCAAAACGGCAGCCAAGCGATAGGCGCCAGCACCACCAGCCTGAGGATGGCAGCTTCTTTTACCCCGGGCGTGGACCTTAGTGTGCGCGACGTGGACCTGCGTTTGCGCAGGGAGGGCAACCCGGCTGATAGTATCCAGCTGCAGCTGCAGGCGGATGCGGGCGGTTTGCCCTCTGGCAGCGCCTTGGGGAGCAGCAGCCTGGCCGGCTCTAGCCTAGCGCAGGAGAGCTATCCCTGGGTGAGGTTTAACTTTGACCCAGTGGTGAGCTTGAGCGCAGGCATGACATACTGGCTGGTCGTGCAGCGCAGCGGTTCGGCTTCCAGCAGCGCTTATTACCTGCTGGGCGTGGATGAGAGCCTGACTTTTGAGGGTGGGGGCCTGCGCCTCTACAATCAAACCCTGCCCGCTTGGGTTTTGCGCAGCCCCAACGCGGACCTGCTCTTCAGGGTTTTGAGCGTTCGGCAGACCAGCGACCAAATCCTGGATATGTACACAGCTGCCAACCAGTTTTTGCGCGGGGTGGAAAGCCAGGCCTCCTCCGATATTTACACGCCGCCCTTCGAGCAAGGTAACCGCAGCGCATTGACCGTGATGCGGGATTTATTGCGTTTGGGCACGGTGAACCAGCGCCTGCTGATCGCAAGGGTCAGCCAGGGGCGCACACTGCGCATAGCCGAGCAGGCAGCACAGGGTGAGCGCGATCATTTTGTGGATGAGGCAGGCCAGTTTTATGACCAGTTTGGCAACCGCATGATGCCAGGTGATACCGTTGTGGGCGAGTGGCTGCGCGAGCGCGGTGGCTTGGCAGCGGCGGCCTTCATTGAGCAAGCTGAACTGGACGCAGGCAGTGGGCGGGTGTCCGTGCGGGCGGTGAAGGGGGAGGAATAAAAAGATTCTTTTGTAGATAGGGGCTTGATTTTCTATTTAATTTATCTATAATTTAATTATCGCAGCTAACATTACGCCATTTGTCCCTTAATTGTTAACCTTTAGGAGGATAAATGAATAACCATAAGATTGTATTGACGGGCATGATGGTATTGTTTTTGGTCTGCCTGGCTTTTTCCACATCACAGATTCGAGCGGAACCTATTCGTGCAAGTCAAATTTTCGAGGTTACAACTACCGCAAATGATGGTCCAGGCTCGTTAAGGCAGGCAATTACCGATGCAAATAATAACAGTGACACCCTGGACTATATCTATTTTGATATTCCGACCTCGGATGAAGGCCATGACAGCGATACAGGTGTATGGACAATTAGCCTATCAAGTGTTTTGCCCCAATTAAATGATCTAGCCGGTGTTGAAATTCATGGTGAAACACAGGCTGGCACTTCCCCCCTGCCGCGTGTGATCGTCAAGGCAACCGCTGC